>NZ_JACCBN010000001.1:4933190-6166488 GCF_013409505.1 Actinomycetospora corticicola | reverse complement strand
GGCCGT
Organism: Actinomycetospora corticicola; assembly: GCF_013409505.1. NCBI lineage: Bacteria > Bacillati > Actinomycetota > Actinomycetes > Pseudonocardiales > Pseudonocardiaceae > Actinomycetospora > Actinomycetospora corticicola. The sequence continues at coordinate 6,166,482 of NZ_JACCBN010000001.1, read as the reverse complement.
GTGCGAGCTGCGACGGCTGGTCGACGACCGGCTCGCGCTGCCGGTGTACGCCTCGGTCGAGGAGCTGGTGGCCCGGTGCGGGGGCGCACAACCGTGGATGGCGGTGCCGACCGGTCGGCTTCCGGCGCTCCTGGCCGCGACCGGCGCGGACGGTGTCGTCGAAGGCCTGGAGCTCCCCGCGGAGCTGCGCCACCGGGGTGGCGACCGGTGAGCACCCCCGGGTTCGACGTCGACGTGGCGCAGCTCGAGGGGATCGCGGCCGCCCTCGACGACGCGACCGCCCGCCTGGCCGCCACGGCGGCGGGCGGCGGCGACGTCCCCCGGGCCGGGGCGGTGACCGGTGACGTCGTCGCCTTCGTCGCCGCGCTCTCGCGGTCGGTGACCGAGCTGCTCGAGGGCACCGTGGTCGAGGCCGGATCGGCCCGCGCGGCCGCCGGCGCCTACCGCAGCAGCGACGCGCACGCCCGGTCCGCGTTCGGTGCCGGGTCCTGACCCGTGCCCATCGACACGACCATCGACGCCGACGCCGGGTCCTGCCGGGCCACGGCGCAGTGGCTCGACGTCGTCGGGCGGAACGCCGAGGACACCGCGGCCGGGGTCGACGCCGCCCGCCGGCGGTCCGCCGACGGGTGGGAGGGCGCCGCCGGCGACGCGTTCCGCGACCGGACCGGGCGGCTGTGCGACGTCGGCGACCGGGTCGCCGGGGACGCCCGGGACGCCGCGCGTCTGCTGAGCGAGTACGCCGGTGACGTCGACGCCGCCGAGGCCGCCATGGCGCGGGCCCGGGCGATCGCCGCCGACGCCGGTCTCCCGGTGGACGGCGAGCTCATCGGTGAGCCCACCTCCGGCACGGACCGGCATCGCCGCGCCTTCGCCGCGGCGGGCACCCTCGCCACCGACGCCCGGGCCCGCTACCTCGAGGCCCAGGAGCGGCTCCGGGCCGGTCTCGCCCCGTCGACGGACCTGCTGAACTCCCCGCAGTTCACGTGGGCCTACCGCGGGGCCCTCGTGCCACTCGCCACGGCCTCCACCCTGCACGGCGTGGCCGACGGCTGGAAGCGCGTCGGGGCGCACCACGAGGAGCAGGCCCGGCAGTGGCAGCGGGCGCTCCACGTCGGGCCGGCCGCCCCCGGGGCGAGCTCGGTGAATCCCCGCGCGCGCTACGAGGAAGCCCGCCGCCTCGCCGCCCGGGCCGACGCCGCGGCCGGCTCGAACGGCCGCCTCCTGCTCGGTCTGCAGGACCGGCCCGTCGTCGGGCGGGTGCTCGAGGGCGCCCGCAGCGCGCCCCTGCCCGACGGGGCGTCCGGCCTGCTGGGCCGGGCCGCGCCGGTCCTGCGCAACGTCCCGTACCTGAGCCTCGGCACCACGGCGCTGGGGATCGGCGTCGACGTCGCGGCAGGCCGCTCGGTGGGCTCCGCGACCGCCAAGAACGTCACCCAGACCGCCGCCTCGATCGCCACCACCGCCGGCGTCCTGGCCCTCACCGGGCTCGCCGTCGCCGGTGGGCCGGCCACCCTGGTCGCGATCGGGGCCGGCTTCGCCGTCTCCTGGGCCATCGGCGACCACTGGGACACCGTCGAGGACCGGGTCACGTGAGCCGCGCCGACGCCTGGGGGCTCGGCGAGGGCCCGCTGCCCGCACGCCCCGACCCCGCCACCGGGCTCCCCCGCCCGCCGGCGGCACCCCGCTGGACGATCACCGCGTCGACCGTGCACGGCACCCTGCACCTCGCCGTCGACGACACCCCGCCGGACGGCGTCCGTCCCCCGCCGCCCGGGTACGGCCCGGTCCTCGAGGTCCAGCGCGGCACCGACTACGACAGCCTGGTCTTCGTCGGCCTGCTGGCCGGGCTGCTCGGCGTCGGCGCGCTCGTCGACGTCCGGGTCCTCGGCTTCTGGTGGCTCTGGGCGGTCTTCGGGGTGCTCGCCGTCCTCGGTGTCCGCGGCATCCGCCGGACCTACCTCGCCGCCGGCGCCGACTACCTGCAGAACGGACGCATCCACGTCGACCTCTACACGCTCACCGAGATCGTCGTCGGCGTCGGCCAGGGCCAGCACTGGGTCACGCTCGTCGACCGCGACGAGCACCGGACCACGGCCCCGACGGGCGCGCTCCACGCCAACCCCGAGCTCTGGGACCTCGTCTACAACGGCATCCGCCACAGCGTCGCCGACGGGGCCCGGGTGCGGGGCACCGGCGCCGGCTACCTCCGGCCGCGCCCCCCGTAGGTCGTCATCCCGACGACGGGTCGGCGCGGCGCCGCAGGTCCTCCCACGCGTCGGTGACGATCCGCTCCGGCTCGGAGCGCCACGGCCGCCACCCCGTGTCCGCGGTGATACGGGCGTGGTCGGCGACCAACCGGGCCGGCTCGGCGACGGCGGGCCCGTGCCGGACCGGGACGACCCGCCCGGTCACGTGCCCGACCACGTCCACGAGCTCCGCCACCGAGGTCCCCCGCCCGGAGCCGACCGGGTACGCGCGCCACGTCCCCGGCTCGGCCGCGTCGACCGCCGCCACGAAGGCGTCGGCCAGGTCGGCCACGTGCAGGTAGTCGCGCACGGCCGAGCCGTCGCCGTTCACCGTGAACGGGCGCCCGGACAGGAGCGCCGGGAGCACGCGGGACGGGTCGGTGTCACCGGGCCCGGCCACGTTGAAGGCGCGGAGGCTCACGACGCCGGGTCCTCCCGCCCCGGCGAGGTCGCGCGCGAGGAGGTCCGCGGCGAGCTTGCTCGCGGCGTAGGGGCTGGTCGGGTCGAGCGGGGCGTCCGCGGCGACGGGCGCGTCGGACGTCGCGTACACCGCGGCCGTCGAGGCCAGCACGACCCGCGCGGTCGCCGGGCACGCCGCCAGCACCGCGCGCGTCCCGTCGAGGTTGGTCCGCCAGTAGCCGGCCGGGTCCTCCCGCGACTCGCGGACCCGCACCCGGGCGGCGAGGTGGCAGACGGCGTCGGCCCCGGCGACCGCCCGCCCGACGGCCACGGGGTCGGTCACGTCGAGAGCCGCGCGGGTGAGCGCGGAGACCGCATGACCCGCCGTCCGGAAGGCGTGCGCGACGTGACGGCCGACGAACCCACCGGCCCCGGTGATCACCACGCGCACGAGGTCTCCTCCGACGATGTGGTCTTCCTGCCACCGGACGACAGCAACGACGCTTTCCTGCCAGCGTGGGGGCGTGATCGCCTACGTCGCCAGCCCCTACGGGTTCGCCGAGTCCACGAGGCTCTTCTACACCGAGCGGCTGCTGCCCGTGATCACGCGGCACGTCGACGTGATCGACCCGTGGGCCGTCGAGCTGCCGAGCGGGGACGACCCCTGGCTCGCGCTCGGGGACGTGCACCTCGCGTCGATCGCGGACCGGTCGGACCTCGTGATCGCCTGTCTGGACCAGGAGCCGCCGGACAACGGGACGGTGATCGAGGTGGCGTGGGCCGCGGCGCACGGCAGGCCGGTGATCGCCTACCGCAACGACCTGCGCCAGGGCGGCGAGGAGGGCCTGCGCTACAACCTCATGATCGGGGCCGTGGTGCGGCACAGCGGCGGGGTCGAGGTGGGCTCGCTCGACGAGCTCGATGCGGCCCTGGCCCGTTTCACGGACACCTGAGACGGGCATCACCAAGATCGCGGTGAGGTCGACGTCATCCCCGGCGCGTGCGGGACGTCCTTCGCTGCACAGGGGCCGCGGCGTGAGGATGGTTTCGCATGGGTGTCATGTCGTTCCGGGACTCGATGTTCCTGCTGGCCGAGTCCCGGGAGCACCCGACCCACGTGGGGTCCCTGCTGCTGTTCGACCGGCCCGAGGACGCCGGGCCGGACTTCCTCAGCGACCTGCACCGCCGACTGGTCTCCGACCGCACGGTGGCGCCCCTGTTCGCGCGCCGCGCGGTGCGCACGGTCGGCACCCTCGGCCAGTGGGCATGGGAGCCCGACGAGGACCTCGACCTCGAGTACCACGTGCGGCTGTCCGCGCTCCCGCGGCCGGGCCGCATCCGTGAGCTCCTCGAGCTCGTGTCGCGCCTGCACGGGACCCTGCTCGACCGGCACCGGCCGCTGTGGGAGTTCCACCTCATCGAGGGTGTGGAGGGCGACCGCTTCGCCGCCTACTTCAAGTTCCACCACGCGATGATGGACGGCGTCACGGGCGCGCGGCACCTGCAGAAGACGCTCTCCACCGACCCCGAGGACCTCGACACGCCGCCGTTCTGGCAGGTCGACCCGCGGTCGCGGAAGAAGAAGCCGTCCACCGAGGTGGCGACGCGCGAGACCGGCGTCCTCGAGCGCGTCGGTTCGGCGGTCACCGAGAGCGCGCGGACGGTGGCCTCGGCGGTCGCCGACACCGTCCGCACCACGAACTCCGCCCTCGGCGTGGCGCCCGTCCTCGCGAACGCCTTCTACGAGGGGCTCGCCCACCGCGACACCGCGCTGCCCTTCGAGGCGCCGCACAGCATGCTCAACGTGCCGATCACCGGGGCCCGGCGCTTCGCCGCCGAGTCCTGGCCGATCAAGCGCATCCAGCGGGTGCGCGAGCGGACCGGGTCGACGGTCAACGACATCGTGCTCGCCATGTGCTCCGGCGCGCTGCGCCGCTACATGCTCGAGCTCGACGAGCTGCCCGACCGCTCTCTCGTCGCCGCCCTCCCGGTGTCGCTGGGCACCACCGGCTCGGGCAACCAGCTCGGCGCGATCCTCGTGACCCTCGCGACCGACGAGCCCGACCCCGGCGTCCGGCTCGAGCGCATCAAGGCCTCGACGAAGGCGGCCAAGGGCAACCTCGACCAGCGCGACCCGATGGCCGTCGCCGCCCTGTCCCTGGCCGTGGCCGCGCCGCTCCCCCTCGGGACCGTGCCGGGCCTGTCGTCGGTGATCAACCCCGGGTTCAACCTGATCATCTCGAACGTGCCCGGCCCGAAGGACCCGCTGTACTGGGTGGGCGCGAAGCTCTCCGGCCTCTACCCCGTGTCGATCCCGCTCGACGGCCAGGCGCTCAACATGACGGTGTTCTCCTACGCCGACAACATGGAGTTCGGCCTCACCGGCGACCGCCGTGCGGTCCCGCGCCTGCAGAAGCTGTTGACCTACCTCGAGGAGTCGCTCGTCGAGCTCGAGGACGTCGCCGACGCCGCGGACGGCTAGGAGGACGCACGCAGCTCGCCGACCACGTCGGCGAGCTGGTCGTGCACCTGCTCCACGAGGTCCCGACGACGGGTGTAGGCGTCGGCCGACGGCCCCGGCTCCAGGGTCTCGGTGATCGTGACGCGGTCCGCGACGTCCGCCAGGGCGTCCGGCCCGTCGTCGAGCAGGCCGACGCCCTGCAGGCCGAGCAGGGCCGCGCCGTACGCGGAGCCCTGGTGCCCGTCGGTGAACCCGACCGGCACCCCGAGCACGTCCGCGAGCAGCTGACGCCAGAACGGGCTGCGGGCGAAGCCCCCGGTCGCCCGGACCTCCTCGACCGCCATCCCCGCGTCGCGCACCGAGTCGAGCACCAGGCGCAGCTGCAGGCAGACCCCCTCGAGCAGGGCACGGGTCAGGTGCCCGCGGCCGTGGGAGCGCTGCAGGTTGAGGAACGTCCCCCCGAGACCGCCGTCCCAGCGCGGGGCGCGCTCGGCGAGCAGGTGCGGGATGGCCAGCAGTCCGTCGGCGCCGGCCGGGACGGCGGCGGCCTCGTCGAGCAGCTCGTCGGGGTCCGCGCCGAACGTCTCGGACGCCCAGTCGAGCACCACGCCCCCGTTGGTCACGGCGCCGCCGACCGTCCAGCGCTGCGGGGTGAGCTCGTAGCAGAACAGGCGGCCGCGCGGGTCGATCCCGGGACGGTCCACCGCCAGCCGCAGGGCACCGCTCGTGCCGATCGAGCAGGCCAGCACGCCGGGGCGGATGGCGCCGAGCCCGAGGTTGGCCAGCGGTCCGTCCCCGGCCCCGGCCACCACCGGTGTTCCCGACGGCAGGTCCCACTCCCGCGCCGCGGCCGCGGTCAGGCTCCCGACGACGGCGGTCGTGTCGACGATCCGGTCGAGCCGGTCGGGCGTGAGCCCCGCGAGGTCCAGGGCCTCGTCGTCCCAGCACCGCCGCTCCAGGTCCATCAGCCCGGTGCCGGAGGCGCAGGACGCGTCGGCCGCCCGCTCACCGGTCGCGCGGCCGACGACGAACTCCTTCACCCCGCCGAAGCGTGCGGGCGCGGCGTGCAGGCTGGGCCGCTCGCGACGCAGCCAGGCGAGCTTGACCAGCGGGCTCATCGAGTGGACGGGGGTCCCGGTCCGGCGGTGCAGGGCGAGCGCGTCGCCGCGTCGGCGGATCTCGCCGGCCACCCCGGCGGCCCGGGAGTCGGCCCAGGTGAGCAGCGGCCCGACCGGATCCCCGCCGTCGTCGACCCCGAGCAGCCCGTGCATCGCCGCGGAGAGGGCGACCACGGCCGGGCGGGTGCCGCCGGCCGCGTCGCGCACCGCGTCACCGACCGCCTCCCAGATGGTCTCCGGGTCCTGCACGGCGGCGCCGGGCTCCGGCTCGCCCAGCGGGTAGCCGCGGTCGCCCTCCCCCAGCACCACCCCCGTCGTCGTGAAGAGGACCGCCTTGGTGGAGGTGGTGCCGACGTCGACGGCGAGGACGGTCTCCGCCTCAGACAACGAGGCTCGCCGCCAGCACCGCGAGCAGGCCGACGACCGACACCAGTGTCTCCATGACCGACCAGGTGCGGAACGTGTCGCGGACCGACATGCCGAAATACTCGCGGACGAGCCAGAAGCCCGCGTCGTTGACGTGCGAGAAGAACACCGAGCCGGCCCCGATCGCGAGCGCGACGAGCACCGGCGACGCGGACGGCTCGGCGGCGAGGACGGGCGCGACGATGCCCGCGGCGGTGACCGTCGCGACGGTCGCCGACCCGGTGGCGAGCCGGATGAGCACGGCGACGAACCAGGCCAGCAGCAGGACCGGGACGCCGACGCCCGTGGCCGCCTTCGCGAGCGAGTCGCCGACGCCGGAGTCGACGAGGACCTGCTTGAAGCCCCCGCCGGCGCCGATGATGACGAGGATCGACGCGGCGGGCACGAGACCGGCGGCGGCGAGCGAACTCACCTCGGAGCCGGACAGGCCGCGGCGGAGGCCGAAGGTCCACGTGGCGAGGAGCAGGGCGAGCAGCAGCGCGACGATCGGCTCGCCGACGAACTCCGCGACCGAGCGCACCGGGGACCCGTCGGGGGTGGCGACGTCGGCGACGGTCCGCACGAGCATGAGGACGACGGGCAGCAGGATCGTCACGAGGGTGGCGGTGAGGCCGGGCGGCGGGTGCCGATCGGCGGGGTCGGCGCCCGGCTCGGACCCGGCGTCAGCGGTGGCACTCTGCTGGCGCCCGGCGTCAGCGGTGGCACTCTGCTGGCGCCCGGCGTCAGCGGTGGCACTCTGCTGACGCTCCGGGGAGGCGGCGGTGCGCACCAGCGACGCCGGCGGCTCGGCGTGCGCCCAGCGCGCGGCGTAGTGGGCGAAGAGCGGACCGGCCACGGCCACCGTCGGGATCGCGACGACGATGCCGATCAGCAGGGTCTGCCCCAGGTCGGCGCCCAGCGCGTCGATCGCGACGAGCGGGCCCGGGTGCGGCGGGATGAAGGCGTGCAGGGCGGACAGCCCGGCGAGGGCAGGGATGCCGACGCGCAGGATCGTCGAGCGGCCCTGCTCGTCCCGGCCGCCCTCGTGCCCGCGCTCCCGGTCGAGACGCATCGCGACGGTGAAGACGATCGGCAGCACGAGCACCACGCCGATCTCGAAGAAGAGCGGGATCCCGAGCACCATCGCGAGCAGCGCGACCGCCCACGGCAGCATCCGGTGCCCCGACCGGCGCAGCAGGGCGTCGGCGAGCAGGTCCGCACCGCCGGAGTCGGCGAGCAGCTTGCCGAGCATCGTGCCGAGGCCGAGCACCACGCCGACGTCCCCGAGCGTGCCGCCGACGCCGTCGGTGAACCCGTCGACCGTCTTCGACGGCCCCAGTCCGGCGACCAGCCCGAGCACGAGCGAGCCGACCATGAGGGCGGGGAAGGCGTGCAGTCGCAGCCGGGAGGTGATCAGCACGATCACGAGCGCGACGGCGGTCGCCGCGGTGATCACCAGGCGCGTGTCGGTAGCGGTCCACACGGGCGCGGACCTTCCCGATGTGGGACGCCCGTGAACCCGACGGAGCGGCTTTCCTGTCACGGGACGCCAGCAACGACGCTCCGCTGCCACGGGGGGGCGGCCCGGCCCTGCGGAGTGGTGGGACGGACCATAGGCTCGCCCGCGGAGGCGTCAGGGTTCCTGGTGGGCCCCGCGGTCTTCAACACCGACGTGGCCGGGTATCTCGGCCAGGCGGGTTCGATTCCCGTCCGCCTCCGCCACACGTTCCCCCAGGTCCCAGCGTCGGAGCCCGGGTCCACCACAGCACGGGAGGTCCACCTCATGGGCGTCCGTACCTGGCTCGGCGAATGGCCGATGTTCCGCCAGGCGACCGGTCCTGACCCGCTGGCCCGCGGCGCCGCCGTGCAGAGTCCGCGCACGAAGGTCCTCGAGCCGCGGACCGACACCGCCGACGAGGTGGTGAAGTCGGTCTGCCCGTACTGCGCCGTGGGGTGCGGGCAGAACGTCTACGTGCGCGACGGTCGGGTCACGCAGATCGAGGGAGACCCGGACTCGCCGGTGTCCCGCGGTCGGCTGTGCCCCAAGGGCTCCGCGTCGACCTCGCTGGTCACCAGCCCGTCGCGGGTGACGACGGTCCGCTACCGGCGGCCGTACGGCACCGAGTGGGAGGACCTCGACCTCGACACCGCGGTCGACATGATCGCCGACCGGGTGATCGACGCCCGACGTCGCGGGTGGCAGGACACCGACGACGAGGGCCGCGTCCTGCGGCGCACGCTGGGCTTCTCGAGCCTGGGCGGCGCGACGCTGGACAACGAGGAGAACTACCTCATCAAGAAGCTGTTCATGGCGCTCGGCGCGATCCAGGTGGAGAACCAGGCGCGCATTTGACACAGCGCCACCGTCCCCGGTCTGGGGACCAGCTTCGGCCGCGGAGGGGCCTCGAACTTCCAGCAGGACCTAATCCACTCGGACTGCATCGTCATCGAGGGATCGAACATGGCGGAGGCCCACCCCGTGGGCTTCCAGTGGGTGATGGAGGCGAAGCGCCGCGGCGCCACGATCATCCACGTCGACCCGCGGTTCACCCGCACGTCGGCGGTCGCCGACCTGCACGTGCCGTTCCGCGCGGGCGCCGACATCGCGTTCCTGGGCGGGCTCATCAGCTACGTGCTGGAGAACGGGCTCGACTTCCGGGAGTACGTGTCCGCGTACACGAACGCCGCCGACCTGGTCGGTGAGGAGTTCGCCGACACCGAGGACATGGCCGGCGTCTTCTCCGGCTACAACCCGGAGACCGGGCGTTACGACCCGGTGAGCTGGTCGCTCGAGGGCGAGGGCTACAGCGCGCCGGCCGCCGGTCAGCGCGACCACTGGGAGTCCCAGCTCCGCGAGCACCACGCCGCGATGTCCTCGGACACCGCGGGCGGGGCGGGCGACGCGGCCCACGCGACCGGGACGCCGGAACGCGACGAGAGCCTCCAGCACCCGCGGTGCGTCTACCAGGTCATGCGCCGGCACTACGCCCGCTACACCCCGGAGGCGGTCTCGCGGGTCTGCGGCATGAGCGTCGACCAGTTCCTCGCCGTCGCGAGGGCGATCACAGCGAACTCGGGGCGCGAGCGGACGACGGCCTGGGTGTACTCGGTGGGCTGGACGCACCACAGCGTCGGCGCGCAGTACATCCGCGGCGCGGCGATCCTGCAGACACTGCTGGGCAACATGGGGCGGCCCGGCGGCGGCATCCTCGCGCTGCGCGGGCACGCCTCCATCCAGGGGTCGACCGACATCCCGACGCTCTACGACCTGCTGCCGGGCTACATCCCGATGCCCAACGCGCACCTGCACGAGGATCTGCAGAGCTTCCTCGACGCCGACGCGGCGAAGACCGGGTTCTGGGGCAACATGGACACCTACCTGGTGTCCCTGCTCAAGGCCTGGTGGGGCGACGCGGCGACCGCGGAGAACGACTTCGCGTTCGACTACCTGCCGAAGCTGACCGGCGACCACGGCACCTACGGGATCGTCCGGGACCAGATCGACCGGAAGACGTTCGGCTACTTCCTCGTCGGCGAGAACCCCGCCATCGGGCACGCGAACGGCAAGATGCAGCGCCTCGGCCTCGCCAACCTCGAGTGGCTGGTCGTCCGGGACATGCAGATGATCGAGTCGGCCACGTTCTGGAAGGACGGGCCGGAGATCGAGACCGGTGAGCTGCGCACCGAGGAGATCGGGACCGAGGTCTTCTTCCTGCCCTGCGCGAACCACACCGAGAAGTCCGGCACGTTCACCAACACCCAGCGGCTGCTGCAGTGGCGCCGCGAGGCGGTGCACCCGCCGGCCGACGCGCGCTCCGAGCTGCACTTCTACTTCCACCTCGGGAAGCGGATCCGGGAGAAGCTCGCCGGCTCGACCGACGAGCGCGACCGCCCGCTGCTCGACCTGACGTGGGACTACCCGACGTTCGGCATCCACAGCGAGCCGGACCCCGAGTCGGTGCTGGCCGAGATCAACGGCGCCGACGCCGACGGGAAGCCGCTGTCGAGCTACACCGAGCTCAAGGCGGACGGCTCGACGACGGCGGGCTGCTGGATCTACACCGGCGTCTACGCCGACGGCGTCAACCAGGCCGACCGGCGCAAGCCCGGCTCGGAGCAGGACTGGGTCGCCGCCGAGTGGGGCTGGGCCTGGCCCGCGAACCGCCGCACGCTCTACAACCGCGCCTCGGCCGACCCCGAGGGACGGCCGTGGAGCGAGCGCAAGGCCTACGTGTGGTGGGACGAGGAGTCCCAGCGCTGGACCGGGCACGACGTCCCGGACTTCGAGGCCACCAAGCCGCCGTCGTTCAAGCCGGAGGAGGGGGCGACCCGTCAGGACGCCCTGTCGGGCACCGACGCCTTCATCATGCAGGCCGACGGCAAGGCCTGGCTCTACGCGCCGGCGGGCATGGCGGACGGGCCGATGCCGACGCACTACGAGCCCGTCGAGTCACCGGTCGCCAACCTGCTGCACGACCAGCAGGACAACCCGGCGCTCGAACGGATCGACCGGGCGTGGAACCGGATCAACCCGTCGCAGAGCGAGGTCTTCCCCTACGTCTTCATCACCTACCGCCTGACCGAGCACCACACCGCGGGCGGCATGAGCCGCACGCTGCCCTACCTCTCGGAGCTCCAGCCGGAGTTCTTCTGCGAGATCTCCCCGGCGCTGGCCGCCGAGCGGGGCCTCGAGCACATGGGGTGGGCGACCCTGGTCTCGGCGCGGACGGCGATCGAGGCGCGGGTGATGGTGACCGAGCGCATGAAACCGCTGCGGATCGGGGACCGTCAGGTGCACCAGATCGGGCTTCCCTACCACTGGGGCTCGAACGGAATCTCGACCGGCGACCCGGCGAACGACCTGCTGGGGGTCGTGATGGACCCGAACGTCCACATCCAGGAGTCCAAGGTCGCGACCTGCGACATCCAGCCCGGACGTCGACCACGCGGCCCCGAGCTCCTCGAGTACGTCGCCGACTACCGCCGCCGTGCGGGCGTCGAGCCGGGAGGGATCGAGTGACCATGGGAGACGCAGCGGAGCGGAGCTCGACCTCATGACCAACGTCTTCGACGCGTTCTCCGGGACGGCCAACTCGCTGTACGGCGAGCTGCCCGACCCGGCCGCGGACGCCGGGTTCGACCCCTCGCACCCCAAGCGGGTCGGGTTCTTCACCGACACCTCGGTCTGCATCGGCTGCAAGGCCTGCGAGGTGGCGTGCAAGGAGTGGAACCTCGTCCCCGACGACGGGACCGACGCGTCGGACCTGTACCGCCTCACCGGGATGTCGTACGACAACACCGGTGACCTGGGGGCCTCCACGTGGCGCCACGTGGCGTTCATCGAGGACGTCCGCCCGCACGGGTCCGCGACCACCGCCCACGGCGGCGCCGTCCCGGCGGAGCCCACGACGGGACACATCCCGAGCGGGCTGCCGGCCCTGGGCGGCGGCGCGCTGCCGAAGGCACCCCGGGACGCGGCGACCGCGCCGCCCGGCCCGGGTGGCACCGGGACGGGCACCGTCGACCTGCTGACCCTGCTCCCCGACGCCGGGGCGCACGGCCAGCAGACCCCCGACGACGAGCGCGACGTCCGGTGGCTCATGGCCTCCGACGTCTGCAAGCACTGCACCCACGCGGGCTGCCTGGACAACTGCCCCACCGGGGCACTGTTCCGCACCGAGTTCGGCACCGTGGTGGTGCAGGACGACATCTGCAACGGCTGCGGGTACTGCGTCCCGTCGTGCCCCTACGGCGTCATCGACGTCCGCGGTTCCGACGGCGGCGCCCACAAGTGCACGCTCTGCTACGACCGGCTCGGGAGCGGACTGGAGCCGGCGTGCGCCAAGGCGTGCCCGACGCAGTCGATCCAGTTCGGCGACCTCGACGAGCTGCAGGCCGCCGCGGACGCCCGACTCGCCGAGCTGCACGGCCGCGGGGTGAACGAGGCCCGGCTCTACGGTCGCGACGAGAACGACGGCGTCGGCGGCGACGGGGCCTTCTTCCTGCTGCTCGACGAGCCCGAGGTCTACGGGCTGCCGCCGGACCCGATCGTCACCACCCGCGACCTGCCCGAGATGTGGCGGAACGCGGCGCTGACCGCGGTCGGCCTCGGGGCGGCGGCCCTGGCCGCGTTCTGGAAGGGCGGCCGGCGGTGACTTCGGAGACGCAGCGGAGCGGAGCTCGACCATGACCGAGGATCTGAACCCCACGGGGATGCCGGAGCGGGCCCGGATCGACCACGACGCGGTGAAGCCGCGACGCGACAGTCCCCGCGGCGGCCGCAAGGGCGAGCAGCTGCAGGTGCCGGAGGCCGAGTTCCGCAGCTACTACGGGCGCCCGATCATCAAGGCGCCGGTGTGGAAGAACCCGGACGTCCCGCTGTACCTGTTCCTCGGCGGGCTCGCGGGCTCGTCGGCGGTGCTCGCGGCGATGGCGGGCCCCACGGGCCGGCCGTCGCTGCGGCGGGCGGGGCGGTACGCGGCCGTCGGCGGCGCCATGGGCGGCACCGTCTTCCTCATCCACGACCTGCACCGGCCGTCGCGCTTCCTGCACATGCTGCGGGTGTTCAAGCCGACCTCGCCGCTGTCGGTCGGCTCCTGGATCCTCTCCCCCTTCGCCGCGTTCGCGACGGCGGCGGCGGGCGCCGAGGCGCTCGCCCCGTACCTCCGCGGACGGCGGGGCGCGAAGACCCTGCAGGTCGCCGGCGACGCGGCCGGGGTCGGGGCGGCCGTCGTCGGACCGGCGCTGGCCACCTACACGGCGGTACTGATCTCGAACACCGCCGTCCCCACCTGGCACGAGGCGCACCGCCACCTGCCGGTGCTGTTCGCGGGCAGTGCCGCGGCCGCCGGCGGTGGCTTCGGCCTGGTGTTCTCGCGGGTCGAGGACAACGAGCCCGCCCAGCGCCTCGCGATCGCGGGCGCCGTGGTGGAGCTCGTCACCGAGGAGAAGATGACGCGGGACCTCGGGATGCTCGCCGACGTCTACGACAAGGGCCGCGCGAAGACGCTGATGACGGCGTCGAAGGCGTGCCTCGTGGTCGGCGCCGCCGGGGCCGTCGTGGGGCGGCGCAAGCGGTGGGCCGCTGCGCTGTCCGGGCTCGCCCTGATGGCCGGGTCGGCGCTCACCCGCTTCGGCGTGTTCGACGCCGGGATCGCCTCGGCCAACGACCCGGCGCACATCGTCGTGCCGCAGCGCGAGCGCATCCGTCGTCGGGAAGAGGCCGTGCAGGCCGGCACCACCCCGCCCGACCGGCACTACGTCCCCGCCGCGGGGAACTGACTCCAGGGGAATCGAACGGGCCGATCGTCACGGGAGATCGTGGCGAGCGGCCCGTTCGTGCGTTCCGGGGAGGACACCGGGCCGACGTGCGCCCGACACGCGGGGCGCGCAGACTCGGCCGTCGTGACCACCACGACGACGGCTCCCCGCCGCACCTGGATCCCGGTCACCGGCGTGGTGCTGCTCGCGGTCGTGCTGCTGATCTGGGCGAAGTGGCAGCCGTACTGGGTGAAGGTCCCGTCGGTGGCGGGCTCCGGGTCGCTCGGGAACTCGATCCTGCCCGCGTCCGGGGTGTCGTTGCGGGCGGGCCTGGAGTTCGCGGGCCCGTACTTCCTCGCGATCTGGCCGGCGCTCGTCACCGGGCTCCTGCTCGCCGCGGCGATCCGGACGGTGCTGCCGGCGGACTGGACGGCCCGGACGGTCGGGCGGCGCGGCGCCGTCGTCGGGAGTGCCCTCGCGGTGCCGGGGATGATGTGCAGCTGCTGCTCGGCGCCGGTGGCGGTCGGGCTGCGGCAGCGTGCGGCCGACGTGCGGGCCGCCCTCGCGTTCTGGTTGGCGAGCCCCGCCCTCAACCCCGTCGTCCTCGTGTTCTGCGCGTTCGTACTGCCGTGGCAGTGGACGCTGCTGCGGCTGGCCGCCGGGATCGGCGTCGTCGGGGTGGGGGCCCTCGCCGCCCGGCGGGCGGGCGACGCCCCCGACCCGACCGGGCTCGCGGTCGCCACGGACTCCCTCGACGACGGGCGTCCGCTGCCGGTCCGGTTCCTCGCCGCGCTGGGCGGGCTGTCGCTGCGCCTGCTGCCGGAGTACCTGGTGCTGGTGGTGGCGCTCGGCGCGCTGCGCGGGGTGCTGTTCCCGCTCGGGGCGGGGCTCGCCGGCATGCACGGGGCCGTGGTGGTGGCGATCGTCGTGCTGCTCGCGGTGGCCGGGACGCTCCTGCCGATCCCGACGGGCGCGGAGATCGCCGCGGTGGCCGCGCTCCTGGCTGCGGGGGTGTCACCCGTGATCGCGGCCGCGCTCCTCATCACCCTGCCGGCGGTCAGCCTGCCGTCGCTGCTCATGGTGCGGCGGGTGTTCCCGGTGCGGGTGCTGGCCACGGTGACGGTGGGGACGGTGCTGATCGGGGTGGTGTGCTCGGTGGTCGTGGCGGTGGGTGGATCCTGGACGGCGTGACCCCTGATCCCCGGCGGCGCATCCCGCGCACCGACGCCGTCCTCGCCGAGCCGCGGGTGGCGGCCGCCGTCGCCGTCGTCGGGAGGGCGCGGGTGAAGGACGTCGTGCTCGGGGCGCAGCAGCGGGCGCGGGCCGGGGAGATCGGCCCGGACGACGTGGTCGACGCGGTGGTCGCAGCGCTCCCCCGCAGTGCGGCGAGCCTGCGTCCGGTGCTGAACGCGACCGGCGTCGTGCTGCACACCAACCTCGGGCGGGCGCCCCTGTCGGGCGCCGCGCGGGACGCGCTGGTCACGGCGGCGGGCACCACGGACGTCGAGCTGGACCTCGCCACCGGCGGGCGCGGCAGGCGGGGCGCCGGCGCCATGGCGGCGCTGGCCGACGCCGTGCCCGACGCGGGCGGCGTGCACGTGACGAACAACGGCGCGGCGGCGCTGATCCTGGCGGCCACGGCGTTGGCGGCCGGGCGGGAGATCGTCATCGCGCGGGGCGAGATGGTCGAGATCGGCGACGGGTTCCGGCTCCCGGAGCTGCTGGAGTCGACGGGGGCACGGCTGCGGGAGGTCGGCACCACGAACCGCGTGCGGGTCGACGACTACGCGGCGGCGGTCGGCCCGGACACCGGGATGATCCTCAAGGTGCACCCGTCGAACTTCGTGGTGCAGGGCTTCACGTCGAGCGTGCCGGCCGGGGAGCTGACCGGGCTGGGCGTGCCCGTGGTGGCCGACATCGGGTCGGGTCTCCTCGCGCCGCACCCGCTCCTGCCGCACGAGCCGGACGCCGCGACCGAGCTGCGCGCCGGCGTCCCGCTGGTGACGGCGAGCGGGGACAAGCTGCTCGGGGGCCCGCAGGCGGGGCTGCTCCTCGGCGACGCCGCCCTCGTCCACCGGCTCCGCCGGCACCCGCTCGCCCGCGCCCTGCGGGTGGACAAGCTGACGCTCGCCGCCCTCGAGGCGACCCTGCGCGGGCCGGTGCCGCCGGTGCGGGCGATGCTCGAGGCGGACGTGGCCGTGCTCCGCGACCGGGCCGCCGCGGTGGCCGCGGCCGTGGGCGGGGAGGCCGTCGACTGCGCCGCGCAGGTCGGCGGCGGCGGGGCGCCGGGGGTGGACCTCCCCAGCGCCGCGGTGGCCCTCCCGGCGGACTACGCGGAGGCGCTGCGGGCCGGGGACGACCCCGTCGTCGGGCGGGTGGAGCAGGGCCGGTGCCTGCTCGACCTGCGCGCGGTACCCGCCGAGGACGACGCGCGCCTGGTCGCGGCGGTCCTCGCCGTGGCAGGAGAGCGTCGTTCCTCTCACCCGACGACAGCGACGACGCTTCCCTGCCACGAGGGCTCGACGTCGTGAAGGTGCTGGCGACCGCCGGGCACGTGGACCACGGCAAGTCGACGCTGATCCGCGCGCTGACCGGGATGGAACCCGACCGGTGGGCCGAGGAACGGCGCCGCGGGATGACGATCGACCTGGGCTTCGGCTGGACCACGGTCGACGGGCACACGATCGCGTTCGTCGACGTCCCGGGCCACGAGCGGTTCGTGACGCAGATGCTGGCCGGGGTCGGGCCGGTGCCCGCGACGATGTTCGTCGTCGCCGCGGACGCCGGGTGGATGCCGCAGTCCGGGGAGCACCTCGACGCGCTGCACGCGCTCGGCGTGCACGACGGGGTGCTCGTGGTGACACGCTCGGACCTCATGGAGCCCGAGCTCGCGCGGGACGAGGCGCTCGAGCACCTCGCGGAGTCGTCCCTCGGACGGCTGCCCGCGGTGTGCGTGTCCGGGACGACCGGCGCCGGCCTCGACGACCTGCGGGCCGAGCTGTCCGCCCTCGCGGCACGGCTGCCCGATCCCGACCCGGACGCCGACGTGCGGCTCTGGGTGGACCGTGCCTTCACCATCCGCGGCGCGGGGACGGTGGTGACCGGGACGCTCGGGGCGGGCCGGATCGCCGTCGGCGACGAGCTGGAACTGGGCGGCCGGGCGGTGTCGGTACGCGGCCTGCAGTCGCTGGGCGCACCCGTGGAGTCGGCGTCGGCGCTGGCCCGCGTGGCCGTCAACCTGCGCGGGGTGCCGCTCGAGGAGGTCTCCCGGGGCGACGCGCTGCTCACGCCGGCGCGCTGGCTCGCCGCCGGGGTGATCGACGTCCGGGTGCACCCGCCGCGCGGCACCGACGGGGTCGGGAAGCTCCCCGCGCAGGTGATGGTCCACGTCGGGTCGGCCGCGGTGGCCGCGCGGGTGCGGCCGCTGTCCCGCGACGACGCGCCCGACGCCGCGGAGGGCTCCCGCACCGTGCGGCTGACGCTGCGCGAGCCGCTCCCCCTGCGCCCCGGCGACCGCGCCCTGCTGCGCGATCCGGGCGCCCACGCCGTGCTCGGCGGCCTGACCGTGCTCGACGTGCGCCCCCCGGAGCTCCGGCGTCGCGGTGCGGCCCGGGCACGCGCCGGCGAGCTCGCGACGAGCGACGGGACCCCCGACACCGCGGTCGAGCTCTCCCGACGACGGGTGCTCCGCGCCGCCGACCTCGCGGGCCTCGGCCTCGCCGACCCGCCGTCGGGAACGCCCTCCACCGCCGGGTGGTACATCGACCCCGACCACCTCGCCGCGCTGGCGACGACGCTCGTCGAGCTCGTGTCCGCCCACGCCGCGGCCGACCCGCTCGAGCCCGGGCTGTCGACGAAGGCGGCGCAGCGCGGGCTGGAGCTGCCCGACCCGCGGCTGGTCGCGCTGGTGCTCGCACGGTGCCCGGGCCTCGTCGAGGAGGGCGGCCGCATCCTGCGTCCCGGCGACGGCGGGCTGCCCACGGCGGTGCGTGAGGCCGTGTCGGCGGTGCTCGCGGACCTCGCCGACGCCCCGTTCCTCGCCCCCGAGGCCCACCGGCTCGGCGAGCTCGGCCTCGGCGCCCGGCAGCTGGGCGCGGTGGTGAAGGCGGGCGAGCTGGTGCGCGTCGCCGACGGGATCTACCTGCGTCCGGACGCCCCCGACCGCGCGGTCGAGGTACTCGCGACGCTGGAGCAGCCGTTCACCGTGTCGGCGGCGCGCCAGGCGCTGGGCACGACCCGGCGGGTGGCCGTGCCCCTGCTGGAGATGCTCGCCCGGACCGGACGGACCCGGCCGGAGGGCGACGGCCACACCGTGCGGTGAGGCTCAGCTCCCGCCCTCGGACAGGTCCTGGCGCAGCGCCGCGAGCGTGCGGGTGAGCAGACGGGAGACGTGCATCTGCGAGACGCCGACACGCTCGGCGATCTGCGTCTGGGTCATCCCGCCGAAGAAGCGCAGCATCACGATGGTGCGCTCGCGCTCGGGCAGGCGACGCAGCGCGGGCTGCACCGTCTCCCGGTGCTCGACCTGGGTGAGTTCGTCGTCGTCGGTGCCGAGCACGTCGGCGAGGCGACCAGACGACGGGTCGTCGACGAGCATGTCGTCGAGCGAGCTCGACCGGTAGGCGTTGGCCGCCTCCAGCGCCTCGAGGATCTCCTCGCGGGGCTTGGAGAGCCGCTCGGCGAGCTCCCCCGCCGTCGGGGCGCGGCCCAGCTCCTGGGAGAGGGCGGGCATCGCGGAGCCGATCGCCAGCCGCAGGTCCTTGAGGCGCCGCGGGACGCGGGTGGACCACGCCTTGTCGCGGAAGTAGCGGCGGACCTCGCCGGTGATGGTGGGGACCGCGTAGGACAGGAAGTCCGAGCCACGTTCGGGGGAGAACCGGTCGACGGCGTGGATCAGCCCGACCGTCGCGACCTGCTCGAGGTCCTCCTGGGGCTCGCCGCGCTGCGCGAAGCGCCGCGCGATGTGCTTGGCGAGCGGGAGGTAGCCCTGGACGAGGCGGGCGCGGAGTGCCTCGCGACGCCTGTCCCCGACGGGGAGGGCGGCGTGCTCGGCGAGCAGGGGTGCGAGATGGGCGTAGGAGTCGTCGCGCTTCTCCTGGTCCCGCTTCTCCTGCCCGGCGGGGACGCTCACGTCGTGGTCCGGTCCTTCAGCAGCCGGATGCCGATCCACGCCGGGTCGCCGTCGAGCACCTCGGCGACGTCGGTCAGCGTGTCGAGCACGCGCCAGCCGAAGGTGTCCTGACGCAGCGAGGTCGGGCGATCGACCGGCACCCGCGCCACCACGGCGACCCGGCCGTCGATGACCGTGAAGCCGCACCGCAGCTGACCGCCGACGCTGGCCAGCGGGACCAGGGCCGAGCAGGCCTCGTCGACCGCCATGCGCAGGTCGGACACGGCGTCGAGGTCGAAGTCGGCCCGGGCCGCGAGGTCCGCCGCGACGGCGCGGACCGACGGGATCAGCGCCGGGTCGGCGTGGACACGCACCTCGACCGGGCTCGGGACCTCCGCGAGGCTCGTCGTGCTCGGCAGGCCGTCCACCTCGGTCGCCACGCCCGCGGCGGGGACCTCGGGAACGCGCTGCTGCGGATCGGGCATCTGCACGACTGCTGGTCTCCGTTTCGCGGTCGGGGGACGTCGCTCTCGCGACGTCCGGGAAATGCGACGGGGCCCGCCCCGCCGCGTCACCGTATCGGCGCACACGCCGCCGGTCACCACCGGTTCTCGCCGCGCCGGTCGTCGGCGCGGGTCCGGACACGGGCGCGTCGGGCGACGCGCCGCGCGGTCAGGCCGCGAGGGCGTCCTCGACGGTCGTGTGGATCTCGAACAGGTCGGTCAGCCCGGTGGCCTGCAGCGGACGGCTCACGGGGCGGCTGTCGGCCACCAGCCGGAGCGCGACGCCGCGGTTGCGCGACTCGTCGAGCGCCTCGACCAGCAGCGCCAGGCCGCTGGACCCCAGGAACTCGACGGCGAGCATGTCGAGCACGAGCACCGACAGCCCGGCGGCCAGTTCCTCGGTCACCTTGGCCCGCAGTGCCGGCGTGGTGAGCATGTCGATCTCGCCGGTCAGGCGGATGACCGACGTCTCGCCCGAGCGCTGGACGTCGACGCCCATCGGCTCCTCGGTGGAGAACTCCTCCTCGGTGGCCACGGCCTCCCGCCCCCCGTTCCCTGCGCTGTCAGTCATGCACCGACTCCTCGAAACTTGCGTGGTGACCCGTGCCGTGCCGGCAGATCACGGACTCCTCAGGTGGCCGCACGATACCCACCGGGCCGGACACTACTCGCGACGCACGGTCGTCGGCCGGTCGCAGGGTGCCCACCGGGGGTAGGACACACCGGTGGGCCGGTTGCGTCCGACCGGGTGAGGCGAACTGGTTTGTGATCGACGGTGGCCGGTTATACCGCCGACGATCCCGTCGTGCCGGTCACCCCTGGCCGCCGACGCCTGTTCAGAAGGCCTGGAGGTTCCCGTGGCTGATGTGCGTCTGCTGCCCGGCCCGATCATCGACGAGTGGGACTGGCAGCTGCACGGCTCGTGCCGGGGCATGGACTCGAGCTTCTTCTTCCACCCCGACGGCGAGCGCGGCCCGCGCCGCGAGCAGCGCGCCAGCCAGGCCAAGCGGGTCTGCATGGCCTGCCCGGTCCTCGACCCCTGCCGTCGCCACGCCCTGGCGACCCGCGAGCCCTACGGCGTCTGGGGCGGCCTGACCGAGGACGAGCGGCGCTCCGCGCTGCGCCGCCCCCGGCCCGGCACCGCCGGCGAGGTCGTCCTCGAAGGCTGAGTCCGTCCGCGGCGGGCGGTCACAGGTACTGCCCGCCGAACTGACCGCCCTCGGCGGGGGCGGTGCCCCCGGGCAGGGCGGCCCCCGCACGCACCGACCGACCCTCGCGCATCTGCTCGAGCTGTCCCCGGGCCGCCATCTGCTGAGCCAGCACGGCGCTCTGGATCCCGTGGAACAGCCCCTCGAGCCAGCCCAGCAGCTGGGCCTGCGCGATCCGCAGCTCGGCCTGCGACGGGACCTCGTCGGTGCCGAGCGGTAGCGAGATGCGGGCGAGTTCGTCGCGCAGCTCCGGGGCCAGGCCCTTCCCGAGCTCCGTGATCGAGCGGGCGTGGATGTCCGCCAGCCGGGCCCGGCCCGCCTCGTCGAGCGGTGCCGAGCGCACCTCCTCGATGAGCTTGCCGACCATGCCGGCGACGCGCATCACCGCGCCCGGCGACTCGACCAGCTCCGCGGTCCCCGCGCCGTCCCCCGCCCCGCTGGCCGCCGCGGCGGCCAGGGCGGACTGGTCGGAGCGGTCCTCGGCGCCCTCGGCGCCCTCGCCGGCGTCGGTGCTCATGAGCTCCATCATGGCCCGTCCCGGCGGGCGCCGCGCTCCGACCCGGGGCCGGACGACCGGGCCCGGCACCCGCGCTTGCCCCGGCCCGTCCGGGGGTATCACGGCCGCGAGGTGAATCGTGCAGCAACTCGCGTGGGAGACCCGCGCCGCCCCGTCGTCGGGCGACGCGGTCGTGGTGACGGTCCGGGGGGACCTCGACCGCGCCGACCGCGAGTCGTTCGTGCACACCCTCGCCGACCTCCTCCGGGCCCACCGCGGGGTGGTCCTCGAGGCCGCGGACCTGCGGCCCCGGCACGCCTCCGTGGTGCACGCCCTCACCGAGGCGCTCGACCGCACGGCCGGCTGGCCCGCGGCCTGCCTGGCGATCGTGGCGCCCGACCCGGCGCTCGCCGCGCTGCTCACCGGCTCCGGCGTCGCCCGGCGGATCCCCGTCTTCCCCGACGTGGCGGAGGCCCTGGTCCACCTGACCGACCGCCCGCCGCTGCTGCGGGTGTGGTGGCGCTTCACCGTCGACGCGCACGCCCCCGGCCGCGCGCGCACCAGGGTGCGGGAGACCTGCACGCGGTGGGGCGTCTCCGACTCCGTGCGCGAGGCGGCCGAGATCGTGGTGACCGAGCTGGTCACCAACTCCGTCGAGCACGCCACGAGCGCGTCGGTGGTCGAGATGGAGGGCCGGGGCCCGACGCTGCGGATGACCGTCCGCGACTACGGCGTCGGCCACCGGATCCCCGCGGCGGACACGTGGGTCGCGCCGCCGACCTCGTCGCCCCGCGGCCGGGGCCTCGCGATGGTCGCCGCCGTGTCGCGCGAGTGGGGCCTGCAGCGCCACCCCGACGGCACGACGATCTGGTCGGAGCTCGACCCGGACTCGGTCGGCGTCTGAGCGTCGGCCGGATCGCGGGCGGCTCGCACGCCGGCAGGTCTCAGTCGCGGGCCGTGACCAGCTCCAGCACCGCCGCCTCCACCTGCTCGCGCATGGCGAGGTCGGACGGGTCGGCGTCGCGGATCGCGTCGAGCACCGTGCGACCGGCCTCGAAATGTCCGACGAGCACCGGGTCGACGTAGGACCGCTTGCAGACGGCGGGGGTGTTGCCGAGCTGGGCGGCGACGGTCTTCATGGTGTGCGTGACGGCGGCCTTGCGCTTGCGTTCGGCGGTCGGCGGCGTGCCGTCCGGCCCCACCTGGGTCGCGAGGGCCACGGCGGCGACCACGCCCGCGTTCCACGTGCGGAGGTCCTTCGCGGTGAACTCGTCGCCGACCAGCTCGTGCACGGCGTCGTTGACGTCGTCGGCGGTCACGTCGTGCCACACCCGCTTGCGCTGCCGGGTCGCCGACCACGCCAGGAGGTCGTCCCCGCCCCCGCGGCGACGCTTGAGCGAGGTGACCAGGCGGTGGGTGGCCGGGTCGGCGATCGTGAGGGTGCGCGGCACCCCCGCCTTCGCGACGTAGCGGAACTGCACCGACCCGTCCTTGCGGGCGCTGGCGTGCTCGCGGCGCAGGGTGGCCAGCCCGAACGACGCCTCGGAGTACTTGTCGCCCTCCGCGTACTCCTCCCCGCCGACGCGGAAGACCCCGAGGTCGAGCAGCCACACCGCGCCGGCGAGGACCCGCTCGCGGCCGAGCCCCTCGCTCCCGAGAAGTTCCTGGAGCTGCGCACGGACCTCGGGCATCTGCGCGCCGAGCCGCGCGACCCGCTCGAACTTCTCGCGGGACTGCTGCTCGGTCCACTCCGCGTGGTAGCGGTACTGGCGGCGTCCGGCGGCGTCGGTCCCGACGGCCTGGATGTGCCCGTCGTCGCGCGGCGAGATCCACACGTCACGCCACGCGGGCGGGATCACGAGGGCCGTGATGCGGTCCACCGTCGACCCGTCGGTCACCGCGTCGCCCGTGGTGAGGTCGAAGTAGCTGAAGCCCTTCCCGCGGCGGCGGCGTCCGAGTCCGGGCCCGTGGGGGTCGACCCTGGTCAACGTCACCGGCCCGCAGTACCCACCGGTACAGCCACTCCAACCGGGCGTTTCCGGCGACCGGCGTCGGCCCACCCCGGCCCCGTGACAGCGACCCACCGCGGTGTTGACGCGACGAACGACGGACCCTGCGGTCCGCTGCCGCCGGCGGCCGACCATCTCGATGAGGCCGTGGACCGCTTCCTCGGCCCCGGTGCGCGCCTCGGCGACGGCCAGCGCGACGCGGTGCTCGCCGCGCTGACCAGCGACACCCTCGCCGTGCTGCCCCCGGCGGCGGGCAAGACCGCGGTGTACGCGATCGCCGGCGATCTGCTCGGCGGCCGCACCGTCGTCGTGTCCCCGACGCTCGCGCTGCACCGCGACCAGGTGGCGCACCTGAACGCCTCGGGTGTGCGCGCCGGCGCCCTGAACTCGGAGAACGGACGGGGCGCGCTGGCGTCCTTCGTGGCGGGCGAGCTGAGCGTGCTCGTCACCTCCCCCGAGCAGCTCGCGAACCCGGAGGTGCTGCGGGAGCTCGTGACGGCGCCGCCCACGCTCCTCGCCGTGGACGAGGCGCACTGCGTGTGCGACTGGGGCCCGGACTTCCGGCCGGACTACCTCGCGCTCGCCCCGGTGGCGCGGGCGCTCGGGTCGCCCCGGATTCTCGCCCTCACCGCGACCGCCTCGGTGCCCGCCCGCGAGGAGATCCTCGACCTGCTCGGGGTGCCCGACGCGTGCGTGGTCGTCCGCGACGTCGACCGGCCGGACACCCACCTCGCCGTGCACCTCGTCCACTCCGAGGAGGCGAAGTGGCGGCAGGTGACCGACGCCGTCGTCGGGCTGGAGGGGCCCGGGATCGTCTACGTGACCACCCGGGGGCACACCACCCTGCTCGCGGACCGGCTGAAGGAGGCCGGGGTGACCGCCGGGGCGTGCCACGGGGGGCTCCGCAAGCGGGAGCGGCAGGCCGTGCAGGACGCGTTCATGGCCGACGACCTCCGCGTCGTCGTCGCCACCAGCGCCTTCGGCATGGGGATCGACAAGCCCGGTGTCCGCTGGATCGTCCACGGGGACGTGCCCACCTCGATCGACGCCTACCACCAGGAGATCGGCCGGGCCGCCCGCGACGGCGGCACCGCCCGGGCCGTGCTGTTCCACCGCCCGCAGGACCTGGCGCGGCCGAAGCTCTTCGCGTCGGGCCGCGACGCCCGGGCGGCGGCGCTCGCCACCGTGATCGAGGCGATCCGCCTGCACGACGACGGGGTGGCGCAGGTCGAGCTGGCCGACGCCGCCGGACTGTCGAAGGCGGCGCTGTCGCGAGCCCTGCCCGCGCTGATCGCGGGCGGCTGCGTCACCCAGGCCCCCGGTCGGCGCCTCCTCGCCGGGACCAACGACGGGCCCGCGATCGACCTCGCCCGGGCGGCCGCCGAGCTGGTGACCCGGAGCCGGGACCGGCAGCGGTCGAAGGTCGAGCTGGTGCGGCGCTTCGCCGAAGGGACGGGCTGCCGGCGGCGGACCCTGCTCGAGGTGCTCGGGGAACCCCGGGACGGGGCCTGCGGGAACTGCGACCGCTGTGACGCGGGCGACGTCGGGGACCCCGGGGCGCGCTCCGGCGCGTCCCACGGAGAGCCGGCACCCGGCGAGGCCGTCGCCCACGACCAGTGGGGCCGCGGCGTCGTGCAGACCGTCGCCGACGACACCGTGGTCGTGCTCTTCGACGAGGTCGGCTACCGCACGTTGTCGATCCCGGTCGTCCGCGAGCGGGGCCTGTTGACCTCCGTGTGACCGCGTCGGCGTTTGCGTGTCACACCGGGTGCCGATTCTGGTAGTGCTGACGTGAACCCTGTCCTCGAACGGAAGGTGCCCGTGCTCCTCGACCCCATCTCCACCCGGCCCGACGCCGGATCCTCCGACGCCGGCCTGGCCGCCGTCGTGCCCGACTTCCCCGACACCGCGGTGCTCCCCCGCGTCCTCCCCGACGACCTCGGCTCCCTCGTGGCCCGCGCCCGGCGTGACCGTGGCTCCGCCCTCGCCCTGGTCCACCTCCTCCTCGAGCGCGGCTGGACCGCGACCGAGGTCGGGACCGCACTCGACGGGACGGTCGCGCTGACCGGCACCCAGATCGAGGCCCTCGCCACCGTGCGTCGGCCGCGGACCTCCGCCTCCGACGTCGCCGACCGTCTGGTCGCGAACCGTCGTCCGCTCACCCCGCGCGTCCCGTTCCCCCGGACGAGCTGAGCCCCTCCCCCACCTCTCGGCAGGGAAGCGTCGTTGCTGTCACGGGATGACAGCAACGACGCCTCGCTGTCACGGGTCGCGGCGCTGATCCGGCGGGTCCTCACGCACGCCAGTGGGTAGGACTGGGAACCTCGTCGTCGACGAGCCACCCCGAGAGGAGCCCGGTGCCCGGCGTCAGTCCTGACCTCGCCGACCTCGCCGCCGCGTACGGCGTCGCCACCCGCTACCGCGACGCGGGCGACCGCGACGTCGACGTCGACGCCTCCGTGGTCATCGACGTCCTCGCCGCGCTCGACGTCGACGCGTCGACCGACGAGGCGGTCCGCGACGCGCTCGCGAACCGGCGGCAGGGCTCCCTGCCGCCCACGCTCGTCGTCGGGACCGCGCCCGTGGAGCTCCCCGAGCCGGGGGAACTGACCCTCGAGGACGGGACCACGAGCCGGGTGTCGACCCTGCAGGACCTGCCCGTCGGCTACCACCGGGTGGTCAGCGGGCACGAGGAGGCGGCGGTGCTCGTGCCGCCGGCGCGCCTGGCCGAGGTGCCGCGGACGTGGGGCTGGATGGTGCAGCTCTACTCCCTGCACTCGCCCGGTTCGTGGGGCTGCGGGGACCTGGTCGACCTGCGGGACCTGCTGACCGCCGCGACGGGCCAGGGTGCGGGGGC
Source organism: Actinomycetospora corticicola (assembly GCF_013409505.1). Classification (NCBI taxonomy): domain Bacteria; kingdom Bacillati; phylum Actinomycetota; class Actinomycetes; order Pseudonocardiales; family Pseudonocardiaceae; genus Actinomycetospora; species Actinomycetospora corticicola. The sequence continues at coordinate 6,140,407 of NZ_JACCBN010000001.1, read as the reverse complement.
CGTGCTGTGCAACCCGCTGCACGCCCTGCGGCTGGAGCCGACCGTCGAGTCGTCGCCGTACTCGCCGTCGTCGCGCCGCTACCTGCACCCGGTGTCGCTGCGGGTCAGCGCGACCCCCGCCTACCGCGCCGCGCCCGCGCACGTGCGCCACGCGGTGGACCGGCTCGCGCCCGACGCCGACGCCCTGAGCGAGCACCGGCCGACCGACCTCATCGACTACGACGCCGTCTGGGCCGCGAAGCGGGCCGCGCTCGCCCTGCTGCGGCCCTTCGCCGGGTCGGTCGGGGCGACGCCGGGCCTCGAGCACGCGGTGCCGCCCGTGCCGGGGGCGGCGGTCGGCGACACGGACGACCCCGACACCGCCCTCGCCGCCGAGCACCGCGCCGTGGTCGCGGCGCTGTCGCCGGCCCTGCGCGACGTGGCCACCTGGTACGCCCTGGCCGAGAAGCACGGGCCGGAGTGGCGGACCTGGCCCGAGGACGTCCGCTCCCCCGACGGGCCTGGGATCGAGGCGGCCCGCGAGGAGCTCGTCGACCGCGTCTCCTTCCACGGCTGGTGCCAGTACCTGCTCGACCACCAGCTCGCCGAGGCGCACGCGGCGACGTTCGGGATGCCGGTCGGGCTCGTCGCCGACCTCGCCGTGGGCTGCGCGCCCGACGGCGCCGACGCCTGGGCGCTGCAGTCCTTCCTCGCACCCGGCGTGCACGTGGGCGCGCCGCCGGACGACTTCAACCAGCGCGGCCAGGACTGGTCGCTGCCCCCGTGGCGTCCCGACCGGCTGGCCGCCGCCGGCTACGGCCCGCTGCGGGACATGCTCGGCGCCGTCCTGCGGCACGCCGACGGGGTGCGGATCGACCACGTCGCCGGGCTCTGGCGGCTCTGGTGGATCCCGCCGGGCCGCCCCGCCACCGAGGGCACCTACGTCCACTACGACGCCGAGGCGATGCTCGCGGTCCTCGCGATCGAGGCCTCCCGGGCCGGGGCCGTCGTCGTCGGGGAGGACCTGGGGACGGTGGAGCCCGAGGTCACCGAGGGGCTGGCCGAGAACGGCATGCTCGGCTGTGCGGTGCTGTGGTTCCAGCGCGACGCCGACGGTGACCTGCTCCCGCCGTCGCAGTGGGAGGAGATGACGCTCGGGACGATCTCCACCCACGATCTCCCGACCGCCGTGGGGTTCCTGCGCGACGAGCACGTGCGCATCCGCGACGAGGCGGGCCTGCTGACCGACGTCGACGCGGCCCGGGAGCAGGCCGCCCGGGAACGCGAGGAGCTGCTCGCGCTGCTGGTGTCGCAGGGGGTGCTGGGCGAGGACCGGTCGGAGGCGGCGGTCGTCGCGGCGATGCACCGGCTGCTCGCGGGGGCTCGGTCGCGGATCGTGCTGGCGTCGTTCACCGACGTCCTCGACGAGGTCCGCCAGCCGAACCTGCCCGGCACCACCGACGCCTACCCGAACTGGCGGATCCCGCTGCCGCTCGCGCTCGACGAGCTGCTGCGCGACCCGCGGGTGCAGACGACGGTCGAGGCGTTGCGGGGGCGGTAGGCCCTCCGTGGCAGGACAGCGTCGTCGCTGTCACCTGGTGACAGCAACGACGCTCTCCCGCCACTCAGAGCGGGAGCAGATCCACCGCCGACGAGCCCCGGTCGGGCAGGGTGGTGGCCGACTCCTGGTGGTACGCACCGCTCGGCAGGATGCCCGCGGCGCCCGAGCGGGCCATCACGCGCTGCTGCACGAGCACGTCCTCGCCGTGGGCGTTCTCGGGCACCTCGCGCCAGAAGTCGAACCCCCCGGCGTCGAGCAGGGCCGCGCGGTCGAACAGCACGCAGCCCGCCGCCCAGGCGATGCGGTAGGCCGACCACGACGACGGGTCGGGCACGGCCGCGCCGGGCGCGTCCAGTCCCTCGGCGAACGCGAGGTGCATCCCGTTCGCGGCGTTGCCGAGCCGCCAGCGCTGCCACGCGGCCGACTCCTTCTCGATCCGCTCGGGGCCGGGCTCCCACCGTTCGTAGGTGACCCGCTCGTGCGGCCGGTCGTCGTCGAGGTGGGAGAGCCCCTGCATGGCCGCGGCGACCATCCCGCAGCCCAACGACCGCAGCGCGGTGTGCAGCCGCGCGAGCACCCCCGGCTCGAGCCAGACGTCGTCGTCGAGGAACAGCACCGCCGGCGCCGTCGACCGGGACAGCAGGAACGCCCGCTGCTCGGCGATCCCGCGACGCGGGAGGTGGCGGAGCAGCTCCACCTCGACGCCGCGCAGGCGGAGCGCCCGCACGAGGGTGGACGCGGCCGCGGTGTCGAACGACGCCTCGTCGTCGGACTGGTCGGAGACGACCACCCGGAACGACGGGCCGGCCTGGGCGGCGAGTCCCGCCAGCGTCGCGGCGAACTCGACCGGGCGGTCCTTCGTCGGGATGAGGACGTCCAGGACCGGAGACGAAGCGGAGCGGAGCTCGACCGTCGAGTCAGCCACGGGCCTTGATCCGTTCCACGATGAGCGAGGTCGACCGGTCGGGCAGGTAGTCGAGGATCGCGACCTGCCCGCCGTAGGCCTGCACCGTCGGGGTCTCGGGGAGCATGTCCGGCGTGTAGTCCCCGCCCTTGGCGTAGACGTCGGGGCGCAGCGCCTCGAGCAGCGCGACCGGGGTGTCCTCGGCGAACCCGACGACGTGGTCGACGCAGGAGAGCGCCCCGATCACCGCCGCGCGGTCGGCGAGCGGGTTCACCGGGCGCTCCGGGCCCTTCAGCCGGGTCACGCCCTCGTCGGCGTTGAGCGCGACGACGAGCACGTCGCCGAGCCGCTTGGCCTGGTTGAGGTAGGCGACGTGACCGCGGTGGACCACGTCGAAGCAGCCGTTGGTGAACACGATCCGTCGTCCCTCGGCGCGGTGCCCGTCGACGAGCGCCGCGATCTCCTCGAAGGTCGACAGCGAGCCGCCGGACGCGCCGACGCGCGCGACGAGGTCGGCCGTGGAGCAGACCGCGGTGCGCACCCGGCCCACCACGACGTCGGCCGCGGCCTGGGCGAGTTCGACGGCCGTCGGCGCGGGGGTGCCCGCGGCGAGGGCGAGGGTGAGGCCCGCGGTGAAGGAGTCGCCGGCCCCGCAGGCCCGGCTCTCCGGCGCGGGGCGCGCCCAGGTGCGGTGCGCGGGCTGGTCCGGGGACAGCAGCACGGCGCCGTCGCGGTCGAGGGTGGCCACGACGGCGGCCGCGCCGGAGCGCCGTCGCAGCTCGCCGGCCGCGGCCTCGGCGGCCGCGGCCCGGTCGGGGCCGCGCAGGGGGCGGCCGAGCAGGAGGGCCACCTCCCCGGCGTTCGGGGTCACGACGTCGGGGGCGGCCGGCTCCCAGCGCGCGACGGCGTGGGCGTCGACGACGAGCACCCCGAGCCGGTCCCGGCGGGCGGCGACCGCGGCCACCGCGTCGTCGTCGAGCGCGCCCGCGGCGTAGTCGCACACCACGGTCGCGTCCGGGCGGTGGGCCAGCGCCGCGTCGAGGGCGGGCACGAACCCGGCGACCGGGTCGGCGGGCGGCACGGTGTCGTAGCGGGCGACCATCGCGTCGTCGGCGACGATGCGCCGCTTGGCCGCGGTGGGCCGACCCGGTGCGACGACCACGCCCGTGGTGTCCACCCCGGCCTCGCGGAGCAGCCGCTGCAGCGTGCGCCCGTCGTCGTCGTCCCCCACCACCGACACGAGCGCGACGCGCGCGCCGAGCGCCGCGAGGTTGACCGCGGTGTTGGCGGCGCCGCCCGCGGCACAGCGGGTCCGGTCGATCTCGACGACGGGGACGGGAGCCTCGCGGGAGAGCCGGTGGCTGGGCCCGGTCATCCAGCAGTCGAGGACGGCGTCGCCCACGACGACGACGCGGGGCGCCGCCTCGGCGAGCCGACGGGGCAGGTCGGCGGCCAGCGGAGCGCGGTCGAGTGGCGTCACTGACACCGGCCCCTCCCTCCGGACGGGGTGACGGACCGGGTGCGTGGCCGGTACCCGGGGTCCTCGCTAAAGTTCGGCCACCGCAACCGCGGGGTCGAGCAGCCTGCCCCCGGTCCCCACCGACGAGTTCCGTGCGCCACCCGGCCGTCCCCGGCCGGGCGCCGATCGTCCGTGCCCCAGGAGGTCGAGTGCACGACGGGGCGGACCGTCCGGCGCCGGACCCGGGCACCGTCGAGGTGGCCCTGCGCGACGCGAGCGACGGTGTCGCCGTGGTCGCGGTCGTCGGCGACGTGGACGCCGCCGCGACGAGCGCCGTGCGCGCGGGCGTCGACGAGGCCGCGGCCGGGGCGCGGGCGGTGGTGCTCGACCTCGAGGAGGTCGCCCTGCTCGCCTCGGCCGGCATGACGCTGCTGCTCGAGGTCACCGAGGACCTGCGGGGCCGCGGCGTCCCCCTGCTGCTCGTCGCGCAGGCCCGCACGGTGCGTCGCCCGCTGCGGATCACCGGCCTGGACCGGGTGCTCACGCTGCACGACGACGTGGCGAGCGCCCGGGCCGCCATCGACGGCTGACGCCCGGGCGGCGTCGGGGTGGGACTCGGGACGGATCACGGGTAGGACGACTCCCCGGACGCCGCGACCAGCAGCTCGCGCACCTCGCTGCCCGGGGGCCGGGTCAGCGCGAACAGCACCGCCTCCGCCGTCTGCGCCGGGTCGTTGAGCTGGGCGTCCGGGCCGGGCTTGTACTGCTCGGGGCGGTCGTCGAAGAAGTGCGTCCACATCCCGCCGGGCACGAGCAGCGTCACGCCGACCTTGCCCGCCCACTCCGCGGCGATCGCGCGGGTGAACCCGACGACGCCGAACTTCGAGGCGCAGTAGGCGCTCGCGTCGGAGACGGCCTTGACCCCGAGGGTCGAGGAGACCGTGACGACGGTGCCGTGACGCTCCTCCAGGCTCGGGAGGGCGGCGCGGACGACGGCGGCGGTGCCGAGCAGGTTGACCGCGACGACGCGCTCCCACTCCGCCCACTCGACGTCGACGATGCGTCCGCAGCGGTCGATGCCGGCGGCGGTGACGACGCCGTCGAGCGCGCCGTGCTCGTCGATCGCGCGGGCGACGGCGGACTGCGCGGCGACCGGATCGGCGAGGTCGACCTCGACGAAGGCGTGCCCGGCGTCAGGGGCCTTGAGGTCGAGGACGACGGGGGTGCCGCCGGCGTTCGCGACGGCCTCGGCCACGGCGGCGCCGAGACCGGACGAGCCGCCGGTGATCAGGACGGTGCCGGGGTCGGTCATCGGGATGCTCCTTCGATCGAGAGTGCAGCTGCGGACACGAGTCGGGTCGACGAGCGTCCGGCGTGGTACGGGACGGCCACGACCTCGCCGCCCCAGGAACGGACCAGCGGTGCCTCGGGGAGGTCGTCCGCCGCGTAGTCGCCGCCCTTGACCCAGACGTCGGGTCGCAGGCGGGCGATGAGGGCCTGCGGGTCGTCCTCGTCGAACACCGCGACGGCGTCGACGCAGGCCAGGGCCGCGAGCAGTTCGGCGCGGTCGGACTGGCCGACGATCGGGCGCGCCGGGCCCTTGAGCCGGCTCACCGACGCGTCCGAGTTCAGGCAGACGATCAGCACGTCACCGAGCGCCCGGGCCGCGGCGAGGGTGCGCGCGTGACCGGCGTGCAGGAGGTCGAAGCAGCCGCCGGTGGCGATCACCCGGCCACCCCGACGACGGGTCGCGTCGGCCAGGGCGACGGCCGCCTCGGCGTCGCCGGGGACGAGCGGGAACTCGTCACGGTGGGAGTCGTGAGGGGAGGATCCGAGCGCTCTCGTGGCACCGGGGTTCCCCTCGTGCGAGAAGGCGGGGTGGGTCCACGTGCCGTCCGTGAGCCGGACGGCGCCCGCTCCCCCGCCGCCGACGAAGGCGCCCGCGGCCGTGACGGCGGCGGACACGGCCTCGTCGGGGGCGGCCCCGCCGGCCAGCGCCAGGGCGGCCGCGGCGGCGAACCGGTCGCCGGCACCGCAGGGGTCGCCGCCGGCGACGGCGGTCGCGGGGACGACGGCGTTGCCGGCCGCGCACCGCAGCAGGGCGCCGTGCGCCCCGGCGGTCACGACGACGGCCTCGACCGCCCAGTCCTCGCGCAGGGCCGCAGCCGCGCGGGATGCCTGGCCGAGCCAGTCGAGACGTCCTCCATCGGTCTCGGCGGCCCCCGCGGCGCCCGACCCGTGACGGCTCGGCGCACGGCCGGTCGCCTCGGCGAGGTTCGGGGAGACCAGCGTCGCCCCCGGGACGGGGTCGGAGCCCTTCGGGTGCGGGTCCCACACGAGCGGCAGGCGACGGGCGGTCGCGGTGAGCAGCTCCCGCAGGGCCGGGTCGGCGGTGACGCCGCGCCCGTAGTCGGCGACCAGCACCGCCCCGGCGTCGGCGAGGGCGTCGGCGACCGGGTCGAGGTCCCAGGGACCCGTCCCGAGGCCCCCGGTGTCGAGTCGGAGCAGCGGCCGGTCCCCGGCGAGCATGCGGGTCTTGCGGGGCACCTCGCCCGTCGTCGGGAGCCCGATCACCTCCACCGTGCCCGCGAGCAGCTCGCGGAGCCGGGCCGACCCCTCGTCGTCCCCCAGCGGGGCGACGAGCCGGACCGGCCGGTGCGAGGCGAGGGCCGCGAGCAGCGCGGCGAGCGCGGCGCCACCCGGGCGGGGACGTTCGGCGTCGGCGTCGAGGACCGGCACGGGGGCGTCCGGGCAGAGACGGGTGGCGGCACCGTCGACGTCCACGTCGAGCAGCGCGTCGCCGAGCACGACCAGGGGCGGGAGGCTCATGCGACCGACCTCCCCAGCGTCGAGTCGACCATCTCGCAGAGCAGGTGCACGGCGACGAGGTGCGCCTCCTGCACCGACGGCGTGACGCCGGGCAGGCAGATGGCCTCGTCGCTGGCCTGCGCGAGCGGGTTGGGGGCGGGTCCCGTGATCGACCAGACGGTGACGCCGAGCGCGCGCGCCACCTCGGCGGCCGCGAGCAGGTTCTCGCTGCGGCCGCTGGTGGACAGCAGGATCAGCACGTCGCCAGGGCGGCCGTGGGCCCGGACCTGGCGGGCGTAGATCTCCACGAACCCGTAGTCGTTCCCGAGCGCGGTGATCGTCGAGGTGTCCGCGTGCAGCGCGAGCGCCGACAGGGGCTCGCGCTCGCCGCGGTAGCGCCCGACGAGCTCGGCGGTGAGGTGCTGCGCCTCGGCGGCGCTGCCCCCGTTGCCGGCGGCGAGCAGCCGGCGGCCCGCGGACAGCCGCGCGGCCAGCTCGGCGCCCCACGCCGCGAAGACGGGGGCGTGGGACCGGACCGCGGTCAGCGTCGCGGCGAGGCCGTCGAGGTGCTTCCCGACGACGAGCTCCGGGTCGGGCGTGGCGGTGGTGCGGGTGGGTGGGATCGCGGGGACGGTGCTCACGAGCGCACTCCCGTCAGGTCGGCGACGGCGGGCTCGGCGACTCCCGGCGCGAGGGCGTCGAGCACGTCGCGGTACACGGCGACGGTGGCGGCGGCCACGCGGTCCCAGGCGTAGTGCTCCAGCACCCGCGACCGGCCGGCACGCCCGAGACGGGCCCGCGCGGCGGGGTCGGCGAGCAGCGAGGTGATCGCCCGCGCGGCGGCGTCCGGGTCCCCGGGCGGCACGTGCAGGCCGGTGACGCCGTCGACGACCGTGTCCGCGAGGCCTCCGACCTGGGCCGCCACCACGGGCCGGCCGCTGGCCATCGCCTCGAGCGGCACGAGCCCGAACGGCTCGTAGGTGGGCAGCTGGACGACGACGTCGGCGTCCCGCATCAGCGCGGGCACGTCGGCGGGGCCGACCCTGCCGACGAAGCGGACCCGGTCGGCGACCCCCTCGGCGGCGGCGAGCGTCTGCAGCCGCACGACCTCGGGGTCACCGGCGAGCTCCGCGCCCTCGGGGCCGCCGGCGACGACGAGCTCGGCGTCCCCGCCGACCCGGGCCAGCGCCCGGATCGCGGTGTCCACGCCCTTGCGGGGCACGAGGCGGGACACCGTGAGCACCCGCGGCGGCCCGGGGCGCCGGGCCGTGTCGTCGGGATCGAAGCGCCGGACGTCGACCCCGCAGGGGACGACGTCGACGTTCGTGACCGGGATCCCCAGGGCGGCGAGCTCCCGGACCTCGTCGGCGCACGTGGCGATCACGCGGTCGACCTGGGCGCCGAGGTCGGACTCGAGCGCGACCCGCGACGGCGGGCTGGTGTCGGCGGCGCCCTGGTGGCGGCGCTTCACCGACCCGAGGGCGTGGAAGGTCTGCAGCACCGGCACCCCGAGGGCGCGGCCGGCGTCGAGGGCGGCCAGACCGGACATCCAGAAGTGCGCGTGCGCGACGTCGGGCCGCCACCGGCTCCACCGTCGTCGGAGGACCGCGGCGAAGGCGTCCATGTGCTCGAGCAGGTCGTCCTTGCGCAGCTCGACCGCGGGACCGGCCGACACGTGGTCGACCACCACCCCGGACGGCAGGCGCACCTGGTCCGGGGTGTGGGGGTCGGTGCGTCTGGTGTGCACGACGACCTCGTGGCCGACGCGCGCCAGCGCCTCGGCGAGGGCGTGCACGTGGACGTTCTGTCCGCCGGCGTCGACGCTGCCGAGCCGGCCGTGGCCGGTCCCGGGTCCGTCGGGGCGCACGGCGAGCGGGCTCGCGTGCTCGGAGACCATGGCGATCCGCATGGCGAAGTCCTCCTGGGTGCGCGGGGACGGCACGACACCGCCCGGTCCCGGGCGGGGTGGGCGCAGGCGCGCACGACGATCGAGGGAGGTCGGTCCGCGACCGTGGGCTCAGGTCGGTGACCGCGTGGAGGTGGTGCCGGGTCGGGGTCGGACCGGCGTCGGCCCGACCGTCGGGTTACAGCGGGACCGCGGCGTCGAGTCCGCTACGGGTGGGGTGCGCCAGGGCGACGGCGTCACGGAGCACGTCGTCCCAGTCGGCGAGGAACCGGTCCACGGAGAACCGTGTGGTCGCGATCTCGCGGGCCCGCGTGCCGTGGGCGCGGGCGAGATCGGGGTCGGCGCGGTAGGCGCGCAGGGCGTCGTGCAGGACGGAGAGGTCGGTCGCCACGACACCGGCGTCGGACGGGACGGACACGGCGGCTTCGGCGGTGGCCAGCCCGACGACGGGCAGCCCCAGCATCATGGCCTCGATGAGGGCGAGGCCGAGGGAGGTCCACCGGATGGGGTGGAGGTAGACGCGGCGGCGGGCCAGCTCGGCGTGCATCCGGTGCTGGGGCAGGTCCCCGATCACCGCGATGTCCGGGTGGTGCACCGCCTCGGGCAGCCGCTCGGAGTTGATGCCGAAGACGTCCAGGCCGACGGTGTCGGCGAACCCCGCGAGGAGGTCCGTGCCGGTCACCCGGTGCCGGCGCACCGGCTCGTTGACCACCACGGCGGCCCGGTCGAGCTCGCCGGTGTAGTGGTGGCCGGGATCGATGACCCCGTGCTCGACGACCCGGGTCGGGGCCCGCCCGCAGTCCCACATGAGCGCGTTGAAGTGCGTCACGTGGACCACCGGGATGTCGTCACGCTCCGCGACGATGTGCCGGGTGGCCGGGGCGTCGCCGCGCGGCGTGTTGTGCTCCAGCCACACCGCCGGGAGATCGACACCCGGCGTCCGACCGGTCCACCGCGCGACCAGGTCGATCTCCTCGGGACGCTGCAGCACGACCACGTCGATCTCGTCGGCGCGGGCGGCCAGCTCGGCCGGGGAGCACTCGACGGCGGCATCGGGCCAGGTCCACGCGGCCGGACGGCCTCCACCCCAGGGTCCGCGCTCGGGCAGGGTCGGCACCAGGTAGCGGTGCCGTCCCTGGACGAAGGCGGTGGACCACGAGCCGTGCACGTGCCAGTGCAGGACCGTCAGCGACGGCGGCGTGGTCGGGGTGGAGGTCACTGGCGAGGAATCCCTTCGGCTTCGACGTGGTAAACGCCGAGCCGGAAACTACTACTCCCCGTGACCGCTGGCAGGGCAACTACCCCTGACCAGCGAGTTCACCGCTCGCACCACGTCATCGGCGCCCACCGAGGCCAGGCAGGGGTGCCCCGGGACGGGGCAGATCCGGGCCCGGGTGCCCCGGCACGAGGCGTCCTGGTCGCCCAGCAGGACGTGCGACACGCCGTAGGGCGCCCACCGGCGCGCCGGGACCACGGGGGCGAACAGCGACACCACCGGCGTCCCGACCGCGGCGGCCAGGTGGGCGGGCCCGGTGTTCCCGACGACGACGGCCGCGGCGTCGCGCAGGACGGCAGCCAGTTGGGTGAACGTGGTCGCCCCGCCGAGGTCGGTCCCGTCGGTCCCCGCGACCTCGGCCGTGAGTGCGGACTCCCCCGGCGAGCCGGTGACCACCACCCGCCACCCGGCCGCCGTCAACGCCGTCACGGCCTCGGCGCACCGGGAGGCCGGCCACGCGCGGGCGGGCACGGACGCGCCCGGGTGCAGCACGACGTAGCGCCCCGTCACCGGGGACACGCCCGGCTCGCGGACCCGCATCGATCCGTCGTCCGGAACGGGGAAGCCGGCGCGCGCCGCGATGGCGAGGGCCCGTTCGGGCTCGGGGAGGTCGTCATCGAGGTCGGTGGTCGGGTCGAGCGCGGGGTCGCCCGGGCGCAGGCGGACGTCGAGCAGGCCGCCCGGGTAGTCGACCGAGGCGGCGGCGATCCGCGGCACGCCGGCCATCCGCAGCACGAGCGCGGTGGGCAGCGGCGACTGGTGGAACGACGTGAAGACGACCGCCTCGTCGGCCTGCAGGGCGGCCAGCCGCGCGACCGTCTCCGCGACCGACTCCGGCGTCACCGGCGGGGCGTCGCCGTCGACCCAGCCGCAGTGCCAGACCACCACCTCGTCGACGCCGGGGAGCAGCTCCGCCGCCTGCCGTCCCTTGGGCCCGACGACGGCCACGACGGAGTCGGCCCTCGCGGCGACGGCCCGGATCGCAGGACCGGTGAGCAGGACGTCGCCGTCGGAGTCGAGCCGCACGACGAGGACCCTCACGGGCACCCGAGCAGGTCGAGAGCGTGCAGCAGGTCGCGGGCCACGAGCGGGGCGGCCTCGACCTCCTCGCGCCGGGTGACGGGGGTCGGGACCAGCACCGACCGGGCGCCGGCCGCGGCCGCCGCCCCGACGTCCGCGGCGATGTCGCCGATCACCGCGCACTCCTCGGGCGCGACCCCGAGCCGGTGGGCGGCGTCGAGGACGAGCCCGGGCGCGGGCTTGCGGCAGGCGCACCCGTCGTCGGGACCGTGCGGGCACCAGGCCCAGACGCCGATCGGCCCGAGCAGCTCCTCCACGCGGGCGTTCACCGCGTCGACCTGCGCGGGGGTGAGCACGCCCCGGGCGATGCCCGACTGGTTGCTGACCACGCCGGTCCCGAGCCCCGCGGCGCGCAGCCGGTCGAGGGCGGGGCGGGCGGTGTCGACGGGGGCGACGAGCGCCGGATCGCCGTTGTAGGGCACGTCGTGCACGAGGGTGCCGTCGCGGTCGAACAGGACGGCTCGGACCTCTGCCACGTCCGGGAGCAGACCACGCCGGACACGACCGTGCAGGGCGTCGCCCGGTTTGTGGGAGGAGGCCCCGGGTACACGACCCGCGACCGAGATGGCGGGGTGTGTGGCCCACGCCGCGGGGCCGTGAGCTCCGCCGGACCCCCGCGGAGCACCGGGGACCGACGTGCCGGTCAGGGACGAGGAGGTGCTCGTGGCGCGGCCCGATCCGTACCCGCTCGACGGGAGCGAGCCCCCCGAGGACGTCGAGGTGCGCGTACCCGCCACGCCGCGGGCGGTGGTGACGCTGCGCACGGTTGCGGCCGATCTGGCGGCGCGCGCCGAGTTCACGCTCGATGCTGTGGCGGACCTCCGGATGGCCGTCGACGAGGCCTGTTCCAGCCTGGTCTCCCTGGCCCGGCCGGACACGAAGTTGACCTGCACGTTCATCCTCCACGAGGAGCGCATCACGGTGACCGCCTCGGTCTCGACGTTCGGCCCGGAGCGGCTGCCCACCGACTCCTTCGGCTGGCGGGTCCTCACCACGCTGGCCGACGATGTCCGGATGCTCTCCGCGACCGGCGACCGGGACTCCGATCCGTTCCGCCTCACGCTGCGTCTCTCCGTCCCCAGCCTCGGGACCGTGCTTTCGTGACGGCGAGCGAGACCGGGACGGCCCCGGCGGCCGACACCGCCGCGGCGACCGACACCGCGACCGACACCGCGACCGGGCCGTCCGAGCGCCCGGAGCGACGCAAGGGTTCCCGCGGCGAGTACGACCACCTGATGCCGAAGCTCGCCGAGCACGCCGCGCTGGAGAAGGGCTCGCCCGCCCGGCTGCGGCTGCGCGACGAACTGGTGCGCGGCCACCTGCCCGTGGCCCAGCACATCGCCCGCCGCTTCTCCCGCCGCGGGGAGCCCGAGGAGGACCTCGAGCAGGTCGCCACGCTCGGGCTCATCAACGCCGTCGACCGGTACGACCCGGAGCGCGGCACCGACTTCCTCTCCTACGCGGTGCCCACGATCACCGGCGAGGTGCGGCGGCACTTCCGCGACCAGGCCTGGTCGATGCGCGTTCCGCGCCGGCTCAAGGACCTCAACGTCACGCTCTCGGCGGCGATGGGCCAGATGTCCCAGTCGCTCGGCCGGGCGCCGACGGCGGCGGAGCTCGCCGAGCACCTGAGCCTGCCGAAGGAGGACGTGCTCGAGGCGCTCGAGGCGTCCAACGCCTACCGGTCGGGTTCGCTGGACGAGATGCTCGTCGACGACCCCGACTCGGGCACCGTCTCCGACCTCCTCGGCGAGGCCGACCGGGCGCTGGAGAAGGTCGAGTACCAGCAGTCGCTCGCCCCGCTGCTGGCCGCGCTCCCCCAGCGTGAGCGCACGATCATCATGCTGCGGTTCTTCAAGAACATGACCCAGTCGCAGATCGCGACCGAGGTCGGGATCTCCCAGATGCACGTGTCCCGCCTGCTGGCGCGCACCCTCATGCAGCTGCGCGAGGGGCTCGGGGAGAACGCCCGCTGACGGTTCACGTCCTGCGGGACCTCGGGCTCGGTGACCTCCTGGTTGCCGTGCCCGCCCTACGACTGCTGCGCCGGGCCCTGCCCGGGCACCGGTTCGTGCTCCACGGGCCGGCGTGGGTGCGGGACGTGCCCGGCTTCCCGGTCCTTCCTGCTCTTCCCGACGGCGGGTCGGCGCCGGCCGCCCGCGCGAGTGGCTCCGTTGACGCGTCCGGTGACACGGATCGGCCATCGACGGGCGGCGGGTCGGCGCCGGCCGCGCGCGTGAGTGGCCCCGTTGACGCGTCCAGTGACACGGATCGGCCATCGACGGGCGGGCCCGACGCGGAATGCCCGACCGACGATGTCCCGCTGCACCCGTCCAGTGGGAGCAGCGCGCCATCGTCACTCACGCTCGTGAACCTCCACGGCGCCGGCCCGCAGAGCCACGCGCGGCTCGACGCGCTGGCCGGGGACCGGCCCGCCGTCCGGATCGGGCACGCCGCCCCGGGCTGGGACGGCCCGCCGTGGACCGACGACCCGACGCGCCCCGAACGCCGCCGCTGGTGCGACCTGCTCGCCGCCTGCGGGCTGGTCACCGCCGACGAGGCGGCCGCCGCCGCAGATGACCTGCGCCTGCCCGAGCCGCCCCCACCCGCCGTCGGGACGGGCGCGGTGGTGATCCACCCCGGCGCGGCCTTCGGCGCGAAACGGTGGCCGGTGGAGCGGTTCGCCGCCGTGGCGGAGGCGGTGGCGGCCGCGGGCCACGAGGTGGTGGTGACCGGCGGGCCGGACGAGGCGGCCCTGACCGGCGCCGTCGGAGGCCGTGACCTTGCGGGGCGGACCTCGGTCGGCGAGCTCTGCCGCCTCGTGGCGCACGCCCGGGTGGTGGTCGCCGGCGACACCGGCATCGCGCACGTCGCGACGGCCTATGGCACGCCGTCGGTGACCCTGTTCGGCCCGGTCGGCCCCGCGCAGTGGGGCCCGCCCGCGGGCGAGGAGCGGCACGTGACGCTGACCGACCCGACCGTGCGACGCGGCGAGCGGTTCGCCGACGATCCCGACCCGGCCCTGCTCGCCGTCGGGATCGAGGACGTCCTTCGGGTGGTCATGCCACAGCTCACAGACACGTCACAGCGACGGCGACCGGATCCAGGGGTACCACTGGGTCCATGAGCATCGTGCCCGCTTCCGTCGTGGACGACGGGCCACTGCTCGGTCGATCGGAGTCGGACGAGTTGCGCGACGCACCCGCGTGGATCGAGGCGATCGGACGGGTCGGCCTCGTGGCCTACGGCCTGGTCCACCTCGGGATCGCGGTGCTGGCCATCCGGATCGCCGCGCTCGGGCCGCGTTCCGGGCACGGCGACGACGGGCACGCCGACCCGCGCGGTGCGGTCGCCCTCGTCGCCGCCGGGGGCGGGTTCTTCGGTCGGTGGCTGCTCGCCGCGGCGGCCGTCGCCCTCGTCGCGTTCGCGTTCTGGCAGCTGCGCGCGGCCGCCGTCGGCTTCTGCTGGGCCAGCCCCGAGGAGCGGTGGCGCAAGCGCCTCGGCGCGGCCGCGAAGGCCCTCGGCGTCCTGTCGGTCGCCTACCTGGCCGCCGAGTTCGCGACCCGCCTCCAGGGCCGCCGCAACGCCTTCCAGGACACGGTCCGCGAGGTGTTCACCTACCCCGTCGGCCGGTGGGCGGTGGGGATCATCGGGCTCGTGGCGGTCGGGATGTTCGTCTCGATGACCTACACCGGGGTCCGCGCCACGTTCATGGGCGACCTCGTCGCCGCCAAGCTGCCCGGCCGCCGCTGGACGCTCACGCTGGTCACCGGCTCGATCGGCAACCTGACCCGTGCGATCACCTTCGGCGTGGTCGGGGTCCTGACGACGGGTGCGGCGATCGACGACGCCCCGGACGCCATCGGCGGGGTCGACGTGGCCCTGCGGACGATGGCCACGTACACCATCGGCGCCACGATGTTCGTCGTCGCCGGCCTGGGGTTCGCCGCCTACTTCGTCTACTGCTGCATGGACGCGTACGCGCGGCACCCGTAGGTGCGCTTCGCGCAGGTGAGCACTAAGGGGTGTTATAGCCCCACTTAGTGCTCACGGGCCGGAGGCACCTCCCGCACCACCTCGCGCGGGTCCTTGTCGTCGCGCAGGCCCTGGTAGCGGGGGTGGCGCAGGCGGCCGTCGGAGGTCCACTCCCCGAACCCGACCTGGCACACCAGCTCCGGGCGCACCCAGTGCCGGCCACGCTCACGGGGCGCGTCGGAGAACGGGTCGACGTCGGTCGTGAGCGGGTCGAGCGTGGCGCGGAGCAGCTGGAGGGCGGCGTCGTCGAACCCGGTCCCGACCTTCCCGGCGTACCGCAGCACCCCGTCCTCGTGATAGCCGACGAGCAGGGCCCCGAGCACGCTGCGCGACCCCGCCGGGTCGGTCCACCCGCCGATCACGAACTCCTGGTCGCGGACGCACTTGAGCTTGCGCCAGTCGTGGCTGCGGCCCTCGACGTACGGCGCGTCCAGGCGCTTGGCGATGAGGCCCTCCCATCCGTCGGCGCACGCGGCGTCCCGCAGCTCGAGCGGGTCGCCGTCGAGGGCCGGGGAGAGCACGAGCACCGGCGGCTCCGGCCGCACCACCGTCCCCAGCAACGCCTTGCGCGTCACCAACGGCAGGCGGGTCACGTCGAGGTCGTCGAGCACCAGCAGGTCGAACAGATGGCACTCGATCGCCACCCCGGTCGCCCGGGCCCGCCGCGGGTCCGACAGGTGCATCCGCGCCTGCAACGAGCCGAACCGGCCGTCCGCCGCGATGATCTCCCCGTCGAGCACGAACCGGTCCGGCCCCGCCGCGTCGAGGGCCTCGACCACCTCCGGGTAGCTGGCGTCGGCCGGCTTCCGGTTCCGGCTCCACAGCCGCGGCCGCTCCCCCCGCTCGCGGGTCGCGATCACCCGCACCCCGTCGAGCTTCCGCTCGAACGACCAGCCCGCCCGCGGCGGCGGCGGGTCCGTCGGCTTCGACAGGGACGCGAGCATCGGCGCGCGGAATCCCGCGTCCGGGGCACGCCGCAGCGCCCGGACCTGCTCCGGCGGGAGGTTGGCGAGGTCGACCACGGTGTCTGCCTACCCCGTCCGGGCCCGCGCCCGCGATCCCCGTCGGGTGCATTCCCGACGAGAGGTGCATCGGCCCGTGCGTCGATGGCTCCTCCGACGCGTCCGGTGACACGGATCGGCCACCGACCGGCCCGCCGTCGACCGTGGCGACCCGCTGTCACCCGACGTCAGCGGTGGCACACGGCTGTCACCGCCGGAGGCCCCGCTGTTTGAGCCCGACCCGAAACGCCGAATCTCCGCGCATGACCGACCCCTCGCAGCGCGCCGCGAACCTCGAGCAGCAGTACGTGAACGAGTACGAGGGCACCGAACAGGCGCTCACCGGCCTCGACCCCGAGAAGGACGAGGAGAACCAGACCAAGGACCGGATCGAGGCGGTCGCGAAGGACGAGCAGGCCGAGGACCACGTCGAGAAGATGGCCGACGGGGACCGCTGACTACCCCACGAGGTTCAGGAACACCCACCGCGCGTCCGGGGCGAGCCCGGCGAGCCGCTTGCCGGTGCCCTGGACGACGGCCGGCGACGAGGTGACGTGCTGGGTGCCGCCGTGCAGATCGCGGAACACCCGGTTCAGCGGACCGGAGCGCAGCGCGGCGGTGCCGGCCCAGCGGTAGACCGTCTGCCCCACCTCGAGCGCCGCCTCCGTCGTCGTGGCCAGCGCGAGACGGGTCAGCGTCTCCTGGTCGGTCGAGAGCGCCGACCCGCTGGCGAGCGTGGCCTCGTTGTCCGCCCAGACCTCGGACGTCCACGCGCGCGCCGCCCGCAGCGTCGCCTCGGCGCGGGCGTAGGCGGCGTGGAACTCGGTGGTGTCGACGCCCGCCCCGAACGTGCCGCTCTTCGCCACGGCGAGCGCCGACATCTCGTCGAGCAGCCGTCGGCCCACGCCGAGCGCCCACCCGGCGTGGCAGATGCCGGCCATGTTCGCGAGGCCGCACCGGTAGACCGCGCCGCCGACCAGTGGCTCCGTGGTGGTCGCGACATAGGTGCGCTCGGCGGGGACGAACACGTCGTCGAGCGTGTAGTCGATGCTGCCGGTGCCGCGCAGGCCCATGACGTCCCAGTTCTCGACCAGGGTCGCCTGCTCGCGGGGCAGCGTGAACACGAGCGCCTCGCCGGTCTCCTCGACGATCGCCGCGGTGTGGACGTGGCTGCAGTGCAGCAGGCCGGAGGCGAACTGCCAGGAGCCGGACACCCGGTAGCCGCCGGGCGCCACGCGGGCACGGCCCGGCCGCGTCCCCTGCCCGGCGGCCAGCATCCGGTGCGACCCGTCGAGCATGTCGGCCACGGTGTCCGCGCCCAGGTAGGCGACGGTGGTGCCCGCGACCATCTGCAGGGCCATGACGACCCAGCCGGTCGAGGCGTCGGCCCGCGACAGTGTCTCGACCGCCCGGATCACCTGACGCGGCGTGAACTCCGGGCCGCCCAGCTCGGCGGGCATGCCGATGTCGAAGGCGCGGGCGTCCTCGAGGGCCTCCACCACGCGCGGGGTGAGGCGGCCGGCGGCCTCCACGGCGTCGGCCTCGGCCCGCAGGAGCGGGTCGAGGGCCTCCAGGCGGGCGACGATCCCGTCGAACTCGTCGCCGACGTGCAGGCCGGGGCGGGTCAGCTGCTCGGTCATGCGCCCGACGCTAGATGTGGCCGGGGTCTCATCGCTCTCGCTACAGTGCAGGGACCTCTCCGACGGGCGCACGAGGTGGGCGCATGGCCGACGCGACCGAGTGGTCCGACGTGGTCGCCGACGCCCTCGTCGCCGCCGACTTCTCCTTCGCCCGCCCCGAGCGCTTCCGCGGGCGCGTCACGCAGCGCCGCCTGGGTCCCGCCTCGCTCATCGCGATGGTCGCCCACCCGCACGTCGCGGTGCGCGAGGCCGAGCACATCGCGTCCGGCGCCCCGTCCGAGACGCTGCTGTCGCTGCAGCTCGAGGGCCACGCGGAGTTCCGGCAGGACGGCCGCACCGCGACGGTCTCCCCCGGCGACCTGGTGTTCTACGACTCGGCCCGGCCGGTCGAGATCGTCGCCCGCGAGGGCTACCGCAGTCTCTGCTTCCGCTTCCCGACGTCGGGTCCGGGCGGCCACCGCCGCCCCGAGCCGCTCACGGCGACCACCCTGCGCGGCGCGCACGGCCTCGCGCCGGCCGTGGCGGGGCTCCTCACCGGCCTGCAGTCCTCCACCGGCGGGACGGCCGCGCTCGCGGCGTCGGCGCAGCAGGCCGCGGAGCTGGCCCGCACCCTGTTCGACGACGAGCTCGCCCGCCGCGGCCTGCTCACCGCGGACGAGCCCCACGACGCGCTGCGTGCCGCCTTCGACGAGCACGTGGACGCCCACCTCGCCGACCCCGACCTCACGCCCCGTTCCGCGGCGGCCGCCCTGTTCGTCTCCCCGCGCCTGCTGCACGCCGTGCTCGCCGAGGACGGCCGCACCCCGGCCGGGACGATCCGCACCCGCCGGCTGGACCGGTGCTTGGCCGACCTCGCCGACCCGGCCGCCGCGAGCACCCCGGTCTCGGCGGTCGCGCGCCGCTGGGGGTTCCCCAACGCCACCCGTTTCGGGCAGCTCGTGCGCGCCCGGACCGGGCGGACGCCCACCGCCTACCGGCGGGCGATGCTCGGGTGATCCGTCGCGCGCACACGGATCGCGCACGACCCGACCGGCGAGGTTGCCCCGTTCCGACCACCGGTCGCACGGCCGGTAGCTAAAGGACGACGAACGGTGCACTCGGCGTAGCGCCGACGGGTGTCTCGTGCCAACATCCTCCGCCATGCGCTACCTCGTTACCGGCGGTACCGGGTTCCTCGGACGCGCGGTCCTCGCCCGGCTGCTGGAGCGCGAGGACTGCGAGGCGGTCCACGCCCTGGTCCGGCGCGGCTCGGTGCAGAAGCTACGCCGCCGCACCCGGGACCTCCCCGGCGTGGACAGGCTCGTCCCCGTCACGGGTGACCTGACGAAGGACCGGCTCGGGCTCGACGACGACGCCGTGAACGACCTCGCCGGCCAGGTCGACGAGGTGCTGCACCTCGGCGCGATCTACGACGTCACCGCCGACGAGGAGGCCAACCGCTCGGCGAACGTCGACGGCACGCGGAACGTCGTGGCGCTGGCCGCCGAGATCGGCGCGCGCTGCTTCCACCACGTCTCGAGCGTCGCGGTCGCCGGGGAGCACGAGGGTGTGTTCACCGAGGACGACTTCGACCTCGGCCAGCGGTTCGGCAACCCGTACCACGAGACGAAGTTCGCAGCGGAGAAGATCGTCCGCGAGGAGTCCACGATCCCGTGGCGGGTGTACCGGCCCGCGATCGTGGTGGGCGACTCGCGCACCGGCGAGATCGACAAGATCGACGGCCCGTACTACCTCATGGGTGCGATCGGCGCGCTCGGCCGCCTGCCGGGGTTCCTGCGCCTGCCCGCGCCGGAGCTGGGCGCCACGAACATCGTGCCGGTGGACTACGTGGCCGACGCCATGGTCGCGCTGGTGCACACCCCCGATCTCGACGGGCGCGCGTTCCACCTGGTCAACCCGCGTCCGCAGCCGCTCTCCGAGATCTACAACGGGCTGGCCGGCCCCCTGGGCGCACCGAAGCTCGTGCCGGTGCTGCCACCCGCCGTCGGGAAGGCCCTGACGCGGGCGGCCGGCGCGGCGGCGGACACCGATGCGGGCGGGTCGGCCCGGGACATCGCGCTGGCGGAGTTCGACATCCCGCCGGAGGTCCTGCCGCACCTGACGTTCCCGTGCGTCTACACCGCCGAGCAGACCGTCCAGGCCCTGGACGGGATGACGCCGCCGGAGTTCGGCGACTACGCACCCGTGCTGGTCCGGTACTGGCGCGAGCACCTCGACCCGAACCGCGCCCGGCGCAAGCGCCCCGGACCGCCCCTGCTCGGCCGACGCGTCGTCATCACCGGCGCGTCGAGCGGGATCGGGCGGGAGACCGCGATCCGCGTCGCCCGGAACGGCGGGGTGCCGCTGCTCGTGGCCCGGCGTCAGGAGGAGCTCGACGAGGTGCGCCTCGAGATCGAGCGCGAGGGCGGCCAGGCGCACACCTACACCTGCGACATCACCGACGCCGAGTCGGTCGACGCGACGGTCAAGTCGATGCTCGCCGACCACGCGGGCCCGGACACCGGCATCGACATGCTGGTGAACAACGCCGGCCGCTCGATCCGGCGCTCGGTGAAGCTGGAGCTCGACCGGTTCCACGACTTCGAGCGCACGATGGCGATCAACTACTTCGGGGCGATCCGCCTGACGATGGCCCTGCTGCCGCACATGATCGAGCGGCGTTTCGGCCACGTCGTGGACATCTCCTCGATCGGCGTGCAGACCGGTCCGCCGCGGTTCTCCGCCTACGTCGCGTCGAAGGCCGCGCTGGACGCGTGGGCCCGCATCGTCGCCACCGAGGTGATCGGCGACGGCGTCACGTTCACGACGGTCCACATGCCGCTGGTCCGCACGGACATGATCGCCCCGACGAAGATCTACGACGCCTTCCCCACGCTGTCGCCCGAGGAGGCGGCGGACATGGTGGTGAACGCGCTCATCCACCGCCCCAAGCACGTCGGCACCGCGCTCGGCACGCTCGGCGCCGTCTCGGCGTCGCTGACGCCGCGGATCGTGGACGTCGTCATGCACGTCGCCTATCGCGTGTTCCCCGAATCGCGGGCGGCGCGTGAGGGTAGTGATGAGTTGACCCCCGGCGAGGACCGTGCCCTGCAGGCCGGTCCGCTCTCGCGCGGGGCACAGGCCTTTGCCCGACTTCTCCCTGGAGTGCACTGGTGAGGACGCCGTTCGGAACCCCGACCGAGCTCGCGACGGGGGTCCGCCTCCTGATCGGAGCCGGGGTCGTCGCCCCGATCGCGCCGCACCGGGTGGTGAAGTTCCCGGTCGCGCTCTACCGCTACGGCTTCACGCCGACCACCGCCTACACGATCGGCGCGTGGCGGCACCCGAAGCAGGTCGCGATCATCGACGACCGCGGCACCGTCACCTACGGCGAGCTGCACGAGCGGACCGACCGCCTCGCGCGGGCCCTGGCCGACCGCAACGTCGGGCCCGGCAGCAAGATCGCCGTGCTCTGCCGCAACCACCGCGGCCCCATCGAGACGATCATCGCCGCGTCGAAGATCGGCGCCGACGTCGTCCTGATGAACACCGGACTCTCCACCGGCCAGATGAAGGCCGTCGCCGAGGAGCAGGAGCTGACGAGCATCGTCGTCGACTCCGACCTCGTCGACCGCCTCGACGAGGTGCCGGAGTCGGTCACGCGCATCGGCGCGTGGCAGGACGAGGGCGCGGCCTGCTGGGGCGACGACACCCTCGAGGGCCTCATCGCGGTGGACGGGTCGAAGGACCTGCCGACCAAGCCGCCGACGGGCAAGACCATCGTCCTGACGTCGGGCACCACCGGCACCCCCAAGGGCGCCGAGCGGCCGACCCCCGGCGGCATCGGGCCGGTCAACGCGATCCTCTCGCGCATCCCGCTGACCGCCCGTGAGCCGGCGCTGGTCTCGGCGCCGCTGTTCCACACGTGGGGCTTCGCGGCGTTCCAGATCGGCTCGCTCATGGGCTCGACGCTCGTGCTGCGCCGCAAGTTCGACCCCGAGGACGCGCTGCGCCAGCTCGCCATCCACCGGTGCACGTCGATGTTCGCCGTGCCCGTGATGCTGCAGCGCATCCTGGAGCTCGGCGACGACGCGATCGCCCGCTACGACACCTCCGCGCTGAAGACGGTCACCGCGACCGGCTCGGCGATGCCGCCGCACAAGGTCACCGAGTTCCTCGACACCTTCGGCGAGAAGCTCTACATGCTCTACGGCTCGACCGAGGTCTCGTGGGCCTCGATCGCGAAGCCCGAGGAGCTGCGCCAGGAGCCGGGGACGGCGGGCAAGCCCCCGGCCGGCACCGACGTCAAGATCCTCGGCGACGACGACCAGGAGCTCCCCGCGGGCGAGACCGGCCGCATCTTCGTCGGCAACGACATGCTCTTCACCGGCTACACCGGCGGCCGCGGGGAGACCGAGGTCGTCGACGGGATGCTCGGCACCGGCGACCTCGGCCACTACGACGACAAGGGCCTGCTCTTCATCTCCGGCCGCGCCGACGACATGATCGTCTCCGGCGGCGAGAACATCCACGCCGGTGAGGTCGAGGGCCTGCTCGGCGACATGGACGGCGTCAAGGAGGCCGCGGTCGTCGGCGTCGACGACGAGGAGTACGGCCAGCGTCTCGCGGCCTACCTCGTGCTCGAGGACGGCGCGAAGGTCTCGGCCGACGACGTCCGCGACCACGTCAAGAACAACCTCGCCCGCTTCGCGACCCCGCGCGACGTGGAATTCCTCGACGAACTGCCGCGCAACCAGACCGGCAAGGTCGTCAAGAAGGAGCTCGGTCAGTCCTCGTCGTGACCTCGGCGTGACAATTCGATTTGGTACAACGGTTCTCGACTCCCCCTCCCCCCAGGAGAACCTGCGGACATGACCGTCCACCCACCCGACCTGGCCATCGGGTCCGATCCCCTCGCGCTCGCGCGGGGGGCCGCCGAGATGTTGCTCGAGAACGCCGCGGACTCGGACGACCCCGCGCTCGGCGTCCAGCGCTGCATGTTGCGCTGGCTCGCCGCGCAGGGGCTCTACGGCGTCGCCGCGCCGACGGAGCTCGGCGGGCTCGGCCGGGACGACCGGACGCTCGCCGAGGTCGAGGAGATCCTCGCGGGGGCGGACGCCGCGACGTGGTTCGTGCTCACCCAGCACCGCACGCCGCAGAAGCTCTCGCTCGACTCGTCGTACCCGGCGGCCGAGCAGTACCGCGAGGCCCTCTGCCGCGGCGACGAGCTCGGCGGGATCGCGGTGGCCCACCTGCGGCGGCCGGGGCCGCCGGCCATCCGGGCCGTTCCCGACGGCAGGTCGGGGTGGCGGTTCACCGGTCGGACCGAGTGGTGCACCGGCTGGGGACTGGTCGACCTCGTCCTGGTGGCGGCGGTCGCCGACTCCGGCGAGGTGGTGTTCGCTCTGCTGCCGGCGCACGAGCGGCCGGGCCTGGTGGCGACCGAGCCGTACGCGCTCGCCGTCATGGGCGGGACCCGCACGGTGGGGCTGCGGCTCGACGACGTGGCGGTCGCCGCCGACGAGGTCGCGGCGATCGTGCCGGTGGAGGACTGGCGCCGCCGCGACGCCGGGACCGTCATCGACACCAAGCCCGCGACCCTGGGCCTGCTCCGACGCGTCATCGACGAGACGCTGCGCACCGGGCACGAGCGCGACCGCCCGGCCGCCGTCGAGGAGGCGCAGGCCCTGGCGTCGACGGCGTGGCCGCTGCGCGAGCGGGCCTACGAGCTGCGCTTCGCCCCCGACAAGGACCGCTTCGTCTCCGAGCGCCTGGAACTGCGGGGCCGGATCGCCGAGCTGACCGTCCGCGCCGCGGCGGGGCTGGTCGCCGCCCGGGGCGGGTCGGCGATGTACTCGTCGTCGCACGAGCAGCGGTGGTCCCGCGAGGCGATGTTCCACCTCGTGCAGGCCCAGACCGACGACGTCCGCTCGGCGCAGTTGGCGGCGTTCTCGCACTGATCCCCGTGGCAGGAAAGCGTCGTTGCTGTCATCCAGTGGCAGTTCCGCCACATCGTCGATCACCGTCGGGCGCCGTCGCTCGCCGTCCGCGCGCCGGGATCCGCCGAGATCAGTAGGGTCGCGGGCGTGAACGGACGGCTGGTGTGGATCGATTGCGAGATGACCGGGCTCGATCTCGGCAAGGACAAGCTGATCGAGATCGCGGCGCTCGTGACCGACCAGGACCTCGTCCCCCTCGGTGACGGCGTCGACGTGGTCATCCACGCCTCCGACGACGATCTCGAGAACATGCCCGAGGTCGTCGTCGAGATGCACGCGAAGTCGGGGCTGACCGAGGAGGTCCGGGCGTCGTCGGTGACGCTCGAGGAGGCCGAGAAGCTGGTCCTCGACTACATCCGCGAGCACGTCCCCGACGCCCGCTCCGCGCCCCTGTGCGGCAACTCGATCGCCACCGACCGCGGCTTCATCGCGCGCGACATGCCGGACCTCGACGGCTACCTGCACTACCGCATGATCGACGTCAGCTCGATCAAGGAGCTGTGCCGGCGCTGGTACCCGCGCATCTACTACGCGCAGCCCGAGAAGGGGCTCGCCCACCGCGCGCTCGCCGACGCCCGCGAGTCGATCCGCGAGCTCGAGTACTACCGCCGCACCGCGTTCGTGCCCCTCCCGGGCCCGACGACGGACGAGGCCCGCGCCGCCGCCGCCGACGTGGTCGACGCCGAGCGTTCCTGACGACGGGTCGCTCCCGCTCCGGTGTCAGCGGTGGCACACGGCTGACCCTGGTCGTCAGCAGCGCGCCACGGCGGGGTTTCCGGCCTCCGTCCCTCGGTCGACCCGTGAAGGTCCGCCTCGAGTCCTGGGGTCCCCTCCTACCCCGGGAGGCCCGATGTCGCTCCTCACCGCCGCCGTCGACCAGTCGTGGGAGACCTGGGACGACCCCGTCCGCGGCCGCCTGCGCTGGTGCCTGCTCGACGACGGGACCGACCCGGCCCCGCACGCCATCACCACCGGTGTGATCGACCTCGAGCTCGGCGACTGGCTCGGCCGCCACCGCCACGCCGCGACGGAGCTGTACTTCGTGGTGTCCGGCACCGCGCACGTCGCGCTGGCGGGCGAGGAGACGACGGTGCACGCCGGGACGCACGTCCGTCTGCCCGGCGGCATCGAGCACGGCCTGTCCGCCGGCGACGGTCCGGCACGCGTGTTGTTCTCCTTCCCGACGACGGCCTTCGCGGACGTCGTCTACCGCTTCCGCGACGATCCGACGGCCTGACCCGGTGGGAACCGGCTCGACGGCGGCTTGTAGTCTGATGCGGTCGCCGGGACGCCGGGGGCAGCCAATGGTGGGTGTAGCTCAGTTGGCAGAGCACTGGGTTGTGATCCCAGGTGTCGCGGGTTCAAGTCCCGTCACTCACCCGGACGGCAGCGGTACCCCTGCTGCCGGACCGGAAGATCAGCAGTGCTAGTCTTCTGGTCACGCGCCGTTAGCTCAATGGGCAGAGCAAGTGACTCTTAATCACTGGGTTCGGGGTTCGAGTCCCTGACGGCGCACCCTTCGTTGCAGGTCAGCAGTCTGCCGTGGTTTTCTCCCAGGGAGTAGCGGCGCGTCTACGGCGCGCTTACTCCAACCTTCGGGAGGCACGGCGTGGCTCGACCTCCTCTCCCTCTCGGCACGCCAGGGCAGATCAGAGTCATCGAGGACCGCCCCAGGGTGTGGGTCGCGCGGTGCCGATTCCGTGATCACGACGGCGTCACCCGCCAGCTGAAGGCCCACGGGCCGACCAAGACGGCGGCGACCACAGCGCTCCACGCCACCATTCGGGACCGCCAGCGCGGCAGCGGGGTGGCGCGGACCGGCGAGCTCACGCCGGCCTCGACGTTCGCCGAGGCTGCGACGCTCTACCTCACCAAGGTCGAGCGGCGCCGTGAGGACTCGACGCACGCTCTCTACGCCTTCCACCTCGGGAGCACAATCCTGCCGGCGCTCGGCGCCCTCAGGCTTCGCGAGTGCACGGTGGCCCGCCTCGACGCCTTCCTCGAGGCGTTGGAGCCTCGCTATGCCGCCAACACGCGCCGCAAGCTCCGGTCGATTGTCAGCGGCGTGCTCCAGGTCGCGGTGCTCAACGAAGCCGTCGCGAGCAACCCCGTCCGCGAGCTCGACCGCATCGAGCAGCCGAAGGGCCAGCGCGCGAGCCGACCACGCGAACTTACCGCGGACGAGCGGCGCGACTTCCTCGCGTGGCTCGACGGCTCATCAGACGACCCGGCCGTCCTACGTCGACAGAAGGTCGCGCGCGCCGCGGAGCTTCCCGACCTCGTCCGCTTCTTCCTCGGTACCGGCCTCCGCGTCGGCGAGGCGCTGGCGACCCGTCGGCTCGACCTCAACCTTGACGGCGTGCCGGTCCGCACAGCCGCCGGCGAGCGACTGGTCCCGGTGGTCACGATCGCCGGCAACGTGACATGGGTGAAGGGCAAGGGCCTCGTGCGCCACGACGGCAAAACAGAGGCCGCCCTCCGCGTCGTCCCTCTCCCTCAGCTCGCCGCCGACATGCTGCGGCGCCGGCTCGAGGAGCCCGGCGAACCGGAATGGCCGGTCTTCCCGGCTGCCGGCCGCGACGGCCGACCGACCTATCGCTGGCCGTCGAACGTCCGCCGCACTCTTCGCTCGGTGCGCGAGGACGTCGGGCTCGACTGGATGACCCCGCACACCTGGCGGCGCACCTACGCGACGATCCTCGACGACGAGGGCACCCTCACTGACCGGATGAAGGCCGACCTGATGGGCCAGGCGCGGTTCTTGAAGGACGCGTATGTCAGCCGCGGCGAGCTCCACGCCGACGCAGCGATCTTCCTCGACTCGGCTCTGAGCTGAGCCGGCACCAGTCTTCCGGCAGAGCGGGTGCTCGCGGGGGCCGTCGTCTAGCGGTAGTGCTTCAGCAACTGGTCGACGACGGCGCAGACCCAAGGCTGGTCCACTCGGTCTGCCTCCCAAGGCCGGCGACCGTCTTGCCGGGGACCACCAAGCGCACGCAGCGCCCGACAGGCGACCTCGCTGAGCCGGCCATCGTCGGAGAGGTAGGCCAGGGCGTGCAGCGCCCTGGTCGCGTACTCGTCGCCCTCGAGCGCACGACGAAACTCCTCGCCGATGGGGGCGACATCGACGCGACGGTGGTCGTGAAGCTGGTCCATGCCCCGTAGAGGCCAGGACCGGTCCGTCGGTTCCATCCTCGACGGCGCCAGCCGTCGGGGATGCCGCGCGGACTACTCGGCGCTGAGCCTCACCCGCATGTACTCACGCCCTCGGTTGCACCGCGACTTGATCGTCCCCGCAGGCACACCGAGCGCCTCCGCCGCCTCGCTGACCGACAGTCCCAGTACGTCGACACACCAGATCGCCTCTCGTTGCCCTTCCGGCAGGGCTGCAAGGAGATCGTGCAGAGCGAGGCGCTGCTCGACCCGCTCCGCCAGCCCGACCTCCACCCTCGCGGTCTCGTCCATCGTCTCGGTGAGGACCTGGGGGCGGACCCTCCGTCCTCGCCAGGTGCTCCTAATGCGTCGACGGACGATCGTCTCCAGCCATGCCCGCACAGACCCGGTCCCCCGGTAGCCGCCCGCGCCTCGCATCACGTCCACCCAGACGTCCTGCACCACGGCCTCAACATCTCGCTCACCGAAGGACAGGTACCGGACGCTGGCGGTCAGCCATGCATGGTGCCTGGCCACGAGCTCGCTCAGTCCGTTGTTGTCACCTGCAAGCCATGCCTGAATCAGCTCGCCATCGGTGGCGCCCTCGTAGGTCTTTCCGCTGTCGTGGTGCGTGCCGCTCATCGGCCCTCCCCCTGCCGGGCCGGGCTGGTGGGCCCGGGCGCTGGGTGGAGGCGTCTCTTGGCCTCCACCGCGCTTCGGGCGCCTGAGGGCCGCCGAGGCTCGCAGTCAAGGGCCGGACGAAGTCCGGTCGCGAAGCGACGCCGCAGGCGCCCTTGACGGGGAGAGCGGCCCGATCAAACTCCCGGGCCCACCCGGAAAGAACAGCGCCGCCGCAGGCGGCACCACCGGAGCGCCGCTAGGCGCGACGCTTGAACGTCCGGTCCTCACCGACAGATGGTCAGACCCACCACCCGGCGCGAGCGCGGCACCGCGCACCAATCGCTGGCGCGCTCCGCTCACCGCGGGGTCGCTGAGATCGCGGCGGCGAGCACAGAGGTCCGAGTCGGCTCGGCGATGAGCCCGCGGGCGTGCCGATCGTGTCGACGCAGCTCCGGCGGAGCGCCGAGGCTGGCGGCCTCAGGACCAGCCGCGCATCATGCCGAGCAGGCTGATTTCGCGGCGCCGGAGGTGTCGCCAGATCCGGAGCCGAGCGAGATCCTCACAGCGGTCGTGCGGCAACACCACG
Organism: Actinomycetospora corticicola; assembly: GCF_013409505.1. NCBI lineage: Bacteria > Bacillati > Actinomycetota > Actinomycetes > Pseudonocardiales > Pseudonocardiaceae > Actinomycetospora > Actinomycetospora corticicola. The sequence goes on along the minus strand of NZ_JACCBN010000001.1, from coordinate 6,112,423 downwards.
CCCTCACCACCTGATCGCCGAGCTCCGGAACTGCAACGGCGCCCCTGTCTCGGTTCGATAGGCACTGACCTTCGAGGCGCGAGAAGTGCGCCTTAGTGAGAGCGGCACCGTCCACGCGGGGTGGCTCGGCATCAGACGGGGCGAAACTGGGTGGACGGCATCCGTCATCCTGGCTGCGTGACGAATGGTCTACCTGAGGGTGCGGTCCCCATTGGGACCGGCGAGACCGAGGAGGCACGCGAGTTCGCGCTCAAGCGTCTCGAGGAGCTGTCCACAGTCGTCGCCGCGCTGCGCCCCATGCTGGAGCACCCGATGCAGGCACAGCCCGGCAGCAGCCTCGCCGCCGACGACCGCGCCTATCCCGAGTACCCGACGAGCAGCATCGCCTGGACGGGCATCGCAGCCGGCATCGACGCTCTTTCGACGTTCTTCGCCGCCCTCGCCGGCGACCGCACCGCGTACGGCACCGGTCACCGCGCGCTGGCCCGGGCGGCACTTAACGGCGCCGCCGCCGCCGTCTTCGTGCTCGCACCGCCGAGCCGCACCATCCGTACCAAGCACGCGCTGCGCCTGGCCAAGGACGACCTCGATTCCTACGAAACCATGCTGAAAGACGCAAGGGACACGATCGGCGTCGGCAGTCCCGAGCAGTGGCAACAGATCGAAACCACAGTCGCGGAACGACAGAGGACTCTCCTCGAGGTATCCGATAAGATCGGCCTCCCCCGAGGGCAGCTGAAGAAGAATCCGACCCTTAAGGAGATGCTGGGCTACGCGCTCGACGAACGCCTCGACGAGTGCGACACGGCCTTGCGGTCGGCGTTGAACCTCACACTCGCGCAGCTGAACTCCGCAGCGCACAGCGGCCGCTGGCACATGCTCATGGGCGCCACGCACGCGTTGGACACGCCAGAAGGCTTCCACGCTCGCGTCGTCACCACAACCACGGATTTGACGAACATGATCGCAGGACCGGTGCTGCTGTTGGAGCGAGCGCTCAACCTGTTCACCTCACGCGCTCAGCCTCACTGAGCGCGAGGAGGTCCTCGATTTGAGTGTGACCAGTCCTCCCCTTTCCGGAGCTGACGGCGCCCCGGGGCGCCGTCGTGGCCGAAGGGCCATGGTCAGGTGGTGTCCCGCAGGTCCTGGTCGCGGAAAGCACGGAAGAGAGCGAAGAGGTCCTCGGGATCAGCAGTTGGGACATCGAACTCGCCTCGGTAGACCTCGTCGTTCCCGCGCTCGCTCATCATCCAGCTGACCCGCACAGTGGAGCGGTCGGAGTCGACGAGGATGCAGTAGTCGTCGCCTTCGGTAATCCACGGGTCGTCGGGGTACAGCGAGTCGGGGGTCAGGGTCACGCGCACGCCTCGACCGTCGGTTTCCCAGCGGACCGGGTAGTTCGCGAGCATCGGCATCGGCGGTGACACCGCGTCGTAGAAATCGTGGTGGCGCCCCATCACCGGTTCGATCAGGGTCTGCGGGTCGAGATCGCCGTGTTCGAGGTGCTCGACGAAGGTGCAATCGTGGAACACGACCGTCAGGCGGGGGTGGTCGATGTAGCGACCGTTGCTGGTCACTGATAGGCGCATGCCCTGCAGGAGCACGCCGAGCAGGTGGTCGCGGCCCTGCGCGAGAAGGGCGGGCCGGGCGTCGACCCAGCGCGCCAGGTGCTCCTCGCGCTCCTCCACGGACAACCGACGGGGAGCGCCGGACAGCGTGGCTGCTGGGAAAGCGATCGGGTCGGGTTCTGGGCCTGCGAGCGCGTCGCGGAACTTCTGTTCGGTCTGGTCAAAGAAGGCGCTCATCAGCTCGTCGGCATTAAGGATGCGCTGTACGGGGCCGAGGGCGTCGACGGCGATATCGATCTCGCGCCGGTCGTGCTCACCGCGGGCCCGCTCGACCAGTGCGTCGATCTCACCGGAGTGGGCGGGTCGGGTGTTGCTGTGGCCCCGAACGTAGATCGCGCCGTCGGCCAGGTTCTCCTGCCCCTTCTCGCCCTGGAAGTTCTTGCGGCAGGGGTAGGGAGGCTGGCCTCGGGACGGAGGGGCAGCCAGCACGAACAGCACCTCACGGGTCGGCTCGTCGGCGGGGAGCCGTTCGAGGTCGAAGGTCGGGAAATTGGTCCCCAGGTACGGACGGAGTCGATCCTCGAGCTCGTGGGGCTCGACCCCTGCCGGCAGACCGTGCCGGACTCCCTTCCCGGCTCCGAGCACCATGACCGCATACCCCCCGAAGTAGCGGCTCGCATCCGCCGGGTCCCGATTAGCGGCGCCGAGCAAGAACTTCGCCACCTTGGCGACCCCAGCCGGCTTGCTCAGGTCAACCTCTGTCTTGACCTCGAGATACGACCGCTCGGCCGCGTCCCCGACCTCGAGCACGTGGTCCAGCAGCGCCCGACGTGCCCGCTCCCCCAGCGGCGGCCCACCCGTGTCCATCTGCTCATCCTGCCGCTGCAACCGAGCCTGACCGGGCCGCCACGCAGGCTCCCGTCTGCAGTCGACTTCCGGAGGCTGCACCTCCTAGAGAGGTCCTTCCCGGAAGTAGACGGACCCCACGGTCGGAGGCCGGGCTGGTGGGCGCGGGTGCTGAGTGGAGGCGCCTCCTGGCCTCCAACGCGCCTCGAGTGCTTGGGGGCCGCCGAGGCCCGCGGTCAAGGGCCGGACGAAGTCCGGTCGCGCAGCGACGACGACGGCGCCCTGACGGGGAGAGCGGCTAGCCACCGTCCAGGGCAGCCTCAAGGGCTACGACGCCGACATGGCCAACCTGCGCGATCAGTCCGAGTTCCTCAGCGCCCAGTACGACCCCGACACCACCCCCGGGACGACGGCGGCGGTGACCTGGCTCGGCTACGAAGCTCCGCAGTGGAGCGAGCTGCCCGACCTGAGCCGCAGCGTCGTCGGCTCAGCCGCCGCGCAGACCGGCGCCGTTCCCCTGCAGCGCTTCTACGCCGGGCTCGACGCGGCACGAGCTCGATGCTGGTCAGTGCCTTCCAGCGGCCGCTGGTCGTCCACGTTCGTAGCTGAAGCTGGCTTCATCCTGGTAACAGTTGCTCCCAAGATCTCGACACCCAAGGCAAGCGATGAGTGCACGGTGGGGGGGATCAGTGGCGGCAGCGCAGGCAGGGCTCAACGCCCCGCCCATTTTTCGGCTCGACGTTGTGGAGATCAGAGCATTCCTACAAAGCGACGATATTGCGGTATCAGCCCTCCCCGAGAAGATCGTTGACGCCTATAATCGCAACAAGAAGGCGCTCACATTTGCTCTTGAGGACTCCGGGGAGTTCGAGGGTTGCCATCTGCTGGTCTACCGCAATGTTACATCTAGGAGCTATGCAAGCCCGTGGTCGAAGTTTTACCAACCAGCAGGTGTAGAGATAAGGGAGGCTCGGAGCCAAAATCAGCAATTCATCGGTTTCGTCGCGATAGAGGACGAACTATTCGCGCACACGGGGGGCCAAGCTTCCCACGTCTTCGAACGCTTTATCGATGTCTCTTTTCCGATTGCAGTGGCGCGGCGAGTGGCGCAGCCAGAGGTGAAGAGAGCGCGTTCGAGTCCACTCACGGGCGCCGCACTTGCGACTGACGTAAATTTTCGCGACCCGAGGCGCATCACTCACACTGAGTCCCTGGAGAACGTGTGGACGGCGCTCAGCGGACAAGTTCGCACTGACACTCTTGCTGAGTCGGAGTTCGTCTCGATCTATGGACACAAGAAATCGATGCGGGTTGAAGTGGCGAGCTCGATCAAATTTACTCCGCGGGTCGAGAGTCTCGAAAAATTGATCAAGCTGATGCGCTGGACGCTCGCGACTAGCGAGGCCGAGCTTCCAGAAGATGACGAGTGGAGGGTTCTCGATTCCATCGCACTGCTCAACCCTCGGAAAAGCAAGGGCCTCATAGAGACTCTGAAGAAGGAGCTCTCCTCAAAGCTGTTCACCGAGAGGAACCTGGCGAATTTTGCGTTGACGCATGTAGAAGCAACCCTTTACGCCAATGCAGATACGTACATTGTGACGAAAGGGTCCGAGACACTCCTTGAGAGCGACCATCGACCGAGCCTCGGTGAGGTCGTTGAAGTCCTCGATGGCTTTGCAGGCGGAGAACCTCTCCTCGGAGACGTTTCCATTGCATCTCGCTGTCCTGAGCTTGGTGCGGATGTGGGAACAAATGGAACATTGTTCGAGCATCTTCATGGCGAGATGCAGCACGAGGGTCAGACCTACTTTCTCCTCGCGGGACGCTGGTATCGCGTTGACGGAGATTACGTAAGGCTGGTGACCGAGGACCTTGCCACCGTTCTAGAAGAGACCGATCTCGACGCTTCAACTCTCGGCCTCCCGCAATGGCAAGAAGAATTTGCCGAGAAAGAGTACAACGAACTTGCCGCGAGCTTGATTGCAGGCATCAATGGCGATCGCGTGCTTACTGACAATGTCGAGCTCTTCGACACCCTGGCATGGACAAACGAGGGCGTTTTTATTATCCACCTCAAGCACGGGTTTGACGTGAAGATGCGCGACGTGCGGTCGCAGGTAATCAATTCCGCCACGCTGATCGAGAACGACCTGAGGTCGGACTCTCCTGATCGATTGAAGAGACACCACGCTCGACTTGTCAAGCGAGGTAGAACCCAGATGTCCGAGAAAGACTTCTTGGACGTATTTAGCAAGAACCGAACCTATGTCTTGGCGTACGGAACGGCGACTAAGGTTACCAGAGATTCCGTCGACGACTTCCAATCAGTAGTTGCTCGCATGGAAACAGTCTCGCTAAGTAACCAGTTTCGTCAGATCGCCGCCAGTCAGAGGACCCAGCTCAGAACGATGTGGGTCGAATTAGCCGATTAACTTCCAACGGTCACATATGCGCTTCGGGGGTCCCGCTGAAACCCGACAAGCGCGGCTCATATGCGGTCCACTTCAGCGCCCGCTGCGTGGGCCAGCCACACCACAATGGCCACTCGCCAGCGAGCCAGCCCTCGACAGCACCGCTCGCGCGGACGGGCTCGCTCGCTCCGCGCGGGAGGGAGGGCCCCGCGGGAGCCAATTTCACCAATCGACCACACAAGTCGGCAAGTAGTTCGTAGCGTTGCCTCCCGTGACGGGGGGCGGGGTCGACGTAGTCAACGCGATCGGGCCCACGCGCGGGCTCCTGCTGCTGGTGGTGGTGGCGACGGCTGCTTGGCGAGCCGTCCACCTCTTCCGACTCGACGACGGACGTGACCCGCTCCCGTGGGCGATCGTACTGGTCCTCCTCGTCGGGGTACTCGCGGTCATCAGCCTCGCAGGCGCTGTGTAGGCCGCGAAGTCGCTTTTCCCCGGTTATGGCGTCACTCTGAGCAGGTGAACGTGACCGAAGCCGACGTTGCTGGGCTGCCGCCTGGAAACGTCCGCGTGCAGCGCGACGAGTTCGTCGCGGTGTGGCGGGCGGCCTCGGAGCACGACGACCGCGGTGTCGACGACTGGTACGCGGGCGCGGTCGCAACGACGTGTCGCTGGCTGGCGACCGCACCGGTGAGGTTGTCGAGCGGGCCGGCTGGGCTCCTCCGCTCCCCTGCTTCCCGACGGAGCGGTGTTCCGTACGAGGAGCTGATCGAGGCCGAGTACGTCGAGGCGCTGACCCTCGAGCAACGACGGCCGCGGCTGGCGCGGACACGTCCGGGCTGGTGCGAGGGCGTGCGGGACACCCTGCGGTGGGCCTGGCGGCGCGAAGGGCCGCCCCCGTACGAGGTTCTGGCAGAGCAGTCAGCTCGCTAGACCTCGACCGGCTCGTCCACCTCCGTGGTCGCGTCCTCCGTCTCGACGTCGGCGTCGCGCGCCTGCCAGTCGGCGAGCTGCTCGCTGCGGTGATCGGCCTCCTCCGCGGCGTCGATCTCGTCCCGTGCCTTCATCTCGACGAGCGCACGGTTCGCCCGCCCGATTGCGGCGCTGGTTTCGTCAGCGGTCGGGACGCGCACGTCGTCCTCGTTCGTCGGGCCCGGCTCGTACGCAGCGACCTCGCGCAAGTCACGCTCTGAGCCCTCTGGCTCGGCCAATTCGTCGGGCTTGTCGTCGCTCGTTTCTGACGCGAGTTCGTCTGGCCGGTCGGTGACGTCCTCGTCAGTGACGACCTTGTCCTTCTCGTCCTCGGCCACCGACTCGCGATGCGCGGCCAGCCACTCGGCCGCGGTCACGGCAGGCTCGGGGTCGACGTCGTCGGCGTGCCGGGCGGCCAGCTCGGCCTTGGCGCGATCCGCAGCAGCGCGCGTGCCGGAGGTGTGCGCGAGCCACTGCGACCGGGCGTCGTCGAGCTCGCTGAGCTCCTCGGCTCGCGCCCGCAGGGTCTCGGCGAGCGAGCGGGCCTCTTCGGCTTCGCGCAGCGCCTGGGCGCGCTCCTGCTCGTCGGCTCTTGTCTCGGCTTCAGCGCGACGGAGCTGGGCGTCCTGCTCAGCGCGATCAGCAGCCTGGCGGGTGCCAGCGAGTTCGTTGCCGACGTAGCGCGGCGCCCAGGCGGCCTCGCGCTGGTGGGCGCGGACTCGAACGCGGAGTTGGCCGTCGGAGAGCTCGAGTTCCTCGCGGTCGATCTCCGGTCGGCCGAGGGCCCGCCACGCGGCTCGGAAGGAGGCGTACGCCTCGACTTGCCCCGGGCTGGGGGCCGGTCCCAGGGCGTCATTTGGATCCTCGTGGTCATTGAGCTCGCGCCACCCAGCGACGGCGGCCGCCTTCTCCAGCCAGAACTCGCGATCCGCGAGCTGCTCAGGCACCGGCCCGAGGGCCTCCGTCAGCCACGACGGTGGTTCGGCGGCGAGCTGTTCGGCCAGTTCGGCGGCGCGGTCGTCAGCGGCTTCGGCCAGGCCGGTGAGGTAGCGGTCCCAGTCGTCGCGGCCCGTCGTCGGGACCCAGTCGGTCCAGGTGCTGCCGGCGGGGTCGTAGTCGTGGGCGTCGCGGACGCGGGCGTGGATGACGTTGGTGAGGTTGCGGGCTCCGTCGAGAGGTCTGTCGGTCACGGCTTCGCGCAGCACTGTCTCTGGGTCGTTTCCGGCGAGCTCCGCGCGACGCAGCACGCGACTCAGCGATGCCGCCCCGTCTTCGGCGGCGAGGCGTTGTCGGTCGTGGGTGGTGATGGTGCCGTCGGCGGCAAGGTCGTCGAGCCAGCGCCCGGTCCGCTCGGTGGCAGCGAGTGCAGCGGCGTCGGCGAACAACTCTCCCGCGGTGCGTGCACTGTCGGCTTCGTCGGCGGAGCGGGTGGCGATGGCGAGGGCGGACTCGTCGTCGGTGCGGTCCTCGCGGGCGACGACGCCGGCGAGGACCGCGACGGGGTCGCGATGCACGGCATGGTCCGCTGTCAGACCGCGCGCGGCGTCGTTCGGCGCGGAGACGGTGGCGGTGTGGGCGGTGTTGCGCTCGCGGCCGCGGGTGAGCCCGACGTAGGTCGCGGCGCGGCTGGAGGACGGCGAGGCGACGAGGTGGCTGGTGTCGACGGTCAAGCTCTGGGCGGAGTGCACGGTGCCGACGTAGGCCAGGGAGAGGTCGCGGTCGACGTACTCGGCCGGCAAGACGATGGGCGCGCCCTCGGTTCGCGTCGAGGCGACGGTTAGGGCGCCGTCGTCGCCGACGGCGGTGACGCGGTAGACCTCGCGGTTGATCGGGGCCTTGCCGTTGCCGGCATGTCCGATCAGTTCCCAGCCGTTGCGGCGCGCCGCGACGAGGTCACCGACCCCGGCTATGGTCCCGTCCCGCCCGAGGGGGACGCCGTGCTCGTCGACGCGGCCGAGTCTGACGAGTTCGGCGCGTAGCCGGGCGGCGAGGCGCGCGGCTTGGTCGTTGGTGTCGACGACGAGGACGGAGCGGCGGCCGGCGAGGGTGTCAGCGAGCCAGGCTCGGGTGGCGGAGGCTTCGGCGTCGTCGAGGGTGCCGCAGTCGAGGATGTGGCCTTCGCGGTGGTAGTCGCGCAGGACGGTGTCGTCGCCGTCGCGCAGCCGCAGTGAGGCGGGGCCTTCCCAGGCGGCGGTGAAGCGGCGGGTGTCGGCGAGTTCGTAGCGGGCGCCTGCGTTCGCGAGTAGTTCCATCGCGCCGCCGGCGCCGACGGCGGCGAGCTGGCGGTGGTCACCGACGAGCAGCAGCTTCCCGCCGGCGCGCTCGACGTGGTCGTGGATGCGGGTCAGAGCGGCGGTGTCGGTCATGGCGGACTCGTCGACGACCACGAGGTCACCGGCGTGCAGGCGCCAGCCGCGGTCGTCGTCGTGGGAGTTGCCCGGCGAGTCGGCGAGCCGGTCCTGGGTGGCTAGCCAGCGGGCGACGTTGCGGGTACTGAGGCCTTCGGCGGCGAGGACGTCGGTCGCGATCTGGCTGGTGGCGACGCCGAACACGCGGCGTGCTCCGGCACCGCGGAGCTCGGGATGTGACCAGGCGCGGGCGATGGCGCCGACGACGAAGCTCTTGCCGGTCCCGGCGGGCCCGACGAGCGTCTCGACCCGGGCGCCGGAGGTCAGGACCCCGCGCACCGCGGCGGCCTGGTCCGCACCGAGGTCGAAGCCGGTGTCGCGCAGGTCTGTCAGGAACGTGTCGATCGCGTGCAGCGGGGCCGCGGGTGGGAGGTCGTGGCGGGCGACGGCGCTGAGCATGGCGCGTTCGGTGTGGACGTGCGTCGGGGTCGCAAACAGGGCAGCGCCGGAGGCCTCGTAGGCCGAGCGGCCATCAGCGAGACGGAACTCGTCGGGCAGGTCCGCGGCAGCGGGGCGGGCGGTGTCGAGCGGGGTCGCCAGCGCGAGGCCCTCCTCGGTGAGCTGGTCGAGCAGCGCCGCGACGTCGGTGCCGTCGGTGAGACCGAGGGTGTCGGGCAGGGCGTCGTTGATGGCGCGGGTGAGGTCGGCGCGGGTCCAGCCGGCCCTTTTGGACTGGACGTCGGCCAAGGCCGTCTCGAGCACCGCGCCCGGGGTCCAGGGGTCGGCTACACGGGTGTCGGTGCGAGTGTCGAGAACCTGCTGCGCGACACCACGGAGGCCGTGCTCGACCTCGGCTCGCAGCTTGGTGTCGACGCGGTCGAGGAACTCGGTGCGGGTCTCGCCGTCATGGGACTTCGCCTGACGGGTGGCCATCGTGGCCTGACGCGAGAGCCGGTCGCGCTCGAGGCCGTTGGCCTCACGACCTTGCCGGGCCTCGAACTCGGCGATCAGCTCCGCGGCCTTGCCCGACACGGCCCGGCGTCGGGACGAGAAGAGGTCGGTGGCGGCCTCGTCGACCCCGACGACCTCGCGGGCCTTGCCGTCCGGGCGCATCGCCAGCCGCACCCCGAGAGTCGCGCCGAGCCGTTCCTCGGTGGTGCGCTCGGCGACCGCCGCCGCGGCCGGGCGGAAGCGGTAGATGCTGCGCCCGTCGAGGGTGCGCCAGACGCCATCGGGGCCCTCGACGCGGTTGAGGACCGGGTTGTGGATGTGCAGCTGCGGGTCGTGGTCGCGCGAGTCGTGCTGGAAGAACGACGTGACGATCCAGTCGTGGGCGTCGACGTAGCGGCCAGCCGCGCCACCGTGATGCCCGACCCGGGCGTAGCCAGCGCGCTCGGACAGGTATCCCAGCGCGGCGTTGTTGCCAGCCCAGATGGCGTCCTCGACGGCCTGGCGGTACTCGCCCCACGCCGCCGCGGCCTCGTTGTCGCCCGCGGCGCGGGCCGCGACTTCCTCGGCCTCGAACGCTGTATGCAGCACGGTGACCGACTTCTGAACGCTGAACGTGACGTCGAGGAAGGCGACGTTGTGCCGGGTCGCCTTGCCCGCCTCGACCCGGAGCTCGGCGCGGCGTTCAGCCGAGGCGTCCGGCTCCCGTTCGAGCGCGGTGGCGTACAGCTCGTCCTCGCTCGGATACCGCCGACCGGCGTGCCCGAGAGTGGCGGTCTCGGCGAGCTCGTCCCACCGCTCGGGGTTCCGGAACCCGTCGGCGCGCGGGTCGAGGAACCGTTCGTAGACCGCGCGCATGTCCTGCGGGTCGACCAATCCGGTCAGGCCGAGCTTCTCCGCGCCGGCGCCCCACCAGCGCCCCGGCGGCTCCCCACCGGTGACCGCGCCGGTGTAGTAGCTCTCCCGCCCGGTCGCGACCTCCTTGAGCAGGTAGTCCGGTGAGTAGCCCGACGCGACGCTCAGCACGAGCCCCACCGCCCGAACTCGCAATCAAGATCCGCCAGGCGACGCTGCCTGCCCTTCTCGGTCTTGACCTGGAGATCAACAGCCATGACCGGTGCGATCGTGACGACCGGGCGCGGAACGCCCTGGGCCCGCCGCAGGCGGCACCGACGGATCGTGATGCATAGGTGTGCTGCCTTTGATCTTGTCGTTCCTCGCTGGTGGCTCGTCGGTCTGCTTGCTCGGAGCCCACTCGTCGCGTCGCTGTTCTTCTCTTCTGCTCTTCTCGTGGTGCTGGGCTGCTGATCGGTCCTCGTCTGGCTGCTGCTCGTCGTCTGGTTCGGGGTGGTGGTCACGGTGTCTGGGCCTCGTTGTTGTCGTCGCGGGACTCGCTCGCCTCGTCGACCGCGGTCGCCGGTCGGGTCGTCGCCAAGGAATCGGCGAGCAGGCGCGGTGCGGGCAGCGGCGCGGCCCGCAGGGCCTTGAGCGCCGCCGCAGCGGTGCCGCGCGAGACCTCGGCCGCAGCCTCGAGCTCGCTGACCGTGGGCCAACGGCCGTTGCGGCGGGCGTGCCGCCTCGCAGTCGCCTCCGCCCGGTCACGCAGCGGCGACGCCGCCGCCCGAACCGGGTCCGACCGCCCCCTCTCCCCATCAGCGGCCGGGGCGGGGTGAACAGCCTCGGACAGCGCAGACGGCTGTACGTCCGGCGGCGTGAACAGCAGCGGTTGAACACCGTCGACTGCCGAACCCTGAACCGGAGCGTCGGCCGGACGCGGGGCGTCGGGGGTGTCGTGCGCGAGGAGATAGAGCAGGTGCGCGACGACGGCCGCGGCGATCGCGGGCCACGCGCCGACCCCGAAGCGCAGCGCGCTCGGCGTCGCGACCCCGTCGCCTTCGCCGGCGAGGTAGGCCGCCTGGGCGAGGCCGGAGAGACCGGCGGCGATCACGACGACCGCCCAGGCGTAGCGCGCCGGCCTTCCCGACAATCGCGCGGTGGCGGCGTAGGCGACGAGCGCGAGCCCGTCGGTGATCAACGGGTAGAGCCACGCGATCCCGGCCGGCACCCGTGCAGCGACCGCGACCTCATAGAGCCCATGGGCGGTCGCCGCCGCCGCGCCGACCGCGACCGCCAAACCCGGACCCCAGATCGCCGCCCGGGTCCACCGGCCCGTCGTCGGCGCGGTCACCGCCGCCGTCCAGTCCCTGTGCCCGGTCCCGCGCCGAGGAAGCCGGGGATCGACGAGCTCGAGCTACCGCTCGGTTCCGGGGCCGGCTGGTCGCGGGCGGTCCCCCACCAGTCGGCGATCTGGGCGATGGCATCAAGGCCGGGCACGGTGCCGGTCGAGCGGGGGCGCTCGTTCCACCCGGTGCGGGTCTGGTGCCGCTCGATCGAGCAGGACCCGACCGCAGCCTTGAGGCGACGCACCACCCCGGGCCGCTGGCGGTCGTGCCAGTCCCCCGCGAGCTGTACCGACGCGCCCTTAGCCTCGTAGGCGGCGATCCAGGCCTGCCAGAGCCACAGCAGCTCCTCGACCACGTCCGGGTGCCACAGCCAGCACTCCGGCAGCACCGACGACGCGTCCGGGTAGCGTAGGAACACCATCCCCAGCCACTCCCCCAGCGCCCCGAGCAGCGCAGCGAGCTGCTCCGGGTCCTCCCGCGGCGCCGCGAGCCACGAAGGAGCCGGTACTGGCCCCGGCCGCGTCGGCGTTGCGGTCACGGCGTCCGCGAGCTGCGCGAGCGTGCGAGCGAGGTCATCGACCCGGGCTGGGACCCCGGTCACCGCGGTCACGGCGCGGCGCAGCCCGTCGACCTCCCGGGCCAGCCCGGCCAGCGCCTCCGCGCGGGCGAACTCCTCCCCGCCCTGCGTGGCGCCCGGCGGCCGGCGGGTCACGACGACTTCCCGACATCGGGTCCGCACTCGATCTGCCAACCCGACGGCAAGGCGTCCTGCGATGCGTCGTCGTCAAGCTCAGTGTCCGTGTCTTGCTCGGCCTGGTCGTCGGCGTACCAGCGGCCGAGCTGCTCCCGGCGGTCGACGAGGGCCTCGTCGCGGTCGATGCCCTCGCGCCACGTGTAACCGCTGAGCCGCACCCGCAGGTCGTCGAGTCGCTGCTCGAGCTCGTCCGGGTCATCGCGCGGACCGGCTTCGAGTGCCTTCTCCGGGGCCTCTGTCTCGACGGCCCAGTCCCGGACGCGGGCCTGGCCCTCCGGCGAGTTCCAGTACGCCGCATGGTCGGGCTGTCCCTCGGGGCTGCGGGTCGGCTCGGCGGCCGCGGTGAGTTCGTTGCGCTCGTCGGCAGTGAGGGGTCGGAAGCCGCCCGGGGCGGTGGGGTCGAAGACGACGTAGCCGTCGCGGTCGGCGATCTCGAAGGCCTCTTCCCACCTCTGGTCGTCGTCGTCCTCGTCCAGTGGCAGGCCGCCCGGCAGGGCGATCTCGCCGACGACGGGGCCGTCGTCGAGCTGGTCGGGACCGCTGATGTGCTCGACCCGCAGGTCGTCTGGGTATGTCATGGCGGGGTTCTCCTCGGAGGTCGCCGCGCGCGAGTCGGCGCGCAAGTCGGTGTCCTCGCGGCCAGCAGCGCGGTAGCGCTCGGCGTCGCGGAAAGGGATGTCGAGCTCGGCCGCGGCGCGCTGTGCCTGCGCCACGCGGTCGCGGTAGGCCTGCTGCGCGGCGACCGGGTCGGAGCCGGTGACGGCTGCGACATCTCGCCAGGTGGCGCCCTGCTCCCGCGCGACGGTGATGGTGTGCCACCGCCACCTGCCCAATCGCTCGGCGAGTTCGTGCTGCGCGGCCAGCGCCTCGAGGGCCGACGGCGCGTCCGCGTCGTCGGCGAGGCTGTCGCGCAGTTGCTGGGTGTCCTCGTTGCGGCCGACCGCTTCGGCGCGGCGCAGCGCTTGTTCGAGGACGTTGCGCTCGTTCCAGGCCTGCCAGGTCGCGAACGCCTCGGCGAGGTTCATCGCTCGCCCCCGCCGACCGGCTCGTCGTCGCGAGCGTCGTCAGGTGCGGGATCGAGCTCGACGACCAGGCGCTGCGAGGGCACACGCAGCGCGTCGCTGACCCGCGGCTCACCCTCCGGGCGCCGCCAGGACCGGTCGAGGCCGAGCTTCTGGCGCTGGGCCTGGGTGCGCTCTTCTCGACGACGGGTCCACGCCGTCGGCCGCAGTCGTCCCCACCAGAACCGCAGCCGTTCACGGGCAACCGACGCTGACGACAAGACCCGACCCGCCGTCGCGAACCCGGCTTTCGCCGCGCTCGCCGCCGCCGCAGCTCGACCGACGGTGACCAGCCGCGTGTACAGCAGCCGAGCCCGCACACCCCGCGCGGCGGCCGCGGCCGGGTAGCCGGCCGAAGTGGCACGGACGTCTCGGCGCCGCCACGCCATGCGCGCGCGGCCGAGGACGGGGTCGATGCCGCGGCGGAACACGATCGCCCGCGCCGGGGCGAGGTTCGCGATCTGCGCCGGGGAGAACACCGGCACCTTGCGCACCGTGCGGGACGCGACGCGACCGTGCAGGTCGGTGGTGGTGATCCGCTCGTCGCGCTCCCCAGCCAGGGTCGACCAGAACTGCAGATCGTCGCGATCTCGCGTGCCGCCGAAGAGCATCACCGAGGCGGTGTTGTTCAGGATCGTCGCGGTCTTGTGCGGGCCGTACCGGTCGAGCAACTGGGCCCGAGACTGGAACGCCGCGACGATCGTGACCCCGCGACCGCCCATGTCCGCCGACCAGTTCTCCAGCGGCACCGGCGAGATCAACGCCGCCTCGTCCAACGCCAACGTCAGCGGCGGATCCAGCCGCCCGCCCTTCGCCAGCCGGCGGGCCTCACGAGCGATGTGCCCGGTCAGCGCGCACACCAGCGCCCCGGTGTTCGCCTCCTCCGCCCCCAGCAAGAAGACGGTGGCCTTCTGATCGAGCAGCTCGGCGACATCGAATGACGCCCCCGGCTGCGCCGCGGCCGCGGCGGCCGGGTGATTGAGCCACCCGAGGGCGGGCATGATCGAGTTGGTGATCGACGTGCGGGTGCGGTCGTTGGTGGTGATGAACTGCGAGGCGTCCCGCTCGAAGGCCTGCACCTGCGAACGGCGCAGCAGGGCGGGGACCTCGTGAGCGGCCTGGTCGTTGTCGGCGACCCACTCCAGCACCTGCCACATCGACGCCTGACCCAACGCGGCGGCGTGCAGCAGCGCCGCCAGCACCCGGCGGGCCTGGGAATCCCACCGCTCCGCATCACCCGACGCCGAGCCACGGCTGGTGGCGGCGACCATGTCGGTCGCCCGCTCGACCGCGGTGACTGGGTCCTCGCACCCAACCAGCGGGTCGAACGGCAGCGTCGTCTCTCGATCACCGAGCCCAACCGCGTTGAACACGTAGACCGGGCCCGGTCGCAGCGGCGCGCACAACTCGAGCAGGTCGGTACGCGTCGAGGTCACCACCGCAGCACCCGGCGCGTCGATCACCCGGCCAGCGAGCCAGCCCGTCTTGCCGGTCCGAGGCCCGCCGAAAATCAGCACGACGTCCTCGACCGAGGACCAGACCCGCTGCACCCCGACCCGAACCAGCTCTACCGCGACCTGCGCGACCGGGACCCGGCAGCGCTCCCACCGGGATAGCCCGGCCAGCGACGGCCGGACCTTCGCCGCCATCGCCAGCATCGCGACCGCACCCGCCCGGCGGGCGATGTCCACGCTCGAGGCGACGCCAGCCTTGCGGCGGCTCCGACCCGACCAGCGCGACACGATCGACGACGTCCGCGCGAGCCGCTGCCACGCCAGCAGCCCACCGAGGCCCATGAGCAGGAGCACGAAAGGCCAGGTCAGCGAAGTCAGGAACGCGTAACCGGGCAGCGCGGCGGCAGCGCCCAACAGAGCGGCGGGCCGGCGGGCACCGCGCCGGAACGCGACCCAGGCCGCGAGGGCCAGCGGGACGAGCAGGACCAGACTTGCCGTATTCATGGCCGTCCCTCCTCAGGACCGGAAGTGGGGTCGATCTCGAGACCGATGTGGCCGATGGACGACCAGAAGCGCTCGCCCTCGGCCAGCGCAGAAGTGACCGCGATCCGCAGAGAGGCGACGTCGGCGACCGCGCGTACGAGTCGCGCGGCCGGGTCGCACCCGGCGTCGTCGCGCAGCACCCGCCCGCTGCCGTAGCCACCGACCTGACGAGCGAGGAGCTCGGCGAGCTCCTCGATCGAGCGCAACGTCCCGACCGCCTCAGCCGTGAGGTCGTAGAAGTCGGCGTGCTCGAGCGCCTCCGCCCGGAGCGCCCGTTGTGCGGCGACCGCAGTGCGCCACCAGTGGGTCGCGTTCTCAGCCGCTGCGACCGCCGGACGCACCTGCCTCGGCTCACCCACGGCCGCCACCGCCGCGACCAGCTGCATGGCAGTCCACGCACAGCCCGAGCGAGACCTGGATGCAATAGCCGACGTCCTGTTCACATCTCCCGCACCAGCGGCGAGCAGCCAGAGCACGGCGCACCGCGTCGAGCTGCGCCGCCGAAGGAGTCCGCTTTGCCACGAGCTCGCTGCCGTCCCACAGCGCAGCCCACCGACGGCCCCGCCGGCAGACGACGCGCGCCACCGGTGGCCGGCCTCCTGGAGCGAGTCCAGCGCTCCGCATCTGACGGCGCGTCATCAGCCCACGCGGGGCGAACCGCCATCGCCAGGTCGGCAGACCGTCCTCCAGCCAGGCGGTCGGCTGCCACCCCCACTGCTCGGTCATGAGGCCGGCCACTCGCGAGCTCATGACACCCGCTCCGCCTGCGCATCCAGCTCCTGACGCAGCGCCGCGGCCCAGCGCAGGGCGGTCCGTTCGCTCACCCCGCAGCGGGTCGCGACGTCGCGCGGGCGGACGCCCTCCTCCAACAGCCGCCGACCCGTGAGCCGGTCGTCGCGCACCTGGTCCAGCCGTCGAGACCGCGTGCCTCTCCGGCCGGAGGTCGTGCGCGAGCGGCGGTGCGTGACCCGCTCCTGTTCGGTCAGTCCGCCGGCCACGCCGTAGCGCAGCCCGTCCACGGCGAACGTCCGGCACTGCTCGATCACGGGGCAGCGACGGCACACGGCCTTCGCTGCGGCGACCTGCGCTGCCCAGGCCGGGCCGGTGTTCGCGGCCGGGAAGAACAGCTCGGGGTCGGTGTCTCGACACGCGGCGCTCGTGCGCCAGTCGCTGGTCATGGGTGCCACCTCCTGCTCGTGGTGGACGGGTCCGGTCCAGGACGCCCCACCGGACCGGACCCGCCGTCGGGAAGACCCCGGTCGGACCCGGAGCCGTGGGTGGAGGTGCCGTGCCGCCTCCACCGCGCCGTGGGCGCCGCGGGGCCGCCGAGGCTCGCGGTCCAGGGCCGGACGACGTCCGGTCGCGCAGCGACGCCGCAGGCGCCCTTGACCGGGAGAGCGGCCGCGACAAGCTCCAGGGGCCGACCGCTCGCGTCGCCGCAGGCGACGTCCTCCATCTGCACGGCCCGCGCGGCCCTGAGCGCGACGATCGCGTGGCGGCCGGTCACTGCTCGCCGCCGTTGAGAGCCGGGGTCGTGGCCTGGTCGACGGTCGACATGACCTTGCCGACCGCTCCCGGCACGGCCTGCCCGACCGGCGTGCCGATGAACAGCACGAGAGCGATCAGCGAGAACACCACCGCACCGGACGGCGAGCGGGTCTTCGCGCAGATGAAGGCGCCGAGGATCGCGAAGAGGATCAACAGCCCGATGCCGCTCATCAGGCGCCCTCGGCTGCGGCGCGCGTGTCCGGGTGGGTCATGACCGACGCCGGGTCGGAGCCGGCCGCCCACGCTTCTGCGACTGCGCGGCTGACGTACCAGCGGTTGCCGATGCGGCGCGCCGGCAGCGTCCTGGGGATGAGCCGACGGATGCGCTGGCAGTTGGTGCTTGCGGAGCCGCCGTCTCCGACCTCGCCGAACCAGAGGCGAGCGACCTCCTCGACGGTGATCAGGAGTCCGGTGGACTCGGTGGTCGTTCGGGGTGTGGGAGCAGTGCCACCCATGGCTCCTCCTGGATCGCCATGGCGCGAGGTGCGCCGTCGTCCGCCCCAGTTGAGCGGGGCGATACGACGGTCGGTGGAGGGCACGTCTCATCGCGTCGGCGCGAATGTCGCGCCTCGGACTTGTCTGTTTCGCCCTGTCGCGTCTTCGTCTCGTCTACGCTCCGAACGGGATCTTCGGCGCGAGGGGAACAGCGCGATGGACACCGCCGTGAAACTGCGCGATCTCCTGCGGGATCGGCACTGGCAGAACTACCGCGCGTTCTGCCTGCAGTACGACCGCGTGGCGCGCGAGATCGATTCGTCGTACGTCGGTACCTATCCGAGCCGCGCACAACTGCACCGCTGGCAGGCGGGCGGACTCAAGGGCCTCCCCTACCCGCACCACTGCCAGGTGCTCGAGGCGATGTTCCCCGGGGTCACGGTGGCGGAGATGTTCGCGCCGGCCGGCACGCTGATGCAGGTCCCCGCTCAACGGGCCGCCGCGCCGGGGACGAGCGTTCCCGACGGCGGGTCGGTGCAGGTCACGATCTACCCCAGCCGGAACGCGATCCCGCGGGAGCTGTGGGATCAGATGCTCGACGACGCCGGCGAGCGGATCGACGTCCTCGTCTACGTCGGCATGTTCCTGACCGAGAACCCGGGCCTCCTGCCTGCCCTCCGACGCAAGGGAGCCGACGGCGCGCAGATTCGGCTGCTCTTCGGAGACCCCGCAAGCCGCGAGGTCGCGCGCCGCAGCCTCGACGAAGGCATCGGCAAGGGCGCGATCGGCGCGAAGATCAAGAATGCGCTCGCA
The DNA here is from genome assembly GCF_013409505.1 of Actinomycetospora corticicola. Taxonomy (NCBI): domain Bacteria; kingdom Bacillati; phylum Actinomycetota; class Actinomycetes; order Pseudonocardiales; family Pseudonocardiaceae; genus Actinomycetospora; species Actinomycetospora corticicola. The sequence continues at coordinate 6,094,542 of NZ_JACCBN010000001.1, read as the reverse complement.
TTCTTCGGCAAGCTCGCAGGTGAACCGGGGATCGAGATTCGCTGCCACGGGACGACGCTCTACAACTCGATCTACCGCTACGACGACCAGATGATCGTCAATCCCCACATCTTCGGAGCCCCTGCGCCGCACGCGCCGGCGATGCACCTGATGCGCGCGGCAACGACCGACCTCTTCGACACCTACTCCGACAGCTTCGACCGCGTCTGGGAGGGCGGCACGCCTCCCAAGTGGTAGGCCTGTGAGCGTGCCGAAGACCGACTACTACGACGACCCTGACGCTCCTCCGCCGAACAGCCTCGTGGTGGCCGTCGCCGTCGTAGCCGTCGACGACCAGGACCGTGTCCTCTTGATCGAGCGCACGGATAACGGCAAGTGGGCGCTTCCTGGTGGCGCGCAGGAGCTCGGCGAGTCCGTCCGCGAGGCTGCCGTTCGCGAGACCCGCGAGGAGACGGGGATCGAGGTCGAGGTCGCGGGCGTGGTCGGCATCTACTCCGATCCCCGCCACGTCATCGCTTACGACGACGGCGAGGTCCGGCAGGAGTTCTCGATCTGCCTGCGTGCTCGTGTGATCGGCGGCAGCCCGCGCTCGAGCGGCGAGAGCCGCACCGTGCGGTGGGTGAGTCGGGCAGAGCTGGAGCAGCTGCCGATCGATGGGCGGATGCGACGCCGGATCGACGACGGCGTTCGTGGCGCTGCCCCACACGTCGACTAGATCGGAATGCCGGCCGTGGACATCCTCGACAGGGTGCGGTCGACTGCTGCTCGCAGCTCGGGTTCGGCCTGGTCGAGAAAGGCCGTGACGACGTTGCCTGCGCCGTACCGGTGACGAATCTCGGCCCAGCGCTCGTCAGCAGTGAGCCGTTGCCCCTGCGGACCGGTGGTGGCGTCGCAGTACCAGAGCGCATCACGTGTCGGGCTGACTTCGTCGACGTAGTACTCGACACCAACGACCTGACGGAGCTGCGCTTCGACGACGGCGCAGGAGTGGCGGGCGACGAGTGCGACCACGCGGTCCGAACAGCCCTCGCGCGCGAGGAAGCGCGCGCCGTCGAGCGGGTGGAAGCGCTCGTGCGCGATCGCCGGGGCGTAGCCGATGTCGTGCAGGATCGCCGCGACGCGCAGGTCCTCGGCGTCGACACCGTCGAGGCCACCAAGACGTGAGGCTTCGCTAGCGACGGCCTGCACGTGACGCCAACGGTCGGGCAACGGCTCCGCGAGCAACGACTCGGACAGCACGAACGCCTCGTCGAACTCGACCACCGGCTCAGGCTAGTGAGCGGCATCGACAGCTCGCTCGATGTGCTGGCAGCCAACCCGAGCAAAGGCTTGGGCAGGCCAGATCGGCGGGGCGACCACCCCAGGGAGCGGTCCGAATCAGTGTGGCAACTGGGCGGTTAGGACAGTCGGGCGCTGCGGGCATCGTCGAGGCGGAAGAGGACCTCGGCGGGCAGGGCGGACAGGTCGAGGGCCTGCCGGAGCCGGGGGACGGCGTCGGTGTCGATGCGGCGGCGGACGTCGGTGATGTCGGCGGCGTCCTCGGTGCCGACAGTGAGGTAGAGCATTGGACGGCTGGCGGTGCCGGCGAGGCGCGCGGAGGCGCGGTGCACGCCGGGGTAGTTCTCGACCTCGTCGACCAGCGGGGCGACGGCGTCCTGGGCGTCGATGCGGGTCGCCCCCGAGGCGGGGTCGGCCTCGAGACGCCAGGTGCCGGTCTTGGCGCGGCGCTGGGTCTGGGCGAGCAACCAGCGCAGCGCGAGCAGCCCGACCACGACCGCGACCAGAATGGTCACGTAGGACACCCAGGTCGGCGGGGACAGCGAGGTCGGGGTCAGCGTCTGATCGGCCGAGACCAGGGCGAGCACCCCGAAGGCGGTGAGTAGCGTGAATGCCGCCGCGGCGAGCAGGACGACGGCCACGAGCAGCAGCAGGGTGCGGTTGAGCCGGGCGGGCCGGTTCGGGCTGGCCATGACGGGCTCTCCTAGGTGTTCTTGTCGGCGCGGGCGCGGACCCGCACCTTCGGGCGGGTGGCGGGGCCAATCTCGACGAGACGGGTCTCGAGGCGGGTCTGGACCTCGCCGGGGACGGAGGCGGGGTCGGCGGCGGCGACCGTGACGGTGGCGGTGATGCGTCCCACGCGGGCGGAGACGTTGGCGGAGGTGACCCCGGGAACGGCGCCCGCGGTGGTGGCGAGGTCCTTGGTCAAGGTGTTGCGGCGGACGCCGGCGTCGGCGCCGCGGCTGCCGTCGTCGTCGACCAGGGCGCGCAGCGGCAGCACTGTCGGGGCCCCGGGGCGGATCGCGACGAGCAGCAGGATCAGTCCGAGGACGGCGAGCACGATCGCCACGGCGACGGTGCCGGCGCTCGACCAGCTCTGCGAGGAGGTGATCCCGAGCAGCGCGGAGAGGGTGAGGAACGGGGTCTGGCCGAGCAGGGACTGGACGACGGCGACGACGACGAGCACGCAGACCGCGAGGATGACCAGGGCGACGATGGTGGCGGGCAGGCTACGGCGGGGGCGGCGGATCATACGATCACCCTCTTGCTGCTCGAGCGGGCCGAAGCCGCGGTCAGGGCGGCGACGGAGATGTCGACCCGGGTGACGGTCAGCTCGGTCAGGGTTTCGACCCGGTCGCGGACGTGCGCGCGGACGTCTTCTGTGGTCTCGCGGACCGAGGCGGGGTAGGCGACGGTGAGGCGAACCTCGAGGGCGGCGGTCTGGGCGCTGACCCGTGCGGAGGCGCGGGGGCGGCCGTCGCCGTCGTCGCGTCCGGTGGGGACACCGAGCACGCGCCGCGCGGCGCCACCGACACCGTCGATCTCGCCGGCGGCGGCGATCGCGACCTTCTCCACCACGACGTCCTCGATCGAGAGGCTGCCGCGTTCGGCGGCCTCAGCGGGGTCGGCGGGGAGGCCCGCGTGGCGGCCGGCGCCGGGGGTGGGGCCGTTGGCGGTCGAGGTGACCTTCTCGGTCACTGGTGCGAATTCCGCGGGCGTAGGTGGGACGACGGGGACCTGGCCGGTCGGGCTGTCGTCCGGTTCCGGCTCGGGGCGGTGGTCGCGGTTGCTCATCACGCGTGCCTCAGAGCCTGCTGGAGGAGCGGCCGCGGCCGGTGAGGCCGTCGAGGTCGAGCTGTCCGTCGAGGGCGCGGCCGATGAGCAGCCCCAGCGCGCCCAGGACGAGCACGATCAGGAACGCCACGAAGCCGCCGAAGGCGGCGGAGACGCCGAGGACCAGTCCGACGATCAGGCCGAGGACGGTGTTCGAGACAGGCATGTCGATCAACTCCAGGAAGTGCGGGGACGGGTGCGGGAGGACACCGTCGAGGGGCGGAGGTGCACGCGCGTCGGGCCCGGCGAGGGGCCGGGCCCGACAGACGGCCGGTGCCCCCGCATCCGCGCGGGGCCGCCGGTGGGCGACCTGCGTGCTCGGACGGCAGGTCGTGCGGAGGTGCTACGGCCCGGCGGCGTCGAGCCCGGTGACGTCGAGGCCGTCGAGCCCGAGGTGCACCGGCAGGCCGGGCACCAGCGCCGACACTGCGGCCCGGACCTGGGTCTCCAGCGTCCGCAGCGGGCCGGGGAAAGCGACGACGCGCACCGTGACCTCGGTCGCGGTGATCTGGATGCCGGCCACGCGCCGCCCGGGCAGGTAGGTCCCGACGGTGCCGTACGGACCGGCCGAGAGCCGCGAGACCGCGGGGCAGGCCAGTACCGCGGCCGCGACCGGGTCGACCAGGGCGTCGGTGTCGCGCGCCGGCGGCGCGGTCACGGGCCCGGCCGGGTCGAAACGCGGCGGCTGCCCGGGCCTCGGTCCAGGAGGTGCCGCCGTGGTCGGGGGCATGGGCCCCGGACCGGTCGAGGCCGGGGCGTCCCCACCGTCACCGGGTGACGGTGAGGTGGGTGGGACGGTCACTGAACGCGGTTGGCCGGACGCGAGGTCGTCTCGTCCCGGTCGTCGTCGTTGTCGTCGCTGGGCAGGTGCAGGTCGACGACGTTGATGTTGACCTCGACGACGTCCAGGCCCGTCATCTGCTCGACGGCGCCGATGACGTTGCGGCGGATCGCGCGGGCGAGCTCGGCGATCCCGACGCCGTACTCCACGACGACGGTCAGGTCGATCGCGGCCTGGCGCTCGCCGACCTCCACCGACACACCCTGGGTCGAGGAGGAGCGGCCGCCGGAGATGCGCTCGCTGATCGCGCCGAAGGCCCGCGCGGCTCCGCCGCCGAAGCCGTACACCCCGGGGATCTCCCGGGCGGCGATCCCGGCGACCTTGGAGACCACCGAGTCCGAGATGGTGGTCTTGCCCTCGGGGGTGTCCAGCGCGCTGCCCGCGCCGGCCGGGGAGGTCGACAGCGCGCTACCGGCGGGGTCGGGCGTGGTGGCGGTGGTGGGGACGGTCATGGGAGCTCCTCGCACGTCGTCTGGGCCGACCCCCCGAACCCGAGGGAGCGGCGACCGGAACGCTCAGGCGTCCCGGTCCACGTGTGGTTGGACCCGGGCCGCGACGGATCCTCTCGCTACCAACGGGTGACTCCGGTCACTCTCGGCGCGCGGGGCCGCTCCGGCCGTCGTCAGGCGGGTCGAGTCGGGGGAAGACGTCGGTGACGGTGATGTCGACGACGACGACCTCGAGCCCGGTCTGGGTCCGGACCTCGGCGGCGACCCGCTCGCGCAGATGCGTCGCGAGTCGCTGGAGGTCGTGGCCGTACTCCGCGGCCACCGCCAGCTCGAGCGCCACGCTCTGCCCGCTCAGCCCCGCCGTCACCGGCACGGTCGATGCGCCCTCGGCGTCCTCGGGGTTCGCTCCGAGCGCGCTGAGCGCGGCGCGAACCCCGACGGTGCCGCGGGCGGCGTGCCCGGCCACCGCGACGACGACGTGGGCGGAGACCAGGATCGAACTCTCGGGGTCGGGCACCCGCCCGTATCCGGACGGGGCGGCCTGTTCGCGGATCGCGGCCAGGGCCTGGTCGAACAGGCCGGCCGGTGCCTGCACCTCGGCGGCGGCGAGCTCGTCGAAGGGCGCCCAGAGCCGGGTGTACTCCGCCAGCGTCGCCCGGCAGTGCGGGCACTGCTGCTGGTGGTCGTCGCGAGCGGCGCCCGAGCCGTCGGCGACCTGCGCGAGCAACTCGTCGGGGTCGCGGCCGCACGGCAGCGACGCGTCGCTACTCATGTCCACTCCCGCATCGCCGCGACGAGATTCCTGCGCCCACGTTCCAGACGACTGCGCAGAGCCGCTTCACTGACGCCGACGATCGCCGCTGCCTCACGGTAGGACAACCCCTCGATCTGGCACAGCACGACCGCGGCACGCTGCTCGGCGGGCAGCGCGGACAGGGCCGCGCCCGCGGCATCGAGCCGAGCCGCGTCGAGAACCCGGGGCTCGGGGCCGCGCACCGTGGGGTGGTCGGCCTCACCGAGCACCTCGGTCCGGCGGCCGGGGACCCGCTGCGCGCGGCGGTGGTTCAGGCTGCGGTTCACCACGATGCGATAGAGCCACGTCGAGAAGGTCGACGACCCGGTGAAACCGGCCAGCGCGCGCCACAGCTGCACCGCGACGTCCTGGGCGACGTCCTGGGCGTCGACGGGGTCACCCGTCAGACGCAGCGCGATCCTGTAGATGCGGTCCCGGTGCCTTCGCAGCAGCACCTCGAACGCCTGCCCCGAGAACTTCGACCCCGACACCGCCTGCGCGATCAGCCACTCGTCGGCGGCACCGTCCCAGCCGTGCCCCGCCCGACCGGGTTTCGACGCGGCGGCCGCGCCGTCGCCGCCCGACGACGGGTCCGGGCTCGACACGGACGCCACCCCCGATCTCTCGCTCTCTCGTCGCGCAGGACCTCCTGTCACCGCAGCCGACCTACCCGACATGTCGACGCCGCAGCCGACCCCGACTCACGGCACGGCCAGGCTATGCCAGATGTCACACATGGGCGCGGAGAGGGTGGCCTCCGGAGTGGGTCCAACCGGCGTAACTGGTCCCAGCAGCCGCCACGAGCACATGGGCGGACGACGGAGAGGAACAAACCACCATGAGCAGCCCTACCGCCGGGCTCTACGGCAGCGACATCGGCGCGAACATGGTCCGCGCCGCCACCGCCGAACTGATCGGCACCTTCGCGCTGATCTTCACCGGCACCGCGGTCGCAGTCTCTGGAGCGCTCGGTCGCTCGATCGCCGGCTCCCCCGTCGACTCCCTGGCCGTCGGGCTCGCCTTCGGCCTCGTCCTCGTCGCCCTGGTCTCCGCGCTCGGGCACGTGTCCGGCGCCCACCTCAACCCCGCGGTCACCCTCGCCCTCGCCGTGACCCGCAAGTTCCCGTGGCGCTTCGCCCCCGCCTACCTCGTCGCCCAGATCGTCGGCGCCGTCCTGGCCTCGCTCGCGGTGTGGGGCGTGTTCGGCTCGGCCGCCCGGGACCAGGCCGCGCTCGGCGCCACCGTCCCCGCCACCGGCGCCGGAATCGGACAGGTCCTGCTGGTCGAGGTCCTGATCACCTTCCTGCTGATGTTGGTGATCATCTCGGTGGCCACCGACGAGCGCGTCGCCCCCGCCGCGGTCGGTCCGGCGGTCGGGTTCGCCCTCGCGGCCGCGGTCCTCATCGGCGGACCCGTGTCCGGCGGCGCGGTCAACCCCGCCCGCGCGCTAGGGCCCGAGATCGTCTCGGGCACCTTCACCGCCTTCTGGGCCTACCTCGTCGGCCCGATCGTCGGCGCCGTCCTCGCCGCAGTCGTCTACGACCGCTTCCTCGCCCAGGCATCCGCACCCGACCCCGACCCGCAGCCCGAGTAGGGGGTTCACGGGCCCGCTCGCGCCGAGGGCGCTCGCAGAGAGTGCGCACGGCGAGTCGACGCCTGCCCTCCACGCGATCCTTTCTCCTCCTTGCCGAGCGAGGGACGGTGCGCGCGATCGCGGCCTGGGCGTGGCGGTAGAGGCCCGGGTCACGGCTCGTCGGCGCCGGCGTGACTGGCTCCGGCATCCCCGCCCACCGCGCCCGTCCTGCGCAGTCTGCGCGGCCGGACGTGGGCTCTGCGAACAGTCGCGGGCTCGACGGCGAGCAGGCTCTGTTGGAGCCGGGGGCGAGATCAGCTCGTCGAGGCGTTCACACGGCCGGCGAGCTTGGAGAGCAACCCGAGCAGGGCTTCGCGGTCGTGACTGTCGGACCCGAGAGCCTCGGCGCGGTCCATGAACTGGTGGGTGACGTCGGGTAACGGCGTGCCACTCTGCTGGCTGACCCACATCAGGCACTCGAAGGCCCGTTCGGCGCCGACGTTGAATGCAGCCATCAGCACGCCGACGGCTTCGTCGTCGCGGGAGGCGACGGCGCGGCGGGCGCGGAGCGCCGCGAGACGCTGCTCGGTGTCCTCTGCGCGCCGTTGCACGATCAGAGCCTGCTCGGCCCGGTCGGACGGCTCCCGGCTCGTCGCTGCTGCTACCCACTCGGCGGAGGGCTCGACGTCGGGTCCGTTGAGGAAGTCCAACAACGAGCATTCGGCTGGTTCGGTCACAGCGCAGTCTCCCTGTACGCGTGTGCGGTCTCAGGCGCGCTTGGGGTCGACGCCTGGTGGGAGCGTGAGGCTCCGGGTTGGAGATCGAGTTTATCGACAGGATCGCGCGCAATCGGCACCACGTCGAGCGCACAGGATGCTCACCGAACGAAGCAGCTCCGTCGGAGCTCGGCGCAGCGTCGACGACGGACACGTCCTGTGCTGCCATCGCCGTGCGCGAGGTGTGGCGGCCCGCCGTGGGGCGCGATCAGAGTTGTGGCCCCGCGGTGCGAGGTTCGGGATGCGCGGCAATAGGGCCGCCTGCGACCTGGCCCCGGCGAGCGAGCTCGGCGCCGTTGCTCAGGTGCTGGACGACGGCGTGCAGCCGGTGGGACTCGCTGCTGCCCGGGACGGACTCGAGGTCCGTGCTGCGCAACAGGTGGACGGTGGCATCGAGGAGGTAGGCGACCTCGAGAGCGACCCCGGGCTCATCATCGTCGGTGGGCTCGGCACGACTGGCGGCCTGCTGGCCGATCCCCAGGGCCTGGGTTGCTTCGCGCAGGGCAGAGATCGCGGCGTCCGCAGCGTCGGTCACGGAGTGAGAGTTTGCCCCACGCGCGATCAGGTGGCGCACCTCCAGGGGCTCTCAGCGACATACCGCGGAGCGCTGCCATCGTTCCCTCGTGCCCGAGTTGCGCACCGGATCGGCGTCACGTCGGCTCCGTCCTGTGTCCGTGAGCGCCTTTGCAGCCCCGTGGCGGCGATGGCAGCGAGGATGGACATCATGAGTTCATCGGGACCCGGTGAGGCACGTGGTGTCTGACGGCGACGCGTCTCGGGCGTCGTGCTCGCTGGCGGCCGGGGTCGAGAGGGTGGCCGAGCGACTGGACGGCGACCCGTTGGTGGCGGGGTTCGTGAGGTGGGCCCGGCGACACCTGCCCGGCCAGGACGTCGCCGTCGACCCGCTGTCGCTCGGTCCGGGGCTCGCCACCGACCTGGCCTTGCGCCTGGCGCCTGTGGCGGCGCACCGACCCAGCGTTCTGCGCGAGCTCGGCTCGACGGCGCTCCAGCTCTGGCAGGCCCAGCACGGAGGCGAGCGCGCCGGGGGCGATTCCGGCGAGCTCGCCGTGCTCTTCACCGACATCGCTGGGTTCTCCGACTGGACCCTGGAGGTCGGCGACGAGGTCGCGCTGACCGCTCTGACCCGGATCGCGGAGGTCGTCGAACCTGCCGTGGCCCGCCGAGGGACGCTCGTGAAGCGACTCGGGGACGGCCTCATGGTGGTCTTCCCCGATCCTTCCGACGCGCTCGCCGCCGCGGAGTGGACCCGCGACCTGGTCGACGGGCTCGATCCAGAGGCGATGGGTGGCCACCGGCTACGGCAGCGCGCCGGCGTGCATCTCGGCCGGCCCAGGTTCGACGGCGGCGACTACTTCGGCCGCGACGTGAACATCGCCGCGCGGATCGCGGACGCCGCCGAGGGCGGCGAAGTGTGCGTCTCCGACGCGGTATGCCGGGTCCTCGGTCCCGGGTCCGACGGTCGCTTCCGGCCGCGCACGGACCTGAATCGCAAGGGCGTGCCCGACGACGTCGAGGTGCACGTCCTCGTTCGGTGACCGCGGCGGCGGGGCCGGGCGTGCTCGGCCCGAGGTCTCCGTTCAGCGCTGTTCGGGCGGCTTGCGCAGGACGAGGACAGCGGTGTCGTCGGAGACCTCACCGCCGGCGTGGGCGAGGGCCGCATTGCTGACGGCGGTCGCGATGCCGTCGGCCGAAGTTCCCGGAGACAGCGCACGCAGCGTCCGGTCGACGCCGTCCTCGTCGAACTGCTCGGGGTTTCCGTGTCTCCGTGCTTCGGTGATGCCGTCGGTGAAGAGCACGAGACCGTCGCCGGGGCCGAGTCGGACCTTCTCCACAGCCACATCGGACTCGGCGTAGATACCGAGGACACGCCCGCCGTCATGGAGGCGCTGCACCCGCCCGTCGCAGCACACCACGAAGCCGGCCGGATGGCCGGCGCTGGCCACGGTGACCTCCACGCCGTGCGCCCCCTGGTGCAGCGTGGCGTAGACCGCCGTGGCAAAGCTGCGCTGGTCGCCGAACCAGACGTGGAGCACCTCGTTGAGCGTGGTGAGCACGACCTCCGGATCGTCCTCGGCGTGGCCGACCGCACGGACCGTCGAGCGCGCCAGCGCGGTCGTGCGAGCCGCCTGGATGCCCTTGCCGCAGACGTCGCCGACGACGACGCCCCAGCCGGACGGAACCGGGAACACGTCGTAGAAGTCTCCGAGCACCTTCGTACCGTCGGCTCCCGCGCGATAGCGCGTCGCCAACTCCAACCCCGGGATGCGCGGCGTCGCCGTGGGCAGGAGCGCCTCCTGCAGGACCCGAGCCAGATCGGACGCCTCCTTTGCGTGCTCCTCGGCACGGCGCGACGCCTCCTCGGCCTGCCGCGCCGCGATCTCGGAAGTCCGCAGGGCAGTGCGGAGGGCGACCTCGCTGCTCGCGGCGAGCGCGACGCTGCGGAACATGTCGAGTTCTGCGGGGGTCCAGTCGCGCACGTCGTAATCGATCACGCAGAGACTGCCGAGGGTACTGCCGTCGGGGTCGTGGACGGGGAAGCCGGCGTAGGAACCGGCGCCCAGCAGGTGAGCAGGTGGAAGACAGCCGAGCGCCGGGTCGTTCCGGACGTCCGGGACGATCATCTCGACGCCGTCGGTGATCACGAACTGACACATCGAGTCCTGCATCGGCACGGCAGGCCCGGACTCGATCGCCTCCGGCAGCCCGATCGCGCCTCGGAAGGACGTCAATTGGTCGTCCCGGATGGTGAACATGACCACGGGCGCTCCGCACATCGCGGCCACCATGGCGGTCAGGCGGTCGAACACCGCATCGGGCGACTGGTCGCGCACCCCGGTCCCCTCGATCGCACCCATCGCAGTACCCACCCCTGAGTCCTCTGTCCGCACTCCGCGCCCCTCCGCCTCGACCTCCGAACCTAGTTCGCGGACGCGACTCAAGGAACGGTTGAGCACAAGCGGATACCGCGCGAGCCGTGTCCCTGGCCACGGCCACGACCGGTCGGTCCGGCCGCTGGGTCTGCGACGATCTGCGCGTGGTGGCAGTCGTGGGCGGAGTCGTCGGGCTGATCGTGGTGACCGCACTTGTGCGCTCGGGCTCGCGTCGTCTCGGGGTACCGGATGCCATCGCCCTGCTGCTCATCGGAGCTGCAGTGTCGTGGGTGCCGTTCGTGCCGCGCGTGCACATCGACCCCGAGCTGGTCCTGGTGGTCGTGCTGCCGCTGTTGCTCTACGGCGCCGCGTTCACCGCCTCGTTGCCTGCCTTCCGACATCACTTCCGGGCGATCCTGCTGCTCTCGGTCGTGCTGACGCTTCTCTCGACCCTGGCCGTAGGCGTCGTGGCCGCGGCCCTGGTGCCCGGCCTCGGCCTCGCCGCGGCGTGCGCGCTCGGCGCGGTCGTGGCACCGCCGGATGCGGTTGCCGCGACGTCGGTGGCCCGCCGGACGCGGATGCCGCGTCGGGTGGTGACGCTGCTCGAGGGCGAGAGCCTGTTCAACGACGCCGCTGCTCTGACCGCCCTCACGGTCGCCGTCACGGCCGCGACCAGCTCGACGTCGTTCGCGGGCGCAGCCGGCGAGTTCGTCCTGACCAGCGCCGGCGGCGTGGTCGCCGGATTGGTCGCCGCTGTCGCTGTCGGCTGGGTCCGCCACCGCGTCCTGAATCCCTACACCGATGTCGTCGTGTTCCTCATCGCCCCGTTCGCGGCGTATCTACCCGCCGATGCGGTCGGTGGCTCCGGGCTCGTCGCCGTCGTCGTGGCAGGGCTCTACCTCGGCCACCGGGCGACCACGATCATGGAGCCCGGGGCGCGGGTGGTGACCGGCTCCGTGCAGACCGCCCTGTCCTGGCTGCTCGAGGGGCTGGTCTTCCTGGTGGTAGGCCTCCAACTGCACGACGTGGTCGCAGGAATCGCCGGGTACTCCCCCACGCTCATCGCCTCGGTGACCGTCGCCGTCGTCGGGGCCCTCGTGATCACCCGTGTCGTGTGGCTGCTGCTGAGCGAACAGGTCCTGCCGGCGGTGGTTCGTCGGCGCCAGGCGACCTGGTCGGAATCCACGCTGACCGCCTGGGCCGGGATGCGTGGAGCCGTCTCGCTCGCCGCGGTGCTGACCATCCCGATCGCGCTCCCGGACGGTCGCCCCTTCCCCCAGCGCGACCTCATCGTCTTCGTGACCTTCGTCGTGATCGCGGTGACGCTCCTCGTCCAGGGGACGACCTTGTCCGCACTGGCTCGTCGACTGCCCGGCGCCCGCAACGAGCTGAACGAGGACGCGCGCAACGAGGCGCTGGCCCGTCGGGAGGCCGCGGACGCCGGCTCGGCGTGCCTCGACGACCTCGAGCGCGAACGCCCTGGGCGCAGCGAGATCGTCGAGCAGCTCCGCCGGCGGGTCCGCAACCGTCAGATCAGTGCGGACGAGCGGCTCGACGCCGTCGACCACGGTCCCGGCCCGCAGGAGGCCGACAGTCAGGCCCAGCTCGAGCCCATCCGGCCGGGCGACGAGTCGGAACAGGAATCGGTCCGCGACACCTACCGCCGCTACGGGCAGGCGGTGCTGAGCGCCGAGCGCGCGCGGCTGCTCGCCTTGCGCGACAGCGGCCGGCTCAGCGAGACCTCGTTCACCCGCATCCAGCGCGAACTCGACCTGGAACATGCAGCGCTGCTCGTCCGATGAGGGCAGAGTCGTCGCAATCGTGGTCCCGGAGCGGCCGGGCACCCCGCACCATCGGGAGGTAGTCGATCGTGACCCGAGGCTTCGAGCTGCGGGACGTGTCCGTACTCCGCGCCGATCGACGTGTGCTCGACGAGGTGCACGTCGACATCCCCGGCGATGGAGTGACCGCGCTCTGGGGTGACTCCGGAGCCGGGAAGACCACGATGCTCCGGCTGCTCAACCGCCTCGACGTCCCCGACTCCGGCACGATCACCTACCAGGGCACCGACATCGCCGAACTCGACGTCCACCAGCACCGCCGTCGGGTCGGCATGGTGTTCCAACGCCCGGTGGCCTTCGCCGGCACGGTGGCCGACAACCTCGCGGTCGCCGCCGTGGACTCCGACCGGGACGCCATGGCCGACGCGCTGCGCCGCGTCTCCCTCGAACCGGACCTGCTCGACCGGGACGCCGACTCCCTCTCCGGCGGGGAGCTGCAGCGGGTGTGCCTGGCCCGCACCCTCATCACGGAGCCGGAGACCCTGCTCCTCGACGAACCCACCTCGGCCCTCGACGAACGACCGGCCCGCGCCTTCGAGGACACCGTCCTCGAGCTCACCGGCCGCGGACTGGCCGCGATCTGGGTCGGCCACGACGAAGCCCAGGTCGAGCGCGTGTCCGACCGGGTCCTCGTCGTCCGCGACGGTGCCGTGACCGCGCAGCGGGAGGAGTCCGCGTGACCATCAGCTGGACCGGAGCCGCCTCCTCCCTCGTCCTGGTCGCCCTCGCCGCCGTCATCTCCCTGGCATGGCGACTCGGCCTCGAACGCAGCATCGTCTGGGCCGCAGTCCGGGCGCTCGTCCAGCTCCTGCTCGTCGGGGGCGTGCTCGTGCTCCTGCTCGAGCCCGGAGTCTCGATCTGGTGGTCCTGGCTGTGGGTCGCGGCCATGATCGGCTACGCCGTGTGGACCGCCCAGCGCCGCGCCTCCTCGATCCCCGGGCTGATCCCGATCGCGGCCCTGGCGTTCGGCGCCGCAGGCGCGGTCACCCTGCTCGTGCTGTTCGGGCTCGGCGTCTTCCCCCTGAGCGCACGAACATTGGTCCCGATGGCGGGGTTGATCGTCGGTAACGCCATGACCTCGACCGTGCTCGCCGGGAGACGGCTGCAGGAGGAGTTCGCCGACAAGACCGCCGAGATCGAGGCCCGCCTCGCGCTCGGCCAGTCCGCCCGCGAAGCCGCCCGCCCCTACCTCCGCGGCGTCCTGCGCTCGGCCCTCACCCCGCAGATCGAGACGACGAAGGCCACCGGCCTCGTCTTCCTCCCCGGCGCCATGACAGGTCTGATCATCGCGGGAGTGCAGCCGATCCAGGCCGTCCTGGTCCAGGCCGTCGTCATGTTCCTCGTCCTCGCCGCCGCCTCCACCACGACCAGCGTCGTCGCGCTCGGACTGACCCGCCGGCTGTTCACCACCGACGACCGCCTGGTGCCGCTGACCCGCGAGCGCACCGGCTGAGCCTCACATCCGACACTGGGCTGCTCTCCGATGTGGCGACGCTCGCCATCTGATTGCGGCCCATCGGCGCGTGCCGGGCCGCGGAATGTGGTAGCCGAGTTCTGCCACGTCCGCGGACTCCGCGGAAGGAATCGGCGTTCTGAGGAGCACCAGATCACCAACACATCCGTCGTCGCGACCAGCTTCCACCCCTGTGGCTGCATCCCGTCGATCTCCGAGCCCGGGGCCTGCCCCGGCGGCTTCGCCTTCCACGGGCCGGCTCGCCCCAATGCGGTGCGCGCCGTCCGACTCCAGCTGCGCGAGTGGGTCGCCGCCGCAGACCTCGACGAGGACACCGCCGACGCGGTCGTCCAACTCACCGACGAAGCCGTCACCAACGCCGTCGAACACGCCACGACCGACGGCGACACCTGCGTCGTCGACGTGCTGGCAAACCGGCCGCCATGCGGAAGCGGTGTCGCGGTCGTCGTGCACGACGATGGTACGTGGAAGCCGCCGGGCGACCCCGGCTACCGAGGTCGCGGCGTCCGACTGATCGGACTCATGTCCGACCGTTCGACGATTACGACCTCCGCATCCGGGACCACCGTGCGCATGTGCTGGACGGACCCTCGGCTGAACTGACCTCCGCTACCAGCTCCATGGGCACGATCTCGGACTCGTCGCCCGAGGGCCTGGTCACCGAGGTCAACAAGCTGCGAGGCCGGCCGCGCCGATAGGAGCCCCGGGAGGACTATCTGTCGCGATCCGGATGACGCTCCATCCACACCGTGCGCCGATCCTCCTGCCCGCGCTCGCCTGCCATGCCGGCCACTGAGTCCTGCTGGTCAGATGAACCGCTCCCACGCGCCACCGCTTCCTCGGCCTCTGCCATGTCGTGATCAGCCCTGGCCTCCGCCCTGGTGTGGGGATGCTGCTGACTGGGAGCCTCAACAGCGTCTGGCGGTGGGGCAGGCCGGTCGCTCCTGCCGTGAACGTCGTCCTCGTCACTCACCCTGCTCGGGTCGCCCCGGGGCGAGACCAACAAACACGGGCGCGTCCGCCACGATCCACGATGGGAACGCTCGTCCAACGGCCCGCTTTCGGTACCGCTTATGTCACACCACAGCCCTCGACGACCCGCCACAGCAGAAGACCACGACGAGTCGATCATGTCGCTGAGCAGCACAGATGCAGACGGTGAAGCACCACGGCCGATGTGAACCCTGTCCACTGGGTTCGGGGTTCGAGTCCCTGACGGCGCACCCTCACATGAAGGCCCTGACCGGTACCGGTCGGGGCCTTCGTCGCGGGTGGCCGGCTCCTGGCCGCTCCCCCCGACCTCAGTGGCAGCGCGGCACCCTGACGGCACTCCCCGCCACTGACGTCGGCGCGAGCCGGTGTCGACACGCGCCGCGGCACGCCGAGCGGATGACCGACACCCGTGACCTGCGAGCCCGCCGAACCGGACGCCGCTCAGGCTCCGGTGTACGCGCCCGCCCGCCCGGCCGCAACGCAGGCGGGCGACGACACGCGGCCTTCGCCGCGGAGATCTGCGCTGCCCGGGCCGGGCCGGTGTTCGCGGCCGGGAAGAACAGCGCCGGGTCGGTGTCTCGACACGCGGCGCTCGAACGCTAGTCGCTGGTCATGGCTGCCACCTCCTGCTCGTGGTGGGCGGGACCGGTCCAGGACGCCTCATCGGACCGGACCCGCCGTCGGGAAGACCCCGGTCGGACCCGGGACCGTGGGTGGAGGTGCCGTGCCGCCTCCACCGCGCCGTGGGCGCCGCGGGGCCGCCGAGGCTCGCGGTCCAGGGCCGGACGACGTCCGGTCGCGCAGCGACTCCGCAGGCGCCCTTGACCGAGAGAGCGGCCGCGACAAGCTCCCGGAGCTGCCCGCTCGAGTCGCCGCAGGCGACGTCCTCCAGTTCCCCGGCTCGCGCGGCCATGAGCGCACCGGCCACACGGCCGGTCACTGCTCGCCGCCGTTCAGGGTCGGGTCGTCGCCTGGTCGACGGTCGACATGACCGTGCCGACCGCTCCCGGCACCGCCTGGCCGACCGGCGTGCCGATGAACAGCACTAACGCGATCAGCGAGAACACCACCGCGCCGGAGGGCGAGCGGGTCTTGGCGCAGATGAACGCTCCGAGGATCGCGAAGAGGATCAACAGCCCGATGCCGCTCATCAGGCGCCCTCGGCAGCGGCGCGCGTGTCCGCAGCTCAAGTAGCTGCCAGGCTCTGCCCTTGTTGGTCGAACACACCAATGCTCCGCCGCGTGCGATTCTTCGTCGGAGACGCTGAGTCGGGCCCGACGCTTACGCCGCGTGTCGAGCGGCGTTGGCGTCTCTCCCTGTGTCGGTGTCCTCCCTGGCGCTGGCGTCTCGGACGGCCGGGGCTACCGGAATGGCGCGGGCGGGTGCGACGGGGTATCGCTTCGCGCCCGCCCCAGAGCCTCCGGAGAACAGACCGAGAAGGATCATGGACAGCACAGCGAGGCCGCTGAGCACGAATAGGACGGTCATTGGTTCTCCTGAGAAAGTCGATCGGGAGCGGGCGAAGCGGCATCCAGCGCCGGCCCCCGGGAGACCCGCGGGGTGGCGCGCTGGACTCAGCCGGCCGCGAGGAGATCGGCGGCCTTCTCGCCGATGACGATGGACGGGGCGTTGGTGTGGCCGCGGATGATCTGCGGCATCACCGAGGCGTCGGCGACCCGTAGGCCCTCGACACCGCGCACGCGCAGCTGCGGGTCGACGACGCTGGCGGGGTCGTCGCCCATCCGAGCGGTGCCGACGGGGTGGTAGAGGGTGTGGGCGTGGCGGGTGATGGCCGCCCGGATGCGGTCCTCGGGACTCATCGTCTCGCCGCCGAAGGGGCGCACGAACCGGCCCGTGGTCACCGCCTTCAGGCTCGGCGCGGCCAGGATGTCCGCGCAGGCCTCGAGGCCGGCGGTCAGGATCTGCATGTCGTGACCGTCGGGGTCGGAGAGGTAGCGCGGGTCGATCGTCGGCTTCGCGTGCGGGTCGCTGCTGGTCACCTCGACGACACCGGAACTCTCCGGCTGCAGCAGGATCGCCCCGAGGGTGATCGCGTGCGAGGGGATGCCGGTGAGGCCCTCGTCGACGTAGGCGGCCGGAGCGAAGATCAGTTCCACGTCGGGCAACCCGGGGCCGTCACCGACACGCAGGAAGCCGTAGGCCTCGGCGACGTTCGAGGTGAGCATGCCGCGGCGGCGCAGGAGGTAGTCGACCAGGGCCCGGGGCTTGGTGACGTCGAGCAGGCTGCCGCCCTCGACCTCGGCGACGAGGAAGCCCACGAGGTGATCGCGCAGGTGCCGTCCCACGTCGGGGGCGTCGACGACGACGTCGATCCCGTGGCTCCGGAGCAGGGCCGGATCGCCGATGCCCGAGAGCTGCAGCAGCTGCGGGGTGTTGATCGTCCCGCCGCAGAGCACCACCTCCCGGCGCGCGCGGCAGGTGCGGGTGCGCCCGTTCTGCTCGAACTCGACGCCGACGGCGCGGGTGCCCTCGAACAGCACCCGGGTGGCGTGCGCGCCGGTGTGCACGGTGAAGTTACGGCGCGACTGCGCGGGCTTGAGATAGGCCACGGCCGTGCTGGAGCGGGCGCCGCGCGCCTGGGTGACCATCGTCTGGCTGAATCCGGCCGGGGTGCGGGTGTTGGCGGCCTCGACGGCGTGCCCGGTCTCCTCGACCGCGGCCAGGAATGCGCCGGTGAGCGGCCGGGGGTCACGCTGGGCCTGGACCTGGATCGCGCCCGAGGTGCCGTGATCGGGGTCGGCGGACCCCGCGACGTGCTCCACGCGCCGGAAGTAGGGCAGGAGCGCCTCGAACGACCAGTCCGAACCCGCGAGCTCGGCCCACCGGTCGTAGTCCTGGGCGAACCCGCGCACCCACATCATGGCGTTCATCGACGTACTCCCGCCGAGCATCCGCCCTCGCGGCCAGTAGATCGACCGGTTGTCCAAGGACGTCTGGGGAGCGGTCTGGTAGTCCCAGTCCCGGTCGGTCTTGAACAGCTGGGAGAACGCTGCGGGCACGTTCACTGCCTGGGCGCGGGCGGTGCCACCGGCTTCGAGCAGGACGACCTGGTAGCGGCCGTTCTCGCTCAACCGCGCCGACAGAGCGGCGCCGGCCGCGCCCGCTCCAACGACGACGTAGTCCGCGGACTCGTCCGAGTACTGAGCGTTGGTCATCGTGTCTCCGAGGGTGAGGCGGCCCGTGTCGGGCTCGGCGGGCATCGAGCGGGGTCGGCCACCGCACCGCTCGTGGTGCGGTGGCCGACCCCGGCCCGGACCACACGTGGTGGTCGGGGAAGTCAGCGGGCCGTGTCAGCCGCTCACGGGCCGATGGCTCACCGGCAGCGAGGTGAGTGAGTTGGCCCAGTGTGAGCGCAGGTGGGTGACCGGTCCGTTGATCGCGAGGTCGTGCAGCCGGGGCGGTACCTCCTCGAGCAGCACGGTGAGCTCACGTCGCGCGAGGTGCGCGCCGAGGCAGAAGTGCGGCCCGCCGCCACCGAAGGCGATGTGGGTGGGCTTGTCGCGGGTGATGTCGAAGACCTCGGCGTTCGGGATCATCGCGGAGTCGCGGTTGCCGGCCGTATACCACATGATGATCCGCTCACCGGCGGCGATGTCGACGCCGCCGATCGTCGTATCGCGGGTGGCGGTCCGGGCGAAGAAGTTCAACGGGCTGGCCCAACGCAGGATCTCCTCGATCGCGTTGGGGATGCGCTGGGGTTCACGGCGCAGCAGGTCGAGCTGGTCGGGGTTCTCGATGAGGGCCTGCATGCCGCCGGCGAAGGTGCTGCGGGTGGTGTCGTTGCCCGCGAAGACGAGGATGCCGAAGAACAGCGCGATCTCGATCTCGTTGAGGGTCTTGCCGTCGACCTCGGCGTTGAACAGGGCGTCGGCGAGGGTCTCCCGATCGCCGCCACGCTGGCGGGCGACCAGTTCCGCGAAGTACTGCCCCATCTCGCCGAGGACCTGGGTCCGGTCCTCGTTGTGGGTCACCCCGCTCCCGAGCTGTTCGGTCCACTGCATCAGACGGTCGATGTCGTCGTCGGGAGAGCCGAGCAGGCGGCTGATGACCGTGAGCGGGACGGGAACGGCGATCTCGGCGACGAGGTCGGACTCGGTCTTCCCGGCGAGCGTGGCCAGGCGGCCGCGGACGATGTCGCGGATCTCGTCCTCGAGGCGGGTGACGGTCCGGGGCAGGAAGGCGCGCTGGATGATCTTGCGGTACTTGGTGTGCTCCGGGGCGTCCTTGAACATCAGCAGGTTGCGGGTGAACTCCAGGGGGGCGATCGTGTCCGGGCGCGCCCAGACCCCGCCGGTCTCGCTGGAGAACGTCTCGGGGTCCCGGCTGACCGCGATGATGTCCTCGGCGCGCGTCAGCGACCAGAACCCGACCCCGTCCGCGGAGGGGTTCCAGCGCACCGGCGCCTCGGTGCGCATCCGCGCGAACAGCTCGTGCGGGGGCCCGTCCTCGAAGTAGCCGAGGTCGGTCAGGTCGACGGACTCGAGGTCGAGCTGGGCGACCTCGCGGTGGCCGGGCGGCACGGTCGGAGAGCTCATGATCGGTGGTCTCATTCCGCAAGGGACGTCGCCATCGACGTCCAGGGGTGGATGGGATGGCTCGGGGACCCGGCGACGATGCGGTTGCGGGTCCCACCGAGGCCGTCGACGGTGGTGGTGACGACGTCGCCCGGCTGCAGAGGCGGGTGATGCCCCCAGCCGTGTCGGCCCCAGAGCTCGGCGAGGCACCCGCCCTGGCAGGTGCCCGAGCCCAGGAGGTCGCCAGGCCGGATGACGGTGCCGCGAGAGGCGTAGGCGGCCAGGGCCGGGAAGGACCAGGCCATGTTGTGCAGGCGGTCGCTGCCCAGGAGTTCGCCGTTGACCCGGACCTCCATCTCCAGGTCGAAGGAGGCCCCCGATCGGTGGGGCTCCAGCTCGTCAGCGGTGACGAACACCGAGCCCAGGGTGGTCGCGGTGTCCTTGCCCTTGGCCGGGCCCAGGCGCATCCGCATCTCGTGGAACTGGACGTCGCGCGCGGAGAAGTCGTTGAGGACCACGTAGCCGGCGATGTGGTCCCCGGCCTCCTCGACGGTGAGGTCCTGCCCGGCACGCCCCACCACGGCGCCGACCTCGAGCTCGTAGTCGAACAACTCGCACCCCGGAGGGACCGGGACGTCGTCGTGCGGCCCGGCGATCGCATAGGGGTTGGAGAAGTAGAAGGTCGGGATCTCGTAGAACTCCGGCGGGAGCCCGGCGGTGGGGTCGAGCAGCTTCACGCTGCCCGCGGTGTGCTCGGGAAAGGTGGAGAAGTCCCGGAAGGTCGGTGGGTCCAGAGGGGCCATGAGCTGCGCGCGGGCCAGCGCCCGGCGCTCTCCGGTGCGACGGGCCTTCTCCCCGGCGTCGTGCAGCAGGCCGTCGGTGGCCAGCAGCTCGGCCAGCTCCACCCCGGGGGGCAGGTCCGCGATGGTCTCGTCGTCGAGCTGGACGGCCAACGTAGGCCCGGCCGAGGTGCGGTGCCGGACGACCTTCATTGCGTCTCCTTGATGATTTCCTCGCGGCACCGGGTAGCGACGGTCGTCGACCGGAAGGGCCGGAGTGGCGGTGGTGGCGATCAGCCGGCTGGGTCGTGCTCGCGTGGTGGGCGGTCTCGACGTGGGCCCAGGGCCGAGGCCGGACGGGGCCGGCGCCGTTCACGGCCGCGGTAGAGCGGGACCGCAAAGTCGGCGGGACCCTGGACGTTCACCGCGGGTGGTCCTTCGGGTCCCGCTACCGCAGCCTGGTCAGTCGTCCTCGGCCTCGCCGAGCAGGGCGCCGTTCTCGAGGGTCTGGTAGCCGGGGACCGCGACGAGTCCCATCGCCGCCGCCTCGAACGGTTCGCCCGTGGCCTCCGCCCACGCGTGGCCCAGGGCGAGCAGCAGCTCCTTCTTCAGTGCCTCGGGCCGCTCCCGGATGAGGCCGACCATCCGCGCACCGGGCAGGAGGTTGCCGGCCTGCCAGAGGGCGTCCTCGGGCACCTCGACGAAGGTGCAGTTGACGTAGTAGTCCGGTGCGCCGGTGACGGCGCAGTGCGCCTTGGTGATGGCCTCGGCGATCTCCTTCTTCCGGAGGGCACTCGTGGACCCGGCCGTGACGGTGAACTGGTAGTTCGGCATGACGTCTCCTTCGGTGGTTCTCAGGGTGCGGGGACTGCGGCGTCCGACTGCGTGGCGGAATCGGTGACCAGGCCTGTCCGCGCTGTCTCGCGGCTCGCGGCCAGGCACGCGAGGGTGACCAGGCACAGGGCGACCAGGTAGATGGTGACCGCCCATGCGCCGTAGCTGCTGATGAGAACGGCGGCGACGATGGGCGTGAGCGACGCTCCGAGGACCGTGGCGATGTTGTACGCGAGACCCGCACCGGTGTAGCGGTACCGGGTGGCGAACAGTTCGGGGAGGAAGGCCGCCAGGGGGCCGTACGCTGCCCCTACTGCCGCCTGCAGGACGAACACGCCCGTCACGTACCAGGCGATGTGTCCGGCCGAGATGACGGGGAAGAAGAGCAGCGCCGCGATCAGGCACAGGACGTTCGCCGGCAGCAGGACCCGCTTGCGCCCCAGCCTGTCGGAGAGCACCGCCGAGATGACCACCGTGACCCCGCCGACGATGGCTCCACCGATGCTGACGAGGAGCACGGCGGACTGGGAGAAGCCGAGCGTCTGTGTCCCGTAGGTGGGCAGGAACGCCACGACGACGTAGAACAAGGCGAAGAGCGCGATCGAGCCTCCGGAGGCAAGGAGCAACACCCGCAGTTGCCGTGAGAAGAGCTCGCTCATGGGAAGTCGTGTCGACTTCTCGATGACCGTCGCGTCGGAAGCGAACACCGGTGACTCGTGAAGCCTCACCCGGATGACGAAACCGATCACGATGAGCACCGCGCTGGCGAGGAAAGGAACACGCCAGCCCCAGGCGACGAACTGCTCGGGGGACAGTGTTGCCGTGACGACGAGGAAGGTCACGCTGGAGAGGATGAACCCGATCGCCGGCCCGAGTTGAGGGCCGATTCCGTACTTCGCCCGCTTGCCGGCCGGTGACGATTCGGTCGTCATCAACGAGGCGCCGGCCCATTCGCCGCCCAGGGCCAGACCCTGAACGATTCGGAGGGCCACGAGCAGGACGGGTGCGGCGACGCCGATCGTCGCTGCCGATGGCAACAGACCGATGCCGATCGTGGCGACACCCATGAGCAGCAGAGACCACACGAGGGTGTTCTTGCGGCCCTTCCGGTCGCCGAGGTGTCCGAAGACCACCGCACCCAGCGGTCGGACGACGAACGCGACACCGAAGGTGGCGAAGGCGACGACCGTGCCTTGCAAGCCACCGAGCGACGGGAAGAACGTCCGGCTGAACACCAGTGCCGCAGCAGTGGCGTAGATCGAGAACTCGTAGAACTCGATGATCGTGCCGATCGCACTGGCGATGGCGACACGACGAGCGTGTGACGTGTCGGCTGGCTCCGTTGCCATGGCCCGGCCTTTCCTAGCGAGCTTCGGCGGTGGCCGGCGACTGCAACCGGGCGGGAGGGTTCTCCACGAACTGGGCTCGCCCCTGACCGAGCGACATGTCGTCGAGCCCGAGTCCCTGCAGGGCGATCATCACGTCTTCGGGTCGGACCTGGCATCGCTCCTCGAGCAGTTCGGTGATGCGGGCGAACAGCGCCTGCTTGACTGCCGTCTCGCGGCCGGCCCCGAACATGATCTCGATGATCATGTATCCGTCCGTGCGTTCGATCCCGGGCCAGCTGGGGTCGTAGACGAGTTCGCCGGGGCGACAGTGGTTGAAGACCTGGAAGTTGTCCCCCTCGGGGATGCCGATGGTCTCGCGCATCGCGTCATAGACACATCGACCGATCGCCTGGGCCCGTTCGGTGGTGGTCTCCATGAGAGAGATTCGGACGAGCGGCACGTCGCCTCCTGGCGGGGGTGAAGAAGGGTGCTCGAGCACCGCGACGAGGAACTGCGCGTCACGGCTGTCGAGGATGGCTGCAGCGTGTCCCGGCCGAGCGACTGGCGCCCCGCACCCGTCGACCGTCGGGTGCCGGTGCTCGGCTCGCCCGGCGCCGGTGGCGTGGTGAAGGTAACTCGCCGGACCACCGAGGGCAAGAGAATCTATAGATTTTTGCCCGGCTCGATCGGGGTAGAGGTGGCGTCCGCAACCTCGAGGGGATTTCGCCTGGCGTCTGTCGACGCCGGCGATACGCAGGTCCGGCCCATGTCTCCGGCCCGCGACGGGAACCCCTCCATCTATGCCACGTCGCCCGCCACGGTCCGGCCCGAGGCGCGGCGGACGGCCTCCAGCCGTCGACGGCTGGGTCGCCCCTGAGGCGCAGACCTGCTCACGTCTCGACCCGCGCGGTGATGGTCGACGTCGCCTGCGCGACCACGGCGTATGCCCTGCGCACCCGAACCGTCGCGCCGCGACGACGATGCGCACCAGGGCTCGGCGGATAGGCTCGGTCCGTGACCGAGCTCGGAGCGCAACCCCGTGCCGTGCGTTCCCCGAAGGCGCCCCTGGTCGATCGCGTGACCGACCTGCTGCGAAACGCCATCATCAATCTCGAGCTGGCTCCCGGTGAGCGGCTCGCCGCCGAGCCGATCGCCAGCCGCTTCGATGTCAGTCCGACGCCGGTCCGGGAAGCGTTCGCTCGTCTGGCCGGGGAGGGGTTCGTGGTCGCGCTACCGCAACGTGGTGTGCGCGTGAGCGAAATATCCCCCGCCGATGTCCGGGACCTCTACGAGACCAGACTCCTGCTCGAACCCGTCGCCATCAGGCGTTCCGTCGCACGATCGACGACCCAGTGGGTCGACACGATCGAGCGAGCGTTCGACGACATGATGGAGGCCGGATCGGCAGACCTGTCCGCGCTTTCTCCGTCCGAGTACGCAGCCCACGAAGAGGCGCACGTCGCGTTCCACCGAGCCACCATGAGCCAGTGTGATTCCGTGTGGCTCCGGCGGTTCACCGACACGATGCTGGACAACTCGCGCAGGGTCCGGCGGCTGACGCTTGCGGTTCGGACCGACTTCGCGGCCATCGTCACCGAACATCGCGCCATCGCCGACGCGTGCGTGACCGGAGAGGGTGATCTGGCGGCGGACCATCACTCGCATCACTTGTGGCGAACCATCGAGGCATTCGACGAATGGGCCGCGACCTCCTCGACCGGCGAATGACTCGATTCGACCGGCATCGGGTGGTACCCAGCAGCACCGGGAAGCACTGACATTCTCGGTCGAAGCGCGAGGCCCCGTCGAACAACTCCCGCAGGATGAGGATGGCCCATCGGTCGCCGACCTGCGCGAGAGTCAGCGCGACCGTGCAGTTCGGGGCGGTCTCGGGGATCCGGCCGGGCACGTCATGGGTCGGAGGCGACCCGGAGCTGGATTGACTTTCTGAACTCTGCGTGGGACGGTTCCGCGGCCGCTGGCGCTGACCGGTCACGCTGGACGCGGAGGCGATGCCTCCGCGCCGTACCCGAGTGGTACGTGAGCCCACCTGCGGTCCCGTCGGTGGTCGCGTCGGGCGTCGGCGCTCGACGCGAGCCGGCGTCCGCCGCCCCTCTCCATCACTGCCGTCTCCGAGAAAGGGCCATTCCATGACGACCACCGCACCCAGCGTGGCGCCCCCGAAGGCCGCCCCCACGGAGTCCGCCGCGGACGTCGTCGCCCGCCTGCGCGCGACCTTCGCCACGGGCCGTACCCGCGACCTGCAGTGGCGGCGTCGCCAGCTCCGCGGCGTCGAGCGCCTCGTCTCCGAGCAGGAGCCCGCCATCGCCGAGGCCATGGCCGCCGACCTGGGCCGCACGCCGCACGACACCTGGCTCGGGGACCTCGCCGCCACGAAGTCCGAGGCCGCGTACGCGCGCAAGCACCTGCGCCGGTGGACCCGCAAGCGCCGGGTCGCCCTCCCCGCCGCGCAGCTGCCGGGCAGCGCGCACTACCGCTTCGAGCCGCTGGGCACCGTGCTCGTCATCGGACCCTGGAACTACCCGATCTACCTCACCCTCGGCCCCGTCGTCGGCGCCCTCGCGGCAGGCAACGCCGTCGTCGTCAAGCCGTCCGAGCACGCCCCGGCCGTCTCCGCGCTGCTCGCCCGGCTGATCCCGCGTTACCTCGACGCGGACGCCGTCGCGGTCGTCGAGGGCGAGGCGGACACCACGCAGGCGCTGCTCGCCGAGGGGCTCGACCTCGCGTTCTTCACCGGTGGTCCGGAGATCGGCAAGAAGGTGATGGCGGCCGCGGCCGAGCACCTCACCCCGGTCGTGCTCGAGCTCGGCGGCAAGTGCCCGGCCATCGTCACCGCCGACGCCGACCTCGACGCCACCGCCCGGCGCCTGGTCTGGACGAAGACGCTCAACCACGGCCAGACCTGCATCGCGCCGGACTACGTGCTCGTGGAGGAGTCCGTCCGCGAGCGGCTGCTCGGGAAGCTCATGGCGTCCTATCGCGAGTTCCGCGAAGGCGACACGTCCGGCGTGCGCATCGTGAACGACCGCCAGTTCGACCGCCTGGTCGGACTGCTCGACTCCCACGGCGGACGCCTGGTGTTCGGCGGCGGGCACGACCGCGACGCACTCGCGATCGAGCCGACGGTCCTCGTCGACCCCGACCTCGACTCGCCCCTCATGACCACGGAGATCTTCGGGCCGATCCTGCCCGTCATCACGGTCGCCTCGCTCGACGACGCCATCAGCCACGTCAACGCCGGATCGAAGCCGCTGGCCGCCTACGTGTTCTCCGGCTCGCGCCAGAGCGCGGAACGGGTGACCGCCGAGGTCCCGTCCGGAGCCACGGTGATCAACCACGCGATGATGCACTGCCTGGTCCCGCAGCTCCCCTTCGGCGGGGTCGGCACCAGCGGCATGGGCGCGTACCACGGCCAGTTCGGCTTCGAGGCGTTCAGCCACCGCAAGGCGGTGCTCTCGCGCCCGACCACGCCCGACCCCGACCTGCTCTACCCGCCCTACTCCGAGCGGGCGCAGAAGATCCTCCGCAAGGTGCTCTGACCGCACCCGGCGCCGCGGACGGCCGCTCCAGGGGGCGGCCGCCGCGGGCCGGACGGGCGTGTCGAGGGTGATCGACCGACCCACGAGCCGACGCAGGACCAGCAGCGGACGGCGGGGCCTGCGTCGCCCCGCGTCCGGCCCCATCGACCCAGGAGCTGCCCGTGCCTGCTGAGACCGGCACCGACGACGACGCGGTCACCGTCGACCGCACCACCCCGGCCGTCGCCGTCGTCCGCCTCGAGCGACCCGACTCCCGCAACGCCCTCACCGGCGAGGTCAAGACCGCTCTCCGCGACGCCCTCACCGAGGTCGGCGCCGACGAGAGCATCCGGGCCGTCGTCCTCACCGGCACCGGGAAGGCCTTCTGCGCCGGGCAGGACCTCCGCGAACACGCGGCCGCCCTCCGACACGACGCCGCCACGGCCTTCGACACCGTCACCGAGCACTACAACCCCATCGCCCGCGCCCTGACCGAGATGCCGAAACCGGTGGTCGCGGCGATCAACGGGACCTGTGTCGGGGCCGGCCTCGGATTCGCCCTCGCCTGCGATCTGCGCCTCGCCGCCGAGGGCACCTCGTTCAGCACCGCCTTCTCCGCGATCGGGCTCGGCGGCGATTCCGGCCTCTCCGCGAGTCTCGCCCACTGCGTGGGGGCCTCCCGCGCGACCGCGCTGCTCCTCCTCGGCGACGCGTTCACCGCCGACCAGGCCCGGGACTGGGGAATCCTGCACCGGATCGTCCCCCGTGACGCCCTCGACCACGAAGCGGTCACGCTCGCCGCCCGACTTGCGGCCGGACCCACGCGCGCCTACGCCGAGATCAAGCGGGCCGTGGCTCTCGGAGCGACCTCGTCCCTGCCCGACGTCCTCGCGCACGAGGCCGAGGCCCAGGCCCGACTCGGACTCACCGACGATCACCGCAACGCCGTCGAGGCGTTCCTCGCCAAGCAGCAACCCGCCTTCACCGGTCGGTGACCGGCCCCGACCCGGAGACGTCGTGGGACGCGCGACGGCTGACTGCTACCTTCCTGTACCGACCGAATGATCGTTCGGCTAGAGACGGAGACGACGATGCCCGAGGCTTTCCTGGTCGCCGGGGCCCGCACACCGCAGGGCAGGTACGGCGGCGCTCTCGCCCAGGTACGGCCCGACGATCTCGCGGGACTCGTGGTCGGCGAGGCGGTCGCCCGCGCGGGCGTCCCCGGCGAGGCGGTCGACGAGGTGATCCTCGGAGCGGCCAACCAGGCCGGGGAGGACAACCGGGACGTCGCGCGGATGGCCGTGCTGCTGGCAGGGCTGCCGCACACCGTTCCCGGCTACACCGTCAACCGGCTGTGCGCCAGCGGGTTGACGGCCGTCGCCTCGGCCGCGCAGTCGATCAAGTCCGGCGAGGCCGAGATCGTGGTCGCCGGCGGCGTCGAATCCATGACTCGCGCGCCGTGGGTGACCGCCAAGCCCGGGACCCCGTGGGCGCCTCCGGGCGAGGTCGCCGACACCAGCCTCGGATGGCGCTTCACCAACCCCCGGTTCACGAAGCTCGACCGCCAGGCACCGGCCCGGCACACCGAGACCGACGGTCCCATCACACTGTCGATGGGCGAGACGGCCGAGGAGGTCGCCGCCCTCGACGGCATCACCCGCGAGGAGTCCGACCGCTTCGCGTACACCAGCCACCAGCGGGCGTTGGCGGCGCTCCGCTCCGGCGCGTTCGACGACGAACTGGTCGAGGTCGAGGTCCCCCAGCGGAAGGGCGACCCGATCGTGGTCGCCCACGACGAGGGGCCCCGGGAGAACATCTCGATGGAGTCGCTGGCCGGCCTGCGCCCGGTGTTCCGCGAGGGCGGCATCGTCACCGCCGGGTCGTCCTCGCCGCTCTCCGACGGCGCCGCGGCTCTCATGGTCGCCTCCGAGGAGGCCGTGACCCGCCACGGTCTGACCCCGCTGGCCCGCGTGGTCGCCGGGGCCAGCGCGGGGGTCGCCCCGCACGTGATGGGCCTCGGGCCGGTCCCGGCCACCGAGAAGGTGACCGCCCGGGCCGGCTGGACCATCGAGGACCTCGAGGAGGTCGAGCTGAACGAGGCGTTCGCGGCGCAGAGCCTGGCCGTGATCCGCCGTCTCAAGCTCGATGGCGACATCGTGAACCCTCTCGGTGGCGCCATCGCCCTGGGGCATCCGCTGGGTTGCTCGGGCGCCCGCATCACGCTCACGCTCGCCCACCGGCTGCGCCGGGCCGGCACGCGGCGCGGTCTCGCGACCCTCTGCGTGGGGGTCGGCCAGGGAGCGGCCCTGCTGCTCGAGCGCGTCTGAGCCACTCCCCTGTCCGCCCCCTCCCCTCCCCCGGAGCCGCTCGATGACGACCCTCGAGACGCCGCCGCTCGCTCCGGCGGGCGACCGGCGCAACGCGACCCGGACG
Organism: Actinomycetospora corticicola; assembly: GCF_013409505.1. Taxonomy (NCBI): domain Bacteria; kingdom Bacillati; phylum Actinomycetota; class Actinomycetes; order Pseudonocardiales; family Pseudonocardiaceae; genus Actinomycetospora; species Actinomycetospora corticicola. The sequence goes on along the minus strand of NZ_JACCBN010000001.1, from coordinate 6,066,352 downwards.
ATGTCCGCAGCCCTGCAGCGGGCGCTGACCGTCGCCCCGGAGGCCACCGCGGTGGTCTGCCCGCACGCGACGCTGACCTACCGGGAGCTCGCCGAGCGGATCGGGAGGCTCATCGGGGCCTTCGACGGGCTCGGGCTGACCCCCGGCGACCGGGTGGCCGTGCTGAGCTCGAACTGTCACCGCTTCCTCGAGCTCTACCTCGCACTGCCCGCGGCCGGACTGGTGGTGGTGCCGCTCAACACGCGGCACTCGGACGCCGAGCGCCGCTACGCGATCACCGACTCGGGCGCCGAGGCCTTCTTCACCGACCGCGACGTCGAGGGCATCGACGGGCTCGACGTGACGGTGATCGGGCTCGGCGCCGAATCCGAGGCCCTGATCGGGTCGAGCACCCCGGCCGCGTGGTCCGCGACGGTGGCCGAGCACGACCTCGCCGGCATCTTCTACACCGGCGGCACCACGGGTGCGGCCAAGGGCGTGATGCTGACCCACGGCAACCTCGTCGCGAACGCCTTCCACTTCCTCGCGTGCTGGCCGTTCACCGAGGACACCCGGTTCATGGTGGTGGCGCCGATGTTCCACGCGGCCGGCACCATCGGCACCCTCGCGACGATCTGGGCGGCCGGCACCCAGGTGATCGTGCCGGCGTTCACCCCGGGCGGGGTCCTCGACGTCGTCGAGCACGAGCGGGTGACGGCCACCCTCGTCGTCCCGACGATGATGGACGCCCTCGCCGTGGAACAGCGCGAACGCCCGCGCGACGTGTCGTCGTTGCGGTGGCTCTCCCACGGGTCCAGTCCGGCCGCGCGGGAGCTGCTGCGCCGCACGCACGCGACGTTCCCGCAGGCGAGCATGCTGCACATCTACGGCCTGACCGAGACCTCGCCGATCGTCACGCTCCATCCCGACGAGCAGCTCCGGCTCGACTCCCCGCGCGCGATGTCGTGCGGGCGGCCCGCGGTGGGCGTGGAGGTCGTCGTGATCGACCCCGTCGAGCGCACGCCGCTGGCGGCCGGGGAGGTGGGGGAGGTCGCGATCCGCGGGGCCAACGTGACGCCGGGCTACTGGCACAAGCCCGACGAGACCGCGAAGGTCCTGACCGGCGGCTGGTTCACCTCCGGCGACCTCGGCTATCTCGACGACGCCGGTTACCTGTTCCTGGTCGACCGCGCGAAGGACATGATCGTCTCGGGCGGGGAGAACGTGTACTCCGCCGAGGTGGAGAACGCCCTGTACTCGCACCCCGCGGTGGTCGAGGCCGCGGTGTTCGGGATTCCCGACGAGCGCTTCGGTGAAGCCGTGCACGCGGTGGTCCAGGTACGGACCTCGGTGGGGGCCGACGAGCTCGTCGCGCACTGCCGCCGGACGATCGCGGGCTACAAGGTGCCGCGCTCGGTGGCGCTGCAGGAGGACCCGCTGCCCAAGTCGGGCGCCGGCAAGATCCTCAAGCGCAGCCTCCGCGACGAGCACTGGCACGGCCGCGAGATGCAGATCTGACAGCCGGTCCCGTCCCCGCTTCCCGCGGTCCCTCCCGACCGATCCGTCGACCCGCCCCTGGAGGCAGATCATGACCGTCCGCACCCGTGTCACCTCCCACGAGGTCCAGCGACTCGAGTTCCCCGTCGACCAGACCTACGACGAGTTCCGGGACCGCTACGAACGCGCCGTGCCCGCCTTCGACGCGAGCCGCTGGGGCGACGTCGACCCGCGTGACCTCGACTGGGCCACGGTGCAGGCGAACGCCGACGCCGCTGCCCCGCGCGGCTTCCTGCTCTACCTGCGCAACGAGGTCGACCTGGTCATGCGCCTCGCCGGACACCCCGAACGGTGCACGTCCTACCTCATGGGCAACCACACCATCGCCGAGCGCATGTACCGCCACGACCACGCCGTCATGCTCTACGCCCCCCTGCGCACCCAGATCCACGAGGACCCCGACGGCCAGGTCTGGTTCACCATCGACCGGCCCAGCACCCGGTTCGCGAGTTTCGACGACCCCCGCATCGCCGAGGTCGGCGTGGAGCTCGACCACAAGGTCGCCGACCTGCTCACCGCCCTCGACGTCGACTCCACCGCGATACTCCGGGCCTGACACCCCTGATCGAGCCGCACCCGGGGCGACGACGACCGCTCGTCGCCGACCAGGGCCGGTTCCCGGTCAGGGGCGAGCCACGTCGAGCCGGACGAGGAGCTTGCCGCGGTGGGTGGCGCCCGGGCGAAGGACGTCGGCCAGCGCCTCGGGCACCGAGTCGAGTCCGTCGACGACGGTGTGCGGCGCTCTCAGGTGCCCCTCGGCGAGCCAGGTGCGCAACTCCTCGAGCGCTCGCGGCCAGATCGCACGGTGTTCGTCGACGATGTAGCCGCGCAGGGTCAGCGAGTTCAGCACGATCTGTGCCACGTCGTCGATCCGGAGCGGACTGCCGCCCCCGTCGTAGCCGGACACCGAGCCGCAGTGCGCGATCCGACCCAGGCGGCGCATCCGCGGCACGGCCGCCTCGAGCAGCGGTCCGCCGGTGTTGTCGAAGTAGACGTCCAGGCCGTCGGGCGCGAGTCGGTCCAGGGGGGCCCCGGGTGACTCCGCGTGGTAGTCGAACGCCGAATCCGCGCCGAGTTCCTCGGTGATCCAGCGAACCTTGTCCTCGGTGCCGGCGCTGCCGATCACCCGGGCCCCGCGCAGCCGGCCGATCTGTACCGCGAGCGAGCCGATACCACCGGCGGCCGAGGACACGAGCAGGGTCTCGCCGGCCTGGAGGTCGGCGATGACGGTCAGCCCGACCCAGGCGGTCAGGCCGGGGTTGCCCAGCGCGGTGAGAGCGTTCTCCGGCGGGAGGTCACCCACCAGGTCGTCCACCACGTCGAGCGCATCAGCGCGGGCCACCGCGAAGTCGCGGAAACCCAGGAAGGTGACGACGCGAGCACCGACCGGAATCCCGTCGGCCGCCGACTCCTGCACCGTGCCCACCGCCTTCGCGCCGACCGCCTCCCCCTCGGGGTAGGCGAGGCGTCCGGCACGGCGGCGGTCCATCCGCAGTCGCATGGCCGGATCGACCGCCATGAACTCGTTGCGGACCAGGACCTCGCCCGGCTGCAGCGCAGGGAGTTCCCGGGCCCTCAGCCGCAGGTCGTCCGGACGCAGCGGGCCCTCGAGGAGCCGGTCCAGTACCCACTCGTGGGCCACGACGGGTCGTTCACCCGTCCTGGTCATGGCGTCTCCTCGTGCCCGTTCGGCGGCGGTACGGGGCGTGGTGCCGGGATGACGCTCACTCGGCCAGGAAGGCGAGGACCTCGTTCGCGAAGACCACGGGCTCCTGGAAGAGGAACCCGTGGTTGGCGTCGCGGTAGACGGTGAACTGGCTGTTCGGGATCTCCCGGAACAAGATGACGCTGTCGATGATCGGGAAGGCCACGTCCGTATCGCCGTTGGCGACCAGCGTCGGCTGCTGGATGTCCTTCAGCCTCTCGAACCAGCCCTGCTCGTTGCCCCAGAACGCGCCGATGGCGGTGATCTGCGCCTGCATCGTCTCGGGAGAGGTCTTCACCGACGAGCCGGGCCGTCCGGGCTTGTCCATCCTCGCCAGCGACTCGCGTCCCTTCCGCCGGCTCGCCTCGCTGTCGGTGAAGAAGATGTGGAGGATGTCCTCGTCCTCGAACTCCGGCTTGGACGCCACCTCCAACCAGTGGTCGGGGCAGGGCACGAACTCCGGGTTGCCCGGGGGGCACGTCCCGGTCAGGACGAGGCGACGCACCAGCTCCGGGTGGCGCTGGGCCACGATCGGGGCGGTCATGCCGCCCATGCTCCACCCCAGGACGTCGGCCTTCTCGATGTCCAGGGCCCGGACGAAGGCCGCAGCATCGTCGGCGGCCTCCTCCAGCGTCACGGGAGTCTCGCCCCCGGACGAGGCCACGCCCCGGTTGTTGAAGATCACGACGCGGCGACCGGCGGCGAGGGTGTCGAGGAACAGCGGGTCCCAGTCGTCCATCTCCGCGCGGTAACGGTGGAGCAGCACGAGCGGTGGTTCACCGGCCTGCTCGACACCGAGGGTGCGATAGGCGAACGGCGTCCCGTCGACGTCGACGAACTGCGTCTCTGCGGCGGTCGCCGTGCTGACCGTGCTCGTCATGCGGACTCCCCGTGCGATTGACCTGCTCGCGCTGTCCGGGATGCCGACTCAGCGCTCGGATGATGGTGGTGACGATGTGCTGCGGCTCGTTCATGCGGCGGTCATGGGGACGAGCTCCGCGATCGGGACACCACGGTGCCGTCCGAGGCCGGCGCGGTCGTCCTTCGCCCGTCCCTGCTCGCTCGCGGTCGACGTACCACCGCCACCGCGGGCACAGCGCCGGGTGGTCGATCCGTCGGAACGGCGACCACCCGACCTGCCGCACCTTCGCCCCAGGGCCCGTGCGGGCTCGGACGGTGGGCTGCGGGAACTAGACCGACACCGCGCCGCTCTCTGCAGCCAGGCGTCGTGCGGCCGAGCGGATCCGCTCGTCGGTCACACCGAGCAGGTCCACGGTCTCGACGGCTCGCACGATCGAGTTCTCGAGGGCCCAGGTCCCGTCGATCCCCTCCTCGATCATGCAGAAGATGCGCGGCACGTCGGTGGGGAGCTCCGGGTCCACGTCCCGGATGATCCGAGCGACGTCGGCGGCCACTGCCTGCTTGTGCTCGTCGTCGAGATAGCCCTGCTGGCAACGGACGATGACCCGGTAGTGGGGGTCGGCGTGGTCCGCGACCTCGCCGCCGACGAGGAGGGTGCCGGCGGGCTGCCGGTGGATGTAGACCCACGCGATGCTCTGGTTGGCCGCGGTGTCAGGAATCTGCTCGTGGCCGAGGACGGCGCGGCTGATCTCGGCGCCGAGCCGCTTCTCCGCCCCGGCATCGAGGCGTCCTTCCTGCACGAAAAGATCGACGAGGGGCATGAGAGGTCTCCTTCGGTCGTCGTTGGCCAGGCGGAGTCCGTCACACGAGCGCGGTGCTCCCGCGCCCGGTTCGCACCGGCGACCAAAGTTCTCGCACGCTGAGTTCAGAAAGTCAACTCAACCTTGGCGGGGGGCTCACAGCGCGCCCGGGCCCGGCCGGATGTCGATCTCGTCGACGGAGACGGGGTGGTGCCCGTGCTCGCACTCGAGGACGGCATGCAGGATCCCTCCGCAGGCCGAGTGCTCGGCAATGACGGGCGGGACGTCGCCGGCCAGGTAGTGGTCACCCCACTGCATCAACGCCAGCAGCACGGGAAACAGATCCCGACCGCGATCGGTGAGGCCGTAGGCCGGCCGGGACCGTTGCCCCGGCTCCTGGTAGGACGACCGCTCAATGATCTCGTCGTCGACCAGACGCTCCAGGCGTTCGGCGAGGAGGTTACGGGGACACCGCAGCACGGAATGGATCTGGTCGAAGCGCGAGGCCCCGTAGAACAACTCCCGCAGGATGAGGATGGTCCATCGGTCGCCGACCTGCGCGAGAGTCAGCGCGACCGTGCAGTTGGAAGCGGTCTCGTGGGTTCGCGTGGCCGGGTACACCATGGTCCCGAGGTTACCCGAAGCTGGATTGACTTTCTGAACTCTGCGTGGGAGCGTTTCGCCGCCGACGGCGCTCTCGTCCCGCGCCGGACACGGAAGCGACGTCGCCGCACTCTCGTCGAGAGTCCCGACGCGCCCGTCTGTCGAGCCGTGTCGCCGATGTCCCTCTCACGCCTCGGAGGTTCCCATGAAGGTGGCCTACGTCTTCTCCACGTCCGGTCACACCGCGAGCTACAAGCTCGGGAAGATGATCCTTCCCCAGCTCGAGGAACGCCGACACGGGGCGGAGGTGGTGGGCATGATGTTCTTCGACGACAACACCTACGTCCTCCGCGACGGCGACCCTCTCGGTGCGCGCCTCTCGAAGGTCGCCAGCGAGCAGGGCATCCTGCTGATGCTGTGCGACCAGTGCGCCATCGAGCGAGGACTCGCGGTGGGCGAGCCCGGTTCCTGCAAGGTGCAGGGAACGGTTCCCGGCGTCACGGTCGGGTGCTTCCCCGACCTCTACGAGGCGCTCGGCGGGAACCCCCCGGACCACATCATCACGCTCTAGCCGAGAGTCGGACACGGTGAGACCGACACCCGACCGACGCGCCCCTGGCCTGCCGGCGCGCGCCGCGACCAGAGTTACCGTGGTGGTGTTCGACGTCCTCCTCGTCACCGTCGGGCTCCTGCTCACGGTGGCGAGCCGATTCCGTCCCAGGCTCCGCTCCCAGATCACCAGGGACGTGCTCTTCGAGTTCTCGAGCGACGACGGGGTCCTCCGACGCTTCGCCCTCCACGCCGCGACGCGCACCATCAGTATCGAGCCGATGAGCCCGGCCCGTCCGGACACCTCGGTCCGGTTCGGTCGCGCCTGGGACGGAATCCGCGCTCTCGTGTCCACCCGGACCGTCGCGCACATCGTCGCGGGGATGAACTACGGCGACACGCGGCTGGACGGCAACCCGGTGCTGCTGCTGTGGTTCCACGGCCTCACCCGCACCGTTCTGCCCATCGGCAGCTCCCGTCGCCCGCGCAAGAGGCACCTCCCGCCGATCAAGGTCCGTGAACCCGAACGCCACGCACCGTGGTCGGCCCGGATCACCCGCGAGCCTGCCCTCGACGAGCTCGACCCGACGTGGACCGCCGCGTGGGAGGCACGGGCCAAACTCCTGCAGCTGCGTGCGACTGCCGGCGACCCGCTCCCTCCTGGCTGAAGGAAATCACCGATGAGCACCACCGCTCTCAACGATCGCGCCCGGGGATGGCTCCGCTTCCTCTGGGAGAAGACGACGACCCCGGACGACTGGTCGAGCCAGGGTGAGCCACTGCCGTGGTGGGACCGCGACTCCACGGCCCCCATGTGTGCGTTCCCCCGCTTCGAGCTGAGCGAGAACACCTATCCGTTGTTGCAGTACGCCGACATCACCCCGGCGTGGCGGGAGGTCTACGAACGCGTGGCCCTCGAACTCTGCCAACGGCACATGTCCTTCTGGTCGTCGATCGACAACATCACCCTCATCGGCGACGACCCCAACGTCGATCGCTACCCGCCCGAATGGCTCACCTATCTGCCCGAGCGCCTTCGAGGTCGATACAATTCGCCCGGCTGGGTCGGCAACGGCCTCGCTCCCTGGGGCCTGAATCCCGACCCGATCGGCGCCGACGGGAACGTCTTCGTCCGAGGTTTCCTCAACCTCGTCCTGTCGGTCTACCGGTACATCTCCGGGCGTGACACGTTCGACACCCCGTTCCAGGTCACAGGCTACCGCGACCGACAGTTCTCGTGGACGCACCCGGACGTGGCCGACTTCATCAGTTCCCAGCTCGCGGACCGGCCCGAGGGTCCGCACTGCGAGAACACCAAGATCTGGCCTTTCTGCGTCAGCGCCACTGGGCTCGGGCTGAAGCTGTTCGACGCCTCCCACGGAACCAACCTGCAGAGCCCCTACGACGCCTGGTGCGAGTACGCGCAACAGCACTACATGGGCCTGACCCGCCGCGGGGACCTCGAGTGGTTCGCCATGTACTACGACCCCATCCAGCAGGAGGCGTGCACCCTGCCGGAGGGCCTCGCGGGCTACATGTCGCTCGTCATCCTCCCCTACGTCCTCCCGCAGCAGCCCGAATGGGCGACGCGTCTCTACGAGCTGTCGATGCGGGGCCTGGGCTGGAGCGATCCGCGCGCCCGTCTCCACCAGTTCCATCCCGACCCTCGTTGGCTGTCCATCGGCTACCTGATCTCCAAGGAGCTCGGCGACTGGACCACCTTCGACCGGTTGTCCGCGGTCGTGGAGAACGAGTTCGAGCCCCGGTTCTTCGGTGAGGACGACAGCCAGTTCGGCTACTACTTCGGCTGGGGGGAGCAGTGGCCCCGCGGTCAACAGAGCGCGCTGCTGATGGCCGGCGAGCTGGCCACGCCCGGTAGCTGGTCGAAGCCCTTCAACCAGCCGAACCTCGCCAAGTTCACCGAACCGACCGTCGAGGGCATCGACTTCCCGACGCTCGGTGTCTCCGCCGCGCACAACCTGACCGACGTCGGCGAACTGCACGTCAGCACCTACGCCGCGACGCCGTCGGCACGTCGCACACCGACGACGTGGCGGATCACGAACCTGCCCGACCCCGCGGGCGTGCGCATCGTCTGCGACGGCCAGGAATTCGGGAACTGGCGTGTCCTGGACGACTCGACCGTCGAGCTGAGTCTGGACGTCGACGACCACGACCTGATCGTCGCGACCACGTCCCGGTCGACGACCCCGCGCACGCAGGACGCCGGCCGGACCCGGCAGAGCGTGAGCACGCCGTCGTCCCTCGTCGCCCCGACACCGATCAGTGCGCCGCCCACGGCCCGCCGCCCGACCATGTGCGGTTGCTGCGGCTGACCTCGTCGACGCCCGCCGCAGACGTCCGACCCGCCGACGCCATCATCCGCAGAGATCCTCACCCGGGAGAAGCCCCCATGCCCCACCAGGACATCGAGTTCGACGCCGAAGGCACCACCATCCGAGGGTGGTTCTTCCCGGCCTCCGGCACGACCGACAAGGCGCCCACGGTCGTGATGGCCCACGGCTTCACCGCAGTCAAGGAGATGGAACTCGACCGCTACGCCGAGGTGTTCTCCGCCCACGGCATCAACGTCCTGGTCTATGACAACCGGGGGTTCGGCGACAGCGACGGAACCCCTCGCCAGGAGATCGACCCGTGGGCGCAGATCCGCGACTACCGCCACGCGATCACCTACGCGTCCACCCTCGACGGCGTCGATCCGCAGCGCATCGGGATCTGGGGCAGCAGCTACTCCGGCGGGCACGTCCTCGTGGTCGGCGCCATCGACCGGCGCGTCAAGGCGGTCGTCTCACAGGTGTCGCTGATCTCCGGCTACGACAACTACCGGGCTCTCGTCCGGGCCGACTTCATCGACGGCTACCAGACCCTCTTCGACACCGACCGGGCCAACCGCTTCGAGGGGAAGGAGCCCGCGACCGTCCCGGTCGTCGCCGCGAACCCCATGGACCCGGCCGCGCTTCCCAGCGCCGACTCCTGGACCTGGTTCACCGAGACCAGCAAGAACCGGGCCCCCAACTGGAAGAACGAAGTCACCGTCCGCAGTCTCGAGATGATGACCGAGTACAACCCCATCGACTACATCGCCAGGATCGCGCCCACGCCAATGCTGCTGATGCCGGCCCAGAACGACGTCGTGGCCCCGACGATCTTCGCGCTGCGGGCCTACGAGGAAGCCCGCGAACCGAAGAAGATCACGATCCTGCCGGGCGGGCACTACGACGCCTACGGCCCGGGCTTCGAGGCGTCCAGCAGCGCAGCCCTCGACTGGTACCTGACTCACCTCTAGGTCTCTTCACCGGACGTCGATTAGGTCTCTTCACCGGACGTCGATCCTCCGGTCCCGCAGCGCGGACGCAGGTCCGGCGTCGGCACCGGCCGCAGCCGTGCGCGACCGACGACGTCCGCGCCCACCCTCCGACGTCGAGGAGCGCATCGTGGCCCAGGCAGTCCCGCAGACCTCCGACGACGTAGTCGGTCGGCCGGCCGGTGGTGGAACACCGGCCGGTCCGGCAGGACACGCCGAGGACCTGCACGTCGCGCGACGGATGGACGGCACGTTGGCCGTGCTGACCATGCAGAGCAGACCCCACAACTTCCTCGGGTCCGACCTCATCGACGGGGTCCTGGCCGCGGTGGAGTGGGCCGTCGCCGAAGACGCCCGCGCGATCGTCCTGCGCAGCGGCCTGCGCAACTTCTGCGCGGGGGCCGACCTCGGCCTCTTCAGCAGTGCCGACCGTGGCGAGGCTCCCGACGTCGACCTCGTCGAGGTACTGCGGATGTTCGACGAGCTCCCGGTCCCGGTCGTCGCGAGCGTGCACGGCGTGTGCGTCGGCGGCGGGTTCGAGCTGGCACTGGCGTGCGACCTGATCGTCGCGGCGCAGTCGGCGAAGATCGGGTGCGTCGAGGCGACGATCGGGATGAACCCGCTGATGGGCGCCGTGCAACGGATCACCGAGCGCGCCGGGTCGGCCCGGGCCAAGGAGATGGCGCTGCTGGCCCGCCGCTACGACCCGGCGACGCTGGAGCGTTGGAACATCATCAACCGGGTCGTGTCCGACGACAGCCTCGAGGCGGTCAGCCTGGCCCTCGGGCAGGAGCTCGCGCACGGCCCGACCGTCGCGCACGCGTCGACGAAGGCGCTCGTCTCCTACGCGGCGGGCCACGGCCCTCGCGCGACCGACGCCCGGATGGCCGAGCTGCAGAAGGACATCTGGACGTCGAACGACCTCCAGGTCGGTCTGCAGTCGCTGGCGCAGAACGGCCCCGGCGCCGCTCGCTTCGAGGGGCGGTAGGCTGACGATGCCTCTTCCCCTCAGCGGCCTGCGCGTCGTCGACTTCTCGCGCGTGCTCGCCGGCCCGCACTGCGGCAAGCACCTGATCGACCTCGGTGCCGAGGTGATCAAGGTCGAGCCGCCGGGTGGTGACCTGTCGCGCAGGGCGTTCCCGATGCAGGGCGCCGTCGCCGGCTACTACGCCCAGCAGAACGCGGGCAAACGCGACATCAGTGTCGACCTCAACGTCCCGGAGATGCGGGAGGTCGTCATGCGGCTCTGCGAGACCGCCGACGTGATCGTCGAGAACTTCCGGCCGGGCGCGCTCGGTTCCTTCGGGCTCGACTACGAGTCCGTCGCGGCGGTCAAGCCCGACATCGTCTACGTCTCGGTCAGTGGCTACGGCCAGCGCGGGAACTGGGCGGGCCGGATGGCCTACGCACCGACGGTGCAGGCCGAGGTCGGCTTCACCCGCACCACCCTCACGCACTTCCAGGCCGAGGGCGGCGCGCGACGGACCGACGCGCTCTCGCACGCCGACGTCTACTCTGGGCTGCACGCCACCATCGCCGTACTCGCCGCGTTGCAGCACCGCGCGGCCACGGGGCAGGGCCAGTACGTCGACGTCGCGATGGCCGCGGTGATGACGTCGATCAACGAACGCGTGCACGTCGACCTCGGTGAGGTGGAGCTCGGCGCGGAACGTCCGGTCCTGGGCGCGACCGATGCGCCGTTCTTCACCAGCCCGGAGGGCGACCCGTTCGTCGTGCCGATGAGCCTCGTCGGGTCGCTGACGTTCCCGTTCTACTGCCGGGCGATGCGCCGCCCGGACCTGGCGGACGACCCGCGCTTCCTCGCCGCGGAGCTGCGCGAGGCCAACTTCGCGGCCCTGCACGCCATCGTCCAGACCTGGATCGGCACGTTCGACACGATGGGCGCGCTCGACGCCCAGTTCGACGAGGCCAAGATCGCGACGGGCATCGTCCGCGGCATCGACGAGTTCGCCGCGTCCGAGTGGGCCGATGAGTGGGGCGTCACGCGCACGGTGTCCGACCGTGCTGCCGGCACGATCACGATCCCCGGGATGCCGTGGCACTTCAGCAGGCACGAGGAGCCGCTGGGCGAGCAGGTGCCCGCGTTGCAGGGCGAACACAACGTCGAGGTGCTCACCGAACTCGGGTACGACCAGCAGCAGATCGAGTCGTTCTACACGGCCGCCGGGCTCGTCGAACCCGACAGGGCGCGATCCTGACGCGGTGGCCGGCCTGGGAGTGTGAGCCGCCACGCGGCATATGTCGCACATATGGAGCCTTGCGCGATCGGAGCCCAAGGTTATGCAACGCCCAGCTGAGTGATTGGGTCAACCTGGACATCGAATCACCTACATGTCGTTCTGCGTCTGAGCTCTGTTGATCTCCTGCTCCCTGTAGATCCCATTAGATGCACATAGACTGGGCGACGCGCCGCCGCGAGACATGAAGGACTACCTCTCGCTCCTGCCAGCTACGCTTCAATGGCTGTCGGAACTCTTGGACAGCGTCTCGCCGATTCCGTGGCCTTGATGGATCGGCATCCTCTTGCCCGTGTACCTGAGTGTGCTCACAGTCTCGGTGTGGGTCTTTCGCGGATGCGTTTGGCCCGTCCGGTGCGCATATCCCCGCACGCAGAGAGGCGGACCGTGCCGCAAGATCGTGACCGGCGAGTGGCGTCGCTGCGGCTTCCACAACCGAACTGTTACTCCTACGGTCACACTGTCAGAACGGACGTCCGCCGCTGACAGACCCTCACCCGGTCCAACAAAATAGTAGACATAGAGCTAAGCGGCGTCGGCTTCTTCCGCCTGAGGCCACGTGGACGGGCCCTTCTGTACCAGAACGGCTACGTTCGACGACCCGTCGACGTCGCGACCCTAGTTCCCGACTGGGTCCGCTCCACCGTGGAGAACGCGAGGAAGGCTCGCCTATCCAGCCGCGCCGACGATGACGACGCGAGCTCTGGGAGCCACGGGCCGGTGAGCGTCTCCGACAAGCTCGCATCGGTTGTCCTGGCGACCCGGTGCTCGTGCTCGTTCGCTGCGGTAGGTCTAGTACTCACCATCATCGCCGTGCTTCTTGACGGTCAGCCACAGGCGATCCTTCAGTGGCTCGCCACCCTGGCGTTCGTGCTCGGCTGGGCCGCCTCCTACGCAGGCATCTTCCAGGGCAGGGACGACTGGCTCCGCGGGGCTTGCATCAAGGCCGCTCGCTGGTGGGCAGTGATCTTCGTACCCGTCACGGTGGCCAACTTGTTCTTCGCCGCTACCAGCCAGCTACCGCCACTATGAGTATCGCAATAGGTCCAGACCGTCACGGCCCTTACCGCTTTGGGTACCGCTTACGTCACACCACGGCGGCCGACGGGCACCCACAGCACAAGATCGCTACAACCCGATCATGTCGCTGAGCAGCACGGATGCCGATGGTGGTTCACCACAGCCGACGTGAATCCTGTCCACTGGGTTCGGGGTTCGAGTCCCTGACGGCGCACCATACTTGCTGGTCAGCGGTTTGCCTCATAGTTTGCGACGTGATCGCTGGTCGCTTGAGGGACCGGAAACTCTTTCTCGAGTTCGCCGTCGAAGATCATCGTTCCTAGAGTGACTGACTCCTAACAGGCTCACGACCGCTGGCCGTCTTCGCTCAGGCGACAGTGGGCCGACCCGATGCGTGTTGATCAAAGCGATGCTTCCTGCTCGCCACCGACGCCTCGAACCACCGGCCGGCCGCTCCCCCTTCGTGACGGACACGGTCACCCACTACAGGCTCGCCGCGACGGTCTCGGCGGTCCTCGGGACGAGTCAAGGTCTTCCCCCGAACGCCCGCCCGCGGCCGGCGTCCGGCGTCCGGCGTCCGGCGTCCAAGACCTGGCCGTGATTGTCCCCGGGACCACCACGCGAGCACCTTTGGTCAGGGACTCGGCGACATGCTCGCCCCGCTCTCCAAAGCGCTCAGCGGGTGGAAGCTGGGCTCGTCGTCGACCCACTCGTCGGCCTCGGTGCGCGAGCGAGAGTCGGCCGCGATAATGGAGCGGGTGGCGGCGCGGCCGCTCGGGGTCAGCGGTGAGGTTGCCGGTGAGGTGGATCGGGGGACGTCTGAACCGGTCGCCTGCGGTGTGGAAATAATAATCTTGGTCGGGGTCGGGGTCGGTGACCGTGTCCATCGATGACGGCGGTCGTTGGTCTGCTCGTGGCCCTGTCATCCGTCGGCCGATCGCCCGTTCGCGGCGGTCGCCATCGCGCCCCTCGGGCGGCGGCCTTGGCGCGGCTGCCGCTGTGGTTGGGGCTGCTCGTGTCGATGGCAGCGGGAGCAGCGTTGGCCGTGCCGCTCATCGGCGCGCCGCTTCCGACCTCCGGAATCCTCGTCGCGATCGCCGTAGGATGGTCGCTCGTCCGACGCCGCCGGCGCCCGAGGTCCGCGTCGCCAGTGGTGCACTTCGACGACGCTGACACGGCTCCCTCCGAGGCCCCGATTGCGCGTCTGCGCCGAGAGATCGGGGAATCGACGAACCGGCACGCGGCCTGAAACGAAGGGCACCGCTCGGCAGTTGGGCGCAACCGTTCGTCCTGACGAGCGAAATCGACGCGTTTCTCCAAGGCACCTGCGTCGGTTGTGGTCGCCGACAGCAGTTCCGTGGACGGGGTGGGCCGGGGGAAGTGGCCTTCGTCGTCCTCCTTGGCGAGAGGGACATGCGCGTGTTCGGAAACAAGTTCGTGACGCAGGCGATCAGTCGCAGTGCCGAGAACGGGCTCGACCGTCGGAAGTTCTTTGCTGCCGCGGGCGTGGCGGGCCTGGGTGTCGCCGGCGCCGGCGTGCTCGGCGCCAGCGGAGCCTTCGCCAACGATGACCAGGGCAGCGGCGGGGGGCCCAGCGACGCGGCCATCCTCAACTTCGCTCTCAACCTCGAGTACCTCGAGGCCGAGTTCTACTCGCGCGCCTACCTGGGCGAGGGGCTGCCCGACAACCTGACTGGCGGCAAGGGCGACCGCGGTCCGGTCAAGGGTGGCCGCAAGGTCGACTTCAAGACCAAGGCGATCCGGGACTACGCCTGCGAGATCACCTTCGACGAGCGTCACCATGTCGAGTTCCTGCGCACCGCGCTCGGCGGGGCGGCGGTCGCTCGTCCGGCGATCGACATCGACGCGGCGTTCCAGGCCGCCGCGAAGGCGGCGGGGCTCGCCACCGACGCCAAGCCGTTCGACGCCTACGCCAGCGAGGAGAACTTCCTGCTCGCGGCGTTCGTGTTCGAGGACGTGGGCGTCACGGCTTACAAGGGTGCCGCTCCTCTGGTGTCGAACAAGACCTACCTCGAGGCCGCCGCCGGCATCCTCGCCGTCGAGGCCTACCACGCCGCGAACATCCGCACCTCGATCGTCGCGAAGGGCATCGACCTCGAGAAGGCCGCCAACAAGATCTCCGATGCCCGCGACAGCCTCGACGGGTCCTCGGACCTCGACCAGGGCGTGGTCAACCCCGACGGCAAGGCGAACATCGTGCCGGCGGACAAGAACAGCATCGCGTTCAGCCGCTCCGCCGGTCAGGTCCTCAACGTCGTCTATCTGACGCCGAAGAAGGCCACCTCCGGTGGCTTCTTCCCGAATGGCACCAACGGCGAGATCCGCGAGAGCGCCGCCAACGGCTGAGTCGCCCACCCCCACCGGTGCCCGTGACCCCGTCCCGGGGCCGCGGGCGCCGGGCCCGTCCGGCGAGCGCCGCTCGCCCGTGGAGAGGACATTCGCGTGACCGGAGCACTGAGCCCCACCCACTGGCTGCTGATCCTCCTCGTGGTCCTGCTGCTGTTCGGCGCACAGCGCCTGCCGGCGGCCGCGCGCGGACTCGGCCAGTCCATGCGCATCTTCAAGGCCGAGACCACCGCGCTTGCCGAGGAGCGTGCGCAGGAGAAGCGGGTAGACGAGACACCCGCGGTCGCATCGGGCCCGACGGCCGCATCGGCCCCGGCGTCCACGTCCGGTCGCCCCGCGAACGAGCCGGCGGCCTGACATCGTGACCGACACCGTGGACCGGGACCTCCCTCGAGCCGAGGGGCCCCCGTCCCGGTGGTGGCGGCCGCGCCGGCGTGACCGGTCGAGCACCATGAGCCTCGCGGAGCACGTGTTCGAGCTTCGGCGTCGGCTCGCGGTCGCGTTGCTCGCGATCGCTCTCGGCACGATCGTCGGCTTCTGGTGGTACGACCACGCGGTGGGCGTGGTTCCCAGCCTTGGGGCGCTGCTCACCGGCCCGTACTGCTCGTTGCCCGTCGGCGCCCGGCTCGACCTGGGTCCCGGCGGGCAGGGCTGCCGCCTGCTCGCGATCGGTCCCTTCGACCAGTTCCTGCTGCGACTCAAGGTCGCCGCGACGGCCGGCGCAGTGGTCGCCGCGCCGATCTGGCTCACCCAGCTCTGGGGCTTCGTCGTCCCGGGGCTCCGGCCCGTCGAGCGGCGGACCGCCCGCTGGTTCATTGGCACCGGCAGCCTGTTGTTCGTCCTGGGTGCCGTACTGGCCTACCTGGTGGTGGCCGAGGCTCTGAACTTCCTCCTCACCGTCGGCTCCGAGGTCCAGGTCACCGCCCTGGGCGGAGACGCCTACTTCTCCCTCGTGCTCTCACTCGTCGTCGTGTTCGGGGCGAGCTTCCTCACTCCACTCGTCGTCGTGGCGCTCAACCGGGTGTCGGTGCTCTCCTACGCGCGCCTCGCCCACTGGCGCCGCGGGATCATCGTCGGCCTCTTCGCCTTCGCCGGGATCGCGACGCCGGGCGGCGACCCGATCTCCATGTCGGCGCTCGCGCTCACGCTCTGCGTGCTCGTCGAGATCGCGATCCAGGTCTGCCGGGTCCACGACCGTCGGCTCGCCCGCTCCGCCGCACGCGCGGCGCTGACCACCCCTGAGCCGGTCCGGGCCTCCGAACTCCCCTGACCGCACACCGTCCGAAGGAGAACCGATGTTCGGAATGAGTGGCGGCGAGCTGGTCGTCCTCGGGCTCGTCGCCCTGTTCGTGCTCGGGCCCGAGCGCCTACCCGGGGCCATCCGAGCCGTGAGCGCCGCGATGACCCAGGCGAAGAGCTGGATGGACAGCGCGAAGGACCAGCTGAACACCCCGGAACTCCAGCAGCTGCGTGAGCCGCTCGAGGAACTACGCGCACCTCTGGCCGAGCTGCGTGCCGCCGACCCGCGCCGCGCGGCCCGCGATCTCCTCGCCGCTCGTCCCGCCCGAACTGCCGCAGCGGCAACGCCTGCGGAGAGTTCCGGCGACTCGCAGAACACGAGCGGTGGAGCAGTCGCTTAGAGAAGGACCGGGCAGGTCGGTCACACGGGTGATCGGGCGTGCCTTCGGGAGAGCCCCGGCTCCGTCGTGGTCTCCGCCATGGCCCAGGAACTCCGTCCCTCAGTCGCGCCGCCTCGAGCCGACTGCCATTCGTCGGCGGCGACCCACCAGGACCCCGACGGCGACGAGCACGGCGAGTACCGCTGCGACAGGCCAGAGCCCCAGCCCGTCGATCCATCCCGACACGACCTCCTGCATTCCCACGACGAATCCGACCACCGGGTCGTCGGCGCTGCCGCCACCGAGGAAGAGCCGCAACTCGTACACGCCGTAGTAGCCGACGTAGAGCCCTACGGCCACGAGCAGCACCCCCGAGAGCCGGTTCACATAGGGGAGCACCCGGCGGAACCAGGTCGCCGCGCCCGCTCCGGCCAGTGCCACCGCCACCGCCAGGACCCCGACGACCACCGTCATCCCGACGCCGTACGCGAGATAGGCAGCTATCCCGCCGACCAACGAGCCTGAGCCGAAGCTCGCGCTGGTGACCGCGAGGAAAGGGCCGACCGTGCACGACAGGGACGCCAGCGCGTAAGCGACGCCGTAACCGGTCATCGAGCCCAGCCCGCCGGTGGGGGCGCCGCGGGTGGGCCTGGGCAACGAGCTCGCGAGTTCGCGCCCGGAGAGCAGCCAGAGCCCGAGCAGCACCATCACTACCCCGATCACCACGGTGGCGAAGGGGAGGTACTGCTGCAGCGAGGCCGCGACCGGCGCCACCACCAGGCCGAACACACCGAACACGAGCAGGAATCCGAGCGCCATGAGCGCCGTCGCGGCTAGCGCCCGGCCGACCACCGTGCCACGAGGGCGTTCGTTCGGGCTGGTGCTCCGGTCCTCGCCGACGAGCACTAGCGCGAGGTACCCGGGCAGCATCGCGAAACCGCAGGGATTGAGCGCCGCGACCAGCCCGGCCGCCGTGGCGAACCCGAGCAGGGAGGGATCCACCGGTCCAGGCCTCAGGTGAGGTTGCTCAGGCGCTGCGTGAGGTCTTCTTCGGAGAGCCCGTTCTTGACGACCTGCACCGCGCCGCTCGGAGCGATGAAGGCGTACGCGGGTTGTTGAGTGACCCCGAAGTGGCGCCAGACCGAGGTGTCGGTGTCGGCTAGCTGGGTGAAGTTCAGCCCGTACCTGGCCTGGAAAGCCTTCATCGCGGGCACCTGGTCGAGCGCGGCGACGCCAATGAAGGTCACGCCCGGATGCTGCGCCGCGATCCTGGCGACCCCAGGGGCCTCGGCATTGCAGGTCGGGCACCAGGGCGCCCAGAACCACATCACGACCGGCTTCCCCGCGAGACTCTTCCCGTCGAACGGCGCACCGTCGAGCGTCGTCGAGGAGAAGCTCAACGAATCGGCCCCGGACGGGGGCGAGGAACTCGAGACGGCTCCCGGCGAAGAGGAGCATCCGGCTACCAGGGCGAGAGCCGCGACGGAAAGGACCAGAGCGCGGACGAGCCGCATCACGACCTCCAACGATCGGTTGCACGCGACCGTACGCCTCCCCGGTCTGAGGCCGCCGTCCCCGGCCGATGCTGCTCATCAGCAACGCGAGTCCGAACCACTCGCGCGGCACGGCCGACCGGCACGCTCGACGGGGTGAGCAGACGGGCGGTCGCGTCCCGTCCGCGGCCCGAGACCGTGGACGTGGACGTGGACGTGTCGACGGGGGCGCCGGCCCGGAGCCAGAGCCGCGAGCACCACGGCGGCCCATGCTCGCGAACGAGGCGGCGACCGCGCCAACCGGACGGTCCGGCTTCCTCACCTGCCCGCGCCCAGCGCAGGTCCTCGATCCTCCCCGCGCAGACTGTTGCGATGCAGTTGTGGGCTTCGGAACCGATCGGATGCTCGGGTCTGGTCGTGCTCGCTGCCGTCGACGATCGTCACGGCGAGGAGTGGTTCGAGCCGGGGCGCCTGCCTTCGACCTGGCTGGTCGACGTGGCGACCGCCGAACTCGCCGTCGAGATGGTCCATGACACCGTCACGACGGGCCGCGACGTCGACATCGACCTCATCGTCGATCGTGCCGCGCGGACCATCGGCTCGAAACTCGACTGACCGCAGCGAGTGTCCCGGACGCGCTGTCCACCGTCCGGGGCGGCGCGAGTGCGTACGCTACGCAGGTCGGGCGTCATCGATCTGTATCCGTGCCAGCCTTCCCGGAGAAGTACCGGACCGACCGCTCGTCGGCCCGGGACGGGGCGCCCGCGATGTCGGGAGCTGACGACGTGCTGAACGATCCGGAACGTGCCGACGGCCTACGCTGGCCCGCCGAGGTTCTCGGCAGACGCGGCGAAGCTTGAGCGACCGGCCCCGCTAGACACCGTCAAACCTCGTACCCCAGCAGCATCGTCTACCTGAACTACGACGACTTCATCAGGTGCTCATGCTCGAGCTCTTCGTGCTCGACGCTCAGCCGGTCTGGCCTGCGTCGGTACGTTGGCCCGAGCCACGGAGCTGAGGGAGCGACGATGACGGAGCGAGCTGCGGCGCTGATCCAGCACGATCACTTCGCCAGCGGCGACCCCGACGAAGCCTTCGAGTGGATGCGGACCGCCTACACCGAGCACACCCCGGAACTACACGGCGACCGCGCCTCCTTCGCCTTCGATGTGTCCAGCACGTCCACCATCGACCTCGACATCACGACGATGGCCCATTCGATGGGCTTCCTCGGACCCTCCGAACCAGCAGACGGCAAGCTGATCACGATGGCTCCGCGCGCCGGCAGCACCCTGAGGCTCCGCCTCGGAGAGGAGCGCTACGCGACCGATCTCATGCTCGCCCCGACCTGGACGTCGTACGTCGGGCAGTGGGAGCACGTAGTCATGCAAACGGTGACCCTCGACGAGCGGCGGGTCGCCGTGATCGCCGCCGAGCTCACCGGCGCGCTCCCATCGACCGTGCGCTTCGAAGGCGTCACCGCGATCTCCAAGCCGCTGGAACGCCACTGGCGTGCGCTCACCGAGCACGTTCGCGCCGACCTCCTGAGCCTGAATTCCCCGCCGCCGCTCCTCCTCGCCGGAGCGTTCCGGCAACTCGCCACCGCGATGCTGACGACCTTCCCCAACACGGCCCTACACGCCGCGAACCGTTACAGCGTCGAATCGATGAGCCCGCGGGCACTCCGCCGCGCCCTCGACTACATCGAGGAACACGCCCACGAGGACATCGGAATCACCGAGATCGCCGCTGCGGCCCGAATCGGCGTCCGCGCGTTACAACTCGCCTTCCGACGACACCTCGACAGGACACCGATCGAGCACCTGCGCGAGACCCGGATGGGACGAGCCCACGTGGATCTCCTCAACGCCGGCCCCAGCCGCGGCGACACCGTCGCGGCCATCGCCATGCGCTGGGGATTCTCGAACCCCGGCCGCTTCTCCGACGATTACCGCAATCGCTACGACCGCTACCCCCGCGACGTCCTCAAGAGCTGAACCCCGCCCTCGATGTCAGGGCGCCGTACGCCTAGTCCGCGGCGAGCCCACGGTCGAGACACTGGCCCCGTCCGCTCGGTGGAGCCCCCGGTGAGGTCGGCAAGGGCTTCGGACATCGGGAGAGCGGCCTTGGGCGCAGCCCAGGTAGGACGGGAACCACCGTTTGATGTCGACGCCTGAGTAAGGGTCGCCGCGCCACGACACCTGTGACGGCTGAGGCGACGACGACGTCTCGGCAAGGGCCTGCACGAACGCATTGAGTACCGCTTACGTCACACCATCGCCGCCGACGGCCCGCTACGGCAGAAGATCGCGAGGAATCGATCATGTCCCTGAGCAGCACGGATGCAAATGACGGGCAATCGCAGCCGACGTGAACCCTGTCCACTGGGTTCGGGGTTCGAGTCCCTGACGGCGCACCCTCACATGAAGGCCCTGACCGGCATCGGTCGGGGCCTTCGTCGTGTGTCGGCCTGCTCCTGGCGGCTCCCTCGACATCGGCGGCACCTGGACCGACCGGTCGGGCGGGAGCAGGACTCGTCGGGCGAACCGCTCAGCGGCGATGGCCACGACCGGTCGGCGGGCGTCGTAGCCGATGAGGGATCACGTCCACCTCCGAAAAGTGCCGTCCCGCACGCGGATGGACCCGGTACAGATCTCTCGTGACCGCTGACGGCTACCGACGGCCTCGAGGCCGAGGCGGACCGATTCGGCTCGGGCCCGGTGGGCACGCTCGAGCAGCTCCTCGCCGGCGGCGGAGCGGTGGGAGATCGACCTAGTCATGGTCGGCAGACACGGGATCGACACCCACGTGGAGGCGGCGATCGGCTCGACCTTCCGCTCCCTGGACATCGCGCGCACGGGGGCCGCCCGGTGACGGTCGTCGTGACCCACCGATGAGCCGACCTGGAGGTCTCCGCTCACCGCTCGACGGGAGTGACGGCGAAGGCGGTCCGGTTCGAGAACGACGAGGGACTTCTTGTCCACCAGCAGCCACCCACGGGCCACGAAGTCTTCCAGGGCCTTCCTGCCCACCTCGTGCGATGCACCCGCGAGCTCGGCGATCTCGTCGTGGCTGAGGACCGCCCTGATCCGGAGCGTGCCTGCCTCCTGGTAGCCGAAGCGATGCGCGAGGTGCAGCAGGACCGCGGCGACCCGGCTCGCCACCTCGCTGACGGCCATCTCCGTGAGTCGACTCTCGGCGCGACGGAGTCGACGGACGAGCAGGCGCAGCCGGTGGTCCGCGAACTCCGGTGATCGTGTGATCCACCTGGTGAGCGCGGCTCCACCCAGGGAGTAGACGTGGACATCGGTGACGCACGTGGCCGTCGAGGTCCGGGGGCCGGGATCGAAGGCGGCGAGTTCGCCGAACACGTCGGACGGCCCGATGACCGACAGCAGGCTCTCCCGCCCGTCGGCGGCCCGACGGCCCACCGTGACCACCCCGCTCTGCAGGACGAAGAGCCGGTCGCCCTGCTCGCCCTCACAGAAGACGACGGCACCACGAGGGAGATCGACGCGATCGAGCGCCGCCGCCAGTGCCTCCGCGGCAGTCGGGTCCAGTCCACCGAAGAGATCAGACCTGAGCAGTGCCTCGTCCATCAGTGCCTTTCCGTCGCCCGGAGCGTCATCGGGTCCTGTGCGCCGCGTCGTGGCTGGACACGGCGGGCGTCCACAGCGGACGCCCGGGTCGTGCACGGTGCGGAGTGCCGAGCCGACCGGGCCCCGCTGCGCGAGGGTGTTCGCCGCCGAGCGCACCGGACCCCGGATCGGGGCGGCGTCATCCGAGCGATCTCCACCCCGCCCACGAGGCGCGGGGGTGACGGGCCCGTGGGAGGTGCGGACCCGTTCACGACTCGTCGATGCTGGAGAAAGGACCGGACGACGCAGCCCGGATGAACCTTTCGAGAGTGTCCAGGGCTCTCGAAGCGAGTGGTCGCGAAGCAGACGGTCGTAGGAACCGTCATCGCGCCATGAATCGTCCTCCGCACGCCCCGTGGGCGCAATGACCGGCCTCATCGGCGTCGCGCTCTCCGAGTCGGGTGGACGTCGACCACGCGGCACCGCCCAGCTCCGAGCCGAACCGGGCCACTGCGGACGCTGTCGCGCGGTCGCTACCCGCGGGCACCGTCCCCACCTCCGGGACCGACGGCTCGCCGCGCCCACCCCCACACGTTCCCGCCGCGTGGACCGCGTCGGGGATCAGGTCAGCCGTCCAGCACGACGGACGGATCCACCGTGCGCTCGACGAGGCTGCGGGCCAGGTCCGTGAGGCGCTGCCCGCGAGAGCGGGCGTGGCGCCGCAGCAGGGCGAACGCCTCCTCGGGATCGACCGCCGTGCGGGAGCGGAGGTGGGACTCGGCGACGAGCACTCCCTTGGCCTGCTCGATGACGATCCGGCTGTTGAGAGCGCCCTGCAGTTGCTCCTGGACGGTCTCCGCCCTGCGGACCGCGCGCTCGTGGATCAGTCCGATCGTGGCCGCGTCGGCGAGGGCCTGCCCGAGACGGGCGTCGATGTCGGAGAGGGCGTGTGGACGGGTGTGCAGGAGGGTCAGCACCCCGATCACGTCGTCGCGCAGTCGCATCGGCAGCGCATGCGTCGCCCGGAATCCCGCCT
Organism: Actinomycetospora corticicola; assembly: GCF_013409505.1. Classification (NCBI taxonomy): domain Bacteria; kingdom Bacillati; phylum Actinomycetota; class Actinomycetes; order Pseudonocardiales; family Pseudonocardiaceae; genus Actinomycetospora; species Actinomycetospora corticicola. The sequence continues at coordinate 6,043,602 of NZ_JACCBN010000001.1, read as the reverse complement.
CGACGGCACCGTGTGCGTAGTGCGGCCAGCGGTGCCGGGCGTCGGCGGCGGTGAGATCGTCGCAGAGCTGCTGCTCCCCCGTCCGTACGCAGTCGACGCAGGGCCCGCCGTCGATCGCGACGGCGAACACCTCGAGCAATCGGGACCGCTCGGAGGAGGCCGCGGCCACGGAGAGCCTCCCCTGCCCGTCGACGAGGATGACGCCCGCGGCGGAGACGTCGAGCAGCGCGATGCAACGCTCGGCGAGCATCGTCAGCATGTCCAGCGCGTCGAAGTCGTGGACCAGGGTGTCGGTCAGCGCCAGGAAGGTGTCGACCACCTCCGCCTCACGGGTCTCGCTCATGGGTGGTCGTCCTCCGGGTCCGGGGTGGGTCGCGGATCGTCGTGAATCGGGTCGGTGAGGTCCAGCGTGCGCGCGATGACCCGGCGAGCCACCTCGTGCAGCGGCTCGCCGTGCGCGAACGCGTGGGCACGCAGGCGCAGCAACGCCGTACCGACGTCCATCCCGGACCGCGCCGAGAGCATGCCGGAGGCGATGTGGACATCGGCGTGGACGCCGGGCAGCCAGCCGATGTCCTCCCCTGCCCCGGGATCGGTGTCGGGGTCCGTGAGCAGGGCCTCCGTCACCGCGTCCCCTGCGGCGAGGGCGCTCGCGAGCTGCGATCGCGACAGTCCCCCGGAGCGGGTGCGGTACAGGTCGAGCGTGCCCAGGCGGACCACTCCGAGCTGCAGCGGGAACGAGAAGACCGCCGCCGCCCCGGCAGCCAGAGCACTCGGGGCGAAGCCGGGCCATCGACCGAGCTCCGCGGCGAGATCGGCGGTCAGCACCGGGACCCCTCGGGCGAAGGCATCGAGGCACGGGCCCTCCCCCGTCGTCAGCTGAAGGTCCTCGAGTCGGCTCGACAGGGCCCCGACGGCGGCGATCTGGTCCCTCACTCCGCGCAGCCCTCCCGCCAGACTGCCCATCACCGTGATCCCGGCCCCGTCGACGGCGACTCGGGACCGGAGGTCCGCGCAGACCTGGCCAAGGCGGTGTCCGAGCGCAACCGGTCCCGGCCCGCGCGGCAGATCGCCGTCCGCGGCCTCGTCGTCGGGCGGCCGATCGGTGCCGTCGCCCCCCATCCGGAGTCCCCCATCGCGGATGCGCCGCTCGGAGCATCGCCGGGTCGGATCCGGGGCGGGCAGTGGGACCCGTTCGTTCCACTGCGACGAGGACCGCCGACCCTAGCCCCGGCGCGGGTGGTCAGCGACCCGGCCGAGGGCCTCGGCCGAGCACCGCCTCCGGTCGGTCGATCACCGCGGCCTCACGGTCGGGACCCCGCTCCTCGTGCGTCGTCGATCAACCACCGCGCGACGGCGTGGACCTTGAGGTTGACGTGCTGGCTCGAGGCCACGAGGCGCGCGAAGGCCTCGTCGTCCGAGAGCCCGTACCGCTCCATCAGGATGCCCTTGGCCTGACCGATCGCATCCCGGTTGGCCAGCGCCGTCGTCATCCGGGCCACGCGATGAGCGCCGTGCAGCGCGAGGGAGGCGCAGGACGCGAACACCGCCGCCCGGGACAGGCCGTCCTCGCCGACGACCTCCGGGTGTCCGCCGTAGAGGGTCAGCGCACCGACGACGCCGTCGTGGCGGTTGAAGAGGGGCAGCGAGCACGCCACGAGCACTCCTCGCTGCGCTGCGACCGGGGCGAACTGCGGCCACCGGTCGACGCCCGAGGTGCTCATGTCCGACGCGGTCACCGGGCCTCCGCCCCGGACCGCGTCGAGGCAGGGTCCCTGGTCGAGCGTGTTCTGCAGCGCGTCGAGCTCGGCGACCACGGCGTCGGACGGGGCCCGCGAGCTGACGGTGCCGTCACGCTCAAGGTACGAGATGCCGGCCCGCCGCACGAGCGGCAACGACGCGACGGCCCCAGCCACGATCAGCGCCAACGTCTCGTCGACGCTCTCCGGGCCCCTGGTCGGGATCAGTCGTCGCACGGCGAGGTGGAGGGGCACCGGAGTCCCGGGATCGGTATCGATGGGCGCGACCGACCTCAGGTGCCGACGACCGGGAGGGATCGAGTTCACGGATGGACGGACCTCTCGCTGCGCGTACGTCCTCGGAACACCGAGCTGCAGTACCTACCGGCGACGAGCGGGTCCGGGCTCGCCGCCCACGGTGAGCACCATAACGCGATCCGGTTGCGCACCACACCATCTGAGACTCCGTCGACGCACGGCCGGCGTCGCGGGTCCGTCCGGATCACGGTCGATCGCCGCGACATCCTCGTGAGCACGTACGCTGAGCGTATCGGGGCGTTCCCGATCGGCGTCCACGCCGGTCCCCCTCGCCAGAACTGCCATACCGGCCGCTCGGCGGCCTGGGACGGGGCGCCCGCGATGTCGGGACCGCACGACGTGCACGACCACTCGGACACCCCGGGCGAGCCGCGGCTGCGGCTCCGGGACCTAGCGGGGAACGACAACGGCTACGTCGACGGCGCGTGGTGGCCGCGGACGCGGGACCTCGCCGCCGAACTCCCCTCGCTGCTCGCCGCCGTCGGTGCGCGGGTGGGGCCGGTGGAGCGGGTCGCCTTCGGCCTCGCCGACTGGGACGCGGTCGGGGTCCGGCGTCTCGCCGGATCCGAGGGTCGCATCCCGGTCGAGGGATTCCGGTCGATCGAGGCCTCCACGCTCTGGCTCGTCGTCCGCGGGCGAGGCCGGGCGCGCGTCGGGCTCAGGGTCATCCCGTCCTCGACCGACGAGGAACGCGGCGAGGAGCTGCTCGAGGCAGCGGGCCGGGGCGGCGAGCGACGCTCTCCCTCCGAGGTGCTCACGGGCGCGGGTGCCTCGTGAACGCCCGGCCCCGCTTCATCCCCATCGAGCCGGCCCGGGACCTGGAACGGGACGCCGCGACCTCGGCCGCCGCTCGTCGCCGGGCGGTTCGTGTCGTAGCGGCCCTGAGTACCGGCGTGGAGGACTGCCGCGAACTGCTCGGCATGCTCGGACTGCACCGGGCCGCGGGGTTGCCCGGTCCGGCGCCCGACGAGTTCGTCGAGTTCACGCCGCCACAGCCGGGTCGACCGTGAGCGGTGGTCCGACCGGTCCGCGATCCCGGTCGGTCGGCTCGGAGCCGGCCGTGACCTCGACGTCGGACCGGGCCGTCGCCCTGCGACGTGCCGTCCGGCGGACGGGCGCCTCGGACGTCGAGCCACCGTCCTTCTCCCCCGACGGCGGCGTCACCGTCCACGGACCGGCAGCACGTCGGGCCCGTCTGCAACCGCTCGGACAACGCACCCGGATCAGCCTGAGCGAGGGCGACACGCTGGTCGGCGAGGCAGAGGTCGACAGTGACACCCTCGTGGCGGCGATCGATGCCCGAGGGGCGACCTACGACGCCGTCGCCGCTGCGCTCGCCGTCGAGAACGGACACCCGGGCTGAACCACCTCAGCCGAGGGCCAGGACCTCGGCGAAGGACTCCTCGACGCAGGCGGCGAACGTTCCGGGAGCGGTGATCGCGGCGGTGTCGATGGTGGCCCCGACGTGGCAGGTGTCGGCGTCCGACATCAGGGCCGCCATCACCGCGCCCCCGGGCAGTGGCCCGAACGCGTAACTGCGCTCGATGTGCGCGCCGGCGACGAAGGCCGGGCGCGTCACGCCGGGGATGTTGCTGACCTGCACGTCGTTGCCGCGGGTGGCGCCGCCCTGCACGCGCGCCAGCAGCACCGGGGGGAGAGCGGCGAGCACGGGCGCGACGAGTCCGAGCGCATCCGTGATGCGCTCCTGCCGCAGCCCGACGACGATGTCGCGAACGAGACGGATGCGCGTGGCCGCGTCGTCCTCGTCCAGCGGGGCCGCGAACCGGAGACCCGCCCAGTGGTTGCCGCCGAGCGCATCGGACGCCACGCGCGTGTTCATCGGCATCCCGACCGGAATCCGCTCCGGCACCCGCGCGCCCATCCTGCGGTGGTACCGGGCCACGCCACCGAGGACCGCGGCGACGTAGGCGTCGTTCAGCGAGCCCCCCGCCGACCGCCCCGCCCGTTTGAGGGCCTCCAACCCGATGTCCCAGACCAGGAACCGGCGGTTGAGGCTGCGGTGTCGCAGCAGCGGCGACGCAGGGGCGCGGTGCGGGAGGGCCGCACGCGCGGCCGACGCGACGAACGCCGCGCCGTCCCGCGTCGCGGCGACGGGATGCCGTGCGTGGCGTGAGGAGGCGCCGAGCGCACCCGTGAGGCCGACGAGCAGGTCGACGGGGGTCCTCGCGATCGCCGCCACCGTGCGCGACGCGGTCAGACTGACGCGGGATCGATCATCACGGTCCGGGATCACCGACACCGGGGGTGTCGGCTCCGGCTCACGGGCGTGTCCGTGGAGCAGGGACAGGATCTGCACCAGACCGACGCCGTCCGCCAGGCTGTGGTGGACCTTCAGCAGGTAGCCGGCGCGGCCGCCGTCGAGGCCCGTCACGAGGAGGACCTCCCACGGAGGGCGGGCGCGGTCGAAAGGCGTCGTCGCCCACGTCGCGGCGTGGTCGAGCAGCGAGGTCAGGTCGCCGGGCTCCGCCAACCGGGACCGCCGGACGTGGTAGTCGAGAGCGAAGCCCGGGTCGGGCGACCACTCGGGCAGGCCCCAGCCCCACCACGGCTCGAGGACGCGGTCGCGCAGCCGCGGCACGTATCGGGTCGCCCGGTCGTGGGACTCGAGGAGCCGGTCCCAGGCGGGCTCGACGTCGAGCAGATCGACGATCACCACCGGGTGGCGGAGGCGGGGATCCACCTCCGCCCGCCACATCATCGCCTCGAGCGCGTTGAGCCGCCGCGGCGAACGGATGGGGTCCGCGCCGGTCACGTCACCTCACGGAGCGGCGGCGCTCCGTGCCCGGATCGCCGTTCGGGCGCGAGCGACGGTCGGACGAGGATGCCGACCGCCCCGACCGCCTCGCGGCTCAGGTCCATCAGGTCCACCACGAGTTGCCGGGCGCTCCGCCGCATCAGCGGGTGTCCGCGGCGTGCCCGCACACCTCGGCCACCGTGTCCCACACGGTCCGCGCCGCCGGGTCGGCCGCCAGCCACGCCCGGGCCTGCGCCTCGGCCTCCACGTCGCCGTGCCGGGTCAGGATCTGCAGTGCCGTGAGCCGATCGATCCATTCCTCGTCCGCGGGACGAGGGGCCGGAGGTGCGTCGTAGTCCCACGCGGAGACGGCGATGAGTGTCATGAGAGTCCTCGGGAGCGGAGAGAATTCCCGAGGGCCGTGCGGCACGACGGGTGCGGTCACAGGGGTCTGCGCGACGCGGACGACCCGCACCGTGCCTCGGGAGCAGCCGGAGACCGGCCAGGACGTGGCCTTCCGAGAGGGCCCAGGCTCCCGATGCGGGCGGACGCGGAGCCGACCATCCCGGTGATCGTCGAGGGTCTCTGCACTGCCGACTGTCCTCCGCACACGGGACCCACGCAACCGCGGCCGAGGGCGTCGGAGCACCCGACACCCACGGCGCGGCCGGCGGGAAGGAGCGGGGTCAGCCGTGCACCACGACCCCGCGGATGATCTTGCCGTCGCGCAGGTCCTGGTAGCCGTCGTTGACCTGGTCGAGGGTGTACTGCTTGGTGACGAGCTCGTCGAGCTTCAGGCTGCCCTTGTTCCACAGCCGCAGCAGGCGCGGGATGTCGTAGTGCGGGTTGCACGACCCGAACTGGGCGCCCCGGAGCACCTTCTCGCTGCGGACCATCAGCGCGCTGGGCAGCTGGATCGTGTTGTTCGCCGCGTTGGCCTGGCTCACCATCACCACCGTCGAGCCCTTGCCGACGATGTCGAACGCCTGCCGGATGACGGTCTCGTCCATGACGCTCACCGTGATGACCGCCTGATCCGCGCCGTTGCCCCAGGTCAGTTCCTTGACCTTGACGTCGGCCTCCGCCGCGTCGGCGAAGACGTGGGTCGCGCCGAACGACAACGCCGTCTCCCGCTTGAACTCCACGGGGTCCACGACCACCACGTACTGGGCCCCCGCCTGGGCGGCGCCCTGGACCGCGTTCATCCCGACCCCGCCGGCCCCGAAGATCACCGCCGTGTCCCCGGCGCGCACCCCGCCCGCGTTGACCGCCGAGCCCCAGCCGGTGGGGACGCCGCACCCGGCGAGGACGGCCACCTCGAGCGGGAGCCACGGGTCGACCTTCACCGCCGACCGCGCGTGCACGGTGGCACGCTCGGAGAACGTGCCGAGCATGCAGAAGCCGCCGAGGTCGGTCCCCCCGCGGTGGTAGCGGAACGTCCCGTCGGGCATGCACCCCTGCAGGATGTTGGCGCCGATGTTGCACAGGTTGGTGTGCCCGGTCTCGCAGTAGCGGCAGTACCCGCAGCTCGGCATGAAGCTGCAGACGACGTGGTCACCGGGCTCCACGTGCGTGACGCCGGGGCCGACCGACTCGATGATCCCCGCGCCCTCGTGCCCGGCCACGATCGGATAGCGCGGGGAGTCGCCGTAGATGCCCTCGACCAGGTGCAGGTCCGAGTGGCACAGACCGGAGGCGGTGAATTTGATGTGCACCTCGCCCGGACCCGGCTCGTCGACGTCGAGCTCGACGATCTCGAACTCCTTCTGCCCCTTGTCCATCACTGCGGCGCGGGTCTTCATCGATCAGCCTCCGGGCTCGTCTCGACCAGGTGAGGTCAGCGTCGTCCGCCCTCGGCTGCGAGCGCAACACGGGCGCTTCGGTCGGCTTCCCGCACCGGCGCCGACGGGAGAGGATCACCCCGCGCCGACCTGAGGGAGCCTCGCGTGGACGATCTCGACCGGTACCTGCCGCCGTACACCCCCGACGTCGCCCGGGCCCGCCGGCAGACCCTCGGCACGATCCTGTCCCGCACGGCCGGGAAGTTCCCGGCGAAGACCGCGATCGTCCACCGGGACACCCGACGCACGTTCGCCGAGGTCGACGCCGATGCCAACCGGGTGGCGAACGCCCTGATCGAACGCGGGGTCGCCCGCAACGACCGGGTCGCGATCTTCTCCCACAACTCCTACGCGTTCGTCGTCGCCTACTTCGCACTCGCCCGGATCGGGGCCATCTCGGTGCCGGTGAACTTCAACTTCACCGCGCCCGAGTTGCGCTACGTCCTGGAGGACAGCGGGGCGAGGGCCGTGATCGTCGAGGACGATCTGGTGGACACCCTCGGGGCGGCCCGGGTCGCGATCGCGATCGGGGTGGTCATCGGCCGACGACCGGGCTGGACGTCGTTCGACCGGCTGCTCGAGCACCACGACGCAGGAGAGCCCGACGTCGAGATCGGCGACGACGACCCGGTGCAGCTGCTCTACACCAGCGGGACCACGTCGGCGCCCAAGGGCGCGATCATGACCAACCGGAACCTGATCGCCCAGTACCTCAGCGACATCGTCGACGGCGAGTACCACCGTGACGACGTCGAGCTGCACGCCCTGCCGCTCTACCACTGCGCGGCGCTGCACGACTTCCTCACGCCGGACGTCTACCTGGGCGCCACCAGCGTCGTCGTCGACTCGCCCGATCCCGACACGATCCTCGGCACGGTCGCCGCCGAGGGCGTCACGAAGATGTTCTGCCCGCCGACCGTGTGGATCCGGCTGCTGCGCTCCCCCGCCTTCGACCGCCACGACCTGTCGTCGCTGCGCAAGGGGTACTACGGCGCCGCGATCATGCCGGTCGCGGTGCTCCAGGAGCTGGGCGAGCGCCTCCCGGGCATCCGGCTGTTCAACTACTACGGCCAGACCGAGCTGGCCCCGAACGCGACCGTCCTGTTCCCCGAGGAGCAGATCACGAAGGCCGGCACGGCGGGACGGGCGAGCCTCAACGTCGAGACCCGCCTCCACGACGACGACGACCGCCCGGTGCCGGTGGGGCAGGTCGGCGAGATCGTGCACCGCACGCCGCACGCGATGCGCGGCTACTGGGGCAAGCCGGAGGCCACCGCCGAGGTGTTCCGGAACGGCTGGTTCCACAGCGGCGACCTCGGCGTGATGGACGCCGAGGGCTACCTGACCATCGTCGACCGCAAGAAGGACCTCATCATCACCGGCGGCGAGAACGTCGCGAGCCGCGAGGTCGAGGACGCGATCTACGCCCACCCCGCCGTCAGCGAGGTCGCGGTGTTCGGGGTCAGCCACCCCGAGTGGATCGAGGCGGTCGCCGCGGCCGTGGTGCTCCGCGACGGCGCCACCGCCGAGCCGACGGAGATCGTCGCCCACACCCGGGAGCGCCTCGCCGGCTTCAAGGCGCCCAAGTACGTGGTGATCGTCGACGAACTGCCCAAGAACCCCAGTGGGAAGATCCTCAAGCGCGAGCTCCGCGACACCTACGCCGACCTGGCGTCGGCCCGATGAAGATCGACGCGAGGCTCGAGACGGCGCTGTCCGGGGTCGCCGCGGACGTCCGTGCCATCGAGGAGATCGGGTTCGACGGGGCGTGGAACACCGAGAACCGGGCCGATCCCTTCCTCTCGCTGACCCTCGCCTGCGAGCACTCGGAGCGCCTGCAGGTCGGGCCGTCGGTCGCGATCGCCTTCGCCCGCACCCCGATGACGGTGGCCTACCCGGCGTGGGACCTGCAGCGGTTCTCGGAGGGCCGCCTCATCCTCGGGCTGGGGAGCCAGATCCGGCCGCACGTCACCCGGCGGTTCTCCATGCCCTGGTCGGAGCCGGCGGACCGGATGCGCGAGTTCGTGGTCGCCCTGCGCGCGATCTGGCGGACCTGGTCCACCGGTGAGCGCCTCGAGCACCGCGGCCGCTTCTACGAGCACACCCTCATGGCACCGGCGTTCACCCCGCCGTCGAACCCCTACGGCCCGCCGCCGGTCTTCCTCGCCGCGGTCGGACCGCGGATGCTCCGGGTGACCGCCGAGGTGGCCGACGGCCTGTTCGTCCACCCGTTCTGCACCGAGGCCTACCTGCGCGAGGTGATCGTCCCCGAGGTCGCCGCCCACCGGCCGGCCGACGCCCCTCCCCTGCAGATCGCGCTGTCGCCGTTCGTCGCCCTCGACGAGAGCGACGTCGAGGCCGTGCGCCGCCAGATCTCCTTCTACGGCTCGACCCCCGCCTACCGCCGGGTGCTCGAACTCCACGGGCAGGGCGACCTGCAGACCGAGCTCCACCGGCTGTCCAAGGAGGGGCGCTGGGACGACATGCCCGCCCTCGTCGACGACGACCTCCTGCACGCCATGTGCGCGGTCGGCTCGCCCGACGAGGCCGCGCGGACCCTCCGGGACCGCTTCGGCGACGTCGCCGACCGCCTGCGGCTCAACCGCCCCGGCGACGCCCCTCCCCCGCCGCGGCACTTCGCCGACCTGGTCGCGGCGCTGCGCTGACCCGACGCCGGATTCCGGCGTTGAACGAGAGACCTACGTCACGGCACGATCATCGCCATGACCACCCCGGACGGACCGACGTTGCTGCGCCCGGCGGGAACTCCGGACGGGACGACGCTCGGCGTCTACCTGGAGTACCTGTCCTCGACGCGCGGCCTGACGTTCGACGACCACCGCGACCTGTGGCGCTGGTCGGTGGCCCAGCCCGAGGCGTTCTGGGCCTCGATCTGGGACCACTTCGGGGTGTCGGGCTCCTACGAGCAGGTGCTGGGGTCCTCGGAGATGCCCGGCGCGCAGTGGTTCCCGGGAGCACGGCTGAACTACGCCGAGCACATGGTCGGCACCGAGGCCGACGCCGACCTGCCGGCGATCGTCGCCCGCTCCCAGACCCGGGGGGACTCCGAGCTCACGTTCGGCGAGCTGCGCGACCAGGTCGCACGCGCCCGCGCAGGGCTCGTGCGGCTCGGCGTCGGGCACGGGGACCGCGTCGTCGGCTACCTCCCGCACGTCCCGGAGACCATCGTCGTGTTCCTCGCCGCCGCGAGCCTCGGCGCGATCTGGGCGGCCTGCGCGCCCGAGTTCGGCGCGCGCAGCGTCGTGGACCGCCTCGGACAGGTCGAGCCGACGGTGCTGGTCGCGGTGGCGTCCTACCGCTACGGCGACAAGGTCGTCGACCAGCGCGAGGAGCTGGCCCGCATCCGGGAGGGCCTGACGACCGTCCGGCACGTCGTCGGTCTCGACTACGGCCCGCACCCGGTACCCGACGCCCTGACCTGGGACGAGCTGCTCGCCGGGTCCGGCCCGCTCGAGTTCGCGCCGGTGGCCTTCGACCACCCGCTCTACGTGCTGTTCTCCTCGGGCACCACCGGGCTGCCCAAGGCGATCGTGCACGGGCACGGCGGGATCCTGCTCGAGCACCTGCGGCTGTACGGGCTGCACTTCGACATCCACCCCGGCGACCGGACGCTCTGGTTCACCACCACGGCGTGGGCGATGTGGAACATCACGATCTCCGTGCTGCTGCACCGCGCCACGATCGTGCTGCTCGACGGCAACCCGCTGCACCCCGACCTGGAGACGCAGTGGCGCCTCGCCGCCGACGAGCGCGTGGCCCTGTTCGGCACCAGCCCCGGCTACCTGATGTCGTGCCGCAAGACCGACGTCGTCCCCCCGCGCTGGCCGGAGCTGCGGCAGATCGGGACGACGGGGGCACCGCTGCCCGCGGAGGCCTTCGACTACGTCTACGAGCACCTCGGCCCGGACGTCATCCTCAACCCGTTCAGCGGCGGGACCGACGTGTGCAGCGGGTTCGTCGGCGGCGGGGTGTGGCAGCCGGTCTGGCGCGGCGAGATGTCCGGCCCGGGCGTCGGCCTCGACGTCGCCGCCTTCGACGAGGCGGGCGAGGTCCTCGTCGAGGAGCTCGGCGAGCTCGTGGTGCGGGCGCCGATGCCCTCGATGCCGGTGTCGTTCTGGAACGACCCCGACGGCGAGCGCTACCGCGAGGCCTACTTCGACACCTACCCCGGCGTCTGGCGCCACGGCGACTGGGTGCGCTTCACCGAGCGCGGCAGCTGCGTGATCACCGGCCGCTCGGACGCCACCCTCAACCGCGGCGGCGTGCGGCTGGGCACCGCCGAGTTCTACGACGTCGTCGAGGACATGGCCGAGGTGGTCGACTCGCTCGTCGTGCACCTCGAGGACGACCAGGGCGGCTCGGGCGAGCTGCTGCTGTTCGTCGAGCTCCTTCCCGACGCCGAGCTCGACGACGACCTGCGCGGTCGGATCGTCCGCGACATCCGTCGGCACCTGTCCCCCCGCCACGTCCCCGATCTCATCGCCGCCGTCCCGGCGATCCCCCGCACGCTGACCGGCAAGAAGCTGGAGCGCCCGGTCAAGCAGGTGCTGCGCGGCCGCCCCGTCGACGAAGTGCTCAGCGCCGACGCGGTCCGCGGCGCCGACGCGGTGCCGGCCTTCCAGGAGGCCTACCGCGCGAAGGGATGAGCGCCGTCCCGACGGCGGGAGGTCCCCGCGGCGGAGGTGGGTACCCGGGCCCGCCCCGACGTCGGGAGCGAGGAGGAGCCGTGACCGCCGAGGAGCAGACCGGCGACGCCCCGGGCGCGGAGGATCCGACGGTGGCCCCCGGTGTGACCGCCACGGACCGCGCCGTCGGCATCGCCACCGTGGTCGCCGGGCTCGTCTACTCGGCCTTCCTCGTGACGCCGCTGCTCGGGACCCGGCTCGACCCGGGACGCTCCTACGTCAGCGAGCTCGCCGCCCTCGACCAGCCCCACGGCGCGGTCTTCCGCGGGGTGGACGCCGTGGTCGGGCTCGTCGTCGTCATCGCCGGCCTCCACGTCGCCCGCAGCCGCCTCACCCCGGTGCGCTGGGCCGGCGTGGCGCTCGGCCTGTTCGGCGTCGCCACCGTGCTCGACGTCCTGGCCCCGATGACCTGCGCGCCCTCCGCCGACGCCGCCTGTGCCGCGGCGGAGGCCTCGCGGTCGGCGCTCGCGTTCGGGGTCCACGAGCTGACCAGCCTCGTGTCGAACCTCGCGGCGATCGTCGCGGTCGCACTCCTCGCGGTGGCCCGGTCGAGCGGTCGTCGCGCCGACCAGCCCGCCACCCCGTTCGAGGGGGCACTGCTGATCGGGCTGGCCCTCGTCGCCGCGCCCGGGCTCGTCGTCGTGCTGGAGGAGACCGTGACGCTCGGGCTCGACCACGTCATCGGCTGGGTGCAGCGGGTGCAGGTGCTGGCCCTCTCGGCCGTGCTGGTGACGATCGGTCTCGTGGTCGTCAGCGGCTCCCGGTGGAGCCACCGGTGAGGGCACGCACCGTCGTGATCGTGCCCGGGCTCGGGTCCACCCCAGGTGAGTGGGACGACGTCGTCGACGCCCTGTCCGCCGAGGTCGCGGTGCTCGTCGTCGACCCGGCCGACGCTCCCCCGCTGCGCACCCGCACGGACTGGACGCCGCAGGCCGTGGCCGCCCGGCTCGCCGAGCGGCTGATCGGTACAGCACGGCCGGTCCTGCTCGTCGGGCACTCCTCGGGCGGGCTGCACGTGCAGGCGGCGCTCTACGCGGGCGACGGGCACGCCGACGCCGGGATCGCGGGTGCTCTGCTGGTCGACGCCTCCCACGAGAGCGCGGTCCGCCTCGCGCCCGCGGCTCTCGGCGCCGTCGGGCGCGCTGTGGCCGACGTCGTCCTGGCTACCGGGATCAGCACCCTGCTCGGGCCCGCCGTGCGGCGGCTGGGTGTGCGGGCCGCATCGACCCGTCGTCGGGATCGCCTGACCCCTGCTGCCGTGCGCACCGTCTACTCCTCACGGGCCTGGGTCCGCACCACCGTCGACGCGTGGTTCGGGCACGGCCCGCTGCAGGCCGGCGTGCTCGCGTGGCAGCGCGAGCGGGGCGCCCCGACTCCTCCGGTACGGCTGCTGGTCGGCGCGGCCGGCTCGGGCCGGGGCCGGGCGCGCTGGATCGCGACCCAGCGGGACCTGGCCGCCCGGCTCGGGGCCCCGGAGCCCCGGCTGCTCGACGACGCCGGGCACCTCGTCGCCCTCGACCGGCCGGACGCGGTCGTCACCGAGGTCCGGGCTCTCCTCGCGGATTCCTGACGACGGGTCAGGCCTCGGGTCGGGTCCGGTCCAGCAGCCCGGTGCGGCGCAGCCACAGGATGATGGCCACGCACGAGACGACCGTGCCGCCGACCCCGAAGACGAAGAACGCCCACGCCGAGCCGATGTGGTCGAGCATCCACTGGAAGTTCGTGCCGAAGAACCCGGTGAGCGCGGTCAGGGGCAGGAAGATCGTCGCGACGATCGTCAGGCGCTCCTGCACCTCGTTGGAGTACGTGTCGAGCATCCCCTGCAGCGACTCCCGGTCCGCGTCGATCTCGTCGAGCGCCTGGGACAGGTGGTCGCCGACGTCGGCGAGGTAGGCACGCGCCTCGTCGTCGTCGTCGGAGATCGCGACGACCGCCTCGACCAGCCGCGGGAACACCTGCCGTTGCACCATCAGGGTCCGGCGCAGCCCGTTGAGGGCGCGGCGCAGCACCGCCATCCGGTCGCGGTCGCGGGCACGCGGGTGGTCGAAGATCGTCTCCTCGAAGGCGTCGACCTCCTCGGCGACCAGCTCGAGGCTCTCGGTGAGGGAGTCGACGACGGCGTCGACGACCCGGTAGACCAGCTCGCCCGGGCTGCAGGCGTCGTGCAGCCGACGCCGGACGCGCTCCAGCTGCGCGGGCGGTCGGCGGCTGATCGTCAGGACGGACGAGCCGACGACGTGGACGTGCACCTCGACCAGCTCGGGCGTACCGGCGGGCGCCGTCGCGAGTCCGTAGAGGACCAGGAGGATCTGCTCGTCGTACCGGTCGAGCTTCGGGCGCTGGCCGAAGTCCCGGCTGTCCTCCAGGGCGAGCGGGTGCAGCCCGAGGGCCTCCGCGACGGCGGCGAGCTCGGCCTCGTCGGGGTCGGTCAGGTCGAGCCACGCGGGCTCGTGGCGGGCGTGCCGCGCGCGCAGGTCGTCGAGGTCAGGGGTGTCCAGTGCCAGCACGCGCGCTGGTCTACCCCGGAGCCGGGCCCGCGAGTCACCTCCGCGGGCCCGGTCCGGGTGATGATCAGACCAGCGAGGCCGTCAGCCCGCCGTCGAGCACGTAGTGGCTGCCGGTCACCCAGGAGGCGCGGTCGGAGGCGAGGAAGGACGCGACCTCGGCGATGTCCTGCGGCGTCCCGAGCCGGCCCTGCTTCATGGCGACCAGGTCGGTGAACGGCACCTGCGTGGCCGCCTCGAAGTCCGGCACGAGCCGCTCCACCATCGCGGTGTCGGCGAAGCCCGGACAGACCGCGTTGACGCGGACGCCGGCCGGTCGCATCTCCACCGCGGTGACCCGCGTCATCTGGATCACGGCCGCCTTGGTGGCGCAGTAGGAGCCGAGCAGCGGGCTGCCGCCGACGCCCGCGATCGAGGCGATGTTGACGATGTTGCCCTTCGACTCCATCAGGTGCGGGATCGCGGCCTTCATCGCGACGAACGGCCCGCGCACGTTGACGGCCCAGATCTTGTCGAAGCTCTCGGTCGACTGCTGCAGCAGCGGCGAGGAGATCTCGATGCCGGCGTTGTTCACCAGGACGTCGAGCCCGCCGAGGATCTCCACCGCCCTGCCGATGGCCGACTGGACCTGCGCCTCGTCGGTGACGTCGCAGTCGGCGACCCCGGCCGCGCCGATCTCGTCGGCCGCGGCCTTGCTGGTGGCCGGGTCGAGGTCACTGACCACGACCCGGGCGCCGTTCTGGGTGAACAGGGTGGCGATGGCCTTCCCGATGCCGGCGCCGGAGCCGGTGACGAAGACGCGCTTGCCCGCCAGTTCGGTCATGTTCGTTCGTTCCTCACGTCGATGTGAACGGGGATGTGGTCGGTCAGGACTGGGGTGCGAGTGACGAGCGGATGTCGGCCTTGAGCACCTTGCCGACGGTCGAGCGCGGCAGGTCGGGCCAGAACTCGACCTGCTTGGGGGTCTTCACGCTGCCGACGCGGGCCTTGACGAAGCCGATGACCTCGTCGGCGTCGAGGGTGGTGTCGGGCTGCGGCTGGATCACCGCGACCACCCGCTCGCCCCACTTCTCGTCGGGCAGGCCGATCACCGCGCAGTCGCGGACGCCGTCGTGGGCCATCACGGCCTGCTCCACCTCGGCGGAGTAGACGTTGAAGCCCCCGGTGATGACCATGTCCTTCGCGCGGTCGACGATGAACAGGAAGCCCTCGTCGTCGAGGTAGCCGATGTCGCCGGTGTGGTGCCAGCCGTGCGCGGAGACCTCCGCGGTGGCCTCGGGGTTGCGGTAGTACCCGGCCATCACCAGCGCGCTGCGCACCACGATCTCGCCGCGCTCGCCCCGGGGCACGGGCTGCCCGTCGGGGCCGAGGATCGCCACGGTGACCAGCGGCGAGGGCTTCCCCGCCGAGGTGAGCCGCTCGGTGTGGATCGAGCCGTCGGCGCGCCGGTGGTCGGCGGGCGCCATCGTCGAGATCATCATCGGCGCCTCGGACTGCCCGAAGAGCTGGGCCATCGGCCCGATCCGCTCGAGTGCCTCCGCCAGCCGGGTCGGGGACATCGGGGCTGCGCCGTACCAGAAGCACTGCAGCGAGGAGAGATCCGTCGTCGCCAGGGCCTCGTGCCCGAGCACCATGTAGATCAGCGTCGGCGGCAGGAACGTGTGCGTGACCCGGTGCGCCTCGATCAGCTCCAGGAACCGCGCGACGTCGGGCTTCGCCATGATCACGACCTCGCCGCCGCGCGCGAGGACGGGGAAGCAGAGCACCCCCGCGGCGTGCGTCAGCGGCGCGAGGGCGAGGTAGACCGGCCGCTCCCCGAACGGGTAGCTCATCAGCGTGATCGCCGACATGACCTCGATGTTCCGGTCGGTCAGCATCACGCCTTTCGGGCGCCCCGTGGTGCCGCCGGTGCCCACGAGGGCGACGACGTCGTCGGCGGGCGCGGTCTCCTCGGAGGGGTCGTCCCGCGCGGCGTCGAGCCAGGCGTCGAAGGCCTGCGCGGTGCCGTCGGCCGGGCCGAACCGCACCAGCGTCCGCAACGACGGCAGGTCCGGCGCGATCGTGGCTACCAGCTCGTCGAAGGCGGGCTGGTAGATCAGCACCGAGCAGTCGAACAGGTCCAGCAGCTCGGCGGTCTCCCCTGCCGCGTTGCGCGGGTTGATCGGGCACCACACCGCACCGGCGCGGGCGATGCCGAACACGGAGGAGAACGCGACCGGGTCGTTGGCCGAGAGGATGCCGACCTTGTCGCCGGGCGCGACGCCCGAGCGGCGCAGGGCGCGGGCCACGGCGTGCGAGAGCTCGACGACCTCGCCGTAGGTCCGCGAGACCCCGTCGAGGGTCAGACACGGCGCGTCGGGATCGAGCGAGGCGCCCTTGTCGAGGTAGAAGCAGAGCGACATCGGCGGGTGCGTACCTCCGATCGGCGGCGCCCCTGTGCGCCGGATCACGACACTGGCGTGGCCCTGGACGACTGTCAAGGAAATCGTGGACGAGTGGTCAGGAACGGCGACGGCGGCGGGTCGTCCGACGTATCGTGACCGTGTGACCAGCTCCGACGTCCGATCGCGACGGCCCCAGGCCGACAAGTTCGAGGACCGTCGTCGGGAGCTCGCGGACGCCGCTCTGGTCACCCTCGCGGACCTGGGGTACGCCCGGACGAGCCTGCGCACGATCGCGGAGAACACGTCCTTCTCGCACGGCGTCCTGCACTACTACTTCCGCGACAAGGTCGAGCTGATCACCTACTGCGTGCAGCGCTACAAGGTCGCCTGCGTGGCGCGCTACGACGGCCTCGTCGCGGCCGCCGACACCGCCGAGGGGCTCGCGACGGCGTGCGGCGAGGGGCTCGCGACGACGCTGCGCGAGGACGCCCTGCTGCACCGGCTCTGGTACGACCTGCGGGCCCAGGCGCTGTTCGAGCCGGCGTTCCGCGCCGACGTCGCCGCGATCGACGACAGCCTGCAGGGCATGATCTGGCGCGTGGTGAGCAGCTACGGCGAGCTCGGCGGCCGCACGCCCACGGCCTCGCCGTCGTACGCGTACGCCCTCTTCGACGGCCTCTTCGGGCAGGCGCTGCTGCGCCACCTCGACGGGTCGCCGGTGGCGGTCGACGACCTGCGCGACGGCGCGCGCGACCTGCTCCCGCGCCTGTTCGTCTGACCTCACCCGACCGGCCACCCCAGGTGGCGGCACACGAGCAGCGCGACCTCGACGTCGAGCCGGTTCTCCGCCACCGGGTGCCCGAGGACCTCCTCCGCACGCCGGAGCCGGTAGTGGACGGTGTTCTTGTGCAGGTGCAGCCGCCCGGCCGCCTCCGAGGAGCTGCGGTCGGCGGCCAGGTAGGCGTGCAGCGTCTCGCGCAGCCGGCCGGTCGCCTCGTCGCCCGCGGCGAGCCCGCCGAGCGTGCGCCGCAGCCAGGCGAGCAGGTCGTCCTGGTGCTCGGCGAGCAGGGCCGGGACCGCCACCTCGTCGTAGTCGACGACCGCCGGGCCGTCCGCCCGCAGCTCCGCGAGCGCCCGGGCCCGCCAGGCCTCCCGGTGGCTCGTCCGGAACCCCTCGAGCCCGCTGCCGGCGCCGCCGAGGGCGACGCGGAGGCCGGGGTGGGCGCCGACCAGCCGGGCGAGGGACGCCGCGTGCAGCGGGAGGCGGGTGGTCGCGCTCCACCACACCCAGAGGCAGTTCTGCTCGGCCAGGACCGACAGCGGGGCGCGCCCGGCCACGGTGACCAGGTCGCGCTCGACGTCACGGAGGTCGGGGCCCGGCGCGGGCGCCCAGAGCACGGCGGCCCGGTGCCAGCCCCGCAGCGGCGCGCCGAGGGTCTGCTCGGCGCCGCCCACGTCGAGGTCGGAGGCGGCGAGGACGGCGCGGATCGTGGCCGCCCGGACGGCGTCCGAGCGCGCGTCCCAGGTGCGGCGCTCCTCCTCGTAGATGTCGATGAGGCCCTCGATGACCTGGTCGATGTAGCGGTTGGTCCGCGCGCCGAGCTCCGACGCGGCCGCGAGGACCGTCCGCGCGTCGAGGTCGAGGTCGCCGAGCGCCCGCAGGGCCCACTGCACGAACCGGTGCTCGCCGAGGCGGTAGGCCCGCAGCAGCGCCTCCAGGGACAGGTCGCGCTGGGCGAAGCGGCGCGCGTACTCGGCCGCGGCAGCCGGCACCGCGAGGTCGTCGAAGGCGATCCCGTGCTCGAGCAGGTCGACGATCGCCGAGAGGTTCGACGCGGTGCTCGAGACCATGAGCTCCCGGACCGCGTCGTCGTGCCGGAACTCGGGGATGACCTCGACGAAGTGCTCGGTCATCTCGCGGGTCAGCGCCGGCAGCGTCACGGCGATCCCGCGGGCGACCGTGGCGACGACGGCGTCGACGTCCCCCTGCTCCATGCCGGCGGACCCTATCCAGACCTCGTTGTGCTGCCGGCACAACAGGTCCCCGGAGCTTCGTGACGGGAGAATATGGCCCCTGTCACAGTCCCGCCCCTAGCGTTCCCGCGCCGGCCCCGACGGGCCGCGCGTCGGGAGGAGAAGGCAGTGGGATTCACGACGGGGACGTTCCCGCCGGTCGAGCCGGCGGAATTCCTGGAGCGGCCGCTCATGGAGCGGATGAAGGTGCTCGCCCTGCACTGGGTGGACTACGGCTTCGGCACCCCGAAGCTCATCCCGACGACCTACGTCGTGAAGCTCGTCGTGCTCTACCTGGGCCTCGGCTCGTTCCTCATCACGTCCACGAGCGGGCTCGGCCCCGCGTGGGACGTCGGGTCTTGGTGGGCGGAGCCGATCGTCTACCAGAAGGCGATCGCCTGGACGATGTTCCTCGAGACCCTGGGCCTCGCCGGCTCGTGGGGACCGATCGCGGGCAAGTTCAAGCCGATGACCGGCAGCGTCCTGTTCTGGGCCCGCGTCGGCACCATCCGGATGCCCCCGTGGCCCGGCAAGGTCCCGCTGACCCGCGGTGACGCCCGCACCCCGCTCGACGTCGCGCTCTACCTCGCGCTGCTGGTGACCCTCTTCCTGCCGGTCGTGCTGCCCGGCGTCCCGAGCGCGTCGCTCTCCTCGGTGTTCCCGGAGAACACCTCGGGTCTCGTCGCCCCCGCGCTGTTCGTCGCACCGCTGGTGCTGCTCGCGCTGGTGTCGCTGCGGGACAAGACGATCGCGATCGCCTCCCGGATCGAGCAGTACGCACCCGCCCTGGTCATCTTCTCGCTGGTCGGCGTCGTCGGTCGGAACGGCTTCGTCGACATGATCGTGGCGCTCAAGGTGCTCATCGTGTCGGTGTGGATCGGTGCCGGCTGCTCGAAGTTCGGCCGGCACTTCTCCAACGTCGTCCCGCCGATGGTCTCCAACAGCCCGATGGTCCCGACGCGGTGGCTGCGCCGGCTGAACTACCGGGACTTCCCCCGCGACATCCGCCCGTCGAAGGCCGGCGGGGCACTCGCCCACATCGGCGGCACCACCGTCGAGATCGTCGCGCCGCTGACCCTGCTGTTCTCCACGAACACCACGCTCACCCTCGCGGCCGTGACGCTCATGGTGGTCTTCCACCTGTTCATCACCTCGACGTTCCCGCTGGCCGTGCCGCTGGAGTGGAACCTGCTCTTCGCCTTCGGCACCATCACGCTCTTCGCCGGGCACCCGAACCAGGCGGGCTTCGCGGTCTGGGACATGGACCCGGCGTGGCTGCTCGTGCCGCTGATCGCGGGCCTGGTGTTCTTCCCGATCCTCGGCAACCTGCGCCCCGACCTGGTCGCCTTCACCCCGTCGATGCGGCAGTACGCCGGCAACTGGGCCTCCGCGCTGTGGGCCTTCGCGCCCGGCTGCGAGGACAAGCTCGACGCCGTCGTGCGGCCCTGCCGCAACCAGGTCCACCAGCTGCAGGCGCTGGGCTACGAGCCGCTCGTCGCCGAGGTGACGATGCAGCAGACCGCGGCGTGGCGCTCCATGCACTCGCAGGGCCGCGGGCTGTTCTCGCTCCTGCTCACCCACGTCCCGGACGTCGACCGGTACACCGTGCGCGAGGCCGAGTTCGCCGCGAACTCGGTGATCGGCTTCAACTTCGGTGACGGGCACCTGCACAACGCCGACCTCATCGCCGCCCTGCAGCGCCGTTGCCACTTCGCGCCCGGGGAGCTCGTGGTGGCGTGGGTCGAGTCGCAGCCGATCCACAAGGGCATCCAGGAGTACCAGGTGATCGACGCGGCGCTCGGCGTCGTCGAGCGGGGCTGGTGGAGCGTGAAGGACGCCGTCGACGCGCAGCCGTGGCTGCCGGACGGGCCCATCCCGCTGCACCCGACCTGGCGTCGGGACCCGGCCGAGGGCGTCCCCGCGGCGGAGCACCCGGCCGCCGCCTCCGCCGCGCCGGTGCCCGAGGGATCGCGGACACTGCCCGCGTGAGCCCTGGAGACGGAGCGCAGCGGAGCTCGACCGCACCGACTGCACTGGTGGTCGGCAGCGGGCCCAACGGGCTCGCTGCCGCCGCCGTCCTCGCCGCCGCCGCCTGCTCGGTCACGGTCCTGGAGGCCGAACCCGAGATCGGTGGCGGCACCCGGACCCACGAGCCCCTCGGGCCGGGGCTGCTCGTCGACCACTGCTCGGGCTTCCACCCGATGGCCGTCGACTCCCCCGCGCTCGCGGGCCTCGAGACCTACGGCCTGCGCTGGGCCTGGCCCGAGATCGACTGCGCCCACCCGCTCGACGACGGGTCCGCCGCACTCCTCCACCGCTCGGTCGCGACGACGGCGGCGGGCCTCGGTCCCGACGCCGGGCGCTACCGGGCCCTCGTCGCCGGCCCGTCCCGCCGCTACCCCGACCTGGCCCCCGACCTGCTCGGCCCCGTCGTCCACGTGCCGCGCCGACCGTTCCTCTTCGCGCGCTTCGGCGCCCCGACGGTGCTGCCGGCCGCGGTGCTCGGGCGGGTCTTCCGCACCGAGCGCGCCCGCGCGCTGTGGGCCGGGGTCGCGGCGCACGCGATGCGCCCGCACACCGAACCGCTGTCCTCCGCGATCGGCCTCGGCATCCTGACGGCGGGTCACAGCGCGGGCTGGCCGGTCGCGGTCGGCGGGTCGCGGGCCATCGCCGACGCGCTCGCCGCCCGGCTCGCCGACCTCGGGGGAAAGATCGAGACCGGCGTCCGCGTCACCTCGGCCGACCAGCTCGCGGGCGCCGACATCGTCGTCCACGACCTCGACCCGGCCTCGATCCTGCGCATCCTCGGCGACCGCCTGCCGCCCGCGACGCAGCGGGCCTACCGGCGGTTCCGCCGCGGGATCGGCTCGGTGAAGGTGGACTATGCCGTCGACGGCGGGGTGCCGTGGACCGCTCCCGACGTCGGGCGGGCCGGCACCGTGCACCTCGGCGGGACCGCACCCGAGATCGCCGCCGCCGAGGCCGCCGCGAACCGCGGCCACCTCCCCGAGCGGCCGTTCGTCCTCGTCGGGCAGCAGTCCGTGGCCGACCCGTCGCGTGCCCGCGGCGACGTCCACCCGGTCTACGCCTACGCACACGTGCCGCTGGGCTGGCCGGGCACCGAGGCCGAGGTCGAGGCGCTGGTGACCGCGCAGATCGAGCGGTTCGCCCCCGGGTTCCGCGCCCGCGTCACGGGCTTCTCGGTCACGACGACGTCGGGGTTCGCCGCCACCAACGCGACCATGGCCGGCGGCGACATCCTCGCCGGGGCCAAGGACCCGGTCCAGCTCGCCCTCGGCCCCCGCCCGCTGCGCGACCCCTACGCCACCGGCCTGCCCGGGCACTGGCTCGCGTCGGCGGCCGCTCCCCCGGGGCCCGGCGCGCACGGCATGGCGGGCTGGCACGCGGCACAGCGGGCCCTGGCGGAGGCGGGCGTCGGTCGGTAGGACATCCGCATGTCCGCACCGACGTCGATCAGCCAGGTCCGTGCCCGCGTCGCGGCCTCCTCCGCCGCAGCCGTGATCGAGGAGTCCCTCGACGCCGCGCGCCGCAGCGACGACCTCGGCGTGTTCCTCGCCGTCGCCGAGGACATCCGGACCGGGACCGACGGACCGCTCGCGGGGATCCCGGTGGCGGTCAAGGACAACCTCGACACCCACGACCTCCCGACGACGGGCGGTACCCCGGCCCTGCGGAGGTCGCGGCCCGAGCGCGACCACCCCGCCGTCGCGGCCCTGCGGGCGGCGGGTGCCGCGGTGATCGGCAAGACCAACCTGCACGAGCTCGCGCTCGGGATCACCTCGAACAACACCGCGTTCGGGCCCGCCCGCCACCCGCAGGACCCGAGCCGCTCACCAGGTGGCTCCTCCGGCGGCTCGGCCGTGGCGGTGGCCACCGGGATCGTGCCGATCGCGCTGGGCACC
Source organism: Actinomycetospora corticicola (assembly GCF_013409505.1). Classification (NCBI taxonomy): domain Bacteria; kingdom Bacillati; phylum Actinomycetota; class Actinomycetes; order Pseudonocardiales; family Pseudonocardiaceae; genus Actinomycetospora; species Actinomycetospora corticicola. The sequence goes on along the minus strand of NZ_JACCBN010000001.1, from coordinate 6,021,419 downwards.
GACACGGGCGGTTCGCTCCGGGTGCCGGCCGCCCACTGCGGCATCGTGGGCTGGCGCCCGACGGTCGGGCGGTGGGGCGACGGGAACGCGGTCCCCATCTCGCACACCCGCGACACCGCCGGCGTCCTCACGAGCTCCGTCGCCGACGCCGCACTCGTCGACACCATCGTCACGGGCATCGCGACCGGAACGCTGCCGGCGCGGGCGCTGCGGCTCGGCGTCCCGCGGCCCGGATTCTTCGACGACCTGCACCCCGAGGTCGCGTCCGTGGTCGCCCGCGCGCTGGACCGCCTGGCCGACGCGGGCGTGGAGCTCGTGGAGACCGCCGTGCCGGACGCCCACGCCCTCGACGCCGAGTGCGGGTTCCCCATCGTCTTCCACGAGATCGTCCGGGACCTGCCCGCCTACCTCGCCACGCTCCCCTGGCCCGAGCGGGACCTGACCTTCGCCGACGTGCTCGCGCAGATCGCGTCCCCCGACGTGCGCGCCGGGTGCGAGTTCGCCGCCTCGGGCAGCGTGACCGACGAGGTCTACCGCGAGGCCCTCGGAGCGCGGGACCGGCTGCGCGCCGCCTACGCGGGTGCGCTCGCGGACGTCGACGCGCTGGTCTACCCCACGGTCCCGCTGCCCGCGATCCCGCTCGGCGACGACGACACCACCGAGCACAACGGGCGGCCGGTCCCGACCTTCCTCACGACCATCCGCAACACCGGCCCCGGGTCCACGGCGGGCATGCCGGCGATCAGCCTGCCCGCCGGCACCACCACCGACGGGCTGCCGATCGGCCTTTCCCTCGAGGCGGGCCCGGGCGACGACGCGCTGCTGCTCGCGCTGGCCGGAGAGGTGGAACGGCTGCTCGCGTAGGGGCTCAGCCCGTGCGGGCCCCGGTGCGCGCGAGCACGAGCTGCACGGCCTCCTGCGGGGCGTCCCACTGCGGGAAGTGTCCGCACCGGTCGAACCAGTGGAGCTCGGCGTCGGGGAAGGCGGCCTGGGCGCGCGCCGCCTGGCGGGGCAGCGTCACCCCGTCGTAGCGCCCCCAGCCGAGCGTGATCCGGCCCGGGGCGGTCCCGCGCGGGGTCCCTTCCTGGGTCGGGCCGTGGGTCAGCGCGTCCAGGGCGTCGTCGAACGACGGCGAGGTGATCATGCGGCGCAGCTCCTCGAGCGGCACCGCGGGGTGCAGCGCCCAGGGACGCGCGGAGAACTGGGCGAGGAGCGCGGTCCGGGTGACGGGGTTGCCCAGCAGGGTCGGCAGCACCGGGTCGATCCGGCGCACCAGCGCGATCGACGCCCGCAGCGACGCGGAGAACACGCGCTGCTCGCCCGGCGTCCAGAACCCGCCCGGGTCGAGCGCGACGACGTCTCCCCCGACCCCGCGACGAGCGAGTTCCAGCACCATGCGGGCGCCCATCGAGCTGCCGACCAGGTCGGCGCCCCGCAGGTCGTGCTCGTCGAGGAACCCCTCGAGCGCGTCGGTGAGCGTGGCGATGCTGACCTCGCCGGCCAGCGGCGCGCTGTCGCCGAAGCCCGGCAGGTCGGGGGCGACGACCTCGCGGTGGGCGGCGAGGTCGTCGAGCACGCTGCCCCACGACCGCCAGGAGCCGCCGAGGCCGTGGACGAGGACCAGGGGCGCGCCGGTGCCGCGCCGGACGTGGTTCAAGGTCATCTTCCCAGTTACCCGACGCCGGGACCCGGCACACGGGTCGCACCCCGCCGAAGGTGTACTGCCGTGCGGCCGGCGGGTAGCGGCTTCGTGTGGCGTCCACCGACGAGCGTCCCGCACATCGACGAGGCCGGGATCTCGCTGGTGACGCGCGGCGGCACGGTCGAGTCGCACGCCCCGAGCAGCCCGGTCGTCAACGACCTCGACCAGCTGCAGAACAGCCTCGGCGAGGGCCCCTGCCTCGACTCGATCTGGGAGGAGCAGCGGATCGTCGTCGACGACATGGGGGCCGCGCAGGACCGGTGGCCCCGCTATGCTTCGGCGGCGGCCGAGCGCGGCATCGGGTCCCTGATGTCGTTCCAGCTCTTCGCCGAGCGCGGCAGTGCCGGCGCGCTCAACCTCTACTCCTCGCGGTCCCACGTGTTCGACCAGGGCACCGCCGACGTCGGGCGGTTGTTCGCCGCCCAGGCCGCCCTCGTCCTGCACGGCGCCCAGCGCATCCAGGGGCTGCACGTCGCCCTGGAGAGCCGCGACGTCATCGGGCAGGCGAAGGGCGTCCTCATGGAGCGCTTCGGCACCGGGCAGGCCCGCGCGTTCGCGATGCTGGTCGAGTCCTCGCAGCACACGAACATGAAGCTCGCCACGGTGGCCGAGTGGATCGTGACCGAGACGGAGCGGAAGGGCACCGGGGGCTGAACCGGTGCCCGCTCCACGGCGAGCGGGTCAGGAACGACCCGCGGGCACCCGCTCGACGATCGTCGTGTCGGCGTCGGTGTCGTGGTCGGCACCGAGGTCCGCGTCGAGGTACGGACGCGCGGCCCAGGTGTCGACGACCCGCTCCACGTAGGTGGTGTCCGCCAGCGCCGGGTCCAGCTCCCCGTCGAGCGGGGCGTGGTCGGTCGGGTCGGCGTGGAACGGCCCGGCCCCGAAGGCGGGCTCCACCGGCCGGGGCGCGAACGGCGCGAGCCGGAAGGGCGCCATCTGCGTGGGCTCCTCCTCGACCGCCGACGCGAACGGCGCGGGTGCCCCGACCGGCGCGAGCTGCGTGGCGTCGTCGGACCCGTCGGCCATGTCGGCCGCGGGGGCGGCGTGCCGACCGGACTCGCCGACGACCGGCTCGGGCGCCGGACCGGCGGGCTGGTCGCCGGCCATCCGGCGGTGCAGCATCCGGTACCGGATCGCACCGGCGGCGACCCCGCCGACGGCGAGGGCACCGAGCACCAGGGGCACGTCGGACGGGCCCTCACCGGTGTCGGGGCGGCCCTCGGCGGTGCGGCTGACCTCGCTGGTCGGGTCCTGGGCCACCGGCGGCAACGCCGCGGACGGCGCCGGGGCCATCGCCCCCAGCGGGAGGCCGGGCGCGGTCGCGCCGAGCGGGGCGGTCCCGAAGGACGGGCTGCCCAGCGACGACGCGGCCGGGGCGGTCGCCCGCGGCGCGATCGCGGCCGGCGCCGGGGCGACGGGCGCGACCGGGGCGGTCGGCGCGAGCGCCCCGCCGGCGGGGGCGACCGGCGCCACCGGAGCGACGGGGGCGACCGGCGCGACGGGGGCCGCGGCCACCGGCGCCGCGGTGACCGGACGCTGCACGGCATTGACCCGGACCTGGCAGAGCGGGCCCGCCGACCAGACCTGCGTCGAGGGCGACGACTCGGTGACGTTCACGGTGTACGGCTTGCCGGTCCGCGAGCTGATACGGACCTGGTCGCCGGGGCTGGCGGTGACGCTCTGCCCACAGGAGGCCGGGATGGTCTGGCCGGCCGCCGCCGGGGCGGGCGCGGCGAGGGCCGCCGCGGCACCACCGAGGAGCCCCGCGGCGACGGAGCCGGTGATGACGAGCTGGCGGGCGACGCCGCGTGCCGGGACGGACATGGCCGGACCTCCCACTGCTGCGGCACCAGCGCCGCGTCGACTACCGATCACCGGAGCAACGACGCTGCATCCACCGGGTGACGGGTGCGGGCGAACCGGCGTCACACCGGGTCGCACCCCTGCCGACCGGGCACGCGGATGGGGCACCATCGCGGGCATGTGCCGCAACATCCGGGTCCTGCACAACTTCGAGCCCCCGGCGACCGAGGACGAGGTGCACGAGGCCGCCCTCCAGTTCGTCCGCAAGATCAGCGGTGCGGCCCGCCCCTCGCGGGCCAACGAGGCGGCCTTCGCCCGGGCCGTCGCCGACATCACCGCGAGCACCCGCACCCTGCTCGACGAGCTGGTCACCACCGCGCCGCCGAAGGACCGGGAGATCGAGGCGCAGAAGGCCCGGGAGCGGGCCCGCGAGCGCTACGCGTAACGCATATGGCCTAACGGGCGACGTCATTCGTGCTAACGCGCACGTTGTCCGGGGGAGCCATGGTCCGTCGTCGTCTCGTCCTGTCCGTCGTGGTCCTCGCGACCCTGTCGGCCCTGTTCGTCGCCATCGGCGTCAAGGGCTCGGCCGACCAACGGCGTTCCGACGAGGCCCGGACGACGACGGCGGTCCTCGCCGGGACCGCCCGACCCACGACGCCGGTGGCGATCATCGGGGACAGCTTCACGACCGGCACCGCCCAGGGCGGCACGGGCGCGGCGAACTGGGCCTCGATCGTCGGTGGTCCCCGGAACTGGACCATCACCCCGACCGCCGTCGGCGGGACCGGATACGTCGCCACCATCCCCGGCACGCGGCCCTACGCCTCGGCCCAGCTCGGGACCGCTCTCGCCGCCGCGCCGCGGCTGGTGATCGTGGAGGGCTCCCGCAACGACGCCGGGACGGCACCCGCCCGGGTGGGGAGCGAGGCCACCGCCCTCTACCGGGAGATCCGCTCGCGGGCGCCGCAGGCCCGACTCGTGGTGATCGGGCCGGTGTGGTCGGACGGGAACGCGCCCGCGCCGGTCCTCACCGTCCGCGACGCCGTACGCACCGCCGCGCTCGCCGCCGGCGCGCAGTGGGTCGACCCGGTCGCGGACGGGTGGTTCGCCCGGCCCACCGGCCTGATCGGCGCCGACCGGATCCACCCGACCGACGCCGGCCACCGGCTGATGGCCGAGCGCATCGACGCGGCGCTGCGCACCGCCGGGCTCTGACCCCACGACCGGTCCGGCACGCACCGGGCCGGACCCGCCGTCAGGACGTCCCGTCCTCCCCCGCGCCGAGGGCCGGGTCGGCCTTCAGCCCCGTCCCCGAGAGCTTCAGCCGGCGCGCCTCGGCCATGAGCATCGCCAGCGTGTCCGCGGCGGGCGGGTAGTCGACGCCGTGCGGCGGGCGGATGTTCGACAGACAGTTGCGCTCGGAGTCGCGACGACCGCGGCGGGCGTCGTAGGTGAAGTAGGCGCCGAGGCTGTCGGTGGAGCTCATGCCGGGCCGTTCCCCGATGAGCACCAGCACGCTGCGCGCGCCGACCGCCGTCGCGATCTCGTCGCCCAGGGCGACCCGGGCCTGCGTCGCGACCACGACGGGCGCCACCCGCCAGCCGTCGAGGCGGGCGAGGACCTCCCGCAGCATCGGCACCGCGTGGCGGTGGATCGCCAGCGGGGAGAGCCCGTCGCCGACGACGACCACCAGGTCGTGCTCGCCGTGGGGCAGGTCGGTGTCCTCCGCCAGACGGCGGCCCTGGTCGGGACGCTGCAGGTAGCGCGAACGGTCCGGCGCGGCACTGCGCACGCAGCACACCCCGACGCCGAGCTCCCCCTCGATCTCGGCGGCGAGCGCCGGGGCGTCCAACGGGTCGTGCACGGCGTCCCGGGCGGCGGCGTGGGCCTGGCGCAGCGTCAACAGGTGTCCGGTCGGCATGGCGTCGCCCGCCCGCCCGAGCGCCACGCGGGCGCGGGTCGCGTGCCGGAGGGCGTCGAGCGGGTCAATGCTCACCGCACACCCGCCGTCAGCGCGCGCAGGCTCGACGCGTCCGCGGGCAGGTCCCGGACGCGCCCGTCGTCGGTGATCATGTCCATCCGCGCGAGCCAGTCGGCGAACTCGGGCGCCGGCCGCAGGCCGAGGGTCTGGCGCGCGTAGAGCGCGTCGTGGAAGGACAACGACTGGTAGTGCAGCATCACGTCGTCGCCGCCCGGCACGCAGATGACGAACGGGCAGCCGGCGGCGCCGAGCAGGGTGAGCAGGACGTCGGTGTCGTCCGCGTCGGCCTCGGCGTGGTTGGTGTAGCAGACGTCGACACCCATCGGCAGGCCCAGCAGCTTGCCGCAGAAGTGGTCCTCGAGCCCGGCCCGGATGATCTGCTTGCCGTCGAAGAGGTACTCGGGGCCGATGAACCCGACGACGGTGTTGACCAGCAACGGGTCGAAGGCGTGCGCCACCGCGTAGGCCCGCGCCTCGAGGGTCTGCTGGTCGACGCCGTGGTGCGCGTCGGCCGACAGCGCGGACCCCTGCCCCGTCTCGAAGTACATGCACTGCGTCCCGACGGTGCCGCGCCCGAGCGCGAGGGCGCCCTCGTGGGCCTGGCGGAGGAGGTCCAGCGTCACGCCGAACCCGTCGTTGGCGGCCTCGGTGCCCGCGATCGACTGGAACACCAGGTCGACCGGCGCCCCGCGCTCGAGGATCTGCAGCGTGGTCGTGACGTGGGCGAGCACGCAGCTCTGGGTCGGGATGTCGTAGCGCTGCCGGACGTCGTCGATGAGTCCCAGCAGGTCGATGGTGCGCCGTGGGGAGTCGGTGGCGGGGTTGATGCCGATGACGGCGTCCCCGCAGCCGTGCAGCAGGCCGTCGACGATCGCGGCGCTGACGCCGAGCGGGTCGTCGGTGGGGTCGTTGGGCTGCAGGCGCGTGGCGAGCGTGCCCGGCCGCCCGATGGTCGAGCGGAACGCCGTGACGACGGGCGTGCGCCGCGCGACCGAGACGAGGTCCTGGACCCGGCACAGCTTGCTCGTGGCGGCGACCATCTCGGGGGTGAGCCCGTCGCGCAGGGCGACCGTGTCGGTCTCCGGGCGCAGGAGGTGCTCGCGGAACTCGCCGACGGTCATCGCCGCCACCGGCGCGAAGGCCGCCGCGTCGTGGGAGTCGACGATGAGCCGCGTGACCTCGTCGTCCTCGTAGGGCACGACCTGCTCGTCGAGGAACGTGGTCAGCGGCAGGTCGGCGAGCAGCCACTGGGCCGCGACCCGCTCCTGCTCCGAGGCGGCCGCGACCCCGGCGAGCGCGTCCCCGGAGCGCTCCGGGGTGGCCGCGGCGAGCAGTGCCTTCAGGTCGGCGAACTCGTAGGTGTGCCCGGACAGCGTGATCCGTCGGGTCACTTCAGCGCCTCCTCGGCGGCCGCGAGTGCGGCGAACTCCTCGTCCGGGGCGGACGCGACCAGGTGGTGGCGGGAGTAGAACCCGAACCACGCCATGAACAGGGCGAAGGCGCCGAGCGCGCAGAGCGCGGCGACGGTGTCGACGAGGAAGGTCGCGACGACCGCGATGCACGCGACGACCAGCGCGAAACCGGTCGTGGCCGTGCCGCCCGGGGTGCGGTACGGGCGCGGCATGTCGGGCTCGCGGCGGCGCAGCACGATGTGGCTGACCATCATCAGCACGTAGCTCAGGGCCGCCCCGAACACCGCCATGTTCAGCAGGGTCGCCCCCTCGCCCGTGAAGGTGAGCAGGAAGCCGATCACGCCCGGCACGATCAGCGCGAGCGCCGGCGCCTTGCGGGAGTTGGTCACCGACAGCACCCGGGGCAGGTAGCCGGCGCGGGAGAGCGCGAACGTCTGCCGCGAGTAGGCGTAGATGATCGAGAAGAAGCTCGCGATCAGCCCGGCCAGCCCGATGTAGTTGACGACGGTGGCCGCGATGCCGGTGCCGAGCGCCTCGACGAGCGGGTTGCCCGACTGCGAGAGCGCCTCCGCCCCGAGCGCCCCGGTGGAGAGCACGAGCACGACGGCGCCGGTCACCACCAGCACGAGCATGCTCACGACGATGCCGCGGGGCACGTCGCGACGCGGGTCGCGGGCCTCCTCGGCCGCCAGCGGGACGCCCTCCACAGCGAGGAAGAACCAGATCGCGAACGGCACCGCGGACCACACGCCGAGCAGCCCGAACGGCAGGGTCGCGCTCGCGCCGACCGCGTCGGTCGCGGGGATGTCGACGAGGTTCGCGGGGTCGAACAGCGGGATCGCGGCGACGGCGAACACGATCAGACCGACCACCGCGATCGCGGTGATCACGAACATGACCTTGAGCGCCTCCCCGGCCCCGGAGAGGTGGATGCCGACGAAGATCGCGTATGCCGCGAGGTAGACCCACCAGCCGTCGGTGATGCCGAAGAGCTGCAGGGACTCGACGTAGGCGCCGATGAACGTGGCGATCGCGGCCGGAGCGATGGAGTACTCGATGAGGATCGCGGTGCCGGTCGCGTACCCGCCCCACGGGCCCAGCGCGCGCCGCGCGAAGGTGTAGCCGCCACCCGCCGTCGGGAGCGCGCTGGAGAGCTCCGCCATGCCGAGCACCATCGCGAAGTACATCGCGGCGATGACGACCCCGGCGATCGCGAGCCCCCCGAACCCACCCTCGGCGAGACCGAAGTTCCAGCCCGAGTAGTCCCCCGAGATCACGTAGCTGACGCCGAGCCCGGCCAGCAGCACCCACCCCGCGGCGCCGCTGCGCAGCTGCCGTTTCGCCAGGTACTCGTCGTCCGCGCTGGAGCCCACCCCGGTCGTGGTCATCGCCGGCTCCGTCCTGCTCGGCCGGGCCTGTGCCGGCGGTGCCGTGAACCGTAGGAAGCACGTGAGGTCGCGAGAAGGACCGCCGTGTAAATCCCGGCGAAAACTCCCATCTCCGACAGCGACCGGCGCAGCGGGCACGGCCGGACGGCCCCTCGGGCGTTACTGAGCGGGCACGCCTCCCGCCGCCGCTCTCCTGCGCCGAAGCGAAGGGCACCCCGACGGCGAGTGCGATCCCGATCGGGTTGCGACCCAACGGACCTGGATCGAGATCGCGACTCGGTGCGCGACACGCGCAAGCGCTGCTGGGACACGCTCACGAAGTCGCGATCATCCCGACGGCGGGGCGACGCCGGTCGACCGACCACGACCCGGAGGGCCAGGCAGTTGATCATGGCGAGCGCGCGATGTCGCGCTCGCCATGATCAACTGCCTGGCGCCGCCATCCCCTTGGATGCCGTCGAAATGACCTGACCTTTGTGCGCCGCCGTATGTAGGGTCAATCGGGTGGCGCCGTCTCCGCTCGACCGGTCGGACGACGCCCCGCTGTGGTCGCAGCTGCAGGACGACCTGCAGCGGCGGATCGCCGCCGGGGAGTTCGCCGAACGCTTCCCGGGCGAGCACGCGCTGGTCGGCGAGTACGCGGTCAGCCGGAACACGGTCCGCCAGGCGCTCGCCCAGCTGCGCGCCGACGGCGTCGTCACCGCCGAGCGGGGCCGCTCCCCGCGGGTGACCGACCGTCGGGTGCAGCCCGAGATGGTCTACTCCGTCGGCACCACGTCGACGCTCTTCGACGTCGTCGAGCGCACCGGGCGTGTGCAGACCAGCGTGGTGCGGGCCGTCGTCCGGACCTTCGACGGCGTCGTCGCCACCCGCCTCGGGCTCGAGGAGTCGACCCCGCTCCTGCACCTCGAGCGGCTCCGGCTCGCCGACGACGAGCCCCTCGCCTGGGACCGGGTGTGGTTGCCGTACGACCTCGGCGCCCCGCTCCTGGGTCGCGACCTCACGCACACCTCCCTCTACGACGAGCTCGCCCGCCTCACCGGCGTCCGCGTCGACGAGGGCCGCGAACGGATCCGGGTGGCCGTGGCCGACCCGGTCCGCGCCCGCCTGCTCGGGATCGCCGCCGGGGACGCCGTGTTCCACATCGAGCGGACCGGCGCCCACCGGGGCGATCTCGTCGAGTGGCGGCAGAGCGTGATCCGGGCCGACCGGTTCAGCCTCACCGCCGACTTCGGACCCCGGCAGGGCTGGGAGCTCACGTCCGACACGGAGCTCACCACCGACACCGACCGGCGCCGACCCGCCGTCGTGACCGCGTAGGGGAGGCAGCGTGTACTCCGACACCGCATCGCGCACCGCCACGAGGAAGCCGCCGCCGGCGTGGGACGTCGTCTGGGAGACCCGTCTCCGCCCCGAGGACCACGCGGCGGTGCACCGGCTGCTCGCCGCCAGCTACGGGCCCACCACGTTCGCCCCCGGGCGGAGCTGGGTCGGCGCGCGCCCGGAGCTGCGGGTGCTCGGCCGGGTCGGCGACGAGGTCGTGGCGCACGCCGGGGTCATCCGCCGCTTCCTGCGCTCCCCCGGCGGCTCGCTGCTCGTCGGGGACGTCGGGCTGGTCGCGGTGCATCCCGGACGGCAGGGCACGGGCCTCGGGGGCGCGCTGCTGGCCGAGATCCGACGGACCCTCGTCGACCTCGCGGTGCCGCACGGGTTCCTCACGTGCGACCCGGGCCTGCGGCCGTTCTACGAACGCTCCGGCTGGGTGGCCCTGCCCGACACCGACCTGCGCGCCATCGGCGTCCACCACCAGGTCGAGGACGACCACCGCAACGGCATGGTGCTGCCGGTCCTCACCTCGCTCGACGCCTGGCCCGCCGGCCCGCTCGAGCGCGACGGCCAGGAGATCTGAGCGCACGCCCGGACGCCGGCTCGCGCCACGCCGGTCCCCGCCCGCCACGCCAGGATCCCGACGACGAGCCCCAGTACCACGAGCGCGGCCGGCGGCACGCCGACGTCGGCCAGCCCGAGCAGCGCGAAGTGCGTCAGGTAGATGCCCAGCGAAGCGCTCGCGACCGCCGTGACCGGGGCGACCAGGAACCGCGGGACCCGGACGCGGGCCACGCACAGCAGCACGAGCACGCCGCCCGCGACGATCGCCGCCCGCTCGTACTCGACCCCGAAGAACGCGGGGACCAGCACGACCGTGGCCGCCGCGGTCACCCACTGCTGTGCGGGGGTCCCGGCCCGCTGCAGCATCCAGCCCAGCACGAACAGCCACAGGACGAGGTGGGTGCTGTACAGGTCGCCGGGCACGGACGGGTCACCCGGCACGAGCCAGAGGACGACCGACGCCGCGAGCACGATCGCCGGCAGCCGGAACCGGTGCCGGCGCTCGAACCGGCGTACGGCGGGGACGGCGAACAGCGCGGCGGCCCCGACGAGGATCTGCACGAGCGAGTCGACGAACCAGTAGCCCTGCACCAGCGGGTGGAACACGCCGCCGAGCAGGAGGGCGTCCTGGTGCTGGACCGAGCCGGTGACGAACGAGCGCCCCAGGATCCACAGCGAGCTCGGCACCGCGATCAGGGCGGCCGACCGCAGGATCCGTCCCGGCCCGCCACCGGCGAGCACGAACCGCGCGAAGGTCCAGCCGGCGACGGCGAGCAGGAGGTGCGCGCCACCGAGCCAGGTCCAGAGGTGGTCGTGTTCGCCGACGACCAGCACGATCGCGAGCGCCCGGAGCACCACGGCCGGCTCCAGGCCCGCCCACCGCGACCGCGCGGCCGGGGTGCGGGCGGCGAGCTCGCCGAGCGGCGTGGTGTCCCAGCGCTCCGGCAGGTGGCCCAGCGCCCGCTCCAGGTCCGCCGAGACCTGCACGTAGGTCAGGGAGTCCCCGCCGAGGTCGACGAAGGAGGCACCGTCGTCGAGCACCTGCCCCGGGAAGGTCCGGGCGAAGACCTCCCGGACCCCCGCGACCCGTCGTCGGGAAGGCCCTTCCGGACGACGGGCGAGGGCGGCCACCGCGGGATGGTCGAGCTTGCCGTTGGCGCGCCGTGGGAGCGCGTCGATCGCGACGACGGTGACCGAGGGGCCGGGCAGGTGCAGCCGCTCGACGACGGCGACGCGCACGGCGGTCGGGTCGCCGTCCTCGACCGCCACGACCAGCCCGGTGTCGTCGCCGGTCACGGCGGCCGTGTGGCCCCGGGACCGCAGGAACGTCTCGACGGCGTCGAGGTCGACGCGGATCCCGAACGGCTTGACGAACCGTGACCGGCGGCCGACCACCTGGAACAGCCCGTCGGGGCGGCGGCGACCGAGGTCGCCGGTGCGCAGCTCGGTCGCGGTGCGGCCGAGCGCGAGGTCCGCGTCCGACTCCGCGTACCCGAGCATGACGTTCGGGCCGGAGTAGACGATCTCGCCGACGCCGTCGGTGTCCGGGTCGTCGATGCGCAGCGCCCCACCGGGGACGGGGACGCCGATCGCCTCGGGGGCCGCCGCGACGAGCTCCGGGGGCAGGTAGGCCATGCGGGCGGTCGCCTCGGTCTGGCCGTACATGACCACGAACCGCCAGCCGTGCTCGGCGCCACGGGCGGCCCACCGCCGGACCTCGTCGGGCGCGAGCCGGCCGCCGGCCTGGGTGACGTAGCGCAGGTGCGGCAGGTCCAGGTCGACGCCGGCCCGGTCGAGCAGCGCAAAAGTGTGCGGGACGCCGTGCAGGCTGGTCACCGCATGCTCGCGGACCTGACGCCAGAAGGCGGGGTCGGTGACCGACGCGTCGGTGAGGAGCAGCCCGGCACCGGCGAGCAGGTTCGCGTGGACGACCGACAGGCCGTAGCAGTAGTGCAGCGGCAGCGTCGTGGCCGCGCGATCGGTCGGGAGGATGTCGAGGGAGTCCGCGATCGCGGCGGCGTTCGCGTCGAGCGAGGCCGCCGCCAGGCGCACGAGCCGCGGGGAGCCGGTGGAGCCCGACGTCGCGAGCAGCAGCGTGAGGTCGTCGTGCAGGACCCGCCCGGCCGCACCCGTCGTCGGGACGCCGTCCACGACGTCCGGGCGCCAGTCGCGCGTCAGCTCCGCCACGGTGGCCGGGTCGGCCGCCGGGGCGAGCAGGACGACGTGCCCGGCGCGCAGCGCGCCGAGGTAGGCGACCAGCGCCGGCACCGTCGCGGCGAGGGTGACCAGCACCAGCTTCCGCGGGCCGGTCCCGACGGTCGAGCTCCGCTGCGCTCCGTCCCCGGCGAGCGCGGAGGCCTCCGCGTCGACCCGGTCGGCCAGCTCCGTGTAGGTCAGGGCGCCGTCCGGGGTGATGATCGCGGTCCGGTCGCCGTGGGCGCGCAGACCGGTGACGAAGGCCGGTGCGGGCCGGGGTGGGGCTGCGGTGGTCACCCGGCGGTGTTCCCGCTCCCGGCCCCGTCCAGTGCCGCCGGACGGTCGACCTTCGTGATCGCGAGGAAAGCGACGACCCCGACGATGAGGACGGTCAGCACGATCGCCGTGCGGTCCATGCCGAGGGCGAGCCCGCCGCGCCCGGGAGGCCCGCCGAACCAGTCCGCGAAGGAGGCTCCGAAGGGCCTGGTCAGGACGTAGGACATCCAGAAGCAGGCGATCGCGTTCGCCCCGAGGAACCGGTACGCGAGCGCGGGCAGGAGGAACAGGACGCCGAAGAGGATGCCCGACGGCAGGTAGCCCAGGTGCAGCGTCGAGGCCGTCCAGTCGCCGGCCGCGGTGCCCAGCGCGAAGGTCAGCAGCACCGCCACCCAGTAGAAGGTCTCCCGACGGCGGGTGGTGACGGCATGGATCGACAGCGTCCCCTCCACCCGGTACCAGAGCGCGAACGCCGCGAGCACCAGCACGAGCAGCACGCCGGTCGAGACCGTGTAGGGCACCCCGAGGTCGTTGTGCACGAGGTCGGCCACGGTGGTGCCGAAGACCGAGACCATGACGATCGCGAACCAGTAGGTCCACGGCTCGTAGGTCCGGCGCACGAACTGGAGCACCATCGCCAGCACGAACAGGGTGCCGGTGACGGCCACGGCGATCACCTGGTCGAAGGCGATGTCGAGCGCGTCCCAGGTGGTCTCCCCCATGCCGGTGGTGAGCAGCTTCGCCACCCAGAACACCAGCGTGATCTCGGGGACCTTGCTCGCCGGGGTGGAGACCCGTGCCGGGGGCATGTCGGTCGCAGGCATGCGGCCCACCGTGATCGACAGCGGTGAAGCGCCGACGTGACCCGGGTCGGAATCAGGTGAGAACGGGCCGCGCGCCCACCCGGGGGCGGGCGCGCGGGACCTCGGTCAGAAGTACGTCTTGCGCCCACCGACCCCGCGACCGACGGCCCCGAGGACGGTGAGGATCAGGCCGATCACCAGGAGGATCCACCCGATGGTCGCGACGAACGCCGGCACCGGCAGGAGGTAGCCGACGAGGATGAGGATGATGCCCAGAATGATCATGAGTGCCTCCGAGGGTCACTGAGGGGGTCGGGACACGGCCGTGTACTCGACCTGGCCGCACAACGATGTCCCTCGACCGGCGGTACTGGGTGGTTACCGATCCGCCCGAAGTTGGTCCGGTCGTGCTCCCCCGAGGTCGCGCTCGGCCCAGCCTGATCGTTCTCCGCCGCGGCGAACGGACCTGACCTCACCGGACGCTGGTCGCTCCCTCGTTTTTAAGTTAGGTTCAACTCCGGCTCTCCCGGAGGTGGACGTGGCGCTCTACGCCGAGGAACACGACCAGCTGCGCGCGTCCGTGCGCGGGCTGCTGGGCACCGCCCGACGACGCGACGACCCCGGCCACGACCCGGTCCTCTGGCGCCGGATGTGCGACGAGCTCGGGCTCGCCGGGCTGGCCGTCGCCGAGGAGCGCGGCGGGTCGGGGTTCGGGGTCGTCGAGCTCGCCGTCGTCGCGGAGGAGATCGGCCGCGCGAACCTCCCCTCCCCCTTCCTGACGACGACGCTGGGCGGGCTCGCGCTCGACGCCGCCGGGGAGGACGTCGCCGCCATCGCGCGGGGCGAGCGGCTCGCGACCGTGTCCTTCTCCCCCGGCGGCCGCCACGTGCCCGACGGCGACGTCGCGGACGTGCTGGTGCTCGTCGGCCCGATCGTCGAGGTCGCCGATCTCTCCGCCGTCGGGCGCACCCCGCTCGCGACGATGGACCCCACCCGGGGGCAGGCCCACCTCGACCTGCGCGGCGCGCCCCGCCGTGCGATCGACGTCCCGCCGGAGCGGGTCCACGCGCTGGCGGCCACGCTGCTCGCCTGCGAACAGATCGGTGGCGCGGACCGGGTGCTGGAGATGTCCACGACCTACGCGGGCGAGCGGGTGCAGTTCGGGCGGCCGGTCGGGTCGTTCCAGGCGGTGAAGCACCTCCTGGCCGACATGCTCATCGACCTGGAGCTGGCCCGCTCCGCGCAGTGGCACGCCGTCGCGCTCGCCGCCGACCCCGGGACGTCCCCGACCGCCCTCGACGCGGCGGCCCGCACGGCCCGGGTCGCCTGCTCGCGCGCGTTCACCCGCCTGTCGGGCGACGCGATCCGGGTGCACGGCGGCATCGGCTACACGTGGGAGCACGACGCGCACCGGTTCTTCCGTCGCGCCCGCGCCTCCGCCGTGCTGTTCGCCCCGGGCGACGACGCCGACCGGCTCGCCACGCACGCCGGACTCGTCGGGTCGGCGTCATGACCGGAACCATGACCGGGAGCATCGCGGAGCTGCGGCGTCGCGTCGCCGACTTCCTCGCCGTCCACGGGTGCCGGACGGGTGAGGCGCCGAGCCGGTCGCGACGACCGGGCGAGTACGTCGCCGCGGCGCGCGTCCACCAGCGCGCGCTGGCCGACGCCGGGCTCGCCGGGATCACCTGGCCGCAGGCGTACGGCGGGCTCGGTCTCGGGCCGGAGCACCGGGCGGCGTTCGACGCCGAGGCCGCCGGGTACGAGACGTTCTCGGCACTGTTCACCATCGGGCTGGGGATGTGCGGGCCGGTCCTGCTCGCCCTCGGCACCCAGGAGCAGCGGACGCGGTACCTGCCGCCGCTGCTGCGCGCCGACGAGGTGTGGTGCCAGCTGTTCTCCGAGCCGGGCGCCGGCTCCGACCTCGCGGCCCTGGCCACCCGGGCGACCCCGGACGGCGACGGCTGGCGCGTCTCCGGGCAGAAGGTGTGGACCACCTACGCCCACCACAGCGACCGCGGCCTCCTGCTCGCCCGCACCGACCCCGGGAAGCCGAAGCACCGCGGCATCACCATGTTCGCGCTCGACATGGCCGCGCCCGGGGTCACCACGCGTCCGCTGCGTCAGGCCACCGGCGACGCCGAGTTCAACGAGGTGTTCCTCGACGACGTCCGGGTCGGCCCGGAGGACGTCGTCGGCGCGGTCGACGAGGGCTGGCGCGCGGCCACGCTCATGCTGATGAACGAGCGGGTGGCGCTCGCCGACAGCCCGATCGGCTCGCCGGTCACGCTCGAGGCCGTCGTCGCCCTCGCGCGACGGACCGGCCGGGCCGGCGACCCCGTCGTCCGGAAGGCCGTGGCCGACGCGTACGTCGCGCACCAGCAGGTGGAGCTCTTCGCGCGCCGCATCGCGGGTGAGGTGTCTGTCGGACGGGACCCGGGCGCCCTGGCGTCGATCGGGAAGCTCGCCGCCGGGCGGCTGGCCACCCAGGTCGCCGCCCTCGCGATGGAGGTCGCGGGACCGGACGCCGTCGCGTGGGACCCGGCCGACCCCGACGGCGGGCTCTGGGCCTACGGCGAGCTCTACGCGCCGTCGCTGTCGATCGCCGGGGGCACCGAGCAGATCCAGCGCACGGTGCTCGGCGAGCGGGTGCTCGGCCTGCCCCGCGAGCCCTCGACCGACCGCGACGTCCCGTTCCGCGACCTGCGCCGTGGCTGACACCCCGACGACGAGGAGCCGACGATGACCCTCACGACCTCGTACCGCCCGGCGGACACGGACCCGCCGTTGTGGGAGGAGACCGTCGGCGCACTGCTCGTCCGACGCGCGGCCGAGCACCCCGACCGGCCCGCGCTCGTCGGCACCCGGCACGGCGACGGCGCGCCGGTACGGCTGACCTACGCGGAGCTCCTCGACGAGGCCCGCCGCGTCGCCACCGCGCTGACCCGGCTCGTCGGGCCCGGGGAGCCGGTCGCGCTGTGGGCGCCGAACGTCGTCGAGTGGCCGGTGATCGAGTACGGCGCCGCGCTCGCGGGCGTCGTGCTCGTCGCGCTCAACCCGGTGCTGCGGCGCCCGGAGCTGGAGTACGCGCTCGGGCACTCGCGCGCAACGGTGCTGCTGCACGCCGAGCGCAGTCGGGACCACGACATGACGGCGATCGCGCGGCAGCTCCCCGGCGTCACCGCGATCAGCCTCGCCGACACCGCCCGGTGGCGCGCCGAGGCGGCCGACGACGCCGTGGTCGCCGCCGAGCCGACGGACCCGTCCGCGCCGGTGATGCTGCAGTACACCTCGGGCACGACCGGGAACCCGAAGGGCGTCCTGCTGCGGCACCGGTCGCTGGTCGGCGTCGCGCAGCTGACGATGGCGGTGACCGCAGCGGCCCCCGGCGCGGTGTGCGTGAACCCGCTGCCGATGTTCCACACCGCCTCGTGCGTCATCGGCACCCTCGGCCCGCTGTGCCTGGGCGGCACCGAGGTGCTCGTGGAGCAGTTCGCCCCGGGGCCGGTCCTGGACCTCCTGCACCGCGAGGAGGCGTCCGTCCTGTTCTACGTCCCGGCCGTGCTCGGGGCACTCCTCGAGGCGCAGCGCACCGACGACCGCCCGGCCCCTCGCCTGCGCACCGTGATGGGCGGGGCCTCGACCGTCTCCCCCACGATGATCCAGGCCGCCGAGGACGTCTTCGGCGCCGCCGTGATCAACCTCTTCGGGCAGACCGAGCTCGCCCCGGTCCTCACGGCCACCCGTCCCGACGACGCCCGCGCCGACCAGCTCGGGACCGTCGGCCGCCCGCTCCCCCACGTCGAGGTGAAGATCGTCGACCCGGTCGACGGCGAGGTGGTGCCGCTCGGGGCACCGGGTGAGATCTGTGCCCGCGGCTACCAGCAGATGCTCTGCTACCTGCACGACCCGGAGGCCACCGCCGCGACCGTCGACGCCGACGGCTTCCTGCACACCGGCGACCTCGGCGCCCTCGACGGGCGCGGCTACCTGCGCCTCACCGGCCGGCTCAAGGAACTGATCATCCGCAAGGGCGAGAACATCGCCCCGCCGGAGATCGAGAACGTGCTCGTCGCCCACGCCGCGGTCGACGGGGCGGCGGTGCTCGGTCTTCCCGACGACGGGTCCGGGGAGGTCGTCGCCGCCGTCCTGCGGGTCCGGGAGGCCGCGCCCGGCCTGCGGGACGAACTCGTCGCGCACTGCCGGGAGCGGCTCTCGCCGCACAAGATCCCGGCGTGCTGGTTCGTGGTCGACGAGTTCCCGCTGACGCCCACGCAGAAGGTGCAGAAGTTCCGGCTCGCGGAGCTCGCCGCGTCGGGCGAGCTCCGCGAGCTGCGCTGACGGGCGCTACTGGCCGTTGCGGGTGACCGAGAAGGACGTCGTCGTCAGGCCGGCGCCGCCGGTCCACGGCTCGAACCCGGCCTGCACGCTCTGGAGCCACCAGGTCGGCTTGACGACGCCGCGCAGCATCGCGTCACGGGCGAAGGCGTCGAGGGGCAGGTTGGTCACCGAGGTCACCGGCGTCTTGCGGACGTAGGAGATGACGGGCGGGTCGGCCTTGCCGTACCAGACCGTCCACTTCGTCCCGGCGATCGTGACGTCGTAGTACGGCTTGCCGATCGGCTGGACCCACGAGGTCCGGTTGAGCCAGATCATCAGCTCCGCGCCCTGCGGGCGGCCGGGGTTGTCCTTCGTCGGGTGGAACCAGATGTCGTAGGCGGTGTTGTACTGCTGGACGGCGGTCTTGTCGGTGGGGCCGGTGGTGGCCCAGGAGGACCGGATCGCGCCGAGGTTGTAGACCTGCGCCGGGAACGGCGACGTCTTCGTGCAGTAGCCGTAGTTGCAGCCCCGGTAGATCGACGGGTAGCCGGCCGGGCCCTTGGTGTTCGTGTGCTCGGCCGTGTCGACGACGAACCCGGAGGGCCCGTTCTCGGTGATGCACTGCTTGGTGTCCGCGCCCCAGCGGGCGTTCTGGATCACGTACTTGTCGCCGGACACGCCCAGCGACCCGAACTGGTCGCACGTCTGACGGGGCGCCGCGGCCGACCCCATGGCCGGCCCCACGACGAGGGCGCCGAGGCCGGCGGCCAGGGCTGCGACCAGGGCGACGATCACCAGCGGGCGTCGCGCGCGGTGCCGCCCGGGACGCGTCGTCCTCCGCGAACCCCCCATGTCGGTCTTCGGCTCCACGTCTGCTCCCCCGGGACGGGCCCGGCATGGCGCCGGACGCTCGTCCCCCTCCTCGGAACAGGTCGCGGAATTGTTACCGAAGCGCATCGAATCGTCGGCGAGACATGCCCCGGCCGCACGGTCTCAGGACGGCACCGGCGCCTGGACCGCGGCGCCCGACGCAAGCAGGGCGTCCACGTCGACGCCCGCCGCGGCGAGCACCTCCCAGGAGTGGGCACCCGGCGTCGGGGAGGGCGCCGGCCCGGCCACGGGGTGACCGGAGAAGCGGGGTGCGGGCCCCGGCTGGAGCCGGCCCTCGTGCTCGACGACGCTGTCCCGGGCCGCGACCTGCGGATGCGCCGCCGCCTCGGTGAGCCCGAGGACGGGCGCGACACACGCGTCGGTGCCGGCGAAGACCGCGGCCCACTCGTCGCGGGTGCGGGTCGCGAACGCGGCGGCGATCGTGGTGCGCAGCTCCGGCCAGTGGTCGCGGTCGTGCTGGCGGGCCGGGTCCTCGTCGACGCCGAGCAGCCGGAGGAACTCGGCGTAGAACGTCGGTTCCAGCGCCCCGACCGCCAGGTGGCCGCCGTCGGCGGCGGCGTAGACCGCGTAGTAGGGCGTCCCGCCGTCGAGCATGTTCGCGCCGCGGCGGTCGGTCCAGCGGCCGGAGCCGAGCATCGCGTGGATCGCCGCGAGCAGGTGCGAGGTGCCGTCGAGGATCGCGGCGTCGACCACCTGCCCGCGGCCCGTGCGCGCCGCCTCGGTGAGCGCCGCGAGGATGCCGATGACGAGGTAGGTCGACCCGCCGCCGAAGTCGCCGAGGAGGTTCAGGGGCGGCACGGGCGGACCGTCCGCGGGGCCGATCGCGTGCAGCGCACCCGTGAGCGCGATGTAGCCGATGTCGTGCCCGGCGGCCTGCGCCCAGGGCCCGTCCTGGCCCCAGCCGGTCATGCGGCCGTAGACCAGCCGCGGGTTGCGGGCCCACACGTCCTCGGGCCCGACGCCGAGGCGCTCGGTGACGCCCGGCCGGTTGCCCTCGACCAGGACGTCGGCGGTCGCGGTGAGCGCCAGCAGGGCCTCGACCGCCTCCGGGCGCTTGAGGTCGAGGACGATCGAGCGCTTCCCCCGGTTCAGCACGTCCGCGGTGGGCGGTGCCGGGGCGAGCCCCGCGCCGGTCGGCCGGTCGATGCGAATCACGTCGGCGCCGAGGTCGGCGAGCAGCATCGCGGCGAAGGGCCCGGGACCGATCCCGGCCAGCTCGATCACCTGGACGCCGTCGAGGGGGCCCGAGTTTCTCATACAGATTAGAATACGGGGGTGGACGGCTCCTGGGCACTGGTGGCGGGCGGATCGGGCGGCATCGGTCGGGCGGTGTGCGGGGCGCTCGCGGCGGACGGCTGGGACGTCGTGCTGACCTACCGGCACGGGGCGGAGGCCGCGGCGGCCGCGGCCGGCGACGTGGAGGCGGCCGGGCGGCGGGCCGTCGTGGCGCAGGTCGACCTGACCGACGCCGCCGCGACCGCCTCCGTGGTCCGGTCCGAGCGGTTCGGAGCCGTGGTCTACGCGGCCGGCCCGCACATCCCGATGCGCTACATCTCCGCCGTCACCCCCGAGCAGTACCGCGACCAGCTCCTCGGCGACACCGTGGCGGCCTACAACCTGCTGCACCCGGCGATCGAGGTGCTGCGCGGCACGCAGGGGTCGATGGTCGCGCTGGTGACGCCGGCGGTGGAGCGCTACTCGAAGAAGGACATGCTCTCGTCCGCGCCGAAGGCGTCGGTGGCCGCGACCGTCCGCGGGATCGCCGCCGAGGAGGGCCGTTACGGCGTGCGCGCGAACTGCGTGGGCGTCGGGCTCCTCGAGGGCGAGGGCATGTGGAAGGAGCTGGTGGCGCGCGGCGACTACACCGACGAGCTCCTCGCGACCGCCCGCGCGAACCTCGCCCTGCGACGGTTCGGGTCGGTGCAGGACGTCGCCGAGGTGGTGCGCTTCCTCGTCTCCGCCCGGGCCGGCTGGATCACCGGGCAGACGCTCAACGTCGACGGCGGCTACGCCCTCTGAGCCGTGAGCCCCACGTCGCGGTGGACGTCGATCGCGGCGAGCCGTGGGAGCACCTGCTCGGCGTAGACGTCCACCGCCCGCTGCGCGACGTGCTGCGGCATCCCGCCGAAGGCGAACAGGTTGACCACGCCGCCGGCACCGAGGGCGCGGACCCGCTCGACGGTCTGCTCGACCAGCTCGTCGGGCGTCCCGCCCATCTGCAGGTCGGCCAGGAACCGGTTGAACGCGGGCAGTCCGTGCCTGGTGATGTTGCGCCGCAGCCCGGCGTAGTACTCGTAGCCCGGCACGGTCTCCAGACGCGGGTCGGTGAACCCGTAGTGCTCGATCGTCGAGCGCGCGTAGGCCGTCGCGTACTCGTCGTGCAGGTCCTGCGCCCGGGCCGGGTCGGGGTCGACGGTCGTGAAGTTCACGAGGACCGGTGCGGGCGGGTCCTCGTCGTGGATCTCCCGGTAGAGCTCGCGGTACTCCGCGGTCTCGCGCACCGTGACCTCCCACGGCTTCTGCGCGATCAGCATCAGGCCATAGCCCAGGGTCGCCATGATGCGGGCCGATTCCGGCGACACCGCCGAGGCGTAGGTCCGCCCGCGGAACGTGGTGAACGCGGGCGGGTGGAGCTCGGCGCGCGGCTGGCGGTAGAGCTCGCCGTCGTGCTCGATCGCGCCGGACTCGAAGGACGCCGAGATCGCCGTCGCGTACTCGACGAACCGCTGCCGGGACTCCCCCATCTCGAGGCGGAAGTCGTCGAACTCGATGGCGCCGAGGCCGCGACCGAGCCCGAGCAGCACCCGCCCGCCGGACACCGAGTCCAGCCAGGCGATCTCCTCGGCGACGCGCACCGGGTCGTGCCACGGCAGCACCATGACCATCGTGCCGAGCCGGACGGTGCGCGTGCGGCCCGCGAGGTAGGTCAACAGCTGCGCCGGGTTCGGCATCATGTGATACCGCGTGAAGTGGTGTTCGGCGGTCCAGATCGAGTCGAAGCCCCGCGGCTCGGCCTGGTCGGCGAGCGCCAGGCCGCCGCGGACGACGTCGTGGTCGTCGCGGCCGGGCTCCAGGCCCTGGAAGAACAGCCCCATCCCCACGTGCATGTCGCCCTCAGATCCGCTCGATGATCGTGCCGTTGGCCATGCCGCCGGCCTCGCACATGGTCTGCAGCCCGTAGCGCCCGCCGGTCGCCTCGAGGTGGTGCAGGAGCGTCACCAGCAACCGCGTCCCCGACGAGCCCAGGGCGTGGCCGAGCGCGATGGCGCCACCCCGGGGGTTGAGGCGGGCGGGATCGGCACCGAACTCGTGCTGCCACGCCAGCGGCACCGACGCGAAGGCCTCGTTGACCTCGTAGGCGTCGATCTCGTCGAGCGTGAGCCCGGCGCGGGCGAGGACCTTGTGGGTGGCCGGGATCGGGCCGGTGAGCATCATGAGCGGGTCGTCCCCGACCACCGAGAACGCGTGGAACCGGGCCCGCGGCCGCAGCCCGAGCGCCTCGGCCCGGTCGGCGTCCATGATCAGCACCGCGGAGGCGCCGTCGGTCAGCGGCGAGGAGTTGCCCGGGGTGATGCTCCAGTCGATCTCCGGGAAGCGGGCGGCCATCTCGTCGGTGCGGAACGAGGGCCGCAGCCCCGCAAGACCCTCCGCCGTCGTCCCCGCGCGGACCGTCTCGTCGGTGCGGTGCCCGCCGACCGGCACGGCCTCGGCGTCGAAGAACCCGTCCGACCAGCTCACCGCCGCCCGGCGGTGCGACTCCGCGGCGTACGCGTCGAGCTCCTCGCGGGAGAGCTTCCAGCGCCGGGCGACGAGCTCGGCCGAGACGCCCTGGTTGACCAGGCCCTCCGGGTAGCGCCGGGCCGTCCGCTCGCCTCGGCTGCTCGGGCGGGATCTGCCGATCGGCACCGCGCTCATCGACTCGACCCCACAGGCGACCACGACGTCGTAGGCGCCGGCGATGACGCCCTGCGCGGCGAACGCGGCGGCCTGCTGGCTGGAACCGCACTGCCGGTTGATCGTCGTGCCGGGCACTGCCTCGGGGAACCCCGCCGCGAGCGAGGCGTTGTGCCCGATGTTGCCGGACTGCTCCCCGACCTGCTGCGCACAGCCGCAGATGACGTCCTCGACCAGCGCGGGGTCGAGCCCGGTGCGCGCGACGAGCGCCTCGAGGGTGCCCGCGAGCAGGTCGATCGGGTGGACTCCGGACAGGGCACCGCCGGCCTTGCCGCGGCCGACCGGGGTGCGGACGGCCTCGACGATCACGGCCTCGCGCGCGGCGCTCATCCGACCGGGTTGACGCCGGGCACGGCGCCGGAGAGGTCGGTGATCTCGGCCCAGCGGTCGGTGACCTGCTCCGGGGTCGGGACCTCGGCGAAGGTGACGCCCTTCGACTGGAACCAGGCGACCCGCTGGACCTGGCCGCCGCCCGCGACGATCACCTCGCCGGAATCGGTGCACTCGTCGCCGAGCAGGTGCGCCACCACGGGCGCGACGTGCGCCGGCCCGAGCTTCTCCAGCACCTCCGGCGGCGCGATGTCCGCGGTCATCCGGGTCGCGGCCATCGGGGCGATCGCGTTGGCGAGGATCCCGTACCGCGCTCCCTCGATGGCGAGCGTGCGGATGAGGCCGATCAGCCCGCCCTTGGCCGTGCCGTAGTTCGCCTGCCCGAAGTTGCCGTAGATGCCCGACGTCGAGGTGGCGACGACGACGCGTCCGTGGCGCTGCTCGCGGAAGTGCGGCCACGCCGCCCGGACCACGTGGAAGGCGCCGCCGACGTGGACGTCCTGCACCGCCCGCCAGTCGGCCTCGCTCATCTTGTGGAACGCGCCGTCGCGCAGGATTCCCGCGTTCGCGACGACGCCGTCGATGCGCCCGAACGCTTCCACCGCGTCGGCGACGACCTGCGCGCCGCCCGCGGGGTCGGCGACGCTGTCGTGGTTCGCGACGGCCTCGCCGCCGGCGACCCGGATCTCCTCGACGACGGCGTTGGCCGCGGAGTGGCCCGACCCGGTGCCGTCCCGGGCGCCGCCCAGGTCGTTCACCACGACGCGGGCGCCGTGCCGGGCCAGCAGCAGGGCGTACTCCCGGCCGAGCCCACCGCCCGCCCCGGTGACGGCGACGACGCGACCTTCGACTCCGGACACTGGTCCTCCCGTTTCAGACGTAGAAGCGGCCGACGCTCTCGACCACGCAGGCGGGCTTGGACCCGCCCTCGATCTCGATGACGGTGGCGAACACGACCTGCACGGCCCCGTCGAGCGGGGTCACCTCCGCGACCGTGGCGGTGGCGCGAACCCGGGACCCCACGGCGACGGGCGCCGGGAAGCGGACCTTGTTGAATCCGTAGTTCACGCCCATCCGCACGCCCTCGATGCGGTACAGCCCTGCGAGCAGCACCGGCAGGAGCGAGAGGGTGAGCAGCCCGTGCGCGATGGGCCCGCCGAACGGTCCCTGCGCCGCGCGCTCCGGGTCGACGTGGATCCACTGGTGGTCCCCGGTCGCGTCGGCGAACGTGTCGACCGTCTTCTGGTCGACCGTCACCCACTCCCCCGGCCCGAGCCTCTCCCCGACCGCGGCGAGCACCTCGTCGACCCCGGCGAACGTCCGCATCGGACCTCCTTGCTGCTCGGCGAGCCCTTGTTCTAATCTCGATTAAAACATGCTGCGGTCGAGGAGGACACCCATGGCGAACCCGGAGCACCGGTTCGACGCGCTCGTGATCGGCGCCGGGGCGGGCGGCCTCTTCGCCGCCGCCCGCCTGTCGCACCAGGGCTACCGGACGCTCGTGGTCGAGCGGCTCGACCGGGTCGGCGGCCGCGCCTCGAGCGAGGTGATCGACGGGTTCACCGTGAACAACGGGGCGATCGTCATCGAGGTCGGCGGCATCACCGAGGAGACGTTCGCCGACGTCGGGGCGCGCTTCGACGTCCGCCGTCCGAAGCCGCCCATCCTCTACCGGATCGGTGGGAAGGACGTCGACGTGACCGGGGGCGGCTGGGGCTTCCTGCTCTCGAAGCTCACGCGGCAGGGCGCGAAGCTGCTCGACGGGCTCGGCGCCGCCCGCACCGACGAGGGGATGCCGACCGGCTCGCTCTCCACCGCCGACTGGATCCGGCGCTACACCTCGAACGAGAACGTCCACGGCATCTTCCGCAACATGTGCGGCTCGGTGTTCGCCGTCAGCTCCGAGGAACTGCCCGCGCAGGTGTTCCTCACCTACTTCACCCGCAGGAGCGCCTTCAAGAAGTTCGGGTTCTGCCCCGAGGGCACGATCGGCATCTGGCAGTCCCTGGCCGACCTCGTCGTCGGGAACGGCGGGGAGGTCTGGCTCGACAGCGAGGTCACCGACCTGCGCCTGCACGACGACGGGTCGGTCGCCGGGGCGTCCGTCTCGCGCCCGGGCGAGCAGGTGGAGGTGGACTGTCGGGTCGCGGTCAGCGACGTCGGGCCCGCCGCGACCGCCGACCTCGTCGGACGGGAGCGCCTCGCCGCGGAGTACGTGGCGACGGTGGACACCACGCCCTGCTCGATGATCGTCGTGAACTTCGCGAGCCGGACGCCGCTGGTCGAGGCCCCGGGCCTGCTGTCGTTCGCGAAGACCCGGCGCATGGCGTACGTCGCGAACTTCACCGCCACCTGCCCGGAGACCGCCCCCGAGGGCTGGCACCTCTACAACGGGACGTCGGTGCCGCAGCCCGCGACCGGCCCGTTCGACGAGGCCGCCGAGACCGAGCTGCTGCACCGGGACCTGCACGAGCAGATCCCCGGGTTCGGCGACGCCCGCATCCTCTCGACGTCCGTGTGGCGCGACGGCTGGCCGCCCCAGCGCGCGGTGGCGGGCTTCGACATCACGCACACGACGCCGGTGCCCAACCTCTGGAACGTCGGCGACGCGGTGAAGCAGTACGCCAACGGCGGCACGACGGCGTGCGCGGAGACGGCGAAGCTCGTCGTCTCCGAGATCACCGCGCGCTACCCGGTGACGGCTCCGGCCTGAGGTCGCCCGTGTCAGCCGTGGCCCACCACTGACGTCCGTCGTCAGCAGTGGGCCACGGCTGACGGCGGCTCAGCCCGCCACCGTCGCGCGCTCGGCCACCATCCGCGCGAGCCGGAACTTCTGAATCTTCCCGGTCGGGGTGCTGGGCAGCTCCTCGGCGGTGAGGAACACGACCCGGCGCGGCACCTTGAACCGCGCCAGCTGCTCCTTGCACAGCGCGATCAGTTCCTCCGACTCCACGTCGACGCCCGGCCTCCGGACGATGCAGGCGACGCCGATCTCGCCCCACCGCTCGTCCGCGACCCCGACCGCGTAGGCCTGGCTGACGCCGGGGTGACGGGAGAGGACCTCCTCGACCTCCTTCGGCATCACGAGCTCGCCGCCGGACTTGTAGAGCTCCTTGCTCCGCCCGGTCAGCACCAGGTAGCGGTCCTCGCGGACGATGCCGAGGTCGCCCGAGCGCACCCACCCGTCGTCGGAGAGCGCGAGCGCGGTCTCCTCGGGCTTGCCCCAGAAGCCGAGCATGTTCGTCGGGCCGCGCGCAGCGAGCTCGCCCTCCTGCCCGTCGGGCAGCGGCTCGCCGTCGAACACGTCGATCGTGCGGAACTCGGTGAGGTCGCCGTCGCGCTCCGGGATCCCGGCCGCGCCGGCCATCTTCACGCGACCGACCGTCGTCGCCATGACCTCGAGCGGGTCCTCCGGCAGCGAGAGCGTCATCGCGCCGCCCTGCTCGGTCATGCCGTAGCCGGTGACGATCTCGTCGACGCCGAGGCCGTCGCGGACCTTCTCCCACAGCCACACCGGTGCTGGGGCCGCGCCGGAGAGGATGGCGCGCAGGCTCGACAGATCGCGGGTGGCGACGTCGGGGTGCTCGAGCAGCGCCACCGTCATCGTCGGGACGCAGAGGATATCGGTGGCGCGGTGACGCTCGATGCCCTCGAGGTACCGGCCGGGGTCGAACGCGGTCTGCGGGATGATCGCGCCGCCGACCATCATCGCGGCCATGAGGCCCTCGACGTAGCCGAACATGTGGTAGCAGGGCAGCGAGAACAGGATGCGCCGGCCGTCCTCGAACGCACGGGTCAGCGCGGACGCGTAGCCGGTCCGTTGGCTCGCGTCGTGGGTGATGAGCACGCCCTTGGGCGAGCCGGTGGTGCCCGAGGTGTAGAGGATGTCGGCGACGTCGCCCGGCTCCGCCCCGCGGCCGTCGGACGCTCCGGCGTGCGCCCCGCCGAGGCTCTCCAGGTCGGCGACCGTGCGGACCCCGTCGCGCGTGCGCCCGTCGGTGGGGAGCACGACCACCTCGCGCAGCTCCGGCAGCGCCGTCTGCTCGCCGCGGTCCCAGCCCGGGGCGATCTCGTCGAGCATCCCGAGCTGGTCGAGGCCCATGAACCCGGTCATCGTCACGAGGACCTGGCACGCCGACTGCTCGAGGACGTAGCGCAGCTCCTCGGTGCGGTACAGGTAGTTGAACGGCACGGCGACCGCCCCGGCCCGCGCGACCGCGAACTTCAGCGGCACGAACTCCGGGTAGTTGGCCATGACGATGCCGGCCCGGTCACCGGGCCGGACCCCGAGCGCCGCGAGCCCGTCGGCCAGCCGGCGGGACCAGGCGTCGGTGTCCGCGTAGGTGACCGTGCGGTCGTCGGTGATGACGAAGGGCCTGTCGGCGAACTCGTCCGCGACCTGGGCGAGCCGCTCGTGCAGCGTCATCGGGGTCCACACGGCGAACCGTCGACGCAGGGCGTCGCGACGGTCGTCGAGGCTCTCGCTCATCTCGGCACCCACTCCTGCTCGCTGATCTTTTAATCAAGAGTAGAGAAGAGAAGTGAGCCGGGCCACGACCAGATCCGTCACGTGATCGGCACGCGTGGTGACGAGGAGCCGGGCCGCTGCGACGACATGTCACTCATCGGTCCGACGACCGGGGTCGGAGACCGATGGGCGACATCTCGGTGCGGTGCGTGAGCCGACCGACTACCGGGAGCGCACCGCCCGGACCAGCCGCTCGGCGGCGCCGTCGGCCAGGTGCTCCACGACGACGTCGGTCTCCAGCGCCAGCCCGTCGGCCAACGGGAGGCGCAGCCCCTCGTGCACGAGCCGCTTGGTCCGGGCGACCGCCTTCGCGTCCCGGCTCGCCAGACGCGCGACGACCGTGTCGACCATCGCCTCGAACTCCTCGGCCGGCGCCGACCGGTAGGCCAGTCCCCACTCGACGGCCTGACGACCGGACAGCCGGTCGCCGAGCAGGATGTGGCCCAGCGCCCGCTGCGGGCCGACCAGCCGCGGCAGGCGCTGCGATCCGCCCCCGCCCGGCACCTGGCCGACGGCGAGGTGGTTGTCGGCGATCACCGCGTCGTCGCGGACCAGCGCGATGTCGCTGGCCTGCATGAACTCGAAGCCGCCCGCCATGGCGTGGCCCTCGACGACCGACACCACCGGCACCGACAGGGTCGCGACGACCGAACACGCCCGGCCGAAGCGCTCGAAGAGCACCCGCAGCGCGGACGGGCCCTCCTCGGCCAGCCGCGCGACCTCGTCGACGTCCCCGCCCGCGGAGAACGTGCCGCCGGCACCCCGGACGACGATCACCCCGACCTGCGGCGCGAGCCCGACGAGCGCGTCGTGCAGCCCGTCCGCCAGCCCGATCGTCACGGCGTTGCGCGCGTGCGGCCGGTTCAGCGTCACGTGGCCGACGCGTCCCTCCACCCGCGTGAGGACCGGGGCGTCCGACATGAGAGACCTCCTCGTCGAGCTGTGTTCTAATCTGGATTAGAACTGTAGCCGAGGGAGTGCCGATGTCCGACCGCGAGAAGCTCGCGCGCACGCTCTATGACGCGCTCGCCGCGGGCGACGCCGCCACGCTCGCCGACCTGCTCCACCCCGACTTCGTCGGCGAGACGACGGAGGGCCTGCCCCTCGACCTGGGCGGTCGCCACAGCGGCCCCGAGGCGATGACGCAGGACTTCTGGTGGGCGATCGGGCGGCACTACCGGGCCCGCGCCGAGCCGGAGCGGATGCTGCCCCTCGCGGACGGCGGACTGGTCGTCCTGGGGCGCTACACCGGCAGCGCCCGGGACGGCGGCGCCCCGCTCGACGCGGCGTTCGCCCACGTCCTGGCCTTCGCCGACGACGAGCGGATCGTCGGACTCGCGCAGTACACCGACAGCGCCCGCTGGGCGGCCGCGCTCCCCTCGCCGCCGGCCGGGGAACGACCGTTCCGCGTGGTCGAGTACACCGTCGACGGCGGGGTGGCGACGGTCCGCCTGAACCGACCGGACGCCGGCAACGCGATCGACCCGACGATGGTCGAGGACCTCTACGAGGCCTCCTTCCGGGCGGGCGCCGACCCCTCGGTGCGCGCCGTGCTCATCTGCGGGGCCGGGCGCAACCTCAGCGTCGGCGGCGACCTGCCCTTCTTCGCGAAGCTGGACGACGCCGACCGCGGGTCGCGGCTGCGCCAGATGACCGACCTCTACCACCTCGCGCTCGACCGGTTCGCCGCCCTCGACGTGCCCGTGGTGTGCGCGGTCCGGGGCGCGGCGGCGGGCGGCGGGATGGGGCTCGCCCACGTCGCGGACATCGTCGTCGCCGCCGAGGACGCCGCGTTCGCGCTCGGGTACGCCGCGATCGGGCTCGCGATCGACGGCGCGAACAGCTGGTACCTGCCCCGGGTCGTCGGGATGCGCCGGGCGCAGGAGATGTTCCTGCTCAACCGCCGCCTCGACGGGCGGGAGGCCCTGGCGTGGGGCCTGGTCACCGAGGTGCTGCCGTCCGACGAGGTCGAGGCCCGCGCGCGGGCCCTCGCCGACCGGCTCGCCGTCGGGCCCACGGCCGCCTTCGGACAGATGCGGCGGCTGCTGCGGCAGAGCTGGCAGACCGAGCTGTCCGAGCAGCTCGTGGCCGAGACCGACGAGATGAGCCGGGCCGGGACCACCGCCGACGCCGGCGAGGGCATCCGCGCCTTCGTCGCGAAGCGGCGTCCGGAGTTCCACGGGCGATGAGGAGACAGCGATGAGCACCACCGGACTCACCGGCGACCTCCGGTCCCGGGTCGGACCCGACCGCGTGCACGGGTCGCTCTACACCGACCCGGACGTCTACGCCCTCGAGCTCGAGCGCATCTGGTACTCGACATGGGTCTACGTCGGGCACACGAGCGAGATCCCGCAGCCCAACGACTACGTCCGCAAGACCATCGGGCCACAGCAGGTGGTGCTGACCCGGGATCGCACCGGGGCGATCCACGTCCTGCACAACCGGTGCTCGCACCGCGGGAACCTGGTCTGCGACGCCGACCGCGGCAACTCGTCGTCCTTCCGGTGCCCGTACCACGGGTGGACCTTCGCGAACACCGGCGAGCTGCTCGGCTTCCCCTTCAACCAGGGCTACGGCGGAGCGCAGGCCCGGGAGCGGCTGTCCGGGCTCGGCGCCGCGCCGCGTGTGGAGAGCTACCGCGGCTTCGTGTTCGCGAGCCTCGCCGCCGAGGGCCCGACGCTGCGCGAGCACCTCGGGGCGGCCGCCGAGCGCATCGACCAACTGTGCCGCCTCTCCCCCGAGGGCGAGGTGGAGCTGACGGCGGGCTGGGTCCGCCACGAGGTCACCGCGAACTGGAAGATGCTCGTCGAGAACGAGACCGACGGCTACCACCCGCAGTTCGTCCACTCGTCGATCTTCTCGATCTCCGGCAGCGGGATCGGCGCGCTCTACAGCGACAAGTCGACGGCGGTGACGCGGGCCCTGGGCGGCGGGCACTCGGAGAACGACCTGAGCCCCGAGTTCCGCAAGCTCGGCGTGCCCATGGGCTGGTCCGGCACCCCCGAGTCGAGGATCCCGGACTACGCCGCGGCCATGCGGGCGACCTACGGCGCGGAGACCGGCGACGAGATCATGATCAACGGGTCACCACACGTCATGATCTTCCCGAACCTGTTCATCGCGGAGATCCAGCTCTTCGTGATCCAGCCGCTCGCGGTCGACCGCACCGTCCAGCACGTCACGGCCATCCAGTTCGCGGGCGCGCCCGACCTCAACCGCCGCCTGGTCACCCAGTGCGTCGGCTCGGTCGGACCCGCGGGGATGCTCCTCGCCGACGACGCCGAGATGTACGAGCGCAACCAGCGCGGCGTCGCCCAGCGGCAGCCCGAGTGGCTCGACCTCAGCCGCGGGCTGCAGCGCGAGCACCCCGACGAGCAGGGGTTCACCGTCGGGACCGCCACCGACGAGACGTCGATGCGCGCGATGTGGGCGCACTACCTCACGCTCATGGACCCGGCATGACCGCCGCGGCCCAGCAGATCGTCGACGGGACCCCTCCGCCCGTCGGGCCGGCCGCCGGGGTCGGCGACCCGATCGCCCTCGCCGAGGCCGAGGCGTTCCTCTACCGCGAGGCGCGGCTGGCCGACGGCTGGGAGCTCGAGGCGTGGGAGGCGCTCTGGACCGACGACGCGACCTACTACGTCCCGGTCGACGACACCCAGGACCCGCGGAGCCACATGTCGATCATCTTCGACAACCGGAACCGCATCGCCACCCGCATCAAGCAGCTGCAGACCGGCAAGCGCCACTCCCAGCGGCCGCTGTCCCGGCTGTGCCGCTCGGTGACGAACGTCGAAGTGCTCGGGCAGGAGGGCGGGGACACCGTCGTCACCTCGGTGGTCCAGGTCCTGGAGTCGCGGGACCGGGGCTCGACGTGGTGGGTGGGCCGCGTGACCCACCGGCTGCGGCGGGTCGACGGCGAGCTGCGGATGGCGGGCAAGAAGGTCGTGCTCGTCGACTCCGACCGGGCGCTGCCCTCGATGTCGTTCCTGCTCTGATGGACGACCCGCAGGACGTCGGGGTGGTGGCCAGCGAGTTCGCCACCGTGCGCGTCTCGATCGACCGGGAGGGCAACAGCCCCCGGCTGCGCCTCGAGGACCTCCGGTCCGGGGCCGTGCGGTTCCTCGACGCGCTGGAGCTGGAGTCGATCGTCTGGGCGCCCGAGGGCTTCCTGCGCGAGCTGCTCGACCCGTCCCGGCACCGGTGGCGGGACGACGGGTCGGAGGGCGGCGGACCGTAGGCTCCGCCCGTGGCTCGAGAACGGTCCGCCGGCGCGGTGCGCGAGGGGGCGAAGTCCGCGCGGACGCGGGAACGCATCCTGCTCGCCGCCGCCCGGGTGCTCAGCCGCAAGGGCTACGCCGGGACCCGGCTCTCCGACGTGGCCGCGGTCGCCGAGGTCCAGGCGCCCGCCGTCTACTACTACTGGACCTCGCGCGAGGAGTTGCTCGAGGAGGTCGTGACCGTCGGGCAGCGGGCGACGATGGAGCACGTCGTCGCGTCCCTGGCGGCGCTGCCCGCCGGCACCCCGGCGATGGAGCGGATCGCCCGCGCGATCGCGGCGCACCTCGAGGTGGTGCTCGGGCGCTCGGACTTCTCGCAGGCCGCGATCCGCAACGCGGGCCAGCTCCCGGCCGACATCCGCGAACGCCAGCTCGTGGGCCAGCGGGCCTACGCCGACGTCTGGCGCGCCCTCGTCGAGGACGCGGTCGCCGCCGGCGAGATGGCCCCCGACGTGGACACCCGGGCCGCCCGGATGCTCGTGCTCGGCGCCCTCAACTGGGCCCCCGAGTGGTGGGACCCGGAGCGCAACCCGCTCGAGGAGGTCGTCGCGATCACCCAGCGGATCGTCCGAGACGGCCTCCGCCCTTCCTGACGACGGGGTGTGGCTCAGCCGTGGCCCGCCGCTGACATCCGACGTCAGGAACCCGCCACACTCCCTGTCCACGATTCTTACTCTGGATTAAACTCAACGGCGATCCCGGTTCCAGCACGCGGAGGTGCCCATGCCCGAGGCCTACATCGTCGACGCCGTCCGGAGCCCGGTCGGTCGACGCAACGGTGGGCTGGCGAAGGTCCACCCGGCCGACCTGGCGGCGCACCCGATCCGGCGCATCGTCGAGCGCACCGGGGTCGACCCGGAGGCGATCGACGACGTCATCCTCGGCTGCCTCGACACGATCGGCGCGCAGGCCGGCGACATCGCGCGCACCGCGGCGCTCGCGGCCGGACTCCCCGAGTCCGTGCCCGGCGTGACGGTCGACCGGCAGTGCGGGTCGTCGCAGCAGGCGGTCAGCTTCGCCGCGCAGGCCGTGATGTCCGGGACCGCCGACCTCGTGCTCGCGGGCGGCGTCCAGATCATGAGCCAGTACCCGATCCTGTCGTCGTTCGCGGCCGGCGAGCCCTTCGGCGCCGTCGACCCGTGGACGGGCTGCGAGGGGTGGGAGGCGCGCTACGGCTCGCAGGAGATCTCCCAGTTCCGGGCGGCCGAGATGGTCGCCGACCGGTGGGACCTCTCCCGCGAGGACATGGAGCGGTTCGCCTACGAGAGCCACCGGCGGGCCCTGCGGGCGATCGACGAGGGCCGGTTCGACCGCGAGATCGCGCCGGTCGCCGGGCTGTCCGTGGACGAGGGCCCCCGCCCCGACACCACGCCCGAGAAGATGGCCGGCCTCAAGACGCTCGCTCCCGGCGGGAAGATCACCGCCGGCGTGGCCAGCCAGATCTCCGACGGGGCGGCCTGCCTCGCGGTCGCCTCGGAGCAGGCCGTCCGCGACCACGGACTCACCCCGCGCGCCCGTGTCCACCACGTCTCGGCCCGCGGCACCGACCCGGTGATCATGCTGACCGCCCCGATCCCGGCCACCGCACACGCGCTGGAGAAGACGGGCCTGGACATCGGCGACATCGACGTCGTCGAGATCAACGAGGCGTTCGCCAGCGTCGTGCAGGCGTGGCTCATCGAGACCGGCGCCGACCCGGAGCGCGTCAACCCCAACGGCGGGGCCATCGCGCTCGGGCACCCGCTCGGGGCCACTGGCGCGCGGCTCATGACGACGATGCTCCACGAGCTGGAGCGCACCGGCGGCCGCTACGGGCTGCAGACGATGTGCGAGGGCGGCGGCCAGGCCAACGTCACGATCATCGAGCGGCTCTAGTTCCCGACGAACCTCGGGGGCCGCCGCTCGATGACGGCGGCGAGCCCCTCGAGGGAGTCGGCGGTGCCGGACAGCTCGGACACGGTCCGCGCCTCCTCCGGCAGCTGCGCCTCCACCCGCGACCCGAGCCCCGACCACAGCAGGCGCTTGGTCGCGGCGAGGGCCAACGGGGCGCCGGCCACGAGGCGGTCGACGAGCTCGTCGACCGCCGCGTCGAGCCCGTCGTCGGGAACGACCCGCGTGAGCAGGCCCAGGTCGAGCGCCTCCGCCGCGGTGAGCACCGGGTTGGTCAGCGCGATCTCCAGCGCCTTCCGCAGCCCGACCAGGGCCGGGAGGGTGACCGTGGTCCCGGCGTCGGGAGCCATCCCCACGCGGGTGGCGCCGCCGAGGAAGGACGCCGACTCCGCCGCGACGACGAGGTCGGAGGCGCACACGAGACCGAAGCCCCCGCCGCCGGCGGCGAACCCCTGCACCTTCGTGACGACGGGTGCGGGCAGGTTCAGCAGCCCCTGCACCACGATCTGGAGCCAGGACGTGGCCTCGCGCAGGTAGTCGGGCAGGCCCTCGCCCTTGCTCGCGAACGTCTTGACGTCGCCGCCCGCGCAGAAGTGCCGCCCCTCCCCCGACAGGACGAGGACCCGTAAACCGGGCCGGCTGTGGCAGGCCATCACGGCGTCGTAGAAGGCGCGCAGCAGGGGCACGTCGAGCCCGTTGCTCGCCTCCGGACGGTTCAGCCGCAGGTGCGCGACGCCCCGCTCATCGACGTCGAGCAGGACGGGTGAGTCACTCACGCGGACCTCGTCAGGGTGTAGGGCATGGACTTGATCGCCTGCATGAAGTTGCCCGCGAGGTACACCGGCTCGCCGGCCTCCAGCCCGGGCGCGCGGGTCAGCAGTTCGCCGACGATCGCGCGGAGCTGGGTCTTCGCGAGCTGGTTGCCCATGCAGAAGTGCGGCCCGCCGCCGCCGAACCCGACGTGCGGGTTCTCGGCGCGGGTGACGTCGAAGCGCATCGGGTCGGAGAAGACCTCGGGATCGCGGTTGCCGGACGCGTAGAACAGCACCACCCAGTCGCCCGCGCGGATGTGCCGGCCGTGGAGCTCGACGTCGCGGGTGGCGGTGCGCCGGAACGTCATCACGGGCGTGGCCCAGCGGACGAACTCGTCGATCGCGGGGCCCATCCGACCGTCGAGGTCCGCGGCGAGGAGGTCCCGCTGGTCGGGGTACCGCGTGAACGCGCGGACGGTGCTGGAGATGGTGTTGCGCGTGGTGTCGTTGCCCGCCACCGAGAGCAGCACGAAGAAGGCCGCGATCTCCTCGTCGGAGAGCCGCTCGCCGTCGACCTCGGCCTGGACGAGGTTGCTCATGAGGTCGTCGGCCGGGTGGGCGCGGCGGGCCTCGGCGTGCTCGAGGGCGATGCGCATCAACCCGAGCAGCGACTCCCAGAGCAGCTCGGCGGGCTCACGGCCCTGCCGGACGTCCTCGTCGCCCCAGCTGACCATCCCGTCGGCCGCCGCGGTGGCCTGCTCCCGGACCTCCTGGTCCTCCAGCCCCATCATCTCGAAGATCGTCCACTGCGGCAGGCGGCGGGAGACCTGCGCGACGAAGTCGCCGCGCTCCGTCGTCAGGAGCTCGTCGACGAGCCGGCGGGCCTGGTCGCGGATCTGCGCCTCGATCGTCCGCACGCGCTTCGGGGTGAACGCCGCGGAGACCAGGCGGCGCAGCTGGGTGTGCCGCGGGGCGTCGGTGGCGAGGAAGGAGCTGGCCGACTCGAGGATCGCGACGGGGACATCCTCCATCTGGATGCCCTCGCCCGAGCAGAACGTCTCCGGGTCCTTGCTGACGGCGACGATGTCGGCGTGCCGGGTCACGGCCCAGAACCCGGCGCCGTCCTCGGGCGGCATCATCGCGCCCTCGGCGGGCGGGTGCCAGCTGATCGGCCGCTCCCGACGCAGCACCGCGAAGTCGGCCTCGCGCTCCTCCGGGGACCTCGCCCAGAACGACAGCGGGGAGAGCGAGACCTCGTCGTAGGGCGGGCGGTCGGTGGTCGCGGTCGTCATCGCACACTCCCTCGTGCCGGTGGTCTAATCTAGATTAGAAGAAGTGACGGCGAGACGGAAGGACACCCCGGTGGACCTCGGACTGACCGGCGCCCGGGTGATCGTGACCGGCGGCGCCTCGAACATCGGACGCGGCATCGTCCACGGCTTCGCCCGCGAGGGGGCCCGGGTCCTGCTCGCCGACCGGGACGCCGCGCAGGCGGCCCGGGTGCACGCCGAGGCGGTGGAGGCGGGCGCCACCGAGGTGCGCGAGGTGATCGGCGACCTCACCGCCGAGGGCGCCGGGGACCGCGTGGTCGCCGACGCGGTCGACGCCTGGGGCGGCGTGGACGTGCTCGTGAACAACTGCGGCTGGAGCGTGCCGGGGTTCCTCACCGAGCAGACCGACCGCGCCCTGTGGCAGCGCACGATCGAGACCAACCTCTACACCGCCATCGACGCCACGCAGGCCGTGCTCGGCCCCATGACCGGGCAGTCCGCGGGCGCGATCGTGTTCATCTCCAGCGACGCGGCGTTCGGTGCCGTCCGCCAGGGGATCTACGGCACGACGAAGGCCGGCCTCATCGCCCTGGCCCGGACCACCGCCCGCGAACAGGGCCGGCACGGCATCCGGGCCAACGTCGTGTGCCCCGGACTCGTGCTGCCCGACGAGGGCGGGGTCGGCGCGGACAGCCTCTGGGCCGCCGGCCGGGACGCGATCTTCAACCCGGACCAGGTCGAGTACGTCACCAGGCAGACCCCGCTGCGGCGCCTGACCACCCCCGAGGACGTGGCCGCCGCCGTCGTCTGGCTCGCCTCCCCGACCGCCGCGCGTCAGGTCACCGGGCAGGTCGTGGCCGTGGGCGGCGGATCGTCCATGCCGTGAGCTTGACCCGCCCCGTCGTCGTTTTTTATTCTCGATGAAATTCAGCCGCTGGGAGAGCCCCGTGAACAAGTCCTCGATCGTCCCGGAGACCGCCGAGCGCGCCGCGCTGCGCGAGAGCGTCACCGCGCTGGTGGGCCGCTACGGGCACGACTACTTCGTCGAGAAGGCGCACGCCCACTCCGAACCCTCCGAGCTCTGGAAGGAGCTCGGCGCCGCCGGGTTCCTCGGGGTGCACCTGCCCGAGGAGTACGGCGGCGGGGGCGGCACGCTCGGCGACCTGCTGGTCGTCGTCGAGGCGGCATCGGCCGCGGGCTGCCCGCTGCTCATGACGGTCATCTCCCCCGCCATCTGCGGGACGATCCTCGCCCACCACGGCTCGCACGAGATGAAGCAGCGCTGGCTGATCGGGATCGCCGACGGCTCGCTGAAGATGGCCTTCGCCATCACCGAGCCCGACGCCGGGTCCAACAGCCACGAGGTCACGACGACCGCGCACGCCGACGGCGAGGGCTGGCGGCTCTCGGGCACGAAGTACTGGACGTCAGGCATCGACGAGGCCGACGCCGTCCTCGTCGTCGCCCGCAGCGGCAGCGCCCCCGCGAAGGGTGACCGCAAGCCCCTGTCGCTCTTCGTCGTGCCCACCGACTCCCCCGGCCTGACGTGGCAGCCGATCCCGGCAGCGCTCACGCAGCCCGAGCAGCAGTTCACCGTGTTCTTCGACGACGTCCCGCTCGGACCGGAGGCGCTCATCGGCGACGACGGGAACGGGCTGCGGCAGGTCTTCGCCGGGCTGAACCCCGAGCGGATCACCGCCGCGGCGATCAGCAACGGCATCTCGCTGTACTCGCTGGAGAAGGCGACGGCCTACGCGAACGAGCGCGCCGTGTGGAAGGGCGTCAAGATCGGCGCCCACCAGGGCGTGGCCCACCCGCTCGCCGAGTGCTACATCGCGGTCGCCCAGGCGCGGCTCATGGCGCAGCGGGCGGCGGACCTCTTCGACGCCGGCGAGGACGCGGCGGAGGCCTCCAACATCGCGAAGTTCGCCGCCGCCGACTCCTCGCTGCGGACCCTGGACCAGGCGATGCAGACCCACGGCGGGAACGGCATGTCGCTCGAGTACGGGCTGGCCGACCTCTGGTTCCTGGCCCGCATGCTGAAGACCGCGCCGGTCAGCCGCGAGATGGTGCTGAACTTCGTCTCCCAGCGTTCGCTCGGGCTGCCCGCGTCGTACTGACTAGGCTCCGGCGTGTGGTCCCGCCGTCCGCCCCGTCGACCGACGGCGGCGTGTCCTCCGGCCGGGGCGCCAAGTCCGCCCGGACCCGTCGTCGGGTGGTCGACGCCGCGGCGCACGTGCTCGTGCGCCGCGGGTACGCCGGCACGCGGCTCTCGGACGTCGCCGCCGTGGCGCAGGTCCAGGCGCCGGCGATCTACTACTACTTCTCCTCGCGCGACGAGCTCATCGAGGAGGCCGTCGCGGTGGGGCTCGCGCAGGCCCGCGCCCTCGTCGAGGAGGCGCTGGCCGCGGCGGACGGTTCCCCCCTGGAACGGCTCCGCGTCGCCGTCGCGGCGCACCTCAGCACCCTGCTGACGCACTCCGACCACGCGGCCGCCGCGATCCGCACCGTCCCCCAGCTCCCGGAGAGCATGCGGGCGCGCCACCGCCAGGCCGAGCGGGACTACATCGAGATCTGGCGGGGCCTGGTCGCGGACGCCCGGGCCGCGGGCGAGATCGACCCCGACCTCGACCCGGGCGTCGCGCTCATGGTGGTGCTCGGCGCCCTGAACTGGACGGCCGAGTGGTGGGACCCGGAACGGGGATCCCTCGAGGGCATCATCGACACCGCCCAGCGCCTCGTGGTCGACGGGCTCGCCGCCGACCACGAGTGAGCCGGCCGGGGATCAGCCCGCCGTGCGCCGGACCGTGTCCTCCCGCGCCGCGAGCGGCGCCCCTGCGAGGTCCTCCTCGTTGCACAGGACCTTGACCTTGAAGTAGGGCGAGCCCTGGGCGTCGTCGTAGTCGAGGTGGATGGCGATGACGTCGACGGCCTCGCCGAGCCAGTTCTCCGTCTCGCGCAGCCAGCCGGCACAGCGCTCCAGGGCGTCCGGCAGTTCGTCGTCGCAGAACTCGACCGCGCGGTAGGGCACGTCCTCGATGCGGTCCTGGTTCCCCGAGGGCCGGGGAAGACCTGCGGCGAGGCCGAGGTCGTCGAGTTCCAACTTGGTCACGTGCTGATTCACGGCCCCGACCCTCTTCACCGACGGCGCCGCGCGCAAGCCCCGAAGCGGTGTCGGCCTCGTCGCGGGCGCCCGGCGGAAGTCTGACGCCGGGAACGGTCGGGGCGTCAGCCCGCCGGGCTGCGCACGACGATGACCGCCGTGTCGTCGAGAACGGCGCCACCGGCGTGCTCCAGGGCTGCGCTGGCGAGGGCGTCGGCGACGGTCTCGGCGCCCGGCGCGGACGGCAGGCCGGCCAGCGTGCGCGCGACACCGTCCTCCCCGAACTGCTCGCCGCCGGTCACCCGCGACTCGGTGATGCCGTCGGTGTAGAAGACGAGGCTGTCGCCCGGGAACAGGGCGGTCTCCTGACGGGCGACGCGGGCGTCGGCACGGATGCCCAGCGCCCGCCCGCCCTCCCGCAGCCGCACGACCTCGCCGTCGGCCCGCAGCACGAACGACGGCGGATGCCCGCCGTTGACCACCACCACGTCCAGCCCCTCCCCGGACCGGGCGGTGAGCGTGGCGTACGTGGCGGTGACGAAGCTGCGGCGCTCGCTGAACCAGACGTGCAGCACCTCGTTCAGCGCCCGCAGCACCGCCTCCGGGCTGTCCTCGGTGTGTCCCATCGCGCGCACGGTGGACCGGGCGAGCGCCGTGGTGCGCGCCGCCCACGCGCCCTTGCCGCAGACGTCGCCGATCACGACGCCCCAGCCCCCGGACACGGGAAAGACGTCGTAGAAGTCCCCGAGCACCTCGGCGCCCCGTCCGCCGGGCCGGTACCGGGCGGCGACCTCCATGCCCGGGATGCGCGGGGCGTCCGCCGGGAGCAGCGACTGCTGCAGGGTCTCGGCCAGTTCGGTGGCCTCGGCCGCGCTCTGCTCGGCCCGCCGGGCGTTGTGCTCGGCCACCGCCGCGTGGTGCTCGGCGTTGGCGGCGTGCCTGGCGGCCTCGGCGTAGGCGAGCTGGGTCTGCCGCAGTGCGACCCGCAGCGCGATCTCCCCGCCCGCCGCCTGGGCGAGCGTGCGGAGCACGTCCAGGTCCTGCGCGCCCCACTCCCGCGCGCGCGTGTCCATCGCGCAGAACGTCCCGAGCACCTCGCCGTCCTGCGAGCGGATGGGGAGGCCCACCCACGCGCCGATGTCCAGGACGCCCACGGCGGCCATTCCGCGCGTGCGGGGGTCGGCGCGCGTGTCGGTGACGACCTGCTCGGCGTCGGCCTCCACCACGAAGCGGCAGAACGACTCCTCGACGAGGTTCTGCCGGTGCTCGGGCGGTCCGGCGTCCAGACCGGTGGTGCTCTTCCAGTACGACCGGCGCTCGTCGACCAGCGTCACGAACACCATCGGGGCGTCCAGCAGGGCGGCGGCGAGCCGGGTCAGCCGGTCGAAGGACTCCTCGGGCTCGGTGTCCAGGAGCCCGGTGGCGGCCACCGCCTCGACACGGGTCGTCGAGGCGATCGCACCGCTGCGGCCGTGCCCCGGCGTCGTCCCGCTGTCCACGGCGGCCAGCCTACGGATCCGGGGCCGTCGATCCGGCGTGAAGTGGACATCGGGGCGGGTCACGTCGCCCGTCGAGACGATCCACGGGCGACGGCGGCCTGACCCCTCACTCCGGGACGACGACGACCTTCCCGCGCAGGGTGCCCGCGTCGGCCTCGGCGTGGACGCCGGCGAGCTCGGCCAGCGGCACCCGTCGGTCGACGTCGACGGTCAGCTCGCCCCGCTCGACGAGACCCACCAGCTCGGCCAGCGCCGCGGCGTCGTTGCGGACGAAGAGTTCCACCGCCCGCACCCCGCGGGCCTCGTCGGCCGGGGCCGGGGACGCGGGCACGGTGTTCACCACGACGCCGCCGTCGCGCACCCGACCGACGAGCGCCCGGAACGCCTCGGGGGTCAGCCGTGCCAGGTTGAGCAGGACGTCGACGGGTTCGGTCACGGCGTCGGCCACGGCACCCGCGGTGTGGTCGACGACCTCGTCGGCCCCGAGCGCGCGCAGGCGCCCGGCGCTGCGTGGGCTGCCGGTGGCCACGACGTGGGCCCCGGCGCGCTTCGCGAGCTGCACGGCGTAGCCGCCGACGGCCCCGCCGGCGCCGTTGACCAGCACGCGCTGACCGGCGCGCACGGCCGCGTCCTCGACCACGGCCTGACGGGCGGTCAGCCCCACCTCCGGCAGGGCCGCCGCGTCGGCCAGCGGGAGGCCGCGGGGCGCGGCGGTGAGGACCTCGGCCGGGGTCACGACGAACTCCGCGGACGCCCCGTCGTCCACCATCGGCAGGAAGCCCACCACCTCGTCGCCGACCCGCAGACCCTCGACGCCGTCCCCGAGCGCGTCGACCGTGCCCGCGACGTCGATGCCGGGCACGTGCGGGAGCGCCACCGGGAACGGGCCCTGCAGGTAGCCGCCGCGGATGCCGTCGTCGACCGGGTTGAACGACGTCCCCGCCACGCGCACGCGGACCTGACCGGCCCCGGGGACGGGCTGCTCCACGTCCTCGTAACGCAGCACCTCGGGGCCGCCGTACTCGTGGAACCGCACTGCCTTCATCGCGCGCCTCGCTCCTCGTCGTCCCACAGCGCTTCGAACTCGAAGCACATGGACGACCCTAGAGTTGCTTCGAACTCGAAGCAAGGTGACACTCGACGCGTGTCCGAGCCGCAGCACGACGTCGACCCGGTCCGGCTCGGCGCCTACTTCGCGCTGATCGAGGTGTCCGGCCTGCTGCGCCACGCCATCGAGCAGCAGCTGCAGGCCGACGGCGACCTGACCTTCGTGCGCTTCCAGATCCTGCGGCGGCTCCAGCTCTCCCCCGCCGGCAGCCGACGCATGACCGACCTCGCCGACGCGATCGTCTTCAGCCGCAGCGGACTGACCTACCAGGCGGGGCTGCTGGAGAAGGCCGGGCTCGTCGTCCGGAATCGGACTCCCGACGACGAGCGCGGCGTCACCATCGCGATCACCGACGCCGGGCGCGCCCTGGTGGACGCCGTGCTGCCCGGTCACGAGGCCGTCGTCGAGCGACTGCTGTTCGACCGGCTCTCCCAGGACGACGCCCGGACCCTCACCGACCTGCTCACGCCGGTGCGCGACCACATGCGCGCGGCGCCGCCCCGCTCGGCGACACCGCGCCGCACGCGGCCCTGACGACCGTCACCGACCACGATCGTCCGGCGGGCACGCCCGGGCCGCCGTACCGTTCCAGGGGCCGACACGAGGGGGTGGTCGCCGTGGTGCTTCCGCACCCCGCGCCGCTCTTCGACCAGGTCACGGGATTCCCGCCGGACGACGCGCTCGACCTGACGCTGTCGATGCCGCTCTCGCTCGCGGTCTACATGACGATGCTCGAGTCGACCGGGCACGCCGCCGACGTCGCCGTCCTGCGCGCGGTCTTCGTCGACGAGGCCCGCGAGACCGCCCGGCACCTGCAGGCCGCGATGGCGGCGGTGACCGGGCCCGACGTGGCCGACACCGCGCGGTTGAGGATCACCCACATCGTCGAGGAGCGCGTCCCGCGCACCAACGGCCTCCGCCCGCACGTGCACTTCTTCGTGGGGCAGACGACCCGCGACGGCCGGGAGGCCCATCCCGTCGACCTCGACGCGCTCGCCGCGACGGCCGCCACCGACGTGCTGCGCGGCACGCTCGACCGTCTCGTCGCGACCACCACCGAGCGCTGCGGCCTGACCTGGGGCCCGACGTCGTGGTCGCCCTGCGAGGTCCTCGAACCCGGCTGGCTCGTGTCGCGCGCCGCCGAGATCCGAGCCGAGGACCCGCCGTGCCCGGGCCCGTGGCCGCGCCGCCAGGTCTTTCTGGGCCGGTCCTGACGACCGTGCGCTGCTGCTGAACGACATCGTGCGCGAACGTCCGCTGGACGTGAACGATCCGCTCGACGAGGCTGGAGGCACCGCGCCCCGGGACACCGTCGTCCCGTCGAGCTGCGCGGTCCCTGTCCCGCACGTGGAGTCGACGCGTGCCCGTGCAATGAGGAGACGTTCTCGTGAGTGGTCGTCGGGTGCTGCCGGAGCCGGAGCCCGCCAAGCCGGTGGTCACGGCCATCGGGATCGACGAGCACGACGGGGTGTTCGAACCGACGGGGCCGACGCGTGCGCCCTCGGGCGCGCCGAACGTCGTCGTCGTGGTGCTCGACGACCTCGGGTTCGGCAGCTCCAGCGCCTACGGCGGGCCGTGCCGGATGCCGACGGCGGAGCGGCTGGCCGACGGCGGGCTGCGGTACACCCGCTTCCACGTCACGGCGCTGTGCTCGCCGACCCGGCAGGCGCTGATGACCGGTCGCAACCACCACGCCGTCGGGATGGGCGCCACCACCGAGATGGCGACCTCCGCCCCGGGCTACACCGGGGTGCGCCCGCGGAGCGCGGCGACGCTCGCGCGCACCCTGCAGGGCAACGGCTACAGCACCGCGGCGTTCGGGAAGTGGCACCAGACCCCGCCGTCGGAGATCAGCCCGGTCGGGCCGTTCGACCGCTGGCCGACCGGCGAGGGCTTCGACCACTTCTACGGCTTCATGGCCTGCGAGATGAACCACTGGTACCCGCTGCTGTTCGAGGGCACGAAGCCGGTGGAGCCCTCCCGACGTCCCGAGGACGGCTACCACCTGTCAGAGGACCTGGTCGACCACGCCGTCGACTGGGTGCGCACGCAGCGCACGATGACGCCCGACCGCCCGTTCTTCACCTACCTCGCCTTCGGCGCCTCGCACGCCCCGCTGCACGTCGCCCCGGAGTGGCAGGAGCGCTACCGCGGCGAGTTCGACGGCGGGTGGGACGAGCTCCGCGAGACCACGCTCGCCCGACAGAAGGCGCTGGGCGTGGTCCCGGAGCACACCGAGCTCTCCCCCTGGCCGGACTCCGTGCCGCACTGGGACTCCCTCGACCCGACCCGCCGCGCGCTCGGCGCCCGGTTCATGGAGACCTTCGCCGGGTTCACCGAGCACGCGGACGTCCAGCTCGGGCGCTTCGTCGACGCCCTCTCCGAGCTCGGCGAGCTCGAGGACACCGTGTTCCTCTACCTGCTCGGCGACAACGGGGCCTCCGGCGAGGGCGGGATCGAGGGCACGCACGTCGAGCACCGGCTCGGGCACGGCCTCGTCGACGACCCGGGCGAGATGCTCACCCACCTCGACGAGATCGGCGGACCGGAGAGCTACCCCATCGCCCCGGTCGGGTGGGCGCTCGCGATGAACACGCCCTACCAGTGGACGAAGCAGGTGGCGTCGCACCTCGGCGGCACCCGCGACGGTCTGGTGGTGCACTGGCCAAGCGGCATCACCGACGCGGGCGGCCTGCGCCATCAGTTCCACCACGTCATCGACGTGCTCCCGACGATCCTGGAGTGCGCGGGCATCACCCCTCCGACCAGCGTCGACGGCGTCGAGCAGCAGCCGGTCGACGGGACGAGCATGCAGTACACGTTCGCCGATCCGGGGGCAGCGGACCGCCGGCGCACCCAGTACTTCGAGATGTGCGGCAACCGCGGCATCTACCACGAGGGGTGGACCGCCGTGACCCGGCACGGCACGCCGTGGGAGATGGTCCCGACGGCGGGTCGGAGCTTCGCCGACGACGTCTGGGAGCTCTACGACACGACCACCGACC
Source organism: Actinomycetospora corticicola (assembly GCF_013409505.1). Lineage (NCBI taxonomy): Bacteria > Bacillati > Actinomycetota > Actinomycetes > Pseudonocardiales > Pseudonocardiaceae > Actinomycetospora > Actinomycetospora corticicola. Next base: position 5,977,028 of record NZ_JACCBN010000001.1, on the reverse strand, counting down.
CGAGCCAGGCGCACGACGTGGCCGCCGAGCACCCCGCGACGCTCGCGCGCCTGCAGGCGATGTTCCACGCCGAGGCGGTGCAGAACCACGTCCTCCCCCTCGACGACCGGGTGACCGAACGGGAGAACCCGCAGCTCGCGGGCCGGTTCGACCTCGTCGGCGACCGGAGGTCGGTGACCTACCGGGGCACGGTGCGTCGGCTGATCGAGGAGACCGTGCCGAACGTCAAGAACCGCTCGCACGCCGTCGTCGCCGACATCGACGTGCCCGCGGGCGGGGCGGAGGGCGTCGTGGTCGCCCAGGGCGGGCGCTTCGGGGGCTGGTCGCTCTACGTCTCCGGCGGGCGCGCCTGCTACGTCTACAACCTCTTCGGGCTGCGCCGGTACACCGTGCGCTCCGCGGTCCCCCTGACGCCGGGGCGCCACGAGCTGCGGATGGACTTCGCCTACGACGGCGGAGGCGTCGGCCGCGGCGGGACGGCCACGCTGCGGGTCGACTCCCACGACGTCGGGTCGGTGCGGGTGGACGCGACGATCCCGTACTACTTCTCCTTCGACGAGACCTTCGACGTGGGCGTCGACCTCGGCACCCCGGTCACCGAGGACTACGCGGCCGGCGACAACGCGTTCACCGGCACCGTCCACACCGTGCGCGTCGACCTGCTGCCCGGGTCGGGACGCGCGACGGACCCGGACGTGGAGGGCCTGCACCGCCGGGTCATGGCGTCGCACTAGGTGCGCTGCGCGCGCGTGAGCAGAAAGTGGGGCTATGGCCCCACTTTCTGCTCACCTACGCACCGGAAGCCGAGGTTGCCCGAGCTCGACTCCGGGGTGTTCGAGGTCCGGGCCGCGACCCGATAACGGTTGCAGTAGGAGTCGTGACAGAGGTACGACCCACCGCGCATCACCCGCGCGTCGCCCTCCTCCGGGCCCACCGGGTCCTGCTCGGGCGAGCGGGCGTACCAGTCGGCGGCGAAGCGGTCGGCGCACCACTCCCACACGTTGCCGACGGTCTGCCAGAGGCCGTGGCCGTTGGGGCGGTAGGTCTTGACCGGCGCCGTTGTCAGGAACCCGTCCTCGCGCGTGTTCTCGGTGGGGAACCGGCCCTGCCAGATGTTGAGGGCCCAGCGGCGGCCGAGTTCGTCGCCCCACGGGAACCGGGCGCCCGCGAGCCCGCCGCGTGCGGCGTACTCCCACTCCGCCTCCGTGGGGAGCCGCTTCCCGGCCCACGCGCACCAGGCCTGCGCGTCGTTCCAGGAGACGTGGACGACCGGGTGGTTCGCGCGGTCGCCGATGGACGACCCGGGTCCCTCGGGGCGGCGCCAGCAGGCCTCGCGCACGGCGAGCCACCACGGCGCGCCCTCGACGCTGGAGAGCACGTCGGACCGGTCGCCGGTGAAGGCCAGGTGGAAGACACCGGAGGAGCCCCACCGCTCCGCGTCGGTGACGTAGCCGGTCTCCTTGACGAAGCGGGCGAAGGCCGCGTTGGTCACCGCCGTGGCGTCGATGAGGAAGGACGACAGGGTCACGCGGTGGACCGGGCGTTCCCCGTCGGCGGGGTCGCCGTCGCCGTGGTGGTCGCCCATGGCGAAGGAACCGCCGGGGACGAGGACCTGGCCACGGGGCGGACGCGTCGTCATGATCACCAGCTCTACTCCGACCCACCGTTCGGCGCCAGCGGACAGATCTGCACGGAACTGTTGAGATGGAGCGCATGGAACTGTCGCTGCGCCGCCTGCGGACGCTCCGCGAGGTCGCCCGCCGCGGCGGGGTGAACGCCGCCGCCGCGGCCCTGCACTACTCGCCGTCCGCGGTGTCGCAGCAGGTCGAGGCACTCGGCGTCGAGGTCGGCACCCCGGTGATCGAGCGCGTGGGTCGAGGGGTGCGGCTCACCGAGGTCGGCCGGGTCCTCGTCGAGCAGGCCGAGTTCCTGCTCGCCGCCGAGCAGCGCGCCGTCGCCGCCGTCGAGGGCGCCCGCCAGCACCTCTCGGCGCGGCTGTCGGTGGGCGTCTTCGCCGCCGCGGCGGCGGCCCTGCTGCCCGCCGTCATCGCCGACCTCGCCGCCCACCACCCCGGGATCACGCTGGAGAGCCTGGAGACCGACCCCGACCAGGCGGTGCTCGACGTGCGGCACGGGCACCTCGACCTCGCCCTGCTCCTGGACTACCCGGACGCCCCGGAGCCCTGGGCGCCCGGCCTCACGATGGTCCCGCTGGGCCAGGACCGCATCCACCTCGCGGCGCCGGCGGGCACCGCGTACCGGCCGGGCACCGACCTCGCCGCCCTGGCCGGGGAGACCTGGGTGATCTCCGGGGCCGAGAGCTACTACGGCCGGGCCGTGCGCACCGCCTGCCGCCGGGCCGGGTTCGAGCCGGAGGTGCGCCACCGGGTGGACGGGCTCGCCACGGCGCTCGCGATGGTCGCCGCGGGGCTCGGGGTCACGCTCGCCAGCGACCTCGGCCGCGCGTTCCTCCCGGCGTCAGGGATCGACGTGGTCCCGCTCCGGCGGCCGCTGCTGCGCACGATCGTGCTCGCCCACCTCCCGCACGCCGACGACCGCCCGAGCGTCCGCGCGACGGTGGAGGCCTTCGGGCGGGCCGCCGTCGACCGGGGCCTGGTGGCGATGGGCTGAGTCCCACGTCCTGAATCCCACGCGGCCCGACCGCGTCCTCCCGGGGATCATCGACACGCGGCCCACGTCGGGGTCCGCGGGAGGGACACGTCGTGGAACTGCTGGCGATCTCGGGGAGCCCGTCCTCGCCGTCGAAGACGGTGCTGGCGCTCTCGGTCGCGCTCGCCCGGGGCGGGGAGCACGAGGACGTGCACACCGACCTGTTCGACCTGCGCGAGCAGGAACTCGTGTTCAGCGACGGGCGGGACCCGGCCGACTACACCGGCGCGACGCGGGACGCGATCGACCGGGTGGTCGCCGCGGACGCGCTGCTGGTGGGCACGCCGATGTACCGCGGCGGCTACACGGGCCGGTTGAAGAACCTCTTCGACGTGCTGCCCAACGACGCGCTGGCGGGCAAGCCCATCGGGCTCGTCGCCACCGGCGGCACGGACCACCACTTCCTCGCCCTCGAGCACGAGCTCAAGCCGCTGGTCGGTTTCTTCCGCGCCTGGGCCGTCCCCGGGGCCGTGTACGCGAACAACACGCACTTCTCCGGCGGCGAGCTGACCGACGACGGCGTGCGGGGACGACTGCACGACCTCGCGGACGCGGTGGTCACCTTCGCCCGCCACATGCCCGTCGTCGCCGGGCCCGCCGCGCCCGACATCCCCCGCCGGTCGGCCGCGGAGTCCTGAACGTCCCGACCGCTCCCGGTCCTCGTCCCCCGACGGCGGCCGCGCCGAGGTCCGTCGGGCTCATCCGCGCCTGCCGCCCAGCCGGGCCGCCAGCTCCGTCCCCTGCCTGATCGCGCGCTCGGCGTCGAGTTCGGCCGCGACGTCGGCGCCGCCGATGACGTGGGTGCGGACGGACCGGCCCGCGAGCTCGTCCACCAGGTCGCGGACGGGCTCCTGCCCGGCGCACACCACGACGGTGTCGACGGCCAGGAGGCGCGGGCGGTCGCCGACGCGCAGGTGGAGGCCGTCGTCGTCGATGCGTTCGTACTGCGCACCGGTGACCGTCTCGACGTCCTTCGCGCGCAGCGTCGCGCGGTGGACCCACCCCGTCGTCGTGCCGAGGTCCGCACCGACGCGCGTGCGCTTCCGCTGGACGAGGTGGACCTGACGCGCCGGCGGCGCGGGGGCGGCCGCGACGAGCCCGCCGTCGGCGGCCACACCCCACTCCGCCCGCCACGCCGCGAGGTCCGGCGCGGGGTGCTGCGTGAGGAAGGTGGCCACGTCGACGCCGACCCCGCCCGCGCCGATCACCGCGACCCGCGCCCCCAGACGTCCGGGGTCGCGCAGCGCCTCGTCGTAGGTGAGCACGCTCGGGTGCTCGATGCCGGGGATCGCGGGCCGCCGCGGGCGGACACCGGTGGCGACCACGACGTCCGCGAACCCGGCCAGCTCGGCCGCGCCGGGGCTCGTCGCGAGCCGCACCTCCACCCCCGCCCGTTCGAGCCGTCCGGTGAAGTACCGGATCGTCTCGGCGAACTCCTCCTTGCCCGGGATGCGCCGGGCGAGGTCGAACTGCCCGCCGAGGTGGTCGCGGGCCTCGTAGAGCGTCACCTGGTGCCCGCGGTCGGCGAGGCCCGCCGCGGCGGCCAGACCGGCCGGGCCCGCCCCGACGACGGCGACCGGCCGCGGGCGTCGGACCGGGGTGAGGGTCAGCGTGGTCTCCCGACCGGCCCGCGGGTTGACCAGGCAGCTGACGCTGCGCAGCGCGAACGTCCGGTCCAGGCAGGCCTGGTTGCAGCCGATGCAGACGTTGATCTCGTCGGCCCGGTCGGACGCCGCCTTGGCCACCCACTCCGGGTCGGCGAGGAACGGGCGCGCCATCGACACGAGGTCGGCGTCGCCGCGGGCCAGCACCGCCTCGGCGTCGGCGGGCGTGCTGATGCGGTTCGAGGCGACCACCGGCACGCCCACGTGCGGGCGGAGGCGCCCCGTGAGGTCGGCGAACGCCGCCCGGGGCACCGACGTGACGATCGTCGGCACGCGGGACTCGTGCCAGCCGACCCCGCTGTTCAGCAGGTCCGCGCCCGCCGCCTCGACGCCGCGGGCGAGGGTGACGACCTCGTCCCACGTCTGCCCGTCGGCGACCAGGTCGGCCAGCGAGATGCGGTAGGAGAGCACGGCGTCGGGGCCGAGCGCCTCCCGCACCCGGGACACCACGGCCAGCGCGAACCGTCGTCGCGCCGCCGGCGAGCCGCCCCAGGCGTCGTCCCGGTCGTTGGTCGCGGGCGCGAGGAACTGGTTGACCAGATAACCCTCGGAGCCCATGACCTCGACGCCGTCGTAGCCCGCCTCCCGCGCGAGCCCGGCCGCCCGGGCGAAGGACTCGACCGCCCGGACGACGCCGCGGTGGGTGAGCCGCCACGGGGCGAACGGCGCGATCGGCGCCTTCCGGCGGGACGCCGAGACCGCGAGCGGGTGGAACGCGTAGCGCCCGGCGTGCAGCAGCTGCAGCAGGACGTGGCCGCCCTCGGCGTGCACCGCGTCGGTGACCCGGCGGTGCCCGTGGAGCTGCCGGTGGTGGGTGAGCGTCGCCGCGAGCGGGTGCAGGCGCCCACGCGCGTCCGGGGCGAGACCGCCGGTGACGACCAGGTCGGCGCCACCGCGGACCCGCTCGGCGTAGAGGGCCGCCAGCCGCCGGTGACCGCCCGGCCGTTCCTCGAACCCGGTGTGCATCGAGCCCATGACCACCCGGTGGCGCAGCTGCACCGGGCCGATCCGCACCGGCGTCGTGAGCAGGGGGTACGCCACGGCGGCGACGATATCCGGGACCGCGGGTTCCGCTCATCTCGGCTTGAACGCGCGAGCTGTACTGAAGGCGACTTACGGTGACGCCGTGCGACGACATGATCTCGTGGTGATCGGCTCGGGCTCAGGCAACATGGTGGTCTCCGACGAGTTCGCGGACCTCGACGTCGCGATCGTGGAGGCGACGGAGTTCGGCGGGACGTGCCTGAACCGGGGCTGCATCCCCACGAAGATGTTCGCCTACACCGCCGAGGTCGCCGACACGGTCCGCGACTCCGCCACGTGGGACGTCGGTGCCCAGCTCGACGGCATCGCCTGGCCCGCGCTGCGCGACCGCGTGTTCGGCCGGCTCGACCCGATCGCCGCCGAGGGCCGCAAGGGACGCGAGGACAGCGACGTCACGGTCTACGCGGGCGAGGCCAGGTTCACCGGCCCGCACACCCTCGTCGTCGACCTGCACGACGGCGGGTCCGCCGAGATCGAGGCCGACCGCATCGTGATCGCGGCGGGCGCCCGCCCGGTCGTGCCACCGCCGGTGCAGGAGTCGGGCCTGCCCTTCCACACCTCCGACACGGTCATGCGGCTGGACCAGCTCCCCCGTCGCCTGGCGGTACTCGGCGGCGGGTACATCGCCGCGGAGCTCGCCCACGTGTTCCACTCGGCCGGCAGCGAGATCGTCATGATCGACATGGCGGAGGAGCTCCTCGGCCCGCAGGACGAGTCGATCTCGGCGGCGTTCACCGAGATCGCCCGCGAGCGCTACGAGCTCCACCTCGGTCACGAGGTCACCGCGGTCGAGGGTGCGCCGGGGGCGCTCCGGCTCCGGCTCGACGACGACACGGTGATCGAGGCCGACACCCTCCTCGTCGTCATCGGCCGCACCCCGAACGGCGACTCCCTCGACGTCGACGCGGCCGGCCTCGAGACCCACGACGACGGGCGGGTCGCCGTCGACGCCGCCGGACGCACCTCGGTGGACGGCGTCTGGGCGCTCGGGGACGTCAGCTCCCCGGTGCAGCTCAAGCACGTGGCCAACCGCGAGGCCGAGGTGGTCACCCACAACCTCCTGCACCCCGACGACCTCCGCGAGGTCGACCACGACCTCGTCCCGGCCGCGGTGTTCACCAGCCCGCAGATCGGCACGGTCGGGCGCACCGAGGCGCAGTGCCGCGACGAGGGCCTGGACTACGAGGTGGCGCAGGTGGACTTCTCCGACGTCGCCTACGGCTGGGCCATGGAGGACGAGACCGGCTTCTGCAAGGTGCTCGCCGAACGCGGCACCGGGCGGATCCTCGGCGCCCACATCCTCGGCCCGGAGGCCCCGACGCTGATCCAGCCGCTCGCGATGGCGATGACCTTCGACATCGACGCCGCCGCCCTGTCCGGCCGGCCGTACTGGATCCACCCCGCGCTCACCGAGGTCGTCGACAACGCCCTGCGGCAGCTCTCGGCCACCGCGGACGCGAAGCCGGGGTGCGCTCCGCGCAGGTGAGCACTCAGTGGGGTGATAGGCCCTCTGAGTGCTCACCTGCGCAGCACCTGGTGCACCTCCCGCTCGAGCTGCCCCATCTGGTCGCGCTTGGTCGGCTCGGGCAGCTCCGCCGGCGTGCCCTCGCGCTTCCCGCGCAGGCACGTCGTCAGGCGCTCGACCCGACGCAGGATGCCGCGCCGGAAGAGGAACCAGGCGAGGAACCGCGTCGCGAGCGCGGCGACCAGCGCGAGGGCGACCGACACGTAGTCGCGCACCCGGATCGCGTTGATCTCGGCGATCCGGTCGTCGAGCAGGGCCCGCTCCTGGCCCTGGAAGTCGGCCACCTCGGCGCGGATCCGGTCCATCAGCCCCTTGCCGTACTCCAGGTGCCGACGGATCTCGGGGTCGGCCGGGCTGCCGCCGCCCGTCACGAACTGCTGCTGGAAGGACAGGTCGGCCATCTGCTGACCGGTCAGCGTCTCCAGATCCCGCAGGCGCCCGAACATCTCCGTGCGCGGCTCCTGCCCGGGCTCGTCGCCCGCGAGCGCCGTCAGCTCCGCGAACGCGGACGGCAGTTGCTGCGTCGCCTGGGCGAAGGGCTGGAGGAACTCGCCCTGCCCGGTCAGCAGGAAGCCCCGCATCCCCGTCTCGGCGTTGACCATCAGCGACGAGACGTTGCCGAGGGCCGCGGTCATCTCGAACTTCCGCTGGATGTCGGTCTCGATCGCGACCCGCGTCAGGTTGCCGTTGAGCGCCAGCACCGCCGAGATCACGACCGCCACGAGCGGGAGCGCGACGGTGATCCGCCCCTGCACCCGGATCGGGACGCGCTCCCACGCCCGCATCGGTGGCCCGACGAGGGCGCTCAGGAGTCCGGCGCCTCGGGCCACGCCCGGACAGTACGACACCGGTCCCGGCCGGTCGTGTCGACAAACAGCCTTTCCCGACGGCGGGTCATGCCCTACCGCCGGCGGTCCAGCCGGTCGGTGACGGCAGCCGCGAAGTCCGCCGCCGCCCCGGCGACCTCGGCCGGCGCGCGGCCCGCGTCGACCGCGTCCGCCGTCGTCCGCAGCCACCGCACGAGGGGATCGGCCAGCGAGGGGGCCAGGCCGGAGATCCACGCCGAGCTCCGGGCCCGGACCTCGGCGACGTGCTCGCTCGTCCCGTCGTCGTGCCGGGCGACGATCTCCGGCCGCGTCGCGAGGAGTCCCGCGACCTCCCACTCGCCGCCCGGGGTGCGCTCCCGCAGTTCCTCGAGCAGACGCGCGGCGGTCCGCAGCGTGGCGGCGGCCTCCATGAACCCTCCCGTCGTCAGTGACCTGCCGTGAGGGTGCCCGCCAGCGCGTCGTGCCGCTGCTTGCTGTCGGGATTCAGTCCCGTGATGGCGACCTCCGTGCCGCGGGCGGCGTACTTCGTGGTGATCGCGTCGAGCGCGGCGACCGTCGAGGCGTCCCACACGTGGGCCTCGGAGAGATCGATGACCACCCGCGCCGGGTCGTCCGCGTACGCGAACCGGAACGTCAGGTCGTTGCTGGACGCGAAGAACAGCTGACCGCGTACCCGGTAGGTCTTCGTGGTCCCCGCCGCGTCGAGGACACCGTCGACCTCGACGAGGTGCGCCACGCGGCGGGCGAACAGCACAGAGGCGACGAGCACCCCCACCACGACACCGATGGCCAGATTGTCCGTGGTGACCGTGACGACGACCGTCGCGGCCATGACGGCGAGCTCGCTCCACGGCATCCGACGCAGGGTCGCGGGCGCCACGCTGTGCCAGTCGAACGTGCCGACGGCGACCATCACCATCACCGCGACCAGCGCCGCCATCGGGATGCGGGCGACGACGTCGCCGAGGGCCACGACGAGGACCAGCAGGAAGAGCCCGGCGAGGAAGGTCGACATCCGGGTCCGGGCGCCGGACCGGACGTTGATCATCGTCTGGCCGATCATGGCGCAGCCGCCCATGCCCCCGAAGAAGCCGGTGACGACGTTGGCCACGCCCTGACCCCAGGACTCGCGCGTCTTGTCGGAGTGGGTGTCGGTGATCGAGTCGACCAGCTTCGCCGTCATGAGCGACTCCATGAGCCCGACCAGCGCCATGCCGAACGCGTAGGGCGCGATGATCGCCAGCGTGGTGCCCGTGAACGGGACGGCGGGGAGGCCGAGCACCGGGAGGCTGTCCGGCAGCGCGCCCTGGTCGCCGACCGTGGGGACGGCGATCCCGAAGCCGAGGGTCACCACGGTGAGCACCACGATCGCGACGAGCGGGGCCGGCACCGCGGTGGTCACCCGCGGGAGCACGTTCATGACGACGAGCCCGGCCGCGGCCAGGGCGTACACCGGCCACGGGACGCCGACGAGGTAGGGCAGCTGCGCGACGAAGATCAGGATCGCCAGGGCGTTGACGAACCCGACCATCACCATGCGGGGCAGGAACCGCATCAGCCGGGCGACGCCGCAGAGCGCGAGCACGACCTGGATGACCCCGGCCAGGATCACCGTCGCGAACAGGTACTCGACGCCGTGCTGGCGGACCAGCGGCGCGATCACGAGCGCCACGGCACCGGTCGCCGCCGAGATCATCGCCGGCCGACCGCCCACCACGGCGATGGTGACGGCCATCGTGAACGAGGCGAACAGCCCGACCCGCGGGTCGACCCCGGCGATGATCGAGAACGAGATGGCCTCGGGGATGAGCGCGAGCGCCACGACGAGGCCCGCGAGGACCTCGGTGCGGACCCGGCGCACCGTGGGCGGGCGCCAGGCCGCCCACCGGTCGCGCAGGGGAGGACGGACGGAGACAGGAGACGACATCGGCACTTTCCGAGGGGGAGCGGAGACGCCGCCAACTCTACGGTGACGTGAGAGTCGAGATCGGGCGTCTGTGAGTTCACCCCGTTGTGAGCCCTCGTACAGTGGCCGACGATGCGCGAGGACCTGATGCAGATCGGCACCGTGGCCGAGCGCATCGGCCTGTCCCTGCGGACGATCCGCTACTACGAGGAGGTCGGGCTCGTCGTGCCGGCGGGTCGCTCCCCCGGCGGCTTCCGGCTCTACTCGGAGGACAACGTCACCCAGCTCCGGCTGATCATGCGGATGAAGCCGCTCGACTTCTCCCTGGAGCAGATGCGGGACCTGCTCGACGCGGTCGCGGAGCTCGCCGCGGACCCGACGCCGGAGCGCGGTGCCGCGCTGACCGCCCGCATCGCGGGACACCGCGCGGCGGTGCAGGAGAAGGTGGGGGCGCTGCGCGAACGGCTGCGTCGCGCCGAGGAGTTCGCGGACCTGCTCGGGTCGCCGTCACGCCTGCCGGGCGCGGCGGACGTGCCGTAACTTCACCGACGCCCGAGGGTCCCACCGCACCGCAGGAGCCGACGCGTGTCCGAGCCGTTCCACCCCGACCTGCCCGACCGCCCGCCGCACACCCGGGTCCACCTCGTGCGCTCGGCCGAGCTGACCGGCGACACCGCGCAGTCCGGCGGGATGCGCCGCCTCGAGGCGGTCAGCGGGAAGTCCGTCGGGTCGTCGGCGCTGTGGACCGGCGAGACCCACGTCGCCCCCGACACCGCGTCGTCGGACCACCACCACGGCGAGTCCGAGACCTCGATCTACGTCGTGTCCGGCCGCCCGCGGTTCGTCTTCCACGACGGCGAGGGCGAGGTCGTGCTCCAGACCGAGCCCGGCGACTACGTCTACGTCCCGCCGTGGGTGCCCCACCGCGAGGAGAACCCCGACCCGGAGCACCCGGCGGTCGTGGTCATCTCCCGCACCACGCAGGAGGCCATCGTCGTCAACCTGCCCGCGCTCACGCCGCTGGAGTCCTAGACCCGGAGGTCCCGACGGCGGGTCCGCGGACCCGCCGTCGGGAAGGGGCTCACTCCGCGAGCTTGGCGATCCCCTGGGCCCAGAGGAAGTACTTGTTGGTGCCCAGGTCGCGCACGGTCTTGATGTTGAAGGCGTCCTTGAGGTGCTGCGCGTCGGCCTCGGAGACGCCCTGCAGCGCCTCGACCGGGGCGTCGGCGATCTCGTTGATGTCCTTGGACTCCCAGGCCTTGTCGACCTTGTCCGCGATGCCTGCCATGGTCCTCCCTCAACGTGGCACGGCGGGTCCGTGCCCGTTGCGGCTGTACCCGACGGCGGTCACGGTGATGTATCGCGTGCGGCCCCGTCGAGGAGCGGCTGCAGCTCGGCGACGACCGCGTCGAGCGGGGCCGCGCTGCCCTCCACCCGGCACAGCACGATCGCGCCCTCGATCGACGCGAGCACCAGCGCGGCGAGCGCGGACGCCCGGGTGTCGGGGACCCCCTGGGCGAGGAGGCCGGCGCGGAGTTCGGCGGTCCAGCGGTCGGTGATCGAGCGGACCAGGTCGAGGAGCTCGGGCTCGTCGGCGGGGTGGTCGACCGCGACGGCCACCAGCGGGCAGCCCGCCCGGTGGTCGGTGGCGACGAGCCGGGACCGCCACAGCGAGGCGAAGCGCCGCAGGAGCGCCGACGGGGAGTCGGCGGTGTCCGCGTAGTCGTGCAGCAGCGTCGAGACGGAGTCGCCCGCGCGGGTCACCGCGGCGGCGAGGAGTTCGCGCCGCCCGCCCGGGAAGTGGTGGTAGACCGAGCCGCGCGGGGCGCTGCTGTGGGCGAGGACGGCGTCGATGGTGGTGGCGGCCGTGCCGTACTCGCGCAGCAGGACGGCGGCGCTGTCCACCATGCGGTCCCGGGTCGACCCGACGCGGTCCTGAGTCTTCGGCATCGTGCCTCCCTCGACGCGGTCGAGGTTATGCCCTGATGTCCCCTCCGACGGCGGTTCCCGCGCGGCGAGGTGCACACCAGGCACGGAGTTGGGCCATCTGGCCTGCACCATGTCGCCCTCGGGACGACCGCACGGCCCACCCCCGCGCCGAGGTGCACACCAGGCAGGCTGCTCGGCCCTCGGGCCTGCCTCATGGACACCTCGCGGCGACCGGACGCCGTGGCAGGCTCACGCCGTGACCGACGACGACGCGCCCATCGTGCTCACCGACATGGTGGCCGAGTTCCGCGGCCCGACCTGGACGCTGTCGAACTTCGCGGAGCACCCGATGGACATCGACGGCCACCGCTATGCGACCGTCGAGCACTACTTCCAGGCGATGAAGGCCGTCTCCGCGGAGGACCACGACTGCATCCGGGACGCGGCGACCCCGGACGAGGCGAAACGGCTCGGCCGCGAGGTCGACCTGGTCCCCGACTGGCGCGACCGCCGGACGGACGTGATGCGCCGCGCGCTCGCCGCGAAGTTCACGCCCGACTCCGAGGCCGGGCGGTTCCTGCTCGCGACCGGCGAGGCCACCCTGATCGAGGGCAACGACTGGGGCGACCAGCTGTGGGGCGTCAGCGACGGGCGCGGCCGCAACCTGTTGGGCGTCCTGCTGATGGAACGACGGGGTGCGCTCCGCGCCCGTGAGTAGTAATCCGTGCCCCGGCACGGATGACTACTCACGGGGCGGAGCCACCCCCGGGTGGCCGCGGCGCATCGATCCGGAACCCCACGCCGAGCAGCCGGATCACCAGGCAGGCCCCGGCGCCGACGAACACCCAGAGCAGGCCACCGGCCCCGAAGCGGGCCGGGATCACGACGAACGCGGCCCCGACCAGGGCGGGGATCGCGTACAGCTCGCTCGACAGCACGCTCGGCACCCGGCGCACGAGCACGTCGCGCAGGGTGCCGCCCCCGACCGCGGTGATCGTGCCCAGGAGCACCGCCTGCCCGACGCCCGCGCCGAGCTCGACCGCGCGGGCGGCCCCGGTCACCGCGAAGAGACTCAGGCCCAGGGCGTCGAAGACCGTGATCGACCGCGCGAGCCGTTCGAGCTGACGGCTCAGGGCGAAGGCCACCAGCCCACCGGCCGCAGCGACGACGAGGTAGCGCCAGTCGCTGAACGTCGCCGGCGGGAGCGCCCCCAGCAGGATGTCGCGGAGGATGCCGCCGCCCAGCGCGGTGATCATGCCCAGCACCACGACCCCGACGATGTCCAGCCGCGCGGCCCGGACCGCCGTCAACGCCCCGTTCAACGCAAAGGCGAAGGTGCCCAGGAGGTCGAGGACGAGCGCCGTCGTCACGGACGCAGTCCTGTGTCGGCCGTGCTCACCACGCCGGCAGCGTGGGGGGCTCCCCCACGATCCGCAGACCGGGCTCGACCTCCCCGCGGGCGAGGAAGGGCAGCAGCTCCTCGTAGTACCCCTCGATCCGGTGGACGCCGTCCCCGACGGTCCACTCCTCCCCCTCGCGGGCGACGACCTGCAACCCGGGGCCGGTCGGCTCGGCCCGCATCCGGAGGACCCGCGCCTCGATCGCGTCGACGAGGGCATCGGGCGCGGCCTCGTGCCACTCCCACGTCGTCGACAGGTCGTGGTGGTGGACGACCAGCTCGGCGGTTCGCAGCGCCGGGAGCGCGTACACGCTGACCTCGCCGTACGACGGCACCTCGACCGTCTCCTGCTCCGCCCCGTGCCGCAGCCGGGACAGGGCCGCCGACAGCCGTCGGTTCGCCGCGTCCAGGGCGCGGGCCAGCTCCCGCGCCGACGTGGACGCCGCCGTCGGGCGCTCGGACACCGGTCCGACGAGGTCGGCGAGCTCGTGGGCACCCCGGGTCAGGTGGGTGACGAGGTCCGCACGGGTCCAGTCCGCGCAGCCGGTGGGACGGTCGAGCTCGTCGTCGGCGAGGCTCACGACGGTGGCCATCGCCATCCCCGCCTCGCGCTCCATCACCCCCAGGTCGCTGACGACGGAGCGGGCGGTCCTCGTGGGGGCGCTCATGCCGACGACTCCTCCTCGACGTGCAGCCGGGCGAGCTCGGTGCGCGACCGGACGCCGACCTTCGTGTAGATGCGGGTCAGGTGGTACTGGACGGTCTTCGGCGACACCTGCAGCTCGGCCGCCACGTCCTTGTTCGACATGCCGGTGCTGACCAGCCGCACGACGGCCGTCTCCTGCGACGTCAGGCCGTTCGCGTCCCGGCCGGTCCGGCTCTGGTGCACGCCGCCGGCGCGCAGCTCCCGGTCGCAGCGCGCGACGTAGCTGGTCGCGCCCAGGGCGAGGAACAGTTCGCGCGCGGTGGAGAGCACGGTGTCGGCCTCGCGGCGCCGCCCGAGCCGGCGCATCGAGCCGCCGTAGGCGAAGTGGGCGCGGGCGCGGTCCCACCGCAACGACATGCCGTCCAGGGCCCGGATCGCGGTCTCGAACGACTCGCGCGCGGCGTCCGCGTCGCCGTGCGCGGCGTGCAGGCGGCCGCGTGCCCAGGCCAGCCGGGCGCACTCGGCGGCGTTGCCGTGGGCCTCCGCCCGGGACTCGTGCTCGGCGAGGAACGCCTCGGCCTCGTCCAGGTGGCCCTCGAGGACCAGGGCGTTCGCGTAGACGTCGCGCCACGGCCACCAGCCGGGGCGGGCGACCGTGCTGTCGTCGCCGCGGACGGTCAGCGGGCGCAGGGCCCGGACCACGGCGCCGTAGTCGGAGCGGGCCTCGGCCAGCGCCGCGCGGGCCAGCCGGCGCGGCACCGCCATGATCTCGTAGCCCTCGGCGCCCGCGTTCGTGTCGCGCAGGACGCGTTCGGCTCGGTCGGGGTCGCCGCGCAGGCTGTGGATCTGGGCCGCCGTCCAGCCCAGGAGCGGCGTGACGATGGCGATCCCGGACGCCTCGGCCCGGCGCAGGCCGTCGGCGACCACGCGGAGGGCGAGGTCCCAGTCCCCGGCGAGGAAGTGCGCCCGGGCGAGCCAGCCCGCGGCCCACAGCGAGATGCGCGACGAGCCGCCGAGGGTGGTGGTGGGTACGGCGCTCTCCAGGTCCGCCCGGGCCTCGTCGAGGTTCCCGACGACGAGGTGGAGCCAGCCGTGCCCCATGGTGATCCGCTGGACCTGCGGTCCGCGGAGGACCTGGACGGCCAGGTCGCGGTACTCCCCCAGCGCCTCCTCGGGACGGCCGGAGGCCGCCGTGCCGAGCCCGCGCATGGCCAGGGCCTCGACGGCGGCCGGGTGCTCGGCGCCGACGAGCGCGGTGGCCCGGTCCGCCCACGCGACGAGATCGGCGCCGTCCCCGCAGCACAGGGCGTGCAGCACGCGCCGTTGGCAGATCCACGCCGCGGTGTCCGGGTCGGTGGCCTCGTCGCGGAGTTCCCAGGCGCGGGTCAGCGCCCGCTCCGCCTGGGCGGTCCGCCCGAGCAGGATGGCGAGGTAGCCCAGCACCGAGTTCCGGATCGCGGTGTCGAGCAGGTTCTCGACGGCGGGGATGAGGGCCTCGGCCTCGACGACCGCGCCCGCTCCGATCAGCGCGTCCACCGCGCGGATGAGCAGGAGCTCGCGGTCCTCGGGCCGGCCGGTCAGCCGGCTCGCCTCGAGCAGGGCGTACGCCGCGTCGGACCAGGCACCGTCACCCGCCTTCCGCGTCGCCAGCTCGTCGAGCCGGTCCGCCAGCCCGTCGTCCTGCCCCGGCGTGGCCGCGGCGAGCAGGGTCAACCGGCGCTGCGGGTCGGCGACCACCGCGGCCGCCCGCCGTCGGATGCCCGCGGCGCGGTGCGGTCCGACGAGGTCGAGCACCGCGGCCCGGATCATCGGGTCGCCCGGGCCGACGACCGGCAGTGAGCGTCCGCCGAACCGGACGACCAGACCCCGGTGCGCCGCCTCGCTCAACGGCTCGAGGACGTCGTCGAGCTCCGCGGTGCGCGCGACCTCGTCCAGGCCCACCGGCTCCGCGAAGCACGCGACGGTCTCGACGAGGGTCCGCGCGTCCGCTCCCAGTCCGGCGATCTGCTCCCCGACCCGCACCGCGATCTCGCGTGGCGCGGGCAACCGCAGGTCCGGGGTGTCCCACCCGTCGAGCTCGTCGAGGAGCGCGAGGACGTGGCGGGGGTTGCCCAGCGTGTGCCGGGTCAGGCGTTGGACCGACCACGGCGGGAGCGGGCGCCCCTGCTCGGTGCACAGCTCCTCGACCTCGTGCGCCGACAGCGGCCCCAGGGTCAGCGACAGCTCGGCCGCGCGCCGCATCGGGTCGGCGAGCTCCGGACGCGCCCCGCCCGGCGTGGCCGCGAGCAGGACGACGACGGGCGTGCCGCGGTGGTGACGGGCGAGGGTCGAGAGCGCCCGGAACGACGGCAGGTCGCACCAGTGCGCGTCGTCGACGACGACGACCGCGGGGCGGTCGCCCACGTGGTCGGCGAGGCGGCCGGCCGCGGCGAACGGGTCGTCCCCGGCCAGGTCGCCGACCGCGACCCCGAGCAGCTGGGCGACCACGGCGTAGGGCTGGTCCTGCTCCCAGTCGACGGCGGTCGCCGCGAGCCGGACCCGGTCCGTCCCGGCCACCACCTCCCGCAGCAGCCGGCTCTTGCCCGCGCCGATCCCGCCGTCGAGCAGGACCGGACCGCCGCCGTCCGCGAGGACGTCGAGCAGGGCCCGACGGATCTCCTTGCGGTCGCGCGCGACGGGGTCCGGTCCGGTGGTCACCGCGGTCAGCCGAGGTCCCCGCCGGCCACCGGCAGGACCGACCCGGTGATGTACGACGCCTCGGGCGAGGCCAGGAAGCAGATGGCCGCGGCCTGCTCGTCCCGCGTGCCGTAGCGCTTCATGAGCGACGAGTCCTTCGTCTGGTCGACGATGCCCTGGTACCACTCCCGTTCCTGGTCGGACGCCGGGCCGGGGCCCCGCGGGGTCTTCCGCTCGGGCGCGTCGGTCCCGCCGGGCGCGGTGGCCGTGACGCGGATGCCGTGCGGCGCGAGCTCGAGCGCCAGCGCCGAGGTGATGGCGTTGACCCCGCCCTTCGCCGCGGCGTAGGGCACGCGGTGGATGCCGCGGGTGGCCACCGAGGAGACGTTGACGATCGTCCCCGCTCCCCGCTCGACCATGTGCGGCGCGACCGCCCGGCAGCCCCACAGGGTGGGCCACAACGACCGCTGGATCTCCGCCTGGATCTCCTCGGGCGGGTAGTGCTCGAAGGGCTTCGCCCAGATCGTCCCGCCGACGGTGTGGATCGCGACGTCCACCCGTCCGAACTGCTCGATCGCCGCGTCGACCACGGCCTGCGCACCCTCGAACGTCTCGAGGTCGGCCAGCACCGCGACGGCGTCGCCGACACCGGGGCTGCGGTCCTCCACGAGTTCCGCCGCCAGCTCCTTGACGGTGTCCGCGCGGTCGGCGAGCACCAGCAGGCCGCCCTCGGCGTGGATGCGGCGGGCCGTGGTCTCGCCGATGCCCTGCCCCGCGCCGGTGACGACGACGACCTGGTCGGCGAAGCGACCCGGCGTCACGAACCGGGGGCGGCGGGAGGCCCGCCGCTCGTTCATCGCCCGCCGCGTGGTGGCCTTGGACCGCTCGGCGTGTTCGGAGAACAGCCGGCGCGCCTCCTCGCGGTCGCCGGACTCCATCGCGTCGACGATGTCGAGGTGGTCCTGGGCGCACCGTGGGTCGCACCAGGTCGCGGAGCGCAGCGACTCCTCCATGTGCCCCTTCACGCCGAGGTCCTGGTAGGCGTGCAGCAGGTGGCTGTTGCCGGTCAGCGTGAACAGGTAGTCGTGGAACGCGGCGTTCGACTCGGTGTAGGCGTGCGCGTCGGTGAACCGCTCGTTCTCGACGTCGACCCAGGGCACCGTCGACTCCGCGAGCACGCGGTACCCCGCGATCTGCCGCGAGGTGACCCGCCCGATCGTCAGCTCCAGGGCGCCCAGTTCCAGGGCCCGGCGCGCGTCGAAGATGGCGTCCGAGACCTGGATCGACGGGTGCTGCTCGCCGATCTCGTAGCCGTCGGTCGTCACCGTCCCCGGCACCGAGACGGCCTCCGGCTCCGGGGTGCGCGGCGCGACCAGCGGCTCGATCCCGCCGGACACGAAGACGTCCTGCCCGAGGACGCCGCGGGCGTCCGCGGCGACGAGCAGGCCGTCGTCGTCGGTCACCCGACCGTCCCCGTCGTCGCGAGCCGGGAGCACGACCCGGCCGAGGACGCTCCGGGGCAGGTCCTCGACGGGGCTCCCGTCCGGGAGGTCGGACGCGGCGGCCACCCGGGCGTCCGCGCCGAGGGGCGTGAGCCCGGTGCGCGGCAGCATCGTCCGCCCGTCGAGCTCGCGCCCCTCACCGCTCTCCAGCAGCCCGGCCGACGGCTCCTGGTCGAGGACGACGGGAGCGGGGGTCGGGCGGTCGTCGGCCTCCTCGGCCGCGCCCTCCACCGTCCCGACGTCGGGGGTGGTCGCGTCGGTCTCGGGCTCGGCACCCTCGAGGTCGGCCGCGGCGTCCTGTTCGGAGTCCGGCTTCGCCGCCAGCGCGAACTTCTCGTAGTAGAAGCCGGCCGGCTCGAACCCGCGCTCGGCGTGGTCGCGCCGGACGGCGTCGACCATCGGCGGGGGCCCGCACAGGTAGACCGAGGCCTCGCCGTCGTGCAGGTGTCCCGGCTCGGTGTGGGCCGTGACGTAGCCCTGCCGCTCGGCCGTGGTGTCCTCGGCGGCGACGGTGTGCACCCAGGTGAAGTTCTCCAGGGACTCCTCGAGTCCGCGCAGGGTCTCGAGCTCGACGACGTCGTCGTCGGTGGTCGCCCCGTAGATCAGGTGTGCGGGGCGCGTGCTGCCGGTCGCCCGGAGCCGCCGCAGGATCGACAGAATCGGGGCGAGCCCGGTGCCGCCCGCGAGCAGCAGCAGCGGCGACTCGGACTCCCGCAGGAAGAAGCTGCCGTGTGGCCCGGTGAACTGCAGCGAGTCGCCGACCGACGCCCACTGGTCGAGGTACTCGGACATGACCCCGCCCGGCGAGAGCTTGATCAGGAAGCTGAGTGGCCCGTCGTCGGGACCGGAGGAGAACGAGTACGAGCGGGTCTGGTCGGTGCCCGGCACGGCGATGTTGACGTACTGCCCGGGCAGGAAGACGAGCTTCTCCCGGTCCTCGCAGTCGAGCGTCAACGACACCGTCGTCTCCGAGAGCCGCTCGATCTCGGCGATGGTCGCGGTGAAGCTCCCGGCGCTGGTCCGCGCGACGGCGGACGTGGTCGGGATCTGCACGACGAGGTCCGACTTCGGCGTCAGGCTGCAGGTCAGGACGTAGCCCGCGGCCTCCTCGTCGGGGGCCAGCGCGTCCTCGACGTAGTCGTCCATCTCGGCCCGGCCGGACTCGAGGAAGGACTTGCAGGTACCGCAGGCGCCGTCACTGCAGTCGACCGGGATGTTGATCTTCGAGCGATAGGCCGCGTCCATCACGGTCTGCCCCTCGCGGCACGTCACGAAGCGGGTGACACCGTCCTCGAAGGCGAGGGCGACGTCGAAGCTCGTCGTCATGACCCCTCCTCAGAAGTGGTAGATGTCGACGACGTGGTGGATGAAGTCGTTCTTCAGCACCACGGTCTTGCGCCGGATCAGCGGCGACGGGCCGGAGAAGTCGATCGTGTAGAACGACGTGCCGTAGTACGGGTCGACCGTCTTGTACCGGAAGTACATGGTGTGCCAGTTGAAGCGCACGTCGACCAGGTCGCCGGTCCGCTCGATCACCTCGACGTTCGAGATGTTGTGGCTGGTGCGCGGCTCCGGGATCGACGTCGCACTGGAACGCTCGGTGCGGATGCGGAACACCCGGTCCTCGAGCCCGCCCTTGTTCGGGTAGTAGATCAGCGAGATCTCGCGCTGCGGGTCCTGGGTGAGCGTGTCGTCGTCGTCCCAGCACGGCAGCCAGTACACGACGTCGTCGGCGTAGCACTCGAGCCAGCGCTCGAACTCGCGGTCGTCGAGATAGCGCGCCTCGCGGTAGAGGAACTGCTCGATGAGGTTCTGCGTGATGAGGGCGTTCCCGCTCCCCGGGGTGTCCGCGTCGCGGCCGTTCTCGACGGCCTTCTCGGTGGTCGTCATGATCAGGCCTCCTTCTCGGTCTGAGAGGGTCGAGCTCCCCTATCGGCGTGCTCCCCTCGATGCTGCGTCTCCCGCCCGAGCGCCGCGCGCATCGTCTCGAGCCAGTAGCCGTGCTGGACCGGGTAGAGGCCCTCGTCCTCGTTCTTCGCGCCCGAGGAGATGACGCCGTCCATGCCGAGCGACCGCGCGACCTCGTCGGGACCGTCGATCCAGTGCTGCACCCCGCGGGTCATGTCGTTCCAGGGCGCGGTGGTGGCCCGGAACGTCAGCTGGCAGGCGCGGAACTCCTCGAGGTCGTCCGGCGTGGCCATGCCCGAGGCGTTGAAGAAGTCCTCGTACTGCCGGATCCGGTTCGCCCGGGCCTCGTCGCTCTCGCCCTTCGGCGCGATGCAGTAGATGGTGACCTCGGTCTGGTTCGGCGCGATCGGGCGGAAGTGCCGGATCTGCGTCGAGAACTGGTCCATCAGGTAGACGTTCGGGTAGAGGCACAGATTGCGGGAGCCGCGCACCATGAAGTCGCCGGTCGCGTCGCCGAACTGCTCCTTGAGGCTGTCGATCTCGCTGTAGAGCGGCTGGTCCTCGGGGTTGGCCTTCCAGGTCCACAGGCACAGGTGGCCGTTCGGGTAGGACCAGTAGCCGCCGCCGGACTTGCCCCAGCCCCCGGCGTCGAGGGCCTTGGTCTCGTTCTTCGACTCGCCGCTCTGGCGACGCGAGGTGGTGGCGGCGTAGTTCCAGTGCAGCGCGGTCACGTGGTAGCCGTCGGCGCCGTTCTCGGCCTGGACCTTCCAGTTCCCGTCGAAGGTGTAGGTCGAGGAGCCGCGCAGCACCTCGAGGCCCTCGGGCGACTGGTCGACGAGCATGTCGATGATCTCGGTGGTGTCCCCGAGGTGCTCGTCCAGGGAGACGACGTCGGGGTTCAGGCTGCCGAACAGGAACCCGCGGTAGCTCTCGAAGACCGGCACCTTCACGAGGTTGTGCGAGCCGTTGGTGTTGAAGTTCTCCGGGTAGCCGGCGCCCTCCGGGTCCTTGACCTTGAGCAGGGTGCCGTCGTTGCGGTAGGTCCACCCGTGGAACGGACAGGTCAACGTCTTGCGGTTGTCCCGCTTCTTGCGGCAGAGCATCGCCCCGCGGTGCGCGCAGGCGTTGATCAGGCAGTGCAGTGCGCCGTCCTTGTCGCGCGTGATGACGATCGGCTGCCGGCCGATGGAGGTGGTGAAGTAGTCCCCGGGCTCCGCGACCTGGCTCTCGTGGGCGAGGTAGACCCAGTTCCCCTCGAAGATGTGCTTCATCTCGAGTTCGAAGATCTCCTCGTCGGTGAAGATCCGACGGTTGGCCTTCACCACCCCGGCCTCGCGGTCGTCCACGACCGCGTCGGAGAGGACCTGCTCGGCTCGTTCGAGGCTCTGCGTCATCGCGTCCTCCAGATGGTGGGGTGGTGTGTCACCACCGTCCCCCGCCATGGCACACGACGCACCGGCCAGATACCTAGTCCTGACCTAGGTCTTGTGCCCCCGGAGCACGCCGCCGGGGCCTACCGTGCCGCTGTGCCGAACGAGTTCCGCCGGCTCGCCCTGCCGCGCGCACTCGCCTGCTCCCGACGTCGAGGCCCTGCTGCGCGACCTCCGGCGCTTCCGCCGCCAGGGGTTCGCGATCAACGACGGGCGCACCGAGGCGGGGCTGACCGGGATCGGCGTCGCCGTCCCGGGGCCGGGTGGGGCCGCCCTGTCGATCGCCCTGCCGACCGCCCGCTTCCGGCGTGACCGGCTCGCGGAGTGGGTCGCCGCCCTGACCTCGGCCGCGGAACGGATCGCGGGCGAGCCGGGGTGACCCTCCTCCCCCACCTGGCAGCGGTGCGTCGTTGCCGTCGTCCGGTGACAGCAACGACGCGTTCCTGCCACGAGGGGTCAGCGGATCCAGCGCTCCGAGATCGCGTCGAGGCGGGCCAGCACGTCGCGCTCCGGGCCCGGGTCGACCCAGAAGGTGATCCGGTCGACGCCCACGTCCTCGTAGCCCGCCGGGTCGAGGGTGTCGGCGTCGGCCCCGAACACGGTGAACGGCACGTCGGGGCGGCCCTCGTCGGTGAGCCAGTCGCGGACCGTGCGGTAGGAACCGGCGTCACCGCTGTCGGGGAGCCAGCCCTGCCCGTGGTCGCGCAGGCGGCGCAGGGCGGCGTCGCTGTCACCGCCGACGTACACCGGCGGGGGCGTCTGCACCGGCTTCGGCCAGCACCAGATGGGGTCGAAGTCGACGTACTCGCCGTGGAACTCCGCCTCGTCGTCGGCCCAGATGCGGGCCATCGCGGCGAGCTTCTCGTCGAGGATGCGCCCGCGCCTGCGGGGGTCGATCCCGTGGTCCGCCGCCTCCTCGCGGTTCCATCCCGCGCCGACGCCGAAGAGCGCCCGGCCGCCCGACACGAGGTCGAGGCTCGCGACCTGCTTCGCCGTGTGGAAGACGTCGCGCTCCGCGGGCAGGGCCACCCCCGTCCCCAGCGTCAGGCGCGTGGTCGTCGCCGCGACCACCGACAGCGTCACGAAGACGTCGATGGTGCGGGAGAAGTGGCGCGGCAGCTCACCGCCACCCGGCGCCGGGCTCTCCCGGCGGGCGGGGATGTGCGAGTGCTCCGGCACGAACAGCGACTCGAACCCCCGCTCCTCGAGCGCCGGCCCGACGACCGCAGGAGCGATGGTCTCGTCGGTGGCGAACAGCACGACCCCGTACTTCACCCGGTCATGATCGCCGTGCGGTCCCCGGAGCGCCAGCGTCCGGACGGACCGGCTCAGGCCGACGCGGCCCCGGGCGTGGCCACGCCACGGTGACGGCACAGCCGTGACCAGCGGACGGCGCTGACCGACCGCTGCCAGTCGGCGGCCAGCTCCCCCTCCGCGGTCTCGCTGCCGATCCCTGCGGGGCCCTCGGCGAGCCACTCGGTCAGGGCGCGGTACTCGTCGTCACGCACGGGCGCATGCGTTCCCCGTCGACCCGCGACCGAAACCCCGTCAGAGGACGATCTCGCCGTACATCTCGCCGAGCGGGTCGGCGATGAGCTCGATGCGGGCGCCGTCGGGGTCGCGGAAGTAGATGGACACCCCGCTGTGCACGACGTGCTCCACCCCGGCGTCGGTCAGCGCCCCGCGCAGCTGCTCCCAGCGCTGCGGGTCGACCGAGATGGCCACGTGGTGCAGGCCGCCCAGCACCTCGGCGTACGGCCCGAGATCGAGGCCGGGGAAGTCGAAGAACGCCAGCAGGTTCTGGTTGCCGATGTCGAAGAAGAAGTGCGACGACCCCGGGTAGTCCCGGTTCTCGATCAGCTCGGTCAGCGGGAACCCGAGGACGCCCTGGTAGAACTCGATCGTCCGCCGGACGTCCGAGGACACCAGCGCGGTGTGGTGGAGCCCCCGTGCGCTCGAGGCGGGCCGCTCCTCGGCCGGCGCGAGGAACTCCGCCCGCAGGGCGGCGCGGTCGGCGGCGATGTCGTGCGTGGTGCTCATGCGGTTCTCCCCAGCTCGGCGACACCGGCTCCAACTCGTTCAATCGTCAACCAATTCCCGACGACGGGCGGCGCGGCGGTTCGAAGATCTCGACCTGTGTGGCGACGCGCCCGAGCTGCGAGGAGACACGCCCCACGAGTTCGGATCTTGGTCGGACATGGGTCCGCGGACGGTCGGGCTGCGTCGGAACCCATGTGGAGAGCGGACGTGGTGCGGCGTGGTTGTGGGACCGGATCCGGGACCAGGACGGGGTGTTCGCCGTCGAGCAGGCGAAGGAGGCCGGGTACAGCCGAACGATGATCGCCGCCCGGGTGGCACGCGGGGAGTGGGTGCGCGTGACGTCGGGGGTGCTGCGGTCGGCCAAGCACGCCGACACCCCGCGGTCCCGGATCCGCGCGGCGATGCTCTCGGTCGGTCCGGGCGCCACGCTCGTGGGCGGGTCGGCGGCGTTCTGGTGGCGGATGACCGACGTGGCGCCGGCCGAGGTGCAGATCGCGGTGACGCCCCCGGCGCAGCCGCGACCTCGGGCGGGGGTGCGGATCGTGCGTCGGGCGGTGGCACCCGAGGACCGGGTGGTGGTGCACGGCGTCGCGGTGACGAAGAAGGCCGTCACCGTGCTCACCGCGGTGGCGGCCCTCGGGCTCGTCGCCGGGGCGCACCTGATGGACCGGGTCCTGCTGGCCGGGACGGTCGGGCTCGACGCGCTGCGCGGGGCCCACCTGCGCAGCTCCGGGCGTCGCGGCGCGGGCGTGTGCGCCGTGTTGCTGCACCTGGCCGGGGGCGGCGCCCGCTCCGAGGCCGAACGGGTCGCGCACCGGGTCCTGGCGGACGCGGGGATCGTCGGGTGGGTGGCCGATCTCGACGTGCTGCTGCCCGGCTACGGACGGGCGGTGCTCGATCTGGCGTTCCGCGAGGACCGGGTGCTCGTCGAGATCGACGGATGGGCGTACCACCGGGATCTCCGGGCCTTCCTACGCGACAGCGCCCGCCAGAACGCCCTCGTGCTGCAGGGCTGGGTGGTGATCCGCACGAACTGGTTCGAACTCACCGGGTCGCCCGGGACGTTCCGCGCGAACGTCGCCGGCGCGCTGGCCGAGCGCCGCCGGAGCGGGCTCTGACGACGCCGACGGGAACCACCCCGTCGAGACCGCGTTCGTCGGAGGCGGTTCCGGCGTCGTGGCCGCCGGCCACGGAGCGGTGTGCCCGCTCGACACCCGTTCTTCTGCATCAAGATCCCGAACGTCGTGGCGACGCGCCCGGGCTGCGGGAAGACACGCCCCACGAGTTCGGATCTTGAGAAGCGGTTCGGTCGGCGGACGGCGCGGCTGCACGGGAGTCCGCGGTCGGCGGCCCGGGGGGCGTGGCCGTCGGGCGGACCTTCCCGACGACGGATGATCGGTTCGCCCACGGGGCGGGACGGGGTCATGCTGGACGGTCCGAGACCGACGGAGGTGGGCCCGTGACCCACGAACCCGAACCAGAACCCGAGCGGCAGGGCCCCGGGCCCGAGCTGTCGGACGCCGTCGAGGACGCGCTGCGCCCGGCGACGCACGACGCGGTGATGGCCGTGTGGCAGCGCGTCGTCCTGGGCCGTCTCGACCGGGGGCAACCGGTCGGCGAGGAGGAGGAGATCCTGCGCCGGCTCTACGAGGGCGAGCGACCCGAACGGCCCGAGCAGTCCGAGCGCTCCGAAGACCCGCCCCCCGACCAGTGATCAGTCGTCGTCGCCCCCGGGGCCCGCCGTCGTGATCGGCTCCGGCGAGTCCCCGGCGAGCAGGAGCTGCGGGACCTGGGTGAACGACCAGCCGTCGCCCTGCGCCCGGAGGATCCACACGACGTCGAACCGGTCCCCCGGCCACACCGCGGGCGGGGTGGGCGCGACCGTCCCGAGCGCGGCGACGATCCCCGGGATGTCCTGGTGCTGCCACGCGACCAACGGCGCGCCACCGGCGGCCACGAGGGCGGCGGCGATCCCGGCGTGGTCGGACTTCCGGATCGTCGCGGACACCGGCAGCCGCAGGGTGGCCGAGACCTCGGTGAGGGTCTGTTCCGGACGGCGGCTGCCGTCGCTCCCCGGGTCCGACGCCAGCAGGGCGGTCGGCCGCACGAGGCCCGCCCGGACCGGGCCGACGAGCGGGGCGAACAGCGTGGCGAGGGCACCGGCCCGCGACCAGCCCCGGGCGGTCAGGCCCTCCTCGTCCGCGGAGCCGTCGGCATCGACGCCCTTCGTCGACCCGGCCGGCTTCTCGGCGTGCCGCACGATCATGATCGTCGTCCCGGGGCGGGGTGCGCCCACGGTCGCCGACGCGACGGCGGCCTCGGCGTGGTGGTGCCCCGAGGAGCAGGCGGCGAGGGCCGGCACGGCGAGGCCGGCGGCGAGGACGCCCAGCGCGGCACGGCGGGAGCGGAGGGGTGCGGCGTCGGGAGGCACCCGCGCAGCATCCCCGGCCCGTCGTCGGGACGGCGTTCACGTCCCCCTGCGCGCCCCCACGGCGTCGAGCCACCACGCGACGACGTCGCCCTTCGTGTGCCCGGAGTAGGCGGACATCCCGGCCGGGGCCGGCGCCATGGCGCGGCGCAGCCCGTCGGCGAGGTCGTCGACGTCACCGGGGGCGGTGAGCACCACCTGCGGGTGGTCGCCGAGGTCGGGAGCGAGGCCGGTCTCGGTGGTGGTGACCACCCGGCAGCCGTGGGCGAGCCCCTCCACCAGCGGCAGCCCGATCTGCTCCCGCCACCCCGGCCGCCGCACCGACGGCATGGCGACGACGGCGGCGGTGCGCAGGAGGGCGTGCACCTCGGCGCGCGGTGGGGCGACCCGCACCGTGACGCCCGTCGGCAGACCGTCGTGCTCGCGCGCGCCCTCCGGGTCCGCGACCAGCAGCCGCCAGCCCCGGTCCGTCGCGCCGCTGAGCTCCCACGCCGCCATCAGCGAGCCGAAGCCCTTCCGCTCGCTCGGCGTCCCGAGGAACAGCACCGTGGGCTCGCGCTCGCCGGCGCCGTCCACCGGTCCGCACACGCTGCACGGACCCAAGCGCGGCGGGAGGACGGCGTGCCGGGTCCGCCGGAGCGCCCACCCGAAGGCCCGGCGATGGTTCTCCGCCGCGCCCGTCGTCCCGAAGACGACCGCGTCGAGCAGCAGCATCGAGGCCCCCGTCGCGAGGAGCCGGAGCCGGGACACGACGGGCCCGAGGAGGGGCCGGTCCGGGAACCGGCGGAGCCGGTCGTGGGCGTCGAGGTTCTCGATGGCGTAGGTGGCGACCGCGACCCGGCGTCGGGACCGGGGGAAGCGGGGTCGCAGGAGCCGGGCGAGCACGGCGTAGCGCAGCGCCCGGACCCACTCCGCGGTCCAGAGGGGCTCGGCGACCTCGAGGAGCTCGAGCTCCGGGTCGCGCAGGGCGCGCACCAGCGCGGGCCAGGAGAACGGCCGCACGTCGCGGTGCGCGTAGAGAGAGACGTCGGTGTCGTCGCGTTCCGAGGTGAACAGCAGCGCCTGGTCCGGAGGCATCTCCTCGACGACGGAGCTGCGCAGGTGCGGGACGATCCGCAGGGTCCGCACGCGGTCAGAAGTCGTGCTCGGACTCGGTCGCGCGGCGACCCTGCCCGCCCGGGAGGCGCTGCAGGTGGATCTGCCGGGCCAGCCGGATCACGGGACGGATGAGCAGCTCGACGCTGCCGATCACGAAGAACCACGTCCCGGTGTAGGTCCAGGATTCGGAGAAGAACATGATGCTGCCGACCAGGAACCAGATCGCGACGAGGATGTCGTTGACGATCGACAGCGCCTGGTAGCGCCGTCGGATGACCAGCTCACGATCTCCGAGGGTGAGGACGAGCGGGTGCGGGGTGTCCGTCGGCGGCATGACGGCCGAGTTCCCGCCCGGGCCGTCGGTCAGCCGTCTCTCTCGTCACCGCGTCGCAGCAGGTGGCCCGCGGCGACCAGCGCCGCGATCGAGAACAGGTCGGCCACCGTGAGCCCGTGGCGCGTGGTGATCACGAGCAGGGTCGGGCCCTCGACGGCCTTGTTGACCACCACCCACACCCCCGCCGCGACGACGAGGAGCACGGCGAGGACCCGACGTCGGGCCGGGGAGAGCGAGGAGCGGCCGGGCGGCACCTCCCGCGCCCGGTCGTCGGGCGGCACGGGCAGGGCCCAGCCGAGCACGGCCACCGTCGTCGCGATCACCACCACGTGCGCCACCGCGGAGAGGAGGCCGACGAGCAGCCGGCTGCTCAGAGCGGCGACCACGTCGGCGCCCAGGGACACGACGGTGACCGCGGCGACCGACCACGTCAGGACCGCGCGTGGACGCCGGGCCCGCCGGCGCACGAGGTACCAGCAGAGCGCTCCGAGCAGCGTGCCGACCAGCGCGTAGGACACCGTGACCAGCGGGGACAGACCGGGATAGCGCCAGGGCCGCAGCCCGGCGGAGGAGGCCGCGAGCACCACCCCGACGCCGAGCGCCGCGCCGAGGACCGCAACACCGAGGATCGCGAGCACCCGGGGCACCACGGGACGCTGCTCCTCGACGCGGGTCATCCCCCGATGATCCCCCGGCCACATCCGGCCGGGTCGTCGGCGTCACGTGCCCGGGCACCCGCCGTCGGGAAACCCGTTCCATGGAGACGCACGGCCGGCGCACCCGCCGGCGCACGGTGACCGTGCACGGCGAGTCGGTCGGGTTCTGGGAGTCGATCCCGGCCCACCACGTCGGGCCCGACCACGACGGGCCGTGGACCCATCCCGACGGCGAGGTCGTCCTGCTCGTGCACGGTATCGCGGGCAGCGCGGCGACCTGGGGTCCCGTGCTCGCCGAGCTCGCCCGTCGCCGTGACGGCCGGCACGTCATCGTCCCCGACCTGGTGGGTCACGGGTCGTCCTCCGCGCCATGGGCCGACTACTCGCTGGGCGGCTACGCCACCGGCCTGCGCGACCTGCTCGCGGTCCTCGGCTACGACCACGCGGCGGTCGTCGGGCACTCGCTCGGCGGCGGGGTGGTGCAGCAGTTCGTGCTGCAGTTCCCCGAGCACTGCGACCGGCTCGTGCTGGTCGCGTCCGGCGGCCTCGGGCGTGAGGTGAGCCCGGTCCTGCGCGCCGCGACCCTCCCCGGCGCCGAGTGGGTGCTGCCCGTCCTCGCGAACCGTCAGGTCGCCGCCGGGATCGACCGGGCCGTGCACACGCTGCCCGGGCTCGGCCTGCTGCGGGGCTCGGTCGGCGAGTCGGCCCGGGCGTTCGCCTCGCTCGCCGATCCGGACCACCGCCGGGCGTTCCTGCACACCGCCCGCAGCGTCCTCGACCCGGGCGGACAACGGGTGCGCGCGACGGAGCGGCTCTACCTCACCGAGGGCCTGCCGACCCTCATCGTCTGGGGCACGGCCGACTCCATGATCCCCGTGGCGCACGGCCACCGGGCGCACACCCTGATCCCGGGGAGCCGGCTCGAGCTGTTCGAGGGCGCCGGACACTTCCCGCACGCGGACGACCCGGCCCGGTTCACCGCGCTGCTCGTCGAGTTCCTCGACGGCACCGAGCCCGGCCACCGCAGCGTCCGCGAGCAGGCCGCCCGCATCGCCGCCCACGCGGACCTCGAGCCCGCGCCGGGCTGACCGCGGTCCCGACGACGGATGCTTCGCCCGGACTGCGGTGTGTCGGGGCTCACGCGACACGTCGATGACGATCCGGCGCCCGGCGTGTCGTAGGGGGAAATCGCCTCGTGGAGTCCGTCCGGGTCATGCGCCGGACACGAGGCGGACGACGAGCCACTCGAACACACGGGAGGACAACCATGTCGGATCGACACGTACGCGCGGTGGACGACGGCTGGGCCGTCGAGAAGACCGACGCCAGCCGGGCGAGCGCCGTGCTCGCGGTCCAGGCGGAGGCGATCGCCCGCGCGGTCGAGATCGTGGCCAACGACGGCGGCGGGGCCGTCATCGTCCACGACCTGGACGGCAAGGAGGTCGAGCGGCGCACCGTCGAGCGGGCCGCCGACGACGCCGGCGCGATCGCCACCGAGCTCGCCACCGCCGTGACCGGCAAGAAGGGCAAGGAGACGGCGAAGGCGGCCGGCAAGGCCGTCAAGGAGGACGCGGAGGAGATCTCGGCCGACGCGAGGACGGTCGGGAAGAAGACCGCCGGGCAGGCCCAGGACGGCGCCGAGAAGGTCGCCGCCACCGCGGCCGCCGCCGCCGACGGGGTGGCGCAGGAGGTCGAGGAGGTCCGCTCCGGCACCAAGTCGGCCCGCTCCGCCGCCCGCGACGTCTCGTCGATCGCGCAGACGACCGGCCGCCAGGTCGCCGACCAGGCCGACCGCACCGGCCGTCAGATCGCCGGGGAGGCCCGGGGCCTCGGCCGCCGTGCCGCGTCCGTCGTCGGGGAGACCGCCGAGGACGCCGGCGAGCGGCTGGTGGACGCCACCGACCGCGCCGCACGCGAGGGACAGCGGGCGCAGCGCGAGCTCGACTCGGTCGCCGACCGCACCGGGAACGCCATCCACGCCGCCACGGAGGCGGCCGCGACGCCGTTCGACCGGCTCGCGGTGCTCCTGAACCCGGTGCGCGTGACCGGTCGGGTCGTCGGCGCGGTGGCGACCGGCGGCCTGCGGCTCGTCGGCCTCGGGGCGGCCCGCGGCAGCGCCCAGGCCGAGCGCGGAGCGCGCAAGCTCGCGAACCGCTGACGACGATGCTCCGATCGGCGCCGGACCCGACACGGGTCCGGCGCCGATCTGTGTCCGGGTCCCGTCCGTCGGGACCGGGCGCTCGGCGCCCCGCCGCGACCCGGTGCACGCGCCGATCACCACGGACGGCCCAGTCGTTCTCACCCGGCCGTGTGATCGGTGGCACGCAATGGGAGAGCGTTCAACCATCCGGGTACTGGATTGCTGAGGCGTGGCTCGGGCAGCGGGTCACGACCCAGTGGAAGGTCATGGTGGACCGGGTGGAGGCGTCCCTGCTCGATCCGGATCCCCCACCGGACGCGCCCCCTGCCGGCGCCGCCGCGGGCAGCGCCGCCTCGACCAGGCCCGCCCCGCGCGGGCCCGGGGACGACCCGGACGTCGACCGGTGGCTGGTCGGTCGCGTGGTCGCCGGGGACGTCGAGGCCTACGAGGAGCTGCTGCGCCGTCACCGCGACCGGATCTACCGGATCGCGTTGCGGGTGCTGGCCGACCCCGCCGACGCCGACGACGTCACCCAGGACATCGCCATCCAGCTCTGGACCGGCCTGTCGAGCTTCACCGGCAGCGCCGCGTTCACCACCTGGCTCTACCGGGTGGTGGTCAACCGGTGTCTGAACCTGAGGCGGCGCCGGCGGCGTACCGAGGAGCTCACCGAGGCCACCCACCCCACCGCGCCCGGCCCGGAGGCCCGGGTGGTCGCCGGCCAGGAGTTGGAGGCCGGGATCGCCGCGCTGGCCGACATGCCCGAGGAACTCCGGGTCGCACTCGTGCTGATCCAGCTCGAGGGGTTGAGCTACGCCCAGGCCGCCGCGGTGCTCAAGGTCCCCGAGGCCACCGTCCGCGGCCGGCTGGCGCGCGGCCGCGCGCAGCTGGTCAAGTCGATGAGGAGCTGGTCATGACCGACGGGCCCGCTCCGGGCACCCCCGCCTCGTCGGAGTCGGCGGTCGAGTTGCTCGACGCCGAGTCCGTGCTGCCGTGCGGGCGGGACCCGCAGCAGCTGCTCGACCAGGTCGCCGAACACGGCGCCGAAGCTCGGGACGACCACCAGCGCGGCTGTCTGCACTGCCAGGCCGCGCTGGCCGAGTTCGACCGCCTGTGGGCACCGATGCGGAGCGTGGCGGCGGACCGGCCGCAGGCCCCGCCGGGGGTGCTCGACTCGGTGCTCTCCAGCATCCGCGGGGTCAGCGAGGACCCGGAGTTCGCCCGCCTCGACGAAGGGTTCGGGCACACCCGTATCTCCGGGCGGGTGGTGGCCTCCATCGCGCGGCACCACGCCGCGCGGGTGGCCGGGGTGCGCGGCGCGTTGGGCAAGCTCGACCGGGCCGGGCATCGTCACGGCGACCCGGACCCGCAGTATCCGGAGACCTCGGTGCACGCCGCCCAACCGGCGGACATGGCGCGTGGACCACGCGCGAGTGCGGGGGTGGCCGGGGCGTCGACCGCGATCGAGATCGTGCTGGCCGCCGACTACGGCCGCGACCTCGTGGCGCTCGCCGAGCAGGTCCGCGCCGCCGTCGTCGCCGGGGTCCGGGCCTACACCGGACTCGAGCCGGTGTCGGTCTCCGTCGTCATCGACGAGGTCCTGATGCCCCGGGATCCGGCGGGAGAGCCAGCTCACTCGAAAGGTGCGTGAGGATCGTGCGCGACCAGGTGTCTCACCACTGAGTTCGACGGGCAGGGCCGCCCACCCGGGGCGGCCCCCGTCGACGCGAAGGAGGACACCGCGATGACCACCCCGGCCACCACCCCGAAGGCCACCGGCGCGCTCGAGAGCACCCAGGGCAAGACCACGATCGCCGACGCGGTCGTCGCCAAGGTCGCCGGTCTCGCCGCCCGCGAGGTGAACGGCGTGTACGGCTTCGGTGGGTCCGCCGCCCGCGCCTTCGGCGCCATCACCGAGCGCATCCCCGGCAGCCGCTCGTCGGTCACCCAGGGCG
The DNA here is from genome assembly GCF_013409505.1 of Actinomycetospora corticicola. Classification (NCBI taxonomy): domain Bacteria; kingdom Bacillati; phylum Actinomycetota; class Actinomycetes; order Pseudonocardiales; family Pseudonocardiaceae; genus Actinomycetospora; species Actinomycetospora corticicola. Next base: position 5,945,251 of record NZ_JACCBN010000001.1, on the reverse strand, counting down.
TCTCGGTCGAGGTCGGCGAGCGCCAGGCCGCCGTCGACCTGACGATCGTCGTCGAGTACGGCGTCGCGATCGCCGAGCTGGCGCGCTCCGTGCGCCGCAACGTCATCTCCGCCGTGGAGCGGATGACCGGCCTCGAGGTCACCGAGGTCAACGTCGACGTCGTCGACCTGCACCTGCCCAGCGACGACGACGGCGCCGACGAGACCCCGGCCGAGCCCGCCCGCGTGCGATGAGCTCCCCCGGGCCCCACTCCACCCCCGCGGTGATCGACGGGCTCGACGTCGACCGGATCGCGGCCGCGGTGCAGGCCTGCCCCCTCGTGGCCGGCCTGCACCCCGGAGCGCACGGCGCCGTCGCCACGTTGCTCCCCGGACGACGGGTGCCGGGCATCCGGGTCCTCGAGGTCGACGGCCGCGCCGTCGGACTCGAGATCGCGGTGACCGCGCCCTACGGCGCGGTCCTGGACCGGGTCGGCGAGCAGGTCCGCGCCGCTGTCGCGGCGCTCGCCCCCGGCCTCCCGGCCGACGTCACCGTCGCCGACGTCATCTGACCGAGCGGGCGCACCGCGCCCCACCCCCCTCCCGGAGAAGGAGATCCCATGTTCACCACCAACACCGTCCTGGGGCTGGCCATCGGCATCGCCCTCGGCTTCGCCGGCGCCTTCGGCGGCTTCGGCGCCTTCCTGCTGGTCCTCGTCCTCGGCGCCGTGGGCCTCGCCGTCGGCCGATGGCTCGACGGGCAGCTCGACCTCGCCGAGATCTCCGACCAGCTCCGTGGTGCCGACCGGGGGAGGAACCGACTGTGACCGCGGCGACGACCGACCTCGATCCCGTCACCACGCCGGTGTCCGTGCCCGCGTCCGCCGATGACCGGGGAACGCTGACCATCGCGGACTCGGTCGTCGAGAAGCTCGTCGTCGCCGCCGCGGCCGAGATCGAGGGGGTCGACACGACCTCGAGGTCGGGCACGCTCGGCCGCTCGGCCCGGGCCGGAGTACGACGCAGCGGCGACCAGGTGGAGGCCGACCTCCAGACGGCCGTGCGGTACCCGTACGGCCTGGCCGCCACCGCCGACGCCGCCCGCGATCGGATCCGCACGCGGATCGACGAGTACACGGGACTGCAGGTGACGCGGATCGACGTCACGGTCAGCGTGCTGACCGGCGCCGCGCCGCGCCCGACCGGGAGGAAGGTCTCATGACCCGCCGACCCCGCCGCACCGTGCCCGCGCTGCTGGTGGCCCTCGTGCTGCTGGCCCTCGGGGCCCTCGCGGCGACCAGTGCCATCCAGACGCTGCTCGGCCGCACGCCCGTCGTGTCGCTCGACGCCGTGCCCTCGGCCCTGTCCGGGGTCGCCTGGGAGTCCCCGGCCGTCCTGATCGCGGCCGGTGCGGCCGCCCTCGTCGGCCTCGTGCTCCTGCTCGCGGCGATCCTGCCCGGGCCGTCCCACGTGCTGCCCCTGTCCACCACCTCCGGGCCGGCCCCCGCCACCACCGGCGACACCGGCGAGTGGGGTCCCTGGTCCGGCGGCGGCGTCGAGGAGGCCGGCTGGCACCGCCACGACCTCGGCGTCCGGCTGCGCCGCCGCGCCCAGACCGTCGAGGGCGTCACCGGCGCCTCCGCGACGGTCCGGAAGCGCAGCATCAAGGTTATCGCCCGGACCCACCGGGCGACCACCGACGAGCTGCGCCAAGCCGTCGAGTCCGCCCTGTCCACCGACCTCGACACGCTCGGTCTCGCCCGTCGTCCGCGGCTGCGCGTGAGCGTGTCCTCCACCCGCAAGGAGCGGTGATCGTCATGGCTCGTGGCCGTGCCACCAATCCGCCCGCCCGGCTCAACCGCAGCCTGCTGGCGGTGATCGGGATCGTCCTGATCGCCGCGGCACTGCTGGCCGCGGGCATCTCCACCGGGCAGCTCCCGCTGATCGCGTCGAACGCCGCGGTCGTGCCGTCGTCCTCGCTGCCCTCCTGGGCCGCCTGGGTCGTGGCCGTCGTCGGCATCGTCGTGGGGCTGCTCGCCCTGCGCTGGCTGATCGCCCAGGCCCGGCGCCGGCCCGCCGGCTCGCCGTGGTCGGCCGAGTCCGCGGGACCCGTCGAGGGCCGCACCACCGCGTCGTCCTCGGTGATCGCGGACGCCCTGTGCGACGACCTCACCGCCCACCCCGCGATCGCCGACGCCACCGCGCGGCTGACCGCCCCCGGCCCGCGTCCGACGCTGTACGTCGAGCTCGCGGTCGACGCGGAGGCTGACGCCGCGGCCGCCCGGGCGCACCTCGAGCAGCACGCCCTGCCGCGGCTGCGCACCGCACTCGGCGCCGACACGCTGCCCACGCAGCTGCTGCTGCGCACCGGGCGCGGCGGCCGGGACGAGCGGCGGGTCGCGTGAGCGCCCGACGGGCCGCGGTGGTGACGGTGGCCCTCGCGGCCCTGCTCGGCGCCTGCGCCGACACCCCGTTGGTGGTGCCCCCGAACACCGGGGCACCGACCTCCACCGCCGCCCCGTCGGCCACCGCGGCTCCCGGTGCCGGCCAGGCCCCGGGCGCCTCCCCGGTACCGGCCGCGCCGACCGCACCCCCGGCGACCGCGCAGCCGGCCACCTCGCCCGAGGCCACCGCGGCCCCCTCCGGCCGGGTCCTCGATCTCGGCGACGGGGCCGCCACCACGCTGACCGTCTCCCCCGTCGACCAGCGGGCGGTGGTGACCCTGGTCGGGTCCGGGTCCGGGTCCGCCGCGACCGTGCAGGTGAACCCGGACACCGCGGCCGTCGCCACCCGCTCGACCGTGACCGGCAGCCCGCGGGCCGCCGTCCCCAGCACCGACCGCTCGGGCCTCGTGCTCGCGGACCCGTCGAGCGGACTGGTCGGGGTGGCCCTGCCCTCCGGGTCCGACACGAACGCCCCGCAGGGCGCGCCGACCGGACCGCAGGCCCTCGCGGTCGGTCCGGCCGGGGAGCTCCTGGTCGCGGCGACCGGGGTCGCCGGCGACGCGCGCCGCGAGGCCGCCGGGGTGGACGTCGACGGCAGCCTCACGGTGCTGCGCGACGGCCGCGCGGCCGGTCGCGTCGGCGGTCTGGGCCGCCCGGTCGCGATCGCCGTGGCCGGGGACCGCGTGGCGGTGCTCGACACCGCCCGCAACGTGGTCCATCTCGTCGACCTCGCCACGCTGCGCGAACAGACCTCCGTGCCGGCCGGCGACGGTCCGACCGGCGTGACGATCGACCGGCACGGCCGGCTGCTCGTCACCGACACCCGCGCCGGGGTGATCCGGCGCTACGACCTCAGCGGGCAGAGCCCGGCGCCCCTGGCGCCGATCCAGCTCGGCGCGTCGACCGCCCCGTACGGGACGGCGTACGACGCGACCACCGACCGCCTGTGGGTCACGCTGACCGGGACGGACCGCCTCGTGGCGGTCGACCTGAGCTCGGTGGACCAGCCGCGGGTGGTGCTCGACCTCGCGACGATCGCGCAGCCCGACCTGATCGCCCTCGGCACGGGACGGGTCTACGTCGCGAGCCCCCGCACCGGCCAGCTGCAAATCACGCTGGCCTAGGTGCAACACGTACCCCTGGACGGGGTACTAGCCAGCCAGTGGCGGTGAGCAGAGCCGCCAGGAGAGAGGAGTCCACATGAGCGCGGACGACAAGGCCGGCAACAAGATCGACGAGCTCACGGGCAAGGTCAAGGAGACCGTGGGCAAGACCGTCGGCAACGAGAAGCTCGAGGCGGAGGGTCGCGCCCAGCAGGGCAAGGCCAACGTCAAGCAGGCCGGCGAGAAGATCAAGGACGCCTTCAAGTCCTGATCGCCCCCACTCCGGACGGGCCGTCCGTCACCCTCGAAGGCGACGGGCGGCCCGTTCGTCGTTCCCCGGGTCCCGACGCATCGGGACCCCGGTCACCGAAGGATGGTCAGGCGTTCGCCGGACCCCACTGCGGCGGGGCGCTCTCGGCCTGCATCTCCATCTCGGCGGTGGCCTGGACGAGCTCCATCAGGTCCGGGTCGAGACCCGGGCCGAACTCCTCCGGACGCTCGACGGCGATCCCCGGGAACGGGATGCCCTCGGGCGCCTGCTCCATGGACATCGAGGTCCCGTCCTTCGACGGCGAGGTGCCCTGGATGATCCGGCCCGCCTCGGAGAGCTGGTCGAGGCTGAACGTGTACTGCTTGGACTGCAGACCCTGGTCGGTGAGCTGCTTGACCTCGGGGAACTGCTCCGCGTTCGTCTTCGGGATCGGCAGGAGCTTGTTCCACTCCACCCCGAGGCACTCCAGCGCCTTCGCGTAGGAGTTCTCGTGCGCCTGGTCCCGGACGATCAGGTACGCGATCGTCGACCGCGCCGTCTTGTTGTCGGTCATCTCGTAGAGCCGGCACTTCTGCAGTCGGCCGGTGGACTCGAGCATGAGGTTGTAGAGCAGGTTCAGCGGCAGGTTGCCCGAGTCGTAGACGTACTTCCCCGTCCACGGGTCGCCCTGCGCGTCCACCGGCAGCGCGCCCTGGGCGCCGACCAGCCAGTGGTGGATGTTCCCGCCCGACAGGGCGATGTTCAGCGGCGTCGCGCCCCCGGCGCCGGGCTCGTCGAGGTTCGACGGGTTGCCCTGGTAGCGCGGCGACCCGTCCACCAGCTGCGCGATGGTGGACGCGATCAGCTCGACGTGGCCGATCTCCTCGGTGCCGATGCCGTAGAGCAGGTCGCGGAACGGCTTGCCCGTCGGGCCACGGAAATTGAAGCTCTGGAACAGATACTGCATCATCGTGCGCATCTCGCCGAACTGGCCGCCCAGCCCTTCCTGCAGGGCGTTCGCGGCGGCCGGGTCCGGCTCGTCGGGGGCGATCTCGTTGAGCATGCGCTGGACGTGAAGGAACACGGTGGAGCCCCTCGGGGACATGAAGGCACTGCGACGCGTCCGGGGCTGGAACGGCGTCGACGACGCGGCGCGGATGGACGGCGGGGGCGGTCGGGCAAACGCCCGGATCTCCCCCGCCGTCCGGTTCAGCGGTCCCCGGGGGGCTCCGGGTCGGCCGCCTCGCGGTCGTCGGCCGGGTCCTGGTCGGCCGGCACGGTGTCCAGCGACCGGTCCTCGGCGTCGTCGTCGGGCGGGGGGTCGGACGGGCTCGTCATCAGGGATCTCCTCGGGTCGACGGGGGACGACACGAGCGGATGGCCGACCGGGGACCCGACCCAACCGTCCGGCTGTGGCGGGTGCGCTTGCCCGATGACGGGGCACACGGTCTACTGACCGCTCGCGCGTGTCAGCGGTCGCCGCTCCACCCCGGGGGCGGCCGATCGAGGGGTGTGACGGCCGGCCTCCGGTGCCGGCCCGGCGGCGCGCGCCCGCGCCGTGCAGCGGGAGATGAGGACGACGGTGCCCGACGAGCCGCAGGCCACGCTCGCGGAGGTGATCGACCTGCTCGACCGGGTCGGCGCCCGACTCGATGCCCTGACGGGCACGCCCCCGGACGGTGCCGCCGTACTCGCCGAAACCGGGGCGATGCACCGCACGCGGGCCTCGCACGCCCAGCAGCGGACGCAGGAGATGCGGGAGGGCCTCGAGGAGGTCCGTCGTCGCGCCGAGGCCGTCGCCGCCGACATGCGCGACCGCCGGGACCGGCGGGACCGGCGGACCCGCGACGACGAGGCGCCGGGCCCCGTGGCCACCTGGTGGGACGCGGTGACCGCCGCGGCGGACCGGCTCCTCGACGCCCGTCTCGAGGACCCCGACGACGTGCGGCACCGCCTCCTCGAGGCGGCCGGGTCGGCGGTCCCGGCCGCGGCCGGTGCGGGTCTCGTGTGGTGCGGCGACGGCGGCGTGTTCGAGGCGCTCCACCGCGACGACCCCGTGCTCGACGCCCTCGCGGAGCACGTCCGCCGCAGCAGGGGCGGACCCGCGACGGCGGCGCTCGCCGAGGGCGTCGTCCACGTCCCCGATCTCCGCCACGACCGACGCTGGCCGGGCCTCGCCGCCGATGCCGAGCGCGTCGGCGCGGTCAGCCTGCTGGCCGTGCGCCTCACCGTGGCGGGCCAGGACCGCGGCCGTGACCGTGGGCCCCACGTCGCCGCGGTGTTCCACGCCCCGCGGCCGCACGCGTTCGGGGTCACCGCCGTGACGGCCGGCCGGCTGTTCGCCCGCCAGGCCGCGATCCTCCTGCTCGGCTCGCGGCGGGCCGCCGGGCTGCTGCGGGCCCTCGACAGCCGCGACGTCATCGGTCAGGCCAAGGGTGTCCTCGTGGCCCGGGACGGCATCTCGCCGGACGAGGCCTTCGCCCGGCTGACCGAGGCCTCCCAGTCCACGAACGTGAAGCTCCGCGACGTCGCGGCCTGGTTGGTGGACCAGACCTGGCGGCCCACGACGGAGTGAGTCCCGCTGTCCGGGTGGCCGCCGACCGTCAGGCCCGCAACGTCCGGCTCGGCGACACGCCGTAGCTCTCGCGGTACATCGTCGCGAACCGGCCGGGGTTGGCGAAGCCCCACCGGGCGGCGACGGCCGCGACGGTGTCGCCGCGCGTGGGGTCGGCCGTCTCCAGGTCGCGGTGCGCGCGGGCGAGCCGCACCTGGCGCAGGTAGGCCATCGGGGACCCGCCGCGGTGCCGGTTGAACGCCAGCTGCAGCGCCCGGGGTCCGATCCGCGCGACCCGGGCGATCTCGTCGAGCGTGACGTCCTCGCAGGCGTGGGACTCGATGTAGTCGACGGCCCGGCGGAGGGCCGCGGGTTCGGCCTCCGACCGCTCCTCGCGCAGCGGCGGGACGAGGGCCGAGACGATGTGCCGGGCCACGTCGACGACGGGCTCGTGCAGGGCCGTCGCCGTCTCGAGCAGCACCTCGAAGGCCTCGGGTTCCGCCAGGTCGAGGTGCCGGGCGAGGACCGTGGACGCCCCGGTCAGGTCGGGGGCCGGGACGGCCTCCGTCCGCTCGAGCTGCAGCGCGACCCCGCGGACCACGGCGCGCGCGGTCCCGTCGACGACCACGTCCTGCCCCCACCCGAGGACCAGACCCGCGCGATCGCCCACGGCCCGCAGCAGCAGCGTCCGCGCCCCGGCGGCCCGGGCCGCGGCGCCCCAGGTCGGGTCGTCCGGCGCGCCGGACACCGTCACCTCGGCCGTCCCCCCGGCGAGCGCGGTGCGGACGGCGGCGTCGACCGCGTCGACCGCGGTCGCCGCGAGGGCCCCGGCGGAGGCCGAGACCTCACCGGCGGGGGCGACGAAGCGGCACCAGGTCACGCCGGGCGTCACCCGGCGCGCGAGCTCGACGAGGCGGTCCCGCCGGTCGCCGGACGGCCGGACCGCCGCCGCGGTCCGCGCGGCGGCGAGCTCGGCGGGCCCCCCGTCGGCGTCCGGGAGCGGGGACGCGGTGACCGTGGCCGCGACGTGCCGGATCAGCTCCGAGCGGCGCGCGAGATCCCGGGCCCGACGACGGACCTCGGCCACCTCGTCCCGGACCCGGCGGGCCTCCACGCGGGCCAGGTGGGCCCGGCCCTGCCGGATCGTGCGGTTCTCCTGCGCCGATCCGTCCTCGCCGGCGAGCCGGTGGAACGCATCGAGGCGTTCGGACACCGTCTCCAGCATCACGACGAGCCCGGCCAACCCGTCGTCGATCCCCTCCCGATCCACGTCTCCACTCTCCTCCCCTGACATCCGTTTCGTCACCTTGCGTGCGCCGAACCGACATCGCGTTGGTCCATCAGGATGATGGCGCCGTCCGGACGCCCCTGGCGCCCCACGAGGGGCGAGACCCCGATGGAGAGCTGGACCGTGCGACCCCGGCGGTTGATCGCCTCGACGCGCAACGGATCCTCGCGGACGCCGTCGCCGTGCAGGACCTCGCGCACCAGGGGACGGAGCCGGTCGGTCGCGAGGCCGATGTCGAGGTTGAGCAGGTGCTGCCCCACCGCCTCGTCCGAGCGCAGTCCCCACAGGTCGTCGGCCTGGCTGTTCCAGGCCTGGACGATGAGCTCGCCGTCGACGACCACGACGGCGGTGCGCAGACCGCCGAGCACCGACTCGAGGAAGTCGTTGGCCCGGTCGAGCTGCGAGGTGCGCTGGCGCATCTCGTCGTTCATCGACTGCAGCTCGTCGTTGGTGGACTGGAGTTCCTCGTTGGTGGTCTCCAGCTCCTCGACGGTGGACTGCAGTTCCTCGTTGGTGGTCTCCAGCTCCTCGACGGTGGACTGGAGCTCCTCGTTGGTCGTCTCCAGCTCCTCGACCGTCGACTGCAGCTCCTCGTAGGCGGTCTCCACCTGGCGGTGCGCCGCCTGGAGCTCCCCGGTCATCCGCCGGTAGCGGGTGACGTCGGTGAAGAACAGGGCGACCGCGGGGCCGGTGTCGACCTGTCCCTGCAGCGGCACGACCTGGATATCGAAGTAGAGGGTCTCGGTGGACGAGCGCGCGAACTCGGCCTCGTGCTGCCAGAGCGCGGTGCGGTTGCGGCGGACGTCCTCGTAGGACGACCGCAGCCCCGCGATGCGGTGGCAGAGCTCCAGCTCGGTGAACCGGCGCCCGATCTCCCGGCTCGTCACCCCGAGCTGCGCCTCCGCCCGCCGGTTCGCCGTCGCGACCACCTCGTCGGCGGTCACCACCAGCGTCGCGAGCGGGCTGAACAACAGGGCCTCGTCCTCGACCTGCGGGTCGGCGACCGCGCTCGACGCCTGGAGGCGACCCACGGGGCCGACGCCGCGTCCGCTGGGGTCGACCTGGTCGGCCTTGCGGAAGAACCGGCGCTTGAGGTCGACGGGCAGGAAGAGGCGCCCGTGGCTCAGGAGCATCTCGGCCTTGCCCAGGAACAGCACCCCGGCCGTGTTCAACGCGAAGTGGAACCGGCGCAGCACGCGCGACTGCGTCTCGGCGTTGAGGTACATCAGCGTGTTGCGGCAGACCAGCAGGTCCAGCCGACCGATCGGCGCGTCCTGGACGAGGTCGTTGCGGCCGAAGATCACGCAGCGCCGGAGGTCGCTGCGGAAGGTCCAGCGGGAGCCGGTGCGCTCGAAGTAGCGCTCCCGCCACCCCGCGGGCAGGGCCGCCAGCTCCTTCTCGGCGTAGGTCGCCTGGCGGGCCGCCGCGAGCGCGTCCTCGTCGACGTCGGTGGCGTAGACCTTCACCCGGGCGCGGAACTCCTCGATCCCGAGCGCCTCGGCGAACACCATCGCGAGCCCGTAGGCCTCCTCGCCGCTGGCGCACCCGGCCGACCAGACCCGGACCGCCTCGCCGCGCGGCTTGGGGGCGAGGAGCTGCGGGACGATCTGCTCCGCCAGTTCCTCCCACGCCTCGGTGTCGCGCAGGAAACCGGTCACGTTGATGAGCACGGTGTTGAACAGCTGCGTGAACTCCTCGGTGTCCACCTGCAGCAGGTCGAGGTACTCCGCGAACGTCGCCACGTCGACCTGCTGCATCCGTCGCGTGACCCGGCGACGGATGCTCGAGCGCTTGTACCCGGTGAAGTCGAACCCCCGGCTCTCCTTGAGGAACGAGAGCAGGGCCTCGAACTCGACCTCCTCGGCCGGGGTGAGCGCGGGCCGGTCGCCGGGGAGCCCGCTCTCGGTCGCGTACTCGTCCTCGGCGTCGTCGTCGGTCACCACGCCTCTCCGTCCCCGGGGCTCGACAGCAGGTCACGCACCACGGCCGCGGAGGCGAGGGCGTCGTGTGCAGTCTCGCGCGCCCGACCCGCCAGGCGCGAGGAGCCCCGCCCCTCGGCGTTGCGGGCGATGCGATGGTGGAGGGCGGCCTTCTCCTCGAGGGCGCGCAGGGCGGTCTCGAGCGCCCGCTCCGCCCCGGCGGTCTGCGCCTGCCGCAGGCTCTCCTGGGTCCAGGCGTGCCCGATGCGGCACCGGTAGCGCAACAGCTGCGGGGGCCCGTCCGCCCCGTAGAGCGGGCCACCGCAGTCGGGGCAGGACAGACCCGCGGCCTCCCGGAACGGCTCCGAGCCCATAGGGCGTCGGCCGAGGGCGACGTCGACCTCCTCGGCGAGGCGCTCGCTCCCACGGCCGACGTCGTGCAGCGGCCGGGCGAGGAGCGGGAGCAGCGCCCCGGCCAGCTCCGTCGCAGGGCGGACCACGGCGCCCGGCACCTGGCGCAGCGCCGCGTCCGGCATCGCGTCGAAGGCCGCGTCGGCGGGCTCCTGCACCGCGGCCGCGCCCCCGTGCCGGACGATCTCGAGGAGCCCCGCCGCCCCGTCGTCGAGCATGCCGCTCAGCACCACCCCGATCGCGCCCGCGCCCACCTCGAGCGCGAGGGAGCGGAAGAGCGGGTCGATCGCGGGACGGTGCCCGTTCTCGCGCGGCGCGCGGGTGACGCGCAGCGTGCCCTTCTCGAGCAGCAGGTGGTGCCCGGGCACCGCGACCTGCACCAGGCCCGCGGCCGGGACGTCGCCGTCGGACGCAGGTCGGACGGGGAGGTCGGTCCGGCGGTCCAGCAGGTCCGCCGTCCGTCCCGGCGCGCTGTCGGACTGGTGGATCACGACGAGGACGGCGGCCGGCAGCGAGGCCGGGAGTCCGGCCAGCACCGCGCCGACCGCCTCCAGGCCGCCGGCCGACGCGCCGATGCCGATCACCCGCGCAGGGTCGGTCTCGCCGGGGCTCATCGGTCGTGCCGGACTGAGGGGAAGGGCATGGTCACGGGCTCCTCCGGACGACAGGCGTCGGGCCGGGCTGGAGCGGGTCAACCCACGACGGTGATATCACGGCACGCGAAGTCCGGACGGATCCGGAGACCCGGCTCCGACCCCGCCCGGGGCCTCGCCCAGGAGGTCGGTCACCTCGACCGACCGGTCGGGGTCGGTGCGCACCACCCGCAGCCCGCCGCCGCCGGACCGGGCCCGGTCGCGGGCCGCGCCGAGGATTGCGCGGAGGTCGGGGGTGATGCCGCTCCGGTCCACCGACACCACGACGAGCGCCGGGCTCCGGTCGAGCTCCTCGTCGAGGGTGCGCCGCAGGACCGCGACGTCGGCCCGCCCCGGGACACCGGACACGTGGATCACGACCCGACCCGCAGCCGGGCGCCGGACCACCAGATCGACCGTGGGACTGGGCACCCGCACGATCCCTCCCCTCGCCGTGGTCGGCGGCTGGGGGGTCAACCTCCGCCCATGGTGGCACGGCCGGACCGCGATCGGGGTGTCGATCCGTGCGTTGCACGGCTAGGCTGTGCGCCCCAGAAGACTCTGTTTCACCAGTGAGGCGGGAATCGCAGCCGACCCCCGGGGGCGACGATGCAGCCGCGACAGACTCTCCTTCCAGCCGTGCCCGTCGAGACGCCCGCGGTCGAACTCGCCGTCGCCGCGAGTGCACTCAACGCCGGTCTGAGCGACCGTGAGGACGCCCTGGCGGCGACGCTCACCGCGATCACCTCGCTGGCGCTGCGGATGGCGCCCGGCGCCGAGTGCGCGGGTCTCGTCCTCTGCCGTCGGGGGCATCCGGAGCCCGCCGGCTCTCCGACGCCCGCCACCGAGTTCGACCGCCTGCAGATCGACCTGGGCGAGGGGCCCGCCGTCGACATGCTCCGGGCCGCGGGTTCCGCCGTCATCGAGGTCACCGACCTCACCGGCGCCGACGCGCGGTGGCCCGCGTTCGCCCCGGCGGCCCGGGAACGCGGGGTCACCGCCCTGCTCTCGATCGCCCTCGTGCCCCGCGACCGCCCGCTGGCCGCGCTCACGCTCTACGCCCGCGACAGCGCTCTGCCCGGGACCGCAGCGGCCCAGCTGTCCGCCTTCGCGATGCCCGCCGCCATGGCGCTGCACGCCGCCCGCCGCATGGCGGGGCTCGACCAGGCCGTGTGCTCGCGGGACCTCATCGGGCAGGCCAAGGGGGTGCTGATGCAGCGCGACGGCATCGGGCCCGACGTGGCGTTCGACCGGCTCGTGGCCGCCTCGCAACACACCAACCTCAAGCTCCTCGAGGTCGCCCGGTGGCTGGTGGAGGACGCCGCGCGGGGCTGAGCCGGACCCGGGCGGACCGGGGCGCCGTGCGATGCTGGGTGGACCAGCGACGACCGTCCACCCCGCGGCGCCGTCGACACCGGACCGACGTGCGACCCGGGCGTTGCCTCCCGGCCGCGCCCGTGGAGAGGACCGGGGATGGCTGTCGTCGGCCTCGTCGCGGTCGCGCGCCGCACGATGTTCGACGAGCCCTGCGCGGTGCTCTCCGACGACGGCGACGTCCCGCGGCTCATGACGGTGCCGCTCGGATCGGGGGAACTGCTGGGACTGGTGCGCCTCCTCGACCCGTGGCTGGGGACGGTGCCGGCGGGACGGGAGGTCACCATCCGGATCGTCCGGGACGACGGCGGGCTGTGTCCGGTGGTCGAGGTGGTGGAGCAGACCGACGGGCTGGTGCCGGCCCCCGCCTCCGGCCGGGCGACCTCGTGGGTGGAGGCCCTGAGCCTCGCGCACCGGACGAGGGTCCCGATCCGCATCGACGACGCGTTGTTCGAGGCCTGCCGGATCGAGCCGTGCGACATCGACCGCGTCGTCCCGCTCACCGACCGTCCGCCGCTGGTCCCCACCGCGGCGCAGCAACGTCGCCTCGCCCGGGCGTTCTCCGACATCACCCGACCGCCGGACTGACGCCCCGGCGGGGCGCCGTTCAGCCCCGGTGCGCGGCGCGCGGGCCGCCGAACCCGAACCCGCCGCCGAACAGACCGCGGCGCGGGCTGCGGCGCGGCCCCGTCCGGGGGGCGACCGGCTGGCCGAGGGCGAACCGGATGAGCTCCTCGTTGCCGGTCGCGATCCAGATCCCGTCCGGACCGTAGAGGGTGTCCTCGAACCCCATCCGGGTGTCGAAGCCCTGGCGGCGCGCGTACTCCAGCACGGGCCAGGCGCCGTCCTCCTCGCCGTGGAGCAGCACCGGCACGGGCACCGGCATCGGCTGCAGCGCGCGCAGGAGGCGGACGGCCTCGGCGACGGCGTGGTCCGGGTCGGTCACGGTCACCTCGACCGCGATCCGCACCGTGTTGACCGGCACCCCGGCCAGGCGCAGCTGGACGGCGTCGCCGGTGGTCCACACGCCGAGCTCGATGCCGAGTCCGACGGAGGCGACGGCCTCGCAGACGGACTCCCAGCCGCGTTCGTGCACGCTGACCGCGATGACGTCAGGGCGCTGGTGACGCGGCAGGCGCGCCCACTCCTGGGCGATCTCGGTCCGCCGGAACGCGTTCGGCTCCACCCATCGCGCGAGCGGGACCCCGATCTCGAGCGCGGGTGCGGCCCGGCGGATCGCCCCCACCGTCTCGGCGACCACGGCCGGTTCGAGGCTCTCGCGGCCCTGGTCGTCGCGCGGGTGGACGTGGAAGCTGCGCACGCCCAGGGCGGCGACCGCGGCGGCGTCCCGGGCCAGATCGGCGGCCGTCGCGGGCAGGGCCGGGGTGTCGCCTCCGGCCCGTGCCCCGTTGGGACAGCACTGCAGCACGTCGTTCTCCCCCGTACGGCCGATCCCCCAGGTCCATCCTGGCACCGTCCCCGCTCCGTGGGCCGACGCCCGACGTGAACGGTTCGTCCCGATCGGTGACAGGTCCGGACACACGGGTGCGCGGCACCCGGGGAGGGTGCCGCGCACCGGCGGGGAGGTGACGTCAGCGCAGGCCGACGACCTCCTGAGCGAGGGCCGCGTGCCGCGTCTGCGCCGCGGACACCGCGCTGCTGCGGTTCTTGTGGGCCTCCTCGTAGTGGACCACCGTGTTCAGGGCGTCGACCGTGGTGAGCTGCTTGATCGCCTGCACGGCCTCAGCGGCACCGAGCTTCTCGTACCCGGCGATCGGCAGCTCGGAGGCCTCGAGGGCGCCGAGCCCCGCGCGGGTCTCGTGCACCGAGCGGGCCGTGGCCGCGTCGCCCTGCGCGCGAGCGACGTGCTCGGCACGCTCCAACGAGGCGTCCCGACCGGTGACGAGGACGTCGCGGGCGTTGTCGCTGAACTGCGCGGCCTTGCCGGCGACCTGGGTGACCCCGCTGCGGACCTGCTCCCCCGTGCGCTGGACGCGGCCGAACGCGCGGTTGACCTGGTCACGGGCGAACCGCACCGGGTAGTTCACCGCGCGGGTGACCCCGCCGGCGACGACCTGCGTCGGCGTCGCGCGCAGCGCGGGCGGGCCGCCCAGCGCGTGCTCGGCCAGCACGGTGGTCAGCCACTCGACGGTGGCACGGTGCGCCTCGATGAGCCGGTCGGCCAGCGACCGCACCGAGGTGTCGTGCGCGGACACGGCGAGGGCCGCGGAGGTAGGTCGCGCGATCGTGCAGCTGGTGCTCGAGCACCAGGTCGCCGAGGATCGCCTCGTCGACGGGCTCGGCCTGCTCGAACGTGCCCTTGAGCACGGCGGCGAGGCGGCCGACGAGCGGCGTGACGACGTCGGCGACCCCGCCCAGGCGCTGCAGTTCGCGGGTGATCTCCGACGATCCCTCCCTCCACGGGGGCGGGGTGAGCGGCCTCACCCCGGCGCGCCTATCGCCGCGTCGCCGGCACGCCCCGCACGGCGGCCCGGCACCGGGCCACGAGGTCGCCGACGAGGCGCGCCCGCCACGGGGTCCACAGGTCCGGCCCGGCACCGCGGGCGTCCGCCTCGGCCAGGGCGTGGAGGAGCTCGAGCAGCTGTGGGTCGCCGCCCAGTGCGTCGAGGACGCCACGGACGGTCGCCGGGTCGTCGGGGTCGCACCGGAGAGCGGTGCGGGGCAGCAGGTCCTGGTGGCGCACCACCGCCGCGAGGAGCCGGACGTCGTCGTCGTGCAGGCCGAGCCGTCGCCCGACGTGACCGGCCAGCGTGGTCGCGACGACGACGGGGTCCTCCGCGCGGCCCCGCCCGAGATCGTGCACGAGTGCTGCGAGCAGCAGCAGGTCGGGCCGCACCACCCGCTCCGCCACGACGCCCGCCCACCGGGTCGTCTCGAGCAGGTGGCGCCCGACGGTGAAGGCGTGCCGCGAGCGGGACGACGGGAGATCCCGCACGGCGCCCCACTCCGGCAGGAGCCGGCCCCACAACCCGGCGCGGTCGAGCGCCTCCACCACCTCGACCAGTCCCTCCCCCGCGCCCAGCAGCGCGAGCAGAGCGGCACGCGCGGCGTCGGGCCAGGGCGCCCGGAGCTCGGGCGCGGCGTCGGCGAGCCGTCGCAGGGCCGACGGCGCCATCGGACGGCCGGACCGCGCGGCGGCGGCGGCCAGGCGCAGCACGAGCACCGGGTCGCGCGCCGTGCTCGCGCCCCGCGCGAGCGTCACCTCACCGGCGTGGACGACGACACCGTCGCCGAGGTCGGACCCGGACGCGGGCGCCGACCCCCACGTGGGCGGACGGAGGGCCCGCAGCGCCGCGCCGGTGGCCGCCGCCACGGCGCGGCCCGCGCCCCCGAGCGCGCGCCGGAGGTCGTGCGGCTCGGCGAGGTCGGGCGCGTCCTCCGCGCGCAGGACGTCCCGCGCGCGGCCCGCGTGCCGGTGCAGGTCGGTGCGCAGGTCGAGCAGCACCCCGCGGGCCGCCCGGATCTCGGGCGGGAGCCGGTCCGTCGTCCCCGCGGTGACCAGGGCGTCGAGCAGCGTGAGGTCGCGCAACCCGCCCCGCCCGTGCACGAGGTCGGGCTCCACACGGTGGGCGACGTCCCCGGCCCGCCGCCAGCGGTCGTGGGTGAGCTCGACGAGGTCGGCGCCGCGGGTCGCGGCACCCGCGCGCCAGGCGCGCCGGGCCGTCCCCACCAGCCGCTCCGCCAGCTCGGCGTCGCCGGCGACGAGGCGGGCGTCGAGCAGGCCCAGCGCGGTCGGCAGATCCGCCAGCGAGGCCTCCACCGCCTCGCCGACGGTGCACACCGCGTGCACCGGCGCCCCGAGCGCCGCGGCGACCGCGCGGATGCCGTGCGGCCCGGGCCGCGTGCCGTCGTGCACCAGGAGGAGGTCGGGCACCGAGAACGGGGCGAGCTCCCGGCGGCCGAGGGACCCGATCGCGACGAGGGCGCTGCCCCGACCCACCCCGAGCGCGCGGGCCCGCGTGGCGAGCCAGAGGTCGTGGAGGTCGACGAGGGCGGCCCGGAGGGCCGCGGGGGCGAGGCGGCGTGCGCCGGGCGGGGGCGCGAGGAGGGCGTCGCGGGCCCGGAGGAGGTCCGTCGCGGGGTCGTCGTGGGGCAGTGGCGGGACGGGGCCGGCTCCGACCATCCGGTCCTCTCGTCGGCGGGGTGGTCGGGCTGGGGGTCGGACGCGGGCCCGGACCCGCCGTCGGGAGGCTTCCCGACGGCGGGTCCGGACGCGGACCGCGTCAGAGCGCGTCGATGCCGCGCTCGCCGGTGCGCACGCGCACCACGGTCTCGATCGGGGTCACCCAGACCTTGCCGTCACCGATCTTGCCGGTGCGGGCGGTCTCGGCGATCGCGTCGAGGACCTTCACCGCGGTGGAGTCGTCGGTGACGACCTCGATGCGGACCTTCGGCACGAAGTCCACCGAGTACTCCGCACCCCGGTAGACCTCGGTGTGGCCCTTCTGCCGGCCGTAGCCCTGGACCTCGCTCACCGTCATCCCGAGGACGCCGAGCTGCTCGAGCGCGGACTTCACGTCCTCCAGGACGAACGGCTTGATGATGGCCGTGACCATCCGCACGGCGGCGTCAGCGCTCCGCCGTCGTGCCCGCGGGCACCTGCGTCGTCGGGGCGCCGGCCCCGAGGCCCGAGGTCGTCCGGTTGGTCATGCCGGAGTAGTCGTAGCCGGACTCGGCGTGCTCGGACTCGTCGATGCCGACCGCCTCGGCCTCGGACTCGATCCGCAGCCCCATCGTCGCCTTGACGATCAGCGCGATGATCGCGGTGACCACGCCGCAGTAGGCCATGACCGCGACCGCCGCGAGGGCCTGGATGCCGAGCTGGCCCCAGCCGCCGCCGTAGAAGACGCCGCCCGCCGCCGCCGGCGCGCCGTCCCAGGCGAAGAAGCCGATGAGCAGCGTGCCCACGAGGCCGCCGACGAGGTGGACGCCGACGACGTCGAACGCGTCGTCGAAGCCGAAGCGGTACTTGAGGCCGACCCCGAAGGCGCAGGCGAGGCCGGAGATGAAGCCGATCGCCATGGCTCCGAGCGGCGTCACCGCGGCGCAGGCCGGGGTGATCGCGACGAGGCCCGCGACGATGCCGGAGGCCGCGCCCAGGGAGGTGGGCTTGCCGTCCCGGACCTGCTCGATGATCAGCCAGCCGCAGATGGCGGTGCAGGTGGCGACGACGGTGTTGAGGAACGCGTACGAAGCGGCGTAGCCCGCGACCGCGGCCGAGCCGGCGTTGAACCCGAACCAGCCGAACCACAGCATCCCGGCGCCGAGCATGACCATGGTCAGGTTGTGCGGGCGCGCGGAGTCGTTCGGCCAGCCCCGGCGCTTGCCCAGCAGCAGGGCGAGGACGAGGGCGGCCATGCCGGCGTTGATGTGCACGGCGGTACCACCGGCGAAGTCGACCGCACCGATGCCGCTCGCGATCCAGCCGGCGTCGAGGTCGAAGACCCAGTGCGCGATCGGGAAGTAGACGAGCAGCGCCCAGAGCAGCGAGAACACCATCCAGGAGGTGAACTTCATCCGGTTGGCGACCGCACCGGCGATCAGGCCCACCGTGAGGATCGCGAACATCGCCTGGAACGCCGCGAACGCGACGTCGGGCAGTCCGTCGGTCTGCACCGTCTCCGAGAGCAGGCTCGAGAGCATGAAGTACTGGGCGGGGTTGCCGAACCAGCCGCCCACGGTGTTGTCGCCGAAGGCGAGCGAGTAGCCGACGATCACCCACAGGACGCCGACCGTGGCGAACGTGGAGAAGACCATCATCATCATGTTGAGGACGCTCTTGGAGTGGGCCTGGCCGCCGTAGAACAGGGCCAGACCGGGGACCATGAGCAGGACCAGCGCGGAGCTGGTCAACATCCAGGCGATCGTTCCGCTGTCGAGTTCCACGGCAGGCGGCTTCCCTTCCTCAACCGGACAATTCGCGTCGAACGTTCTCTTCGGGATGTTTCGGACGATCGCGTGCGAAGAGTCGGGAGTGTTACGTCGTGCCCTGACGGGTGACGACCTCGTGACGCGCAGGAATACGTGTCGACCGCACCCGCCGTCGGGAAGTCCGGGCCGTGCCCACCCCTCACCCCGACAGCCTGAGTGGTCCGACCCGCGTGCTGCGCTGGATGGCCGGCATGGGTCTGATGACCGTCAGCTACCTGCGCGACCGCCACCTCGTCGTCCGCTCGGAGGAGCCCGGCGACGACGCCGACCTCCCCGCGAGCGTGCCCGCCGACCTGCACGACGACCGGGTGCAGACCCAGGAGCACGGCCGGGGACCGCTCTTCCACCGCCGCTTCACGGTGCTGGTCGAGGGGGCGACGACCGACGCCGAGGGCCTGATGTCGGTGGTCCGGGGCGACCTGGAACGGCTGCTGCCGAAGGAGGTCGCGGCGGTGACCCCGCACGGCGACGGGACGCCGCCGAAGCCCGGGGACGAGTTCGTCGTGCGGATGCCGGGGCCGTGGGACGGGCCGGTGCGCGTGATCGCGAGCGACGACACCCACCTGCGGCTGACGACGCTGACCGGGCACCTCGAGGCGGGCCAGATCGAGTTCCGGGCCGACGACACCGCCGAGGGCCTGCGGTTCACCATCGAGACCTGGGCCCGACCGGGGACGGCACTGGTGAACCTGTTCTTCACCCACCTGCGGGTGGCCAAGGAGATGCAGCTGTTCATGTGGGTGCGCGCGTGCCTCGCCGCCACCCGGATCGCGGGCCGAGGGCCGGCCGGCCAGGTGTACGCCCACACCCGGCGCGTGGCGGCCTCGGAGGGCCGGGAGGCGGCCTGAGGCACTAGCGTCGCGCGGTATGACGACGGAGACGCAGCGCAGCGGAGCTCGACCCGGCGGCTCCGGGGCCACCACCACCGAGCACGACGTCAAGCCCCGCAGCCGCGACGTCACCGACGGGCTGGAGCGCGCCGCGGCGCGCGGGATGCTGCGCGCGGTCGGCATGACCGACGACGACTTCACCAAGCCGCAGATCGGCGTCGCGTCCTCGTGGAACGAGATCACGCCGTGCAACCTGTCGCTGGACCGCCTGGCCGACGCCTCCAAGCAGGGCGTGCACGCCGCGGGCGGCTTCCCGATGGAGTTCGGCACGATCTCGGTGTCCGACGGCATCTCCATGGGCCACGAGGGGATGCACTACTCCCTGGTCTCCCGGGAGATCATCGCCGACTCGGTGGAGACGGTGGTCCAGGCCGAGCGGCTCGACGGCACGATCCTGCTGGCCGGCTGCGACAAGTCGCTGCCCGGGATGCTCATGGCGGCCGCCCGCCTCGACCTGGCGTCGGTGTTCATCTACGCGGGCTCGATCGCCCCGGGCTACGTCGACGGCAAGGAGGTGTCGATCATCGACGCCTTCGAGGCCGTCGGCGCGTGCGCCCGCGGGCTGATCACCCGCGAGAAGGTCGACGAGATCGAGCGCGCCATCTGCCCCGGTGAGGGCGCCTGCGGCGGCATGTACACGGCGAACACGATGGCGTCGGCCGCCGAGGCGATGGGCATGTCGCTGCCCGGCTCCGCCTCGCCGCCCTCGGCCGACCGGCGCCGGGACGGGTTCGCCCGCGCGTCGGGCGAGGCCGTCGTCGGGATGCTGCAGCGCGGGCACACCGCGCGGGACATCATCACGCGCGAGTCGCTGGAGAACGCGATCGCCGTGGTCATGGCGTTCGGCGGGTCCACCAACGCGGTGCTGCACCTGCTCGCGATCGCCCGCGAGGCCGACGTGCCGCTGACCCTCGACGACTTCAACCGGATCGGCGACAAGGTCCCGCACCTCGCCGACGTGAAGCCGTTCGGCCGCTGGATGATGAACACGGTCGACCGGGTCGGGGGCGTGCCCGTCGTCATGAAGGCCCTGCTCGACGCCGGGCTGATCCACGGCGACTGCCTGACGGTCACCGGCCGCACCGTGGCCGAGAACCTCGAGGCGCTCGAGCCCGCGGGGCTGGACGGCGACGTCCTGCGGCCGCTGACGAACCCGATCCACCCCACCGGCGGGCTCTCGATCCTCCGCGGCTCCCTGGCCCCCGACGGGGCCGTGGTCAAGTCGGCGGGCTTCGACTCGGCGTCGTTCGAGGGCACCGCGCGCGTGTTCGACGGCGAGGCCGGCGCGATGGAGGCGGTCTCGAACGACACGCTGAACCCCGGCGACGTGGTGGTGATCCGCCAGGAGGGGCCGCGTGGCGGGCCGGGGATGCGCGAGATGCTCGCCGTCACCGGTGCCATCAAGGGCGCGGGCCTCGGCAAGGACGTGCTGCTGCTGACCGACGGGCGCTTCTCCGGCGGGACCACCGGGCTGTGCGTCGGCCACGTGGCGCCCGAGGCCGACCACGGCGGGCCGATCGCCTTCGTCCGTGACGGCGACCGCATCCGCCTCGACCTGGCGGCCCGCACGCTGGACCTGCTGGTGTCCGACGAGGAGATGGCCACGCGCCGCGAGGGGTGGACCACTCCCCCGCGCAAGCACCGCACGGGCGTGCTCGGCAAGTACTCGCGGCTCGTCGGCTCGGCCGCCGAGGGAGCGGTGGTGGGCTTCGACTGACCGGCCCCGACTCAGGTCCTCCCGTCCGGCCGCGCGACGGCGCGGGCGGCGTCGGCGCCCGCGACGAGGTGCTGGGTGACGGCGTGCATCCCGTGCTCACGCGGGTCGGTGGGGACCGGGTCGAGGCCGGCCTGGCGGAGCAGGTCGACCAGGGCGTCGAGCACCTGACCGACCTCCCCCGCGAGCAGCGGGAGCCCGTCCTCGGGCAGGCGGCCGGCGATCCCGCCGGTGCGCCCGCCGATGCGCAGCGCCTCGCCCGCCTCGCGCAGGGCCGTGACCGCGGTGGTCTGCGTGTCGCTCATACCGATCCAGTGTCCGGTGCCGTCAAGCCGCGTCGTCGGCGTGGGCGTTCGGCTCCTCGTCGTCGATGAGGGCCCGGCGTTGCTGCTCCCGCGTGCTGTACGCGGCCTGACGCACGGCCTCGGGGCTGGTCAGACCGGATCCGAGCGCGCCGGCGACGATGCCCATCGACCCGGAGAGCACGCCGAGGCGCAGGTAGACCGTCAGCACGTCGGGCCAGCCGTCGGGGCCGGGCAGCAGCGACGGCGGGATGACCAGCAGGGCGGCGAGGGTGGTCATGACGATCAGCACGGTGGCCATGCACGCCACGCCGAGGCCGATCGTGGCGGCGGTGGCCGCGTTGAACAGGGTCGCCTCGCGACGGTGGTGGCGGGCGGCGGCGCGTTCCCAGAGCCCGTTGTCGACGACGAGCCACGTCGCCATCGCGGTCACCGCGAGGACCGCGACGACGGCGAGGCGCTGGACCGACAACACGGCCGCGAGCTGCCAGATGTTCGAGTAGAAGACGCCGAAGGCGGCCCCGGCGGCCGCGGCGGCCAGCGCGGGCGAGAGGGAGGGCACGAGCCGCCACGGCCGGTTCGCCCGCACCAGCCCGCCGAGCAGCCGCACCGTCCCGCGGGTGCCCTGCAACGCCAGGTGCGAGTCGATCCCCGGCTCCTCGGAGGCGATCCGGGCGACGGGCGGGGAGAACCGCGGCCAGTGCGGCCCGGTCACGGGCGCGGCCGCACGTCGACCGACGAGGCCGTCGGCGACGAGGTCGACCACCGCACGGCGCAACCGCCGCCGCAGGCTCACGGTGCCGAGCGCGGGCAGCGAGATGAGCCCGACGCCCTCGTCGGAGCCGTAGTCCGACACCAGCGGCTGCGTGCCGGCGCGGCGCGGTAGATCGGTGACGAGGACGACCACGTCCCAGTCGTGGTCCTGACGCAACCGTGCGCCGCGGCGCAGCATCGGCAGCAGGCCCTCGGAGTCGAGCCCGACCGGTCCCTGCGCGGTCTCCACGTGCCAGCGGTGGTCGGGGGCGGCGGAGGCGAGGGCGCCGGGCAGATCGGTGGCGACGCGGGCCACGAGGTCGGTGGCGAGGCCGGGATCGGCGAGCAGGCCCACCACGAGTTCGCCCTGCTCGGTCGGAGTGACGCGGGCGGTGGAGGTGTCGGACGAGGTCACGCGAGGCTCCGGAGGACGACGGGCGGCCGACGGGCGAGCCCGCGTCCGGTCTCGACGGGCGGCCCCCGGGCTGCCCACCGGCCTCGCGTCCTACACGTGATGCAGGCCGTGTGAAGCGGCGCACGTCGGGTAACCCGCCGTCGCCGGTTGACCGCTTCCAGCCGTCGGATGCAGTTCCCGACGACGGGAGTGACCCGTGACGATCGACCGTGACCCCGTATCCCGCGCCGCCGGCTCCGCGCCGGCGCAGCGCGCCATCATCCAGGCGACCGAGACCGCCGCCCACGTGCTCATCACCGGCGACCCGGCCAGCGTGACCGAGGACCGCACGCTGCTGGCCGCGCTGTCCCACGCCCGGGCCGCCGCGGCGTCCGGCGAGGACGGCACCGACGGGCGGGCGGCCGCGGTCATCGGCGTCGCGAGTGCCCACGTGGCGGCCGGTTCGGCCGAGGAGGCGTTCCTCGCGATCGACCAGGTGCGGAGCCTGTTCCCGCGCTGACCTCGCCCGGTGCGCCGTCAGGCGGGCGGCGCACCGAGGGCGGCGAGGAACGCCTCCGCCCAGGCCGCCACGTCGTGCTCGGCGACCTGCGCGGAGAGCTCCGCCATCCGTCGTCGGGAACCCTCCGACCCGAGCCCGGCGACGGCGTCCGCGATCGCCGCGGCGACCCCGTCGAGGTCGTGCGGGTTGACCAGGCGGGCGGCGGTGAGTTCCTCCGCGGCGCCGGTGAACTCGGAGAGGACGAGGTCGCCCGAGTCGTCGGTGCGCGTGGCGACGTACTCCTTGGCGACGAGGTTCATGCCGTCGCGCAGCGGGGTCACGAGCGCCACGTCGGCGGCGAGGTAGAGCGCCGCGAGCTCGTCGGGCGGCAGCGAGCGGTGCACGTAGTGGATCGCCGGCCGACCGATCCCGGCGTGATCGCCGTTGATGCGTCCGACCGTCCGCTCCACGCGGTCCCGCGTGCGCCGGTAGGCGTCGACCCGCTCCCGGCTCGGCGTCGCGACCTGCACGAACACCGTGTCGGCCGGATCGAGCCGCCCGGCGTCGAACAGCTCGCCGAGCGCGTCGAGCCGGACCTCGATGCCCTTGGTGTAGTCGAGGCGGTCCACCCCGAGGAGCAGCGTCGTCGGGTCCCCGAGTTCGCGGCGCAGCGCGTGCGCCCGCTCCGCGGTGGCGGGATCGGCCCCACGGCGGGCGAAGGCGGCGCTGTCGATGGAGATGGGGAACGCCCCGACGTGGGTGGTGCGGCCGTCGAGGTGCACCTCGCCGGTCGCGCTGCGCAGCGCGATCGGGGCGTCGTCGACCTCCGCCCCGCAGAGCCGCTCGGCCAGCCACCGGAAGTTCGCCGCGCCGCCCGGGGTGTGGAACCCGACGAGGTCGGCGCCGAGCAGGCCGTCGACCACCTCGCGGCGCCACGGCAGCTGCCGGAACAGCTCGACCGGCGGGAACGGGATGTGCAGGAAGAACCCGATGCGCAGGTCGGGGCGCTGCTCGCGCAGCATCCGGGGCACCAGCTGGAGCTGGTAGTCCTGCACCCACACCGTGGCGCCCTCGGCCGCGACCGTCGCGGCCGCGTCGGCGAAGCGGCGGTTCACCGCGCGGTGGGTCTCCCACCAGTCGCGGTCGTAGACCGGGGTGGCGACGAGGTCGTGGTACAGCGGCCACAGCGTGGCGTTCGCGGCGCCCTCGTAGTGCGCCGCGATCTCGTCGGCGGTCAGCGCGACGGCGGTGAGGGTCACGTCGTCGCCGACGGTGTCGTCGGTGAACGGCTCCGGCTCGGCGTCGGGCACGCCCGGCCACCCGACCCAGGCGGCGCGACGTCCGGCGAGGGCGGGGGCCACCGCGCTCACGAGCCCGCCCGGGGAGGCCTGCCAGCGCTGCCCGCCGTCGGGATCGGTGACGAGGTCGACGGGCAGGCGGTTGGCGACGACGACGAAGTCGACCGGTTCGGGCATGCGCGGCGGCTACCCGGAGAGCACGTGTCGGCACGCCCGCGGGCGGGCTATCCGCACTCCCCGGTTGACACCCCAGCCGCCTTCGGTGACGACAGGCTCGACGACAGGGGTGATTCGTGATGGATTCCGGAACCGGGGGGACGCTCTCCTTCGTCGGGACCGCGACCGTGCTGCTCGAGTGCGCGGGGATGCGCGTGCTCACCGACCCGAACTTCCTGCACCGTGGGCAACGGGCCTGGCTCGGGCACGGCCTGACCTCGAAGCGGCTGACCGACCCGGCGTGGACCCCCGAGGAGCTCGCGCCGGTGGACGCCGTCGTGCTCTCGCACCTGCACGGCGACCACTGGGACCGCGAGACGCGCCGCCGGCTGCCGCGCAGCACGCCGATCGTCACGACGAGCCACGCGTCGCGGCGGCTGCAGACCCGGCACGGCTTCCCGCGGGCGATCGGACTCACGACGTGGGAGTCCCACGTGCTCGCCGGCCCCGACGGTGCGACGTGCACCGTCACGGCGCTGCCGGGCCGGCACGCGCCCGACCCGGTGCAGCGGCTGCTGCCGCCCGTGATGGGCAGCCTGCTGGAGTTCCGCGCGGCGGGCGGGTGCACGGTGCAGCGGATCTACCTCTCCGGCGACACCCTCCTGTTCGACGGTCTCCATCGGATCCGCGAGTACCTCGCGGAGCGCGTGGGCGAGGTCGACCGTGCCGTCCTGCACCTGGGCGGCACCACGTTGCCCGGTGGCGTGATGGTGACGATGGACGGTCGGCAGGGCGCGGACGCGCTCGAGATCCTGGCGCCGCGGCGCGCCACCCCGGTGCACTACGACGACTACACCGTCTTCCGCTCCCCGTTGTCGGACTTCGTCGCCGAGGTGGAACGGCGGGGCTGGGCGGACCGGGTGGACTACGTCGGCCGTGGCGACACGATCCCGTTGTAGCCGGTCGTTTCCCGCTCGCGCATGATCGGGGAGCCGTCGGCCATGAAGGCAGTCACCTGGCAGAAGCCCGACGAGGTGCGGGTCGAGCAGGTCCCGGACCCGCGGATCCAGCAGCCCAACGACGCGATCATCCGGGTCACGAGCACCGCGATCTGCGGCTCCGACCTCCATCTCTACGAGGTCCTCGGCCCGTTCCTCGACCAGGGCGACATCCTCGGCCACGAGCCCATGGGCATCGTCGAGGAGGTCGGCTCCGAGGCGGGCGACCTCGCCGTCGGCGACCGCGTGGTCATCCCCTTCAACATCTCCTGCGGGCACTGCTGGATGTGCTCGCGCGGGCTCTTCGCCCAGTGCGAGACCACGCAGAACCGCGACCAGGGCTGCGGTGCCTCGCTGTTCGGCTTCACCAAGCTCTACGGCCAGGTGCCCGGCGGTCAGGCGGAGTACCTGCGGGTGCCGCAGGCCCAGTTCGGTCCCATCAAGGTCCCGGACGGCCCGCCGGACGAGCGCTTCCTCTACCTCTCCGACGTGCTGCCCACCTCGTGGCAGGCCGTGCAGTACGCCGACATCCCCGACGGCGGGAGCGTCGCGGTGTTCGGTCTCGGCCCCATCGGGCAGATGTCCTCGCGCATCGCCAGGCACCTCGGGTTCCGCGTGATCGCGGTCGACTCCGTGCCCGAGCGGCTCGCGATGGCCCAGCGGCACGGGATCGAGACGATCAACGGCGCCGACACCGATGTGACGCAGGAGATCCGGGACCGGACCGACGGGCGCGGGACCGACTCCGCGATCGACGCCGTCGGGATGGAGGCGCACGGCTCGCCGCTGCCCCAGGCGGTGCAGAAGGTGGCGGCGAAGCTGCCCGATGCGATCTCCGCCCCGCTGATGAAGGTCGCCGGTGTCGACCGGACCGCGGCGCTGCTCGGCGCCGTGGACGCGGTCCGGCGCTCGGGCACCGTCTCGATCTCCGGGGTCTACGGCGGCATGGCCGACCCGCTGCCGATGCTCACCATGTTCGACAAGGGCATCCGGCTCGCGATGGGCCAGGCGCACGTGAAGCAGTGGGTCCCCGAGATCCTGCCGCTGCTGACCGACGACGACCCGCTCGGCGTGCACGACCTCGAGACCCACGCCCTGCCGCTGGACGAGGCCGCGCACGGCTACGACATCTTCCAGCGCAAGGCCGACAACGCGATCAAGGTCGTGCTCAAGCCGTAGGTGGCTTCGCCCCGTGAGCACTTCTCCGTGCTCTGACACGGATTTCTGCTCACAGGCGCTCGGCGCACCTCGGCGTTTGCACACGGGGGTCGAACGCCCACCCGGCGCCCGTGTTCGATCTCGACACGGGCCCGGTGGACCCCCTGCCGGCCGCCCTCGACGCTCTCGGCACGACGGCGGACACGCTCGGCTCCTGGCGGGTGCTCGCCGCGACCGCGTCCCGGGACCTCGTCGCCGCCCGCCTCGCGGAGGCCCACCTCGACGCCACCGGCATCCTGCGCCAGCTCGGTGGCGATCCGCCGGCCCCGGGCTCGTTGTGGGGGGTGTGGGCCGCGCGGGCACCGCACGCGGTGCTCGAGGCCGAGCACGGCCCGCAGGGCTGGACGTTGCACGGCGCGACCCCGTGGAGCTCGGGCAGTGACCGGTGCACCGACGCCCTCGTGGTGGCGGGCGACCGGCTCTTCGCGGTCCGGCTCGACGACCCCACCGTGGTCCCGGGCGAGGACCCGTGGCGCGGTCTCGGCATGGCCGGGGCCGGGACCACCACCGTCCGGTTCCACGGCACCGTGGCCCACCCCGTCGGCGGCCCCGGGGACTACCTCGACCGCCCCGGGTTCTGGCACGCGGCCGCCGGGGTGGCGGCGGTCTGGTTCGGCGGCGCGGTCGGGGTCTCGGGACCCCTGCGCC
This sequence comes from Actinomycetospora corticicola, assembly GCF_013409505.1. Lineage (NCBI taxonomy): Bacteria > Bacillati > Actinomycetota > Actinomycetes > Pseudonocardiales > Pseudonocardiaceae > Actinomycetospora > Actinomycetospora corticicola. The sequence continues at coordinate 5,918,476 of NZ_JACCBN010000001.1, read as the reverse complement.
GCCGGATCCGCTCCGGGCGCGGCGACGCGCACGACGCGGCGCACCTCGGCCGGGTCGACGCCGCACTCGGCGCAGCGGCGGCGCTGCTGCGGGAGGCCGCGGCGGCCGCCGACGCGGGCACCGACCCGCTCGACGGGGCCCGTCGGCGGGCCCTCGTGGTCCGCGCGACGGTGGAGACCGCCGTCGAGACCGCCCTGCGCAGCACCGGCCGCGCGACCGGTCCCGCGCCGCTCGCCCACGACGCCCGGCACGCCCGGCACGTCGCCGACCTGGAGGTCTACGTCCGCCAGAGCCACGCCGAACGGGACCTCGCGACGCTCGGCGGCCTCGCCGCCACGGCCCCGGAGGTGACGCTGTGACCGACCGGGACCTCACCGGCACCGGGACCGCCGAGGAGGACTGGCGGGCCTCCGGCGTCCTCGCCGCACTCCCCCGGACGAGGCCGGACGACGTCCGCCCCGCGGGGCGGGTCGTCGTGCTCGCCCCCCATCCCGACGACGAGACGCTCGGCGCCGGCGCGACCCTCGCGGCCTGGGCCCGCAGCGGTGCACCGGTCACCGTCCTCGCGGTCACCGACGGCGAGGCGAGCCACCCCGGCAGCCCGACCCTGTCCCCCGCCCAGCTCGTCGAGCGTCGCGTCGCCGAGCGCACGGCCGCGCTGGACCGCCTCGGCCTCGCCGGCGCCCCCGTCGTCCGGGCCGGTCTTGCCGACGGCGGGGTCGCCGCGCATCGCGCGGAGCTCGCGGACCTGCTCGCCGACCTGGTCGCGCCCGGCGACACCCTGCTCGCCCCGGTCCCCGGCGACGGCCACCCCGACCACGACGCCGTCGCCGAGGTGGCGGCGGGGGCCGGGGTGCCGGTGCTGGGCTACGCGGTGTGGTGGTGGCACTGGGCCGACGCCGGGCAGCTGCGGCCGGGGGCGGTCGTCGTCGAGCCCGACGCCGCCGCGCGGCAGGCCAAGCGGGAGGCGGTGGCCTGCTTCCGCACCCAGGTCGAGCCGCTGTCGGACCACCCGGCGGACGCGGCGATCCTGCCGCGGCCGGTGCTGGAGCGCCTGGTGCGCCGGGACGAGGTGCTGTGGAGGTGACGCCGATGGACACCAGCCTGCCGCGCGAGCACTTCGACGACCTGTGGGCCGCCGAGGCGGACCCGTGGGGACTCGAGTCCTCCTTCTACGAGGACCGCAAGCGGTCCCTGGTGCTCGCCGCGCTTCCGGACGCGCAGTACCGGCGGGCCGCCGAGCCCGGGTGTGCCGGCGGGGCGTTGTCGGTCCAGCTCGCGCCGCGCTGCGCCGAGCTCGTCTGCACCGACGTCAGTGCCACCGCGGTGGGACGGGCCCGCAGCCGCCTCGCGGGCTTCGACCACGTCCGCGTCGAGCAGACGCCCGCCTTCCCGGCCGGTCGCTTCGACCTCGTCGTCGTCTCGGAGCTGGCCTACTACTTCGGCGCGGCCGACCGGGACGCGTTCTGGACCGGCGTCGTCGACGCGCTCGAGCCCGGCGGCACGCTGCTCGCCGTGCACTGGATCCGTCCGGCGCCGGAGTACCCCGTGGACGGGAACCGCGTGCACGACGAGCTGGCCGACCGGCCCGGCCTCGGCCGCGTCGCCGAGCACCGCGAGGCGGACTTCCGGCTCGACGTCTACGGGCGTACCCCACCGGCCCCCCGCTCCGTGGCACAGCGCGTGGGCCTGCGGTGACGGTCCTCGGGGTGGTGGTCCCCGTGCACGACGAGGAGGCCCTGCTCGACGGCTGCCTCGAGGCCCTCGACCGGGCCGCGCGCTGGGCCCGGGGCAGCGCCACGGTGCGCACCCTCGTGGTCCTCGACTCGTGCCGCGACGCCAGCCGGGAGATCGCCCGTACACACGGCGTCGAGGCGGTCGCGGTGGCCGCCCGCAACGTCGGGACGGCCCGCGACGCCGGGTTCCGGGCGCTGCTGGACGGGCCGGGGGCGATCCCGGACTGGATCGCCACCACCGACGCCGACTCACGGGTGCCCCCGGACTGGCTGCTCGCGCAGCTCGCGGCCTACGAGCGCGGCGCCGACGCCCGGGTGGGCGCGGTCTACGTCGACGACTGGGACGGCCACGGCGGCTCGACCCGCGAGTGGTTCCGCACCGTCTACGACACGGCCGCCGACCCCCACCCGCACGTCCACGGGGCGAACCTCGGGGTGCGTCGGGAGGCCTACGAGCGGTGCGGCGGGTTCCGCGGGCTGGCGCTCGGGGAGGACGTGGCACTGGTCGCGGCCCTCGACGCCGACGGCGGGGTGCATCGCTCGCGGCGCAGCCCGGTGCTCACCAGCGGTCGTCGGCTCGCCCGGGCGGCCGGCGGCTTCGCGGCCCGGCTCGGCGAGCTGGAGGTCGGCTGACCGGCACCCCGTGACGGCGGGGTGCCGGTCGTCCGCTCCGGCCGCGCTACGGCGCCAGGCCGGAGTTCCGGCCCGAGGCCGCCGTCGAGTCGTCGAGCATGTCCGCGGCCGCCTCCGCGTCGCCGGAGCCTTCGGTGGCGACCGCTCGGGCGGCGGTGGTGTCGAAGTACAGACGCACCTCGCGGACCTTCTCGCCGTCCAGGTCGATCATCGTCGCGCCCACGTAGCGGACCGGCTGCCCGTCGTGGTGGTGACCGGTGCTGACCCACTCCAGGACGGCTCGCGAGTCGGTCTCGGTGACGGTGGTGAAGTGCGAGGTGATGTCGGCGTAGGCCCGGCGGTAGGCCTCCCAGAACTGCCGCGCGCCCTCCGCGCCGGTCGACGAGTGTGCCGCCCCCGAACTGGTCCACCGGGTTCCGTCGGTGGCGAGCCCTGCCATCGGTTCGGGGTCGCCGTCGTTCTCGATTGCGCGCAGCGCGTCCACGAACGTCCGGGCGGTGGCCGAGGTCAACTGCGTCTCGGCGCCTTCCGATGCCATGAGTCGTCCTCCACGAGTGTGGTCCGGCGGTGTCGGCCGTCGGGTGCGCGCGACCGCTGCCACGACAAACGTGACCCGGTCGCTACCCAACCCGAACGGTCGATCGCACAGCCGGGGTCCTCGACGCGGGCGCGGCCCGTGGTGGATACATGACCCGACATGGCGCCCGACCTCGACACCGCCCTGCGGGACGCGGCGCTCGCGACGGTCTGGCAGGACTTCGGCGTCCGCGAGATGCTCGACGCGTTCGCCGACGGCCGCGACATGCCCTCGGACTACCTCATGGTCGCCCCAGACCGACGTTTGCCGCCCGGAGGCGATCGGCGACCCGACGGCTGCATTCGCGTCGGCGCTCCAACCCTCGAGGCGTCGGCGTCCGTGAGCGCCCCGACGGGGCGCATCTCGCGAGGGGACCATCCTCATGACCGACATGGACACCGACACCCGCACGACGGGCGCCCGCGCCCCGGACGTCCCGGACGGCGGCCACGGACACAGCACCGTGCGGTGGAGCGCGGCCTGGGTGGGCGCGCTCACCGCGGTGCCCGTCTTCCTCGTCCTGCAGCTCCTCGCCGTCGCCTTCGGCTGGATCACCCCCGGCGCCGGTAGCGACGGGGGCGGCATCATCTCGGCGATCCTCGGGATCGTCGCGCTCGCGATCGGCGGCGCGGCCTCCGGTGCCGCGGGCAGCTGCTCGCCGTCGTCGACCGCCCTCCTCGAGGGTGCCGCCGTCTGGGCACTGGCCGTCGTCGGGATCCTCGCCCTCGGCGTGGCGGGTGCCGGCGCGGTCCTCGGTGCGGTCGGGAGCATCGGTGACACCGCCGTCGTCGCGACGCCCGCCGACCCCGCGGCCGCGACGGACGCAGTCCGCGACGGGGCCGGCTGGGCCGCCGTCTGGCTCGGCGTCTCGTTCCTCGCCGCCGTCGGTGGCGCGGCCCTGACCCGCGACACCGGCCGTGGCCGCACCGGCACGTCGAACGTGCCGCCGCGCTGAGCGACCGCACCGCACCGCACCCGCCGTCGGGAAGCTCCTTCCCGACGGCGGGTGTCGTGCTGCGCGTGGTCCACTCCCCGGTGTGGCAGAGGTGGTGCTGGTGATCGGGTTGCAGGCATGCGGGAAGACGACGTTCTTCCGCGTGCACCTGGGGTCGACCCACGTGCTGGTGTCGAAGGACGCCATGCCCCGCTCGGCGCGGCACAGGGAGGCGCGACTGATCCGGGAACTGGCGGCGGCGCTGGCGGCCGGGCACGACGTGTGCGTCGACAACACCCAGCCGTCGGCCGCGGAACGAGCCGGGGTGATCGCGGCGGCCCGTGCGGCCGGGGCGCAGGTGGTCGGGCACTGGTGGCACCCCGACCTGCCGCTCTCGCTGGAGCGCAACGCCCGGCGCGCCGAGCCGGTGCCCCTCGTCGGTCTCTACGCGGCGTCGGCGCGATGGGAGGAGCCCCGGCTCGACGAGGGCTTCGACGAGTTGGTCGAGCACCCGTGACTGTCGGACCCTCGTACTAGTGTTCGAATCATGCCGCAGGACCTGCTCACCGACCCCCGCACCGAGGTGGCGTCGACCCTCGCCACCTCCGGGTTGCCGCTGCTCGCGCGCGCCGTCGCCGCCGGTGCGATCGGTGGTACGGGCGTGCGCGCGGTGCTCGACTGCCTGGCCTCGCTGGCCGCCGACGGCCACGACGCCGCGGCCCTGGCGGAGGCCGAGGAGTTCCTGACCTCCATCGCCGCGGCCACCGACCCCGCGTCCGTCGAGCGGGAGCTGCGCGTGCACTGCGACGAGGTCCTGCGGCCGCACCTGGCCGAGGACGAGCAGGACGAGCTGGATGACGACGAGGCCTGGGCCGAAGCCCTTGGGAACGACGGGGCCGGGAGCGACGAAGCCTGCATCGGCGAGCCCGTATCCGACGAGCCCGTGAGTGCCGCGAGCGCGACTGCCGCGGCTGCCATCGATGGCTCGACGCCCGACGGGCCCAGGATCGCCGCGGCCCACGACCGACACCGCTGCCGTCGACGGCAGGACGCCCGACGAGCCCGGCCGCAGTGCAGCCCGATCGCCGGACGGCGAGAGCGCGGACGAGGACGACGGTCCGCCGGCGCGCCCCGAAGTCCGCGCTGGTCGCCGGACGTCTCCCGCGCGCGACCGTCAGCGGTCCCGCCGCCGCCGACGACCTGCGGGCCGGGCCCCCCGTTCGGCCCGGCCGTCGGTCGCGACGAGATGCGGTGGCCGGACGGTCGACCGATCCGATCCGATCCGATCCGATCCGATCCGGTCCGGCCGGTCGGCACGACGCGCCGCCCTTCCGGTCCGTGGACGCGGAGGGGCGGCCGCACCGGCGACGGCCAGGTGCGAGCCGGACCGACCCGCCGTCAGGACGGGGACCTAGGAGCCGTTGGGCCCGCCGGGCACCGTCGCGTAGAGGTACGGGTCCGCCGTCGGTGGCGTGGGCTCCGGGGCGAGGGGCTCCGGACTGTCGAGGTACTCGAAGCTGCCCCGGCCGTCCGGGCGCTGCCCGGTGGCCCAGCGACCCTGCGCCGAATCACCGCCGGCGGAGAGGTTCCACAGCGTGTGGTCGTGCTCCTTGTTCTCCTCGGGGAGGATGCCGGCGGGGACCGGGTCGTACTCGAGGCCCTCGTCCTTGAGCTCCTCGATCGCGGCGAGCCAGATGTTCTGGTGCGCGGTGTCGCGGGCGAGGTTGAACCGCAGCATCTCCTTGACGCCGGGGTCGTCGGTCATGTTGAACACGCGGGCGGCCTGCAGCTTGCTCTGGCCCTCCGCGGCGGCGTTGACGCGGAAGTCGGCCAGCAGGTTGCCGCTGGCGACGATCCACTTCCCGCTCCACGGCGTACCCGCGGAGTCGGCGAGCACCGGGCCACCGCCGGAGACGATGGAGTGCTGCGGGTTCATCCCGCCGACGATCGCCGCGAGCATCGGGTCGTCCTCGCACGCACGGGCCGTGGCCTCGGCGGGCGCACCCTCGAGCAGCTTCGCGACCATCGTCGAGAGCATCTCGACGTGCGCCAGCTCCTCGGTGCCGACATCGAGCAGCAGGTCCTTGTACTTCCCCGGGATCCGACAGTTCCAGCCCTGGAACAGGTACTGCATCGCCACGGTCATCTCGCCCCAGTGGCCCCCGATGAGCTCCTGGAGCTTCATGGCGAAGACCGGGTCGGGCCGCTCGGGCGACGCCTCGAACTGCAGACCCTTGTAGTGGTAGAACACGCGCTCTCCTCGGGACGGCTCGCGCCGGGGCGGACGCCCCGACGACGACCGCACCCTCGACGGCGGTCGTGTCGCCGCCGTGCCCCGCCGCGTCACCGCGGCGTGTTTGCCCGCATCGCGGCGGGGGTCATCTCCCGGGTGGAGGAGGTTCACCTGCGAGCCCGTGTCGTCGACCGACCGGAGGCCCGCATGTGCGCCGTGCAGTTGACCGTCATCGGTCGCTTCACCTGCCGCGAGGACGAGCGGCCGCTGCTGCTCGCCCCCCGCGCCGAGCGCCTGATGGCGTTCCTCTCCCTCGCCCGACGCTCGGTCCGCCGCGAGGAGCTCACCGCGGCGCTCTGGGGCGATCATCGGGAGGACCGGGCGGCGGGGAACCTGCGCTCGACGTTGTGGCGATTGCGCCGCGTCGCGGAGCAGCCCCTGGCCGAGGCCGCCGACGGCTACGTCTCGATCGCCCCGCACGTCCGGATCGACCTGTGGGACCTCGAGGCCGGCCCCGCCACCGACGCCGAGCACCGCCTGCTCGCGGGTGACCTGCTGCCGGGCTGGGACGACCCCTGGGTCGACTCCGAGCGCGAACGGTTCCGGCAGTTGCGCCTGCACGCCCTGGAGGACCTGTGCGCGACCCACCGCCGCTCCGGGCGCTTCGCGGACGCACTGCGGCTCGGCCTGGTCGCCGTCGCGTGCGACCCGCTCCGCGAGACCGCGCAGCGCGAGGTGATCGAGGTGCACCTCGACGAGGGCAACGTCGTGGAGGCGCTGCGGCAGTACGACGGGTACCGCCGGCTCCTCCACTCGGAACTCGATCTCGCACCCTCTCCCGCCCTGCGCCGCGTGATCGACGAGCACCTCGACGGCGTCGTCGACGATCCGTCGTTTCGACGGGCCGTGCCGTCGGTCACCCGCGCCGCACGCGGGCACGCCGGTTGACCTCGCCCAGCCGGGCCCGACGACGCACGACCCCCGTTCGGGAGGACCACCATGGCCACTGGCGAGACCGGGTTCGACGACGTCGGCGTCGACCTCGTATCGGTGCAGTACCTCGCCCGGCTCTCGGGTGCGCAGCCCGCGGGTCGATGACACCGACGGCGGGCGGCCCCTGCGGCGGCCGTCCGCTCGTCCTCGGGCTGTGGGCCGCGGGATCGGTGCCGGGTGCTGCGGTGTCGGCCCTGGCGCGGGTCGTCGCCGCCCGCCTGGAACGCGAGACCGACCTCGACGTCGCCTGGGAGAAGAGCTCGTGCCCGGGTCCGCACGACGGGTGGGACCTCACCCTGGCGGTGGTCGCGCTGCCCTCGATCGCGGGTGACCAGCCGTTCGTGGCCCGGCGGCAGGACGGGCGGTGCGGGTCGGCGCTGATCGGCCTGCCCGCGATCGCCACCGCCGCCCCCCATGCCGACGACGTCCTCGTCGACGTCGCCGACCGGCTCGTCGACGCCCTGCGCACGAGCCGTTTCCTGCCCTGGAGAGACGAGTGGTCGCGCTGAGGGCGAGGTTGCCGGATCGGGGCCGCCGGGTACGCGCCGGACGGTTGACCTCCCAGCCGTCAGGTCCGGACGACAGGAGGGTCCCCATGCTGCCGAGCACCGCCGACCAGAGCACCACCCGTCCCGCGCCCGAGACCGACGGCGAGGACCTGCTGCTGCGCCTGACGCGTGAGCACCGCGATGCGGCAGGCCTCGTGCTCGCCCTGCAGCGCTGGACCGGGTCCGGCGCGGGCGACCCGGTCGAGACGGCCCGTGAGCTCATCACCGACCTGGTGCGGCACTCGGTGGCCGAGCGGATCCACCTGCTGCCCCTCGTGCGGCGCTACGTCCCCGAGGGCGACGCGGCGGCCGACCGCATCGACGCCGGGCAGCAGAAGCTCGAGTACCAGCTGCAGCAGCTCGAACGGCTCCCGATGAAAGGCGACTTCTGGATCCACCTCAAGATCGTGGACGCCCTCGTGACCCAGCACGCCGGTGAGCTCGAGAGCCACGTGTTCCCCGCGTTGGCCGCGGCCTGCCCGGCCGGGGAACTGCGGGACGCCGGCGCCAGGGCGGCGAGGACGGCGCGCACGGCGCCGACCCACCCGCACCCGCACGCCCCGCGCGAGGGCGCGGCCCTCGCGGCGGCGGCTCCGGGCGCGGGCCTGGTGGACAGGGTGCGGGACCTGTTCCGCAGCTGACCCGCCCTGGTGAGCGAAGGGCCCTTCCGTCGCATAGGTCGAAGGAAGGGCCCCTTTGCTCGGGGCGGGGCGCCTCTGGCGAAGGGCGCCCCCGGACGGCCTATTCGACCGAGGGGGCCCTTCGCTCGAAACCGGGGACGGATGGTCAGCGGTCCGCCGGTTGGAAGCGGGCCTCCGCCCGGCGGGTGAGCGTGGTGAGGGCACGGAACCAGCCCGGCTGCTCCGGCAGGGTCCAGCCCGGTCGGGCGACCCCGGCGTCGGCTCCGCCGTCGGCGTCCGGCAGCACCCGCGCGAGGAGCCCGCTGAGCCGGGTGGTGAGGCCCGGGGCCACCCCGTGCAGGCGGGCGCCGATCATGGCGGCGGGGGTCAGGAACCGTTCCGCGCGGCCGGACAGCGTCGCCGACACGATCGTGCGCGCGGCGTGCGGTGCGGACGTCGACACCACCGGGAGGCTGTCCAGGGCGGCGAACCAGCGGTACTCGGCCTGCCGGTCGCCGGCCACGAGGGCCTGGCGGGGCGACCCGGTGCGGAGCAGGCCGGGCAGCACGGTCGTCACGGTGACCCCGTGCGGCGCGAGCTCGGTGCGCAGCGCCTCGGAGAACCCACGCACCGCGAACTTGCCCGCCGTGTAGGGCAGCAGGTGCGGCACCGGCACGGCGCCGCCCACGGAGCTGACGATCCCGATCCGCCCGGAGCCGCGACGGCGCATCGCCTCGGCGGCGTGCAGCACCGGGTAGGCGACCGGCCGGAAGACGGCGTCGTGCAGGCCCACCACCTCCCCCGCCGACAGCGCCTCGAGCGGGCCCACCCCGATCACCCCGGCACAGGCCACCACGACGTCGAGCCCGCCCAGGGCCTGCTCGGCCGCGTCGACACAGGCCTCCGCCTGATCGCGCTCCGCGAGGTCGGCCGGATGCGTGGTCACCTGGGCGCCGGTGGCCTCGAGCTCGGGGCGCGCGGCCTCGAGGTCGTCGGCCGTCCGGGCGGCCACGGCGAGGTCGTAGCCGGCCCGACCGAGCTCGGTGGCCACCAACAGTCCGAGCCCGCGGCTGGCGCCGAGGACGAGGGCACCGGGGCGACGCTGCGAAGTCATCCCTGCGGGTGGACGGGCCCCTCATCGCCCGAAACGTCCGGCGCGACGCGGACGCGCCCACCCGGGTACCTCGGGCCGGTCCGGGTCGGGCTTACCAGCCGATCGCCGAGGAGACCGCGTGATCGGCGCCTGCTGGGGCCCGGCCCACCTCGCGCCGACCGCGACCCTCGACCCTCGACCCTCGACCCTCGACCCTCGACCGCACGGATCACGTCGCCGCGCGGCCCCGCACCTCGGCGTGGGAGGCGGTCGGCTCAGCCGGCCGGGACGCCCGGCCAGGTCGCGACGCGCAGCTCCACCCGGCCCTCGCGCACGCGGGCCGGGAACGGCGCCGCGGGAGCGGTCGCGGGGCCGCGCATGACGCGGCCGTCCTCGAGGCGGAACACGCTGCCGTGCCAGGGGCACTCGATGCAGGCGTCGCCGTCGACGTCGGTGAGCTCGCCGTCGGACAGCGGGGCCGACGCGTGCGGGCAACGCTGCCCGAGAGCGCGGATCCGGTCCCCGTGACGCACCACGACGACCCGGACCTCGCCGACCCGACGCTCCACCGGCTCGCCGTCGGGAAGCTCCTCGAGGGTCCCGGCGTCGGTCCAGTCCTCCGGGCCGATGTGCGGGTAGTCCTCGGCGTGGTTGGCCCCGAGGGCCTGGTGGTAGCTGAGGTGGCCGCCGAGGGCGGCACCCGCCGAGCCGATCGCGAGCGCGGTCCACCCCCAGAGAGCACCGCGGGTGCTGCGCCCGCGCAGGCGGGCCCCGAGCGAGACGACGTAGCCGGAGAGCATCGCGATGTTGGCGGCCGCGTGCACGATGCCGACGCGCTGCCGCTCCTCGTGGGCCTGCGAGTAGTCCGCCCAGCCTGCCGCGGCGGTCGGGACGGCCGCGACGAGCCCGACACCGATGAGCGCGGTGGCGGGACGGCGGGTGCGGGGCACGAGGTCGAGCAGGCCGGCGGACAGGAAGCTGCCGAAGGACGCCTGCGCGAGGATCGGGTGCAGCGGGTGGCCGATCGGGACGCCGTGCAGGACGTCGGCGACCTTCTGATTGGTCAGGAGCTTGTTGACGAGGTCGCGCGCGGGGGCGGCGACGCGGTCGAGCGCCTCGGTGGCGGCGATCCGGTCGATGTCGTCGAAGGGGCGCACAGGTCGCTCGCTCTCGCCGGAGGGTGGTGGTCGGCGCGGGTGCCCCGCCCCCCGGCGGCGTCACACCCGGTTCTCAGCCCTGCCCGGGCTGCTGCGCCTCGGCGTCGGGGTCGTCCGTGCGGTTGTTCGGGTAGGGCTCCGGCCCGGGCGGCGGCTCCACGATGCGGGCGCTGAACAGCATCATCATCACGAAGCCGAGGAGGGCCAGCGCGAGGTGCAGGAAGTGGTCGGCGGTGCCGAGCGTCAACCATCCCGGGCTCGTGAGCCCGATCAGGTAGATGACGAGGTAGGCCAGCACCTGCAGCACGCACCAGCGGCGCACCCACCGCCGGGTCACCGTCGAGGCGGCACCCAGCACCGCGGTCGCGGCCAGCAGCGTCGCGTGCGTCGGGCCGATCGTCAGGTTGAGGACCTGCGCCGGGCTCCCGGAGACGGCGTTCGCGATGAACGCCCAGATCGCGAGCACCGCGAGCACCACGCTCTGCCCGAGGAGGATCGAGGTGGCGATCCGACCGAGGACGCCCTCGTGCGGCACCGACGGGACCGGGTTGCCCTGCTCGTCGTGCCCGGGCTGGACGTACGGTCCGGCCCCCTGGGCGGACTCGTCGTGGGCGCGCGATCGCCCGGCGTTCTCGCTCTGCGCGGCGGGGTCGTAATCGGTCGATCGCTCGCTCATGGCCCAGATAACCCGATCCGACCCGCAGCTCACACCAGGCGCACGTTAATTCCCGATACCGGCCCGACGTCGATAGGACGCGACGAACTCCGGGAGCGCGGGCCCCCGCGGACGCCGCCCGGCGACGACGTCGCAGGTCCCGGTCTTGGTGCTCATGATGTGGACGTTGGGATCGAGCGAGATGCCGATCAGCTCGTTCGCCGCGTCGCCCGTGACGAGGCCGTTCGGCCCCCAGTGCCAGGGCAGCCCGATCTGGTGCACCACCCGCCCGTCGATCCGCAGGGGCTTGCACCGTTCGGTGACGATCACCCGGGCCTCGATCGCCGACCGCGCGGTGACGATGGTGGCCCACCCGGTGTGTTCGAGCCCCCGCTCGGCGGCCAGCGCCGGGGAGACCTCGACGAACATCTCGGGCGCCAGCTCCGCGAGGTAGGGCGTCCACCGGCTCATCCCGCCCGCCGTGTGGTGCTCGGCGATCCGGAAGGTCGAGAACGCGATCGGGTAGACCTCCGACCCCGGCTCGCCGTCCGGCGGGTTGTACCGGTTGTCCGGCCGGTCGAACCGCTCCCGGACCGGGTTCGCGCGGGTGCGGGGGTGCATCGCGTTGCGGCTCGGCGACTCCTCCGGTTCGTAGTGCACCGGGAGCGGACCGTCGGCCAGGCCGGTCGGCACGTAGAGCCACGCGCGGCCGTCGGCCTGCATGATGAACGGCTCGTCGCCGCCGATCGCGTCCTGCGCCACCGCCCCCTCGGGCGGCCGGTACGACGGAGGCTTGTCGGCCTCGAAGTCCGGGACGTCGTGCCCGGTCCAGCGCTGCGCCTCCTCGTCCCACCACACGTAGGCCTTGCGCTCGCTCCACGGCCGGCCCTCGGGGTCGGCCGACGCGCGGTTGTAGAGCACCCGCCGGTTCATCGGCCACGCCCAGCCCCACTCCAGCGCGGCCGGGCTCTCCCCGCCCGCCGGCGTCCGCCGCGCGGCCTGGTTGACGCCGTCGGCGTACACGCCGGAGTAGATCCAGCACCCGCAGGCCGTGGACCCGTCGTCGCGCAGGTCGGTGTACCCGTCGACCGGCGTGCCGTCGGCGACCCGGTAGCCCGAGATCTCGGCGAGCACCGCGTGCGCGTCGGGCTCCGCGTGCGGACCCTCGGTCGGGTAGTCCCAGGTCAGGTCGAGGATCGGGCGGTCCCGGTCGAGCTGCGAGGCCGCGAGCCGGGCGCGGATGCGGTGTCCGAGCTCGTGGACGAACCAGAGGTCGCTGCGGGCGTCGCCCGGTGGCTGGACCGCCTGGTGGCGCCACTGCAGCAGTCGTTGGGTGTTGGTGAACGAGCCGGCCTTCTCGATGTGCGTGGCCGCGGGGAGCAGGAAGACCTCGGTGTCGATGTCCTCGGTGCGCATCTCCCCGGTCTCGATCTCGGGGCCGTTCTTCCAGAACGTCGCGGTCTCGTTCTCCTGCAGATCCCGCACGACGAGCCATCTCAGGTTCGACAGCCCGTGGCGCTGCTGCTTGGAGTTGGTGGTGCCGACCGCCGGGTTCTCCCCGAGGACGAAGTAGCCCTCGCAGCGGCCGTCGATCATGTTCAGCACGGTCGGGAACGTGGAGTGGTCGCCGGTGATCCGCGGCATCCGGTCGAAGTAGTAGTCGTTCTCCGCGGTCGCCGCCCCACCCCACCACGCCTTGAGCATGCTGATCATGTAGGCGGGCATGTTGCCCCAGAAGCCCTTCTGTGCGGCGTCCGCGGCGAGGAAGTCGGGGAGGTGCATCTCCTTGTGGGCGTTCGGCATCGGGATGTAGCCCGGCAGCAGGTCGTAGAGCATCGGGATGTCCGTCGAACCCTGGATCGTCGCGTGCCCCCGCAGCGCCATGATCCCGCCACCGGGGCGCCCCATGTTCCCCAGCAGTGCCTGCAGGATCGAGGCGCACCGGATGTACTGCACGCCGACGGTGTGCTGCGTCCAGCCGACGGAGTAGACCCACATCGTCGTGCGCTCGCGTCCGGAGTCCGCGCAGATCGCCTCCGCGACCTCAGTGAACTGCTCGGGGCTCATCCCGCACACCGACGACACCATCTCCGGGGTGTAGCGCGCGAAGTGCCGCTTGAGCACCTGGTAGACGCACCGCGGGTGCTGGAGCGTGTCGTCGCGGACCGGGTCGCCGCGCAGCGTCGCCCCGCCCGACCCGGTGCTCTCGGACTGCCCGAGCAGGTGGCTGACCCGGTGGGTCTCCGGGTCGCCGCTCCCCCACCGGTCCCGGTTGCCCGAGGCGGCCGCCACCTCGACGCCCTCGTACTGCCAGGTCGAGGTGTCGTAGCTGCGCGTCTCGGGGTCCCAGCCGGAGAACAGCCCGTCGTCGTCACCCGCGTCGACGAATCCCTCGCGGGTGAGCATCGGGGCGTTGGTGTAGGCCACGACGTAGTCCCGGAAGTCGCGTTCGTTCGACAGCACGTGGTTGATCAGTCCACCGAGGAACGCGATGTCCGTCCCGGGACGGATCGGCACGTGGGTGTCGGCCACCGCGGAGGTGCGGGTGAAGCGCGGGTCGACGTGGATGATCTTCGCGCCGCGGCGCTTGGCCTCCATCACCCACTGGAAGCCCACCGGGTGGGCCTCCGCCATGTTCGAGCCCTCCAGGACCACGCAGTCGGCCTGCGCGATGTCCTGCTGGGAGTTGGTGGCGCCGCCGCGCCCGAAGCTGGTCCCCAGACCGGGGACGGTGGAGCTGTGTCACATGCGCGCCTGGTTCTCCACCTGGACGGCGCCGAGCGCGGTGTAGAGCTTCATGAGGAGGTAGTTCTCCTCGTTGTCCAGGGTGGCGCCGCCGAGGTGGGCGAACCCGAGGGTCCGGTTCAGCACGCGGCCCTCGTCGTCGGTGTCCTGCCAGGTCCGGGCGCGGGTGTCCACCACGCGGTCGGCGATCATGTCCATCGCCGTGTCGAGGTCGAGGTCCTCCCAGTCGGTCCCGCCGGGACGCCGGTAGCGGACCTTCGTGATGCGCGACGGCGAGGTGACCAGCGACAGGCTCGACGAGCCGCGGGGGCAGAGCCGGCCGCGGCTGATCGGCGAGTCGGGGTCGCCCTCGATCTGCGTGACCCGGCCCTGCTTCGAGTAGACCTTCTGCCCGCAGCCGACCGCGCAGAACGGGCAGATCGACCGGGTGACGGTGTCCGCCTCGTCCGTGCGGGGCTTCCAGGGCTCCGGGGCGTTCGAGCGCACGGCCTCGCCCCGCCCGAGCGGGTCGCCTCCGGTGAGCTGGCGGACCACGGGCCAACGACGGACGAGCTCCAACGGATCCACGGCAGACCTCTCGGACGACGACGGGTCGGATCCGGCTGAGAGGTCAACCGCGCACCAGGAAGGGTGCCAGGTGCGGGTGCCCGCCGCCGTTCGGGTGGTACACGCAGGGCTCCGGAGCCACTACCCTCGGCAGCACGCCGGGTCCGCGATCGGATCGGGCGCACTCGGGTTGACGAGCGCAGCTCGTCGGTGCGAGCTGCGTCCCCCGAGGAGGAACCGTGCACGGTGGCGAGGGCCCCGGTCGGTGCACGATCGGCGTGGACGTGCATCCGCGCGCCGTCCGCATCCGCATGTACGGCGATCTCGACGCCGGGGCGGCCCCCCGGCTCCACCGGGTGCTCACCGACACGATCGCGCAGGTCGTGGAAGGTCCGCGGACGTCGGTCGTCCGCATGACGATCGACCTCGAGGCGGTCGACCTGCTCGCCGCGGCGGGGATGACGGTGCTGCTCCGGGCGCGCGGCGTGGCCGAGAGCCACGGCCTGGACTGGGTCGTGTGCGTCAACCCGCGCGGTCGTCGGGCGCTGACGATGGCGGGCCTGGACGGGGCCCTGCTGCTGCGCCGCTGACGGGTCGACCCACCAGCGCCCGGACCGCCGCCGGGTCGGGACCCCCGGGTTCGATCAGCACGATCGCGTCGTCGAACCCGGCCTCCGCGTAGCGCGCCAGGGCGTCCCGCGTGGCGCCGAGATCCGTCGTCGGGACGGCGTAGACGAGCGCGCGCCCACCACCCGCCGCGCGGTAGCGGGCGTGGGCCTCGACGATCTCATCGGGCGAGGTGCGGTACCCGGAGGCCAACCAGCCGTCGAACGCCCGGGCCGCCCGCTCCACGTTCGCGCCCCAGGAGCCGAGCAGCAGCGGCACCGCGATCCCGTGCGGGGCGAGGCGGGCGCGGTCGTCCCCGCCGTCGGCGAGCAGGGTCCGGAGCCGCTCGACGTGTGCGCCGAAGACCCGGAAGCGGGCACCGAAGTCGACGTCGAGGGCGGCGTGGTCGTCGACGGTGGAGCCCGGACTGAGGCCGAGGGTCAGCCGGTCCCCGCAGACCTGCGCGAGCGAGAGGAACCGGTGTGCGAGGTCGGCCGGGTGGTGCAGCGGGACCTGCACGGTGGCCGTCCCCAGCTCGACGCCCGCGGTGACGGCGGCCGCGACGGCGAGCGTGACGCACGGGTCGGGCACGAGCGGGCCGCGGCCGACGATCTCGGGGGTCCAGAGGCTCTCGAAGCCCTCCCCCGCCAGACGACGCGCCCACTCGGCCACCGGGTAGGGGTCGCCCGGGGACAGGCGGACGAGGGTCGCCCCGAGCCGCACCCGGACCTCCTACACCCGCTCGCGCGACAGCGCGAGGAGCCGGTCGTCGGGGGTGAAGAGCCGCCGGACCAGGCCGAGTGCGACCACGCTCGTCGTCGTGGCGGCGGCCGCGAGCACGAGGAACATGACGACGGCCTGGACGAGGACGGCCTGCACAGGCGGCACCCCGGCGAGGATCAGGCCCGTCATCGCGCCCGGCAGGAAGACCAGCCCGGTCGCCTTCGTCGTCTCGATCTGGGGGCTGAGCGCCGAGCGCAGGACGCCACGCAGATAGGGCCGGGCGGCGTCCCGGCCGGACTGCCCGAGCGCGAGGCGCGCCTCGATCTCGGCCCGCTTGTCGGCGAACTCCTCCTGCAGGCGCCGCCCGGCGAGCACCGTCGACGTCATCGCGTTGCCGACGATCAGGCCCGCCATCGGCACCAGCGTGCGGGAGGTCAGCGGAAAGACCCCGAGCCCGAACAGCACCGCCAGACACACCGTCCCGGCCGCGAGGAAGGCGAGCCCGGCCACCGGCAGCAGGCCCGGGATCGACGGCGCCCGCTGCTTCGCGGTCCACGCGGCGTAGGCGAGCATCGCCGCCACCCACAGCCACGACCACCACAGCGACACCCCGGGCAGGAGCAGGAGCGCGAGGACGCCGCCGACGATCAGCAGCTGCACCAGGGCGCGCAGCGCGGCCCAGACGATGCTGCGCTCGAGCCCGAGCCGCCACGCGAGCGAGATACCCGCCGCGACGACGACGAGGACCAGCGAGACGGCGAGTCCGGTCCAGCTGATCCTCATGACGTCCTCCCCCGGGCCAGCTCCCACGCGCCGCTCTCGGCGAGGGCGCCGTCGCGCAGCTCGAGCACGCGGTCGGCCACCCGGCGCACCTGCGCGTCGTCGTGCCCGACCCAGACCACAGTGAGGTCCCCGTCGTCGACCAGGCGGAGCGCCGTGCGCTCGAACTCGCGCGCGGGCGTGGCGTCCAGCGCCGACGTCGGCTCGTCGAGCAGCAGGGCCTCCGGCGAGGTGATGAGCGTGCGGGCCAGACACATCCGCTGCAGCTCGCCGCCGGACAGGGTGTCGGCGTCGCGGTCGAGCAGCTCCGGATCGAGCGACACCCGCTCCAGCGCCCCGGACATCCGCGCGCGGTCGGCGTCCGGGGCGGCCACGGCCAGGTTGTCGGCCACGGTGCCCGCGAACGGCGTCGCCCGCTGGAAGACCATGCCCACCCGACGACGGAGGCGGTGCGGGTCGAGCTCGTCGAGCGGCGTGCCCTCGTAGGTGATGGACCCGTCGTCGGGAACGTCGAGGCGGTCGAGCAGGCGCAGCAGCGTCGACTTCCCCGCGCCGGACGGACCCCAGAGGGCCGTGACACCGTGGCCGGGATCTCGGCGTCCACGCCGTCGAGGACGGTGCGTCCGCCACGGCGGACCGTCACCCCGCGCAGGACGAAGCCCGCCGTCATGATCGCCTCCTCAGCGCACCGCGACCGGTGGCGCAGACCGCGCCGCCCGGTGGGCCAGCAGCATCCGTCGTCCGACGAGTACCCCGATCCCCGCGAGGATCATGGCCGCTGCCGCGACCAGCCAGGCCGCGGTGAAGGACACGGTGCCCGCCAGGAGGCCGAAGCCCACCGGTCCGAGGAAGCCACCGGCGTACACCCCGACCTGCACGATCGAGGTCGCCGCCGCCGGTGCCTCCGGGTTGAGGCGCACCACCGCGAACTGCAGCAGGCCGGGCCAGGACCACCCCAGACCGAACCCGAGCACCACCCCGACGACGAGCGCCACCGGGCCCGGCAGGGCCAGCAGCACGAGCCCGACGGCGCCGGCGAGCAGGCATCCCGCGACCACCGCGATGTGTCCGCCGGAGCGCCGGTCGGCGAGCCACCCGAGCAGCACCCGCATGGCGAGTCCCACGACGCTGCCCAGCGTCAGCACCAGTCCGGCGAGCCCGGGTGAGATGCCGCGGTCGACGGCGGAGGCCACGAGGAAGATGCCGAGCCCGGTCGCGGCCGCGGCGCCGAGTCCGGACGCGGCCCCGATGACGGCGAGCGCCCCCGTCGCGCGGTCGGCGTCTCGCCCCGCGTCGGCCTCGCGGGCGGCCGAGCCCCGCGGAGCGGCGAAGAAGGCGGTGACGGCGAGCGCCGCCGCGCCGACGTAGGACCAGCGCCAGCCCACGGTGAGGGCGAGCGCGGGCACGGCGATCCCGGCGAGCAGCGTCGCGAGCGGCACCGAGGCCTGCTTGACCCCGAACGAGAGCCCCATCCGGCGCTGCGGCATCGAGCGCGCGAGCGTGAGGTTCGACGACAGCTGGCCCATCACGTTGCACCACGCCGAGCTCAACAGGATCACGGTGAGGGTGGTCAGGGAGCGGGCGAGCAGCGCCGTCGCGAGGAGCCCCGTGGCGGAGCCCAGCACCGCGACCCGGCTGGTCACCCGCGAGCCGAACCGTTCGACGAGCCGGCCGACGGGCAGCGACGTCAGCGCCGAGACCGCGAAGTACGCGGCCACGAGCAGGCCGAGCACCGCCGGGTCGAAGCCGAGCTCGGCGCCCACCTGCACCGAGGACGCCCCGAGCAGGAACACGGGCAGCACGGTCGACGTGGTGATCGCGACCGCCCCGGCCCCGACCCGCCACGCCGTCTGTTCCGTCATCGTGAGCCACGCTAATGGACATAGCGGACGTGAGGGCCGTCAGGAACAGCACATCGTGCGGGGTTCTGGGCGCGAGGTGGGTAGTCCACGCCTCATGGTCCACCTGGTCGCCGCGGTCGTCGGCCTCGTGATCGTCACCGCCCTGGTCCGCGCCGGGGCGCGACGCACGGGGGTGCCCGACCCGATCGCCCTGCTGCTCGTGGGCGTCGCCGCGTCGTGGATCCCCGGGCTCCCCGACTACCGCATCGACCCCGACCTGGTGCTCGTGGTCATCCTCCCGGTGCTGCTCTACTGCGCCGGGTTCGCCGCCTCGGTGCCGGCCTTCCGCATCCACCTGCGACCGATCCTGCTGCTCGCCGTCGGTCTGACGCTCGCCTCGACGCTCGTCGTCGGGGCGGTCGCGTCGCCGCTCGTGCCCGGGCTCGGGTTCGCGGCGGCGTGCGCGCTCGGGGCGGTCGTCGCACCGCCCGACGCGGTGGCGGCGACCGCGATCGCGCGCACCATCCGGCTGCCCCGCCGCGTGGTCGCGCTGCTCGAGGGCGAGAGCCTGTTCAACGACGCCGCGGCCCTGACCGCCCTCACCGTCGCGGTCACCGCCGTGACCGGGGCGACGTCGTTCGCGGGCGCGGCCGGGGAGTTCCTGCTCGTGGCGCTCGGCGGGGTCGCGGTCGGCGCGGTCGTGGGATTCGCGATCGGCTGGGTCCGGCGCCGGGTGCTCCACCCCTACACCGACGTGGTCGTCTTCCTCGTCGCGCCGTTCGTGGTCTACCTGCCGGCCGAGGAGCTCGGGGTGTCCGGCCTCGTCGCGGTCGTCGTCGCCGGGCTCTACCTGGGCCACCGGGCGACCACGATCATGGAACCGGGTGCGCGGGTGGTCACCGGCGCAGTGCGGACCGCCGTGTCGTGGCTGCTCGAGGGCATGGTGTTCCTGCTCGTGGGCCTGCAGCTGCGCAGCGTCGTCAGCGGGATCTCCGGCATGCCGGCGCTGCAGGTGGCCGGGGTGACCGCCGCCGTCGTCGGGGCCCTGATCGTGGTGCGGTTCGCGTGGGTGGTGCTCTCCGAGCAGGTGGCGGGCACCGCGCTGGGCCGACGGCACGCGTCGTGGTCGGAGTCGATCCTGACCTCCTGGGCGGGGATGCGAGGAGCGGTCTCGCTGGCCGCCGTGCTCACCCTCCCGGCCGGTTTCCCGCAGCGGGACCTCATCGTCTTCGTCACCTTCGTCGTCATCCTGGTGACGCTCCTCGGCCAGGGGCTGTCGCTGCCCGCGCTGGCGCGCCGCCTGCCGAGCGCCCGCAACGAGGCCGGCGAGGAGGCCAAGGAGGAGGCCCGCGCCCGGCGGCTCGCGGCCGACGCGGCGCTAGAGTGCCTCGAGGAGATCGAGCGGGAGAACCCGGGCCGCGAACCGGTCGTCGAGCAGTTGCGACGCCGGGTGAACAACCGGATGGAGGACGCCCGCGAGTCCCTCGAGGCCGCGTCCGACGCGTTCGACCCCGAGGGCGGCGCCGAGTCCGCCGGTCGCGGCGGGGCCGTCGAGTCGGTGGCGGAGGCCGACGCGGAGGGCGACGAGGACGACTCCGCGAGCAGCTCGGAGGGCGTCCGCGAGACCTACCGCCGCTACGGGCAGGCGATGCTCGTCGCCGAACGCTCCCGCCTCCTGGCCCTGCGCGACGCCGGGACGCTCGGCGAGGAGGCGTTCGTGCGCCTCCAGCACGAGCTCGACCTGGAGCAGGCGGCCCTCACGGTCCGGTAGCACCGCGCCGTCAGGGCCCGGGAGGACCCGGCGTCAGGAAGGCTCCACCAGCAGCGCCATGCCCCGGCGCGCGGGCAGGTCGACGGCGAAGGCGTGCAGGTCGTCGACGAAGCCCAGGGGCTCCTGGCTGAACATGTCCAGCACCGCTCCGCCCGTCGCGAGGGCCTCGGAGCGGACCGTGCCGCGGACGGGCTCGCCGGCGAAGTTGAGCACCGTCAGGGCGTGCGAGCCGCTGTCGAGCTCGTGCACGAGGACGAGCAGCCCCGGGTGGGAGACGTCGGGGATGTCGACCTGGCGCGAGGTGGCGATGCGGTAGTGCTTGCGCACAGCGAGGATCGCCTGGAGCTGGCGGGCGAAGCTGGCCTCGTCGGCGAGCTGCTCGGGCAGCGTGCCGTAGAGGCTCCGGCCGCGCGGCATCCCCTCGGCGGAGCGCTCGGCGTCGCCCGCGAAACCCATGAGGTCGTGCGCGCCGCGGTGGACCCAGCGGGTGTCGCCCTCGGAGACCAGGTCGGCGACGTCGTCGACGGGCAGCGTCAGCATCCCGGTCAGGTCCCAGCCCGAGAGCGCGAAGACGCCGGGCTGCATCGCGTTGAACATCGCGAGCATGAGGTGGACCGCGCGGATCTCCTCGGCCTCGGCGGCACCGATGTCGTCGAGGTCGGCGATACCGATCGAGGCGGCGATGACGGTCGCGATCGTCGAGGCGATCCCGTTGGTGGTGAACACCAGGTTGTAGGGGTGCCCGGGCCCGGCGAGGGCGTCGAGCAGCTCCCCGCGGACGATCTCGGCCAGGTGCGCGCCGGTCATTTCCTCGCCGCGGAAGACGAGCGTCTCGTCGCGGTGCCCGGCCGCCCAGTGCACGAGCTCGTAGGTCATCTCGTCGTGGTTCTGCAGCGCGTGGACCAGCGACGCGGGGTCGATCCCGAGGTCGCGGGCGGTGCGCAGGCCCAGGCGCAGGAACTCGGCGTCGCCGGTGGCGAGGGCGTGGTGGTAGCCGGGACGGTTGACGAAGTCGTAGGAGAGGTCCGCGCCGGCGCGCCCGACCTCCCGGATGTCGTCCATCGTCAGGTTCAGTTCCTGGAAGGTGAACCCGCCGACCTTGCGGACCATGCTCGCGATGAGGTGGTTCGCGGCACCGGAGAGCGGGTGGCCCTCCGACCACGCCGGGCCGCCGAGGGCCGACTTCTCGACGCCGAGGAAGCCGTTGGCGTCCAGGCGCAGCGCCCCGGAGCCGAGGTCGGCCAGCGAGTGCAGCGCGTCGCCGATCGTCAGGCGCATCCCCGCGAACGACGGGTCGAGCCAGTTGATCGAGGGCTGCCCCTCCTTGAAGTAGTGCAGGTACACCCAGCGCCGGGCGATGCCGTCCACCCCGACGACGGCCTTCGTCGCGCTCCAGTTGGTCTCCTTCACCCCGGGCGCGTGGAAGATCACCCGCTGCAGGGCGCCGATGATGTAGCCGGCCTTCTCCAGGCGCTCCTCGGTGGCGACGTCGAGGTTGACCGAGTCCCGCCCCGGCGGCACGACCGGCAGCTCCGACCAGTCCTCCGGGTCGATCTCGACCATGTGGAAGATGCCCGGGTAGTCGGCGTAGCCCATCTCGGCGAGGCGGAAGTCGGCGCCCTTGCCGGTGTGGCCGGGCACGACGTCGTCGATCACGGTGCCGCCGTGGAAGGTCGCCATGCCGCACATCGCGCGGAAGTCGGCCTCGGAGCCGAACGCCGGGTCGATCACCGTGGAGATGCGGTCGAAGTGGCCGTCGACGCTCGGGGTGTGCTCCCAGCCGGAGATGCCGCCCGCCCGCTTCACCGGGCCGGTGTGCACGCCCTCGACCCCGATCGCGGCGAACGCCCGCCACAGTTCCTCCTCCGCCATCGCGGCGAGGAAGGGCTGGCCCGGGCGTGTCATGAACGACAGCGGGTAGGCGGTGAACCACACGCTCGCGGTGTCGACGGCGCCCCGCGGGTCGGGGTCGGCGTACGGGTTCTGCCACATCGCGCCGCGTCCCGAGAACTGCCGGGCGATGGCGTCGGCGTCGGCAAGCATCGACTGCCCGCGCAGCCACGCGACGTAGGCCGGGTTGGTGCCGATCGGCTCGCCGTCACGGCCCGCGGAGCGCCGCTCAAACGGTGAGCGGACCTTCGGGCGGTGCCGCAGGGCGCGGGGTCGGGCGGGATGGAAGTGCTCGGCGTAGGTGAGGTCGATCGGCCCCGTGCCCTCGTCGACCGTGCCGCCGTCCGCCCCGTCCGTCACCGACGTACCTCCTGCTCCCCGCGCGTTTTTCGCGGCGACATGGTCACACGCAGTCCCGACGGGACCGCCGTCGGGATCGCGCACCGTCGGGGGGTGTCGCGAACTGACTCGATCCAGGGGTGGGCTGCGCCCCCGTGAGTACTTGTCCGTGCCCTGACACGGATCACTGCTCACAGGCGCGGAGCGCACCTGGGCTATCTTTCCGGTACCCGTGGTACCGCTAGGAGGTCGTGTGGCCCGTCGTCGTTCCCGCCGGTCCGGCCCGCCCATCGAGGCCCGCGCCGGCGACCGGGGGCTGAGCGCCGGGACCCGGGCACTGCTGCTGCTCGTGGTGGTGCTGCCCAACGTGATCGGCGCGGGGATCGTGCTGGTCCTGGCCGCGTGGATCCTGCCGCGCGATCTCGTCGACACCCCGTCGCTGCTCCTGCGCAACCTGATCGTCTTCGCCGGCTACGTGCTGCTCGCGGTCGGTGTCGGCGCCGGGTGGGGACACCTGCTGATGCGGGTCCGGCCGCTGCGCGACGGGGCCGACGAGCGGCAGCGGCGCGGGTGGGAGCGGCGGTTCCGGCGGGTCGTGCTCGGCGGGCCGGTCCGGCTCGCCGCGGTGCAGACCACCCTGTGGGGCGTCGCGTCCGTGGTGTTCCTGCTGCTCAACGTGCTCGACTCCTGGCGGATCGCGCTCCAGGTCCTGGCGACGGTGCTGCTCGGCGGGCTCGCGACGGTGTCGATCACCTACCGGCTCGTGGAGACCGTGCTGCGGCCGGCCGCCCGGCGGGTGCTGAGCGCACGTCCGCCGTCGGGACGGGTGCTCCCGGGGGTGCTCATGCGCACGCTGGGCGGTTGGCTGTTCGGCACGGCGGTGCCCCTGCTCGGGGTGGTGCTGGCGGCGGTCGCGGCGCTGGCGTTCGGGACGTACGACGTGACGCGGTTGGCGATCGTGGTGGTGGTGCTCGGCGGGGTCGCACTGGTCCTGGGCGGGGCGGTGATCACCCTGACCGCGTTGTCGACCGCCGCGCCGGTGCTCGCGGTGCGCCGGGCACTGAAGAAGGTCGAACGCGGCGAGTACGACGTCGACGTCCCGGTCTTCGACACCACCGAACTCGGACTGCTCCAGGCCGGGTTCAACACCATGGTCTCCGGACTGCGCGACCGGGAACGGGTCCGGGACCTCTTCGGCCGCCAGGTCGGCGAGGACGTCGCCCGCCACGCGCTGGAGAACGACGTCGAGCTCGGCGGGGAGGTCCGCGAGGTCGCCGTGCTGTTCGTCGACCTCGTCGGGTCCACCACACTGGCCGCGACCCGCCCACCGACCGAGGTCGTGGAGCTGCTCAACGAGTTCTTCGCCGTCGTGATCGACGTGGTCGAGCACCACGGCGGGTGGATCAACAAGTTCGAGGGCGACGCCGCGCTGGCGGTGTTCGGCGCCCCGACCGACATGGCAGACGCGGCGGGGTGTGCGTTGGCGGCGGGGCGGGTGATGGCGGTCCGGTTGGCCGAGGAGGTGTTCTCCGGCTCGGCTGAATTGGGTGCGGGGATCGGGGTGTCGGCCGGGGAGGCGGTGGCCGGGAACATCGGCGACCGCCGCCGCTACGAGTACACCGTGATCGGCGACCCGGTGAACGAGGCCGCCCGCCTGTGCGACCTGGCCAAGGACGTCGAGGGCGGCGTCGTCGGGTCCGGAGCCGCCGTCGCCCGGGCCGGGGACGAGGCGTCGCGCTGGACCTCCATCGGCTCCCGCACCCTGCGCGGCCGCACGACCGAGACCGAACTCCTCGCTCCGGTCGACGCGGCCGCGGCGCGAGGTGTACGTCAGGCAGAGTCCGAGGCCGCCGCGCCTGCCTGAGGTGAACCTCGCGGCGCCGCCGGCAGCTCTAGGGTCACGGCGTGACCTACCCCTGGCCCGACCGACCCGAGCCGACCGCCGAGGAGGTCGCCGCCCGGGTGCGGACGGAGCTTGACGTCCATGTGCTCATGATCCGGATGACGCGGCCGGAGAAGCACAACGCGATCGACGCCGCGATGACCCGCGGGCTCGACGACGCGCTGAACCGCCTCGACGACGACCCCGCCCTGCGCTGCGGGGTGCTGCTCGGCGGCGCCAGGGCGTTCTGCGCCGGCACCGACGTGGCGGTCGGGCCCGGGGCGCCGACCCCTCGGGGTGGGAACTACGGCGTGGTCGCCCGCCGGCGCCGCACCCCGTTGATCGCCGCGGTCGAGGGCATCGCGTTCGGCGGCGGGTTCGAGCTCGCGCTCGCATGCGACCTGGTGGTCGCCTCCACCGCAGCCCGCTTCGGGTTGCCGGAGGTGGGGCTCGGCCTGGTCGCGAACTGCGGCGCCCTGTTCCGCACCCCGCGGGCCCTCACTCCCGCCGTCGCGAAGCGGCTGCTGCTCACCGGCGACCCGATCGACGCGGGCCGGGCCTACGAGCTGGGCCTGGTCACCGACCTGACCGAGCCGGGCGGCGCCGAGGACGCGGCGCTGGCCGTGGCGCACCGGATCGCCGAACGCTCCCCCGCCGCGGTCGCCGCCACGCTCGCCGCCGTCGACTCCGCCGTGCTCGAGACCGACGCCCGCGGGTGGGCCGACACCGACACGGCGGTCGCCGCGATCGTGGACGGTGCGGAGCGCGCGGAGGGGCTACGGGCCTTCGCGGAAAAGCGTCCGCCGAGGTGGGCCGAGCCCCTGTGAGCAGTAATCCGTGCTCCAGCACGGATGAGTACTCACGAGGGCGGAGCCCACCTCGAGCGCAGCAGCACCGTGGTCCCGCGCAGGCCGTGCTTGATGGCGACCTCGTCGACCTGCGAGGTCATCAGCGTGATCCCGCGCCCGTGCAGCGCGGGCTTCCCGACCACGTCGTGCTCGAGGTCGGGGCTCGTCGGCTCCCGCCAGCGCCCGCCGTCCGCGACGGTCACCAGCACCTCGCCGTCGTCGAGCATCACGGTGAGGTCGATCCGGGCGACACCGTCGCGGCGGTGATCGTCGTCGTAGGCGTGCACGACGACGTTGTCGATCGCCTCGCTCGCCGCCAGCACCATGCCGTCGGCGACGCCGCCCGGCACCGCCGAGGAGCGCAGCCACTGCCGCAGGTCGTCCCGGATGCGCGGGCCCTGGCCCACGTCGGCGCTGTACTCGACGCGCTCGAACTCGACGGCGTCCATGCTCGGTCCTCCCGGTGGCCCGACCCGCCGTGACTGGACGCGATCGATGCAGACATCGTTCGGGGACCGGGTAGCCCGGCGCACCGTCCCTCCATTCCCCGCGCCCCGACGCCGTGCGATCGACGGCCCGCGACGCACGACCACCGGGCTCTTCCGGACGGCGGGCTGCGCGTCGCCCCCGGGTGCGGAAGGCTCCGTCGTCGTGAGCAAGGCGCACCCGCAGCAGTGGACGATCAACGACGACGACCACCGGCCCGACCCGGCCGCCGTCGCCGCCCTCGCGGCGTTCCCCACCACGCAGATCGCCGACTGCGGCGGACCGGTGTCGGTGGTCGGGCCCGGGATCGTGCGCCAGGCGGGCGGCCGCGACTTCTGCGGCCCGGCACTCACGGTGTGGACCAAGCCCGGCGACATCCTCTTCCTGCTGAAGGCTCCGGACCTCGCCCGGGCGGGCGACGTGCTCGTCGTCGACGGCGGCGGCCGCACGGACGCGGCGGTCCTCGGCGACATCATGAGCGGCGCGCTCGCGCGGATCGGCGCGGTGGGCATCGCGATCGACGGGGTCATCCGCGACGCCGACGGCATCGACGGGATCGGACTCCCGGTCTTCGCCCGCGGGGTCTACCCGACGACGGCGTCCAACGAGGGGCCGGGCGCGATCAACGTCGACGTCGTCCTCGGCGGGGTCGCGGTGCGTCCCGGTGACGTCGTCCGCGGCGACGCGAGCGGGCTCGTCGTCGTGCCCCGCGAGCACGTCGAGGAGGTCGTCCGGCTCACGCAGGCCGTGGAGGACCGGGAGCGCGTCTGGCTCGACGCGATGGAGCAGGGCGCGGGCCTCGCAGAGGCCACGGGGATCGACGACGTGATCCGCGCCCGGCGCGAGGCGGTCGGCGTACACCTGCCCTGAGGAGGGCATTCCTCCCGCGAGCACGCGAGAGGGAGAAACCCATGGTCCGCCCGGCCCCCGACGACGCCACGCGCCCCCGCGCCGACGTGCAGTACCGCCCCGAGGGCGGCCCGACCGCGGGCGCACCCGTCGGTCGCCCCGACGACGCCTGGCTCCTCGAGGACGACGAGTTCCGGTACGCGGGCCGGCTCGATCAGCCGGCTCCCGCCGAGGGCGCCGAGGTCGAGGCGGACGGACGCACCTGGTCGGTGGAGGGCGACGCGTCGGTCATCGGCGAGGCGGGCACGGTCCTCGAGCCGGAGCCGAACCCGACCTCGGATCCCGACGGACGGCTGGGTCTGACCGGCCCCTGACGCGGCGCGCCGCAGGGCCCGTCACCCGGCCCTCGGCGCGTCGTCCGCGGGCACCGGACCCCCCGGAAGTGCCCGGATCCCGCTGCTACGGTTCGCCGCCATGGCCGGGGCAGGAATGACACCGAGGGGATTCAGCGCCGTCGTGGTGCTGATCACCGCGGTGGCGTTCGACGTCGTCGCCCACGCCGCCGGCGCCCACGTGCTGGGGGTCGCGCTGGCCGCGGCCGTCGTCGGGATCGCGCGCCTCACGCTCCCCCACCGGTCGCCCGGGCCGTTCGCGCTGCTGAACCTCGCGGTGCTCGCCCAGCCCGCCGCGCTCGCCGTCACCGCGCTGACCCCGCCCGCCGGCGGTACGTCGCACGTGGCGCTGCAGCTCGCGACGACCCTCCTCGTCGTCACGGTCGCCCTCAGCGAACCCCTGCTCGCGGCCGTGTCCCTGCCGCCGCTGGTCCGCCTGCTGACCACCCTCGTGCCCGACGGGCCGAGCCGTCCGGTCCCGGCGGCCGCACCCGCCGTCGGGCTCGCCGGGGTCGATCTCGCGCGCTGCCTGCCGCGGCGCGGACCCCCGCGCGCCTGATCCCGTTCCGCGCCCGCTCCCCGTCGACTCCCCGCGCGAGGTCCCGTGACGCTCTCCCCTGCCCTGCCCACCGTGCGCACCCCCGCCGTGGCGGCGCTGCGCTGCCCCGACTGCGGTGACCGCCCGACCCTCACCCCGACCCCCACCCAGCCCCTGCCGGGCGGGACCTTCGGGCTGCTGCGCTGCACGTGCTCCACCTACCCGCAGATCGACGACATCCCCGTCCTGCGCCGGGGCCGCATCGACTCGCAGGACCACCTCACCGGTCGCTGCGAGGTCGCCGGCCCGACCGCGGACGAGCTCGTCGCCCTGCTCGCCGCCGACCGTCCGCTCGACGCGCTGGTCGCGCTCCTCGCGTTCCCGCCGCCCGCGCCGTCGTCGCGGCCCGGGGTGCGCCTGCCGTTCACGCGGGGGCCGTGGCCGCGGGTCGCGCTCGCCGCCCGCCGCGCGGAGGTCCGCGCGATGCTCTCCGACCTCGACCGGCTCACCGCGCAGGACTGGATGGAGCTCGCCTACGCGCGCTCCAGCGACCGCATCGACGCCGAGCTGCTGCCCTACTTCCTCGCCCGGTTCGGGCAGCCGCGCTTCCTCGCGACGACGTCGCTGCTGCATGCCGTTCCCGACGCCGGGTCGCGCCCGGTCCTCGACCTGGCCTGCGGTTTCGGGCACGTGGCGCACCACCTCGCGCACCGCCCGGACCCGCGTCCGGTGGTGGGGGTGGACCGGAACTTCCTGCAGCTGTGGGTCGGGCGGCGCTACGTCGCGCCGACGCAGGGCTTCGTGTGCGCCGACCGCGTGGACGCGCTGCCGTTCGACGACGACGCGTTCGCCGCGTCGGTGTGCTCGGACGCCTTCCACTACTTCGACGCGCAGCAGGGCTCGCTCGACGAGCTACGGCGGGTCGCGGTGGCGGACACGGTGCTGCTGGACCGGCTCGGCAACGCCCGCCTCGCCCCCACCGACGGGCCGCTCGAGCGCGACCCGGCCGGGTACGTCCGGCTGCTGCGCGGCGCCCCGTGGCGGCTGACCTGCGAGGACGAGCTGCTGGCCGACTACCTCGCCGGGTACGGGCCGCAGCTGGCGTCGCCGCGACACCCCGCGGAGCTGGACGGCGCGAAGTGGCTGATGCTCGTCACCTCCACCGACGAGCGGGTGTTCGCCGACCACGGCGCCTTCACCACGCCCCCGCACGCCGCGGGCCGGCCGACCCTCAACCCGGTCTTCGCGCTGACCCGGCACGACGACGGGGCCGAGCTCGCCTTCCGGTTCCCCTCCACCTGGTACGCGTTCGAGAACGCCGCCATGCGGAGCTACACCTCGGCCGGTGAGCGGGTCGACGCCGACACCTGCGCGGCCCTCCTGGCCGGCCGCCCGACCGCGCGCACGGCGGAGCTGCTGCGCAGCTTCGTGCTGCTGGGCATGCCGGAGCGCTACTGCCGGCCGCCCGGTGGGAGCGGGCCGTCGGTGGTCGGGGGGCTCGCGCGGGGTCTGCTCCGACGCTGAGTCGTCCGCCCCGGTCCTGGGCGAGGGGCCCCTTCGGTCGATCTACTCGACCGAAGGGGCCTTTCGCTCGTTCCGGACGACGGGTCGCGCGGCCTGGCCGGCCGACCGACCGCGAGATTCACGTGGGGCAGGTCCACGGCCCGCCCCGCATGCCTGGTGTACACCTCGGAAACGGCCCAGCGCGTGGGCGTTCGCGAGATGCACGCGAGGCAGGTCCACCGGGCGCCCGGGATGGCTGGTGTACACCTCGGCGCACAAGATCACCGGTATCGTCGGGACCGTGGTCGAGCAGCGCGGCACGCCGGGATGGGCGCGAGCCCTGCTGGTGCTGGCCCTGCTCGCTGGGCTCGTCGGGATGCACCAGCTCGTCGCGCCCGTCGTCCACCACGGGTCGAGCGTGGTCGCGGTGCAGGACCACGGCCAGGCCGGGCACGAGATGCCCTCCGGCCACACCTCGATGCTCGAGCACCTCTGCGTCGCCGTGCTCGTGGCGCTTGCGACCCTCGCCGCCGCCACGCTGCTCGTGCTCCTGGTCGCTCCGACCCGCACCCCGGGCCCCGCCCGCGGGCCGACCCCACGGTTCGCCGGGCCCGCACCGGTCCCCGTCCCGCGGCGGCTCGCCGCCCTCCAGATCCTCCGGCTCTAGGCCGGGACGCCCACCACCGCGTCCCACCCCTGTTCCGGAGGAGTTCCCATGCGTTCCCGCACTGTCGGCGGCCTGTTGACGGTCGTCGCCCTCGTCCTGCTCGGCGCCTGCACGAGTACGCCCCCGACCCCCGCCGCCGCTCCCGCGATCGGTGTCGACGCCGCCCACGGGCCGGCCGACGTGGCCTTCGCGACCGACATGATCCCGCACCACCAGCAGGCGGTCGCCATGTCGCGGCTCGCCGACACGCGCGCCGCCGCGCCCCGGGTGAAGGCCCTCGCGGCCCGGATCGAGGACGAGCAGGGCCCCGAGATCGAGCAGATGACCGCGATGCTCACCGCCTGGGGCGCGCCCGTGCCCGCGGGTGACCAGCCGATGGCCATGAGCGGGATGCCCGGGATGATGGGCCCGCAGGAGATGGCGGACCTCGTCGGCGCGTCCGGGCCCACGTTCGACCGGGCGTTCCTGACGATGATGATCGCCCACCACACCGGGGCGGTCCAGATGGCGCAGACCGAGCTGGCGCAGGGGACGAACCCGCAGGCGCGCCGGCTCGCGCAAGCGATCATCGCCGCGCAGCAGGCGGAGATCGCCGAGATGCGGGGCCTGCTTCAGGGCTGACCCGGCGCGACCGTCACCTCGTCCTCGCCGCGGTCGTACGCGGCGAGGGCGGCGTGCACGACGGCCGCCGCGGTCTGCCAGCGCGACGCCGGGAGGTGCCCGGAGTCCTCGCCAGCCCGCTCGTGGAACGCGGTCCGGGTCCGCCCGGGCCGCACCACGGTCACCCCGATCCCCCGCTCGTGCGCCTCCCGACGGGCCGCCCGGGAGAACGACTCCAGGTAGGCCTTGCCCGCCGCGTAGGTGGCGAGCGCCGGGTCGTCCCGGCCCGCCGCGGTCGAGGAGACGTTGATGATCCCGCTGCCCGGCGCCATCGAGCGCAGCGCGGCCGCGGTCAGCCGGGTCGGGGCGAGGACGTTGAGCAGTACCGACGCCTCGAGCTCGGCCGGCGACTGCCCGCCGAGCCCACCGAAGGTGGTGGCTCCCGCGTTGTTGACCAGCAGCCCGACGTCGGGGAGGACCGCCTCCACCCGCGCCAGGTCCTCGGGCCGCGTGAGGTCGGCGACGACCACCCGCACCGGCACCGGCAGTGTCGCCGCCAGCCGGTGCAGCGCTCCCCGCGAGCGCGCGACGAGCACCAGCGGCCGGTCCCGCGCGGCGAGCTCCCGCGCGAACGCGGCTCCGATCCCCGAGGACGCCCCGGTGACCAGTGCCGCCGGGCCGACCGGGCCGACGGCGCGCACGACGGGCGGCGCCACGGGGAGCGGAGTGATCGTCATGATCACCAATCTGGTGCCCGGACCGGACCCCGGACCAGTGGACGATGGTCCCGGTACCCCCGGTCCGCACCCGTGAGCTGCGTAGTCTCGCCGTCGTGATCGGAGAGGTGGACGCGGCGCCCGCCCCCTCGTCCCCGCCACCGCCGCCCCCCGCGCGCCGTCGGTGGTTCCGGGCGACCGCACCGCGGCTCGTGGCCGGGTTCACCGTCGCCGGCCTGCTCGTGACGCTCGGGCTCGCCGTCGCGATCGCCCTCGTGGCCCGGGCGCAGGCGACGGACGCGGCGATCGACCGGGTCACGCAGCTCGCGTCGGTCACCGCGCACGGCGTGGTGGAGCCACGGCTGTCCGACGCGCTGCTCGACGCGGACCCGGAGGCGATCGAGCGGGTCGACGACGCGGTCACCC
The DNA here is from genome assembly GCF_013409505.1 of Actinomycetospora corticicola. Taxonomy (NCBI): domain Bacteria; kingdom Bacillati; phylum Actinomycetota; class Actinomycetes; order Pseudonocardiales; family Pseudonocardiaceae; genus Actinomycetospora; species Actinomycetospora corticicola. The sequence goes on along the minus strand of NZ_JACCBN010000001.1, from coordinate 5,887,149 downwards.
GGGCCGTGCTCGGCGACTCGCTGATCCGCGTCCTCGTCTGGGACCGCGACGGGAGGATCCTCTACAGCGACCACCGCGAGGAGATCGGCGACCGCCACCGGCTCGATCCCGACGAGCTGCGCGTCCTCGACGGGGACGACGCCTCGGCCGGCGTCGCCGAGGACGGCTCCGGCGCCGGGCGCGTGCTCGAGGTCTACCACGCGATCCGGACGCCGGGTGGCACGCCGCTGCTCTACGAGGCCTACTTCCGCTACGACGCGGTGGTCGAGGCGGGCTGGGACGCCTGGCGCTCGTTCGCCCCGCTCTCCGTCGGGGCCCTGCTGCTGCTGGAACTGGTGCAGGTGCCGCTCGCCGTCACGCTGGCCCGCAAGCTGCAGCGCCGGGAACGCCAGCGGGAGCGGTTGCTCCGCCACGCCGTCGAGGCGTCGACCGCCGAGCGCCGCCGGATCGCCCAGGACCTCCACGACGGCGTGGTCCAGGAACTCACCGGGATCACGTACGGCTTGGACGCGAGCCGGCTGCGGGGCGGCTCCGACCCGGCCGTGGTCTCCGAGTCGGCGACGCGGCTGCGGGAGAGCATCGGGTCGCTGCGCACGCTGCTCGTCGACATCTACCCGCCCAACCTCGCCCAGGAGGGCCTCGGGCCGGCCCTGGAGGACCTCGCGGGCGGCCTGCGCCGACGGGGGGTCGCGGTGACGACGAGGCTGGAGGCCGTCGACGCGGTCGGGCCGGCCGAGGCGGCCCTGCTCTACCGGGCGGCGCAGGAGGCGGTCCGCAACGTCGTCACGCACGCCGGGGCGACCACCGCCGCGATCACGCTGGCCGCCGACCCCGTCCGGTGGCGGCTCTCGGTCGCGGACGACGGGCGCGGGTTCGACCCGGCGGACGCCGCGGCCCACGCGGCCGACGGCCACCTCGGGCTGCGGGCGCTGGCCGACCTGGTCGACGACGCCGGGGGCACCGTCGACGTCCGCTCCGTGCCGGGGTCGGGCACCACGGTCGGGGTCGAGGTGCCGCGGTCGTGACCCGCGTCCTCGTCGTGGACGACCACGCCGTCGTCCGGCAGGGACTCGTCGCCCTGATCTCCACCGTGTCGGACCTCGAGGTCGTCGGAGAGGCCCGCGACGGGGACGAGGCCGTCGAGCGCGCCGGGACGCTGCGACCCGACGTCGTCCTCATGGACCTGTCCATGCCCGGCACCGACGGGGCGACCGCGACCGGGCGCATCCGGGCGGCGGCTCCCGACGTCCGTGTCCTCGTGCTCACCTCGTTCGCCGACCAGCGCCACGTGCTCGCGGCCCTCGACGCCGGTGCCGACGGCTACCTGCTCAAGCACGCCGAGCCGGAGACGATCCTCGAGGGCCTGCGCCAGGTCGCCCGCGGCGAGGCCCCGCTCGACGGCCGCGCGGCCCGGGTCCTGCTCAGCGCGCGCTCCGCTCCCCCGCCGCGCACCGTGGACCTCACCGACCGCGAGTCCGAGGTGCTCCTGCTGGTGGCCGACGGGCTGGGCAACAAGCAGATCGCCCGCCGGCTCGCGATCACCGAGCGCACCGTGAAGAACCACCTGACGCACATCTACCAGCGGCTCGGCGTCACCGACCGCACGCAGGCCGCGCTCTGGACGGAGCGTCACCTGCGCTCGTGACCGTCCCCGGGCGCCACGGTGACCTCGTCGTCGCCGCGCTCCAGCGCGTCCAGCGCCGCCTCGGCCACCCGCTCGGCGGACTGCCACCGCCACGCCGGCAGGTGGGCGGACTCCTCCCCCGAGCGCTCGTGGAACGCGGTGGAGGTCCGGCCCGGGCGCACCACGGTCACCCGGATCTCGTGCTGCTCGCCCTCGTGGCGGGCCGCCCGCGACAGGGTCTCCAGGTAGGCCTTGCCCGCGGCGTAGGCGCCCGTCGCCGGATCGTCGCGGCCGGCCGCGGTCGAGGAGACGTTGATGATCCCACTGCCGGGCGCCATCTCGCGCAGCGCGGCCGCCGTCAGGCGCGTCGGGGCGAGGACGTTGAGCAGGACCGCGTCGTCGAGGTCGTCGTGGGTCTGGTCCCCCAGCTCGCCGTAGGTCGCGGCGCCGGCGTTGTTCACCAGCAGGTCGACCCCGCCGAGTTCCGCCTCCACCCGGTCCAGTCCCTCGGTGGTCGTGAGGTCGGCGACCACGACCCGCACCGGAACGTCCAGCTCCGCTGCCAGGGAGTCCAGCGCGTCCTCGGAGCGGGCGACCAGCACCAGCGGGTGGCCGCGGGCGGCGAGCGCGCGCGCGAACGCTGCTCCGATCCCGGACGAGGCGCCGGTGACGAGCGCGGAAGGTGTCACCCGAGCGGGTGACCCGTCACCGGTGGTCCGCAACCACCTTGCGCACGACGTCACGGATGTCCGAAGCCATCTGCGCGCTGCTGTGGAGCTCCGTGACCCACGCGCGGGCCGCCTCCCCCATCGCCCTGGCCCGCTCCGGGTCGTCGAGCAGCGCGCCGATCGCGTCGGCGAGGGCGTCCGGATCGTCGGGCTCGACGAGGATCCCCCGCGACGGGTCGACGAGGGCCTCCATCGCCGCGGTCCGGGTCGCGACGACGGGCCGTCCGCTGGCCGCCGCCTCGAGCACGACCGTCGACCCGCTCCCCCGCGTCGTCGGCCGGAGTGCCAGCGCGACGACCGTCGCCCGTCCGTACATCGCCCGCACCGCGCCCTCCATCCGACGACGGTGCACGACGCCGAGCGCCTCGGGGATCTCGACCCCGGCCATCGTCGTGCCGATCTCCAGCCGCACCCGCCGTCGGGACGCCAGGCGGGAGACGGCCTCGACGAGCAGCGGGTGGTCGCGGGCCTCGTCGTCGCCCACCCCCGCGACGAGCGGCGTCGCCTCCGACCACGGCCGCACGCCGAAGAATTCCGTGTCGATCCCGAGCCGGCACGGGTGCACGCGCGCGGGGTCGAGCCCCCAACCGTCGACGAGGTCGGTGTACATCCCGGGCCCGAGGGTCACGATCCCCGCGAAGCGCCGCAGGAGGGTTCCGACGACGGGTCGCGCGGCCCGCGAGTACGTCTCCGGCCCCTGCACCCAGACCAGCCCGGAGACCACCGGCGGCCCGCCTGGCAGGGCGACCGCCGGGAATCCGGTGCGCTCGTCCATGCAGAAGATCGCGTCGGCCCGTCGTCGGGACCGCATCCCGAGCAGTTCCGCCACCGGCTCGTAGCCGTCGAGCCGGTTGCGGACCTTCCGGGCCACCCACGCGGCCCGGCCGGTCAGCGGCCGACGGAACTCCAGCTCGACGTCCCCGGCGTCGGCCAGGTGGTGCAGCCCGTAGGGCGTGCGGTCCGGGATCTCGCCGCGCGCGTTCGCCGCGGCGTGCGCCTCGACGTCCGACTGTTCCGGCAGCTCCACCCGTATCCGCATCGCCCGGGATCAGATCACGAACCGATGGCGTCCAGCTCGGCCACCGCGTCGGCGGGCAGCTCGAGCCCGGCCCCGGTGACGTTCTCGCGCAGGTGGTCCACCGACGACGTGCCGGGGATCAGCAGGATGTTCGGGGAGCGCTGCAGCAGCCACGCCAGCGCCACCGCGAGGCGCGACTCCCCCAACCGCTGCGCGACCGCGTCGAGCTCCGAGGACTGCAGCGGGGAGAACCCGCCGAGCGGGAAGTACGGCACGTAGGCGATGCCCTGCTCGTTCAGCGACCCGATCAGGGCGTCGTCGTCGCGGCGGGCGAGGTTGTAGGGGTTCTGCACGCAGACCACCGGCGCGATCGCCTGCGCCGCGGCGATCTGGTCCGCGTTCACCGTGGAGAGCCCGAGGTGGCGGATCTTGCCCTGCTGCGCCAGCTCGGCCAACGTGCCGAAGCGCTCCTCGATCGGCTCGTGCGGCTGCGGGGTCATCGTGTCGTCGCCGCCGGGCATCCGGAGGTTGACGACGTCGAGGGTCTCCAGCCCGAGGCGCCGCAGGTTGTCGTCGACGGCCTGGCGCAGCTGGTGCGGCTCGAGCGCCTGCGGCCAGCCGCCCTGCTCGTCACGGAACGCCCCGACCTTCGTGACGATGCGGAGGTCGTCCGGGTAGGGCGCGAGCGCCTCGTGGAGGATCTCGTTGGTCACGTGCGGGCCGTAGAAGTCCGACGTGTCGATGTGGTTGATGCCGAGCGCGACCACCTCGCGCAGGACCGCGATCGCGGCGTCCCGGTCGGCGGGCGGGCCGAACACGTGCGGGCCGGCCAGCTGCATCGCCCCGTAGCCGACGCGGGTGACCTCGAGGTCGCCGAGGTGGTAGGTGCCGCCGGGGAGCTCCGTCGTGATGGACATGGTCCCAGGCTGCCCCGTGCGGCCGGGGCGTGCGAGAGGAACGCATGTCCTGGGACCGCTGGTGCCACCCGGCGGGGCGGGCCCGCCGTCGGGAGAGATCCCGACGGCGGGTGGGCCGGCGGTCGTGCTGCCTAGTTGACGGCGTCGATCGGGTTCGAGCAGGACTTCAGGCTGGTGGCGGCGTTGCCGTGCCCGGCCTTCGACAGGAACGGCACGCTCAGCACGTTGTCCTGGATCGGCAGCTGGCCGCCGGCGACGTTGACCGGCACGTCGTTGTTGCAGGCGTTGATCGGCGTGTTCGGGGCGAAATCGCTCGAGTTGATGAGCCCCTTCTGCACGGTCACGTCGCCGTGGTGGTGGCCGTGGCTGTGGCCGTGACCGTGGTGGTCGCCGGAGGGGTTGTCACCCGCGAACGCCAGGCCGGCGGTGGAGACCAGCCCGGTGGAGACGATGGCGGTGGCGAGAACGGTCCGGCGCAGCGTCGACACGATCTGCACGTCCTTTCGGAGACGGTGACGGACGGGTGACGGACCCGTCCGGAAGACGTGTCGTCAACTGCTGCGACATGTGTGGGACACGGTTTCCGGACGTGCTTCCGCGCATCGGGTGACCCTGATCGACGCAGCGTCCGAGGATGTTCGGGGCCGTCACCCGACGGCGCAGAGGTCGGGGACCCGGCTGGTCACGCATGGTGTGATGCCGGACGTGCCGCACGTCTCCACCGTCGTCCACCGGCCCTGGCGCCGGGTCTACGACTACGCCGCCGACCCGACGAACCTCCCGCACTGGGCCGCCGGGCTCTCCTCGGCGGCCCTCGTCCCCGCCGACGACGGGTGGTGGACCGCCACGTCCCCGATGGGCACCGTCGGCGTGCGCTTCAGCGAACCCAACCCGTTCGGCGTGCTCGACCACGTGGTGCGCCTGCCCGACGGGACCGAGGTGCTCAACCCGATGCGCGTCGTGCCGTGGGGCGGCGACGCGGAGGTGGTGTTCACGGTGCGGCCCCGGGCGGGGATGACGGACGCGGACGTCGAGGCCGACGTCGCCGCCGTCGCGGCGGACCTGGAGACCCTGCGGGGGATCCTGGAGTCCGAGGGCTGACCGTGGGCCGGCGACGTTCGACCGCGTCAGCGGTGGCACACGGCTGACGTCGAGGGTCAGCAGGTCGCCACGCTCGTCCCGTCGGCCGCACCGCCGTGATCCGTGGCCGATCCGTCGCACCGAGCGCGTCGACGGGGCCACGGACGCACCACGCGCCGGCGTCAGCGGTGGCACACGGCTGACGTCGAGGGTCAGCAGGTCGCCACACTCATGATCGGGACCTCGTGAGCGGGTCGCAGCAACGCTTGCGCGTGTCACGCACGAGGTCGTGATCATGGTCCGGACACGCCACCGCCCCGACCGCAGGGAGCACGGTCGGGGCGGGACGTGCGGGGATCAGCCCGCGGGAGCCGGCGCCGGAGCGGCCGGAGCCTGGCCGTTCGGAGCAGCCGGGGCCTGCCCGTTCGGGGCCGCCGGAGCCGCCGGGGCCTGGCCGTTCGGAGCCGCCGGAGCGGCCGGGGCCTGCCCGTTCGGCGCCGCCGGAGCAGCCGGAGCCTGGCCGTTGGGCGCCGCCGGAGCGGCCGGAGCCTGGCCGTTAGGGGCAGCCGGAGCAGCCGGGGCCTGGCCGTTCGCGGGCGGCGCCGGGGGCATCGGAGCACACCGGCCGGGGCCACCGGCCGGCCCACCGGCCGGTCCACCCGGAGCCATCGGTCCACCGGGCTTGCCGGGCGCCCCCGGTCCACCCGGCCCGGGGGCACCGGGACCGCCGGGGCCACCCGGCCCGCCCGGTCCGCCCGGCCCGCCGTCGGGACCCTGCTGTGCCGCCATCGCCACCGGCCCGGCGTCACCAATGCCGCCCGGCCCCGACAGCGAGGTGCCGAGCGGCGTCGCCAGCAGCACGACGCCCGCCACCACCAGGCCGAGCACGAAGGCTCCGATCGTTCCCAGGATTCCGATCGCCCGACCACGCGGACGTCGTTCCCGCGTCGTGTCCCGGAACCGGGCCCAGCGCGACCGCTGCGGCACCGGCTCCACCGGTGAGGTCTCGGGGTCGAAGTCGCTCATCGCCGTCCTCGTTCTCGTCGTTCTCGTGTCGTCCCGCCCTCTCGAGCGGCTCGTGATCGACGATGGGGAGCGGACCTGAAGCCACCCTGAGGTGGAGGACGCGCCGACGGTTCCTCAGCCACGCTTCAGCGACTTCAGGCGCAGTTCAGTCGCGCCTGGTGGGATGGCACGTCATGGGTGGTCAGACGGATCCGAACGCACCGCGGGTGCTGGTCGTCGAGGACGAGGCGACGGTGCGCGAGTCGATCGTCCGCGCGCTGAACCGCTCGGGGCACGTCGCCCGCGGCCTTCCCGACGGCGGGTCGCTCGAGGAGACCCTCGAGGGGTTCCGGCCCGACCTGGTGATCCTCGACGTGATGCTCCCGGGCCGGGACGGCTTCGACCTGCTCACCGTGGTCCGCGACCGCACCGACGCGGGCATCGTCATGGTGACCGCGCGCGACGCCCTCGACGACCGGCTCCGCGGGCTCGACACCGGCGCCGACGACTACGTGGTGAAGCCGTTCCTGCTCGAGGAGCTCGCGAGCCGCGTCCGTGCCGTGCTGCGGCGGCGGGGCCGGACGCCGACCGCGCTCGTCGTCGGGGACCTGGTCATCGACGAGGAGGCCGGCGTCGCCACCCGCGCCGGCACGCCGCTCAAGCTCACGGCCACCGAGCTGCGGCTGCTGCGCTACCTGGCCGAGCAGCGGGGCCGCACCGTGAGCAAGAATCAGATCCTCACGCAGGTCTGGGGCTACGACGCCTACGACCCCAACCTCGTCGAGGTCCACCTGTCCGCGCTGCGGCGCAAGCTCGAGGCCCACGGGCCGAGGATCGTGCACACCAGCCGGGGGCTCGGCTACACGCTGCGCGCGACCGAGGCGACCGACGTCGACCCGGCCGGGGCGACGTCGTGAGGAGCCTGCGCGACCACCTCCGGCGTCGTCCGGAGACCTCCGCCGTCCCCGCGCGTTCGCTGCGGTTCCGGGTGACCGCCACGGTCGTCGCGGTCATGGTGGTGACGCTGCTGGTGGCGGGCATCGTGCTCGACCTCGTGCTCTCCGCGGCCCTGGAGCGCGACCAGCAGGACCGACTCTCCGAGCGCGCCGCCCGGGTCGACCAGCTCGTCGCCCAGCAGGTGCCGGCCGACGAGCTGGTCGGGCTCCTCGACGGGCAGGGCATCAGCGCGGTCCGACGCCAGGCCGACGGCGCGGTCCTCGAGGGGGTGCCGACCCCGCCCGGTCCTCCCGACGGCGGGCCCCGCGGCGGCCCGGGCGGACGACCCACGCCGGGACCGCCTCCGGTCCGCAGCGGCGACAGTCTGACGATCACGCGGCCGCTGGCCGACGGCACCGTCATCGTGCTCTCGGCCGATCCGGGCGAGGTGGACGCGGTCGTCTACCGGCTGCGCGGGGTGATGGTGGGCGTGGGGCTGGTCGGCGTGGTCGGCTCGGCGCTGCTGCTCCTCAGCGGGGTGACCGCGGCGCTGCGCCCGCTCGACGCCATGACCCGCGTGGCCCGCGCGATCACCACCGGCGAGCGCGGCCGGCGGCTGCGCCCCTCCAGCCCGGACACCGAGATCGGTCGCACCGCGGCCGCATTCGACGAGATGCTCGACGCGCTCGACGCCGCCCAGGACCGCTCCGACGAGGCCGCCCGGCGGGAGCGCGGCGCCGCCGAGGAGGCCCGGCGCTCGGAGGCCACCACCCGCCGGTTCCTCTCCGACGCCGCCCACGAGCTGCGGACCCCGCTGACCGGGATGCAGAGCCTCGCCGAGACGCTGGTGCGCGACTCCGACGAGGACCGCGAGGTCCGCGAGGAGCTGGCCATCGCACTGGTGCGCGAGACCTCACGCGCCTCGGCCCTGGTCACCGACATGCTCGACCTCGCCCGGATCGAGGGCGGCCAGGAGCTCCGTCGGGACGACGTCGACCTCGTCGTCCTGGCCCGGGAACAGGTCGACCACCTCCGTCTGGTGAACCCGGATCTCGACGTCGCGGTGGACGCCGACGGACCCGTCGTGGCGGCGGTCGACGGCGACCAGGTGCGCCGTGTCCTGGTCAACCTCCTCGGGAACGCACGACGTCACGTCGTCCCGGGCGGCGCCGTCCGGGTGCGGGTGACCGCGTCCGGGGACGGGGCCCGGGTGGCGGTGCACAACGACGGCGCGGTCATCGCGACGGAGGACCGGGAGCGGGTGTTCGACCGCCTCGTCCGGCTGGACGAGGCTCGCGCACGGGACGTCGGCGGGGCCGGCCTCGGCCTGTCCATCGCGCGTGCCCTCGCCCGCGCCCACGGAGGCGACCTCGTCTACGAGGCCACCCCGACCGGGTCGGACTTCGTCCTCACCCTGCCGCTGGCGACCACCCCCGCCCTGGTGTCCCCGCGATGACCCCGCTGGGCCACGTGCGACCGCCGATTGGTTGAAACGGGTCCTTCCCCCGATCGTGGCCCCGTCGTTACTCTTCGGTGACGTCCAACCAGATTGCCCCGGGGGTGGGATGGATCGGATCGGGGAGTACACGTGGAATCCCGGCGCCGACCGCTGGGAGTGGAACGACACCATGTTCCACCTGCTCGGGTACGCCCCCGGCCAGGTCCGGCCGACCCGCGCGCTCGTCGTCGCGCACAAGCACCCGGCCGACCGGGCGCAGGTCGAGCACGTGATGGCCGACGCGTGCAGCAACCGTCTGGCGTACACGCACCGACATCGGATCGTGTCGATCACCGGTGACATCCACGAGGTGACCGCGATCGGCTACCCCGTGGGAGCGGGTGCCGACGCCCTGCTCGTCCACGGCTACCTCGTCCACCTCGCGACCCACCAGCCCTCGGCGTCCGCGGCCCGTGCGGCCGGCGCGACGGCCCGCCCGCCGTACCGGCCGGCCCCGGCCACCACGGCGGGTCCGCCCACGGTCCCGTTCAGCCTCCCCGGCCCGGCCACCCCGGCGCCGTGGACGCTCGGCACCGCCGGCGAGCACGACCGCCTGCTGGTCCGCGCCATCGACGTCCTCGCCGAGGCCACCGAGCTCCCCCAGGGCGCGGCCGCCGCGCTGGTGGCCCACCTCGCGAACACGGCGGCGCTGCCGCTGATCGTCGTGGCCGAACGGATCCTCGCGATGAGCCTCGACCCCGACGTCGAGGGTCTGGGCGGCCTGCTCCGCGGCATCGCCCTGCCCGAACCGACGAATTGATCGTGACGTGGGTCGCATTCGATCTCCACGCCGATTAGCGTGACGGGGAGCACAGCCGTTCCCCGCTCGGAGGTCCGAGATGCGCGCACCGCGCCACGTCCGCCTGACCACGCCGCTCGTCCGTGACGGCGGGGAGCTGCGGGAGGCCTCCTGGGAGGAGGCCCTCGACCGGGCGGCCGCCGGGTTCCGCGGGGTGCCGGGCGACGCCTACGGGATGTTCTCGTGCTCGAAGGCGACCAACGAACTGAACTTCATGGCGCAGAAGTTCGCGCGGGTGGTGATGGGGTCCAACAACGTGGACTCCTGCAACCGCACTTGACACGCTCCCAGCGTCGTCGGTCTGACGGCGGTGTTCGGAGCCGGTGGTGGCACCAGCGCCTACCAGGAGGTCGAGGAGACCGACCTGGTCCTGCTCTGGGGCTCCAACGCGCGTGAGACCCACCCGATCTACTTCCACCACGTCCTGAAGGGGCTGCGCAACGGGGCCTCGCTGTACGTGGTGGACCCGCGGCGGACCTCCACGGCCCGCTGGGCGACGGGGCACCTGCCCCTCGACGTCGGCACCGACATCGCCCTCGCCCACGCCATGGGCCGCGTGATCCTCGAGGCCGGGCTGGAGAACCGCGCGTTCATCGAGCGCGCCACCACCGGGTTCGACGAGTACGTCGCCGCGGTCGAGCCGTGGACCCTCGAGCGCGCACAGCAGGTCACCGGCGTCGACGCGGCGATGATCCGCGAGACCGCGCTGGCGTTCGCGCGCGCCGACCGGGCCCAGCTGTGCTGGACGCTCGGTATCACCGAGCACCACAACGCCGTCGACAACGTCCGCGCCCTGATCAACCTGGCCCTGCTCACCGGGCACGTCGGCCGGTGGGGCTCGGGCCTGGTCCCGCTGCGCGGGCAGAACAACGTGCAGGGCGGCGGGGACATGGGGGCGATCCCCAACCGGCTGCCCGGCGGGTACGACGTCACCGACGACGGCCACCGCGCCCGCTTCGACGCGGCGTGGGGCAGCGCGATCCCGGCGACCCGGGGCCTGCACCTCTCGCAGATGTTCGAGGCGATGGAGCGCCGGGACGTCCGGGCGGTCTACGTGGTGGGCGAGAACCCGGCGGAGACCGAGGCCGACGTCGCCCACGCCCGCGCCCTGCTCTCCGACCTCGACCACCTCGTCGTCCAGGACATCTTCCGCACGGCGACCGCGGAGCTCGCCGACGTGGTGCTGCCCAGCTGCGCCGACTGGTGCGAGTACGAGGGCACCGTGACCTCCTCGGAACGCCGGGTCCAGCGGGTGCGCAAGGCGATCGAGCCGCCCGGGCTCGCCCGGCCCGACACGGAGATCCTGTGCGACATGGCCCGGCGCCTCGGGCACGACTGGGGCACGCCGACCCCCGAGCAGGTCTGGGACGAGCTGCGCTCGCTCTCGCTCGACTGGCACGCCGGGATGTCCTACGCGCGGCTCGAGGCCGAGGGCGGCCTGCAGTGGCCGTGCCCCGCCGAGGACCACCCGGGCACCCCGACGATGCACACCCGGCTCTGGGAGCGCGATCCCGCGAAGCGCGGGGCCCCGGCGCCGTTCGCCCCGGTGGAGCACGCCGGTCCGCTCGACGAGCTGTCGCCGGAGTTCCCCCTGCGGCTGACCACGGTGCGCCGGCTGGACTCCTACAACTCGGGGGTCCAGACCGGCGGCTACGCGTCGCCGCTGCGCCGCGACGAGGCCCTGTGCGTCGACGCCGCCGACGGGCGGGCGCTGGGCCTGCGCGACGGCGAGCGGGTGCGGGTGGTCTCGCGCCGCGGCGCGGTCGAGGCCCCGATCCGCTTCGACGACGCCGCCCGGCCGGGCCTCGCGTTCATCACCCCGCACTTCTCCGAGCAGGTCGACGTCAACCTGATCACCAACGAGGCCTGGGACCCGCAGTCCGGGACCTCGGAGTTCAAGGCGACCGCGATCCGCATCGAGAAGCTGTCCGTGTCCGAGTCCCCGCGTCCGGCCGCCGAGCGCGTCCCGGTCGCGGGATCGTAGGAGGTCCCGCGTGGATCTGGTCCTGTTGCCCGACGCGGCGACCGACGCCGAACGGGCCGCCGTCGACACCGTCGCCCCCGACGGTGCCGTCCCGCGGCGCGACCTCCTCCTCCCGGCCTTCCACGCCGTCATGGACGCCGTCGGCTGGATCAGCCGCGGCGCCCTGTCGCACATCTGCGAGCGGCTGCACGTGCCGCCGGCCGAGGCCTACGGGGTCGCGACGTTCTACGCGCTGTTCTCGGTGACCCCCCGGGCGCCGCGGACCGCGCACGTCTGTGACGACGTCGGGTGCGCCGCGTTCGGCGGCGAGGATCTGTGCGCCGCGCTGGAGGAACGCCTGGGCGCCCCGGGCGAACGCGACGACGTCACGTGGACCCGCAGCCCCTGCCTCGGCCTGTGCGAGCGGGCCCCCGCGGTGTTCCTGCAGTGCGCCACGTCGCCCTTCCAGCGTGAGGGGAACCCTCACGCCACAAGAGCGCTCGAATCCTCCCCTCACGACGACGCTCCCGGCGACCTCGCAGGCGGCGACCACGCCCAGATCGCCCCCGCGACCGCCGACGCCGTCGTGCACGCGCTCGACGGCGAGGAGATCCCCGGGCCCGACCCCGTCGTCAGCACCCCGCAGGCCGGTGCGCCCGACCTGGAACTGCTGTCCCGGGTCGGGGTGGTCGACCCCGGCGACCTCGACTCCTACCGCGCCGCCGGCGGGTACGCGGGCCTGCGGCGCGCGCTCGCCGTCGGGTCCGCCCGCGTCGTCGACGAGATCACCGTCGCCTCGCTGACCGGCCGGGGCGGCGCCGCGTTCCCCACCGGCACGAAGTGGGCCGCCGTCGCGGGCTCCCCCGAGCCCGAGAAGTACCTCGTCTGCAACGCCGACGAGTCCGAGCCGGGCACGTTCAAGGACCGCGTGCTCATGGAGGCCGACCCGTTCGCGCTGGTCGAGGCGATGACGGTCGCCGGGATCGCGGTCGGCGCGGGCACCGGCTACCTCTACGTGCGCGGCGAGTACCCGGCCGCGGAGCGGGCGATCCTCCGTGCCGTCGCGGAGGCCCGGCGGCACGGCTACCTCGGCGACGACGTCATGGGGTCGGGGCGGGCGTTCGACATCGAGGTCCGCCGGGGCGCCGGGGCGTACATCTGCGGCGAGGAGACCGCGCTGATGAACTCGCTCGAGGGCCGCCGCGGCGAGCCCCGGGCGAAACCGCCGTTCCCCACGGTCGCCGGGCTGTTCGGGAAGCCGACGGTCATCAACAACGTCGAGACGCTGGTCAACGTGCTGCGGATCGTCGCCGAGGGCGGGCCGGCGTTCGCGTCGGTCGGCTCCGGCCGGTCGACCGGCACGAAACTGTTCTGCCTGTCCGGCGTGGTCGCGCGGCCCGGCGTCTACGAGGTGCCGATGGGCACGACGCTGCGGGAGCTGCTCGAGCTCGCCGGCGGCGTGCCCCCTCGACTGAAGGCGATCCTGCTCGGCGGCGCTGCGGGCTCCTTCGTGACGCCCGACCAGCTCGACGTCCCGCTCACGCTCGAGGGCACCCGCGAGATCGGCGCGACCCTCGGCTCGGGTGTCGTACTGTGCTTCGACGACTCGACCGACTTCGCCGCCGTACTGCGGCGGATCGCCGGGTTCTTCCGTGACGAGTCGTGCGGGCAGTGCGTGCCGTGCCGGGTGGGCACGGTGCGCCAGGAGGAGGCGCTCGCGCGGATCGTGCGCGGGCGCGAGATCGGCGGTCGCACCGTCGAGCTGCAACTGCTGCGCGACGTCGACCGCGTCATGACCGACGCGTCGATCTGCGGGCTCGGGCAGACCGCTGCGTCGGCGGTGCGCTCGGCCCTGGCGCTCGGACTCATCGGAGAGGGGACCTCGTGACGGTCGTCGACCTCGGCACCATCCGTCGGCTCGTCGACGTCACCGTCGACGGCGTCGAGCACCGCGTCCCCGAGGGCGCCACGATCATGGACGTCCTCGACGGGGCCGGCGCGGACACCCCGCGTCTGTGCCAGGCGCCCAACCTCACGCCGGTGAACGCCTGCCGCGTGTGCGTGGTGGAGGTCGAGGGGTCCCGCCCGCTGGTGCCCAGCTGCGCACGGAAGGTCGAGGACGGCATGGTCGTCCGCACCGACACCGAGCGCGTCGCGCACAGCCGGAAGATGGTGCTGGAGCTGCTCGCGAGCGCCAACGACCTGTCCGAGGCCGGCGACGACGTCGCCCGCTGGCAGATCGAGTACGGCGCCGACCCGGAGCGCTACGGCCCACCCGGCCCGCCCGCCGCCGCGGGCGAGCGCGGCAACCGCCACCCCGGGCACCACGGCATTCCCGACGGCGAGACGCGGGCGACGGTCGCGCAGCCGGTCACCGTCGACAACGACCTCTACGTGCGCGACTACGCCCGCTGCATCCTCTGCTACAAGTGCGTCGAGGCGTGCGGCACGGACGCGCAGAACACGTTCGCGATCGCCGTCGCGGGACGCGGGTTCGACGCCACGATCTCCACCGAGTTCGCCGTCCCGCTGCCCGACTCGGCGTGCGTGTACTGCGGCAACTGCATCGGCGTGTGCCCCACGGGGGCGCTGAAGTCGGTCGCGGAGCACGAGCGGCGCGAGGCCGGCACGTGGGACCCCGAGGGCGAGACGGTCACCGAGACGGTGTGCTCGTTCTGCGGCGTCGGCTGCTCGCTGGAGCTGCACGTCCAGGACAACACGATCGTCAACGTGACCTCGCCGTCCGACCACTCCGTGACCCACGGCCACCTGTGCATCAAGGGTCGGTTCGGGTTCCAGCATGTGCAGAACACGTGAGCACTAAAGGTCGCTATCACGACCTTTTCTGCTCACGTGCGAGCGCAGCGAGCATACTCGTGCGGATCTTCGTCCCGTTCGTGCCCGACGTCGTCGGCATCTCGTCGAGCACGTGCACGGCGACGGGCACCTTGAACGCGGCCAGCGTCGCGGCGCACCAGTCCCGGAGCTCGGACGGCTCGGCCGGGGCGTCGAGCGTCACGAACCCGACCGCCACCGACCCGCCGTCGGGACCCTCGGCCCCGACGACCTTGGCCGTGTGCACCGCCGGGTGCGCCGCGAGCCGGAGCTCGATCTCGGCGGGGTCGACGAGGAACCCGCGCAGCCGGAGCGCGTCGCCCGCGCGGCAGACGTAGACGAAGGCGCCCTCGTCGACGACCACGCCGAGATCGCCGGAGCGGAACCAGCCGTCGTCGGTGAACGTCTCCGGCGCGGAACCCAGATACGCGTCGACCACGTTCGGTCCCCGGAACTCCAGCTCGCCCTCGACGCCGGGTCCGCCCTGCACGCGCACCTCGATCCCGGGGTGCACCACGCGGCCACCACCGGCCCAGCGCTGCGGCGTCGGCTCGGACAGCGGCCACGTCGCGGCGAGCGCGAACAGCTCGGACGAGCCGTAGACGCCCGCCGTCTCCACGCCGTGGTCGTCGAGCCACGCCGCCAGCTCGTGCGAACGGCCCTGGAAGTCGGCGACGCCCCACCAGCGCCACATCGGCAGCGCCCGCGGGCGGTCCCGCAACGCCGTGACCAGCCGCAGCACGAGGTCGTCGCCGCTCGCGAGGTGCGTGACCCCGACGGCGGCCATGTCGTCGAGCGTGTCGTCGGCGTCGAAGACCGGCTCCAGCAGCGCCGCCCCGCCCGCCGCGAGCGCCGCCATGACCGCGTTGTAGCCGAACACGCCCGACAACGGCAGAGCACCGAGCACCACGTCGCCCTCGGCCAGCCCCAGCGCCGCGGCGCCCGCGACGGCATGGGTCAGCACCGCCGCTCCGGTGTGCGCCGCGAGCTTCGGCAGCCCGGTGGAGCCCGACGTCGTGAAGGCGACGGCGAGGCGATCGGGGTCGGACGGTCCGGGCTCGGGCCCGTCGGTCCGCTCCGGCGTCCACGCCTCGAGGTCCCCGACGTCGGGAGTGGTCCCGTCGCCGCGGACGAGCGCCACCTGCGGTCGGACGCCCGAGCCCTCCACGGCGACGCGCAGCTTCCCGGCCAGGTCGAGCCCGTGGAACCCGTGCGCCAGCGCCATGAGCACCGGCCGGGCCCGGGCGAGGACGTGCGTCACCTCCTCGACCCCGTAGCGGGTGTTGATCCCGACGACGAGTCCGCCGCACGCGGCGACGGCGCACTGCCAGACCAGGGCGTCGGTCCAGTTCGGCATCCACACCGCGACCGCGTCGCCGGCGCCGACCCCGTGCTCGCGCAGCTCCTCGGTGAGCGCCCGGACCCGCTGCCACAGCTCGCCGCGGGTCACCGCGACCAGCCCCTCGGGGGTGCGCTCGTGGACCGCGACGACGTCGGGGTCGCGGCGCGCGAGGCGCCCGACGAGGTCGGGCAGGTCGGTCGGCCGCTCCCCCGGTGTCGGGAAGGGCGCGACGGTGTGCCGCTCGGTCATGCCGCCTCCGTCCCGGCCGTGAGCTCCCGCAGCCAGCCGTCGAGCAGGGCGGCGAAGCCGGGCATCTCCTCCATCGGGTAGTGACCCACCCCGTCCAGCACCGTGCACCGTGCGCCGGGGATCCGCGAGGAGGCCCACCGCACGCGGTCGACGTCGAGCCACAGGTCGTCCGCGCCCACCACCAGGTGCAGCGGGCAGGTGATCCTGGGCAGCTGCTCGCGCAGGTCGTGCGACGCCCAGCCGATCAGGTCCGAGTTCGAGACGACGGGGTCCTCCCGACGGTGCATCGCGGCGATCAGCCGCGCCCTCTCCGGCTCGGTCGCGCGGCCCAGGACGGCGAGCGTGCCCAACTCGGTGCGGTCCGAGCGGCTCGGTGCGGCCACGTCGACGAGCTCCCGACGGAGGCCGCGCGTGCTCGGGCGGCCTCCGGTCCACGCGTCCGCCGCCATCGCGACGACGGCGGTGAGCCGGTCGGAGGCGCGGACGGCCAGGTCGAGCGCGATCTTGCCGCCGATCGAGCAGCCGGCGACCGCGAACCGGTCCAGGCCCGTCGCGTCGGCGAGCGCGAGCAGCCAGGCCGCGTAGGCACCGAGGTCGTCCACGGGGCCGTCGGGCGCAGGTTCGGAGCGCCCGTGGCCGGGCAGGTCGGGCACGACGACGCGGTACCCGGCGGCCACGAGCCCCGGGGTGACGTGGCGCCACTGGACGCCGGACTGGCCGGCGGTGTGCAGACAGAGCACGGCGGGCGCGGTGGGATCGTCAGGAACACGGTGGTCCTCGACGAAGGCGAGGGCGCCGTCGACGGTGACGTAGCCGGTCATGCGATCGCCCGGGCGGCGTCGACGACCAGGTGCAGCGCCCTCGTCAGCCGCAGGTACTCGTAGCCGTCCCCGGTGGCGGAGAGGCGGCCCGTCATCGCCAGGCGCAGGAACGGGTTGTCCGGCGCCTCGACGAGCTCGAGCCAGGTGAGCGCGTCGGCGACCAGGGTGAAGGTCGCACCGTGCGGGGCGCGGCGGCTGACGTCGATGACGGCTCCCCGGTAGACCCGCAGGTGCACCTCGTCGTCGTCGCAGCGCAGCCCGATCGTGCCGTCCCAGGTCTCCAGCAGCGTGGCCACCTCCGGGTCGAGCGCCGCCGCCACCGCCCGCCCCCAGCCGAGGGAGCCGAACGCGCGCCCGTCGTCGTCAGGACCGCTCCCGCGCGCCGCGACCAGCGCCGTCGTCGTGCCCTCCTGCCGGGTCACCCCGTCGTCCCCGACGAGGCGCATGTGACGGGTGACGGTGCCGCGGGTGCCGGAGCGGGTGCGACGCACGCGCAGGACGGTGAGCTCGAGGTGGACGACGTCGCCGACGCGGATGGGGGCGCGGTAGGTCCAGTGCGTGTCGAGCAGGCCCTGCACCGCCTCGCCGTGGAACCCGAGCGACTGCAGGAGCCCCATGGCCACGGCGATGCCGAACGGGCCCTGCAGCATCGCGTCGGGCCCGACGTGCAGCGGGTGGTCGTCGCCGGAGAGCCGGGTGAAGGCGGCGAGGTCGTCGGCCGTGACCGACCGCGGGGCGCTGGTGAAGCGCTCCCCCACGGCGAAGTCCTCGAACCACCGCCCGGTGTCCACGGGGGCGTGCGCTGCGGTCACGCGGTCTCCTCCTGCACTCGGCTGACACGAACGATCGTTCACCACCGAAGCACCGGCCTCCCACGACGTCAAGACCGCTAACCTCGTGGTCATGAACGCCCGTTCCCCGGCCACCCTCGTGGCCGACACCGGTCGCGGGAACGAGGCCGCGATCCTCAACGCGGCGCTCGACGCGTTCGGCACCCACGGCTTCCACGGCGCCTCCATGCGCGACGTCGCGAAGCGGGCCGGGACCAGCCTGTCGAACCTCTACAACTACGTCCCGAGCAAGTCGCGACTGCTGGCCGAGGTGCTGCGCCGCGCCAACGACGAACTCGCGGCCCGGCTGGGCGCGGCCCTCGCCGACGCCGGGGACGACGCCGCCTCCCGCCTGCGGGAAGCGGTGCGGGCGTACGTGCGGTTCATCGTCGACCACCAGGTCGCGATGGTCGTGTCGACGAACGAGGTGCGGTACCTGACCGGAGCGGACCGCGCCGGACTGGTGGCCGAGCGCGACGCCACGCAGGCGGTCTTCGAGGACATCGTGGCGCAGGGGGTGGCCGACGGGACCTTCGCGACGCCCTACCCCGACGACGCCGCCCGCGCCGTGCTCACGGCGCTCTCCGCGGTCGCCGGGTGGTACCGCGCCGACGGCCGGCTCTCCCGCGGCCAGCTCGCCGAGCAGCAGGCGCGCTACGCCCTGGCACTGCTGGAGGCCCCGCTCGCGCGCTGAGGTCTTGCCATGAGCCGGACCACACTCGTACGTTACGAACGATCGTTCGTACCGAGACAGGTGGAGGCACGCCGTGACGGCTGGGACCGAGGTCGCTCCCGCGAAGATGCGGCGGCTCGCCGCCGCCGCGGTCTTCGCGACGACGCTGGAGTGGTTCGACTTCCTCATCTACGCGACCGCGGCCGCCCTGGTGCTCGGCCACCAGTTCTTCCCCTCGGCCGACCCGGTCGCGGGGACCCTCGCCTCGTTCGCCACCTTCGCCGTCGGGTTCGTCGCGCGGCCGGTGGGCGGGATCATCGCGGGCCACATCGGGGACCGCTTCGGTCGCAAGCCCCCGCTCGTGGGCGCGATGCTGGTGATGGGCCTGGCGACCTTCGCGGTCGGCGTCCTGCCGCCCTACTCCAGCATCGGGGTGTGGGCGCCGGTCCTGCTCGTCGTCGCCCGACTGGTGCAGGGCCTCGGCGTCGGGGCGCAGTGGGGCGGGGCGGCGCTGCTGCTCGTCGAGCACGCGCCCGAGAAGCACCGGGGCTACTACGGCAGCCTCGTCCAGACGGGCGCCGTGGCCGGCGCGGTGCTGGGCAACCTGTTCTTCCTGATCCTCACCGCCACCATGTCCCCCGCCGCCTTCGACGCGTACGGCTGGCGCATCCCGTTCCTGTCCGGGCTGCTGCTCATCGGGATCGGCGTCTACGTGCAGCTCAAGATCGAGGACACCCCGGTGTTCCACGAGCTGCGCGAGCGCTCGGCCGCCGCGGCGCGCGAGGCGGGCGTCCGCAAGGCGCCGCTCGTGCAGGCGGTCCGCCACCACGGGCTCGCGATCGTGCAGGCCGCCGGCGCGTTCTTCGTGGTCAACGCCGTCTTCTACATCCTGATCTCCGGCATCCTCGGCTACGCGACCACGGAGGTCGGGATGTCCCGGACCTCGATCCTCGTGTGCGTGATGGTCGCCGGCCTCTCGCAGCTCGTCACGATGCCGTTCTTCGGTGCCCTGACCGACCGCATGGGATCGCGCAAGAAGCTCTACCTCATCGGCTGCGTGTCGATGGCGGTGTTCGCGTTCCCGCTGTTCTGGCTGATCGACACCGGGTCCGTCCCGCTGGTGCTGCTCGCCCTGCTGATCGCCTTCACCATCCACGCGACGATGTACGGGCCGCAGGCCACCCTCTACGCCGAGATGTTCCCCGCCGACGTCCGCTTCTCGGGCGCGTCGCTCGGCTACCAGGTCGCGTCGGTCCTCGCGGGTGGGCTCGCGCCGTTCATCATGACGGCGTTGCTGGCGACCACCGGGGCGTCCTGGTCGGTCGCCGTCTACATCATCGCCTGCGCCGTGATCACCTTCATCGCCGTCGCCTCGATCCGCGAGCGCTTCCGACGGAACCTCTACGACGTCTCGGAGCCCGAGCGGGCGTCCGTGTCGCGGTAGGTGCAGCGCCCGGTTCGGCCGGGAGGAGTACTCCTCTCCCGAACGGACCGGAGTCTCACGTCCGCATAACGTGCTGCCGCCCGGGTCGTTCCCCGATGCATGACGAACGCAACGACCCGAGCGGCGGCGTTCGTCGCCGTCGTCGTCACCGGGCTGGCCCTGCTCTTCACCGGTGCCGCGAACGCGTGGGAGCACCACGGCAACGGCACCGGGGGCTGCAGCGCCGGGAAGGCCGTGGGCAACGGCGCGACGCTGCTGAACACCTTCGAGTTCACCCTCTGCCAGCGGAGTGCGGACCACCGCGACGTCACCGGGTACTTCCAGGCGGCCGCCCCGTTGTCGGCGAACATCGTCGCGCCGCGGGGTCCAATCACCTGCTCCGACGTCGAGGGCACCAACGTGTCCTTCTACTACCCCTTCGCCGCGGGCAGCGTGCCGCCGCCGAACCCGGCGCTCACCGGCATCGTCATCTACGCCCACGACGGCGGGGCCACCGGCGACACGATCGCCTTCGCCCCGGTCAACGCGGGCGTGCTCCCCGACTGCTCGCTGTCGAGCCCGCTCGTCACCGGCCTGAAGCTCACGGCCCTCCCCGTGGCGACGGGCGGGATCACGGTCACCCCGCGCGCCTGAGCTTCCCGCGCGACCCACCGGAGCCCCGGGGACACCACGTCCCCGGGGCTCCGTCGCGTCGTCATCCGGATGGAGCGGTCGGCGGGGGGCATCCGGTACGCGGCGAGGGACGCGGCGGGCCGTGGCAGGGTGGCCCCATGTCGATCCGGGTCGATCACCACGGGCTGACGGTCGCCGACCTCGACGCCTCCGTCGCCTTCTTCACCGAGGTCCTCGGGTTCACCGAGGAGCGTCGCGCGCACCTGACGGGCCCGTTCGCCGCGGACGTCGTGGGGGTGCCGGGCGCCGACATCCGCACGGCGGTGCTCGCGCTCGAGGGGTCCCTCCTCGAGCTGCTCGCCTACGCCGCGCCGGTGGCCGCCGCGGCGGTGTCGGACGGGCCGGAGGTGCCCGGGTCGATGCACCTCGCGTTCGCGGTCGACGACCTCCCCGGGATCGTGGCCGCGGCGGCACCGTACGGCTGGGCCCCGCCCGGCCGCCCCGCCACCATGAGCGTCGGCGCGCGGGCGGGCACCACGTTCAGCTACCTCCGCGACGGCTCCGGGGCGACCGTCGAGCTGATCGCCGCGCCGCACTGAGGGGTCAGGTCCGCAGCCCGCGGGCCAGCACCGCCGTCATGCGGCGGGCGTGGTCCGGTTGCACGCCCTCCGCCGGCAGGCACAGGTGGGCGACCGCGTGCAGCAGGTCGGTCGCGGGCACGTCGTCGCGCACCTCGCCTGCTGCGACCGCCGCCGCCAGCAGCTCGGTGAGCGCGGGCCGGAACCGGGCGTCGAAGTAGGCCGGCAGGGCGTCGAAGGCCGGATCGCCCGAGTGCAGCGCCGCCGCGAGCCCGCGCTTCGTCGCGAGGAAGTCGACGAAGCGGGCGAGCCACCGCTCCAGCGCCTCCGCGGGCGGGTGCTCGGCCGCGAGCAGCGGGGCGGCGTCGGCGCAGGCGTCGACCTGGTGGCGGAAGACCGCGGCGACCAGGTCGGAGCGCTTCGGGTAGTGCCGGTAGACCGTGCCGACCCCCACCCCCGCGCGGAGCGCGACCTCGCGCACCGGCGCGTCGACACCCGCCGTCGCGAAGACCTCGGTGGCCGCCTCGAGCAGCGCGTCGGAGTTCCGCCGCGCGTCGGCGCGCACCCGTCGAGGAGCCGACACGAGGACCCTCCTTGCAACCGGAACAAGGTTCCGTCTACAGTTCCGGAAGCACGTTCCGCTTACTGCGGACGATAGCGCACCGCGAGGAGTTCGCCATGCAGTACCGCACGCTGGGTCGCACCGGCATCAAGGTCAGCCCCTACGCCCTCGGCGCCATGATGTTCGGCGCCATGGGCAACACCGACCACGACGAGTCGGTCCGGATCATCCACCGCGCCCTCGACGCGGGGATCAACTTCGTCGATACCGCGGACATGTACTCCCGCGGCGAGTCCGAGGAGATCGTCGGGAAGGCGCTGAAGGGCCGGCGCGACGACGTCGTGCTCGCGACGAAGGCCTTCAACCCGATGGGCGACGACCCGAACATGCGCGGCAGCTCCCGCCGCTGGCTCGTCCGGGCGGTCGAGGACTCGCTGCGCCGCCTCGGCACCGACCACGTCGACCTCTTCCAGGTGCACCGCCCCGACCCGGACACCGACGTCGAGGAGACGCTGTCCGCCCTGTCGGACCTGGTCCACAGCGGCAAGGTGCGGGCCATCGGTTCCTCGACGTTCCCGGCGTCGCAGATCGTCGAGGCGCAGTGGGTCGCCGAGCGACGGAACCTCGAGCGCTTCCGCACCGAGCAGCCCCCGTACTCGATCCTCGATCGCGGCATCGAGCGCGACGTGCTGCCGGCGATCGAGCGCTACGGCATGGGCGCCCTGGTGTGGAGCCCGCTGTCCGGCGGGATGCTGACCGGTCGCTACCGGAAGGGCCAGGAGCCGGACGCCCACCGCGCGCAGTACGGCTTCGCGCACATGCGCGACGAGCGCCGCCTCGACGCCGTCGAGGCCCTGATCACGCTCGCCGGGAAGGCGGACCTGTCGCTCACCCACCTCGCGATGGCCTTCGTGGTCGCGCACCCGGGGGTCACCAGCGCGATCATCGGCCCGCGCACGATGGCCCACCTGGACGACGTCCTCGCCGGAGCGGAGGTCTCGCTCGACGACGAGATCCTCGACCGGATCGACGAGATCGTCGCGCCCGGCACGGACGTCAGCCCGCTGCCGCACGCCTACGGGACACCGGCCCTCGTGCAGCCCCTGCTCCGTCGTCGCCCGACCACCGAGCGGTCGGCCGCGTGATGCCCAGCTTCGGGATCATGACCGCGCCGTCGCAGGTCGCCTTCCGCGATCTCCTCGCCGTCTGGCAGGAGGCCGACGCGGTCCCCGGGATCGAGCACGCCTGGCTCTACGACCACCTGCTGCCGATCTTCGGCGACCCCCTCGGGCCGACCTTCGAGGGCTGGACGCTCCTCTCGGCCCTCGCCGCGGCCACCGAGCGGCTCCGCCTCGGGGTGCTCGTCACCAGCAACCGCTTCCGGCCGCCGGCGGTCCTCGCGAAGATCGCCGCCACGGTGGACGTGGTCAGCGACGGCCGCCTCGACCTCGGTCTCGGCGCCGGGTCGCGTCCCGACGTGCCCTTCGCACGCCGGGAGTACGAGGCCCACGGGCTGCCCTACTGGGACTCCGCGGAGGCCGTCGCCCGGCTCGCGGAGACCTGCACCCTGCTGCGCCGACTCTGGACGGCCGAGGAGCCGTTCGACGTCGACGGCGAGTACCTGCAGCTGACCGGGGCCTGGTGCAGCCCGAAGCCGGTGCAGCGTCCGGGTCCGCCGCTGGTGATCGGCGGCCGGGCGGGACGGACGCTGCGCGTGGTCGCGGAACACGCGGACGTCTGGAACTACCCGGGCGGCGACGTGGCCGACGCGAGCGCCCGCGGAGCGCTCCTCGACCGGTACTGCGCCGAGATCGGGCGGGACCCCGCGGAGATCACCCGCTCGCTCGTCGTCGGCGTCGACTACGACGACCCGGGCCGGACCCGCGACCACGTCGCGGAGGCACGGGACGCGGGCTTCTCGCACCTCGTGCTCTCGCTCCCCGCGCCGTACCCGGAGAAGGTCGTGCACCGGGTGGAGGACGAGGTGCTGCGCATGTGAGCAGAAAAGGGGGCTATAGCCCCACTTTCTGCTCACCTGGGAGCGCAGCGAACACCTACGCCCGGAGGCGCCGGTTCTCCCGCTCGAGCTCCTCGATCCGTGCCTGCAGCCCCGACACCCCCTGCTCGATCTCCTCGAGGGTGAAGCGCGGGGTGGTGTGCTGCGGGCAGTTCCAGGAGAGGCCCTTCACGTCGACCACGAGGAGGCGGACTTGGAGGCGGCCGACGACCCGACGCGGCCGGCCCTCATCCGCGTCCGAGCGTTCCTCGAGGGCGTGCGCGACCCCCTGCGCGGCTGCCGGATCGGGCGCCTGGTGCAGGACACGGAGGTCGTCGAGGGCGACGGGCTGCGCGGGTCGCCGACCGCTACCTCCGGGGGCCTGGAGGACTGGGTCGCCGACGTGCTGGAGACCGGGCGGGCGCCGGGCGAACTGCGGCCCGACACCGACCCCCGGGCCACCACGGCGATGCTCGTCGCGGTGGTCCAGGGCGGGTTCGTCCTCGCCCGGGCCCGGCAGGACCCGGAGGCGCAGCGCGCGGCGATCCGCGGGGCGGTCGCGCTGCTGGGTGCGCTGCGCGCAGGTGAGCAGTAAGTGGGGCTATAGCCCCACTTACTGCTCACCTGTGCGGAGCACACCTGCCAACACCTCCGCCGGATCGTTCGGCAGCGTCGCGAACCTGGCGGCCACGTGGTGGTCGGGGCGCACGAGCACGCCGCCCGCGTCGCCGATCCCCTCGGCCTCGAGGAGCCGCGCCCAGTCGCCGTACGGGTCCTCGATCTCCTCGCCCGGCCCGACGACGATCACCCGCATCTGCTCGGACTCCGGCCACGTCCCCCCGGGCCCGGTGAACAGCGTGAACCGCCCGCGCCCCGCGAGATCGATCGTGGACACGTCCCCGTCGCGCCCGGCGAGCCACACGTGCGGCACCCGCGCGCCCGGCGTGGTCGTCGCGACGTAGGTGAGCTCGGGGTCCTCCACCGTGGCCAGCGGATCGGGGGCGAGCTCGTCGGCGACGACGGCCGACGAGACGTAGCGCTGGTTCAGCTCCACCCCGTGCGCGTCGAACTCGTAGGCCTTGAAGGTGATCGCCTCGCGCAGCGCGCGGCGCTGCTTCTCCGCCCCGGGCTCCCGACGACGGGCCATGTTCTCCCGCATGACCTCCGGGTCGTCGGTGCCGCTCACGCCGAGCGCGTCGAAGATCCGTCCGGTCTCGCCGATCGACTGGTTCGCCCGGTCGACGACCTGCCGCCCGATGGGCGCGCGCTCCGCGCTGTAGGTGTCGAGCAACGACGGGTCCGCCCACCCGCGCAGGACGTACGCGAGCTTCCACGCCAGGTTGAACGAGTCCTGGATCGAGGTGTTCGAGCCGAGTCCGTTCGACGGCGGGTGGCGGTGCACCGCGTCGCCGCCGCAGAACACGCGGCCGCTCCCGTAGTGCTCGGCCGCCATGTGGTTGACCGTCCACGCGGAGCTGCCGACGATCTCGACCTCGAGGTCGTCCACCCCGACCAACTGGCGCACCAGCCCCGTCGTGAACTCGTCGGAGAGGTCGGGCGGGCCGTCGGCGACGTCGTAGCCCCAGATCGTCAGCCACTCGTTCCACGGGCGGACCATGCGGACGACGCCCATCCCGATCCCGCCGATGTCCGACCCGGGCTGCAGCACCCAGTAGAGGACGCTCGGCCGGTGGGCGACCCACGGCGAGAGGTCGGCGCGGAACACGATGTTCAGCGACCCGGCCACGCCCATCTCGCCGCGCATCGGCAGCCCGGCGTCCTCCGCGACCCGCGACCGCCCGCCGTCGGCGCCGTAGAGGTACTTCGCGCGGATCTCGTACTCGTCGTCGCGGAGGCGGTCGCGGACTCGGACGGTCACCCCGTCGTCGTCGACCGCGTGCGACAGGTACTCGGTGGAGAAGCGGATCCGCGAGCCGGCGGCCTGCGCGCCCTGCACGAGGATCGGTTCCATGAGGCTCTGCGGCATGTCGCAGATGCCCGCCGGGCTCGCGAGCGCGTGTGCGGCACGGCTGCGCGGGTGGGTGCCCCAGGACCGCACCCGACCGAGCTCCTCCCCTGCCAGCGAGGTGCAGAACGTCGTCGTGCCGATGAGGTCCTGCGGCGTCGCGAGCGCCTCGACCTGCCCGGAGACGCCGAGGTCGCGCAGCACCTCCATCGTGCGCTGGTTCGTGATGTGCGCACGGGGCTCGGCCGCGAGGGTCTCGTAGCGGGTGACCACGATGTGGTCCACGCCCAGCCGCGCCAGGGCGAGCGCCATCGACGCCCCGGCCGGACCGCTTCCCACGACGACGACGTCGGTGGTCACCATGGTGGGGAATCCTGCGGCTTCCCGACGGCGGGCCGCAAGACTTGCGGTTGAAGCTTCTATGACCGTCGGGGCGAGCGCGCCTGGAAGTCCCGGGCGATCTCGTCGAAGGTCACCCACCGCACGCCCTCGTGACCGTTGATGTACTCGATGAGCCGCTCGTGGGCGAGCAGGACCTGGGGCCGGCCGGAGACGTCGGGGTGGATCGTCATGGTGAACACGGCGTAGTCCATCTCGCGGTGGACCCAGTCGAACTGGTCGCGCCAGAGCTGCTCGATGTCGCGCGGGTTGACGAAGCCGTGCGAGTTCGGGCTGCCCTTGATGAACATCATGGGCGGGAGGTCGTCGAGGTACCAGTTCGCCGGAATCTCGACGAGGTCGGTCTCCTCGCCGCGGACCAGCGGCTTCATCCAGTCCGCCGCGTCGCGGTCCAGGTCGATCTTCGTCCAGGAGTCGCCGACGCGGACGTAGTAGGGCGTGAAGTCGTCGTGCATCAGCGAGTGGTCGTAGCGCAGCCCGCGGTCGAGCACGAGCTCGTTGGTGATCTCGGAGAACTCCCACCAGGGCGCCACGTAGCCGGTGGGGCGCGTGCCGGAGCGCTGCTCGATCAGCGAGATGCAGTGGTCGAGGACGTCGGACTCCTGCTGCCGCGACATCGCGATGGGGTTCTCGTGGCTGTAGCCGTGCACCCCGATCTCGTGTCCGGCCGCGACACAGGCCTCGAACGATTCCGGGAACGTCTCGATCGAGTGGCCGGGCCAGAAGAACGTCTGCCGCAGGCCGTACCGGCGGAACAGCTCGAGCACCCGCGGCACCCCGACGTCGCCCGCGAACAACCCGCGGGAGATGTCGCCGGGCGAGTTCTCCCCGCCGTAGGAGCCGAGCCACCCCCCGACGGCATCGATGTCGACTCCGTAGCTGACCAGGATCTCCTTCGCCATACGCGCAGGAGTGCCCGTTCAGCGCACCCCGGTACCGGGCCGCGGGAGGCCCGACGACAGGCGCGTCACCGGGAACGACCGGGTCGGACGCCGGAGCTCCGCGAACGCCGGCCAGCGACCGAGCCGCTCCACGGCGTCGTAGAGGTCCTCGGCGTCCTCGCCCGACGGCGGCTCCTCGATGACCGGACCGACCAGCGCGGTCTTCCCGTCGAAGGACAGGACCGGCGTGCCGAACCCGCCGCTCCGCTCGACGGCCTCGGCGGTCTCGTCCCGCAGCGCGCCGTCCCTCGTCGCGTCGGAGGCGGCGGCGGCCAGGGCGACCGGCAGTCCGCACTCGCGCAGCGCGGGCGTCAGGTCCCGCACGCGGGCCATCTCGTGCACGACCGCGTCGACCGTGTCCCCGGCCGGCGCGGCGTCCCACACCAGCTCGCCGAGCGCGGTGTAGAGGTCGCCGACCACCTCGGAGCCGTGCGCCTCCCGCGCGGCGTGCACCACCCGCAGCATCTCCAGGCCCCGGCTCCACGCCTCCCGGGACCGCTGCTCCCCGGGGAAGGCCCCCCGGTCCATCAGTGCCAGGGACATCGGCCGCCACTCGACCCGCAGGGCGCGCTGCGACTGCACCTCCACCACCCAGCGGGACGTCACCCAGCAGGACGGGCAGAGAGGGTCGAAGAAGAACTCCAGGTCCGGCACGGCCGTCTGCCTACCCGATCGTCGAGGTCCGGGAATCCGTGAGGACCGCCGCACCCCGCGCCGGGTCCTCGCAGGAGGGTCTCGTGCCGGCCACGGGACCTGCGTCTCCGCGCGACTTTCTGGCGCTCCGTGCCATCATTACCTCGTCCCCCCTGGCCGAGGAGTGCCGTGACCACCGCCGCCCCCACCGAGGCGCGGGCCAAGTCGCCCGCCTTCGTCGCCGTCCTCGCCCTCGCGGGCATCACGGTCTCCCTGCAGCAGACCCTCGTCGTCCCGCTGGTACCGCAGTTCCCGCGCCTGCTCGGCGCCGCTCCCGCCGACACCGCCTGGATCGTCACCTCGACCCTGCTGACCGCGGCCGTGGCGGTGCCCATCGTCGGCCGCCTCGCCGACATGATCGGCAAGCGGCGGATGCTGCTGTTCTGCCTGGTCATGCTCATCGCCGGGTCGGTCGTCGCGGCGCTGTCGACCTCGCTCGTGCCGCTGATCGTCGGCCGCGCACTGCAGGGACTCTCGACGGGCCTGATCCCGCTCGGCATCAGCCTCATGCGGGACGAGCTGCCGGCGGAGCGGCTCGGTTCGGCGGTGGCGCTGATGAGCGCCTCGCTCGGCGTGGGCGGATCGCTCGGGCTCCCGCTCGCGGCGCTGATCGCGCAGACCGCGGACTGGCACGTGCTGTTCTGGGCCGCCGCCGGGCTCGGCGTCCTCGTCCTGGTGCTCGTCCTCGCGCTGGTGCCCGAGTCCGTGCAACGGGCCGGCGGGAGATTCGACGTCGTCGGGGCGGTCGGGCTCGCCGTCGCCCTGGTGAGCCTGCTGCTCGCGGTGTCGAAGGGCTCGAGCTGGGGCTGGGGCAGCGCGACCACCGTGACGCTGTTCGTGGTGGCGGTCGTGGTGCTGCTCGCGTGGGCGTTCTGGGAGCTGCGCACCCCGCAGCCCCTGGTCGACCTGCGGGTGAGCGCCCGCCGTCAGGTGCTGCTCACCAACCTCGCGTCGATCGTCTTCGGCTTCTCGATGTTCGCGATGTCGCTGGTCTACCCGCAGCTGCTGCAGCTGCCGACCTCCACCGGCTACGGGCTCGGGCAGTCGATCCTGGTCGCCGGCCTGGTCCTCGCCCCCGGCGGGCTCTGCATGATGGCGATGTCGCCGGTGTCGGCCCGCATCAGCGCCGCCTCGGGGCCGCGGACGACGCTGATGCTCGGCGCCGTGGTGGTGGCCGTGGGGTACGGGATCGGCGCCGGGTTCCACTCCGCGGTCTGGCACCTCGTGCTGAGCTCCGTGGTGATCGCCTGCGGCATCGGGCTGGCCTACGGCGCGATGCCGGCATTGATCATGGCCGCCGTACCGGTGACCCAGACCGCCGCCGCGAACAGCCTGAACAACCTCATGCGGGCGCTCGGCACGTCGTTCGCGAGCGCCATCGCCGGGCTGCTGCTGGCGACGCTCGTGTCGTCCTCGGGGGCTCCGACCGAGGGGGCGTTCGTCCTCGTGATGCTGCTCGGCGCCGGCGGTGCGGTGGTCGCGCTGGTCATCATGGCGTTCGTCCCGCGTCGGCCGGCGCCGGACGCGGCGGCCGCCCCGGCCGCAGCGGTCGAGCGCGAGGAGGCCGCACCCGTCGTCGGGAAGGACCCCGAGCCGGAGCCGCTGACCGCGCCGGTCGCGCGCCCGCTGGTGTCGGGCGTCGTCCGCCGCGGGGGCACGGGCGTCGCCGGGGCGACCGTCACCGTCGTGAGCAACGCCGGCCGCCAGCTCGGCCGGGCGGTGTCCGCGGCCGACGGGAGCTACGTCGTGACGGCGGGCGAGCCCGGCGCCCCGCACCTGCTCGTCGTCCGGGCCGACGGGGCCTCGCACGCGGAGCACCTGGGCGGGGCCGGCCAGCTCTCCCGGGACGTCGACCTGCGGGCCCCCGCTGCCCTGCCCACCCCGGTCTGAGCGGCGCCCACTCCGTCCTCCGCGAGGTGCACGTGAGGCATCCCGTGACCGGTGCAGACCTGTCTCACGTGCGCCTCGCGAGGTGGGTTGCCGGGGGCCGGACCGCGGGGTGCACGTGGGGCATCCTGCGGCGTTCGCCGACCTGCCTCTCGTGCACCTCGCGGCGGGGCCGATGTGGTGGCCTGCGCGTGCTCCTGAACGAGCGGGCCGTTCGCAGCCTCTATGTGCGCGAGAGTGCCGTTCGCTCATCCAGGGCAGGGCGCGCCGCCCGGAACCCCAGCACCACGATCACCAGGACCTCCGCCAACGACAGGACCCGCTCGATCAGCCCGAGCGGGACAGCCCGGTACCAGGGCGTCGCGAGGACCGGGTTCAGGGCGATCGCCCCGATGATCGGCAGGAACGAGGCGAGAGCGACCACCGAGAACACCGTGACCCACCGCGCCCACGCCTGGCCCCGGTGCCCGCGGGCCGTCAGCAGACCCGCCGTCGGGAGCGCGAGGAACGCGGCGAGGCTCGCGTAGCGGTGGATCGACCCGGACAGGCTCGGGCCCACCGACCAGTTCGTCTTCTCGAACACCACGACCAGCACCAGCCCGACGCACCAGACGCCGAACAGGACCATCCCCGCCGTGGGGACGAGCCCGCGCAGGGCGAGGGCCGCCACCACCGCGACCGTCGCCGCGACCAGGCCGAGCACGGCGACGTCGAAGAGCCACCCACCCGGGCCGACGGCGTACTCGCTGATGGTGCGGCGCACCGGGTCGTGCCGCGACCACGGTGCGAGCAGGTGCATCACCCCGACGACCGCGACGACGACGAGCGACACGGCGGCCCCCGCGGTGCCGAGCGCGGAGGACCGGACCCGGGTCGCGGAGAGCGTCATCGAGCCAGCATGACCGGCACGAGCGTCAGGCCACCGTCAGGCGCAGCACGACGCGCTCGCGGGGCGGACCGCCCCGGCGGAACACGCGCTCGGCCGCCTGGAGCAGCCGGATGCCGCCGAACTCCCAGCCGTACTTGGCCCTGAGCAGGTCCTCGGCGTCGTCGACCGCGCCGTCGGCGTCGTCGACCACGGCCGTCGCCTCCACCGTGGGCGTGCCGGGGGCGACCCGTCCGCGCCGGTCGCAGGCCCGCAGCT
Organism: Actinomycetospora corticicola; assembly: GCF_013409505.1. NCBI lineage: Bacteria > Bacillati > Actinomycetota > Actinomycetes > Pseudonocardiales > Pseudonocardiaceae > Actinomycetospora > Actinomycetospora corticicola. The sequence continues at coordinate 5,856,609 of NZ_JACCBN010000001.1, read as the reverse complement.
CCACCTGGGCGTCGTGGCGCAGCCGCTTGACCTTGCCGCTCTCGGCGGAGGTGTAGACGACGAGCCCGTCGCCGTCGCGCGCGACCCAAACCGGGGTCGCCACCGGGTCACCGGAGCGGCGGAAGGTCGTCAGCGACACGAAGCGCTGGTCGCCGAGCGTCACGAGCGAAGCAGTCACACCCCCCGTCGTACCCGGGCCCGGACGGCATCGACCGAGCCCGCCGACCGGATCACAACGCGGTGCCGATCACACGGCACCAACCGTCACGTGAACGACACGCCGTGGTGACACGGCCGGTTCCGCCCGGCCCGTCGGATGGGGCACCCTCGGCGGCCATGACCTTCCCGGTGGACGGCACGGACCGCGCACGGCCCCGGGTGGTGATCGTCGGCAGCGGGTTCGCGGGCTACCACACGGCCAGGTCGCTGGCCCGCCGGACGCGCGGCGAGATCGACATCGTGGTGGTCAGCCCCACCAACTACTTCCTCTACCTCCCGCTGCTGCCCGAGGTCGCCGGCGGGATCCTCGAACCGCGCCGGATCGCGGTCGCGCTCTCCGACACCCTGCCGCCCTGCGTGCGCCACGCTCCCGGGGAGGTCGACGCCATCGACCTCGAGGCCCGCGAGATCGGCTGGCTCGACCCGGAGGGCGTCGCGCACCGCACCACCTACGACCGCCTGGTGCTCGCCGCCGGGAGCGTGCACAAGGTGATGCCGATCCCCGGCGTCAGCGAGTACGCGGTCGGGTTCCGCGGCGTCCCCGAGGCCTTCTACCTGCGCGACCACCTCATCCGCCAGATCGACCTCGCCGCCATGAGCAACGACCCCGACGAGGTGGCCGCACGGTGCACGTTCGTCGTGGTGGGCGCGGGCTACACGGGCACCGAGGTCGCCGCCCAGGGCCAGCTGTTCACCCGGGCCCTCGCGCGCAGCCGGGGCCTGGACCCGGACTCCATGCGCTGGGTGCTGGTCAGCCGCGGTCGGGTGCTCGCCGGGCTGGACGAGCACCTCTCCCGCACCGCCGACGCCGTGCTCCGGCGCCGCGGGGTGGAGGTGCACACCGACACGACGATGGACGAGGCCGGCGAGGACGGAGTGCTGCTCTCCAGCGGCGAGCGCATCGCGACGCGCACGTTGCTGTGGTGCGTCGGGGTCCGCGTCGACCCCCTCATCGAGGACCTCGACATCGAAATCGACGGCGGCCGGGTGGTCGTCGAGTCGACGCTGCAGGTACCGGGCCGCTCCGAGCTCTACGCCTGCGGGGACGCCGCCGCGGTCCCCGACCCGAGCCGACCGGGTGAGGCCACCCCGATGACCGCACAGCACGCCGTCCGCCAGGGCGCACTGGCCGGCCGCAACATCGCCGCGTCCCTCGGGTACGGCTCGGTGCGGCCCTACAAGCACCGCGACCTCGGCTTCGTCGTCGACCTCGGCGGGCTGGAGGCCGCGGCCGCGCCGCTGAACATCCCGCTCACCGGCCTGCCGGCGAAGGTCGTGGCCCGCGGCTACCACCTCGCCGCGATGCCGGGCAACCGCCTCCGCACGGCGACGGACTGGGTGCTCGAGGCGCTGCAGCCGCGCCAGAGCGCCCAGCTCGGACTCGTCCGGTCGCCCGCGATCCCGCTCGACACCGCGTCGCCCGAGGTCCCCCAGCACCACCTCGGCTTCCCCCACGCGACCCAACGGTCGTGAGCGGTTCCTTCCTGCCGAACGCGACCCGCACCCGCCGTCGGGAAGAAATAGGGGAACATCGAATACCTGCATCAGGGACCATGAATGGCGTATTCCGCATTCGATCGCGCGCGGTCGATCCCATTTCCCGCCCTCACCCCGACCACACCCGACGTCGCATGGTGTGAGCTGCACGTTCGGGCCGCGTGATCCACGGACCACGACCATGATCGGACCGACCGCACGGTTTCTCCCGGCGCCGTGATCGGATTTGTTTCGCGCCTTGTTGTGGACCTCCGCAGGTATTACCGTGGCGGCGGTAGCCGAGCAGCAACGTCTCCCCCCGACGAAATCCGGGTCACCCCCCCAGACCCGGAGGTGTGCTGCTCGGCTACTCACACGTCCAGGCCCGGGGGCGTGGTCCCGCGAGGACGGGTCGATCGGCCGTCGGTCGTGGTATCCACGATGATGGACGTCCTGGGAGTCGGTGGAGTCCTCGCCGACCCGGACCGACCCCTCATCCCCCGAACCGACGAGGTGCAGCACATGGCTCTGATGCGTCGAGTGGCCACTCTCGGGGCCGCCGTGGCCGCGGCCCGCCAGTACGCCCGCCAGAACCCGGAGAAGGTGAACCGGTACGCCGACCAGGCCGCCTCGTTCATCGACCAGCGCACCAAGGGCCGGTTCCGCCGCCAGATCGACGGCGCGCTGCGCCAGGTGCGCAAGGAGACCAGCCTCCCCGGTCGGAACATGACGGGCCGGAGCCAGGCCGGGCAGTACGGGCCGCAGCAGTTCCGCCACGACCCCTACCGCGACGCGGGCTCCACGCAGCGCTACCCCAGCGAGCGCACCGACCGCTGAGTCACGCCGGGCCCGGAATCGCCAGCGTCCGGGCCCGTGGACGGTTAGCGTCACGCACCATGCAGCCGGCCGACATCGCCCGCCTCGTCAGCCCGGGCGACCCACGGGTCTCCCCCGACGGCGGGCGGATCGCCGTCGTCGTGACCCGGGTCGACCTCGAGGCCGACCGGTACCGCAGCACGATCTGGCTCGCGCCGGCGGACGGGCCCCCGCGCCAGCTGACGTCCGGCGACGCCGACACCTGCCCCCGGTGGTCCCCCGACGGCACCCGGCTGGCGTTCACCCGGTCCGTGTCCGGCCACCACCAGCTCGTGGTGCTGCCGGTCGACGGGCCCGGGGAGCCCGTGACCCTGGTCGACCGCGAGTCGCCGATCGGTGAGCTCGCGTGGTCACCGGACGGGTCCGCGATCGCCTTCACCTCCCGGGAGGCCCGTCCGGACGCGCCGCCGTTCACCGTCGTCGGGACCCCCGACCGCGCGACGCTCCCCCGCCGCGTCGACCGCCTGTTCCCCAAGCTCGACGGCGAGGGCTGGACCGTCGACCGTCCGCGGGCGGTCTTCGTCGTCGCGGCCGACGTCCCCGGCGACTCGCGGCTCCTCGCCCACCACCGCTACGACATCGCCGGCCCGGCCTGGTCGCCCGACGGGCGCTCGCTCGCCGTCACGACCGTGCGCGACGAGCCGGACGCCGACCTGACCATGGTCGAGGCCCTGCACCTGCTCGACGTCGCCTCCGGGGAGCTGCGGCCGCTCACGACCTCCCCGTCGATCTCGGTCACGCGGCCGTCGTGGTCCCCGGACGGCACCTCGGTCGCGGTCCTCGCGGAGGACGTCACGCTGATCCCGTCGTTCGGCCGGATCGCGGTCGTGCCCGCCGAGGGCGGCGACCCTCGGGTCCTGACCGCGGGCCTCGACCGCCAGGCCGCGCCCTTCGTCGGCGGCCGTGCACCGCTGTGGCGGGGTACGGACCTGCTGTTCACCGTCGAGGACCACGGCACGCAGCCGCTCCACGCCGTGCCCGCGGACGGTTCCGCGGAGCCCGTCGAGGTCGTCGGCGGCACCCGCGCGATCGTCGGGTACGACGAGGCCGCGGGCACCCTCGCGATCCTGACGACGGGGCCGACCACCCGTCCCGAGCTCGCCGTGGTGCGCGACGGCCGGGAGACGACGCTGTCATCGTTCTCCGCGGCCTTCCACCGCGACCTGCCGGTGGGCGAGCCCGAGCACCTGCGCGTGCCCTCGTCCGGGGGCGGCGAGATCGACGCGTGGCTGCTCCGGCCGCGGTCCCCCGCCCTCGCCGACACCGACGGACGGCTGGCCCTGCTGCTCTCGGTGCACGGCGGCCCGATGACGCAGTACCCGACGGCGTGGTTCGACGAGTTCGCGCTGTGGTCCGGCGCGGGCTACGCGGTCCTCTGGTGCAACCCGCACGGCTCCACGGGCGACACCGAGGCGGCCCTGCGGTCCATCCGCACCCCGGAGGCCGCCGAGGTCCCGGGGACCGGGTGGGGCGGTGTCGACGCCGACGACGTCCTCGCGGCCCTCGACGCCGCGCTGGCCCACGATCCGACGCTCGACCCCGCCCGGGTCGGCGTGCTCGGCGGCTCCTACGGCGGTTTCATGACGACGTGGCTGGTCGGCCACACCGACCGCTTCGCCGCCGCCTGCTCGGAGCGCGCGGCGAACAACCTGCTCTCGCTGGAGTGGGGCGGGTCGGACCTCGCGGGCTTCTTCCGCTTCGAGCTCGGCGTCGACCACCTCGCGCGCCCCGACGTCTACCGCCGGGTGTCCCCGACGTCGTACGTCGAGCACATCCACACCCCGCTGCTGATCCTGCACGCCGACGAGGACCTGCGGTGCCCGCCGGAGCAGGCCGACCAGCTCTACGTCGCGCTGCGCCTGCTCGGGCGCGAGGTGGAGTACTGGCGGTTCCCCGGCGAGGGCCACGAGCTCTCGCGGAGCGGCTCACCCCGACGACGGGTGCAGCGGGCCGAGATCATCCTCGACTTCTTCGCCCGTCACCTGGCGCCGGGCGCCCCGTAGCCGACCGGCTCAGGCGATGGCCTGGTCGACCTCGACCGACTCCACCGAGGCCAGCTCGGCCGCGACCGCCCGCTGGACGGCGGCCGAGGTGAGCTGGGCGATGTGGCCGCCCGGCACGACGACGTTGCGCGCGTACGGGTCGTGGCTGGAGCGCCACGGCACCGCGCCGTCGGTGCGGCTGTAGATGCTGGTGAACGGCACGTCCTCGGGCCAGGGCGCGCGCAGGGTCTCGCGGAAGTCCGCGCAGCAGCGCCCGATCATGCACCCGAGCCCGAACAGACCCGGCATCCCGGCGGAGCCGACGGCGGCCATGCTCCAGGCGACGGCCGCCATGGAGGGGGTGAGGCCGCCCCACCGGTCGAAGGGCGTGCCGATGGTGATCAGCTGGCCCACCGACTCCGGGGTCGCGGCACCGACCGCCCGGCCGAACTGACCGCCGCGGCTGTGCCCGACCACGCGGACCGGCTCGCCGGCCTCGTCGGCGATCGCCCGCACCCGACGGGTCAGCGAGTCGACCGTGCGCTGCGCGCAGCCCATTCCCGAGCCGAGCGTGAACGGGTGCACGTCGTAGCCGAGGCGGGTCAGCCACCGGGCCATCGGCTCCAGGCAGGGACCGGTCTCGCACATCCCGCCGAGCAGGACCACCGGGCCCCGACCGGGGTGCGTGACCTCCTCGGACGCCCCGACGGAGCGGTGCCGCCGCCCCGTGACACCGATGGTCGCGTGGCCGACGGTGGTGAGGCCGAAGCCCACCATGACGTCCCATCCCGGCGGACTCCAGCGCATGGCACTCCTCCGATCCCCGACGATCAGTGCTGAAGTACCCGTGCGTCAGATCGCAGGAAACCAGGCCATCGCCTCGGCGACCAGTCCCTGATCGCCCACGTCGTCACCGTGGGTGACCGCGTAGCAGGGGCCGACGTCGCGCCAGGCCCGCGCGCGGGCGGCGAGCTCGTCGGTGACGTCATAGGCGGCCGTCACCTCCCGGGCGGTCTCCGGCCCCGCCTGGAGCAACGGCCAGACCAGGTCCTTCGCCGGGTCGCCGGCCCGGGCGTCGCCCCAGTCGATGACGCCCGACACCCGCCCGCCACGAACGAGGACGTGCTCGGCCGACAGGTCGCCGTGCACGACGACGGACGCGGGGGCGTCCCGGAGCAGGTCGAGGCGGTCCTGCAGCCACGCGCCGGTGCCGGGCGGGAGCCGTGGCACGACCTCGGCGGCGAAGCGGTCGAAGTGCGCGTCCCGCATCGCCGACGTCCGGTCCGGCGGCGGGAGGCCCCGGCGGACGGCCTCGGTGAGGTCGACGGCGTGCAGCGCCGCGAGGAACTCCCCCACCGCGACGCCGAGCCCGGGCCGTTCACCGGCCGTCTCGCCGGCGATCAGCCGGTGACGCACGGTCAGCGGGTTCTCCTTCCCGACGACGGGTCGGGGCACCTCCAGGGGCACCTGCGGCGCGAGCCAGGGCAGCAGCGTCGTCTCGGCGCGCAACCACGGCTCGACGTCGGGACGCTTCGCGGTGCGCTCCACCCAGACGCCGTCGACCAACCAGGCGTCGCTGTCCCAGCCGGAGCCGAGGTACTGGCGGGTAGTCACGTCCGCTACTGTCGCGCGGTCCCTCCCCCTGTGACGAGCGTCGCGGAGAGCAGTCCGATGAGCACGCAGGACACCGAGGCCGACGAGCAGGACCTCCAGGAACGCCTGGAGTCCTCGACGGCCGGACGGGCCGCGATCAGCGTCCTGATCGTCGTGCTGCTCGGCATCGTCGCGATCACCAACATGCCGGACTCCCTGACGAAGAACGCGCTCGCCCCGGTGGTGGGGCGGGCGACGAACGTGATCGGACTCGACCAGGGGTGGGCGGTCTACGCACCGGCGCCGCGGCGGCTCTCGACCTACCTCGAGGCCCACGTGCTGGACCGGGACGGGACGACGACGGTGGTGCCGTCCCCGATCACCGAGGGCCTCTCGGAGTACTGGGACTACCGCTGGCAGCGCTACGCGGACACGTTGCTGAACGGCCCGGACAACGTGCCCCGCTGGGCCCCCTACGCCCGGTGGGTCGCCGACCAGCAGCGCGCGCAGGGCCGACACCCCGTCGTCGTGAGCCTGTGGAACATCTCCGCCGAGTCCCAGCCGCCGAGCGCCGCTGCCCCGCGCGGCCCGTGGGCGGCACGGCAGTTCTTCTCGATCGGGGTCGGCTCGTGAGCCGGCTCCGCGGGCTCGCGCTCGACGCCTGGCGCGGGTGGGAGCGGTTCTTCTTCACCCCGACGTCGACCGCCCCTCTCGCCGTGTTGCGGATCGCCTTCGGTCTCGTGGTCACCCTGTGGACGGCGACCCAGCTGCCGAACCTGTTCGCCTTCTACGGGCCGGACGGGGTGCTGCCGCAGCCACCCGCGATCGGGCCGTGGCAGTGGGGGCTGCTCACGACCTCCAACTCCGTCGCCGTGCTCTCGGTCGTCTTCCTCGCGACCCTGCTGGCCGGCATCGCGCTGACGATCGGCGCCTCGCCCCGGATCGCCGCAGTGGTGGTGCTGCTCGGCCTCATCGCGTTCGAGCGGCGCAACCCCTACGTGCTGAACTCCGGCGACATCCTGCTGCGGGTCATGGCGGTGTACCTGGTGTTCGCGCCGTCGGGGGAGTCGCTGTCCTGGGACCGCTGGCGCCGCGACCGGGCGCACTTCTGGGAGTTCCCGCGGCGCGCCCCGTGGGCGATGCGGATGCTCCAGGTGCAGGTGTCGATCATCTACCTCGCCGCGGTGTGGGCGAAGCTCCAGGGCGACCCCTGGCGGAACGGCACCGCCGTCTCGTTCGCCCTGCGCATGCTCGACCAGTTGCGGGCCCCGCCGCCCGAGCTGATCGCGGGCTCCGGGCTGCTCACGGAGTGGCTGACGTTCGGCACGCTGCTCATCGAGTTGTCGGTGGGCATTTTCGTGTGGAACCGGCGGCTCCGGCCGTGGGTGCTGGGAGCCGGCGCCCTGCTGCACCTCGGCATCGAGGTGTTCATCATGGTCGGCTTCTTCAGCATCGGGATGTGGGTCCTCTACCTGGTGTTCCTCTCCCCCGACTGGACGGAGCGGACCGTGCTCCGGCTGCGGGACCGGTTGCGGGCGCGGCGCGCGCCTGCGCCCGAACCGGCCCGGGAGAACGCCCGTGAGCCGGTCGTGTCCGAAACGTGACGGAACCGAGCGGCGGACACGTCGTTACCTGTAACACCACGGACGTGTTCCTCGACGTCACGGTGTATCGGCATCGCGTCAATTCTTGATCAATTCGAAGGGAAGAGGGTCGAGATGAGCCCAGGACGGCGCACGACCGTCAAGCGCATGGCAGCGGTCGCAGCCGGGATGATGCTCGTGGGCATGGTCTGGCAGGGCGTCGCGTCCGCATCGGTCTCCACCGGGACCTCCGGGTTGGCCACGCAGTCCACGGAGGGGTCGACGTCGAGCACGAGCTCGACCAGCTCGACCTCGAGCACCAGCTCGACCAGCTCGTCGTCCGGCGGTACCGCGATCGGCACGAGCGTGTCCAGCGTCGGCACCGTGGTCGGCACGAGCGTCGCCAGCTCGGTGTCGACCACCGGCTCGTCGACGTCGTCGACCGCCAGCGGCACCGCGATCGGCACCAGCGTGTCCAGCGTCGGCACCGTGGTCGGCACGAGCGTGCTCAGCTCGCTCTCGACCTCCGGCTCCACCGCGTCGACGAGCTCCACCTCGTCGACCAGCGGCGCCAACACCGTGGTCATCTACTCGCCGTACCCCTACCCGGTCTTCGGCGACTTCGGGCACCGCTATTACGGCAAGTACTACGACCACGGCTGTGGCTGTGACCGCTACGCCGCGCCGACGTACACGGCGCCGACGTACGTCGCCGCCACCCAGGTCTCGTCCGTGCCGAAGGGCGGCGTCGACACCGGGGACGGCTCGTTCCAGTGAGTTCGGAGACCGACACCGAGACCCCGCCCACCCGGGAGCCGTCGAAGCTCGACGGCATCACGGGCAAGATCGGCATCGGGCTGATCGTGGTCGTGGCACTCATCGGGTTGGTGGTCGCCGGGACGTCGGGCTCGAAGTCCTCGGGTTCCTCCGGGGACTCCGGCGTCCAGCTCATGGCGGCCTCCACCCCGACGTCGCTCTCGGTGCCCTCGATCGGGGCGGAGTCCTCGCTGATCGAGACCGGGCAGAACGCGGACGGCTCGCTCCAGGTGCCGGCCCTGTCGAACCCGATGCAGGCCAGCTGGTACGACAAGAGCCCGTCGCCGGGCACGCTCGGCCCGGCCGTGATCCTCGGGCACGTCAACGGCGACGGGAAGGCCGGCATCTTCTACCGGCTGAAGGACGTCAAGGCGGGTGACCAGGTGATGGTCAAGCGCCAGGACGGCCAGACCGCGGTCTTCACGGTGTCGAACATCGACACCGTGCCGAAGGCGGCGTTCCCCGCCGAGCAGGTCTACGCGGACACCCCGGACTCGCAGCTCCGCCTCATCACCTGCGGCGGCGTCTTCGACCCGGCGGCCAAGAGCTACGAGGCCAACGTGATCGTCTACGCGAACCTCACGGACGTCCGTCCGGCCTGATCACCGCCCACTCCCGACCGAGACTGCGGCCGCTGCCCCCACGGGTGGCGGCCGTAGTGCGTCGGGGCAGGGCCAACTCGTCGGGCCGCCGCTGGTGAAGGCCGCCGTCACGCCGCTCATGACGTTCGCGGCTGAGGCCGCCGCGGTCGAGAGCGCCGCGGCCGAGGGCACCGCATCACGGCGGACGACCGTGATCGACCCCGTCGCGTCGCTCCAGAGCGCCACGTAGTCGCGGCCGATGCGCGGGTCGGACAGCAGCCCGCTCTCGTCGGTCAGGTTCGACCCGCGGGTCAGCCGCATGAAGGTCGGACGGGCGACGTCGAACACCTGGTCTCGCAGCCCGGTCATGTCGTCCGTGCTCCAGAAGCGGGCGATCGCCGGGTCCGTGAGGCCGGCCAGATCGACGAAGCGGAGCCGGCTCGCGAGAGCGACGCCACCGGCGTCGACGCCCAGGAACGACCCCTCCCGCACGTCGAGCGCGTCGGCGTGGGCGTCCACGGCATAGGCGTTCGAGCGCACCACCCCGCACAAGGGAACCGTTGGCCGGCCCAGGAAGCCGAGCGCAGCCTGGGTCCACGTCAGCACGCTCACCGCGGCCGCGACGACGAGCACGATCGCCACCGGCCGGCGGGTGCGGGCGCCCGATCCACCGAGTACCGGGGCGACGACGAGCACGGCGACCAGGGCCCCGAGCGGCCACACCGGGGTCGCGAAGCGGGCGAGGGCCATCCAGTCGGCCGCGAGCAGCACGAACGCGAGGACGGCGAGGCCGAGCGGGACGAGGAGAGCGGCCACGACCCTCGTCAGGGCGGGCAGGTCCCGGCGCCGGACGAGGACGACCGCGACGGCGCCGACGACCACGAGACACACCGGCCACCCCGCGAGCGCGATCAGATCCGCCGGCCGCCCGAGGTTGAGGGACGACAGGAAGCCCTGTCCCTTGGCCAGCGCCGTCGTCGGGACGAGCTCGCCGAAGGTCGCGATCCGCCAGACCTCGTAGACCAGGGCGGGCACGAGCCCCACGGCGAGCGAGAGCCCGGCTCGACGCCATCGGCCCGCGCCCGTCGTCAGCAGCGCGACCGCCAGCGGGTAGGCGACGAGGTACACCGCGCCGTCGGGCCGGGTGAGCGAGGCGAGTGCGGCGAGACCCGCGCACTGCAGGGCCACCCGGGTCGTCAGCAGGTCGCCGTCGACGGCGGCGGTCGCGAGCCGTGCCGCCAGGAGGACCACGACCAGGGCGAGCAGCGGGTTCTCGAGCCCGCTGCCGACCCAGACGACGAACGAGGGGACGGCGGCCGTGATCGTCCCGGCCACCATCGTCGTGGTCAGCGGGTTCGGCGAGACCCGCAGCGCGACCCGGTGGAACGCCAGGAACATCCCGGCGCAGCAGAGGACCCCCACGACCTTGGGGAAAGCCACGAGGTCGGAGACGCCGAACCAGGCACCGTGGTCGAGCAGGCCCAGCCACCGGGCGACCACGAAGAGCGCGAGCCACGCCGGGTCGGACCACCCCTCCGACACCGGGGCACCGGGTTGGAGCACGGGCCCGAGGCCGCTGGAGATCGACCGGGCGTAGGCCATCGTGATGCCGGCATCGTCCACGATCCACCGGCCGTAGACCCACAGGTGGGCCGCGACCAGGACGGTCGGCACGGCCACCGCGACGGCGGTGTCCGACCGGCTCACCGCCCGCACCGGTGCGGGATCGGCGGGCGGCGCCTCGGCGGTCGTCGTCACCCGCCGTGCCTACAGGGACGCGGTCGGCCACGCCAGGGGTCACCGACGGCCCGACCTCCCGGCGCGACCAGCGGCAGGCCGGGCACGAGGACCACACCAGGCAGACCGACGGGCGTCCGGACCTGCCCCACGTCACCTTCGCGAACGCCGAGGCCGCTGCTCCGTCCGCGAGGTCCACACCAGGCAGACCGACGGGCGTCCGGACCTGCCCCACGTGACCCTCGGCGGCGGGCGCGCCGGCAGAGGAGGGCCGCGCGGCCGGAGCCGAGCACACCCGCCGTCGGACAGGGAAGATGGTCTTCGTCGAGCAGTCCGGCCCGAGGAGCGCACCGATGCCCAGCACCCCGACCCCCGTCGGTGTCACCACCGAGGCGCAGGAGGAGCTGCGCGGGCAGGTGCGGGAGCTGTGCGCGCGGTTCCCCGACGAGTACTGGCGCGAGCGGGACCGCAACCGCGAGTACCCCGACGCGTTCGTCGACGCGCTGACCGAGTCGGGTTACCTGGCCGTGCTGATCCCCACCGAGTACGGCGGGAGCGGGCTCGGGATCACCGAGGGCTCGATCGTGCTCGAGGAGATCAACCGCTCCGGCGGGCACTCCGCAGGCTGCCACGCGCAGATGTACACGATGGGCGCGCTGCTCAAGCACGGGTCGGAGCAGCAGAAGAAGACCTACCTGCCGGGGATCGCGGACGGCTCGATCCGGCTGCAGGCCTTCTCGATCACCGAGCCCGAGGCCGGGTCGAACACCACCGACATCCGCACGACGGCGATCCGCGACGGCGACGACTACGTCATCAGCGGGCACAAGAACTGGACCAGCCGGATCGAGCAGTCCGACCTCGCGCTCGTGCTCGCCCGCACCAGCCCGCGCGGCGAGGACCCGAAGGAGCGCACGCAGGGCATCAGCCTGTTCCTGGTCGACCTGCGCGACGTGCGCCGCGACGAGCCCGACACGCTCAAGGTCGAGCCGGTCCGCACGATGTTCAACTACGCCACCAACGAGGTGCGCTACAACGAGATGCGCGTCCCGGCGAGCGCGCTCATCGGCGAGGAGGGCCAGGGCTTCCGGTACGTCCTCGACGGCTGGAACGCCGAGCGCATCCTGCTCGCGGCCGAGGCGGTCGGGGACGGCTACTGGTTCATCGACCGGGCGACGAAGTACGCGAACGAGCGGCAGGTGTTCGGCCGTCCGATCGGCGCCAACCAGGGCGTGCAGTTCCCGCTGGCCCGGGCCTACGCGCAGATCGGGGCGGCCGACCTCATGCGCTACCGCGCCGCCGCCCTGTTCGACGCCGGCGAGAAGTGCGGCGAGCAGGCCAACCTCGCGAAGTTCCTGGCCAGCGAGGCCAGCTGGCAGGCCGGCAACGCCTGCCTCGACACCCACGGCGGATACGGCTTCGTCGACACCTGGGACGTCGAGCGCAAGTTCCGCGAGACGCGGCTCTACCAGGTCGCGCCGGTCAACAACAACCTCGTGCTCGCCTACGTCGGCCAGCACGTGCTGGGCATGCCCCGCAGCTACTGAGTCCGGATGCGGGTGACCGCCGCCGCCCCCGCCACCGCCAGGACCACCAGCGCGCCGAGCACGACGGCGAGCGGCACGTCCCAGGCAGGCGGGGACACCGACTCGTGGACGGCCCCGAGCAGCCACGGCCCGAGCGCCCCCATGAGGTAGCCGCCGCCCTGCACGAAGGCGGCCATGCGCCGGTTCTCCGTGGCGTCCCGGCTCGCGGCGAGGCACGCGGAGAAGATGACGGTGAACCCGCCGCCCTGCGCCGCGCCCGCCAGCGAGCACCACAGCGGCCAGAGCGCCGGTGCCAGCAGCAACCCGCCCGGCAGCGCGAGGAAGCCCGCGGCGACCGGGATGAACGCCAGCCGCAGGCTGGTCCGACGCGCCACCAGGGGCGTCACCAGCGCGCCGACGACCGCGAGGATCTGGAACAGCGACGACGCGATGCCCGCACTCGCGGCGTCGAGTCCCCGGAGGTCGCGCAGGACCTCGGGCAGCCACGCCGTGAGGCCGTAGTAGCCGAACGACTGCCCGCCGAACGCGAACAGCAGCAGCCAGCCCACGGGCCGCGTCCAGGGCGCGCGGGCCGGCGCCGCCCCGCCGTCGGGAAGGGCCTCTCCCCCGTCCCGACGGCGGGTGGCGAGGCGCCACACCACCGCGGCGGCGACGGTGAGGACGAGGTAGGAGGCGAGGGCGACGCGCCAGCCCGTGCCGGCCGCGATCGGGACGGTGAGGGAGAGCGTGATCATCGAGCCGATGTTCATCGTCGCGGTGTAGATGCCGAGCAGGGAGCCGGACCGATGGGGGAAGTCGCGGCCGATGATCACCGGGACCACGATGTTGCCCACCGTGATGCCGGCACCGATGAGCGCGGTGCCGATGAGGGCGCCCGCGACGCCGTCCGCGGACCGCAGCACCGCCCCGGCCGCAAGGACGACGAGCCCCACGAGCATCGCGCGCTCGGCGCCGATGCGGCCGATCAACCACGACGCCGGTGGGGAAGCGAGCGCGAAGGCGAGGACCGGCAGGCTCGTCAGGAGCCCGGCGACGGCGGCGGAGACGCCCAGATCGGCGCGGATCGCATCGATCACCGGGCTCACCGCGACGATCGGACCACGGAGGTTCAGCGCCACGAGCACGATTGCGGCGACGAGGAGCGGAGTGCCGAGGGTCGCGGCGGAGCGTGGTCGAGCGGCGGTGGTCACGTGTTCCCAGTCTGGATCGTTCGCCCACGAAAGGACATCGGGTGTGAAGAACGACGCGGGACGGGCAGCCGGACCGATGACCGACCGCGACGACGCCCGCGTCCGCAAGGCCCTGCAGGGCAAGGACTTCCCGGCCGACCGGAACGACGTGGTGGCCTATGCCACGGACCGCGACGTCGACGAGAAGACGCTCACGGCGCTCGCCGCGCTGCCGGAGGGTTCGTACGGCTCGCTCGACGAGGTCCTGGACGCGGTGCCGCACCGACCGGGGTCGGACGCCGACCGCTGAGCACCCCCTCCGTGGCAGCGAAGCGTCGTTGCTGTCGTCCAGTGGCAGGGCAGCCGCTTAGTCGGTGACGTTGTCGGGGGTCGCTGCTAGACCTGCGCGAGTGACGGGGTGGAGCGAGGTCGAGGCGGCGGCGCCCGAGCTGGCCGCGGCGGTGCGGGCCTGCTTCGAGCGTGGCAAGCACAAGACGATGGCGACCCTGCGGGCCGACGGGTCGCCGCGGATCAGCGGCATCGAGACGGAGTTCGCGGACGGCGAGCTGACGTTCGGCATGATGCCGGGCTCAGTGAAGCTGGCGGACGTGCGGCGGGACCCGCGCGTGGCGCTGCACTCGCCGTCGGTCGACCCCCCGGAGGACCCGTCGCAGTGGCCCGGCGAGGCCAAGGTGTCCGGGCGTGCCCGGAGCGGGCCGCCGGCCGAGGAGGGGGCGTCGTTCGCCCTCGACGTCACCGAGGTGGTGCTGACCCGGATCGCCGACTCGGGCGACCGGCTGGTGATCGAGTCGTGGCGTCCGGGTGGTCAGGTCCGCCGGGTGGAGCGGACCTGACCCTCCCGATCACCGGGCGATGAGCTGCCCGAGGCGCTTCGTCAGCTTGACGTTCTCCCGGTAGTCGACCGGGATGACGATCACCGACGGCCGGTCGCGCTGGTCGAACGCCTCCTTGAGGGCGGGTCGCAGCTCGTCGGCGCTCTCGAGGCGACGGGCGTGGCAGCCCAGGCCCTCAGAGATCTTGACCAGGTCGGGCGAGGGGAAGTCGGTGCCGAAGTGGCGGCCGAACTCGACCTCCTGCTTCCAGGAGATCAGGCCGTAGCCGTTGTCCTCCCAGACGAGGTTCACCGGCGCGACGCCGAGGCGCACCGCCGTCGCGAGCTCCGGGCCGTTCATGAGGAACCCGCCGTCGCCGGAGATGGCGACCACCCGCTGATCGGGGTGCACCAGCGACGCCGACACCCCGCCCGGCACGGCGATCCCCATCGAGCAGAAGCCGTTGGAGATGATGCAGCTGTTCGGCGTGTACGTCGGGTAGTGCCGCGCGATCCACATCTTGTGAGCGCCGACGTCCGAGATCAGGATGTCGTCGTCGTCCATCTCGGCCCGCAGATCGGCCAGGATGCGCTGCGGCTTCATCGGGAAGTCGCCGGTCTCGGCCTCCGACGACGCGCCGCCCTCGGTGATCTCCTCGGTGAGGTTCGCCCGCGCCCGGGCGTGGGCCTCGATGTCGGGGAAGCGGTGCCGCTCGGTGAGTCCCTCGTTGATCGCCCAGAGCGTCGCCGCGATGTCGCCGACGATCTCGACGTTCGGGCGGTAGGCCCCGTCGACCTCAGCCGGGTCGAAGTCGATGTGCAGCAGCCGCTTGGTGCGCCCGATGTTCCAGCGCGACGGCGGCCACTCGACCATGTCGTAGCCGACCGCGATCACCAGGTCGGCAGCCTCGAAGACCTCGGTGACGTAGTCGCGGGACCCGAGCCCGACGGCGTACAGGCTGCGCTCGTGGCGGTCCGACAGCGCGCCCTTGCCCATGAACGTCATGCCGGCGTAGATGCCGCTCGCCTCGACGAAGCGCTGCAGCTGCCGGCTCACCCGGGTGCGGACGCAGCCCTGTCCGACGAGCAGCACCGGCCGCTCGGCCCGCGCGATGAGGTCGAGGGCGGCCTGGATCGACTTCTCGTCGGGCACCGGCCGCCGCACCTTCTCCGGCGGCACGATCGGCGCGCTCTCCACCTCGTGCTTCGCGATGTCCTCGGGCAGCTCGACGTGCGTGGCGCCCGGCTTCTCGGCGACCGCGAGCTTGAAGGCCTTGCGGATGACCTCGGGGATCGTCGTCTCGTCCCGCAGCGAGGTGGTCCACTTGGTGATCGGCGTGAACATCTCGACGACGTTCATCGCCTGGTGCGACTCCTTGTGGAGCCGCGTGGTCGCACCCTGCCCGGTGATGGCCACGACCGGGGAGTTGTCCATGTTCGCGTTCGCGACGCCCGTCACGAGGTTGGACGCCCCCGGGCCGAGGGTCGACAGGCACACCCCCGGCCGCCCGGAGAGCCGACCGTAGACGTCGGCCATGAAGGCCGCGCCGGACTCGTGGTGGGTCGGGACGAAGCGGATCTCCGAGTCGCGCATCGACATGAGGAGATCGGCGTTCTCCTCGCCGGGCACCCCGAAGATGTACTCGACACCCTCGGCCTCCAGACACCGCACGAACAGATCGCTCGCCCTCACGCCACGCTCCTCTTCGGTCGTCGACGCCCGGAGCTGTACCCGGTGTCGGGGTTCGCTCACCCACTCCCGTCGTAGCGGACGTCGAACCGGGTCAATGCCATGCCCGGCCCGCCGGTCCACGGCTCGAAGCCAGCCTGGATGTTGGTGAGGAAATCGGTGGCCTGCACCGACCCCTGCGCGACGGCGTCGTTCACGAAGTCGGCGAGGGGCAGGTCGTCGGCCCGGTCGACGTAGCCCTGGCGGACGTAGGAGATGACGTTCACCCCGCCGTTCTCGCCCTTCCACACGTCCCACGTCGCGCCGCCGAGGGTGGCGGTCCCGGCCTGCTGCCCGATCGGCTTGATCCCGCCGGTCTCCTTCAGCCAGATCATCAGCTCGACGGCGTCGTTGTGCCCGTTCTCCTTCGGCGTGCGGTCGGCCCAGAGGTCGTAGGCCAGGTTGGACTTCGTGCCGGCCGGGATCTCGCCCGCGATGCTGGAGCTGATCGGGCCGAGCTCGCTGATCCGCCGCGGCAGAGTGGTGCCCTCGGTGCAGGTGCCCATCCAGCACCCGGACATGATCGACGGGTAGGAGGCCGGGGCGTCGTCCTTGCTGTGGTCGCCCGAGTCGACGGTGAAGCCCTGCGTCGTCGCGGTGATGCACTGGCCGTCGGCTGCGCCCCACTCGTTGTTCTGCACCATGAACGCGCCGCCCGCGATCTCGGTGGACCCGAACTTGTCGCACACCTGCGTCCCGCTGACGTTCGCGGTCTCGGCCGCCGCGGTCGACCGCGACGACGCCGGTGCGGAGCTCCCCGTCCGCGCGGCCGTGGCCGGGGCTGCGGTCGCGCCCGAGCGGGTCGGGGCCCGGCTCGTCGTCGTGGCGTCGGCAGCGTCGCTGCTCTCCCGTGACGCGCTGCTGGGCCTCCCGCCGTCGGCGGCCCCGGCCAGCCCCGACACCGCGGCCAGGTCATCGCCGATCTTGAGGTCGTTGAGGAACAGCGTGCTGTCCTGACCGATCGACTCGTCGCGGTAGATGCCCGTCTTGAGGTAGGCGCTGCCCTTCACGTTCGACTCGGGCGTCCGGTAGCCGGACAGGGTCTGCTGCCCGTTGCAGTAGGCGTCGATCCCGCCGCCGAAGGTGATGCCGAGCTGGAAGGAGAAGGCCCCGGGCCCGACCGGGCAGAAGTCCTTCTGGTTGCCCCCGTTGTTCGCCAACCGGAGCTGCCCGTTCCCCACCTCGACCGCCAGCGGCGGGCTCCCCGTGCCCGGCTGCTTGAACTGCATGATCAGCTGCCAGGTCCCGGTGTCGGTGGGGAACCCCTGGTCGAAGAAGCCCGAGTAGCCGACGAACTTCGTCTCGCCGTCCTGGAACTCGGGGATGTCGGGCTCCGCCTCCGTGCGCTTCCCCCCGCCCGGCATCTCGAACTTCACCGCCTCGCGGCCCGGCACGTTCGGGGACTCGGCGTCCGACGGGTCGGTCGCGTTCTGGTTGTTCCACGGCGTCGACTTGAAGCCGGCGAGCCCGTTCGTCAGCGAGAAGGCCGCCTTCGTCGCGCGGCCCTGCAGGTCACCGCCCTCCGTTCCCGACGACGGGTCGTCCCCGTCCTCCCCGGTCGGGTTCGGCGAGCCCGACCGGCGGGTCGTCGTCCCGCTCGACGCGTCGCCGGTCGAGCTGGAGCTCGGCGCGCGGGTGGTCGAGCCGGGCGCGCGGGTCGCTGCGACGTCGCCAGAACCGGGGTCCGGGGCGCGGGTCGACGTGCCACCGGGAGCTCGCGTGGCGGTGACGCCCCCGGAGTCGCCTCCGGCGTCGCTGCCCGGACGGCCGGTGGCCGTGCCGGCGGGAGTACGGGTCGTCGCCTCCCCGGAGCTACCGCCCGCCGATCCGGGCGCCCGGGTCGTCGCCTCCCCGGAGCTACCGCCCGCCGATCCGGGCGCCCGGGTCGCCGTGACGTCGCCGCCGGACCCGGTGCCCGGGGTCAGGCCGGTACCGCCCCCGGAATCAGTGCCCGGGCCCGCGATGACGTCCCCGCCGGAATCGCCGCCCGGGGCCCGGGTGGCGGTGGCGTCGCCGGCGGAACCACCGCCCGGGGCCTGCGTCGCCGTGCCACCGTCGCCGTCCGACTCCGCCGCACCGGGGATGGGAGTGGTCGTGACGTCGCCGGCCCCCGGCTCCTCCTCGTACCCCGCCCCGGGCGATGCCGAGCCGGTCGCGCTCCCGGCACCCGTCGTCGTCGGGGTGGTGATCGTGGCCGGCGCCGGGCCCGCGTCGGTCGGCACCGCCGCGACCACCTTGCCGAGCGACCCGACCGCCCACTGTGGGGCCGTGGTGCCCTGTGCGATCGCGAGCTCGGAGTACGTGGCGTGCACGGGCGAGGCGAGCGCCTGCTCCAGGGAGGCGTCGGCGGCGGTCGCCGGGCTGTCGCACACGGGGTCGCCGGGTGCGCAGATCTGGATGGTGCGGGCATCGAGGGTCCCGAAGCCGACCGCACGCGGCGGGAGCACGCCCTGCCCGGTGGTGCCCTCGGGGACGGCGCGGGTGGCGGGGCTCCGGGCGGGGTCGCCGAACAACCCGACCGCGCGGACGAGGTCGTCGGGGATGCGGGGCTCGAGCCCGGTGCCGATCCGGGACGCCAGGTCGCCCGCCACCTGGGCGCCGGCCGAGTAGCCGAAGAGCATGATCGACCCGGTGGGACAGCCCTCGACGTGGTCGCCCACCGCATCGGAGAGCGCACCGACCGCCGCCGACTCCGCCGTGGCGTAGGAGCCACCGGCCGCGGGTGGCGGCACGGTGACCACCGAGACCTTCTCGCCGAACTGCCGGGCGAGCGGATCGGTCACGGCGGTGAGCACCTCCGACCCACCGCCCGCGCCACCGACCGCGTAGAGCGTCACCGGGCGGCAGGAGTCCGGCAGCGCCTGCGAGGACGCGAGGGTGGCCACGCCCGTGCCGACGGCGCCGACGAGCACGGCGACCGCCACCAGCGCGGCGGCGACCAGGGAGCTGACGGGACGACGGTCCGGCGGCGTCGCGTCGGGCACGGGCCGTCGCCCGCGGGACGGACGTGCCGCGGCCGGTCGCGAGGGCTCGGCCGGCGCCGACAGCGGGTCCTCCACCGACCGCGGGTCCTCCACCGACCGCGAGGCCACCGCCGGCCGCGGGTCCTCCGCCGGCCGCGGGTCCTCCATCGGCGCCGACCACAGCGGGGCCGCAGCGCGGGGCGGGGGCACCCGGACGGCCGCGCCCGGCCTCCCCGGATCGACCGCACCCGGCGTCGGGAAGGAATCGACCGCGCCGCCGGGACCGACCGCGAGGCGCGTGACCCCGCCGTCGACGAGGTCGACCTGCAGGACGCGGCCGTTCCGCGCGGCGTGCCGCTGGGCGGCGCCCACCGCCACCGCCCGGGGGTCGGCGCCCGATGGCACCGCGAGGGGCCGCCCGTCGGCGAGCACCACCACCCCGCCGGGGGCGCGCACCACCTCCAGCCGCACGTCCGCCGCGCCCACCCGAGTCCTCCACCGTCCGCCGTGACCCCGAACCGGACATCAGAGTCGGCGGTCGGCGCGGCGCGTGGGTGCCGTTTGGAGAAACTCGTGGCCCCGATTTCCCGGAGCCGATCGACGATGTGGCTTCCCTGCCACTGGATGACAGCAACGACGCTTTCCTGCCATCAGGGGGCCATCAGGGGGCCAACGACTCCTTGAGGAACGCCACCTGCAGGCGGAGCAGGTTCTCGGCGACGACCTCCTGCGGCGTCATGTGCGTGACCCCCGAGAGCGGCAGCACCTGGTGCGGACGGCCCGCGGCGAGCAGCGCCGAGGAGATGCGCAGCGTGTGGGCGGCCACGACGTTGTCGTCGGCGAGTCCGTGGATGAGCAGCAGCGGCCGGTTGGGGGCGTCGGACGACGCCGGTCGTCCGGCGTCGGCGATGATCGACGAGCGCTCGTAGGCGTCCGGGCGGCCCTGGGGCGTCCCGAGGTAGCGCTCGGTGTAGTGGGTGTCGTAGAGCGCCCAGTCGGTCACGGGCGCACCGGCGATCGCGGCGTGCACCGCGTCCGGGCGGCGCAGCACGGCGAGGGCCGCGAGGTAGCCGCCGAACGACCACCCGCGGATCGCCACCCGCGACAGGTCGAGGTCCTCCACCTCCCGCGCGGCCGCCTCGAGCGCGGCGAGCTGGTCCTCCAGCACCGGCGCCGCGAGGTCGCCGTCCACCGCGCGCTCGAAGGCGGGGCCGCGGCCCGGTGTCCCCCGTCCGTCGGCCACCACGACGGCGAAGCCCTGGTCGGCGAACCACTGGCTCGTCAGGAAGGCGCCGCGGGCGTCGAGGACCCGCTGGGCGTGCGGGCCGCCGTAGGGGTCGAGCAGGACCGGGAGCCGCTCGGAGCCGGGGATGTGGTGGCGGGGCAGCAGCACCGCGGTCGCGAGCCCCCGCTCCCCCGCCGCGAACAGGTGAACGCGCGGCTCGAGGTTCGGTGACTCCGCGAACGAGCGCAGCACCGTCGACGACCCGGGGCCGCGGACCGTCGTCACCGACCCGTCGTGCTCCAGCGAGGCCTGCGAGACGACGAGCACCCCACCCGCGAGCCGGCCCGACGCGACGCCCGACTCCGCGCTCACCACCGACACGCCGGCCTCGCGCGACCACACCGCGAGCACCGTCGACGTCGGCGTACCGGTCCGCGAGGCCGTGAACAGCACCGTCGCGCCGTCGACCGCCGCGACGCCCCGGACCTGCCACTCGGGTCCGGTCACCGCGGAACCGTCGACCACCAGCCGCCGGGCGTCGGTGCCGTCGGGAAGGGCGATGTCGGCGCACCACACCAGCGACCCGTCGTCGAGATGGGCGGGCACCCCGGGCACCAGGTCGACCCAGGCGTCGTCGACGTCGTTGACCACCACCGCGGAGCGTCCCGACGACGGGTCCACGCGGCGCAGCGTGACGGCCTGCTGGTCGCGTGGCGAGGTGGTGAGCAGCAGGTCGTGGGAGTCCCAGTGCACGTCGGCGAGGTACTCGTCGGGCTGCTCGACGTCCACCCGGGTCCCGTCGAGGCCGATCAGGTGCAGCGTCACCGTCGCGTTCGTCGTCCCGGCGGCGGGGTAGGCGACGACGGAGGGCTCGCGAACGGGGTTCGCGGGGTCGGCGATGTGCCAGCGGGTGACCGCGGAGTCATCGACGCGCGCGACCGCGAGCGACCGGCCGTCCGGCGCCCACCAGTGGCCCCGGTAGCGGTTCATCTCCTCCGCGGCGACGAAGTCGGCGAGCCCGTAGGTGACGTGCTCGGCCTCGGGGGTCGCCAGCACCCGCTCCGTGCCGCCGACGAGCACGTGCAACGCCCCGCCGCGGACGAAGGCGACCGCGTCGCCCGCCGGCGAGGGCCGCGGGTCGACGACGGGGCCGTCGACGGGCAGTGGTCGCGGGGCCGCCCCGGGCCGCAGCGCGACGGTGAACGCCCGCCCCGAGAGCACGAAGGCGGCCGTCTCGACGGCCTGGTCGGTCGCGTAGTCCACGACGCCCCCGGACTGTTCCCGCACCCGCTCGCGGCGCGCCTTCTCCTCGGGCGGCAGGTCCTCCTCCCCCGGGACGTCGAGGGTGAGTGGGTCGACCAGCAGGTGCTCCTCGGCACTCGCGACGTCGAGCACCCACAGGCAGGTCACCGGATCGTCACCGCCGCGGCTGCGCAGGAAGACCACGCGCGAGCCGTCCGGGGCGACCGTCACGCCGCGCGGGGCGCCGAGGGTGAAGCGCCGGGTCGCGGCCTGGCGGCGGGGGAAGGAATCAGCAGGTGCTGCCACGGCCGGTCATCCTGCCTGGTCGACCTCCGCGAGGAGCGCCTCGATCGCCGCGACGAGCACGTCCGGGCCCTCGCGCAGGACGTTGTGCGTGGTCGCGAGGTCGGTGACGGTCCACGCGGGGTCGGTGCGCAGGCGGTCGGCGATCACCGGGAACGGCGAGACGACGGCCCACGCCGGGTCGGCCGCGAGCGCGTAGTGCTGCGGCCCGCGGTACGCGCCGGTCAACCGGATGCGCTGCACCAGGGACGCCAGCGGGTGCGGCGTGGTGCGCGGGTCGAACTGCGGCATCGGGTCGACCCCGGTTCCGCTGCGGCCAGACGCGTCGACGTACCAGGCCCGCATGGCGTCGTCGACGCTCGACCAGCAGGAGTCCCCGTCCGCCGGGGCGAAGCCGTCCACCGACAGCAGCCCCACGACCTTCTCCGGCAGCGCGTCCGCCACTCCCGCGACCACCATCCCGCCGTAGCTGTGCCCGACGAGGACGACGGGCCCGTCGAGCGCGGCGACGGTCGCGGTCACGTCCGCCACGTGCGCGGCGAGCGTCGCGCCCTGCTCCTCGGCCCGCTCGCACAGACCGGGGAGGGTCAGCGCGAGGGCCCGGTGCCCGCGGGCGGCCAGGTTCTCGACGACGGGTGCGTACCACCAGGCGCCGTGGCAGGCCCCGGGAATCAGGACGACGTTCATGACGACGAGCCTCGGCGCGCCGCGGGCAGAAGTCCAAGACTTGCTCGTACCCGTCGTCAGAAGCAACGGTGATGGACGTGCAGCTCCACCAGCTCGAGTACCTCGTCGCCGTCGTGGACGACGGCGGCTTCACCCGCGCCGCGGAACGGCTCCGGGTGGCCCAGCCCGGCGTGAGCGCGCAGGTCCGCAAGCTGGAGCGGGAGCTGGGCCACGAGCTGGTGGACCGGGCCGGGCAGCGGGTGCGACCCACCGCCGTCGGCGCCGAGGTGGTCGCGGCCGCGCGGGCGGCGCTGGCCGCCGTGGCCGGGGTGCGGCAGGTCGTGGCGGACCTGGACGGACTGCTGCGGGGCACGGCGCGGGTCGGGATGGTGACGAGCGGGCCGTTCCTCGACGTCCCGGGCGTCCTGGCCGACTTCGCGGCGGCCCACCCCGGGGTGACGTGCTCGCTGGTCGAGGCGAGTTCCGGGCGGCTGACGGCGATGCTGCGCGAGGGCCGGCTCGACGTCGCCCTCGTCGGCGCCGCGGGCGGGGTGCCCGACGACCTCGTCACCGACCCCGTCACCGAGGAGTCGCTCGTCGTCGCGGTCCCGCCGGACGACCCCCTCGCGGGCGCCCGCACCGTCGTGCCCGGCGACCTCGACGGCCGGGACGTCGTCGCGCCGGTGGAGGGCAACGCGCTGCGGGAGGCATTCGACCTGGCGTGCGCCCCGGTCGCGGTGCGGGTCACGTGCTCCGCCAGCGACCCGGCCGTCCTGGCCCGGCTCGCCGCCCGTGGTCTCGGCGTCGCCGTCCTCCCGGCGTCGTTGTCCGCCCTCCGGTCCGAGGACCTCGTGACGGTGCCGCTCGACGCACCGGACGTCCGCGCCCGCCTGGTGCTGGCGCGGCCGCGGGGCTCGGTGAGCCCCGCGGCGGCCGCCGTGACCGACGCGCTCCTGGCGGCTCGATGAGCCGAGGCCCCCCGAGACGTCATCCATCGGGCACAGGCTCCCCGGCCCGGACCGATGGGTGACGTCTCGCCGCACGGCAGCGCCTCAGGGCTCGAGCAGTTCCAGGTCCTGGAGCAGCGACGGGTGGGTCGGCTCCCACCCCAGCGCCGCGCGCGTGTGCGCGCTCGACGACGGCTGGTCCATCGCGAAGATCGGTCCGAACGGACCGAAGTCCTCCGTCGGGACCGCCCGGACCGGCAGCCCCAGGCGCCGGCCGATCACCGCCGCGATGTCGCGGACGGCGTCGGCCTCGTCGGCCACCGCGTGCCACGCGGTGCCCGCCGGGGCCTTCTCGAGGGCGAGCCGGAACAGCACGGCGGCGTCCCGGGCGTGGACCGCCGGCCAGCGCTGGGCGCCGTCGCCGGGGTAGCCGGCCACCCCGGTCCGGCGGGCCTGGTCGGTCAGCAGGCCCGCGAACCCGCCCTGCCCGTCGGCGTGGGCCGTGCGCGGGATGCGGACGGCCGAGGTGCGCACGCCCTGGTCCGCGAGCGCCAGTAGCGCCGTCACCGACCGGGCCCGCCCGGCCACCGGCCCCTCCATCGGCAGCGGGTCCTCCTCGGTCGACGCGCGGCCCGGGACCCAGGGCGTGCCCGAGACGGTGACGATCGGGCGCCCGCTGCCCACGAGCGCCTGCCCGAGGGTCTCCAGGGCCGCCGCCTCCTCGGCGATCGACCGGTCGAGGGCGGCGGCGTCGCTGGTCTCGCTGCCGTGGTCGAAGGCCAGGTTGATGACGCCGTCGACCGCGGCCGCGCCCTTGCGCAGCACGTCGAGGTCGGCGATCCCACCGCGCACCACCTGCGCGCCGGCCGCCGTCAGGGCCTGCACCGAACGCTCCGTGCGGGCGAGCCCGACGACGTCGTGCCCCGCGTCCAGCAGCTCCGCGACGACCGCCGACCCGATGGTCCCGGTACCGCCGGTGACGAACACCTGCATGTCGAACTCCCCTGTCGATGAGACCGTGTCTCATCACCGTAGCACCGTGACGAGACGCTGTCTCATCGCTACGCTCGACCCGTGGCCCGCTGGGAACCGGACGCCCGCCTGCGACTCGTGCAGGCGGCGATCGACCTGTACGCCGAGCAGGGCTACGAGACGACGACCGTGGCCCAGGTGGCGGAGCGCGCCGGCCTGACGAAGGCGACGTTCTTCCGACACTTCCCCGACAAGCGGGAACCGCTGTTCGCGGGTCAGGAGGAGCACGGCTCCCTCCTCAGCGAGGGGGCGGCCCGGGCACCGGAGGGCGCGACCCCGCTCGAGGTCGTGGGGGCCGCCCTCGACCACGCGACGGCGGCGTTCACCCCGGAGCAGCGCGCGTGGGGTCCGCGGCTCCACGCCGTGGTCGGGAGCTCCGACGAGCTGCGGGAACGGGCCGCGTTCAAGCGGGCCCACCTCGTCGGCGTGCTCACCGAGGCGTTGCACCGCCGCGAGATCGACGACCCGACGGCGGGGATCGCGGCCGGACTCGGCGTCGACGCCTTCCACCGCGCGTTCGACCGCTGGTCGGACGGCGAGGGCCCGTCCTACGGCGAGCTCGCCCGCGCCGAGCTGCACGCCCTGTACACGGCCGCCGCGACCCTGCGCTGACCCGGACCGGCCGCTGACTCAGACCGGGCGCCACTCCCGCACGACGCACGACCGCTCCTGCCGGCCGGCCACCTCCAGGCTCCCCGGCCGGGCCGGGTGCCGCTCGTAGAGCCACACCCGCCAGCCCCGCTCCCGCAGGTCGTCCGCGAGCAGCTCGAGGGCCTCCCGGTCGTCGGACTCGGCGGTGCGGAGCTCGTTGCGCACCGGAGCGTCGAGCGTCCCGCGGAAGAGTCGGGCGTGCAGGAGCCAACGCGGGGTCATGCGTGCACCATACCTGGTGCACGAGCAGTCTGGCGTCATGCACTACGACCAGTGCACGTCACGGTGCTGTGGTGGACCCGAGGGAAGTGCGTGCGCGTCTCGACGCCGCCCTCCGGGAACGCGAGGCCGCCCGCCGGGCCGCCGACGCCGCGGAGGCCGAGTTCCGCGAGGCGATGCGCGACGCGCTGGCCGCCGGGGTCACCGTCACCGAGGTCGCCGAGCTGACCGGCTACCACCGCAACAGCGTCCGCCGGATCGTCGACAGCGCGGACGAGCAGGACGGCTGACCGGTCAGCGGTGTGCCACCGCTGACACCGAGCGTCAGCCGTGTGCCACCGCTGACATCAGGGCCCGCTTCACACCGGCACCGACCCGACGTCGGGAAAGATGCCCGGGCGTGACCCGCACGCTCACCCGCCTCCCCCTGGCCACGATCTTCCGTGCCGTCGCGATCGCCGAGGCGTGCTCGTGGACGGGCCTGCTGATCGGGATGGTGTTCAAGTACCTCGTGGTGTTCGACGACATCGGGGTGAAGGTCTTCGGCCCGATCCACGGCGTCCTGTTCGTGACCTACGTGATCGTCACGCTGCTCGCCGCGCGCACGTTCGGATGGCGGTGGAGCACGACGATCATCGGGCTCGTCGCGAGCATCCCGCCGTTGACCACCCTGTGGTTCGAACGCTCCGTGTACCGGCGCGGCCTCCTCCGATAGTCCGACCGAGGGACGATGCGCGACGGGATCTCGCCGTGTTGAATGTGGAGCGTGACGACTGCGCGCCACCCGGAGCGGCGCCTCGTCCACGTCCTGTTCGTCGACCTCGTCGGGTTCACGAGCCTGGTCGAGGAGCTCGACGCCGAGGACGTCGCGCTCCTGCAGGAGCACTACTTCGCGCAGGTGGCCGGGCTGGTCGCCGCGGCGGGTGGGCAGGTCGAGAAGTACATCGGTGACGCCGTGCTCGCCACGTTCGGGCTGCCGGTCCTCGGTCCCGACGACGGGGTGGGCGCGGTCCGCGCCGGGCTCGCGATCATCGACTCGCTCGCCGGCGTCGAGGCCGACCTCGGGCTCGCGCCCGGCACGCTCGCCGCGCGGGTCGGGGTGCACACCGGCGAGGTGGTGGTCACCTGGGCCGCCGACGGCACCTGGCGTCTCTCGGGCGACGTCGTCAACACCGCCGCCCGGCTGCAGGCCGCGGCGGAGCCTGGGACCGTCGTCGTCGGTCCGGAGACCGCGCTCGCCGTCGGGACCGTCGTCGCGCTCGACCCGCTCGGCGAGGTCACGCTCAAGGGCAAGGCCGAGCGGGTGCCCGCGTACCGGGTGGCCGGTCGCGCGGTCGCAGCCCGACGCGACCGGAACCGCCTCCGCGGGCGCGACGCCGACCTCGCCCGGCTGCAGGCCGCCCACCGGGCGACCCGGGGCGCGGAGCGGCTGACCGTGCTGGCTCCCCCCGGGGTCGGGCGCACCCGGCTCGTGGAGGAGTTCCGCGACCGGTCCGACACCCCGGTCTGGCTCGTCCGCGTGCGCCGGGAGGAGCCCGTCTACGCCCCGGTCGCGGCGCTGCTGACGGCGGCGGGCGTGGTCCCGGACGACGTCGGGGCCCGGCTCGCGCGCGACGGCCACACCGGCCCGCGCGCCGAGGTGTCGGCCCGCCACACCGTTGCCCTGCTGACCGGGCAGCCGCTCACCGGAAGCCCGCAGGAGCTGTGGACCTCGTGGACGGCCGTCCTCGACGCGCACGGCGAGCCCGACGGCCCCACGCCGGTGTGGGTGCTCGACGACGTCCACCTCGCCGGGCCCGACCTGCACGCGTTCCTCGACCACGCCACCGCCGCCCCGCACCGCGCGACCCGGCTCGTCGTCACCACCGCCCGCCCGGACGGGGACGTCCCGCCGGGCGAGGTCCTCGTGCTCGACCCGCTGCCCGACGACGAGATCACCGCGTTGGTCACCGACCGCGCGCCCGACCTCGCCGCCCCCGTCGTCGAGCAGGTCCGGCGCGCAGCGGGCGGCAACCCGCTGTTCGTCGTCGAGCTGCTGCGGGCGTGGGAGCAGGCCGGCGGCACGGGCGACCCCGTGGTGCCCAGCACCGTGCGCGCCATCTACCTCGGCCAGCTCGACGCCCTGCCGTCCCGGTCGCGGGCGCTGCTCGGGCAGGGCTCGGTGGCCGGTCGGACGCTGCCCGCGTCGGCCCTCCCCGACCTGGGCGTCGCGGACCCCGACGTCCCGCTCGCCGAGCTGACCGGCACCGGCCTGCTGACCGGTCCCCACGTCGACGTCATGGACCCGTCGTCGTACACCTACCGGCACCGCCTGCTGCGGGACACGGCCTACGCGACGCTGCCCCGTGCCCGCCGGGCCGAGCTGCACGAGCGGTTCGCGAGCTGGCTGGACCGCCGCGGCGGCCGGGTCGAGCTCGTCGGGCGGCACCTCGCCGAGGCCCACGCCGAGGCCCCCGCGCTGGGGAGCCGGCTCGACCGGGTCGCGCTGGCCCGACGCGCCGCGGAGGCGCTGACCGCCGCGGGCGAGGCCGCGCTGGAGACCGAGCCGCTGCACGCCGCGGAGCTCTTCGCCCGCGCCCACGAGCTCGGCTCCGCCGCCGACCCCCGACCCGGCGAGGACCAGGCCCGCCGTCGGCTCCGGCGCGCGGAGGCGCTGCGCCGCGCGGGGCGGCTGCCCGCCGCGATGGCGGCCTTCGCCGAGGTCACCGGCTCCGCGGACCCCGGGACGTACGCCACGCGCGCGGCCGCCGCGCTCGGCTACGAGGACGCGCTGTTCGACAGCCGGCTCCCGCGGGCCGAGTGGGGCGCCCGGGCGTTCGCGCTGCTCGACGAGGCCCTCGCCCTCACCCCCGACGGCGAGCCCGGGCTGCGGGCCCGGCTGCTCGCGGCGTCGGCCCGCGCCCACGGCTACGGCGGCGATGTCCCGACGGCGGGTGCGCTCGGCGACGAGGCCGTCGCCCTCGCCCGGCGGGCCGACGACCCGGGCGCCCTCGCGTACGCGCTGCTCGCCCGCCGCCCCACCCTCGCCGCCCCGACCGCGCTGCAGGCCCGCCTCGCCTCCGACTCGGAGCTGCTCCGCGCCGCCCGGGCCGCCGGGGACGGCGAGCGCGAGTTCGAGGCGCTGCGCCTGCGGATGGTGGATCTGCTCGAGCTCGGGGCCACGGCCGAGGCGGAGGAGCTCGTCGAGGAGGCGTCGGCGCTCGCGGTGCGGCTCGGGCGACCGCTGCACCTCTGGTACCCGGCGATGTGGCGGGCGGCGATGCTGCTCCACCACGGCGACCTCGACGCCGCGACGGAGGCGGTCGAGCACTTCCGCGTGGAGGGCGAGCGCTGGCACTACGGCGACGCCGGGCAGGTGCACTCGGTGCAGCTGCTCACGCTGCAGACCGCGCTCGGGACGCCGGAGCTCGCCCTGCCCACGCTGCGGCGCGTGGCGGAGACCGTGGGCGGGCGGACCTGGGCGCACGTGGCGGTCGCCGCCGCCCGCGCGGGCCGACCGGACGAGGCCGCGGCGCTGCTCGGGCGGTTGGCGGTCGACGACTTCGCGGCGGCGGGGGACGACGCTGCCCGCGCGTTCGTGCTCGGCGAGTGCGCGGAGGTCGCCGCGCTGCTCGGGGACCGTGCGGCGGGCGTGACGCTGGGCCGGCTGCTGGCGCCGTGGGCCGGGCTCGTCGGGGTGGTCGGCTCGGGGGCTCTGTGCCTCGGGGCGGTCGACCACGTCCGCGGCCTGGCCGCCCGCGCCGCCGGCCAGGACGCCGGCCCGCTGTTCCACGCCGCCCTCGCCCTCAACGAGTCCACCGGGGCCGTGCGCGCCGCCGACGCGACCCGCGCCGAGCTCCGTCGTCACGAAGGACGCACCGCATGCTGACCGCCGACCAGGCCCGCGAGGCCGTCGCCCGCTGTTGGGGTTCCGTGCTCGAGGTTTTTCCCGACGACCGGTGGGAGCGGCCGACGCGCTGCGCGGGCTGGTCGCTACTCGACCTCACCCGGCACGCGGCGTGGGGCACGTCGATGGAGGCGGACGCCCTGCGGCGGTCGCGGTCGGGCGAGGCGGGCAGCGGGGTCGGGACCGAACCGAGCGGCGGCCGGGACGGGGTGGAGCCGGCGTTGCGGGCCTCCGTCGCGGCCCTGGTCGGCGAGCTGGACCGGGCGGCGGAGCTCGGGGACGCCGTCGAGATCCCGTTCGGCGCCGTGCCGAGCCCGTTCGCGCTGCAGGTGTTCACGATGGAGGCCGGGGTGCACGCCGACGACGTGCTCGCCGCGATGGGCCGCGACGAGGCGCTGGGCGCGGACGTCGTGACGGCGACGTCCGTCGTGCTCGCCGCGGTGCTGCCGGTGCTGGCGGCCGAGGTGCCGGCGGAGGGGACCGTCGTGGGTCTGACCGGACCGACGGTGGACCTGCGGTTCGGCGTGGTCGACGCGACGTGGCAGGCCGTGGACGCGGCGCCGACCGTGTCGGTGCGGGGCTCCTCCGACACGGCCGTCCTGCGCTTCGCGCTCGGCCGCACCGGCGTCGACGACCCGGCGCTGGACGTCGACGAGGGCGCGCGGGCGTTCAAGGCGTGGTTCCCGGGGCCCTAGGTGGCTTCGCCTCGTGAGCAGAAAAGGTCGTGATACCGACCCTTACTGCTCACCAGGCTCGCCACCACGTGCGGTGCGCGAGCATCACCGCGCCCGGGCGCATGCGGCCGAACTCGCGTTGGATCGCACCGATGCGGTCGAGGACCGGGCCGCGCTCTCCGGTGGTGGCGGACGTGACGTAGGGCCGGGTGGTGGCGAGGTGGCCGGTGCCGGCGCAGGTGAGCGCGGCCTCCAGGAACGCCGCGGACGGGCAGGAGGCGCCCGGGATCACCAGTTCGATCGTCGCGACGCCGTCGCAGCGGGTGGTGAGGTGGGCGCGCACGTGCGCCGCGGCCGGGACGGTGAGCTCGACCGGGCCGCGGGCCAGGCGCTCGTCGAGGGCGGCGAGAAGCTCCTCCGCCGACGGGTGCAGCGCCTCGACGTCGACGAGGTCGAGCACCCGGGCGCGGGTGGTGAGCAGGGCGGGACGCCATGCGGCGGGCCGGCCGAGACCGCGACGCACCGCGCCGACCACCTCGGCGTCCGGGTGGAAGGTCAGCGCGTAGCCGGCGCCGGACCCGTGGAAGACGGGGGTGCCGAACGCGACGGCGGTGGCCGCCAGGGACCGGTCGCCCGCGTCGCCGAGCGAGAGCCGGTGGGCGGACCAGTCGGTGCGCCAGAAGCGGTCGAGCTCGGCACGCTCGTCGGCCGACAACCGGCGGGAGAACACCGCCTCGGCCAGGGCGTGGGCGTCCATCGGCTGCTCCTGCGGGGCGCGGGGGACGGAGCGCGTCGGACGGGGGGTCGTCATGAGGCCGGTGGCGGAGTAGATCGGGTCCGTGGTGACGGGCATCGCCGGGGCCTCCTGAGGTGGTTCGAGCGCGCTGAGGAGAACCCTGCCCGCCGCGCCGCGATCCGTCCGTCCACCCGGTGACCATGGTTGTGTCAGGGATCCGACACAGCGGCGCCAACGCGGTCCCGACGATGTGACGTCACTGCCACTGGATGACAGCAACGACGCTTTCCTGCCACGACGGGGACGACCTGCCGTCAGGAAGCCGCCCGCTCCAGCCCCGCCCGGTCCAGCACCGCGACGCGGCCACGGCGCAGCTCCAGCAGCCCCTCC
The DNA here is from genome assembly GCF_013409505.1 of Actinomycetospora corticicola. Classification (NCBI taxonomy): domain Bacteria; kingdom Bacillati; phylum Actinomycetota; class Actinomycetes; order Pseudonocardiales; family Pseudonocardiaceae; genus Actinomycetospora; species Actinomycetospora corticicola. The sequence continues at coordinate 5,825,535 of NZ_JACCBN010000001.1, read as the reverse complement.
GCGGCGACGGTCCGGAGCACCTTGTTCACCGTCGCGCGGCTGGCGCCGGCCAACGACGCCAGCTCCTCCTGGGTGAGCGGGATGAGGGTCGGCGTCGACTCGCCGCGGTACTGCCGCTCGAGGTCGGCGAGGCGGCGCAGCACCCGGGCCTCGACCGGCAGGTGCAGCGCCTCCACGAGCAGCCCGGACAGCCGCCGTACCTGGCCGGCGAGCGTCTGCAGGACGAAGGCGTCGGCGCCCGCGTTCGTGCGGCGCAGCCGGTGGAAGGTCTCGGCGCCGAACGACCACGCCTCCGTCGCCTCCAGCGCCACCACCGAGGCCGAGCGCCGGGCGCCGGAGTCGATGAGGGCCAGCTCGCCGACCGTCTCCCCCGGCCCGACGACGGCGAACGTCACCGTGTCCCCCATCGGCGTCGCGGCCCGCACGGCGACCCGACCCGCGTCGATGAGCAGGAACGTGTCGGCCGGATCGCCCTCGTGGAAGACCACCTCGCGCGCGGAGAACCGGCGCCGCCGACCGCTCGCGAGCACCTGACGGCGGTCCTCGGCCGACATGTCCGCGAGCAGCTCCACGTCGCGGAACCCTAGTGCGCGCGAGCGATAGGCTCGATCACCGTGAGCAGTGCGCAAGCGACGCGGAAGACCTCCCTGACCGGCGTCAAGCCGACCGGGGAACCCCACCTGGGCAATCTGATCGGGGCGATCGAGCCGGCGATCGAGCTGGCCACGGGCGACTACGAGTCGCTGTACTTCATCGCCGACTACCACGCCCTGACCACCGCCCGGGACCCCGAACTCCTCGCGCACTGGACCCGCTCGGTGGCCGCGACCTGGCTCGCCGCCGGCCTCGACCCGCAGCGGACGGTGTTCTACCGCCAGTCCGACGTGCCCGAGACCTTCGAGCTCAGCTGGATCTTCTCCTGCATCACCGGCAAGGGGCTGATGAACCGGGCGCACGCCTACAAGGCGGCGCGCGACGCCAACGTCGCGGCGGGCGAGGACCCCGACGCCGGGATCAACATGGGGCTCTACAACTACCCGATCCTCATGGCCGTCGACATCCTGATCATGGAGGCGCACGCCGTCCCGGTCGGACGCGACCAGCAGCAGCACGTCGAGATCGCCGCCGACATCGCCGGCAGCTACAACCACCTCTACGGCGACCGCGGCTACCGCTTCCCGATCCCCGAGGCCGTCATCCCGCCGGAGACGACGGGCCACACGCTGCCCGGGCTCGACGGGCGCAAGATGTCGAAGTCCTACGACAACTACATCCCGCTGTTCCTCGCGGCGCCGAAGCTGCGCAAGCTGGTGCGGCGGATCCCGACCGACTCCACGCCGGTCGAGGACCCGAAGGATCCGGACTCGTCGGCGGTCTTCCAGATCCTCGCGCAGTTCGCGCCCGACGACGTCGTCGCCGACACGCGCGCCCGGCTCGAGGCGGGCGGGGTCGGGTGGGGCGAGCTGAAGAACCAGCTCGCCGACGTGCTCGAGGAGCGCCTCGGCCCGATGCGGGAGCGCTACGAGGCGCTCATGGAGCCGGGCAGCGAGCTCGACGACGCGCTCGCGAAGGGCGGCGAGATCGCCCACGAGCGGGCGAGCCGGGTGCTGCGCTCGGTGCGCCACGCCGTCGGGATCGCCTGAGGTCCTTCCCGACGCCGGGTCGTCCCCGGCGGCCGCGCTCAGCGCGCGGTGGGGACCTCGTTCATGCCCGAGTCGACGTCGCGGGGCCGACGCTGCGTCGGCACCTCGTCGAACAGGGCGGCCGGGGTGTCCGGCACGGAGGAGAACTCGGCGAGCCACATGGCCAGCGGGCCGCGCAGGTCGCGCTCGCGGCCCTGCTCGGCGAGCTCGTCGTCGACCGCCGCGCCCCGGCGCAGCAGGGCGCCGAGTCCGAGGGCGGCCAGGACCGAGACGGCGCACCACGCCCCGACGAGAACGGCGACCCAGCTCAGGACCGTCATCTCCCCACCTCCGCCTCGTCGTCGCGGTGGGTGATCGGCCGTGTCGCCGTACCGCCCCGTCCGCGCACCGTGACTATCGCAGCACAACCGGTGAGCAGGGGGCCAAACCACTCGATCGGACGCACAACCTGAGACCGCTTGACGCGTCTCGCGAACCGCTCAGCGCCGTTCGGACCCCCGGCAGGCGCTGATCGGCGCTTCTCGCGTACCGGCGAACGGATCAGCTGTGCTCACTCGACGGGAGATCGCTGAGAGCGACGGCGATGCGCTGTGCGACCTCCGCCGCCTCATCCGTGTCCGAATAGGGGTGACGCGGCCCGAGGAAGAAGCGCAGCCCGTCCTTCGGGCGACGCGGGATGACGTGCAGGTGCAGGTGCGGCACGGACTGGCTGACGACGTTGTTGATCAGGACCAGCGAGCCGGGCGCCTCCATCGTCGACTCCACGGCCCGCTCGAGCCGCTGCGCGAGGGCGAAGAACCCCGGGACGCGGTCGGCCGGGAGCTCGGCGAGGGTCGTGACGTGCTGCCGCGGCACGAGCAGCACGTGCCCGTGGAAGATCGGCTTCACGTCGAGGAAGGCGACGGTGTCGTCGTCGCGGTGGACCTCGTGGGCGGGGGCGTCGCCGGCCACGATCGCGCAGAAGGCACACGGTTTCGGCACGCGTCCAGGATGGTCGTGGACGCCCGGTGCGTTGCACGGGGTATGGCACCGACTCCCCCGACCCTGCTCGTCATCGGTCACGACGCGTCCCCCGAGACCGTGCTGGTGCAGTCCGGCACCCTCGGCAGCTGGGCCCGCGAGCGCGGGATCACGGTGCTCCCGGCCGTGGCGGGCACCGACCTGCCGGACCCGTCGACGGTGGACGCGGTCGCGGTGCTCGGGTCGGTGCAGGGTGCGTGGGACGACTCCGTGCCCTGGCTCGCGTCCGAGATCGCGTACCTGCAGCGGGCGATCGAGGCCGACGTGCCCGTGCTCGGCATCTGCTTCGGCGGGCAGCTCCTCGCCCGGGTGCTCGGCGGCAGCGCCAACGCCGCCGACGGGCGGCACGAGAACGGCTTCCGCACCATCTCGACGTTCTGCGACGCCATCGACGACGGGCCGTGGATGGAGTTCCACTTCGACTCCTTCACCGCGCCGCCGAACTCCGAGGTGCTCGCCCGCTCCGAGCGCTGCGACCAGGCGTTCCGGCTCGACCGCCACCTCGGCGTGCAGTTCCACCCCGAGATCACCCCGGAGGAGTTCGAGATCTGGGCCGGGCGCTGGACCGGCACGGCCCTCGAGGACCGGTTCGACGAGCTCGGCATCACGACGGCGGGGCTGCGGGCCGAGGTGGCGGAGCGCGCGGAGTCCTCGCGGGTGCGATCGTGGCGGTTGTTCGACGACTTCGGGGTGCGGGCAGGGCTCGTCCCCGCGGATCAGGAGGTCCACGCATGAGCGTCCGCCTGGGCATCGGCGCGGCCGTCACCGACGACGAACCGGCCGTCGCCACCCGCGACCTCGTCGACGGCTGCGAGCGTCGCGGCATCGACTCGGTGTGGTTCCCCGACCGGATCGCCGCGCCCGCGATCGAACCCCTCACCGCGCTCGCCTGGGCGGCCGGCCGTACCGAGCACCTCAAGCTCGGCACGGGCGTGGTCGTGCTCCCGGGCCGCAACCCCGCCGTCGTCGCCCACCAGCTCGCCTCGCTCGCCGCCCTCGCCCCGCGCCGCATCCTGCCGGTGTTCGGCCTGCAGCCCGCGACGCCGGCGGAGCGGACGATGTACCCGGTGGACGGACGGCGGGCCGACGTCTTCGAGGAGGCGCTCGTCGTGGTGCGCCGCCTGCTCTCCGAGCCGGTCGTCACCCACCACGGCCGGTTCTTCCACCTCGACGAGGCGGTCGTCGAGCCGCGGCCGATGAAGCCGCTCGACCTGTGGCTCGGCGGCCTCGTGCCCGACGCCCTGCGTCGTGTGGGGCGCCTCGCCGACGGCTGGCTCGCGTCGTTCGTGACCCCCGACGAAGCGGGCGCCGCGCGGCGGGTGATCGCCGAGGCGGCCGACGCGGCCGGGCGCGCCGTCGAGGACGACCACTACGGCACCAACCTGCTCGTCCTGCCCGAAGGGGCGACCGAGGAGGACCGCGCCCGTGCCCGCGCCTCCACGGCCCGTCGCCGGCTCGACACCGAGGACCCGGGCAAGCTCGTCGCGGCCGGCTGGGCCGAGGCGAAGGGTCTGGTGGGCGAGTTCGTCGACGCCGGGATCACCAAGTTCGTGGTGCGCCCCGCAGTCTCGCCGGGCTCGTGGGACGACTTCCTCGACGGGTTCGCCGCCGAGCTCGCCCCGCTGCAGACCTGAGCCGCACAGCCGCGGCACAGGCCGGACATACGGGCTGATCACGGCGCCGCCGCACGCTCGTCGTCATGAGCCTGCTCGCCACCGATCCGAACGAACGGCACTCTCGTGCACGTAGAAGCTGCGAAAGCGCCGCTCGTTCGGATCGCGGTCGCGGCGGACGGTGGTACCCGTTCCTCCTGACGGCCCTGCTGATCGGGACGGCGGCGCTCTACCTGATCGGGCTGTCCGCGAGCGGCTGGGGCAACGCCTTCTACGCCGCGGCCGCCCAGGCCGGTGGACAGAGCTGGAAGGCCTGGTTCTTCGGGGCCTCGGACGCCCCCGCCTCGATCATGGTCGACAAGCCGCCCGCATCGCTGTGGGTGCTGGGGCTGTCGGTGCGGTCGTTCGGGCTCTCGTCGTGGTCGGTGCTCGTGCCGCAGGCGCTCATGGGCGTCGCGGCGGTCGGGCTCCTGACGGCGGGGGTGCGCCGCTGGTCCGGCCCGGTCGCCGGGCTGCTCGCGGGCCTCGCCTTCGCGCTGACCCCGGTCGCGGTGCTCATGTTCCGCTTCGACAACCCCGACGCCCTGCTCTGCCTGCTGCTCGTCGCGGCCGCCTACGCGCTGGTGCGCTCGGTCGACGCGGGCACGCTGCGGGCGTCGACGTGGTGGCTGGTCCTGGCGGCGGCGTGCGTCGGGACCGGGTTCCTGACGAAGTCGCTGCAGGCCTTCCTCGTCCTGCCCGCCCTCGCCGCGGTGCACCTCGTCGCCGGCCCGGGCACCTGGCGTCGTCGACTGGTCGCGCTGCTGCCCGCCTCCGCCGCGCTGCTGGTCTCGGCGGGCTGGTGGGTCGCGGTGGTCGAGCTGTGGCCGGCGTCGTCGCGGCCCTACGTCGGCGGGTCGCAGGACGACAGCGTGTTGTCGCTGGCCTTCGGCTACAACGGCGTCGGTCGCCTGACGGGGGACGAGACCGGTCAGCTCGGCGGCGGGGGCGGCGGGATGCCGGGCGGAGGTGGTGGTGGGGGCGCCGGTGGCACGACCTCCACGGACTCCTGGTCGGCGTTGTTCACCGGGTCGATGGCGAACCAGGTCGCCTGGTTGCTGCCCCTCGCGCTGATCCTGGCGATCGCGCTGCTCGTGTGGGTCGGCCGCACCCCCCGCACCGACCGGCGCCGCGCCGCTGTGCTGCTCTGGGGCGGATCGCTGCTCGTCACGGGCGGCGTGTTCAGCCTCGCGGCCGGCATCATCCACCCCTACTACGCGGTGGCCCTCGCACCGTGGATCGCCGCACTCGCCGCCGTCGGTGTGGTCGAGGCGTGGCGTGCACGGGCCCGGTGGACCCTCGCGGCGGCGGTCGCGGTGACCACGGTCTGGTCCTGGTACCTGCTCCGCGAGACCCCGACCTTCGTCTCGTGGCTGCGCGTCGTCGTCCTCGTCGCCGGGGCGCTCGCGGTGCTCGGGCTCCTGCTCGCCGGCCGCCGTGTCCTCGTGCTCGGGGTCCTGACCGCGGCCCTCGTCGCGGCCCTCGGTGGTCCCACGGCCTACGCCGCCGTCACGGCCGCCACCGCCCACACCGCGATCATCCCGACGGCGGGTCCCTCGTCGGGCTTCGGTGGTCCCGGGGGCCGGGGCGGCCCGGGCTCCGGTGGACCGGGCCGGGGTGATCCGGGGCAGGGCGGGCCGGGTCGTCCCCCCGGTGGCAGCAACGCGTCGTCGCTGTCACCGAGTGGCAGCAACGCGTCGTCGCTGCCACGTGGGGGCGGGGCCGGACGGGGCGGACCGGGCGGACCGGGCGGACCCGGCGGCGCGATGCAGCTGTTGCGCGCCTCGGAACCGTCGGCGCAGCTGACGTCGTTCCTGCAGGCCGGGGCAGACGGCTACACGTGGGTGGCGGCGACGGTCGGGTCGATGCCGGCCGCCGGCTACCAGCTCGCGAGCGGGTCGCCGGTGATGCCGCTCGGCGGATTCAACGGCACCGACCCCTCCCCCACGCCGGCCGCCTTCCAGCAGCTCGTGGCCACCGGGCAGGTGCACTACTTCCTCGGCGAGGGCCTCACGTCGGTGCCCGACACCGGCGGCTCCGACGCCACCGTGCAGATCACGGCCTGGGTGAAGCAGCACTACACGGCGACCACCGTGGGCGGGACCGTCGTGTACGACCTGACCCACCCGACGTCGTGACCGAGCGCCTCCCGCGCGGCAGCACCCGTCGTCGGGGTCAGCGCGACCCGAGGACCCGCGTCAGCGTGATCTCCAGGACCACACGACGCGGGTTCTCCCGCGGGGTGCGGTAGCGCGCGGCGTAGCGGGCCTCGGCGTCGGCGACCGACTCCGGGTCGTCCCGCACCACCGCGAGGCCCTCCAGCGTCGACCAGCGCCCGCGGTCGACCTGGCTGACCGCGACCCGCGCCCCGCCGTGCCCGCCCAGCCGCACGTGCGCGGCCTTGCGGCTGGGACCGGAGGTGATGATGCGGGCGATCGCCGTGTCCAGGTCAAGGGTGCACCCGACCGGGACCACGTGCGGGCTGCCGTCGCGCCGCAACGTGGTGAGGGTGCAGAGGTGGTACTCGCGCCAGAACTCGGCGAACTCCTCGCCGCGGGCGTGCAGATCGGCCGGGGTGACGGTCATGGCGAGATCATCCCCGCCCGCCGAACCAGTCCATCGCCTGGTGGACGACGGGCAGCAGCACGCTTCGCGGGGTGAGCCGCCCGGAGAACGCGCTGAGCTGGTTGACCAGTCCGGGGACGACGCTGCGGTGGCCGGCCGCCATCGCCGCGACCCCGGCCTCGGCGACGTCCGCGGCCTCGCCGACGGTGAAGCCCGGCGCCCGGTCGAAGGCGTCGGTCTCGGCGGCGTCGGCGAACCCGGTGCGGGTGAGGCCGGGGCTCAGGGTCGTCAGCGTGACCCCGGTGCCCGCGAGCTCGGTGTGGACCGCCTCGGAGAACGACTGCACGAAGGCCTTGCTGGCCGCGTAGCTCGCGACACCGGGCAGGGGCTGGAACGCGGTGATCGACGAGACGTTGAGGATCGCGCCCGGCCGACCGGTGCTGCGGGAGCGACGGACGAAGGCGTCGACCGCGGCGACCGACAGGTCGTGCAGGGCGAGCACGTTGACCCGGATCAGGCCGTCGAGCGCCTCGGGGTCGGAGTCGACCACCCGGCCCGTCACCCCGAAGCCGGCGGCGTTGACGAGGCCGACGATGCGGTCGTCGCGGTGCAGGAGGTCGCGGACCCCGGCGCGGGCCTCGTCGTCGGCGAGGTCGGCGGCGTGGACCTCGCTGGTGAGGCCGGTCCGCCGCCCCAGCTCGGCGGCGAGGTCGGTCAGCGCGTCCTCACGCCGGGCGACCAGCAGCGTCGGATAGCCGCGCGCCGCGAGGGCGCGCGCGGTCTCGGCGCCGATCCCGGAGGAGGCACCGGTGACGAGGACGAGGGAGTCGGGTCCGGGAGGCGGCAGCGGCATCCCGGCCCTGTACCCGATCGTCGCTCACCACGACCAGAGTCGTGACCACCAGTTCTCGGTCCCCGACGGGTCGGTCACGGCGCTCGACGTCTCGTACTCGAAGCTCTGCCCGTCGGAGGACTGCGCGGAGTAGACCGTCTTCTCGTCGCCGTCGGACGAGGTGACGCTGCGCTTGGTGACCTTGTTGCCCTCGCCGTCGGAGGTGGTCGTCTCCTTCACCGTCGAGCCGTCGGAGCCCTTCGAGGTGCTGGAGCGCACCGACGAGCTCGAGGACCGCGACGTCGGCTTCGAGGAGGGCTTGGAGGACGACTTCGCGGACGAGCTCGAACTCGACCGCGACGACGGTCCCGACGACGACTCGGCGGACGGCTTCGACGTCGACCGTCCCGTCGATTGTGCCGTGGACTGCGCCGTCGACTGCGCCGTCGATCTCGAGGACGGCGTCGAGCTCGACGACGCCCGCGCCCGGGTGGTGGTCGCGTCCCCGTGGTCGGCGGACTCCCGGGTGGTGGTGACCTCGACGCTCGAGGCGTCCGCCGACCGGGTGGTCGTCTGGACGGTGCGCGAACGACTGGTCGGGTCGGTCTGCGTCGACCGGGTCGTCACCGCACCGCTGCCCGGATCGACGCTGCGGCTGCGGGTGGTGGTCACGCCTGTCGTCGGGTCGGTGGCGGTCGTCTCCGCCTCGTCACCCGAGGCGGGCGGTGCCGCCGTGGTGGCCGCGGTGCCCGGGCTCCCGCTGCGCGTGCCCGGTGCGCCGGTGCCGGTGGGGTCGGCGGTCCGCGTGCTGGGGGCCCGGGTGGCCGTCGGGTCGGTGCCGGTGGTTCCGCTGGCCGGGCCCGTCGTCGTGGTGATCGCATCCGACGACCCGGGCGGGGCGTCGGTCGACGGCGAGCCGAGGGTCGGGAGGGGCCAGCCGTCGGGCAGCGCACCGGTGGCGGCCCCGCCGGCCGGTGTGCGCGTCGGTGCAAGGGTCGACCCGGTGCCGGTGGAGGTGGCCTCGCCCGGCAGCTCGGCGGTGGTGGCCGAGGAGGACGGGGCGTCCGAGCTGCTCGGGCCCAGCATCGGGATCGGCCACCCGGCCGGCGCGACCGCCGGGAGGGCAGCAGTACGCGGGGTGGCGGGGCCCTCCTTCTTGCCGGCGGGTTTGTCCTGGGCGGCGGGCTCGTCATTGCCGGCGGCCCGGTCGCCACCACGGTCGGCGGCGCCCGCGTTGCCGGCGCCCTGGTCCTTGCCGCCCTTGTCGTTGCCCTGCGGCGCGCGGGCGCGGGTCTCGTCCCGCTCGCGGGTCTGCTCGGGCGGCCCGCCACCACCGCCGAGCACCCGTCCGGGCAGATCGAGCACGCCGGGGCGGTCCGGTGTCGCCGCCGGCGCCGGCGTTGCCGGGGCCGCAGGCGTGGCCGGGCTCGCAGGCGTGGCCGGGCTGACCGGTGCGGCCGGACGCGCCGGTGCGGCCGGGCTCGGCGGGGCCACGGCACCCGGGTCGGGCACCGGCACGACGGGCGCCGCGGGAACGGGTGGGGCCGAGGTCGCGGACGGCGCGGGGGTGGGCGAGGACGCGCCACCCGGCACGATCGGCGCGAGCGGCGGATCCCAGCCCGCCGGGGTGCTCGTCGCCGGCGCGGGCGCGCTGCCCTGCGGCCGCGCCCCGGGCAGCGGAATCGGTGTCAGGGGTGGGTCGAGCGAGTCGTCGGGGTCGGTCCCGGCGGGCGGGGCGGGGATGCCGAGCCCGGACGCCGGGGCCTGCGTCGGGCGCGCGGCCGATGACGAACCCGACGCGCCGTACCCGTCGTCGAACCCCTGGGTCCCGGTCTCCTCGGGCACCAGTGTGCGCGAGTTGCCCGTCGTCCCCGCGGCCTGCTCGCTCGGTCCGGGCGGCGCCACGACCGTGCGCCCGATCCCGAGGGCCGCCGCCATGACCGCCACGGCGAACAACCCCGTGACGGCCGTGCTGCGGGCCGACCACCGCGGCCACCTCTGCTGCCGCCGCCGACCCGTCTCCCATCCTCCCTGGGAGCCCGAAGGCATACGTCTCCTGCTTTCTCCCCGACCCGCCACTCCCGATCCCGCCAGAACGGAAGATCTCGGACAGTACGCGTCCGTTAGGTCTCACGTCAGCCGTTTCGTGCATCGCGGACCAGCGGTTGCGGGCACGATGGAGGACGTGGGTGCACAGCGAACGGTGCAGGCGCACGGACGTGCGTCGGACCAGCCACCCCCGTCGTCCGGAAGGGTGAACGCGAGCCCCCGTCTGGAGCTCGACCTCTCCGTCGTCCAGACCTCCTACGTCACCTTTCGTGACGCGTTCCCGCACGTCGAGCCCGCTTACGCCATCAAGGCGAACCCGCACCCGGACGTGCTCGCGCTGCTCGCCGGGCTCGGAGCGAGTGCCGATCTCGCGAGCGTCGGGGAGCTCGACGCGTGCCTGCTCGCGGGCGTGGAGCCCCGGCGGATGACCTGGGGCAACCCCGTCAAGAAGGCGTCCGACGTCCGCGCCGCGGTGGCCGCGGGGGTCTCCCGTTTCACCACCGACTCGGCCGCCGACGTGGACCTGCTCGCCCGCGAGGCGCCCGGGGCGGCGGTCACGGTGCGCCTGGCCGTGGACGACGACGGGTCCGCCACCCCCTTCGCCGGCAAGTTCGGCGTTCCTCCCGAGGAGGCCGCGGCGCTCCTGTGCCGCGCCCGCGACGTGGGCCTGCGCCCGCACGGGCTCGGGTTCCACCCGGGGTCGCAGCAGACCGACCCGTCGTCGTGGTGCCGGGGCATCGCCTCCGCCCGGCGGGCGGTCGCCCTGTCCGGGGTGGCCGTCGAGGAGCTCAACCTCGGGGGCGGCTTCCCGACGAGGCACGGTGCCGGCCGCGTGCCCACGCTGTGGGAGATCGCGGCCGCGATCGACGCCGAGCTCGGCGACTGGCGGCCGCACCTCGTGGCCGAGCCCGGACGGGCGCTCGTGGCGGACGCGGGCGTGCTGGTCGCCGAGGTGGTGCTCGTGACCGAGCGGGCCGGGCGCCGCTGGGTCTACCTCGACGTGGGGCGCTACCAGGGCCTCGCCGAGACCGAGGGCGAGATGATCGTCTACCGGTTGCGGTGCCCCGGGCACCCCGACGCCGCGCCACGGGGACCCGTGGTGCTGGCCGGGCCGACCTGCGACGGCGACGACGTGCTCTACCGGCGCGCCGACGTGCAGCTGCCCCTCGACCTGGCCCCCGGCGACGTCGTCGAGTTCCTCGGCGCCGGCGCCTACACCTCCAGTTACGCGTCGGTCGGCTTCAACGGACTCCCTCCGCTGCCGACCGTGATCACCACCCTCCCTACCCCTGAGAGGACCCCTGATTGACGACCTCCGCCGTCCCCCCGGACGTATCCGCACCCTCCTTCGCGGGGCGCCACGTGCTCGCCGAGCTGCGCGGGGTGTCCGCCGCGCTGCTCGGTGACGACGCCGCCGTCACCCGCGCGCTCCGGACCGCCCTCGACGCGGGCGGCGCGACCGTCCTCGACGTCGTGGCCCACCGCTTCGAGCCGCAGGGCACGACCGTGCTCGCCCTCCTCGCCGAGTCCCATGCCTCGGTGCACGCCTATCCCGAGGCGGGCGCGGCGTTCGTGGACGTGTTCACGTGCGGCGAGCACGCCGATCCGGAGCGGATCGTCGAGGTGCTCGGACGCGAGGTCGGGGCCGTCGAGGTGCGGGCGCAGATCGTGGCGCGCGGCGCCGGGCTCGCGCCCGACGTGGTCGGTCAGCGCGAGGTCGACGAGCCGCTCGCGGCCGGGATGCGTCGGCGCTGGCGGATCGACGAGGTGCTCTTCCGGGGCCGCACCGAGTGGCAGGACATGATCGTCGCGCGCACCGCGCAGGGGATCTCGCTGTTCTGCGACGGCGAGCGGCAGTCGACCGAGCAGACCCAGCTCGTCTACCACGAGGCCCTCGCCGTCCCGCCTCTGCTGCTCGCCGACCAGCTCGACCGGGTGCTGATCGTGGGCTCCTCCGAGGGCGTGGTCTCGCAGCTCGCGGTCGCGGCCGGCGCGTCGGTGGTCGACCACGTCGACATCGACACCGAGTGCGTCCGGCGCTGCGCCTCGCTGCTGCCCTACGGCTACTCCGCCGCCGAGCTGGAGGCCGCCGAGGCGGGCGACGGTCCGGTGCGGGTGCACTACGCGGACGGCTGGGAGTTCCTCGCGGCGGCCGCGGAGCGGGGCGACCGGTACGACGTCGTGATCGTGGACCTGCCCGACGAGCCGGTCGAGGTCGACGACCCCGCCCAGCACGCCCGCCTCTACGGCACCCCGTTCCTCGAGCGCTGCGCATCGGTGCTCGCGCCCGGCGGGGTGGTGTGCACGCAGGCGGGCTGTCCGACGGTGTGGCGCAACGACACCCTGAAGCGGATGTCGGCCCGCTTCTCCTCGGTGTTCCCCACGGTGCTCCCCTACTGCTCGGACGAGCACGAGTGGGCGTACCTGACGGGCCGCCTCGACGCGGTCGACGACCCGGTGGCGCTGGCCTCGTCCCGGCTGTCGCGGTTCCCGGAGCTGACCTCCGTCGACGCGGAGGCCCTGCTGCGCGGGTCGATCCTGCCGTTCGCGGTCCGGCACTGACCTTCGGGCGGGCACGGACGGCCGCACAGGACGTCCGGGCTCGCTCCCCGCGGACGAGAGGACCCTCAGCGGGCTCGCGCACCCGTCGTGAGCCCGACAGGGGTCCTCTCGTTCTGTCGAGCGGCCCTGTCGCAGGCTCCGGTCAGCGCGTCCGCACCTTATCGCTGTGCTTCACAGCGACACGGTGATCCGGCACGGCCTGGTCGCCGCGACAAGACCGGGCCGGACTGCTCGACCATGATCAACGAGCACCTGCGGTGGTCATCGGCGCTCCACGACCACCGTAGGTGCTCGCTCGTGCCGTGGGTACTGCGCCCGTCGAAGCTCGGCTCTCCTGCTCGCATGAACCAGAGAGGCAGGCTCCCCGCGGTGTCTCGTTTCGACTCGACCGTGTGGCTTGGCTCAGCGCGAGGTCGACGGGGGCCCCGAAAACCTGTCTGACACCTCGATGAATGACGGTCTGGTCACGGTGAAGTGTTCACCGATACGTCTGAGCAGGCGCCCAGTCCGTTCCGAGATCACGATGTCGTACTCGGATACCGTGTCTGCAATCTGTTCGATGCCGACCACGAACTCTCCCGCCTGGATGTCGTCACTCAGCAGACTGAGCGTCTCGTCATCCACGCCGTCCTTGGCCAGGAGGTCGTGCAGCTTCCAGAGGTCGTCCTCGTTCAATTCCAGGCTCCCGAGTGCGGGTGTGCCGTGATGATGCCTTCGCCCGCAGGCTCCGTCACCACCTTGATGGATACGCCGTCACGCACACCGTAGTGCCGGAACCGGGCCGGGGCGCCGTGCTTGTCGAACAAGCCCCCACCCTTTCCTCCACCCTTAACAACTGCGTTCGGGTCCGTCGCGATGTCGGACACGTGATGCATGGTCTGCTCTGGGCCCCATCGCGCAGGAAACTCGGTCTTGCCCGACTGTGCAGGAGGGTAGTGACCGCCTCTTCCGGGGCCGTCACCAAACAGGATGTGCTGGCGCCGATTGGGGCTGGCCAGGTCCACGAGGCCGCTGCTCGGGGGCAAAGCCTTCTGTCTCGCGCTCGGACCCGGCGGGAGCGCCGGCTGACCACCACCCGATGCCGGCGGTTGGGCTGCACACGGGTTCAGGCCCAGCGGGTCGGCCCAGGTGTGCGGGTTGTGCACGTAGGCCGCCGGGTTCGGGGCGGGCGCGAGTCCGAGCGGGTCCTGCGACAGGTACCGGGCCGTGTCCGGGTCGTAGTAGCGGTGCAGGTTGTAGGCGAAGCCCGTCTCGGGGTCGAGGTACTGGCCCGGGAAGAGCAGGGGTGTCGAGACGCCGCTCCAGGTCGTCCGGCCCCACAGTGACCGGCGGGCCTGCCCGACCACCGACCCGTCGTCGGAGACGAGTTCCGTCGGAGCGCCGACGAGGTCGGTGACGATCGAGAAGAACGCCTCGTCGATCTCCGCCTGCCCGGCCGCACGTGAGCGGGTCCGTTGCGCGACCGGGTGGAGGCCGACGTGGTCCCACGTCGTGGCCGACACCCCGTCGGCCGTGTGCCGGACCTCCTCGACGAGGGTCGGCCCGTCCCAGGCGAAGTCGACCTGCTCGGAGCCGTCGTCGCGGACCTTCGACACCCGCCGGCCGAAGGCGTCGTAGACGTATCGCCACCGTGCACCGTCGGGGGTCGTGACCCCGACCAGCTGGTCCAGCGCGTCCCACTCGTACCGCCAGGTCTCCGCCCGGCCACCGAGCCGCCGTCGGACCCGCTGCACCACGCGGCCCTCGGCGTCGTGGGCGTAGCTGACCCGCCCGGCCCGCTCGAGCACCGTCCCGCGGAACGAGCGCGGCCCGCTCACGTCGGGATCGGCGCCCGGCCAGGACGCGTCGGTCGTGTTGCCCAGCGCGTCGTAGTCGTACTGCTCGACCCAGGCCCCGGCGCGGATCGCCGTCACCCGGCCGCGAGCGTCGAGGTCGAACTCGCGGGCGCCGACACCGGTGAGCGCCCCGTCGGCGCCGTAGCGGTACTCACGCGACAGATCGCCGATCCGCTGGCCGACCATCCGTCCGGCGGACCACTCCTGCTCCACCACACCGCCGCCCGCCCGACGACGGGTCTCGCGGCCGGCCACGTCGTGGTCGAACCCGATCTCGACCCCCGCGACGAGCGAGCGCACCGTCGAGTCGGGCGCGTAGGTCCACCGCGACACCTGCCCGGCCGGGGTCGTCCGCTCGGTCCGCCGCCCGAGGGGGTCGTACGACGAAGTGACCGCGCGGCCGTTCGTCGCCTCCCCCACCACGCGGCCGACCGCGTCCCTCGTCAGCACCACGTCCACGTCGGGTGTCGTCGCCCGGACGAGGCGACCGACCGGGTCGTGGTCGTAGGTCGTCAGCGAGCCGCGAGCCCGCCGTTCGGCGACCTGCCCCAGGGCGGTGAACCCGTAGGTGACGGTCTCGCCGAGAGCGTTCGTCCGCGCCCGCACCTGGCCGGCCGCGTCGACGTCGTAGGTCCGGCGCCGTCCGTCGTAGTCGGTCTCCGCGACGAGCCGTCCTGCCGCGTCGTACTCGTAGGTCCACCGAGAGCCGTCGGGTGACGTGACCCCGACCAGCCGCATCTCCGTGTCCCACGCCTGCTCGAACCGCGACCCGTCCGGCTCGATCCGCGCGGCGACGAGGTCGAAGTGCGTGTGCTCGAAGCGGGTCACGGCACCCGTGGCCGAGGTGACCGACGTCAGGTTGCCCTCGCCGTCGTACAGGCGCCGCTCGACCCCGCCGTCGGGAAGGGTGCGTGTCGCGAGCCGCCCCTCGAGCGTCCAGGAGAACCGCGTGAGCAGGCCCGTCGGGTCGGTCTCGGCGACCACGCGGCCGAAGGCGTCGCGCTCCCACCGCGTCACCGCCCCGACCGGGTCGGTCACGGCCACCGGCAGACCCGCCGCGTCGTTCTCTACCCGCGTCGTCCCGCCGAGGGCGTCGACGACCGCGATCAGACCTCCGTCGTCGTACTCGTAGCGGCTCGTGGCGCCCAGCGGATCGGTCGTCGCGACCCGGCGTCCCGACCCGTCGTACGCGTGCGACCACACCGCCCCGTCGGCGTCGCGCACCCGCACCGGACGCCCGGCGTCGTCGTGCTCCTCGACGACCTCGGACCCGTCCGGCCGGACGACCCGGTCCAGGACACCGAGGGCGTCGTGGCCGAAGCGCGTCGTCCGGCCGAGCTCGTCGGTCTCGGTGACCAGCCGCCCGCCCTCGTACGCGGACCGTCGCTCGTGGCCCAGCGGGTCGATCGTCCGGACGACCCGACCGTCCTCGTCGTGCACGTACCGCGTGGTGTGCCCGAGCGAGTCGGTGCAGGAGACGACGTCGTCGGAGTAGGCGAACGTGCAGTTCAGCGTGTCGCCCGAGCCGACCTGCCGGACGAGCCGGTCGTGGTCGTCGTACTCGTGGCGGAACCAGGTCCCGATCCGGTCGGCCCAGCCCGTGATGCGCCCGCGCTCGTCGTAGCCGAACCGCGTCGGCAGCCCGGAGGACGCCACCACCGCCGTCAGGTTCCCCGCCTCGTACCCGAAGCGGACGAGCGCGCGGTCCTCGCCGTCGGGACCCGCTCCCACCAGGTCATAGCCGACCTTCCGGTCGCGCTCGCTCAGGACCCGCACCCGGTACCCGCCGCCGTGTACGACCTCGAGCGGCGTCCCGTCCGCCAACCGGTCCACGTCGACGCGGTGTCCGCGCTCCACCACCGCGGTCAGCCAGCGCTGCTCCCCCGCCCCGCCGAAGTGCCACCGACGATCCCCGTTCCCGACGACGGGCGTGGTCCCGTCGAGCGCGAGGGTCCAGCGCGGGTCCTCGCGGGACGCGCCTCCCGTCGTCGGGAAGTGCAGAGCCATGCCGTCGGCGCGGGCGAGGACGATCTCGTCGGCGGTGACGACGACGTGCTGGTCGAGGGTGGAGGTCCAGGTCGGACCGAAGAAGCGCCCCGACCGGTAGGTCGACCGGTGGAAGCGCTCGAGGACGAGCGGGAGGGCGCCGGGGAGGACGACGTCGACGGCGGGCAGCAGGAGGTGCCCGGTGCCCATGTCCACCGGCTCGCGCAGGACCAGGCCCTCGGCGGGCGGGGTCCTCGTGGCGGGGGCCATGTCGATGCGCATTCCGGACGGCGGGGAGGGCGCGGTCCTGATGGCGGCTGCGGCCTCCGGCGCGAGCCTCGACCCGGCCTCCACCGCGTCGGCCACCTTGATGCCGCCCTTGACGCCGGCGGCCGCCCAACCCGCGAACGGGATCATCGCGGCCGCGGAGAGCCCGGCGTTGAGGTAGTCGCCCTCGGCGGTGTACCAGGCGGCGTTGGCGCCGTCGGCGACCTCGCCCACCACGGGTACGAGGCCGGCGAGGTCGAGGGCCGCGTGCCCGAGGTCCTTCCACGAGAACCCGGACTCCTCCTCGGGCGCCTTCGGGGGCGCGGGCGGTGCGGCTGCCGCGAGGTGTATCGGTGGTCCGAGTGGAGCACCGGGCGCGCCCGCCACGGCACCCGGTGCCCCACCGGCAGCGCCGGTGACCGGCGCCGTCATCCCCGCCAGCTGTCCCTGGGCGGCCTGCACCTGGGACGTGGCGGCCTGGTTGGCCTGCAGCTCCTGCTGGGTCGCCCGCTCCATGAGGGCCCGGCCCTCGTCGATCTTCTGCTGGGCCACGGTGACGGCGAGGTTGGCGGCGTCCATCGCGGCGTCCTGCTGCTGCGAGGCCGGCGCCGCGGTGCCGGCCAGGCCAGCCACCCGTGCGGAGGCTGCCGCCAGCTCCGCCTCACCCTGCCGGACCATCTCCTCCCCGCGGGCGAACATCTCCTGCGCGGCGCGGAGCTCATTGGCGTAGGTGGTCAGCGCCTGCCCGGCGAGCCGCGACACGTCCGCGCCGATCGCCGCCCGGCTGCCGATCTCGGCGATCTGCCCGGTCGCCGCCGTGGCTGCGCCGCCGGTCCAGGCGCTGCCGAGCCCGCCGCCCGCTGCCCGGATGCCCTCGCCGGCGCTGGTGAACTGCTCGGCCGTCGACGACAGCTGCGTCGCGCCGGCTTCGACGGCTCCCGCGTCCCCCGGCATCGGCACCCGGACCACCCCCTCGACGCCGGACGGTAGGGAACCCGCGCACGCCGTGGGTGCGGTTCGGGAAAAGTCAGGCGCCGACGAGGATCAGCAGTCCGACGGCGACGAGGACGACCGGCAGGGCCACGTGGCCGTACCGCGCGAGGGTCCGGGCCACGGGCGCCCGGGTCGCGAGGAACCGGCCGAGGGCGCACCAGACGCCGACGAGCACGAGGAACACCGCGACGTAGACGACGAGCCCGGCGCGACCCGCCGTCGCGAGCACGGGGATGTAGACCCCGAGGTTGTCGCCCCCGTTCGCGAGCGTGATGCCGGCGACCGCGAGCACCCCGGGGGCGGCGGCGCGGACGTCCTCGTCCCCGTCGCCGTCGGCCCGCCAGACCATCCATGCCGCCCGCAGCCCGAGCGCCAGCGGGACCAGACCGAGGTACGGGATCACGCCCTCCGGCAGCAACGCCGCACCGAGAGCTCCGGCGAGGGACAGCGCGAGGATCCCGACGAACCCGAGGTACTGCCCGAGCACGATCCGCGTCGCGGCGCCCCGACGACGGGCGCCTGCGAGGAAGAGCGCGAGCAGGAGGAGGTCGTCGACGTTCGTGACCGCGAACATGACGACGGCCCTGCCGATCGTCGTCAGGTCCACGAGGTCGTGACGTTAGTGGCGGCTCGTCCGTGACGCCGTGGTGGACGTCCGGCCGCACGATCTCGTCCAGCCGTGCGGACCGTTCGCTCAGCGAGCACTTCGCGAGGCTCGTCGAGATCTTTCCGCGCTACGAGGCCGGCGGGAGCTTGCGGATCGCCAACGTCGATGCCTGCTTCGCGAGTTCGCAAGCGTCAGGGTTCGATCCCAGGGGCTCCTTGCCGAACCATTGCGCCGTCAGGGCCTGACGTGGGCCCAGCCCGGTCGTCAGCGAACACGAATTCAGCTCGCCGCGCCCGGTCTTCTCGACGACGGCCGGGAAACCTGCAACATCGATCGGAATGAACACGCCGCGTCCGCGCACCCGGTAGGCGTCTGCGAGCAAGTCTCTGTCGCGATCCGCAGCCAGGCTGAGACTCTGTCCATCATCCGCTGTCCACGAACACTCTTGGACTCCCAGATAGGAGCGAGCAGACCCCCGAGCGTCGAATCCCAGGTCCGAGAGCTCCGCGACCGACAACAGCGATTGGCAAGGATCGGTCGCCTGAGCAGTGACATCCAGCGACCTGGGGACGGTGGGGGCGCCATACCGCTCGAGGTTGCGAGCGGGCCCGGGTGCGACGGGGGCCTCCGCCGAGCACCCCGCCATCAGACAGAGCGTCAAGCATGTCGAGACTGCCAGGACAGTCCTGGCGACGGTCGCGCTCATCGCGCGTTGAGATCGCCGAAGCCGACAGAGGTGCCGGCGTCCACGTCTCGGTAGCTACGGAGCTCTGACCTCACCGTGTCGATGAGCAGGTCGAGCCGCTGCGCTCCGGTCTCGAGCGCACGGACGAGAGATCCGTCTCCGCCATCTGCTGTCGCGCCGAAGACAGTTGCGGCGTCCAGGCTCACTTGATCCGTGGTGCCAGGGTCGATCCGACCCAGCCGCCTGGCCTCGACCATGAGCGCTCGCAGCTGATCCCGCGCGTGCTCCAGCTCGCGGATCGCCTCCGGTGCCCGGGCGAGGTCGACGGTGAACGAGCCGCCGGTCGGCATCTCGACCACCTGGCGCGGCATGACCTGGCCGTTCCACAGGCGCGCCGGATCCGACGCCTGGACGGGCGGCTCCGGCGGCCAGGGCGTGGTCACGTCGAGCACGCTAGCCGGACAGGCCGCCCGAGAGGGCCGGAACGGACGAAGCCGGACGGCGAGAGCCCGGGGACCCGCCGTCGGGAAGGAGGACGGCGGGACCGAGTCACACCGACTCGGTCCCGCCGCACCACTTCACCCTCGGGACGCCGCGAGCCCCTCCGACAACCGGGCCGGCACCGGCACCTTCGTGAACGAGGTCGAGTCGACGCAGACGTGCACCAGCTGCACGGTCACGGCGTCCTCCCACTCCTCACCGGCCGACGGGCGGCGACGGACGGTCACCCGCGTCGACAACGAGGTCGTGCCCACCTTCTCGTTCTCGACGCCGAGCTCCACGAGGTCGCCCCACTGCACCGAGGCGCGGTAGTCCAGCGACGCGTGCACCACCTGGATGTCCACGCCGTCGGCGATCATGTCCGGATAGGGGTAACCGACCGCGGACTGGAACGCCGTCATCGCCTCGTCGCACCAGGTCAGGTAGTGACCGAAGAACACCACGCCCTGCTGGTCGATCTCGGCGTACCGCGGCACGACCGGGAACGCGAAACTCACGAACGCAGCCCGAGCGATTCGTCCGAGAACTCGCCGTCGGGCGTGCCCTCGCCACCGGGGCGCAGCTCGTTCTCCCGCCCGCGCAGTTCGACCCGGCGAATCTTGCCCGAGATCGTCTTCGGCAGGTCCGCGAACTCCAGACGCCGCACGCGCTTGTACGCGGGCAGGTTCGCGCGGCAGTACTCCAGAATCGACCGCGCCGTCGACTCGTCCGGCGAGAAACCGCGCGCCAGGACCACGTACGCCTTCGGGACGGCGAGCCGGAGCGGGTCGGGCGAGGGCACGACGGCCGCCTCGGCCACCGCCTCGTGCTCGATGAGCACGCTCTCCAGCTCGAAGGGCGAGATGCGGTAGTCCGACGCCTTGAACACGTCGTCGGAGCGCCCGACGTAGGTGATGTAGCCGTCGGAGTCGCGGGCCCCGACGTCACCGGTGTGGTAATAGCCGCCGCGCATGACCTCGGCGTTGCGTTCCTCGTCGTCGGCGTACCCGACCATGAGGCCGACCGGGCGCTTCGACAGGTCGACGCAGATCTCGCCCTCCTCGCCGACCGCGCCCGACACCGGGTCCACCAGCGCGATCTCGAAGCCCGGCAGCGGACGACCCATCGAGCCGTCCTTCACCGGCTGACCCGGGGTGTTCGCGATCTGCAGCGACGACTCGGTCTGGCCGAAGCCGTCCCGGATCGTCAGACCCCAGGCATCGCGGACCTGCTCGATGACCTCGGCGTTCAGCGGCTCGCCGGCGCCGACGAGCTCGCGCATCGGGACCTTCCAGGCCTTCAGGTCGGCCTGGATGAGCATCCGCCACACCGTGGGAGGCGCGCAGAAGGTGGTGACGCCGTGGTCGACGAGCGTCTTCAGCATCGTGTCCGCGTCGAACCGCGAGTAGTTGTAGATGAAGATCGTCGCCTCGGCGCACCACGGCGCGAAGACGTTCGACCACGCGTGCTTCGCCCAGCCTGGCGAGGCCACGTTGCAGTGCACGTCGCCCGGCTGCAGGCCGATCCAGTACATGGTCGAGAGGTGTCCCACCGGGTAGGACACGTGCGTGTGCTGCACGAGCTTCGGCTTCGACGTCGTGCCCGAGGTGAAGTAGAGGAGCAGCGTGTCGTCGGCCCGGGTCGGGCCGTCCGGCTCGAACTCCGCCGACTCCGAGCCGGCCGACGCGAAGTCCTGCCACCCCTCCGGGATGGAGGAGCCGACCGCGATCCGCGTGTAGTCGCCGGGGACGTCGTCGAACTTGTCGACGTCGGCGTCGCGCACGACGACGTGGCGGGCAGCCCCGCGGTCGATGCGGTCGCGGAGGTCGGCGGCGCCGAGCATCGGCGTCGACGGGATCAGGATGGCCCCGAGCTTCATCGCCGCGAGGATCGTGTCCCAGAGCTCGACCTGGTTCGCCAGCATCAGGATGAGCCGGTCACCCCGCCGGACCCCGAGGGAGCGCAGCCAGTTCGCGACACGGTTCGACCGCTCGGTCATCGTCGCGAAGGAGTACTTCGCCTCGGACCCGTCCTGCTCGACGATCCAGAGCGCGGCCCGGTCCGCCGACGACGGGTCCCGACCGATCGCGTCGAAGTGCTCCAGCGCCCAGTTGAACTCCTCGAGCTGGGGCCAGGTGAAGTCACGTCGGGCGGCGTCGTAGTCGGTCTGTCGCTCGACGAGCAGGTCACGCGCGGCGCGGAAGGCCTGCGCGGCGGGAGTCAAGGACGACGACGGCACGGGGAGAACCTCCGGGAACGACGATGGGCGGACGCTGCGAGGTTCCTATCACCTCGCGGCACCCGCCCACAGCCGTTCGACCGGCTACTTGAACAGCTTGCGCAGCACCAACAGCCCGATCAAGGTGCCCGCCGCGATCACGGCGTACTTGATCTTCGGGTCCGCCCACTTCTCGGCGGCCATCTCCTTGCCCTGGTCGGCGAGACGCTGCGGGTTGGCCCGCTCGGAGAGCTCGTCCAGCGCCCCGGCGAGCGCCTCGCGAGCCTGCTCGATCTCTCGCTCGATGGTGTCCGGGTCGCGTGCCACGGAGCCTCCCTCGTCCTTCTCGGTACGTGCCGCAGCACCTCGGGTGCCGCCATCGTGGCGGCATCGTGTCGCCCTCGCGCGCCGAGTCTCCGGCGACGCGCCGCACGGTGGCCGACGACATGTGAGCGGTATCGTGCCCGCCCGTGGCTGCCGATAACCGCCTGACCCCCGGTGACGTCGCTCCGGACTTCTCGCTGACCTCCGACACGGGCGAGACCGTGTCCCTGGCGGACTACCGCGGACGACGGGTCGTCGTCTACTTCTACCCCGCCGCGAACACCCCGGGCTGCACCAAGGAGGCGTGCGACTTCACCGAGAACCTCGGCACGCTCAACGACGCCGGGATCGACGTGGTCGGCATCTCGCCGGACAAGCCGGAGAAGCTCGCCAAGTTCCGCGCCGACCAGGGGCTGACGTTCCCGCTGCTCTCGGACGTCGACAAGACGGTCATGCCCGAGTGGGGCGCGTGGGGCGAGAAGACGATGTACGGCCGCACCTCGGTGGGCGTCATCCGGTCGACCTTCGTGGTCGACGCCGAGGGCAAGATCGAGGTCGCCCAGTACGGGGTCAAGGCCACCGGCCACGTGGGCCGGTTGCTCCGCGATCTGAAGCTGTAAGTGCCGGCGGTGGGATTCGAACCCACACTGTCACCCTCCTAAGGGGTGTGCCTCCTGCCTTTGGGCTACGCCGGCTCTGCTGATTGGCTTACCTTTTCCGACCGCGGCCGCACCAGGTGTCGGTCTGCGAGTGGCAGTTGCCGCAGAGGATACGGAGGTTCACGAGCCGGTTGTCGGTGTGGTCGCCGTTGATGTGGTCCAACTGCAGCGGGAGCGGCTTGCCCTGCCACTCGGACAGCCCGCAGCACTCGCAGCGCGCCTCCTTCAGGCCGGCGTCGATCAACTTCGCTCGGAGCTTGCCGGAGGGGACCGTCGACCCGGCAACCAGCAACTCCTCGAGCGGCCGACGGATGCCCGGGAACCGCTTGCCGGCCATGGACCCTCGCCCGACGAAGTGCGCCGTGTCGAGACCGAGCGATTTGATCCTCGCCGTCATGAAGCGATGCATGCCGCCGCTCGGCCGGTAGCCGAGTTCACGCAGCACATCGCTGATGGTGCTGACCCGGGCGACGATCTCGGCCAGGTCGTCGTCCGTCCAATCGAACGCGCGGGGCCTCAGCTGGGGCCGTCGTGTGAGGTGCGAGGCGTCGATGCGAGCCCGAGCGATGTGCGCCTCCATCGCGTCGTACTTGCCCGGGCGCAATCCGAGATGACGATAGACGTCGGCGAGCGTGGAACTCGCCGCGACGGCAGCTCGGAGCTGCTCGTCGGTCCAGGAGCGTTGGCGTGGCATAACTCAACTGTACTCGAACACATGTTCGAACAACAGTGTCTACTCAACGTCCGTCACCCGTCGTCGGGAAGGCCTCAGAGGTACGACCGGATCGCCTCCGCCATCTCCGACGCCGCCTCGACGGGCGTGAAGTGCCCGACGTCGTCGAGCACCCGCACGTCCGCGCGAGGCAGCAGGTCCGGCACGGCGGACGCGAACGCCGGCGGGAAGATCGGGTCCAGCGCGCCCCAGATCACGGTCGCCGGCACGTCCACCGGGGGCGGGAACTCCGTCACGCCGCGGAGCCCCAACGCCGTGTACAACGACGACGAGCCCGACCGGTACCAGTTCACGGACGCCGTGAACGCGCCCGGCCGCGAGTAGTCCTCGACGAGCTGCTCGTCCACCACGGCCTCGGGGCGGGCGCCCCAGTGCGACCAGAAGTGCTCCAGGTACGTCCGGACGGCGGCCGGGTTCGAGTCGATGAGCTGCCGGGCCAGCTCGAGCTGGTGGAAGTCCTGGTACCAGAACTCGGGACGGTAGGAGTCCGACAGCACCGCCTCCACCGTCACCGACGGAGCGAGGGTGTTGCCCAGGACGAGGGCGCGCACGCGGTCGGGGTGCTCCCGCGCATACGCGACCGCCGTCGTGATGCCGATGTCGTACCCCACGACGACGGCGGGGCCGAGGTCCAGCTCCCCGAGCGCCGACACCAGGTGCGCCCGGTCGAAATCCGACGGCGGCCTCGACTCGTCACCCGGGGAGAAGGAACGACCGAAGCCCGGCAGGTGCGGCGCCACGACCTCGGCCACGTCCACCAGCAACGGCGTCAGCAGCCGGTAGTCCGACACCCCGCCCGGCCATCCGTGCAGACACAGCACGGGGTCTCCGCTACCGCTCCGTTCCACCGCCAGCATCGAGGACGACCTCCAGCACGCGGAACCCCGCGTTCGACGACAGTCTCGACACCCTGTACCCCTGATCGCCCAGCCAGCGCGCGAGCGAGTCGGATCCGAGGTGCTTCGCGACGACGAGGTGGCTGGGTCCGTCGACCCGCGGGAGCCACTGCAGGAGCAGGTCGTGCAACGCGGCCTTGCCGCCGCGGATCGGCGGGTTGGACCACATACCGGTGAAGCGGACGTCGTCGGGGACCTCGTCCGGACGACAGGCTCGGACGTTCCCGAGCCCGGCCGCGCGCGCGTTCTCCTCCACCAGCGCGAGCGCCCGCGTGTTCACGTCCACCGCCCACACCGTGGACCGCCGCCGGATCGTCGCGAGCCACAGGGCGATCGGGCCCCACCCGCACCCGAGGTCGAGCAGGTCACCGCCCCGCTCGGGTTCCGGGGCGTGCTCGAGCAGCACCCGCGTGCCCTTGTCGAGCCGGCCGCGCGCGAACACCCCGGCGTCGGTCGTGACCCGCAACGACAGGCCCCGGACGTCGAGCCGCGCCGGTTCGGGCGACGACGGGGTGCTCGGCTCCTCGGCGAAGTACTGCTGGTTCACGAGGTCACGAGGTCGAGCTCCGCCGCGCATCGTCTCCCGACGACGGGGCGTCCCCGACGAGCGTCCGCAGCTCCGGGGCCAGGGCCCGGAACGCCCGCGCCCGGTGCGAGACCGCGTTCTTCTCCTCCGGCGACATCTCCGCGGAGGTGCGCGACCCGCCGTCGGGAACGAAGGCCGGGTCGTAGCCGAAGCCGTTGATGCCGCGGGAGGTGCGGATCAGCCGCCCGGGCCAGCGCTCGGTCACCACGATCTCGCGCCCGTCCGGGTGCACGGCGGCGGCCGCGCAGACGAAGGCGGCGCCGCGGCGCTCCTCGGGGACGTCGGCCATCTGGTCGAGGACCAGCGCGAGGTTCTTCGCGTCCTTCTCGCGGCGGTCCCCGCTCGAGCCCGACCACCGCGCCGACAGCACGCCGGGCATCCCGTTGAGGGCGTCGACGGCGAGCCCGGAGTCGTCCGCGACCGCGATCATCCCGGTCGCGGCGCAGGCGTCACGGGCCTTGGCCAGCGAGTTCTCCGCGAACGTCGCCCCGGTCTCCGGCTTCTCGGGGAACTCGGGCACCTCGTTCAGCCCGACGACCTCGAGCCCGAAGCCCGCGACGATCTCCCGGAGCTCGATGAGCTTGGCGTCGTTCCGGGTGGCCAGCAGGACCTTCGTGGGAGACGCAGCGGAGCGGAGCTCGACCCGGTCGCCCGTCACGGCAGCTCCCCCGGGTACGGCTCGGCGAGCGCGGCCGCCTGGGCCTCGGTCAGCTTCGCGATGCCGGCGAGCGCCGAGTCGAGCATCTTGTCGAGCGTGTCGCGGGTGTAGGTGGCGCCCTCCCCCGTGCCCTGCACCTCGACGAGCGTGCCGGCGTCGGTGGCGACGACGTTCATGTCGACCTCGGCGCGGCTGTCCTCCTCGTAGGGCAGGTCGAGGCGCACGCGGCCGTCGACGACGCCCACCGAGACCGCGGCGATCGAGCACGACAGCGGGTTCGGGTCGGCCAGCTTCTTCTTCGCCCCGAGCCAGGTCACGGCGTCGGCGAGCGCGACGTACGCGCCGGTGATCGCGGCCGTGCGGGTCCCGCCGTCGGCCTGCAGCACGTCGCAGTCGAGCTGGATCGTGTTCTCACCGAGGGCCTTGAGGTCGATCGCCGCGCGCAACGAGCGGCCGACCAGACGGCTGATCTCGTGCGTACGGCCGCCGACCCGGCCCTTGACCGACTCGCGGTCGGAGCGGGTGTGCGTCGCCGAGGGCAGCATCGCGTACTCGGCGGTCAGCCAGCCGAGCCCGGAGTCGCGTCGCCACCGCGGGACGCCCTCGGTCACGCTCGCGGCGCAGAGCACCCGGGTGTTGCCGAAGGACACCAGCACGGACCCGGCAGGGTGCTGCTGGAACCCCCGGCGGATCTCGATGGGGCGGAGTTCGTCGTCGGACCTGCCGTCACTGCGTGCCACGGTCGCCCACCCTAGGAGGCGCCGCTCCGGGGCGACGCTGTCGGACCCCTTGGTTAGCGTGAGTACGTGCCCCGTGACCGTCTGGTTCTCCTCGTCGCCTGCCTCGCGCAGTTCATGGTCGTGCTCGACGTGTCGATCGTGAACGTGGCGCTGCCGGCGATGCGGGACGCGCTGGGCTTCTCGGCGGTGGGGCTGCAGTGGGTGGTCAGCGCGTACACGCTCGCGTTCGCCGGGTTCCTGCTCCTCGGCGGGCGAGCAGCGGATCTCTTCGGGCGTCGTCGGATGTTCCTGGCCGGGCTCGTGCTGTTCGGAGTGGCGTCCCTGGTGGGCGGGCTGGCCGACTCGCAGGGGCTCGTCCTCGCCGCCCGCGCCGCGCAGGGGCTCGGCGGTGCGGTCCTCTCCCCCGCGACACTGACGATCCTCACCACGACGTTCACCGAGGGCGCGGCCCGCTCGAGGGCCCTCGGCGCGTGGGCGGCGATCGGCGGCGTGGGTGGTGCCGTGGGCGGCATCGCCGGCGGGGTGCTCGTGCACTTCCTCAGCTGGCGGTGGATCTTCCTGGTCAACGTGCCGGTGGTCGTGGTCACCGCCGTCCTCGCCCGGATCGCGGTGTCGGAGACCCGTGCGGACCACCGGCCCCGCCTCGACACGGGCGGCGCGCTGCTCGTCACCGGTGGGCTGGTCGCCTTCGTGCACGGCGTGGTCACCAGTGAGACCGCCGGGTGGGCCGCCCCTCTGACCTGGGGCAGCTTCGTCGTCGCGGCGGTCCTGCTCACGGGGTTCGTGTTCCTGGAGACCCGGATCGCCTCCCCGCTCGTGCCGCTGGGCATCTTCCGGGTGCGCCCGGTCAGCGTCGCCAACGGGACGATGGCGCTGATCGCCTCGGCCATGTTCGCCATGTGGTATTTCGTCTCGATCCACATGCAGGGCGTCCTCGGCTTCGACGCGCTCACCGCCGGGCTCGCGTTCCTCCCGCAGTCCGCGTCGATCGTGCTCGGCTCCCAGTTCTCCTCCCGCATGCTCGCGCGCCTCGACGCCCGCCCCCTGCTCGTCGGCGGTGCCTTCCTGACGGCAGCCGGCTTCGCCTGGTTCGCGCTGCTCACCCCGGAGTCCACATGGGTGGACGGCGTGCTCGGTCCGGGCGTCGCGGTCGGGCTCGGCATGGGCATCGCGCTGACGCCGCTCGCGGGCGCCGCCACCTCCGGCGTCGACCGCACGCAGGCGGGGCTGGCCTCCGGGCTGCTCAACACCTCGCGACAGGTCGGCGGTGCGATCGGCCTCGCCGTGCTGTCCACCCTCGCCACGTCCCGTTCCGACGGTCTCCTCGCGGCGGGCGCCTCGCCGGCGGCGGCGTCCACGGCGGGAACCACGCGGGCGTTCGCGGTGGCGGCGGTGGTCGTGGCGGTCGCCGGCCTCGTGGCCCTGCTGCTCCCGCGGACCCGCCCGACGGCGCGGGACACCCCCGCCGGGCTCGTCGACGAGCCCGTCGGCGGGGCACCGGCGCGCTGATCGGCCCGTTCCGCCGGCGAGGGTCACGTCACGCAGGCCCGGGCGCCCCGGAACCTGCCCCCTGCGAACCTCGCGGCGCAACGACGCAGCGACGACGCTCAGATCGTGTAGTGCCCGTCCGGGCGTACCAGCTCGGCCGGGCCGGAGAACTCCCCGCGGGCCTCGGTGAGCAGGTCCTCGCCGTCGTACCAGGCGGGCACGTGGGTGATGAGCAGCCGCTTCACCCCGGCCTGGCGGGCGACCTCGCCGGCCTGCTTGCCGGAGAGGTGCACCCCCGGCGGGCGGTCGGGCGAGTCGGTCCAGGTCGCCTCGCAGAGCAGCACGTCGGCGCCCCGGGCGAGGTCGACGAGCGTGTCGCACGGTCCGGTGTCGCCCGAGTAGACGAGCACCCGGCCGTCGTGCTCGAGCCGCACCCCGTAGGCCTCGCAGGGGTGGTCGACGGGCGCGCTGGACAGCGCGATGTCCCCGACGCCGGCGGGGCCGTCGGCGAACACGTGGTAGTCGAAGACGTCGGTGAGGTCGGTGGCGACCCGCTCGTCCGACGACGGGGCGTAGGCCACCGCCAGGCGCACCTCGGACTCGCTCGGCCCGTGCAGCGGCAGGACCTTGCCGGGCCCGTCGGGGTGGTAGCGCCGGTGGACGATCAGCCCGGACACGTCGGCGCAGTGGTCGGGGTGCAGGTGCGACAGGACCACGGCGTCGAGGTCGAACGGGTCCATGTGGCGCTGCAGCGTCCCGAAGGTGCCGTTGCCCAGGTCGAGCGCCAGGGTCGTGGAGCGGGTGCGCACGAGGTACCCGGACGCGGGCGAGGTGGGTCCGGCCCCGCTGCCGGAACACCCCAGGACGATCAGTTCCACGGGCGCACCCTACGGGCCGATCGGAGAGGGCGACACTCCTGCGGACGGACGGCTCCGCCGATCTGCCGAGGCGACGAGACGCGCGGCCAGGATCCCGGCGAGAGCACCGAACAGGTGGGCCTGCCAGGAGACCCCGGGCGTGCCCGGCAGCACGCCCCAGAGCACCCCGCCGTAGAGCAGGAAGAGCACGACTGCGAGCGCGATCTGCCGTCCGGACCGGGCGAAGAACCCGCGGAAGAGCAGGAAGGCGAGCCATCCGAAGATCACCCCGGACGCCCCGACGGTGACCCCGAAGCCGGTGAGCCAGGTCAGGAAGCCACCGAGCAGCCACACGAGGGCGGTCACCGCGATGAACTGCCCGAGGCCGCCGGCCAGGACGAGGAAGCCGAGCACCAGGAACGGCAGCGAGTTGGCGATGAGGTGCGCCCACCCGGCGTGCAGCAGGGGCGCCCAGAGGATGCCGGTGAGCCCCTCGACCTGACGCGGGGCGATGCCGTCGTAGTCCAGCGCGCCCCGGAAGACGAACTGGTCCACCGCCTCGATCGCCCACAGCAGGGCGAGGAAGAGCACCATCCCGACGGCGGCGCGGGCCGGATGCGCCGGGATGATGCGGGGCTTCGCGGGGACGGTCGGGGCGCTCACCATCCCGACGATAGCGACGGATCCTGAGAAATCAGGCCCAGAGCTGGCCCTCGAGCCCCTCCGCGGCCTCCTCCAGCGTGCCGGAGTAGGCGCCGGTGGACAGGTACTTCCACCCGCCGTCGCAGACGATCATCACGATGTCGGCCTCGTCGTCGCTCCCGGCCGCCTTCTCGGCCTGGGCCAGCGCCGCGTGGAGGATGCCGCCGGTGGAGATGCCGGCGAAGATGCCCTCCTGCTCGACGAGCTGGCGGGTGCGCCGCAGGGCGTCCGCCGCGCCGACCGAATACCGGCCGGTGAGGACCTCGGGGTCGTAGAGCTCCGGCACGAAGCCCTCGTCCATGTTCCGCAGCCCGTAGACCAGCTCGCCGTAGCGCGGCTCGGCGGCGATGATCTGGCAGTCCGGCTTGTGCTCACGCAGGTAGCGGCCGGTGCCCACGAGCGTGCCGGTGGTGCCGAGGCCCGCCACGAAGTGCGTGATGGTGGGGACGTCGCGGAGGATCTCCGGGCCGGTGCCCTCGTAGTGCGCGAGCGGGTTCGCGGGGTTGCCGTACTGGTAGAGCATGACCCAGTCCGGGTTCTGCGCCGCGATCTCCTTGGCGGTCGCGACCGCCTGGTTGGAGCCGCCGGCGGCCGGCGAGAAGATGATGCGGGCGCCGTACATCTCGAGCAGCTGACGCCGTTCCGCCGAGGTGTTCTCCGGCATGACGCAGACCAGCGAGTAGCCCTTGAGCTTCGCGGCCATCGCCAGCGAGATCCCGGTGTTGCCCGAGGTGGGCTCGAGGATGGTGCAGCCCGGCGTGAGGAGCCCCTCCTCCTCGGCCTTCGTGATCATCCGCAGGGCCGGGCGGTCCTTGATCGACCCGGTGGGGTTGCGGTCCTCGAGCTTGGCCCAGAGCCGCACGTGCGGGGCGGGAGAGAACGACGGCAGCCCCACGACGGGGGTGTCGCCCAGGGCGTGGATCAGCGAGTCGTACCGCGCCATCGGGTGCTCCAGAGAAGAGACGGCCCCCGGACCGCGCCGGCCCGGGGAACGGGGCTCAGCGTCCGCCGGCCACGGCGGGCAGGATCGTGACGGTGCCGCCCTCGGGCACCTGGGCGTCGAGGCCACCGGCGAAGCGGACGTCCTCGTCGTTCACGTAGACGTTCACGAAGCGGTGCAGCGCGCCGTCGGTCACCAGGCGGTCCTTGATGCCCGGGTGGTTGGCATCGAGGTTCGCGATGACCTCCTGCAGCGTCGATCCGTCGGCCTTCACCTGCTTCTCCCCACCGGTGTGGGTGCGCAGGATCGTCGGGATCGAGACGGTGGCGGACACGGCTTTCCTCCAGCGGGACGGGATCGATTACCACGGACAGCGTCGCACGACGCGGGGTTGTTCCGGGACGTCAGGAACGGTCCGGCACGTCACCCGCGCCGGTGTGGGAGAACATGTAGTTCTCCACGACCTGGACCTCGTCCTCGACGACCTCGCCCGCGTCGTCCAGCAGGAACGAGCGCAGGTCGTACGTCGACTCCGGCCCGGTGATGGCCACGATCACGAAGTGGACGCCGGGCTGCAGGCCCATGTACTCGATGTCCTTGACCGAGGGGTAGGCCTCGGGCAGCCCGGAGTCGGTCAGCGGGCGGCGCGGCACCCGGGTGTGCGAGTGGAAGACGACCACGGTCTCCTCGTCGCGGGCGGTCGCGTCCTTGTACACCGCGAACTGCTCACGCGAGTCGAAGCGGTAGTCGCTGCCCTGCGCGTCGGGGTCGTCGGCGTTCGTCATCGGCACGTAGCGCTCGGGCCGGTCGCTCTCCTCCGGGCCCAGCAGCTGCCCGCACGCCTCGCGCGGGTGGTCGGCGCGGGCGTGCGCGACCAGCTCCTCGACGAGATCGCGGCGGATGACGAGCACGCCCCCACCCTACGGGGCGGCTACGGCAGCAGCACCGTGAGCAACGAGTCCTGCAGCCAGGTCAACCAGTGGTAGACGGGCAGGTGATCGGTGCGGGGATCGTCGGGCGGCAGCTGGTCGGGCATGTCCTCGCTGACCTCGAGCGCGGTCCCGAGCGCCAGCCGGACGTCGTTGACCGCCGTCAGCCACGCCTCGGCCTGCGGGACCGTCAGCTCCACGCGGCCGCCGCCGGCGGGGCAGGACGCGAGCACCGCGGCGATGGCCTCGCGCTTGGCGGCGATGAGCTCCGGCTCGTTCACCGAGCGCATCGCCGCCGAGAGCGCCGCCCCGTCCGCCCCCACGCCACCCTCGGCGTCGGGACGGTGGAAGTCGGGCAGCAGCCGCGCGAGCACCGGGTCGTCCGGGGCCGTCGACGGTCCGGTCCGGATGCCGGTGAGGGCCGCGAGCTCGTCCTGCGGGACGGCGTCGGCGCGGCCGGAGAGCATGTCGTCGACCTGCCCGACGAGCCCGCGCAGCACCGAGGCCTCCGCGGGGTCGAGCACCGCGACGTACCGGGCGCGGTCGCCCCGCCCGTGGCGTCTCCAGGCGCGCACGCCTACGACGACCGCTGCATCGTCGCCCAGAGGCCCGCCGCGTGGAGCTTCGCGACGTCGCCCTCGACCTTCTCCCGGCTGCCCGACGAGACGGTCGCCCGGCCCTTCTGGTGGACGTCCATCATCAGTGCGGTGGCCTTCTGCTTGTCGTACCCGAAGATCTTCTGGAAGACGTAGGTCACGTAGGACATCAGGTTGACCGGGTCGTTCCACACGATCGTCTGCCACGGGGTGTCGGCGCCGACGAGCTCGTCGGGCAGCTCCTCGACCGTGGGCGCCGGCTCCACCGGCGCCGAGACCCTCACGCGCATGTCCCCATCGTCTCAGTCGGCCGACCGGTGCTGCATCTAGGCTGAGCGGATGACGGGCGGCACCGCGCTCCTGACCGACCAGTACGAGCTCACGATGCTCGACGCGGCCCTGGCCGACGGCACCGCCGATCGCCGCGCCACCTTCGAGGTGTTCGCGCGCTCGCTGCCGCACGGGCGCCGGTACGGCGTGGTCGCCGGCACCGCCCGCGTGCTCGAGTCGCTCGCGCACTTCTCCTACGGCGACGACGAGCTCGCGGCGCTGAGGGCGACCGGCGCACTCTCCGAGCGCGTGCTCGCCCACCTCGCCGACTTCCGCTTCGCCGGCGACGTCGTCGGCTACCCGGAGGGCGAGCTGTACTTCCCGGGCTCACCGGTCCTCTCGGTGTCCGGCACGTTCGCCGAGTGCGTGCTCTTCGAGACGCTCGTGCTCTCGATCCTCAACCACGACTGCGCCATCGCCTCGGCCGCCGCCCGCATGACGACGGCGGCGGCCGGCCGCCGCCTCATCGAGATGGGCTCGCGCCGTACCCACGAGCAGGCCGCGGTGGCGGCCGCCCGCTCCGCCTATCTCGCGGGCTTCGACGCCACGTCCAACCTCGAGGCCTCGGCCCGGTACGGCGTCCCGACGACGGGCACCTCGGCCCACGCCTTCACGCTCCTGCACGACACCGAGGAGGAGGCGTTCCGCGCCCAGGTCGCCGCCCTCGGGGTGGGGACGACGCTGCTCGTCGACACCTACGACATCACCGAGGGCATCGAGACGGCGGTCCGCGTGGCGGGGCCCGAGCTCGGCGCCGTGCGCATCGACTCCGGCGACCTCGGCGTGATGGCGCAGCGGGCGCGCCACCAGCTGGACTCGCTCGGCGCCACGAACACCCGCGTCGTGCTCTCCGGGGACCTCGACGAGCACGCGATCGCGGGCCTGCGCGCGGAACCGGTCGACGCGTACGGCGTCGGGACGTCGGTGGTCACCGGGTCCGGGGCGCCCACCGCCGGCATGGTCTACAAGCTCGTCGAGGTGGACGGCCGGCCGGTGGCGAAGCGCTCGTCGTCGAAGGAGTCGCGGGGCGGCGCCAAGTCGGCGGTCCGCCGCCACCGCCCCACCGGCACCGCGGTGGAGGAGGTCGTCCACCGCCTCGACCACCCCGTGGGCCTCGGCGAGCACGACCGCGTGGTGCCGATCGACCTGGTCAAGTCCGGCGAGGTCGTCGCCGGGCTGCCGTCGCTCGCCGAGTCCCGCGAGCGCCTCCGCGCCAACCTCGTCGCGATCCCGTGGGAGGGCCTCAAGCTCTCCCGCGGCGAACCGGCGATCCCGACGACGTTCGTCCCCTGACCCCCTCAGGACGCGTCTACGCGTCCAGCTGCGGGCGGATCTCCGTGGCGAACCGGCCGAGCAGCTCGCGCCCCTCGGCGACGTCGCCCCGGATGGTCGGGACGATCAGCTCGTCCAGCCCGGCCTCGCGCCACCGCCCGATGGTGTCGACGATCCGTGCCACCGACCCGGCGACGACCATCGGCGCCCGGACGTCCTCGGGCCGCGCGTCGATCGCGAAGATCGCCTGGGTGGACCGCCGGACCTCCGCCGGGTCGCGGCCGATCCGCTCGCAGTGCTCGTCCAGCACGGCCGACTTGTGCGCGAACACCTCCGGGGTGGACCAGGTGTTCCACTCGTCGGCCCAGCGCGCGACCACACCCAGCATCCGCTGCTCACCCGAGGCGCCGATGAGCAGCGGGATGCGGCCCGCGGCCGGCACCTGCGGAGCGTCCGTCACGGTGTAGTGCCGACCCGAGACAGTGGTCCGGGGCGTCCGCAGGAGGCCGTGGAGCACGGCGAGGCTCTCCTCGAAGCGGTCGATCCGCTCGCGCACCGGGCCCAGCGGGATGCCGTAGGCGGCGTGCTCGTTGAGCTGCCATCCCGCCCCGACGCCGAGCACGAGGCGGCCGCCGGACAGGTCCGACGTCGTCGCGGCGATGTTCGCGAGGACCGCGGGGTGCCGGTAGGTGATGCCCGCGACGAGGCTGCCGAGCCGCAGGCGGGGCACGGCGGTGGCGAGCCCCGCGAGCACCGAGAAGCAGTCCCGGAGCGCGACGTCGGACCGCTCCTCGGTCCCGGTGTTGCCCATGAAGTGGTCCGCGATCCAGAGGCCGTCGTAGCCGGCGGCCTCCGCCTCCTGCGCGACGGCGACGACGTCCGCGGTCGACCAGGTGGTGTTCAGCCAGGCGCTGACGGAGAGAGGCACGGCGCGAGCAGAGCACGGCCCGGCGGGCACGGCAACGCGACCGGCGACGCCGTCCGGCCTGCCCCGATAGGGTGATGCCATGGCGCGTGCGCTGATCGTGGTCGACGTCCAGATCGACTTCTGCGAGGGCGGCTCGATGGGCGTCGCGGGCGGCGCCGCGACGGCCGGGGCGATCTCGACCTTCGTCGGCGCCCACCGTGCCCGGTACGACCACGTCGTGGCCAGCCGCGACTACCACGAGGACCCCGGCGCGCACTTCTCCCCGAGCCCGGACTTCGTCGACAGCTGGCCGCCGCACTGCCGGGTCGGTGAGGCCGGCGCGGCGTTCCACCCCGACCTCGACGTGTCGCACCTGGACGAGGTCTTCTCCAAGGGCCGCCACACGGCCGCCTACTCCGCCTTCGAGGGCACCTCGGCCGCCGGGGAACGCCTCGTGGACTGGCTGCGCAACCGCGGCGTGGACCTGGTCGACGTCGTCGGCATCGCCACCGACCACTGCGTCCGGGCGACCGCGGTCGACGCCGCCGCCGCGGGCTTCTCGACGACGGTGCTGCTCGACCTGACGGCCGGCGTCGCCCCGGCGACGACGGAGGCCGCCTGCCGCAGCATGCGCGAGGCGGGCGTCGTGCTCGCCCGCGCGTCCTAGGTTGTCCCGACGGCGGGTCGACGCCCGACCGGTGGTCAGCCGGGTCCGGGGCCCACGTACCCCTCGGTCGCGGGCCCGGGCAGTCCGGCCGCCGTGTGCAGGCCGAGCATGCCGAGCAGCTCCCGGCAGTCCTCGACGCCGTCGCTGCGGGCCGCCACCACCCGGACGGCGCGCACCCGGGCGGCCTCGGACGCCACCGCCTGTTCGGCCTGCGACTCCTCGAGCCGGAGATCGTCGGAGTTGAAGCGTGGGCGCGCCGTCACCGGACACCCACCACCGGGAGCAGTGACGTGATCCGTGCTGGTCCCGACATCGTCGGCGCCCCGTCCAGGCCGCCCGGCGGCCGGTCTGGCAGTTCGTCGAGGACCGCCGACGGGAGCGCCGGGCGGGAGGACCCCGATACGGACATGGTACGCCCGGGCACGCTCCCGTGGTGATCTCCGTCTCGCCGCGCGCGACGGGCCTCGACGGGGCACCGTGGAGGTACGCAACCTCGTCGGGTCCCGCGTGAGAGGTCGACGGCCTCCTCGACGACCAGGAACGACCGTGCCGGCCCCGACCGCACGGCACCGGAACGAGGAACCATGACCGTCCAGGGCAGTCCGGCACGCACGGAACCGTCGTTCACCGAGCTCACGGCCCGCATCAAGGCGGCCGACCTGTTGCGGCGCCGCCCCGGGGTCTACACGACGGTGTTCGCCTCGAACGTCCTGCTGCTGGCGGCCACCGTCGCGGCGTTCGTCCTGATCGGCCCGTCCTGGTGGCAGATCGTCACCGCCGCGGTCCTCGGCCTCGTGACGACCCAGTTCGCGTTCGTCGGCCACGACGCGGGACACCGGCAGATCTTCGCGGGGCGCCGGGCCAACGACCTGGTCGGCCACCTCCACGGCTGCCTCGTGGGCATGAGCTTCGGCAACTGGGTGGAGAAGCACAACGCGCACCACGCCTCGCCGAACCACGCCGACGCGGACCCCGACATCGACATCCCGGTCCTCGCGTTCAGCGTCGAGCAGGCCGCCGGACGCCGTGGCTTCGCGCGCTGGGCCGTCGCCCACCAGGCCGTCCTGTTCCTGCCGCTCCTGCTGCTCGAGGGGTGGAGCCTGCACCTCATCGCGTGGCAGGCCGCCTGGCGCCGCGAGGTGCCCCGTCCGACGCTGGAGATGGTGCTGCTCGCGGTGCACGTGCTCGGCTACGCCGCCGCCGTGCTCCTGGTCCTCACCCCGTGGCAGGCCGTCGTCTTCGTGGTCGTGCACCAGGGGGTGTGGGGGCTGTCGATGGGCCTGGCGTTCGCCCCGAACCACAAGGGGATGCCGGTGCTCGCCCCCGGGACGCGGCTCGACCACCTGCACAAGCAGGTGCTCACCTCCCGCGACCTCCGCGGCGGCCGTGTCCTCGGCTACCTGCTCGGGGGCCTGGAGCACCAGGTCACGCACCACCTCTTCCCCCGCATGCCCCGGCCGAACCTGCCGCGGGCCCGCGTCCTGGTCGAGGCGTTCTGCCTCGAGCACGGCCTGCCCTACACCCGCACCGCACCGCTGGACTCGTACCGCCAGGTGCTGCGCCACCTCCACGACGTGTCCGCGCCGCTCCGCGGGTGACTGGTCCGTCCGGCTCAATCGTGGCGGTGCCGGGAACCGATCGGCCCCGTCCGTAGTCTGAGCCCGCGAAGGGGGTGCGGGCATGGCGCAGCTGACGGACTCGGTCACCGGCACGGCTCCCGTGGCGGACCTGCTCGCCGCCGCGGTCGAGGCGCTGGGCGGCACCGAACGCGCGGGCCAGCAGGAGATGGCGGCCGCCGTCGAGCGGGCCCTGCGCACCGGGGAGCACCTCGCGGTGCAGGCCGGGACCGGTACCGGGAAGTCGCTGGCCTACCTGGTCCCCTCGATCCGGCACGCGCTGGAGGCCGACCAGGCGGTGATCGTGTCCACCGCGACGATCGCCCTCCAGGCACAGCTGGTCGACCGTGACCTGCCCCGGCTGACGAAGGCCCTCGAGCCCGTCCTGGGTCGGAAGCCGACGTTCGCGATCCTCAAGGGCCGCGGGAACTACCTCTGCCGGCACAAGATCGAGAGCGGGGCGCAGGCGGAGGACCCGGGCGACGAGCAGCTCTTCGACCCGTTCCAGGTCTCGGCGCTGGGCCGCCAGGTCACGAGGCTGCACGAGTGGGCGGAGCAGACGAGGACGGGCGACCGGGACGAGCTCGTGCCCGGCGTGCCCGACCGCGCCTGGCGCCAGGTCAGCGTCACCGCGCGGGAGTGCCTCGGCGCGTCCCGCTGCCCCGTCGCCGAGGACTGCTTCTCCGAGCTCGCCCGGCACAAGGCGGGTGCCGCCGACGTCGTCGTCACCAACCACGCCCTGCTCGCGATCGACGCCATCGAGGGCCGCGCGGTGCTGCCGGAGCACGACGTCGTGGTGGTCGACGAGGCGCACAACCTGGTCGACCGCGTGACCTCGGTGGCCACCGGCGAGCTCACCGGCTCGAGCGCCACCGCCGCCGCCCGCCGCTGCGCGAAGCTCGTCGACCAGGCGCTCGCCGACCAGCTCGTGGACGCCGGCGAGGGCCTCGACGCGGTCCTGCTGGACACCCCGGTCGGCCGGTGGGAGCACCTGCCCGAGCCGGTCGGCCGGATGCTGTCGGCGATCCGCAACGCGGCGTGGGCGTGCAAGCAGGCGCTCGGACCGGAGCGGGAGAAGGGGCCGAAGGAGAACGACACCGACGCCGCCAACCGTCGTTTCGCCTCGGCCATGGTCGAGGAGGTCCACGACGTCGCGGGCCGCCTGCTCACGGCGTTCGACCGCGAGGACCCGGCGACCCGGCCCGACGTCGTGTGGCTCTCGGAGCGCGAGCTCGGCTCGAGCACCGTGCGGGCCCTCCACGTGGCACCGCTCTCGGTCGCCGGGCTGCTCGCCCACCGGCTGTTCGGGCAGACCACCGTGGTGCTCACGAGCGCCACGCTCGTCCTCGGCGGCTCCTTCGACGCCCTCGCCCGGCAGTGGGGCCTGCCGGTGCAGGGGGCGAAGGTCGAGGCCGCGCCCGACGACGGGTCGGGCCACGGCAACGACCCCGCCACCAACCTCGTGTGGCACGGCCTCGACGTCGGCTCGCCGTTCGCCCACGCGAAGGCGGGCATCCTCTACGTCGCCCGGCACCTCCCGCCGCCCGGCCGCGACGGCCTCTCCCCCGCGGTGCTCGACGAGATCGACGGCCTCGTGCGCGCCGCCGGCGGCCGGGCCCTGGGCCTGTTCTCCTCGATGCGGGCCGCGAAGCAGGCCACCGAGGACCTGCGCGGCCGCTGGGACGGCACCGTCCTCTGCCAGGGCGAGGACTCGACCAACACGCTGGTGCAGAAGTTCGCGGCGGAGACCGGCAGCGTGCTGTTCGGCACGATCTCGCTCTGGCAGGGCGTCGACGTCCCCGGCGAGTCCCTGCAGCTCGTGATGATCGACCGCATCCCGTTCCCCCGGCCGGACGACCCGCTGGTCGCCGCCCGGCAACGCGCGATCGACGCCCGCGGCGGGAACGGCTTCCTCACCGTGTCCGCCACGCACGCCGCCCTGCTGCTCGCCCAGGGCGCCGGCCGCCTCCTGCGCGGCACCGGCGACCGCGGCGTGGTCGCGATCCTCGACTCCCGGGTCGCGACGAAGCAGTACGGCGGGTTCCTGCGCGGGTCCCTGCCCCCGTTCTGGACGACGAACGACCCCGCCGTCGTCCGCGGGGCCCTGGAGCGCCTGCGCGGCGACTGAGCTACCGCGTGGCCAGCAGGGCGTCGGCGAGCAGACCGGCCGCCCCCGGTGCGCGGCGCAGGAAGAGCTCCGGCTCGATGAGCTCGAGCTCCATGACGACGGGCTCCCCGTCGATGCGCACCAGGTCCACGCGCGCCGCGTGCACGGGGGCGGGCGCGTGCGCCAGGGCCCGCTCGGCGACGGCCAGCTCCCGCGGGGTCGGCTCGTGGTCCTCCAGCCGCCCGCCGTGCCGCTCGTGCACGAGGAACCCATCCTGCGCCGGGTACTTCCGCACCGCGTGCGACCACCGGTCACCGAGCCGGATCAGCGAGACCTCGCCCTCGGTGCCGATCGACTCGACCGCGGGCTGCACCAGCGCGTCGGCCACGGCGGCCAGGCCGGCGAGGGTCCCGTCCAGCTCCGGCCCGGTCCCCAGGAACGTCTCCCGCCCGCCCGCCGACACCGCCGGCTTGACCACCACGCGCGACGGGCCCAGCGGCTCCGGCGTCGAGCCCGCGGGCACCAGCCGGGTGGGCACCACCGGGACGCCGGCCGCCGAGAGCTCCACCAGGTAGCGCTTGTGGGAGTTCCACTCCAGGACCTCCAGCGGGTTCTGCAGCGCCGTCCGCGCGGCCACCGTCCGCGCCCAGGCCAGGAAGTCGTCGCGCCGTGCGGTGTAGTCCCACGTCGTCCGCACCACGACCAGGTCCGCGTCGGACCAGCCCGCGACGTCCTCCGGGGCGTCCCAGGGCTCGACACGGGCGTCCGCGCCCCGCTCGGCGAGGGCGGCGACCAACGGCTGGTTCTCCGCGTCGATGCGCTCGGAGCGCACCCGGGTACTGGCGACGATCACGGTGGGACCCACGGTGATCAGCCTCCCGCAGCCACCTGCCCGATGCAGGTGACCGTGCCCGGCGCCACCTCGGTGAATCCCGCGTCGCGTACCGGGGCCACGCCGTACCGCGTCCAGGCGGCCTCCGGGTCCTCCAGCGCCGCGCACCAGACGTCCCAGTCCGAGGTCGACGCCGTCCGGACGGCGGGTGCGGTCACCCGGTGCGGGTCGCCGCCGGTCCACGCCAGGACCGTCGCGAGGATCATGCTCGCGTGCCCGACCTGGGCGCCCGCCTTCCCGGTCGACTGCTCGACCCGCGGGTTGAGCCAGATCACCGGTTCCCCGGCCGGGACGGGACCCGGCTCGTCGTCGGGAAGGTCCGTGCCGCCGATCTGGAGCCGCCGCACCTCGTGCGGCACGTCGTCCACCGGACCGGGCACCAGCGCCCGGACCAGGTCGGAGACCGTCACGCCCGGCACCTCCTGCACGGCACGCCAGTGCGACGTCCGCGCCCGGCGGGCGAGCTTCCGGATGCGTCCGGCGCCGCACCAGGCCGCCACCTCGTCGAACCACTCGCCGCCCCGGGCGGAGCGCTCGTCCAGGCACAGCGCGAGGGCGGCCGCCGCCGCGGCCTCCAGGAGGGCCGTCGGCGTCGGGGGGTCCTGCTTCTCGAGGCGCAGGATCACCGGCATGGCCCGCACGGGGCCGTCGGGATCCTCGTCGAGCTCCGGCGCCGGCCGGTCCGTCGCCCAGGGACACACCCGCGCCGCCAACGGCTCCAGCGCGGTCAGCGCCGTCAGCGCGTCCCCGCCACCGGAACTCACCTCACAGGGGGACACGACGCAGGAGCCCCTCGGCCGCGTCCGCGACCTCGATCTCGTCGCGGGTCACCCCGAGGACGAACAGCACAGCGTCGAGGAAGGGGTACGACAACGCCGTGTCCGCGGCGGCCGCGACGACCGGCTTGGCGTTGAACGCGATCCCGAGCCCGGCGGCGGCGAGCATGTCGAGGTCGTTCGCGCCGTCCCCGACCGCCACCGTCTGCTCGATCGGCACCTCGAAGCGGGCGGCGAAGTCCAGCAGCGACCGCGCCTTCCCGGCCCGGTCGACCACCTCGCCGACGACCCGGCCGGTCAGGTGGCCGTCGACGACCTCCAGCTCGTTGGCCGCGGCGTAGTCCAGCCCGAGGTCCGCCACCAGGTACTCGATGACGTGCGTGAACCCGCCGGACACCACCCCGCAGCGGTAGCCGAGCCGCTTGAGGGTGCGGATGGTGGTGCGGGCCCCCGGCGTCAGCCGGATCTGCGCGGCGACGTCGTCGAGGCAGGACGCCGGCAGGCCGGCGAGGGTGGCGACGCGTCGGTGCAGCGACTCGGCGAACTCGATCTCACCGCGCATCGCCGCCTCGGTGACGGCCCGGACCTCGGCCTCCCGCCCGGCGTGGGCGGCGAGCATCTCGATGACCTCGCCCTGGACCAGGGTGGAGTCGACGTCGAAGACGATGAGGCGCTTCGCACGCTGGGCGATCCCGACGCGCTGGACCGCGACGTCGACCCCGGCCCGCTGTGAGGCCCCCACGAGGGCCTGGCGTAGGGCCGTGTCGGTCGGCGGTGCGATCCCGGGGACCGAGATCCTCAGCTCCAGCCCGGTCACCGGGTAGTCGGCGACCCGCCGGACCCGGTCGATGTTCACCCGCAGGGAGGCGAGCGTCCGGGCCACCTCGGCGAAGTCCGCCGCGGCGATGGGTCGCCCGAGCACCGACACCACGTGCGTGGAGTAGGGGTGCAC
Source organism: Actinomycetospora corticicola (assembly GCF_013409505.1). Classification (NCBI taxonomy): domain Bacteria; kingdom Bacillati; phylum Actinomycetota; class Actinomycetes; order Pseudonocardiales; family Pseudonocardiaceae; genus Actinomycetospora; species Actinomycetospora corticicola. The sequence continues at coordinate 5,784,514 of NZ_JACCBN010000001.1, read as the reverse complement.
CGACGACGCGTCGCCGCCGGTCTCCACCGTGACGGCGAGCCCGAGGGCGGGGATGGCGAGGTCCAGGCTGGCGGCCAGCCGCTGCGGGTCCCCGGTGACGCCGACCAGCACCGACAGCGTGAGGTGCCCGTGGATCGTCGCCTGCTGGACGTCGAGCATCTCGGCGCCGTGCTCGGCGAGCACGGTGAACAGGGTCGCCGACACCCCGGGGAAGTCCGGCCCGGTGACCGTGACCAACAACGTCGTACGCGGCACCGCCGGGGCGGACACGAGGTCCACCCCGGCGGTGCCGTCGACGTGCCCGTCCCTCGACGGACGGCTCACTTGTTCCGGGGGTCGCTGCCGGGGAGGTTCTCCTGACCGACCTTGCCCGTCACGGCCTCACCGATGCTGGAGTGGCCGCCACCGATGTGCGCCTCGAGTCGGATGCGCTCGGTGAGGTGCGGGTAGTGCAGCTCGAACGCCGGGCGCTCGGACCGGATCCGGGGCAGCTCCGTGAAGTTGTGCCGCGGCGGCGGGCACGAGGTGGCCCACTCGAGCGAGTTGCCGTGGCCCCACGGGTCGTCCACGTCGACGGGGCGCCCGTAGCGGTAGCTCGCGAAGACGTTCCAGATGAACGGCAGCGTCGAGGCACCGAGGATGAACGCACCGATCGTCGAGATCGTGTTCAGCGTGGTGAAGCCGTCCGAGGGCAGGTAGTCCGCGTAGCGCCGCGGCATGCCCTCGTTGCCCAGCCAGTGCTGCACGAGGAACGTCGTGTGGAAGCCGATGAACGTGGCCCAGAAGTGGAACTTGCCGAGCCGCTCGTTCATCATCCGGCCGGTCATCTTCGGGAACCAGAAGTAGATGCCGGCGTAGGTGGCGAACACGATCGTGCCGAACAGCACGTAGTGGAAGTGCGCCACCACGAAGTACGAGTCCGAGACGTGGAAGTCCAGCGGCGGCGACGCGAGCAGCACACCCGTGAGGCCACCGAAGAGGAACGTCACCAGGAAGCCGATCGAGAACAGCATCGGCGTCTCGAAGGTGAGCTGCCCCTTCCACATCGTGCCGATCCAGTTGAAGAACTTGATGCCGGTCGGCACGGCGATCAGGAACGTGGTGAAGGAGAAGAAGGGCAGCAGCACGGCGCCGGTGGCGTACATGTGGTGCGCCCACACGGCGACCGAGAGGGCCGCGATGGAGAGCGTCGCGTAGATCAGCGTCTTGTAGCCGAAGATCGGCTTGCGGCTGAAGACCGGGAAGATCTCCGAGACGATGCCGAAGAAGGGCAGCGCGACGATGTAGACCTCGGGGTGTCCGAAGAACCAGAAGAGGTGCTGCCACAGGATGACCCCGCCGTTGGCCGGGTCGAAGATGTGGGCGCCGAGGTGCCGGTCCGCCAGCAGGCCGAACAGGGCCGCCGTCAGGATCGGGAAGGCCAGCAGCACGAGCACGACCGTCACCAGGATGTTCCAGGTGAAGATCGGCATCCGGAACATGGTCATGCCCGGGGCGCGCATGCAGACGATCGTCGTCACGAAGTTGACGCCACCGAGGATGGTGCCGAGACCGGAGACGGCCAGGCCGACGATCCAGAGGTCGGCGCCGTAGCCCGGGGTGTACAGCGAGTCCGACAGCGGCGAGTACGCGAACCAGCCGAAGCTGGCGGCGCCGCCCGGGGTGAAGAACCCGGAGACGACCATCGTGCCGCCGAAGAGGAACAGCCAGTACGAGAACGAGTTCAGCCGCGGGAACGCCACGTCCGGCGCGCCGATCTGGAGCGGCACGATGTAGTTCGCAAAGCCGAAGAGGATCGGCGTCGCGTACAGCAGCAGCATGATCGTGCCGTGCATGGTGAACAGCTGGTTGTACTGCTCGACCGACAGGATCTGCAGACCCGGCTGCGCGAGCTCGGCCCGCATCAGCAGGGCCATCAGCCCGCCGATGAGGAAGAACGCGAAGGACGTGATCATGTAGAGGATCCCGATGTCCTTGGGATCCGTCGTCTTGAGCATCCGGCCGATGAACGAACCGCGCTTGGTCTCCCGCGCCGGGTACGGCGTGGTCGCGATCGGCTTGGGTGCGACGGCCGTCACGTCTGCCTCCTACCCACGGCAACTGCCTCCTGATCGACAGCACGTGTGGTTGTGCCGTCCTCGACCCGGCGATCGTAACCGCCGGGGAGCCCGGTGGCTCAGCGGGAGACAGTATCTCCGACACCCTGTCGTACGACAGGTGGGCGGGGTGGCCACGACCACCTCGACCGACACGACGAAGGCCCGCCGACCGGGTGGTCGACGGGCCTTCGTGTCCGCGGGTGGAGCTGAGGGGACTCGAACCCCTGACCCTCACACTGCCAGTGTGATGCGCTACCAGCTGCGCCACAGCCCCAACGCGACGGAACGCTACACGGCGGGTGGCCGTCCGCTGTCAGGGGGGTGGCGTGATCAGCCGATGGCCGCGGTGAACTGCGGCGAGTTGATGTCCACCCGCTCACCGCCGATCGCGATGGTCGGGGTGCCGAAGCCGGTGCTGCCCCCGGAGGTCTGCTGCAGCTTCGGGTCGGACGACGCCTGCTGGTAGTTCTGCGCGACGGCGCCGCTGTAGGTCCCGTTCCGCACGCAGGCCTCGTAGCCCGGACCGACGCCGGACGCCGTCCCGAGGGTCACCAGGTCGTCGACGGTGTAGCCCGCGCCGCCCTCCTCGGGCTGCCGGTCGTAGAGCGTCTTGTGCAGCGTGGGGAACCCGCCGTTCTCGGCGGCGCAGATCAGCGCGTTGCCCCCGAGCGTGGAGTAGCCGGGCGGGTTCGAGCTCTGCTCGAGCAGGTTGACCATGTGGTAACGGACCGTGAGCCGCCCGGCGTTCAGGCCGTCGGTGATCTTCTGCCCGTAGACGGACTCGAACTGCTTGCAGGCGGGACAGAGCGCGTCCTCGTAGACGTCGAGGACGGTGCTCCCGCTGCCGGCGACGATCACCCCGTTCTGCACCGTCGTCCGGTAGGTCGCGTCCACCGGCGTCACCGGCTGGTTGACCGGGAGCGACGCGTTCTTGTTCGACTGCGCCGAGATGACCGCCACCGCGATCACCCCGACCAGCACGAGGAGGGTGACGACCGCGATGATCGTGGGCGTGCGGGACCGGCCGACCGTGGGGGCACTGCCCCGACCCCGTGCACTCTGCTTGGCCATGGGTCAACCGTAGCCAGCGCGGATCAGAAGTCCGTACGGCCCTTCTCCTGCTCGAGCAGTGCGTCCAGGTCCTTGAGCCGGTCCATCGTCGCGACCGACCGCGCGGTGCGCTGGTTCGCCCGCAACAGGTCCTGGTGGCGGTGCACGAACTGCCAGTAGCCGGCGGTGAACGGGCAGGCCTTCTCCCCCACGCGCACCTTCGGGTCGAAGGCGCAGCCGCCGCAGTGGTCGGTCATCTTGTTGAGGTACGCCCCGCCGGAGGCGTACGGCTTCGTCGCGAGCCGGCCGCCGTCGGCGTGCTGGCTCATCCCGACGACGTTGGGCGGCATCACCCAGGCGAAGCCGTCGACGAAGGACGTGGTGAACCACTCCGACAGCTCGCTCGGCCGGTACCCCCGCTGCAACGCGAAGTTGCCGAGGATCATCAGCCGGGGGATGTGGTGGGTCCAGCCGCGGTCGCGCACCTCGTTCAGCGTGTGCCCGAGGCACGCCGCGGTGACCGCGTCGCCGTCGAGGTCGGCCCACCAGTCGGGCAGCGCCGCGCGGGCCTGCAGTTCGTTGCTGCGGTGGTAGCCCTTCCCGAAGTGCCAGAACAGGTGCCAGATGTACTCGCGCCACCCGAGGATCTGCCGGACGAAGCCCTCGACGGAGTTCAGCCGGGCGTGCCCGCCCTGGTAGGCCTCCTCGGCCGTGTGCACGGCGTCGAGCGGGTGGAGCACGCCGAGGTTCAGCGGGACCGAGAGCAGCGAGTGCGCCATGGTCCAGTCCCCGGCCATGACCGCGTCCTCGTAGGGACCGAAGGGGTCCAGACGGTGGTCGACGAACCGCTTCAGGGCACGCCGAGCCTCGTCGGGGGTGACCGCGAAGAGGCGCGGCCCGTCCTGCCCGACCGTCGGCAGGTCCATCTCGTCGAGGTCGTGGCGCACGCGCTCGTCGATCTCGTCCTCGGTGGGCCACCAGGGCTCCTTCACGCCGAGCGTGGTGCCCTTCGGCGGTCCCTCCCGGTTCTCGTGGTCGAGGTTCCACTTCCCGCCCACCGGCGCGTCCGGGCCCTCCATGAGCACGTCGAAGCGCCGCCGCTGGTTCCGGTAGAAGTTCTCCATCGTGAACGAGGTCTTCCCGGAGCGGCCCTTCGCGTCCGCCCCCTCCCCCGCCCACGCCGCGAACTCCGCCTTGGGGCGCGCGAACGTCGTGGTGGGCAGCACGGCCGCGACGAGACCCTCGGCGTGCAGCGCGTCCACGAACTCGGCCGCCGCGTAGGACGTCGGCTCGTGCACGACGACGGGTCGGTCGACCTTCGCCAGCGCCTCGCGGTAGGTCGTGGTCCGGTGGTAGGTCGAGCGGTCACCGAGGTGGTCGTCGAGGTGGCGCATCCCCGACAGCAGCAGGTGCAGCTTCTGCCGGTGGTAGCGGCGCCGGCGGAGCACCGCCGACGACTCGACGAGCACGACCTCGCGCTCCGCGTGCTGGGCCAGCCCGTACACGGCGGGCCCGAGCTGGTCCCCGAAGCACCACAGCGGCGCGTCCGCGGGGACGCCGTCGAGGGCCGCGTCGACGGCGTCGCCGTAGATCTCCGGGACGCCGTCCGGCACGCTCTTCGGCCCGATGCTCATGCGCGGCGGGTGCCCTGCTCCTCCCCGGGCGAACCCGTGGACGTCAGCAGCCACACCACCAGGGCGACGGCGGCGACGGCGCCCGAGACCGCGAAGGCGGCCCCGAAGCCGAGGCCCTCGGCGAGCGCGCCGGCCGCGATCGGCCCGACGATCGCGCCGACGTCGGTGGCCATCTGGAAGCCGGACAGCGCGGGACCGCCGGAGCGGCCCGACCCGACCAGGTCGGCGACCGCCGCGCCCTGCGCGGGCTGCAGCAGGCCCGCCCCGGCGCCGGCGACGAGTGAGGCGACGAGCAGCACCCACAGCTCGGGCAGCACGCCGAGACAGGCCGTGCCCACGGCGACCATCGCGAGCCCCGCGACGACCACGGGACGGCGACCCCGCCGGTCGGACAACCCGCTCGTGGCGAGGAGCATCGCGCCGTCACCCACGGCGAACACGGTCAACGCGACCCCGGCCCAGAGCGGCTCGCGCCCGAGGGCCACTGCGACGAACAGCGGGACGAGCGCCACCCGGACGCCCTGGACCGCCCACCCGGTGGCGAGCCCGGAGGTCAGGGCCGCCCGGTAGACCGGGGAGCGCAGGGCGCCGAGCAGGGTCAGCGGGGCGATCGAGGGGTCGTCCTGCCGCCGCCCCAGTCCCGTGGATCGCGCGAGCAGGGTCCCGACGACGGCGGTCGCCAGCACCAGTGCCGCCGCGTACACGAGGAACGGCGCGCGGATGTCCACCGCGACGAGCCCGCCACCCAGGACCGGCCCGCTGATGCCACCGAGGAGGAAGGACCCGGTGAACAGCCCGCTGAGCTGCCCCCGTCGTCCCTCCGGGGCGAGCCGGAAGATCAGCGAGAAGGCCGAGACGGTGAACATCGTCGACCCGATGCCGCCGAGCCCGCGGAAGACCAGGAGCTGGGTGTAGCTGGTGGCGAGGGCGCACGCACCCGTCGACGCGGCCACCACGAGCAGGCCGGTGAGGTACATCGCGCGCTCACCCACCCGGGCCACGAGCCGCCCGGACACCGGAGCGAACACCAGCCGCAGGACGGGCAGGGCGCTGACGACGGCGGCGGCCGCGGTCACTCCGACCCCGAAGCTGCGGGCGAACACCGGCAGCGCCGGCGCCACGATCCCGTAGCCGGAGGCGACGAGGAAGCTGCCGGCCAGCAGCGCCCAGACCTCCCAGGGCAGCGCGGCACGTCGCTCGGCGGCGACGGACATCGACGTCCTCTCCGGCGGGGGGTCCCGCCCCTCGCCCGACGACGTCGGACGCTACGCCGGGACCTTCCCGACGGCGGGTGCGGCCTAGTGGAGGCCGAAGGCGAGCATCGCCCCGGCCTGGCCGGGCACCGGCACCGGGGTGGTGGTCGTGGTCGTCGGCGCCGCGGGCGCGCTCGGGTCCACGGGCGCTCCGGTGGTCCCCGGCACGGTCGTGGTCGCCGGCGGCGGGGTGCTCCCGGGCACCGTCGTGGTGGGCGGGACCGTCGTCGGGGTGCCCGGCATGGTCGTGCCGGGCACCGTCGTGGTCGGCGGCGGCGCGGTGGTCGACGGCGGGGTCGTGCCCCCGGGCGGGGTCGTGTCCCCGGGCGGCGTCGTGCCCCCGGGCGGACCCGTCGGACCCGTCGGCCCGGTCGGTTGCGTCGAGTCCGTGGTCGGGGCGGGCGGGGTGGTCCCGCCCGTGGGCGGCACCTCGGGCGCGCGCTCGGGTGACGGCGTCGCGGACGAGGACTCGGCGGTCCGCGTCCACGTGCCCCCGGTGTCGCCGTCGGAGGTGTCCGCGGACCCGCTCGAGTCGTCCGCGGACGCGGGCAGCGCCGGGACGAGGGCCGGGAGGACGGGCAGCCCCACGGGCGCGGCGGCACTCGTGCCCACCTCGGCCTGCGGGATGGAGCGCACCACCTGCGACTCGCCGGCCCAGATGACCAGACCCGACGCGAGCGCGAGCGTCGCGGTGGCCGCAGCGAGCACCCCGGCCCGCCGGGCCCGCTGTCCGGGGATCACGACGACCGGCGTCCCGCCCGCGCCGTGGGCGTGCACCGCGGGGCCGACGGCGACCGCGGCACCCGCCGTCGGGCCGGTGTCCCCGGCCGCCACCGGGCTCTCCGCCCACGAGGCCACCACGGGCACGAGCCGGGCGGCGACCGCGTCGTCGGTGTCGGGAGTGTCGTCGCGGCCGAGGCGGATCAGCCGCTCGGACAGGGCCGCGGCCGACGGGGGCAGGTCGGTGTCCGCGGCACGCAGCAGCGCGACCAGGCCCTCGGCGTCGGGGTCCCCGGTGTGGCCGGCGACCTCGGCGAGTGTGCGGGCCAGGGCGCGGACGTCGGCGGCCCGGCGGGCGGCGGCGCCGTCCGCGCCGTCCGCCGCGTCGAGCACCGGGAGCGGGCCCGACAGGGAGGCGGTCAGCCCGACGAGCCACGCCTCGGCGCCCGCGCGGTTGACCAGGATGCTGGCCGGGCCGATCGCGCCGTGCTCGACGTGGTGGGCGTGTGCGTGGGCGAGCGCGGAGGCGAGCTGGGCGCCCATGCGGGCGAGATCGGCCGCGGGCACGGGGCCGTCGCGCAGCACGAGCGGCAGCGGCTCGCCGGCCACGCTCTCCAGCACGAGGGTGCTCTCGGTGTCCGGCGCGAGACCGTCGACGTCGTAGACCTCGAGCAGGTGCGGGTGGTGCAGGCGCGCGAGGTGGCGGACCTGCTCGATGCGGTCGGACAGCGCGTCACCGGTCGCGGGCGGCAGGGTGACCAGCCGGACCTCGCGGCCGAGGACCTCGTCGACCCCCCGCACGGCGGCGTCCGCGGCTCCCCCGACGAGCACCTCGGTGTCGGGGTCCGTCTCCTCCGCACGGCCGGTGTCGAGCTGCACACCCTCCGTGTCGGGCTCCGGGCCGTCGTCACCGTCCCGGGTCGATCCGGTCTCCTGGACCGATTCGTCGGCGGTCACGACGCTCCCCCTGCCTCACGGCGTGCAGCACTGGTGTCAACCAGCTCACTCGGCCGGGTGACCGTATCTCCCCGGGTGGGTGGCGGTCGACACCGTTCGCCGACGGAGCGGGGCGACGAGGATCTCGGTGGCGGCCGCGTCAGGACCGGACATGTCGCTCGTCTCATGACGAAGGCCGGAGAGCGATCCGCTCTCCGGCCCTCGTCGTGGGGGTGGAGGTGCCGGGAATCGAACCCGGGTCCTCCGAACACCTGTCAGGACTTCTCCGTGCGCAGTCTGCTGCGTCTCTGCTCGGGTCCACCGGATGCGCAGACACACCGGTGTGACGACCCCAGTCACTGTTTGGTGTCCCACCGGGTCCCGTGACCGGGCCCGGAGGTGGAGTCCCCTAGCTGATGCCGGCGACCGGGTCGGGAACGAACCCGGGCCGACAGAGTCCAACCTCGCTACTTAGGCAGCGAGCTGGAACTCGCGCTGAGTACTGTTCTCGGCGCTTATTTCTTTGCGACGGGTGGTTATCGAGATCATCGTCGCCTTCCTCGGCACGCTTCCCCTGATCAACCGCTCGGAGTCGAAACCAGTCACCCCCTTCTCCCACCGGCACTCACAGTGTCGACCGGCGGGACTGCCCATCATAACGCCCCCGCGCCGACGGATCATCCGTGCCCGACGAGTGCGGCGGGTGCGTCGTACAGCACGCTGCGCAGGAACGGCTCCCCGAGCCGGTCGTCGGCGGCGGCCCAGGTCCGGATCGCCTCGAGCTGCCGCCAGTAGGCGTACGGGATGTTCGGGAAGTCGGTGCCGAGCACGACCCGGCCGGCGCCCGCGAGATCGGCCAGGCGCGCCGCCCAGTCGGACGGCAGCGGTGCGAACGCCTCGGTGAACGGCGTCCCCACCATCGTCGTGTCGAGGCGGACGGCCGGGTGCCGCGCGAGGAGGCCCAGCGCCGCCTCGTAGTCGGGCAGCCCGGCGTGGGCCAGGACCAGCGGCAGGCGCGGGTGGCGGTCCATGACCTCGCCGATGACGTCGAGCCCGGTGTGGCGGCCCGGGATCGGACCGTGGCCGCAGTGCGCGATCACCGGCACGCCGGCCTCGGCCAACAACCCCCACGCCGGGTCGAGCAGCGGGTCCCGCGGGTCGTAGCCGCCGACCTGGACGTGGGCCTTCACGAGCCGCACCCCGCGCTCGAGCGCGTCGCCCAGGTAGGTCGTCACCGACTCCTCGGGGAACAGCGTCGCGGTCGGCACGGCCTCCGGGACCTGCGCCGCCCAGTCGAGCGCCCACCCCGTCAGCCACGCGGCCATGTCGGGCTTGTGCGGGTAGACCAGCGGGGCGAACGCCTCGACGCCCAGCGACCGGAGCCGGGCCAGGCGCTCGTCCTCGGGCAGCCGGTAGTGGATCGGCCAGTCGTACCCGTAGTGGGAGACGGCGTCGTCGAAGTACGCCCAGACCTTCTGCAGCATCCGGTCGGGCAGGAAGTGGACGTGCACGTCCACCAGCCCCGACCCGCCGTCGGGACCGAGCCCGAGGGAGCGCACCCAGGGTGCGACCTCGTCGTCGGACCCCAACGGGGTCTCGAGCGGGCTCACCACCCCTTGATCCGACGCCCGACGACGCGCTCCGCCTCGCGCTTGGCGTCCCGCTCGGCCATCGCCTGGCGCTTGTCGTGCGACGCCTTGCCCTTGACCAGGGCGAGCTCGATCTTGCACAGGCCGCCGGAGAAGTAGACCGACAGCGGTACGAGGGTCATGCCGCCCTCGCGGGTCTTGCCGATCAGCCGCTCGATCTCGGCGCGGTGCAGCAGGAGCTTCCGGTGCCGCCGCGGCTCGTGGTTGGTCCAGGACCCGAAGTCGTACTCCTGGATGTGCAGGCCACGCAGCCACACCTCGCCGTCGGTGACAGTGGCGAAGGCGTCCGCGAGCGACACCCGGCCGGCGCGCAGGCTCTTCACCTCGGTGCCCTGCAGGGCGATCCCGGCCTCGTACACGTCGATGATCGAGTAGTCGTAGCGGGCCTTGCGGTTGGTGGCGACGACCTTGCGTCGCTCCTCGGGCCGGTTGGAGCTGGCCTTCTTCTGAGCCTTCTCCTTGGCGCGGCCCGAGTCCGTGGGGACGGCCGTCTTGGCCACGAGGGCCCTCCTGTCCTGACTGCTGCTAGCTCCGTACGTACAGCCGCAGGGTGACATACCCGGTGGCTGCGGCGATGACCGCTCCGATCACGATCAGCAGGGGTGCAACGAACAGGAGGACGTCGCTCATTCCGACGGCCGGGATCGCGTTGGAGATCAGGCGCCCGGAGAGCAGCCGGTCGATGAAGAAGAGCTTGCCGAGCACGAGGCCGCCGGTCGCGAGGACCGCACCGACCACGCCGGTGATCACCGCCTCGATGAGGAACGGCACCTGCGTGTACCAGCGGGTGGCGCCGACCAGCCGCATGATCCCCACCTCGGTCCGCCGGGTGAACGCCGAGACCTGGATGGTGTTGGAGATCAGCAGGAGGGCCGCGAGCGCCTGCACGGACGCGAGCCCGAAGGCCGCGTTGCGCACGCTGCCGAGGAAGGTGAAGAGGTCCTCGACGAGGCGGCGCTGGTCGACGACGTTCCGGACGCCGGGCCGCTGCGCGTACTCGGCGACGAGGGCGTCGCCGCGGGTCGGGTCCTTGAGCGTGACCCGCAGCGTCGCCGGGAGCGACTGCGGGCGCACGAGCTGCAGGATCGACTGGCCCGCGTAGATGCGCAGGAAACGCTGGTAGGCCGCATCGCGGGACTCGTAGGTGACGCCCGCGACGAGCGGGTCGGCCTGCAGCTGCTCCCGGAGCCCGGAGCAGACCGGGCTGCCGCAGTCCGGGTCGCCGGCGCTGGTGGGCTCGTCCAGCGCGACCTGGACGGCGAGCTGGGAGTAGTAGAGGTCCTGGGTGCGGTCGATGGTGCGCACCGCGAGCAGCCCGGCGCCGAGCATCCCGAGCGAGATCGCCGTGGTCAGCATCATCGCGACGCTCATCGTGACGTTGCGTCGCAGCCCGGCGACCGCCTCGCGCCAGACGAAGCCCAGCCCGTTCACCGGCGCGCCCCGTACACCCCGCGGGCGTCGTCACGGGCCAGCCGGCCCAGGTGCAGCTCCACCACCCGGCGGCGCATCGCGTCGACGATCTGCCGGTCGTGGGTGGCCATGACGATCGTGGTGCCCGCCCGGTTGATCCGGTCGAGCAGCAGCATGATGTCGTCGCTGGTCTCGGGGTCGAGGTTGCCGGTCGGCTCGTCGGCCAGCAGCACGAGGGGCCGGTTCGCCAGCGCCCGCGCGATCGCGACCCGCTGCGCCTCGCCGCCCGAGAGCTCGGCGGGCATCCGGTCGGCCTTGCCCGTCAGGTTGACCAGCTCGAGCATCTCCGGCACCACGGTGCGGATGGTGTGCTCGGACTTGCCGGTCACCTCGAGGGCGAAGGCCACGTTGTCGGCGACGCTGCGGGTCGGCAGCAGCCGGAAGTCCTGGAACACGCAGCCCATCCGCTGCCGCAGCTTGGGCACCTTGCGGTTCGGCAGCCGGGCGACGTTCCAGTTGGCGACGTAGACGCTGCCCCGGGTGGGCGTCTCCTCGCGCAGCAGCAGACGCAGCAGCGTGGACTTGCCGGAGCCCGAGGGACCGATGAGGAAGACGAACTCGCCCTGGTCGACGTCCACTGAGACGTCGTCGAGCGCCGGCCGCGCGGACGTCGGATAGATCTTCGAGACGTTCTCGAGCCGGAGCACGGAGCGCGATGCTACGCGGGCGGTGTCGATCTTCCCCGACGGGCGAACGGCTCCCCGGGCCGGTTACGCAGCGACCCCGCTCTGCTTGCGCCAGCGGATCCCGGCGTCGAGGAAGTCGTCGATGAAGCCGTCGAGCACCTGGCTCGTCTGCGAGGTCTCCTGGTTGGTGCGCAGGTCCTTGACCATCTGGTACGGGTGCAGCACGTAGGAGCGCATCTGGTTGCCCCAGCTCGAACCGGAGTCCTTGAGCGAGTCGAGCAGCGCCCGCTCCTCCTCCCGACGGCGGGCCAGCAGCTTCGCGGCGAGGACGGCCATCGCCGAGGCCTTGTTCTGCAGCTGGGAGCGCTCGTTCTGGCAGCTCACGACGATGCCGGTCGGCATGTGGGTGAGCCGCACCGCGGAGTCGGTGGTGTTGACGCCCTGCCCGCCCGGACCGGAGGACCGGTACACGTCGACCCGCAGGTCCTTCTCGTCGATCTCCACGTGGTCGGTCGACTCCACGACCGGGGCGACCTCGACGCCGGCGAACGACGTCTGGCGGCGGCCCTGGTTGTCGAACGGCGAGATGCGGACCAGGCGGTGGGTGCCCTGCTCGACCGACAGGGTCCCGTACGCGTAGGGGGCGGTGACCTTGAAGGTGGCGGACTTGATGCCCGCCTCCTCGGAGTAGGAGGTGTCGTAGACCTCGGTCGGGTAGCCGTGGCGCTCGGCCCAGCGCAGGTACATCCGCATGAGCATCTCGGCGAAGTCGGCGGCGTCCACCCCGCCCGCCTCCGCGCGCACCGTGACCAACGCGTCGCGCTCGTCGTACTCGCCGTTGAGCAGCGTGCGCACCTCGAAGGCGCTGATGTCGGTCTGCAGCGACGCCCGCTCGGCGTCCGCCTCGGTGACGAGGTCCGCGGCGTCGGCCCCGGACTCCTCGTCGGCCATCTCGTAGAGCGTCGACAGATCGTCCAGGCGCGAGCGCAGCGACTCCGCCTTGCGCAGGTCGGCCTGCTTGTGGGTGAACTCGCTGGTCAGCTTCTGCGCGGTCTCGACGTCGTCCCAGAGGTCCGGGGCGGCGACCTGCGTCTCCAGCTCGGCGACCTGCCGCCGCAGACCGTCGAGGTCCATCGCCGCCTCCACCGAGTCGAGGCTGGCGGCGAGGTCCTTGAGCTGGGTCGCGGTCGAGTCGTCCACGACCCCAGGGTAATCCCGGGGCCGTGGACGCCCGACACCTCAGTGGTGCGCGCGCAGGTGGTCGGCCAGGACGTCCCGGCCGAACTCGTGCCCGGGGACCCGCCACACGCTGTGCGCGTGGTTCACGCCCCGCTGGGTGTTGTCCCACTCGGCGAGCAGACCCGGCCCCTCGAGGCGGTAGTAGTGCGGGTCGCCCCGCTCGGGACCGCCGGCCCACGCGAAGTGCACGCCGTCCAGGTCGAGCCGCTCGTACTCCCGCTCGACGAGGCCCGGAGGCATCCGGTCGAGGTAGACCGCGACGACGGCCCGCAGCATCTCCTGCTGGTCGGCGGACAGGTCCTTGCCGGCGATCCCCTTCGGCCGTTCCGACAGCTCGGTGGCGGCGCGGTCGGCGTCGGTGACGCCCAGCTGGGCCTCCAACCCGTCGTGCATCGACCAGAGCCGGTCCTCGAGGGTCTGGTCGTCGAAGTGGCCGCGCCACAGGTCGGGCAGCGGGATCAACCGGTCGCCGGGCGAGGTGTGCGTCCGGTTCGCGCCGATGATGTCGGCCGGCGCGGTCGGCGTCAGGATCGTCTGCTCCCGCTGGCCGGGGTCCAGGGCGTGCAGGAGCGCACGGCCCGAGTCCTCGATGCCGCCGAGCGGACGCAGCTCCTGGCCGCCGAGCAGCGGCGAGACCATCGGGTCGGCGCCGAGGAAGCACGGGGACCCCGCGACCGCCTCGCCGTCGACCACCAGGTGGTTGACCGACACGTGGTGGCCGCCGAAGCGCCAGCCCCACGGCGCGTCCCCCGTCGGGTCGCCGAACACGCGCAGGTAGTACATGCCCGGGTCGCGCCCGCGGTCGCGGCCGAAGCCGGTCGCGAAGCCCTCGGTGCGGTCGAGGACGTTCTCCAGCCCCATGATCGTCGAGGCGCTGACGTAGGCGACCTCGGAGAGGCCCGTGGCGAGCAGCGTCATCGCGGCCCGCTGCTGGTGCGACAGCTGCTCGTGGAGCGTCAGCCCGCCGTGGTCGGTCGGCGTGTAGTACCAGTTCAGCCGCTCGGCCTCGGCGGCCTTGGAGCCGGGCCAGTCCCAGGCCCCCTGCGCCGACTGCTCGTCGTCGAGGGTGTCCTGCCAGGCCGCCGCCGCCTCGGCCATGGCCGAGGCGACGGACGCGGGGGTCGCCGTCACGCGATCCGCTTGAGGCGCTGGATGATCAGGCCGTCCGAGCCGTTGACCAGCAGGTCGTCGAGCTTGCCCGCGAAGTCGACCAGGTGCGGCGCGGCGAGGTGGGCGTCGAGCTTCTCGCCCGAGGTCCAGTTCTCGTAGAAGAAGAAGGTCGCCGGGTCGTCCTCGGCCACGTGCAGGTCGTAGTTGACGCAGCCGTCCTCGGCCAGCGTCGTCGGGATCAGCGCCTCGAGCCCGGCACGGAGCTCGTCCTCCTTGCCCGGCTTCGCCGTCATGCGCGCGACGACCGTCAGCAGGCTGCGGTCGTCCTCGGTCGGGGTGCTGGCCACGGGGTTCTCCTTCGTCGGTGAGGGGGTGACGCCGGTCATGCCATCACCCCCGTACTCCGCCCGCGACCCGACCTGTCCGAAGGGTGGGGCTCCGCCCCAGGTGAGCACTCAGTGGGGTCATAGGCCCACTTTTGGTGCTCACCTGAGCGAAGCTCACATCGTCAGCGTCGCCAGGGCCTCGCGGTGCTCCGCGGCGGAGCCGAAGAGCGGGGCCCGACGGCGGGCGCGCTTGTAGAAGAAGTGCGCCTCGTGCTCCCAGGTGAAGCCGATGCCGCCGAAGAACTGGATCATCGCGCCGGTGGCGTTCCAGGCCGCGTCGGAGGCCTTCGAGCCGGCCACGGCGACCGCGATCGCGGCGCCGGGGTCGTCGGTGTCGAGCGCGTGCGCGGCGAACAGCACCGCGTGCTCGGCCATCGTCACCGCGACGTGCAGGTCCGCCAGGGCGTGCTTGAGCGCCTGGAAGGAGCCGACCGGCACGCCGAACTGGTTGCGGTCCCGGTCGTAGGCCACGGTGCGGGTGAGCGCCTCGCGGGCGACCCCCACGAGGTCCGCGGCGTTGAGCACGGCACCGCGGGCGAGCAGCGCGCGCACCGCGGCGGCGTCCCCGCCCGGCAGGGCCTCGGCCGGGGTGTCGGCGAACTCGATCGCGCCGACGCGGGCGGTGCCGTCGTAGGTGTGCTGGTCGCGGACCGTCAGCCCGGACGCGTCCGCCTCGACCAGGTAGAGCCCCGGCGTCCCGGAGGCGTCGGTGGCCGCCACGACGATCAGGCCGGCGACGGCCGGGTAGTCGACCGGCGAGGCGGAACCGTTCAGCCGGCCGTCGTTGACGTCGACGGTGATCCCCGAGCCGTCCCAGGCCCCGCCCTCGCCGCGCAGGGCGACGGTGCCGACCGTCTCCCCCGCCGCGAGCGCCGGGAGCCACCGGGACTGCTGCTCGGCCGAGCCGGCGATCCGGACGGCCTCGGCGGCGAGCACGGTCGCGAGCCAGGGGCCGGGGGCCACGCCGGCGCCGAGGGCCCGGGCGACGACCTGCGCGTCGAGGAGGCCGAGGCCGAGGCCGTCGTGCTCCTCCGGGACGAGGACGGCGAGCGCCCCCTGGTCGGCGAGACCCTTCCAGAGGGTCAGCGGGTGACCGTCGCCGTCGGTGTCCTCGACGACGCCGCGGACGGCCTCGAGGTCGAAGCGCTCGGCCAGGAACTCGGTCACCGTCGAGGCGAAGGCCTGCTGCTCGTCGGTCAGTGCGAAGAACACGTACCTCTCCTCTACCGCGGCAGGCCGAGCACGCGCTCGGCGACGATGTTGCGCTGGACCTGCGACGAGCCGCCCCAGATCGTGACCGACCGGGACCAGTGGTCCTGCGCGTGGAACGGGGACAGGTCGACGTCGGGCCGCGGGGCGGACAGGGTCGCCTCCGGGCCGAGGACGTGCTCGAAGGCCTCCCACAGGTCCTGGAACGCCTCGGACCACTGCAGCTTGGTCATGGAGGACTCCGAACCGAGGTCCCTGCCCTGCTCGACCTGGGTGAGGATGTGCATCGCGTGGTAGCGCAGGCACTCCAGCTCCACCAGGCAGCGGGCGAGCTCCTGGCGGGCCACCGGGTCCTCGGCGCGGCCGAAGCGCTTGGCCTCGGCGACGATCTCGTCGTACTGGCGGCGGAACTCGGTGTACTGCCCGACGCCCGAGGCGCCGCGCTCGAAGGAGAGCAGCAGCATCGCGGTGCGCCAGCCCTGGCCGATCTCGCCCAGGCAGTCCTTCGCGGGCACGCGGGCGTCGGTGAAGAACACCTCGCCGAACTCGCTGGCGCCGCTCATCTGCTTGAGCGGGCGGGCCTCGACGCCGGGCTGGTCCATGTCGATCAGCAGCATCGACAGGCCCTTGTGCTTCTCCGACCCGGCCTCGGTCCGCACGATCGTGAAGATCTTGTCGCCGTGCATGGCGTTGGTGGTCCAGATCTTCTGGCCGTTGACCACGTACTCGTCGCCGTCGAGCACGCCGCGGGTCGCCACGGCCGCGAGGTCGGAGCCGGCGCCGGGCTCGGAGAAGCCCTGGCACCAGATGACCTCGTTGCGCAGCATCGGGCCGATGATCTCGGCCTTCTGCTCCTCGGTGCCGATCGCCATGATCGTCGGGGCGAGGAAGGTCAGACCGAGGACGTTGACGGTCTGCGGGGCGTGGGCCCGCACCGTCTCCTCGTCGTAGATCGCCTTCATCGCGGGGGTGCCGCCCCGGCCGCCGTACTCGACGGGCCACTGGATGCCCGAGAAGCCGGCCGCGGTCTTGCGCGCCTCCCACTCCCGACGCTTCTCGAACGACTCCTCGTCGGAGAGCGTCGCCCAGTAGCCCGGGACGGTCCACTCGGTGGGGATGTTCTCGGCGAGCCAGGTCCGCAGCTCCTGCCGGAACTGCTCCTCCTCCGCCGTGTAGGTCAGGTCCACGACCCGCACTCTCGCAGGTCCCGGACGGCCCCGCACTACCGGCTGGTAGCCCGGGCGGGGCACGCCGCGACCCGCCGGCTCAGCAGCGCAGGATGCCCTGTTGCTCCTTGAAGGCGAGCACCCGGCGCACCGCGTCCTGCGCACGCGCCGCGAAGGCCGGCTCCCGCGCCGCGGCGGTGATCGCGTCGAGCATCGGGGCGAGGTCCCCCGGACGGATGGTCAGCACCAGGTCGCCGCCCGCGGCGAGGAACTTCGTGGCGCGCGCCCCGACCGGCGTGTCGGCGAGCGCGGCGGCCGCCCCGACGTCGTCGGTCATGATCACACCCTGGAACCCCAGTCGCCCGCGGAGGAGGTCGTTCATCACCCGCGAGGAGAAGAGCGCCTGGGCGTCTGGGTCGATGCGGGTGTAGCGGGCCGAGGACATCATCACCAGCGGCGCGCCCGCGCGGATGCCGGCCGCGAAGGACTGCAGCGTCGGCGAGTCGGGGCCGGTGGTCGAGTCGACCACTCCCCCGGCGAAGTCGGTGTTCTGCCGGACCTCGCCGAGACCCGGGAAGTGCTTGAGGGTCGGGGCGACGTCGGCGTCGCGCATGCCGGCCACGAAGGCCCGCACCCCCGCCGAGGCGGTCGCGGCGTCGTCGCCGTACTGCCGGTCGAAGCGGCCCACCGGGGCGTTCTGCTTGCCCAACGACGGGTCGACCACGTCGGCCACGGGGGCGAGGTTCACCGTCACGCCGACGTCGCGCACGGCCTGCCCCCAGCTCTTCGCGTCCGCCCGCAGCCCGGCCGCGTCCCGGCCCTGGGCGAGCGCCGTGGGCATCGTCGGGAAGCCCGGGCCCTCGAGCTCCTGCACCTGCCCGCCCTCCTGGTCGGCGGACACGAGGAGGGGCACCTCGCCGCCGCCGGTGGCCTGGGCGCTCGTGACCACCTTCGTCACGGCGTCGGCGCTCGCCGACTCCCCGTCGGTGAGGATGATCCCGCCGGGCTCGAGCCCGAGGGCGGTGCGCGCCGCAGCGCTCACCCCACCGGCGGGGACGCCGATGACGACGAGCTGGGCCCAGCGCTGCCGGTCGCCCAGGCGGTCGTAGGTGGTCGCCGCGCAGGAGGCGGGGGCGGCAGCCGTCGCGCTCGGGGCCGTCGCGGTGGGGTCGGCCGGGCCCGAGGCGAGCGGCGGCGCGGCCGGGGCCTGGGCGGCGCCGCACCCCGTGAGCAGGGCGAGGGCGGAGAGCGCGGCGACCAGACCGGAACGGGACATCGCGGGCCAGGGTAGGGACGACCGGTCGTCGGGAAGGACGAGGGTGGGGCGCGTCGTGACACGATGCCCCGTATGAGCACCACGCGGCGGGCGGTCACGCTCCACGGTCACCGGATGGCGTACCTGGAGGCGTGCCCCGAGGCGTCCACCGACGACCCCGAGGTGCTGGTGCTGCTGCACGGCGTCGCCGGGAGCTCGTCCACCTGGCAGCCCGTGCTGGATCGGCTGGAGCAGGACGGGTGCCGCCACCTGGTGATCGCACCCGACCTCCTGGGTCACGGCGAGTCCGCCGGACCGAGCGGTGACTTCTCCATGGGCGCCTACGCGAACGGCCTGCGCGACCTGCTCGCGGCGCTCGGGCACCGGCGCGTGACCGTGGTCGGGCACTCGCTCGGCGGCGGGGTCGCGATGCAGTTCGCCTACCAGTTCCCGGAGATGTGCGCGCGTCTCGTGCTCGTCTCCTCCGGCGGCCTGGGGCGGGGGGTGAGCCCGACGCTGCGGCTCGCCGCGCTGCCCGGCGCCGGCGTGGTGCTGCCGCTGCTCGCCCGCACCGGCCTGCTGGGGCTCGGGGTGGGCGCGCTGCGGGCCGCGGCGACCCTGCCGCTGCTGCCGCCCGCGGAGAAGGTGTCGCTGGTCGAGTACGCGCGCCATGCCGGGTCGCTGACCGAGCGCGCCCACGCCGACGCCTTCGTCGACACCATCCGCGGCGTCATCGGCCCGTCCGGCCAGCGGGTCAGCGGCACCGACCGCCTCTACCTGACCGAGGGCCTGCCGACGATGGTGGTGTGGGGCCGGCGCGACCCGATCATCCCGGTCGGGCACGCCTACCGGGCGGCGAGCCTCATGCCGGGGTCGCGCCTCGAGATCTTCGACGGCTCCGGGCACTTCCCGCACTGCGACGAGTCGGCGCGGTTCGTCGACCTGCTCACCGCCTTCTGCGCCTCGACGGCGCCGGGCGAGATGTCGGCCGCGACGATCGGGGCGAAGCTCGTCGGCTGATCAGACGTTCCGGCACTGGTAGGCCAGCGCCGGCGGGACGTTGCGCCAGACGATCGGCGTCACCGACACCTCGTCGAAGCTCTCCTGGAGCAGCTCGCGGAAGCGCCGCTGGGTCGGGAGGTTCATCACGTGCGCGTAGGCGAAGGTGGTGAACACCCCGCCCGGCACCAGCACGCGGTTGACCTGTTCCATGATCCCGCGCTGCGCGTCCCGGCTGAACAACGTCCACGGCAGGCCGCTGACGATCGTGTCGACCGCCGTGATCCCGACGTCGGCGAGGAGCTTCTGCAGGTGCTTCGCGTCGCCCTCGATGACCTCGAGCCACGGCAGGTTGCGGTGCAGCAGCGAGATCATGCTGCGGTCCAGCTCGACGGCCACGTGCCGCGCCTCCGGCGGCAGCCGGCGGCGCAGGGCCTCGGAGACCACGCCGGTGCCCGGTCCGAGCTCGACGACCGTCGAGGCCCGGTCCGCGGGCGCGACGGAGGCCAGGAGGTCGGACAGCGCCCGCCCGCTCGGGGCGACCGCACCGATCACACCCGGGCTCCGCACGGCGGAGGAGACGAAGGTCAGCAGGTCACGAGCAGCCGTCACGCCAGGCACTGTGGCAGCTGGATCGCCGTGCGACCACCGGAAGCCGTCGGGGTCACCGCGGGTCGACCACGCGCATCACGATGTAGACGACGAGCAGCAGGATCATCATCGAGAGGTCCAGGCTGATGTTGCCGATGCGCACGGCCGGGATGAGCCGCTTGAGCAGGTTCACCGGCGGGTCGGTCACCCGGTACATCAGCTCGAGGCTGACCGCCGCGCCCCCGGCCGGCCGCCACTCGCGCGCGAAGCCCCGCACCACCTCGACCACCAGTCGGCCGATGATGAAGAGATAGAACACGAACAGGACGTAGTAGACGACCAGGAGGATCGTGTCCGTCGGGCTCGACATGCCTCCAGTGTCCCCTGTTCGCCGTGAGGTCCAGGATCCCGGGTCATGATCCTCCACATCTGCACCCGCTCCGACTGGGAGGCCGCCGGCACGGCGCTGGAGCCACCCTCGCTCGCCACCGAGGGGTTCGTGCACTGCTCCGACCCGGGGACGGTCGCGCTGCCCGCCACCCGCCTCTACCGGGGCCGGGAGGACCTGCTGCTGCTCGAGGTCGACCCGACCCGCTGCGGAGCGCCCGTGCGGTGGGAACCGGGGGTGCGCGACGGGCAGGTCGAGAGCTCCGGGCCCTGGTTCCCGCACGTGTACGGGCCGCTGCCGGTGGCCGCCGTCGTCGAGGTGCACCCGTTCCCGCCCGGGCCGGACGGGGCCTTCCGCCTGCCGGCGTCCCTCGCGGAGCGGTGAGGAACGACGAAGACCCCCTCACCGTGGTGAGGAGGCCTTCGTCGGTGGTAGCGGGGACAGGATTCGAACCTGTGACCTCTGGGTTATGAGCCCAGCGAGCTACCGAGCTGCTCCACCCCGCGCCGTCGCCGTGCTTTCCGGCGATGAAGGAAAGACTACCGGGCGGTGAACCGCCGTCGCGCAGGGGGGTGGGCTCGCGCCGCACCGCGAGAACCACACCAGGCAGCTTCCCGGCCTCCCGGACCTGCCCCACGTGCACCTCAGTGTCAGGGTCGGTGGTGCCGCTGTTGCGGTGGTCGGGATCCTGGTCGTCGGTGCTCTGGCTCTCCATGTGACTGCCCCTGATGGGCCAGCGCGAGCTGTGCCGGGCACCGGCGGCCAGGCCGGCCGGCGTGACTTGATAGGAGCGTGGCAGCGCCCCCACTGAGGTGTGTCCGCCGACCGGCCCGGCCTGTTGTCCCCCGCAGGCTAGGAGCAGGAGACCCTTCGATGGTCCTGATGGTCGGAGTCGATGTCCACAAAGACACCCACACCGCGGTGGTGGTCGATCAACTCGGGGTGCGCCGCGCGCAGCGTCGGGTGCAGGCCACCGACGCCGGGCACCTGGAGTTGTTGGCGTGGGTCCAGGGTGTGGGTGAGGAGTTCGCGGTCGCGGCTGGGCCCGAGATCGAGTGGGCGGTGGAGGACTGCCGGCATGTGTCGCTGCGCCTGGAGCGGGCGCTGCTCGCCGCGGGGCAGCGAGTGCGGCGGGTGCCGCCGAAGCTGATGGCCGGTGCCCGGAGCTCGGCGCGGGAGTTCGGGAAGTCCGACCCGATCGATGCGACCGCGATCGCCCGGGCCGCGCTGCGGGAGCCGGACCTGCCCCTGGCCGAGCACACCCCGGCCAGCCGGGAGCTGAAGCTGCTGGTCGATCACCGTGAGCACCTGGTGGCGGAGCGGACCGCGATGATCTGCCGGCTGCGTTGGCACCTGCACGAACTCGATCCCGGACTCGAGCGCAGCATCCCGGCCCGCGGGCTGGACAAGCCCACCCGTCTGACCGCGCTGGCCGCGCTGCTGCCCGCCGAGCACCCCGGGCTGGTCGGTGAGCTCGCCGCCGAGTTGGTCGCAGACATCGCCGCCCGGACGACCCGCATCCGTGCCCTGGAACGCGAGATCGCCCGGCGGGTCGCCGTGTTGGCCCCGCAGCTGCTCGAGTTGCCCGGCTGCGGGCCGCTCTCGGCGGCGAAGCTGCTCGCCGAGACCGCCCGCCCGGGCCGGTTCCGCTCCGAGGCCTGCTTCGCGATGCACGCCGGGGTCGCACCGATCCCGGCCTCCTCGGGGCGCACCGACCGCCACCGGCTGGCCCGCGGCGGCAACCGGCAACTCAACGCCGCCCTGCACCGCATCGCGCTGACCCAGACCCGGCTACCCGAGAGCCTCGGACGGGCCTACTACGACAAGCGTCGAGCCCGCGGCGACCGACACAACGACGCCCTCCGCGCCCTCAAACGACGCCTCGCCCGCGTCGTGTTCAACCTGCTCCGACAGACCGAACCCACCCCAACCCCCGCCGCCGCTTGACATAGGAGCAGCTCGCGCGACCGACCCGCACCGACCCGCCGTCGGGAAGGACGCAGGAACGACGAAGGGCCCCGGCCTGATGGCCGGGGCCCTTCTGCGAGTAGCGGGGACAGGATTCGAACCTGTGACCTCTGGGTTATGAGCCCAGCGAGCTACCGAGCTGCTCCACCCCGCGTCGTGTCACCAACAGTACGCGACGCGGGGTGGAGTGGATCAGCCGGGGGTCCCGCCGGTCGCGGTCCGGTACTGGTTGATCGCGTTAGCCAGGTCCTGCTGGGCACGACCGATGCCGGCGAAGTCGCCCTGCTGCTGCGCGGTGCGCAGCTCGTCGAGGGCGGTGTTCATCGCCGTGACCGCGGACGTGACCGCCGCCGAGCTGCCGGCCGCAGCCGCACCACCGGCGGCCGGGGCCCCTCCGGTGGTCGGGGTCTGGGCCGTCGCGGGCGTCTGCCCGGTGGCGGGCGTCTGCGTCTGACCGGTCGACCCCGGCGTCGAGGTCGCCGTGCCCGACGAGCCGAACACCTGGGTCAGCGCCTCGGGCAGGGTCGGCGCGTAGCCGATCCGGCCGCCGAAGCTGACCAGCACCCGGGAGAGCTGCGGGAACGAGGACTCCTGGTTGGAGCGCTCGATGTAGACCGGCTCGACGTAGAGCAGGCCGCCCGCCACCGGGAGCGTCAGCAGGTTGCCGTAGAGCACCTGGGTGCCCTGCTGGCGCAGCAGGTTGAGCTCGCTGGAGACCTGCGGGGACGACAGGAACTGCGTCTGGACCTGCTGCGGACCCCGGGTCTGGGTGTCCGCCGGCAGTTGCAGCAGCGTCATCTGTCCGTAGGTGCCCGGGTCGGAGCTCACCGACAGGTACGCCGAGAGGAACTCACGGCGCAGGCTGACCAGGGCGGTGGTCAGCTGGAACTGCGGAATGTTGGCCGTGCCGCGCCGGGGATCGTCGGCGAGCAGGTAGTACGGCGGCTGCGGGTCGCCCGCGGCGGCCGCGGCGTCGCTCGTCGGGTCGGACGGGACGTCCCAGAAGGACACCGTCGAGTAGAACTCGCCGGGGTCGGACACGTGGTAGCGGGTGAGCAGGTCGCGCTGCACCTTGAAGATGCCCTCGGGGTACCGGTAGTGGGCCCGGAGGTCCGGCGGCACCTCGGCGGCGGGCTTCACGACGCCGGGGAACGCCTTCTCCCAGGTCTGCAGGACCGGGTCGGTCGGGTCGTTCTCGTAGAGGTCGACCTGACCGGTGTAGGCGTCGACCGTCGCCTTCACCGAGTTCCGCATGTAGCCGGCGGTGTCCGGGCGCAGCGTCGCGTTGTTCACCGAGTCCCGGGTGGCGTCGCCGAGGCTCACCTGCTGGGCGTAGGGGTAGCGCGGCAGCGTCGTGTAACCGTCGACGATGTACTTGATCGACCCGTCGACCACCGCGGGGTAGACGTCGTTGTCCAGCTCGAGCCACGGAGCGACCTTCTGCACGCGGGTGAGCGGGTCGCGGTTGTACATGATCTTCGAGTTGTCGCCGATGGACGAGTTGAACAGGATGTTCCGCTCGAACCCGTAGTACGCGAAGAACGCGAGCCGGCTGATCGGGTCGCCGAGCGACACGCCGCCGGGGCCGGTGTAGGTGTACTGCCGCGAGTCGGTGTCGTACTCCCGCGGCGGGGTGCCCGCGTCGGCGCCGACGATCGCGTAGTCGTCGGGCTGGTTGACCAGCTCGCCGAAGTAGATGCGCGGCTGCTGCAGGCCGAACGGACCGGGGTTGTCGACGTCGGACACCTGGAACTGCGGGTAGCCGCCCTGCCCGCCGTTGGAGTCCAGCGGCGCGTTGACGGTGTTCGCCGGCGCGGCGACGAAGCCGTTGCCGTGGGTGTAGACGAGGTGCCGGTTGATCCAGTCCTGCTGGTTGCCGGCGAGGTTGTCCGGCGCGATCTCGCGGGCGGCGACCACGTAGTCCTGCATCTGGTTGTTGACCGTGTACCGGTCGACGTCCAGCGTGGCCGGGAACCCGTAGAAGTTCCGTCGCTGCTCGAGCTGGGTGAACGTCCGCGAGAGCCGGTTCGGGTCGAGCAGCCGGATGTTGGGCACCGTCGCGGTGTCGGTGGCGATGGCCTGCTGGACCGCGGCCGCGCTCTGGTCGGTGGTGCCCGCGTAGGGCTCCCGGTTGACCGTCTGCGGCGTGATGTTGAAGGCCTGTCTCGTCGCCTCGATGTTGCGCTGGATGGAGAGCGCCTCACGCTGGTTGGCGTTCGGACGGACCGAGAACTGCTCGAGGACGGCGGGCCACGCGGCCCCGACGAGGATGCTCGAGAGCACCAGCAGCGCGAGGGCGATCGCCGGGATCTGCAGGTTGCGCAGGAAGACCGCGGCGAAGAACGCCGCGGCGCAGATCACCGCGATGACGAGCAGGATCAGCTTGGCGGGCATCGCCGCGTTGAGGTCGGTGTAGCTCGCGCCGTAGAAGTTGGCGCCGCCGATCGAGGCCTTGCGGTCGGAGAAGAGCAGCTCGTAGCGGTCGAAGAAGTAGCCGACCGCCTTCAGCAGCACGAAGACGCCCACGAGGATCGCGAGGTGCGCCCGGGCCGCCGTCGCGAGCGAGCCGTTGCGCCCGGCCAGGCGGATACCGCCGAAGACGTAGTGGGCGACCAGCGCGGCGACGAAGCTGACGCCGATGCCGACGAACAACCACGAGAGCACCGCGCGCCAGAACGGCAGGGCGAAGACGTAGAAGCCGATGTCGTGCCCGAACACCGGGTCGGCGATCCCGAACGGCGTCTGGTTGAGGAAGAGCTGCGTGGTCTGCCAGTCGCTCTGCGCAGAGAGCGCGGCGATGACGGCGACGACCACCGGGATGCCGATGGCGAACAGCCGCAGGTGCGAGAGCACCACGGTGCGGTAGCGCGCGACCGGGTCCTCCGGACCCGCGACGGGCACGAAGACGGGACGGGTGCGGTAGGCGACGTAGAGGTTGAGCGCGATCAGCCCGCCCATGAACACCGCGGCGATGACGCTCTGGACGACGCGGGTCGCCAGCACGGTGGTGAAGACGTTGCGGTAGCCGACCTCGCCGAACCAGGCGAAGTCGACGTAGACGTCGACGAGCCGGGCCAGACCGACGAGGACGACGAGCACGATCGCGCCCAGGACGAGCAGCGACTTCGTACGCCGGGAGAGCTGCGGGTTCCCGGTCGCCGGCCGGTTGGCCACGGGCGGTCACACTCCAGAATTCCGAGGGTTTCTCTGCGACAACTCTAGTGAGATCGTGTGGGTTCCCTGTGGTCGCCTTCGTCCGGTTCTCAGCAGGTCGGCGGGGTCTGCCCGGCCGCGATGGACCGGACGGCGGCCACACCCTCGCGCAGGTCGGACACACGCGCCAGGGTCAGTCCGGCCGGCGCGGACCGGACCGCCTCCGCACAGTTGCCCGCGGGCACGAGGAACGCGGTCGCCCCGTCGTCGCGCGCGGCGTCCATCTTGAACCGGATTCCCCCGATCGGGCCGACCCGTCCGGAGGCGTCGATCGTGCCGGTGCCCGCGATGTCCTTGCCGCCGGTGAGGTCGCCCGGGGTCAGCTTGTCGACGATCGCGGTGGCGAAGATGAGCCCCGCGGAGGGCCCGCCGACGTCGGCCAGACCGATGCGGATGGTGGCCGGGGCGTCCACCACCGCGGCCGCGGTGATGCCGAGGTAGCCCTTCGTCGCGTCCCCGGGACGGGGCGCGGTGGTGACGGTGACGTCGCTCGTCGTCCCGCCCCGCACCACCGTCAGGACGAGCGGCGCCCCCGGCCGGGACGCCCCGACCGCGTCCACGACGTCCTGCGGGGTGGTGACGGGACGCCCGCCGATCGCGGCGATGCGGTCGCCCTGACGCAGGAGCCCGACCGAGGGGCCGGGGGTCGTGACGTCGCCGACCTGCACGGTGCTGGGGTAGCCCAGGTAGCGCAGCGCGGCGTTCTGGGCGTCGTCCTCGGACTGCGTGAACTGGCGCGTGTTCTCGGCGTCGACCTGCTGGCTCGACTGCCCCGTCGGATAGACCTGCTCGCGCGGCACCACCTCGTGCGAGCCGCTGATCCACATGGCGACGGCCCCGAAGAGCGTCACCTGACTGGTGACCGCGACGGTGGTCATGCGCAGCTGGCCCGACGTCGGGAAGGTCGGCACCGCCCCCGTGACGTCGATGATGGTGCGGCCGTCCTGCGCGCCGAGGACGTCGAAGGTCGGCCCGTCGCCGAGGGCGACGAACGGCACCCGCACCGTGGCCCCGGTCAGTCCCAGCACCGCGGCGAGCACGAGGCCCAGGGCCAGCGTCGCGCGCAACCGGGTCACGGGCGGCGAGGGTAGTGATCGCCCGTGTGGGGCCGGGATACGGGCTCGCACCTGAATGTTCGCTGTGGGCGTGCTGTGCGGTCCGCGAGGCGGGGTCGGGGGCTCCCGGTCGCGCGTACCGTGGTCGCCATGAGTGACCTGCCCTTCGGTTTCGGCGGCCCGTCCGACCCCGACGACGAGCGCGGGCGGGGCTCCTCCGGGTCCGGCTCCGGCGGCGGCCCGCAGGGCTTCGGCTTCGGGGCCGGCGGCAACCCGTTCGGCGCGCTGGGCGGCGGAGCGGGCGGTCCGGGCGGCTTCGACATGGGGCAGCTCGGCCAGATGCTCACGCAGCTCGGTCAGATGCTCTCGGCCTCCGGCGGCCCGGGCGGCGGCAGCGGACCGGTGAACTACAAGCTGGCGGCCCAGATGGCGCACCAGCAGATCACCGTGAAGGGCGCCCCGTCCGCGGAGCAGAAGAACGCGGTCGTGGAGTCCGTGCGCCTCGCCGAGCTCTGGCTGGACGACGCCACGACGCTGCCCTCCGGCGCCTCGACCGTCACCGTGTGGTCCCCCGACGACTGGGTGGACGCCACCATCCCCACCTGGCAGCGGCTGTGCGACCCGGTGGCCCAGCGCGTCGCGGGCGCGTGGGTGGAGGGCCTCCCCGCGGAGGCCCGCGAGATGGCCGGGCCGATGCTCGGGATGATCTCGCAGGTCGGCGGCATGGCCTTCGGCTCGCAGCTCGGCGCCGCCCTCGGGCAGCTCGCGGGCGAGGTGCTCACCTCCTCCGACGTCGGCCTCCCGCTGGGCCCGGAGGGCACCGCGGCGCTGCTGCCCGACGCCGTCACCCGCTTCACCGAGGGCCTCGACCGGCCCGCCGGGGAGGTCCTCGTCTTCCTCGCCGCCCGCGAGGCGGCCCACCACCGCCTGTTCGGGCACGTGCCGTGGCTGCGCCAGCGGCTGCTCGCCACCGTCGAGGAGTTCGCCCACGGCATCTCCATCGACACCTCCCGCATCGAGGAGCTCGCCCGCGACCTCGACCCGTCGAACCCGGCCGCCATCGAGCAGGCCATGTCCTCGGGGCTGTTCGAGCCGCAGACCACCGAGGCCCAGAAGGCGGCCCTCGCCCGCCTGGAGACGCTGCTGGCGCTCGTCGAGGGCTGGGTCGACCACGTCGTCGCGGCCGCGATCGGCGACCGCCTGCCCGGCGCCGACGCGCTGCGGGAGAGCATGCGCCGTCGTCGTGCGTCGGGCGGGCCGGCCGAGCAGACCTTCGCCACGCTCGTCGGGTTGGAGCTGCGGCCCCGGCGCCTGCGCGACGCGGCCGAGGTGTGGCGCCTGCTCGGCGAGGCCCGGGACGTCGACGGCCGCGACGCGGTCTGGGCGCACCCCGACCTGCTGCCGACCGCCGAGGACCTCGACGACCCCGCCGCCTTCGTGCGCGGGCGCTCGCAGATCGGCGAGGAGGGCGGCGAGGGTTCCTTCGCCGACCTCGACGACCCGATCGCCCGTCTCGAGGCGGAGATGAAGGCCGAGCAGGAGAAGGGCACCCAGGCTCCCGACGACGGGTCCGAGGGGCCGGACGCCGGGTCGAAGGGCTAGTCCTCGTCGTCGCCGTCGGGCTCCGACCCGATGTCGAGCCCGGCCCCGTCCGAGAGGCCCTCAAGGTAGCCGATCGCCCGCTCCGCGCGGGGGTAGCGGGCCTCGAGGGCCCGGAACGCCGGACCGTGCCCCGACTCGCGCAGGTGCGCGAGCTCGTGCACCAGCACGTGGTCGAGCACCCAGCCGGGCACGTCCCGCAGCCGCTCGCTGACCCGGATCGTGCCCTCGGTCGGGGTGCACGAGGCCCAGCGGGTCCGCATCGGCGGCACCCACCGCACGCTCACGGGTCGCGGCCAGCGGCCGCCGGGGCCGACCGGGTCGAGGTGGTCGCGGGCCAGCGCGTCGGCGCGGGCGGCCAGGTCGCCGTCGGCGGCGCCCCGACCGGGACGACGACGGGCCTGCGAGCGCTGCATCTTCGCCAGCATCTCGGCCACCCAGCGCTCCTCCTGCGCCTTGGACGCGGAGGCCGGGATCGAGACGACGAGGGTGTCGCCGTCCTGGCGGGCGCTGATCGTGCGCTTCCGCCGGGCACTGCGGCGCACGACGACCTGGGGCTCGTCCACGACCGCCACGGTAGTCAGACGGATCCGCGCGGCGTCGGCGTGCGTCCAAGGGGATGTGGACCCCTCGCAGCCCCCGCCCCGGCTCGCCCTCGTGCCGCGCTGGCACGACGCCACGACCGCCCGCCTCGGCGACGACCCCGGCTGGCAGGTCGACGGCGTCGACCCCCCGCTGCGGGCCCTGCTCACGGCCCTCGGCGGCGACCCGGCCCCGACCACGCCGCCCCTCGCCGACGCCGTGGCCCGCGGCGCCCGGCCGGAGGACGCCGCCGCGCTGCTGGCCGAGCTCGCGGACGCGGGTCTCCTGCGCCCACCGGGTGCGGACCGGCAACGGGCGGCCTACGTCCGGGTGCACGGCGCCGGACGCCTCGGGGTCGCGGTCGCGACGGTGCTCGCGCGAGCTGGGATCGGGCGCGTGGCGGTCCGGGCGGGCGGGACCGTCGGTCCGGACGACCTCGGCACCGGCCTGGAGCCGGGTGACCTCGGTCACCCGACCGTCCTCGCCGTCGCGTCGGCCGTGGCCCGCGCCCACCCCGGGGTCGCGGTCGCGGAACCGTCCCGGCGCCGCCCGGAGCTCGTCGTGCTGATCGGTCGCGAGGCCACCGACCCCACGGTCACCGCACGGCTGCACGCCCGGCACCAACCGCACCTCGCGGTATCGGCGGGCGACCCCCTCGGCGTGGTCGGCCCGCTCGTCCTGCCGGGGCGGACGTCCTGCCTGCGCTGCGTGTCCCATCACCGGGCCGACGGCGGCGCCCCGGTGTCCGCAACCGCCGCGGTCGGCGTCGGCGTCCACACGGCGACGGCGCTCGCGGGACTGGTGACCGGGGCGGTCCTGGCGTTCCTGCAGGGACGGTCGGGGCTGCTCGGGGCCGCGGACGAGATCGACGTGGCGGCCGGGTCGATGCGCCGTCGTCCGCGTCCGGCGCATCCCGCCTGTCCGTGTGGCGGCCCACCTCCGCGCGCCCCCGGCGTGCGGGCGGGGGAGAATCGGGGGCGTGTCCGATGACATCCCGCGCCGCACGGTCCAACGCTCCGCGCGCCTGGCGTCGCTGCCGCTCGGATTCGCCTCCCGCACGGCCGCGGGCTGGGGCCGCCGACTCGCGGGCGGCGACGCCGGCGAGATCTCCGCCGACGTGGCGCGCAAGGGCGCCGAGCAGCTCTTCGCCGTGCTCGGCGAGCTCAAGGGCGGCGCGATGAAGTTCGGGCAGGCGCTGTCGGTGTTCGAGGCCGCCGTGCCCCCGGAGCTGGCCGAGCCCTACCGCGAGGCCCTGACCCGGCTGCAGACCGCCGCTCCCCCGATGCCCACGGCCCGGACCCACCGGGTGCTCGCGGAGCAGTTCGGCCGCGGCTGGCGCGAGCGCTTCCAGGAGTTCGACGACACCCCCGCCGCCTCGGCGAGCATCGGGCAGGTCCACCGCGCCGTGTGGGGGGACGGCCGCGAGGTCGCGGTGAAGGTGCAGTACCCGGGCGCGGAGGAGGCCGTGATGGCCGACCTGCGCCAGCTGCAGCGCTTCGCCCGCGTCATCCAGCCGATGGTGCCCGGCATGGAGATCAAGCCGCTCCTCCAGGAGCTGCGCGACCGGATGGCCGAGGAGCTCGACTACCGCGACGAGGCCGACGCGCAGCGCGCCTTCGCCGCCGCCTTCGAGGGCGACGAGCACGTGGTGGTGCCCCGGGTCGTCGCCTCCGCCCCGAAGGCGATGGTCTCGGAGTGGATCACCGGCACGCCGCTGTCGGCGATCATCCGGTCCGCGGAGCCCGAGGAGCGCGACCGCGTCGGCAACCTGCTCTCCACGTTCCACTTCTCCGCCCCGGCCCGGGTGGGGATGCTGCACGCCGATCCGCACCCCGGGAACTTCCAGGTGCTGCCGGACGGCCGGCTCTGCGTCATCGACTTCGGCGCCGTGGCGCGGCTGCCCGACGGGCTGCCGCACGAGCTCGGGCACATGCTCGCGCTGTCGGTCGAGGACCGGGCCGACGAGCTGCTCGAGCTGATGCGCGACCTGAACTTCGTGCTGCCCGACACCGACATGACCCCGGAGCGGGCCATGGCCTACCTCGGGCCGCTGGTCGACCCGCTGCGCACCGAGAAGTTCCACTTCACGCGCGAGTGGATCCGCGGGCAGGCCGAGCGGCTCGGCGACCTCCGCCGTCCGGAGTTCGAGACCGGCCGCGGGCTGAACCTGCCGCCGCAGTACCTGCTGATCCACCGCGTGACGCTCGCGTCGGTGGCGGTGCTCTGCCAGCTCGACGCCGAGATCGGGCTGCGGTCGATCTTCCGGGAGTGGCAGCCCGGCTTCGACGTCTGAGGCGTCACCCCGCAGGCGTGAGGGGAACCCTCGGGCGCTCTCATGGCTCGAGGGGTCCCCTCACGCGGGACGGTGCCGGGGGCGTCACGCCACGCCGGCGGCCGCCCGGGCGGCCGCGATCTCGGCGTCCCGCGCCAGGGCGGCCTTGGACGGCCGCCCCCGCGGGCGCTTGCGGGCGATCACGGCGCCGCGGTCGAGGATCTCGCCGCCCCACACGCCGGCGAACTCCCGGCGCTCGAGGGCGCCGGTGAGGCACGACCGTCGGATCGGGCACGCCGCGCAGAGCACCTTGGCCTGCTCGAGCTCGGCGGGGTTGTCGGAGAACCACAGGTCGTCGGGCTCCGTGCGGCAGGGCAGGGAGACCGACGGGCGTCGGTCGGGGGCGGTGGGCACGGGGAACACGGGTCGGTCCTCCAACGGCGGGTGTTCGGGCACCCGGGCCGCGGGAGTCGTCGTCCATGCCAGGACGACGAAGGCCGCGGAACCGGAGTGGGTCCGCGGCCTGGGAGCGAGGTGGGTCAGTCCTGGGACCGACCACCGCTCGGGCGCGGACGCTGCGGGGCGAGATCGACGTGACGCTGCGGGTGGGATGAGCCGACCGGGCGGGAGCCCGGGAGACCCGACATCGGGATCTCCCGCGTGCTCACCGGACCCGTCGGCACGGCCGCGAACGCGCGGGTGCGCACCAACTGCGCCCCGACCGCCACGCGGTCCCACCGGCAGACGTGTGCCGTCGCCGGAACGGCGACGGCAGCGGAGACGGGCGCGCCCGTCATCGACTTCTTCACGGAACACACCCCCTCGTCTCGCCCCGGCACGTGCTGCGCCGGAGTGCTGTCGAACCTAGGGGCCTCCCGACGGAGGCCGCAACGGAATTAACCGGAGAAAGTTCAGCCCGCGTGCTCGCGGACCATCGTGAGCACGTCCTCGCCGTAGCGCTCGAGCTTCGACGCCCCGATCCCCGGGATCGTGACCAGGCCCTTCGTGTCCTGGGGGCGTTGCTCGGCGAGCGCGACCAGCGTGGCGTCGGTGAACACCACGTACGCCGGGACGGACCGCTGCTTGGCCTCGTTCGACCGCCAGGTGCGCAGCGCGTCCAGCAGCTCGACGTCGACGTCGGACGGGTGGTCGGTGCAGCGGCCGATCTTCTGGGCCCCGGCGTCGGCGAGCGTCTTCCCGCAGATCCGGCACGCCGCCCGCGCCGCCTTGGCCTTCGGCCCGCCGTCGATCCCGCTGCCGGGCTTCCGGGCCGCCGGGTGGTCCTCGGGCACCAGCCCGTAGAGGAACCGGCTCCGGCGCCGCGAGCGACGGCCCCCGGACTGGCGCGCGAGCGCCCAGGAGATGTGCAGGTGCACGCGGGCGCGGGTCACCCCGACGTAGAGCAGGCGCCGCTCCTCCTCCACCGCCTCGTCGTCGCCGTCGGCGTGCTGGATCGGGAGCGTGCCGTCGACGAGCCCGACGAGGAACACCGCGTCCCACTCCAGCCCCTTGGCGGCGTGCAGGGACGCGAGCGTCACCCCCTGCACCGTCGGCGGGTGCTGGGCCTGCATCCGGGTCGACAGCTCGGCGAGGAAGGAGCCGAAGGTGGCCTCGGGGAGCGCCTCGACGAGGTCTCCTGCGAGCTCCGCGAGGGCGCGCAGGGACTCCCAGCGCTGGCGCTGCGCGCCGTCGGAGGCGCTGCCGGCGGGCGGGGTGTCGGTGAGGCCCTGCTCGCCCAGCGCCGCGCGCACGGTGGTGACGACGTCGGCGCCGACGACGGCGTCCGGCCCGCCCTCGAGCCGACCGCCCAGGGTGCGCAGGGCCGCGATCGCGTTCTTCACCTCGGTGCGCTGGAAGAACCGCTCCCCGCCGCGCACCTGGTAGGCGATGCCGAGATCGGAGAGCGCCTGCTCGTAGACCTCGGACTGGGCGTTGATGCGGAAGAGCACCGCGATCTCCGCCGGGGGCACCCCGTCGTCGATGAGGCCGCGGATCCGTTCCGCGACGGCGGTGGCCTCGGCCGGCTCGTCGTCGTGCTCGGAGAAGTCCGGCGCGGGGCCGGGCGGGCGCTGGCCCTCGAGCCGCAGCCGGCTGCCCGCGGCACGGCCCCGGGCGGCGCCGATGACGGTGTTCGCGGCCGCGACGACCTGCGGGGTCGACCGGTAGTCGCGCACGAGGCGGACCACCTCGGCCTCGGGGTGCCGGCGGGGGAAGTCGAGCAGGTAGGTCGGGCTGGCCCCCGCGAAGGAGTAGATCGTCTGGTTGGCGTCGCCGACGACCGTCAGGTCGTCCCGCCCGCCGAGCCACGCGTCGAGCAGACGGTGCTGCAGCGGGGTGACGTCCTGGAACTCGTCGACGACGAAGCAGCGGTACCGTTCGCGGAACTCGTCCGCCACCTCCGCGGTCTCCTCCAGCGCGCCCGCCGTGTGGATGAGGAGGTCCTCGAAGTCGAGCTGCTCCGCGCGGTTCTTGTACTGCTCGTAGGCCGTGTAGACCTGCGCGACCTGGTCCGCGGGGGCCGGGGTGTCGCGCTGGGCCTTCGTCACGGCCTCGACGTAGCGGTCGGGCGCCACGAGACAGGCCTTCGACCACTCGATCTCGCTGGCGAGGTCGCGCAGCGACTCCCGGTTCGTGGCGGCCCCGGCGCGCTGGGCGGCCTGCCCGACGAACCGCATCTTGTTGTCCAGCAGCGGCCACGCCTCGCCCCCGACCGCGCGCGGCCAGAAGTAGCGCAGCTGACGCAGCGCCGCGGCGTGGAAGGTGCGCGCCTGCACCCCGCCGACGCCGAGGTCCCGCAGCCGGGTGCGCATCTCCCCCGCCGCGCGCGCCGTGAACGTGACGGCGAGGACCTGACCGGGGCGGACCTGCTCGGTGCGCGCGAGGTGGGCGATCCGGCGGGTGATCGTGCGGGTCTTGCCGGTGCCGGCCCCCGCGAGCACGCAGACCGGCCCGCGCGGGGCGACGACCGCCGCCCGCTGCTCGGGGTCCAGTCCGTCGGTCGCACTCCGGTCCGCCGCCACGCCCGTCATCGTCTCTCACGGGCCCGACGGCGTGGGGCCCGACCGGCCCTCCCGTGGCAGGGAAGCGTCGTCGCCGGCATCCCGTGGCGGGCCCGCTCCGTCAGCGGGCCCGGCGGCGGAACTGGCCCGGCGTCTCCCCCGCGAGGCGGGCGAACTGGCGGGTGAAGGCCGGCTGGTCGTAGAACCCGCAGGCCAGCGCCACCTCGGCCAGCGGGAGGTCGGTGGTGGTGAGCAGGGACCGGGCACGGTCGATCCGGGCCCGGAGCACGAACTGGGTCGGGGCGAGCCCGAACACCGCGCGCATCCGCCGCTCCAGCGCGGAGGTCGACATCCCGGCGGTGGTCGCCATCTCCTCGACGCGGGGCGGGTCGTCGAGCCGGGCGGCCACGAGGTCGACGACCCGGGCGAGGGCGGGCATCGCGGGGTCGGTCTCGTCGGCCGACCGCAGGTCCTCGGACACGCTCACGACGCCGAGCACGCGCCCGTCCGCGCGCACCGGCACCTTCGTCGTGAGGTACCAGCCGGGCACGCCGCCCTCGCGGCGGATCAGTTCCAGCTCGTGGCGCAGCGTGCGGCCCTCGCCCAGCACCCGCGCGTCCTGCTCCTCGTAGCGCTCGGCGAGGGCCGGGACGAACAGCTCCCCCGCACGCCGTCCCACCACGGCGGACCGGTCGCGCTGGTTGGTGCGCCGGACGAAGGCGTCGTTCACCTCGGTGTAGCGGCCCTGCGCGTCCTTCGCACAGAACATCACGCCGGTGAGTTCGGCGAAGAGCGCGACGAGGGCGTCGGCGGGCAGGTCCACGCGTCCCATCCTCGTTGGCGGGTCCCGACGGCGGGGTCGCCGGATTCGGACAAGAAGAGTGTCGGACGCCGGGTGCACGCTGGGGGTCATGAGCGAGCAGACGGTGGTCGCAGGAGACGCAGCGCAGCGGAGCTCGACCGCGGTTGCGGGTCTCGACGAGGCCCTGGTCGAGCGGGCCGTGGGACGGGCGGCCCGGTGGGCGGAGGCGAGCGACGACGCCGGGCACGACGCCGCCACGCGTCGGCTCGCCTCGCTCGTGCACGATCCGGCGGGCGTCGACTTCGCGATGCACTTCGTGGACCGGGTGGCGCGTCCCGAGGACGACACCGTGGCGGCCCGCGAGCTGGCCCGGATCGCCGGTCGGGGCGCCACGCTGCCGGGCTTCGCCACCGCCCTGGACCGGCTGATGCTGCGGGCGGGTGCAGCGCTCGCCCCGCGGCTGCCGCGGCTGGTCGTCCCCCTCGCGCGCCGTCGGCTGCAGCAGCTGGTCGGGCACCTCGTGGTCGACGCGTCCGGGCGGGCCCTCGGTCGCCGGCTCTCGGCCGCACGCACGGAGGGGTTCCGGCTCAACCTCAACCTGCTCGGGGAGGCCGTGCTCGGTGAGGACGAGGCGGACCGCCGGCTGGAGCGCACCCTCGGGCTGATCCGCCGGGAGGACGTCGACTACGTGTCGGTGAAGGCCTCCTCGGTGGCGAGCCAGCTCGTGCCGTGGGACCTCGAGGGCAGCCGGGACCGGCTCGTCCGCCGCCTGACGCCGCTCTTCGAGGCCGCGCGGGACCACGGGGTGTTCGTGAACCTCGACATGGAGGAGTACAAGGACCTCGACCTCACGGTCGCGCTGTTCACCGCCCTGCTCGACCGGCCGTCGCTGCGGGGGTACTCCGCGGGCATCGTCCTGCAGGCCTACCTGCCCGACTCGGTGGGCGCCCTGGAGCACCTCGCCGCCTTCGCCCGACGACGGGTCGACGCGGGCGGCGCGCCGGTGAAGGTCCGGCTGGTCAAGGGCGCGAACCTGGCGATGGAGCGGGTCGACGCGGCCCTGCACGACTGGCCGCAGGCGCCCTACGCGACGAAGGCCGAGGTCGACGCCAACTACGTCCGGCTGCTCGACCACGCGCTGCGCCCGGAGCACGCCGACGCCCTGCGGATCGGGGTGGCGAGCCACCACCTGCACCACGTGGCCCTGGCGGTCGAGCTGGCCGCCGCGCGCGGCGTCGCCCACCAGATGGACGTCGAGATGCTGCAGGGCATGGCGCCGGCCCAGGCCCGCGCGGTGGCCGCGGACCTCCCCGACTCGGGGCTGGTGCTCTACACGCCGGTCGTCCACGCCGAGGACTTCGACGCCGCGGTGAGCTACCTGGTGCGCCGGCTCGAGGAGAACGCCGGGCGGGAGAACTACCTGTACGCGATGTTCTCGGAGGAGGGCCCGGGGTCCTACCTCGACCGCTTCCGGGCGTCGGTGGCCGAGCGCGACACGGTCGCGGACGGCCCCCGCCGCACGCAGGACCGGTCGACCGAGGTGGTGGGGCCGTTCCCGGAGCGGTTCCGGAACGAGCCCGACACCGACCCTTCGCTCGGCGCGAACCGCGACTGGGCCCGGCGGGCGGTGGCGGCGGCGCCCGCCGTCGTCGGTGCGCCGGAGCTGACCGACCCGGCGGCGGTGGACGCCGTGGTGGAGCGCGCGGCCGCCTCGACGTGGCGCGCGGTGGACCCGGCCGCGCGGGCGGGCCTGCTGCGCGAGGCCGCCCGGGCCCTGGCCGCGGCGCGCACCGAGCTGCTCACGACGATGGTCCACGAGGCGGACAAGACGGTCGCCGAGGCGGACCCCGAGATCTCCGAGGCCGTCGACTTCGCGGCCTACTACGCCGACCGCGCCGAGGAGCTCGACCCCGCGCGGTTCACGCCGGACCGGGTCGTGGTCGTGACGCCGCCGTGGAACTTCCCGGTCGCCATCCCGCTCGGCGGCTGTCTCGCGGCGCTGGCCGCGGGGGCCGCCGTCGTCATCAAGCCCGCGCCGCAGGTCCGGGCCTGCGCGGAGGTCGGGGTGGCGGCGCTGCACCGGGCCGGGATCCCGGCCGACGCGCTGCAGCTGGTCCACACCGACGAGGCCGACGCCGGTCGGCGGCTGATCACGCATCCGGCCGTCGACCGGGTCGTGCTCACCGGCGCGAGCGAGACCGCGGCGCTGTTCCGGTCGTGGCGCCCCGACCTCGAGGTGCTCGCCGAGACCAGCGGCAAGAACGCCCTGGTGATCACCCCGGCGGCCGACCCCGACCTCGCCGTGGCCGACCTCCTGCGCTCCGCGTTCGGGCACGCGGGCCAGAAGTGCTCGGCGGCGTCGCTCGCGATCCTGGTCGGCCCGGTGGGCGATCCACGCTCGAAGGTCGGGCGCCGGTTCCGCCGGCAGCTCGTCGACGCGGTCCGGACGCTGCGGGTGGGCCCGGGCACCGACCTGTCGTCGACGATGGGTCCCCTGGTGGGCGAGCTCTCCCCGAAGCTGGAGCGCGCGTTGACAGCGCTGGAGGACGGCGAGTCGTGGCTGGTCGAGCCGCGCCGGGCGGGTGACGGGCAGTGGACTCCAGGGGTGCGTGAGGGTGTGGCGCCCGGCTCGTGGTTCCACCGCACCGAGTGCTTCGGCCCGGTCCTCGGGCTGATGGCGGCCGGGTCGCTGGACGAGGCGATCGCGTGGCAGAACGCGACCGGTTTCGGGCTCACCGGGGGCCTGCACTCGCTCGACCGGGACGAGATCGACCGCTGGATGGAGCGGGTCGAGGTCGGCAACGCCTACGTCAACCGGCACATCACCGGCGCGATCGTGCAGCGCCAGTCGTTCGGGGGCTGGAAGGGCTCGGTGGTGGGACCGGGTGCCAAGCCGGGTGGCCCGAACTACGTCACGCAGTTCGGGGTGTGGACCGACCCGGCCGACCTGCCCGGCGCCCCGCTGGGCCGGGAGGCCGCGGAGCTGCTCGCGTCGGTGGCGTCGTCGGTCCCGCCGGAGGACCTGGCGTGGCTGCGCGCGGCGGCGGGATCGGACGCGTCCTGGTGGCGCACGGAGTTCGGGGTGGAGCACGACCCGACCGGCATCGCCGCCGAGGCCAACGTCTTCCGGTACCGGGCGCTGCCGGCCCTGCGGGTGGTCGTGGGCGCGGACGCCGCGGACCGGGACGTCGTGCGGCTCCGGCTGGCCGGCGCGTGCGCCGGGGTGCCGGTCGCCGACGCGACGCCGGAGGTCGTCCCGGAGCCCGGCGAGCGGCTGCGGATGGTGGGCACGGCGACGGAGGCCCTGCGCCGACGGGCGGGCGAGGTGGGCGCGACGCTCGTGGAGGGCCCGGTGCTCGCCGACGGCCGCCGGGAGCTGCTCACCGTGCTCCGCGAGCAGGCCGTGAGTGTGACCCGTCACCGCTTCGGACACGTGGAAGCCTGACGCGCCCGTCTGCGTTGTGCCTCACATGGCGCAGATGACGATGTACACGACCAGCTGGTGCGGCTTCTGCCGGCGGCTGAAGAGCCAGCTGGACCGCGAGGGGATCGGCTACTCCGAGGTCGACATCGAGCGCACCCCGGACGCCGCGGAGATCGTCACCCGGATCAACGGCGGCAACCGCACGGTCCCGACGGTGGTCTACCCCGACGGGTCGGCCGCCACGAACCCGAGCTTCGCCGAGGTGAAGACCGCCCTCGCCAAGGCCGAGGCCGCGTCGGGCGCCTGATCCCGCCGCGCTCCGAACGAAGGGGCCCCGTCCGTCGAACAGATCGACGGACGGGCCCTTCGTGTGTTCCGGGCGTCCTTGGCGAGGGGCGCCCACGGCCCACCTATCCGACCGAAGGGGCCCTTCGCTCGGCCGGCTCGGTGGGAGCGGCGGGCCCGGGTGCGGCCGACGCGACGGCGGCGGGCTCGGAGGTCGGCCGGCGCACGAGCACCACGACGAGCACGGCCGCTGCCAGGGCAGCCACACCCGCCGTCAGGAAGACCGCGTCGAGGCCGTCGGTGTAGCCGGGCGCGCCCGGGTCGGTCGGGTTCGCGTACCCGGCGAACACGGTGCCGAGCACCGCCAGGCCCACGGCCAGGCCGAGCTGGCGGAAGGTGTTCACCGCCGCGCTGCCCACCCCGGCCTTCGCGGGCGGCAGGACCGCGAGGGTCGCCGAGACGAGCACCGGGGTCGCGAGCCCGACCCCCAGCCCGCACACCACGAGCCCGGGTGCGAGCGCCCACGGGCCCGAGCCGGCGTCGACCACGCCGAGCAGCAACACCCCGAACCCGATGAGCGCGAGTCCGCCGGCCACCGGACGGGCGGGTGACCCGCCGTGGAGGAGGCGGCCCGCGGCCGCGGACACCACGAACGACGCGATCGACAGCGGGACCACCGCGAGGCCGGCCCGGATCGGCGACAGCCGCAGCACCTCCTGCAGCCACAGCGAGACGAGCGCGAGGTGGGCGAAGGCCGCCCCCGACAGGACCGCCGCGGCCACCATGAGCGCGGCGAACGACCGGTTGCGGAAGAGGGCGAGGTCGAGCACGGGGTGCGCGACGCGCCGCTCGACCGCGACGAACACCGCGAGCGCCACGGCGGCGGCGACCAGCGGGACGACCGTGCCGACGGCGGACCAGCCGACCGCGCCCGCCTCGATGAGGCCGTAGACGAGAGCGGTCGAGGCCGCGGTGAAGGCCGCGGCGCCGGCGAGGTCGATCCGGGTGGCGCCGTCGACGCGGACGTCCCGCGCCACCACGGCCAGCGTCAGGGCGACCGCGAGCGCGGCGACCGGCAGGTTGACCAGGAAGATCGCCCGCCACCCCCAGACCTCGGTGAGCACGCCGCCGACGAGCGGACCGCAGGCGGCCGCGAGGCCGTTCACCGCGCCCCACACGCCGAAGGCCGTGCCCCGGTCCCGACCGTGGTAGGTGATCGCGACGAGGGCGGCGGTGGTCGCGAACATCGCCGCACCGCCCGCACCCTGGACCACGCGGGCGGCGACGAGGGCGCCCGCCGTCGGAGCCAGTCCGCAGGCCAGCGAGGCGGCGGCGAAGACCCCGAGCCCGACCAGGTAGAGGCGGCGCCGCCCGAAGCGGTCGGCCAGCGAGCCCGTCACCATGAGCAGCGCGG
The DNA here is from genome assembly GCF_013409505.1 of Actinomycetospora corticicola. NCBI lineage: Bacteria > Bacillati > Actinomycetota > Actinomycetes > Pseudonocardiales > Pseudonocardiaceae > Actinomycetospora > Actinomycetospora corticicola. The sequence goes on along the minus strand of NZ_JACCBN010000001.1, from coordinate 5,745,121 downwards.
CGAGGGCCAGCGCATAGCCGTCGATCACCCACTGCAGGCCGGCGAACGACGACTCCAGCGACCCGGCCATGGCGGGCAGCGCGACGTTCACGATCGTCACGTCCACGAGCAGCATGAACGTCCCCAGGCAGATCGCCACCAGGGGCCACCAGCGACGCATGTCGGTCCTCCTCCGATCCCGTGCGACGACCGCGTGTCGTCGACGCGACGATCGTCGACACGACGCGCCAGGGAGGACGAGGAAACGGACCACTTCCGGCGGTCGTCGACATCTGCGAGGCTCGTGACGGTGGAACTCGACGGGACGGACCGCGCGCTCATCCAGGCGCTGCAGATCGACGGCCGGGCACCCTTCCGACGGGTCGCCGAGGTCCTGGGGGTCTCCGACCAGACGGTGGCGCGGCGGTACGCCCGGCTGCGCTCCGTCCAGGCGCTCCGCGTGATCGGCGCGAGCGACCCGGTGCTCCTCGGGGAGGACCAGTGGATGGTCCGGGCCCGCTGCGCCCCGGACGCGGCCGGCGAGATCGCGGACGCGCTGGCCCGGCGCCCGGACACCTCGTGGGTCAGCCTCACCTCCGGCGGCACCGAGATCACGTGCTCCCTGCGCGCCACCGACACCACGGCCGCCGGCGACCTGCTGCTCGGCCGGCTCCCCCGGACGCCCCGCATCCTCGACGTGAGCGCCCAGCAGGTGCTGCACGTGTTCTACGGCGGGGCGCGCGAGCCGTACGCGAAGGTCGGGCCGCTCTCGCCGGAGCAGGTCGCCGCGCTCGCGGTCGCGGTCCCGACGCCGGGTGCGGCGCCGACGCTCGACGACCTCGACCGGCGCATCCTGCGCCTGCTCCGGGTCGACGGCCGTGCGCCGGTGGAGGACGTCGCCCGGTCCTGCGGCACGTCGGCGTCCACCGTGCGACGACGGCTCACCGACCTCCGGGCCGGCGGGGTGCTCTACCTCGACGTCGACGTGTCGCCCACCGTCCACGAGCAGCCGATGCGCACGATGCTGCACCTCACCGTGCTCCCGCAGCACCTCGACGAGGTCGGCCGGGCGCTGGCGGCCCACCCGGAGGTGCCGTTCGCCGCGGCGACGACCGGCCGGACGAACGTCTACGCATCGGTCGCGAGCGCGGGACCGGCCGCCTTCTACCGGTACCTGACGATGTCCGTGGCCGGTCTGCCCGGCGTCACGGCCGTCGAGTCCGAACCGGTGATCCGCACCGTCAAGGCGGCCGACACGGTGTACGCGGCACGCTGACGGACGTTCCCTCGTGGCAGGAAAGCGTCGTTGCTGTCACCGGGTGACAGCAACGACGCTTTCCTGCCAGGGAGAGGGGACGGTCAGCCCGCAGCCGCCCACGCCTCCAACATCGCGCGGGCGATCGACACCCCGCCCGGGAGGATCAGCTCGCGGTCGTCGCCGGCCTCGAAGGCGGTACCGCCCACCCCGTGGGCGCCCTTCGGACCGTCGCCCTCGCGGGTCATCCAGTCGCCGGCCTCGAGCGCCTCGCGGAGCTCCGTGCGGGTGACCCAGCGGGCGTTCTCGATCTCGCCCTCCTGCAGGCGCAGCGTCTCCTCCGGGTCGGCGACCGCGGAGAAGCCGATCATCAGCGAGCGCGGGAACGGCCAGGGCTGCGACCCGAGGTAGGTGATGGTCGAGACGGTGACACCGACCTCCTCGGCGCACTCCCGGGCCACGCACGCCTCCAGCGACTCCCCGGCCTCGACGAACCCGGCGAGCACCGAGTACCGGCCCTCGGGCCAGATCGGCTGGCGGGCGAGGAGCACCCGGTCGGCGCCGTCGTGCACGAGGCAGATCATCGACGGATCGGTGCGGGGGTACTCCTCGTGGTCGTGCGCCTCGCAGAGCTGCGCCCAGCCGGCCTTGATCGCGCGCATGGGCGAGCCGTCGCGGGTGCAGAAGCGGGCGCGCTCCTGCCACGACAGCAGGGCCACGGCCGTCGTGAGCAGACCCGCGGAGTGCGCATCGAGGTCGCCGCCGGAGATCCGCAGGTCCCGCCACCGCTCGGTCGAGGAGAACCCGGACCCGGCGTCGTTCGAGGCGTCGGCGTCCGGCACCCGCACGCCCCAGTAGACGGTGCCGTCCTCCTCGCCGAGCAGCACCGCACCGTCGGGAATCGTCGCGCCGAACTGGCGGGACGGGACGTCGACGACGCGCAGGGACCCGTCGGGCTGCTCCTCCACCGGGGTCCGGCCCTGCGGGTCGACGCGCACGACGCGGGCGAGCGGCCAGGTCGACTCCACGTGCTCCGGGTCGTCGCGGACCTGCTCCCGGCGGTCGACCGTCGAACGCGAGAGCCGGGGCAGGGAGTCCAGGTGGAAGGCCGCCCGCATGTCCGGGCCCGCGGTGGGTGCAGTGGTCACGGGACCCTGATACCACCGAGAGCACGCAACGACTCCGCCGAGGTGGCGGCGTCGGCCACCACCACCCCGGTGAAGCGCGCGGGGGCGAGGAACTCGGCGGCCGCGGCGTGCACCTGCTCGAGGGTCACGGCCTCCAGGCGCTGCGGGTGCTCCCGCACCCACGCGGGGTCGAGCCCGACGCCCGCGAGCCCCGCCAGCGTCGACGCCAGGCCGGCCTGGGTGTTCATCGAGATCAGCAGCGACCCGATGGCGTAGCGACGCGCCGACTCGAGCTCCGCCGCGCTCGGCGGGACGACCGCAACCCGACCCAGCTCGTAGCGCATCTCGAGCAGCGCGGGCGCGGTCACCTCGGAGGCGCAGTCGGTCTCGACGAGCAGGGCGGCGCCGTACGGGTCGAACTCCAGCGACGACGACGCGTGGTAGGTGTAGCCCTTGTCCTCGCGCAGGTTCTCGACCAGTCGGGACGAGAAGTAGCCGCCGAACGCCAGGTTCGCCAGCTGCAGCGCCGGATACCGCGGATCGGTCCGGGGGACGGCCGCCGCCGAGAGCCGCAGCTGCGACTGCACGGCCCCGGGCCGGTCCACCAGCAGGAGCTCCGAGCCGTGCAGCTCGGGCAGCGGCGGCAGGAGGCCGGCCTCCCCGGGGGTGTCCCACCCCGCCAGCGACGCCTCGACGGCGGCCACGGCGGTGGTCGGGTCGAGGTCGCCGACGAGCACGAGCACCGAGCCGCGCGGCACCACCTGGCGGCGGTGCATGGCGAGCAGGTCGTCCTGCGTCACGGCGGCCACGTCCGCGACCTCGGGCATCTCCCGGGTCACCGGGTGGTCGCCGTAGCGGTGCCGCTGCAGGGCGCGCCGCGCGATGACCGAGGGCTGCGCGGAGGCCACCTGGATCCGCTCGGCGAGGCGCTCGCGCTCGCGGGCGACCTCCTCGTCGGGATAGGTGGCCCCGGTGAGCACGTCGGCGATGACGTCGAGCAGCGTCGGCAGCCCGTCCGCGAGCGCGTGGCCGGCGGCGGCGAGCCGCTCCGGGTCGACCGAGAAGCCGATCTCGCCCCCGACGCCCGCGAGGTCGTCGTCGAGCGAGACCCGGGTGCGGCGCGTCGTCCCGGAGAGCACCGTCGACGCGAGGACCTCGGCGATCGCCGCGTGCATCGGGCGCGCGGCGTCCTCGCCGGAGAACGGGATGCGCAGCCGGACCTCGACCATCGGGACGCCGGGGCGGTGCACCGCGATGACGCGCAGACCCGTCGTCAGGACCGTGTCGGTCTCCTCCGGGGCCGGGACCTGCGGCTGCGGCCGCAGCGGGGGCAGCTCGCGCGGGCCGGCCGGGGTCCGGCCGATCTCCTCGGCGGACCGGCGCTCGGCGGGCGAGGGAGCGGTGGGGGGAGACGCAGCGGAGCGGAGCTCGACCGTGGACTCAGCGCTCATGCGGACGCTCCGGGGGTGAGGACGAGCAGGGCGCGCGCGTCGGGCCGCAGCGCGTTCGCGGCGGCGGCGACCGCCTCCGGGGTCACCGCGGCGATCGCGCCGGGCAGCTCGTCGGAGAGCTCCGCGCGGCCGTGGAGGAGCTCCGCCGAGCCGAGGGCGAGCATCCGGTTCATCAGCCGGTCCTGCTCGCGGTGCAGGGCGCCGGCCCAGCGGGCCGTGACCCGGCGGAGCTCCTCGGCGTCGGGACCGCGCTCGCCGAGGACGAGCAGCTCCGCGTCCACCGCGTCGACCACCTGGCGGGGGTCGACGGTGTCGGGGTGCACGGCGGTGATGGTGAAGGTGTCGGGGTCCCGCGCGTCGAGGGGCGCGCCCATGAGGCCGGCCGAGGCGGACACGTCGGTGACCAGCCCGTCGCCGTACACGAGGCGCTGGGTCAGGCGCGCGGCCTCGCCGTCGGTGAGGAGGCTCCCGAGCACGGCGTGCGCGAGGTACCCGGCGAGGTCGGTGCCGGGGTCGGGGAGCCGGTAGCCCATGGCGAGGGCGGGCAGCGGGGCGTGCGCGTCGACGACCGACTCCAGCCGCTCGCCGTCGGGAGCCGGCTCGCCGAAGGACGGCCGGGCCGGCACCGGGCGGGCCGGGATGTCGCCGAAGTGGCGGGTGACGAGCTCCCCGGCGTCGTCCGGATCGAAGTCGCCGACCACGGTGAGCACCGCGTTGCCCGGCGCGTAGTAGGCGTCGAAGAAGGCCGCGGCGTCGTCGAGGGTCGAGGTCTCGAGGTCGGTGAAGTCGCCGTAGCCGTTGTGGGCGTTCGCGAAGGTCGAGTACAGCACCGGCGGCAGCAGGATCCAGGGGAAGCCGCCGTAGGGCCGGTTGAGCACGTTGAGGCGGATCTCCTCCTTCACCACGTCGATCTGGTTGTGGAGGTTCTCCTCGGTGAGCTTCGGTGCGCGCAACCGGTCGGCCTCGAGGAACAGCCCGCGCTCGAGGGCGCCCGCGGGGAGGATCTCGAAGTAGTCCGTGTAGTCCTGGTGGGTCGAGCCGTTGAAGACCCCGCCCGAGCCCTGGACGTGCCGGAAGTGCGCGAGCTTCTCCAGGCTCTCCGAGCCCTGGAACATCAGGTGCTCGAACAGGTGCGCGAACCCGGTGCGGCCCTGCGGCTCGCTGCGGAAGCCGACGTCGACGTGGACGGCGACCCCGACGACGGGATTGGTCCGGTCCGGTGCGAGGAGCACCCGCAGACCGTTGTCGAGCGTCAGGCGCTGTCGCTGCTCCGGCGGGGCGGAGGTGGGGGCCGTACTCACCCCCCGACCCTAACGGCGGGGGCGCTGCCGCTGGGCGGGGACGGCGCTCCGGCCGGGTCGACGACCCGGACGACGGGACGCGGCGCACGCCCGGCCGGGGGCGGGACGGGCCCCGGCACGGGTGTTCGTCCGGCCGGCCGGACGGCCCCCCGCACGGGGGGCCGGGCGGCGCTGCTGCCGACCCAGGGCGACGACGAGCGATCCGGCGCCGAGGGCCGCGGCGACGGCCAGCGCGAGTTCGAGGCGGGCCACGAGCGGGGAGACGCTGTCGCCCGCGCTGTCGGTGGCGGAGCGGGCGGCCGTGGCTCCCGTGCCCGCGACCGCCAGCGGACCGGTGATCGCGCCGTCCGCGGGCACCTGCACGGGGACCGGGAAGCCGGGGTTGCGGCCGCAGCCGTCGAGGGTCGCCTCGCGGCGCACGCCGCCGACCTCGAGGGTGACCCGGTCGTGCGGGTCGGCGGACAGGCACGAGGCCGTCGTGGTGACGACCGCGGTCACCGTGACCGGCGGTGCGGCGGGGGCGGCGGGCGCCGGGCCGAGGCCCACCGCCTGCGCGAGGGCGGGCACGCGCGGGACGACCACCGCGACGACCGCGAGGGCCCCGAGCGCGAGGGCGACCAGCACGACGAGGGTGCGGGTCGACCGGTGATCACTCTCGGCGGCCCGGGGACGCGCGAGGGCGGAGGCGCGGGACGGGAGACCGTCGACCGTGAGTGACACGGCTGACATTCTGCTCACGCCGCGCCGGACCCGATGGAGGGATCCCCGGCCGGTACCCAGCGCGACGGGCTGGTACACCCACACCTTTCGTGCACGTCCCGACCGGCGCAGGCACCACCGGGTCGGCCGTGGCCCACCCCTGACCGTGGGTCAGCGGTGGGCCGCCACCGTCACCGCCCGAAGCCGTCCACGCCCGTGGCCTCGACCGACGCCGCCCACAGCCACTCCGCGGCGTCCGGGTCGATCGCGTAGGGCATGACGCCACCGGGATAGCCGCCCCGCGAGTCCGGGCCCGCGGAGGTGTCCACGGTGACCGCGACCTCGCAGTCCTCGAGGTAGACCCCGGAGAGATCCGCGAGCCGCGGGCTGGTCGCCGCCCAGGTCTCGGTGGCCGCACCCTGCTCGGGCGTCTTGAGGTTCGCGGCGGCCGGACCGGGGTTGCCCTGCTCGTCCTTCCAGCCCAGGGCCACCATCTCCTCGAGCGGGAGGTGGCGCTGCAACGGCGTCATGATCCCGCCCGGGTGCAGGGCGAAGGCCCGGACGCCGCGGGCGGCGAGCCCGACGGCGAACAGCACGTTGGCCGTCTTGGACTGCCCGTAGGCCTGCCACTTGTCGTAGTCGCGGTGCTCGTAGTGCACGTCCTCGCGGTGCAGGTCCGAGAAGTGGTGACCGCGGGAGGACACCGAGACGACCCGCGAGTCGCCGTCGAGCAGCGGCGCGAGCCGGTTGACCAGGGCGAAGTGGCCGAGGTGGTTGGTAGCGAACTGGCGCTCCCAGCCGGGTCCGACCCGCTCGAGCGGGCAGGCCATGACGCCGGCGTTGTCGACGACCGCGTCGATCCGGGTGCCGTCGGCGAGGCGGCGCCCGGCGAAGGCGGCGACGGAGTCGAGGTCGGCCAGGTCGAGCTCGTCGGTCATCACGCCGTCGATCCCGGCCAGGGCCTCGTCCGCGACCTCCCGACGACGGGCCGGGACGACCACCCGGGCGCCGACGCCCGTGAGAGCCCGGACGGCCTCGAGGCCGAGCCCGGAGTAGCCGCCGGTGACGACGACGAGCCGACCGGAGAGGTCGAGGCCGGACACGACCTCGGCGGCGGTGGACCTCGCACCGAACCCGGAACCGATCGGGGTCTGCTGCGCAGTGATCATGCGACCGACGCTAGGCCTTCGAGTGCGCTCGAAGGCAAGCCGACCGCTGTGCTCACCGCTGTGGCAGGAAAGCGTCGATACTGTCAGCCAGTGACAGCAACGACGCTGTCCTGCCACCGGGGGCGGGTCACGAGGTCACGCGCTCCGCCAGGAGCCGCCACAGGTGGGCGACCGACTCGGCCCCGCGCAGCAGCAGCGGGAGCACCGCCCGCTCGTCCGGGGCGTGGATCCGGTCCGCGGGCAGCATCACGCCGAGGAAGGCGAGCGGCGCGTCGAGCGCCGTCGTCAGGAGGGCCTCCGGGCCGCTGCCGCCCTCGCGGGCGGGCAGGACCTCGGCGCCGAGCGCGATACCCATCGCCTCGCGGATGGACGCGACCAGCGGGGAGTCGAGGTCGCAGATCAGCGGCGGCACCCCGGGGCCGCCGGTGGACACGTCGGCGTCGATCCCGGCCGGGATCCGGTCGGCGACGAACCGTTCCAGCAGCGGCTTGATGCGCGCCGGGTCCTGGGCGTCGACCAGGCGGAACGTCATCTTGAGCGTCGCGGAGTGCGGCACGATCGTCTTGTGCCCCGGCCCGGCGTAGCCGCCGTGCAGGCCGTTCACCTCGGCGGTGGGCCGGGCCCAGAGCCGCTCGTAGGTCGACCAGCCGGCCTCGCCCGCCGTCGCCATCGCCCCGGCCGCGGAGCCCGCCAGCCACGCCGGCTCGTCGAACGGCAGGGCCGCCCATGCCGCGCGCTCCTCGGCGGTGGGTTCCCGCACGTCGTCGTAGAACCCGGGCACCGCGATGTGCCCCGCGTCGTCGTGGAACGCCGCCACGAGCCGCGCGAGCTCGGTGACCGGGTTGGGCACCGCCCCGCCGAACTGGCCGGAGTGGAGGTCCACCGCGGCTCCGCGGTAGACGACCTCGAGGTCGACCAGGCCGCGCATCCCGCAGCACACGGTGGGGGTCTCGCGGTCGACCATGCCGGTGTCGGTGACGACGATCTCGTCGCAGGCCAGCGCGTCGCCGTGGGCGGTGAGCAGCTCGGCCAGGTGCGCGGAGCCGGACTCCTCCTCGCCCTCCACGAGCAGCTTCAGCGACACCGCCGGGGCCGTGGCGCCGGTCGCCGCGAGGTGGGCCCGGACACCGAGCAGCACCATGGCGATGTGGCCCTTGTCGTCGGAGGCGCCGCGCCCGCGGAGCTCCTCCCCCACCACCTGCGGCTCGAACGGCGCGAAGCTCCACCCGTCGGCGAGGTCGGCGGGCTGCACGTCGTGGTGGCCGTAGACGAGCACCGTCGGCGCGGTCGGGTCGGCGGCGGGCCAGTGCGCGTACACGGCGGGCAGGGCCGCGGTGTCGGACCAGACCTCGACCGTCGGCCACCCGTCGCGGCGCAGCGTCGCGGCGAGCCATTCGGCCGACCGCGTCACGTCGGCGTGGTGGCCCGGGTCGGCGCTGATCGAGGGGATCCGCAGCCACTCGGACAGCTCGGCGACGAAGGCGTCGGCCCGCGACGCCACCTCCGCCTGCTCGACGGTGCCCGACAGGGGTTCGACGGTGCTGGTCACGCATCCACGCTAGCCCCGTCGGTGCGCCACGATGCCCGGGTGACGTTCACCCGCCCGCCGGCCTTCACCACACGTCCGACCCTGGAGGGCACCGTCGGCATGGCGGCGTCCACGCACTGGGCGGCCTCGGCCACGGCGATGGGGGTGCTGGAACGCAACGGCAACGCGTTCGACGCGGCCGTCGCCGCGGCCTTCGTGCTGCAGGTCGTCGAGCCCCACCTCAACGGGCCGGGCGGGGACATGACGGCGATCTTCACGACGGCGGGTGACCCGGCCCCGCGGGTCCTCGACGGCCAGGGCCCGGCGCCCGCGGGTGCGTCCGCCGCGCGCTACCGCGACGCGGGCCTGGACCGGGTACCCGGGGCGGGCGCCCTGGCCGCGGCGATCCCCGGCGCGACCGACGCGTGGTTGCTGCTGCTGCGCGAGCACGGGACGTTGGAGGTGGCCGACGTGGTCGGGCCCGCGGTCGGCTACGCCCGGGACGGCTTCCCGGCGGTCGCCCGCGTCGGGTCGACGGTCGCGGCCGTCGCCGACCTCTTCCGCGAGCACTGGCCCGCCAGCGCCGCACTCTGGCTCCCCGACGGCCGCCCGCCCGCTCCCGGTCAGGTGCTGCGCAACCCCGCCTGGGCCGCGACGCTGCAGCGCCTCGCCGACGCCGCGCAGGGGCCGACCCGCGAGGCCCGGGTCGACGCGGTCCGCACGGTGTGGGCCGAGGGGTTCGTCGCCGAGGCGGTGGCGGCGTCCTGCCGCACGCCGCACCGGCACTCCTCGGGGACCGACCACGCCGGGGTGCTGACCGTCGAGGACTCCGCCGGCTGGCGGGCCTCGGTGACCGAGCCCGCCGTCGGGACCTTCCAGGGGCACCGCATCGCGAAGACGCCGCTCTGGGGCCAGGGGCCCGCGCTGCTGCAGATGCTGGCACTGCTCGAACCGGACGCCCCCGACCCGGCGACGGAGGAGGGCGCCCACCGCGTCCTCGAGGCGATCAAGCTCGCCCAGGCCGACCGGGAGGCGTGGTTCGGCGACGACGCCCCGATCACGGTCGCCGAGCTGCTCGACCCGGGCTACGTGGCGCAGCGGCGGGCACTGATCACCGACGAGGCCTCCCCCGAGGTCCGTCCCGGTCGGGTCGGTGGCCGCGAGCCGCGGATGGCGGAGCTCGCCACGGCCGGCGTGGCGCCGGGGGTCACCGCGGGCGCGGCCGTCGGGGAGCCGACGGTGACCCTGGAGGGCGAGCCGGGCACCAGCTCGCACGGCGAGATGCGCGGGGACACCTGCCACCTCGACGTCGTGGACCGCTGGGGCAACGTCGTGTCGGCGACGCCGTCCGGGGGCTGGCTGCAGTCCAACCCGACGATCCCGGAGCTCGGCTTCGCGCTCGGCACCCGGCTGCAGATGACCTGGCTGGAGGAGGGCCTGCCCTCGACGCTGACGCCCGGACGCCGGCCGCGGACCACGTTGACCCCGACGCTCGTGCTGGACGACCACGGCCCCGTGGTCGCCCTCGGCTCGCCGGGCGGGGACCAGCAGGACCAGTGGCAGCTGCTCTACCTGCTGCGCACGCTCGTCGGGGGCTGGTCGCCGCAGGCCGCGATCGACGCCCCGGCCCTGCACACGACGTCGTCGCCGGGATCGTTCTGGCCGCGGGACCGCGAGCCCGCCGGGGCCACCGTGGAGGACCGCCTCGGCGACGCCGTCATCGCCGGGCTGGAGCGACGCGGGCACCGGGTGACCCGCGCGGGCGACTGGGCACTGGGTCGGTTGTCGGCCGTGGGCATCGACCGCGACCGCGGGGTGCTGTGGGGTGCGGCCAACCCCCGCGGCATGCAGGGCTACGCGGTGGGAAGGTGATCGACATGGCCTTCTCGCTGCGTCGCCGTCGTCGTCCGTCCGCGGAGCGGTCCGCCGCGCTGCTCGCGTACCCGTTGCTGGGGATGGGGGTGCTGCACTTCGCGGCGCCCGCACCGTTCGACACGCTCGTGCCGCCGTGGATCCCGGGCGAGGCGCGGTTCTGGACCTACGCGAGCGGCGTCGCCGAGCTCGCCGTCGGGACCGCCGTGGCCGTGCCGCGCACGCGGCGCCTGGGGGCGACCGCCGCCGTCGGGCTGTTCCTGGCGGTGTTCCCCGCCAACGTGCAGATGGCCTGGGACTGGCGGCACCGGCCGTGGCCGTGGCAGGCCGTGGCGCTGGGCCGACTGCCGCTGCAGTACCCGATGGTCACGCACGCCCTGCGGGTGCGGGCGGACTCCTAGGCGGGCAGCCCGAGGACGTCCGCCGGGTCGTGACGGCGGGCGAGCGCGGCGAAGCGGGCCTCGTCGCCGTCCGTGGACTCGGCCGCGAGCAGGGCCGGACCGGCGCCGTCGGCGTCGAGGACGACCTCGGTGACCACGCCGACCGCCTCCGGACGGCAGCGGAAGGCCCACCAGAGCTCGGGGTCCGGGTGCGCCCCCGCGAGGTGGTGCACGACACCGTCCCCGGTGACCAGCGTGACGCCGCGCAGGCCGCCGGCGCCTGGCGCGTCGGCCACGGTGTCGGGACGGCGGGGCACGCGGACCGTGCCGCCGCCCGCGCCGACGACCCGCCGGACCTGCGACCAGGCCGCGCCGACCCCGGCGTGGACGAGCCCGTCGCGGACCACCACACGGTCGGCGCGCGCGAGGGAGAGCGCGACGGTCGGGCGCCCAGACCGGCTCGGCGGCTGGGCGGTGTGCGGATCGAGCACGACGACCTCGGCGTCGTGCTCGTTCGCCCAGGTCAGGGTGGCGACGACGTCGGGGGTGCCCGTCGCGCCGACGACCGCGACGAGCCGCGACGGGGGCCGTCCGATCGACGTGGTGCGCAGCAGCTCGACCGCGGCGTCGGCGGTGTAGGGCGGCAGCACCGGGCCGTGCACGAGGTCGCCCAGCTCCATGGCCGCACGGGCCACGCGGCCGGCGGCGCCACCACGGTGCGGGCGCGGACTGATGGTCACGCCCGGTGCATCGCTCGCCGACCCGGAAGGGTTATCCGGATTCCCCGATCGATCGGGTGAGGATTCCGCGCGGGTCGTGTCGGCGCGACACGTCGGCGAAGCGCATCCGGTCCCCGGCGCTCCACGTCGGGCGGCGCTGGAGGGTCGCGATGTCCCACGGGTCGAGCACGACCTCGGTGAGGACGCCGATCCGGTCCGGCCGGGCCCGGTAGGCCCACCACAGGTCGGGGTCGCCGGTCCGCGCCCCGAGCCGGTGCACCCGGCCGTCGCCGGTCACCAGGACGACCCCGCGCTTGGTCACCGACCCGACGCCGTGGGCGACGAGCCCGGGACGGTGCAGCAGCGCGCGCGGTCCCGGGCCGCCGTCGCCCGCAGCGCGGTGACAGGCGGCCCAGGACGCCCCCACCCCCGCGCGCAGGGTGCGGGCCGCCCGGTCCGGCACCACCCGGTCGAGACGGCCCAGCGCGATCGCCAGCACCGGTCGGGCCGCGGCGGGCGCCGTGCCCACCGCGAGCGCGGGCCGGTGCGGTCGCGGGTCGACCACGACGACCCCGACGTCGTGCGCCCCCGCCCACGAGACGGCGGCGGCGACGTCGTCGGTGCTGGTGGCGCCGACGACCGCCAGCAGGCGCGGCAGGGCGCCGACGGCGGGGTCGGCGACGAGTTCGACGGCGGCGTCGACGGTGTACGGCGCGTGCACCGGCCCGTCGACGAGCGGTTCGAGCTCCGCCGCGGCCTTGCCGGCCCGCCCGGCGCGCAGCACGCGCCGTGACGGCAGTTCCTGTGGATCGGTGGTCATGACGTCCCCCCGTCATTCGACCTGGTCGCTATCGCAGCCCGAGCCGCCGGCCCCCCAGCACGGCGTCCGGATCGGTGCGGGCGACGACGGCGGCGAGCCGCGCCCGCCCGTCGTCGTCCCAACAGGCCCCGGGACGGGCCCGGATCGTCTCCGGGGAGGCGTAGTTCGCCGGGACCGTGCCCGTCGACCAGGGGGCGAGCGCGTCGACGAGGCCCAGCCCGACGGTCGGCACGATTCCCGCCAGCTCCGGGACCATCGGCGCGATCACGCCGACGCCGTACGGCGCCCGTGCTGCCACCCCCTGCGTCCCCCGCAGCGCCCGGCCGCCGGTCTGCCGGAGCTCGACGATGATCACCGGTAGCTCGCGCTGCGGGCCGGCGACCTCCAGCACGGTGTCGATCGTCTCCCGGGTGATCTCCCGCAGGTACGCGCCGGTGATCCAGGAGGGCATCGGGTCCGTGGGGTCGCAGTGCACGGCGTCGATCGCGGGCGACGGCAGTTCGTCGACCATGTCGACGATCGGGGTCGCGATCCGACGCATCGGCGCGAGGACCTCGAGCCCCTCGATCTCCGGTCCGAGATGCCAGACCCGGAGGTGCACGACGGTCCGGCCCCGCAGCGACGGCGGAGCGGCCTCGAGGTCGGGCATGCGCAGGATCGCGATCGAGGTCGTGGTGTTCTCACCCAGGCCGGCCTGCCAGTCCCGCCAGGCGTGCAGGACGGCGGGGGCGTCGACGGCGTCGTAGAAGATCGCCCCGCCGTAGAAGCGGGAGACCTCGACGAGCTCGACGGTCATCTCGACGACGATCCCGGCGGCGTCCTTCCCGCCCAGCATCGCGTCGAAGAGCACGTCGCCCCGCCCGACCTCGCGGATCTCGCCCTCACCGGTGACCACCTGGATCGAGCGGACCCGGTCGGCGCCGAGACCGAAGCGGCGGATCATCGGCCCGATCCCGCCCCCGGTGCAGAACCCGACGACGCCGACGTCCGTGGAGGAGCCGCTGACGCCGGTCAGGCCGTGGGGGGCGGCCGCCTCGATCACGCGCGCCCACTTCACGCCGGCGCCGACCCTCACGGTGCGCGTGGCGGGGTCGACGTCGCAGCGGTCGAGCCGCTTCGTGGACACGATCAGGGTGCCGCGGTGCGAGAAGTCGGCGTGCCCGGTCGCGATGACGGCGACGCCGAGGTCGCGGGCGCGGGCCCAGCGGACGGCGGCGGCGACGTCGTGGGCGTCGGTGGCCCCGACCACGCCGACGGGCTCGTGCACCGGCGCGAGGTTGAACCCCGCGATCTCGGCGACGAGCCCCACGTCCCCCGGATCCCACACGGGTCCGGACACGGCTTGGCGCAGGTCGACGAGGTCGACGAGGTCGACGAGGTCGACGAGGTCGACGGACGACGTGGTGGGGGCAGCCAGCTCGGTCATCTCGACGCTCCGTGTTCGTCACAGGGCCACTCGAGTGAGTGGTCAGTGTCATGAACCGTAGAGAGCACACTGAGAGTGAGACAAGACGCAATATTGCGCTGGATCTGGCACGGAGAGTGGCGGACGGCCGTGACCGTCCGTGCGCGGATCAGCCCCGCGGACGGATCGTGGCGTTCGGCAGCGTCGGCGCGTGCAGCCGCGCGGTGCTCCCGTCCCGGCCGACGTACCCGACGACGTGGCCGTAGCGGGACTCCGGGTCGTCCTCCCAGGCCGCCCGGAACGCGACGATCTCGTCGTGGGTGCGGGCGACGAAGTTCCACCACATGACGATCTGCTCGCCGAACGGGGTGCCGCCGAGCAGCAGGAGGCGCGTCGGCTCGTCGCCGGGGTTGGTGAGCTCCAGCCGGTCGCGGCCGGGTGCGAGGTAGGCGAGCTCGGCCGCCGCGACCGGGTGCTCGCCGACGGTCAGCCGACCGGTGTCCACCAGCACGCCGTGCTCGAAGGACGGGTCGAGGTCCAGGCCCACCGACGCGTGCGGCTCGAGCAAGATCTCCGCACCGAGCAGCGGGCTGAACGTCTCGACGGGGCTCGCGATCCCGGCGAGCTCGCCCAGGAACACCCGCAGCGTGGCGCCCACGAGGTCGACGGCGTCCGGGGTGTGGTGGGCGAAGGCGCGCGGGGTGCCGCGGTGCGCGTCGGGCAGGGCCAGCCAGAGCTGCGCGCCGTGGAGCACGGTGGTGTCGGGCGTCGAGACCTCGGAGTGGCAGACGCCGTGCCCGCCGGTCATGAGGTTCAGCTCCCCCGGCCGCACGATCGCGTGCACCCCGTGGGAGTCGCGGTGCTCGACCTCGCCGGTGAACAACCAGCTGACGGTGGCCAGTCCGGTGTGCGGGTGCGGGGCGACGTCCATGCCGCCGGACACCGACACGTCGTCGGGCCCGTAGTGGTCGACGAAGCACCACGCGCCGATCAGCGACCGCCGCCGCTGCGGCAGGGTGCGGCGCACCGTCATCGCCCGGGGCCCGCCGAGGGGCACCTCGCGCGGCGTCAGGATCTCGACGACGTCGTCCGGGGTCTCGCGGCCGTCGCAGCGCACCTCGTCGGGGGCCGTCTCGACGTTGCTCACGCCCCGATCATCCCCCTCGCTGGGCCGTGGTCGCCAGGAGCGGGCGCTGACCCGACCCCCGCCCGCCGCGAGCGGCCCGGCATCCTCGCCGCGAGGGTCACAGGAGGCAGGGCCGGCAGCCCGACGGGCTGCCTGACGTGAACCTCGCGGCGGGGGCGGTCAGCGCACCTCGGGGTCCCCGTCGTCGAACCCGGTGGTGTCGGGGTCGGCCTCGTCGTCGGTGAAGTCGGCACCGCGCACGGCGTCGTCCCCGACGGGCTCCCGCACCTCCACCGGCACGCTCGCCACGAGGGCCCGCAGACCGGCGGCGTCGAGCAGGTCGGCGGGGGTGACCGTGCGGTCCTCCCGCACGTAGTGCAGGGCGGCCCGGACCCGTTCGACGGGCGTGTCGGTGAGTGCCGCCCACGCCAGGCGGTAGGCCGCGAGCTGCACCGACAGGGCGGGCATGGCCTCCGGCCCCGGCGGCGCGCCGGTCTTCCAGTCGACCACGGTGGCGCCGCCGTCGGGGTCGGTGAAGACCGCGTCGATGCGGCCGCGCACCAGCGTGCCCTCGACCTCCGTCTCGAACGGCACCTCCACCGCGACCGGGGTGCGGGTGGCCCACCGGCTCGCACTGAAGCGGTCCTGCAACACCGCCAGGTCGGCGGCCGCGTCGGCGTCGGCGTCGGCCGACTCGTCCGCGGCGCCCGGGAGCTCGTCGAACTCGAGGAGCTCCGTGCGGGCGAACCACCGCTCGACCCACGCGTGGAACTCCGTGCCCCGACGCGCGCGGGGGTCGGGCGGACGGGGGACGGGGCGGCGCAGACGCCGGGCGAGGGCGTCCGGGTCGGCGGCGAGGTCGACGAGCTGGCTCACCGAGAGCTGCGGGGGCAGCAGGACGCGCGCGTGCCGTTCCCGGGTGGCGGCCCGCTCGGCGAGCAGCACCTCGACGTCGCCGGCCCAGCCGTCGGGGTCGGGGTCCACCTCACCTGCGGCCTCCCCGGCGGGCGCCTCGACCGGCTCCGCCCGGTCCCGGGCCGCCCGCACCAGCGCCGCGCCCTCCTCGACGGCGCTGCGCCGGTCGGCCAGCGGGTCGATCGGCCAGGCCTGCGCCCGGACGGTCTCCGCGAGCGGGTTCTCCGCGCCCTCCTCCGGCGGGTCGGCCCAGGTGTCCACGACCGCGCCGCCGGCGCGGGCGAGCGTCCCGATCTCCTGCAGGAGCTCCGACGGCCCCCGCGGCGTGCTCCCCGTCTCGCCCCACCAGTAGCCGGAGACGAGCAGCGTGCGCTCGGCCCGGGTGAGCGCGACGTAGAACAGCCGCCGCTCCTCGACGAGGCGGCGCTCGTCGAACTCCTGCTCGTGGCGGTCGAGCCGCTCGGTGAGCTCCTTGCGGTCGGCGACCCCCGCGACGTCGAGCGTCGGCAGGTCGGGGCGGTCGCCGCGGAGGTCGACCGGCAGCGACGGGATCGTGGTCAGCCACGACCCGCTGAGCTTCGGCCCCGGGAACACCTTGGTGCAGACGTGCGGCACCGCCACGACCTGCCACTCCAGCCCCTTGGCGGCGTGCACCGTGAGGACCTGCACGCGGGTGCCGCCCAGCGCCGGGTCCGACGCCGCCGCGACGTCGACCTCGCCCGGGGTCAGGCCGTCCTCCGCGTCCTCCGCCGCGTCGAGGTAGGCGAGCAGGGCCGTCGGCGTGGCCGTCCCGCCCGAGGCGGCCGCGCCGCCGGAGAAGTCGGCCACGACGTCGGCGAACGCGTCGAGGTGGGCCCGCCCGACCGCGCCGGGCCGGGCCACCGCCTCGACGTCGAGCAGCAGGGTCCGCTCGACGTCGGCGACGAGGTCGACCAGGGGCGCGGTGACCCGCCGCCGCAGGCCGGCCAGCTCACGGGCGAGCCGGGTGATCCGGGCGTGCCCCGCGGCCGAGTACCGGGCGGGCGGCCCGGGGTCGTCCAGCGCGTCGACCAGCCCGGCCCGTTCGGCGTGCTCGCCGGGCAGGGCGTCGGCGATCGGGTCGGGCGCGGCCGCGGTCGGCAGGTCGGGCGGGGTCGGCGGGGCGGCCAGCTCCCGCGCCCGGCGCCACAGCGCGGCGAGGTCGGCCCCACCGATCCGCCACCGCGCGCCGGTGAGCAGCCGGACCGCCGCACCGCCCGCGAGCGGGTCGACCACGAGCCGCAGCGCCGACACCAGGTCGCGCACCTCGGGCTCGTCGAGCAGGCCGCCGAGGCCGACGACCTCGACGGGCAGGCCCCGGGCCCGCAGCGCCGCGGCGATCTCGGTCATGTCCGCCCGGCGCCGGACGAGCACCGCGCTGGTGGGCGCCGGCTCCCCCGCGTCGAGCGCCGCCCGCCAGCGGTCGGCGATCCCGTCGGCGAGCCACTCGCGCTCGGCGAGCACGTCGGGGTGCAGGGCGACCCGCACGTCCCCGGGCGGCGCCCCGGCGAAGGCCCGGAGCTCCCCCACCCCGTCGAGCGCCCGCGGCTCGCGCAGCGGTTCGACGACGCCGTTGGCCAGGTCGAGCACCTCGGGCGGGTTGCGGAAGCTCGTCAGGAGCCCGAAGCGCCGGGCGGCCACCCACTCGCCGTCGGGGTCGGGCCGGGGGAAGTCGGTGACGAACCGCGGCAGGTTCGCCGCGCTCGCCCCGCGCCACCCGTAGATCGACTGGAAGGGGTCGCCGACCGCGGTCACCGCCGTGGTCTCGTCCCCCGCGAACAGCGCCCGCAGCATGATCCGCTGGGCGTGCCCGGTGTCCTGGTACTCGTCGAGCAGGACGGCGCGGAACATCCCGCGCTCGGCCTGCCCCACCTCCGGGTGCTCGTCGGCCAGGCGCGCAGCGGCCGCCATCTGGTCGGCGAAGTCGAGGCAGCGCTCGGCCTGCTTGCGCGCGGCGAGCTCGGCGACCAGGGGCAGCAGCGCCGCCCGGAAGCGCTGCCGCTCGACGATCTTCACCAGCGTCTGCGGGAGCGCGGCCTTCTGCCGCTTGGCGGGCGGCGTCGCCTCGATGACGCGGCAGAGCGCCTCGGTGTGCGCCCGCAGGGCCTCGGGGTCGGCGAGGTGCTCCCCCAGCTCGCCGGCGAGCGCCAGCACGTACTGCGTCACGGTGGTGGGGACGAGCGCGGTGTCGAGGTCCCGCGCCCAGGACGACACCACCCGGTGCGCGAGCTGCCACGACGCGGTGGGCGACAGGAGCCGGGCCCCGGGGTCGGTGGGCAGCCGCAGCCCGTGCTCGGTGAGCAGCCGGCCCGCGTAGGCGTGGTAGGTCGACACCGTCGGTTCGAGGGTGCGGACCAGCACGCGCCGTTCCCCGCTCGGGTCGATCTCGTCGAGCAGCGGGTCGGACGCGAGGCGCCGCAGCCGCTTCCGGATGCGGTCGGCGAGCTGGCCCGCGGCCTTGCGCGTGAACGTCAGCCCCAGGACCTGGTCGGGGGTGACGACGCCGTTGGCCACCAGCCACACCACGCGGGCCGCCATCGTCTCGGTCTTCCCCGACCCGGCACCCGCGGTGACCAGCGCCGACGCGAACGGCGCCGCGATCACCTCGGCCTGCTCGTCGGTGGGTCGGCGCAGCCCGAGCCGCTCGGACAGCTCGACCGGGTCGATCACTCCCGTCATCAGCCCCGTCACGGCACCTGCCTCCCCGAGGTGTGCACGGGGCAGGCCGTGCGCACCGGACACCGCGGACACGCGTCGTTCTCCTGCCCGACGAAGCGCGGGCCCGCCGTGAGCCGGGCCGCCGTGGCGACCTGCTCGCGCCAGTGCTCGACCCCCTCGGCGTCGAGCGGAGGCTGCGCCCGCGTCTTCGCCTCCGCCCCGTCGCGCTGCAGGTAGATCAACCGGGCGCCACCGGGCACCGTGCGGGCCGCGGAGTCGGCGGGCCCGGCGAGGACCTCGCCGAACGCCCCGAGCGCCACGGCGAGCTGGTAGACCGCGAGCTGCGGGTGCTCCTGCGCGGCCGGCGCGCTGATCGGGGACTTGCCGGTCTTCACGTCGACGATCACCGGCCGACCGCGGTCGTCCACCTCGAGCCGGTCGACCCGACCGCGCATCGCGACCCCTTCGGCGAGCCGGGCGGCGACCGACTCCTCCACCGCCACCTCCGTCAACTCCCGCCGCGAGGACTCCCGCCAGGCGAGGAACGAGCGCAGCATCGAGCGGCAGTTCGCGAGCTCGCGGCGGGAGAACCAGGGCGCCCCGGCGTCGACCGACGCCCACGCGACGTCCAGCGCCTCGCCGAGCTCCCGCTCCCCCGCGCCCTCGGCCGCCCGCTGGACGAGCGCGTGCACGAGGGACCCGGTGACCGCGGCGAGGGAGTCCGAGTCGTCCCCGCCGTGCGCCTGCAGGGCCCACCGCAACGGGCAGGTCAGGATCGTCTCGACCGCGCTCGGGCTCACCGTGACCGGCGTGCCCTCCTCGCGCAGCGGCTCGGTGGTGGACACCTCGAGCAGGCCGTACCACTCCTCGGGATCGGCGCCCGGGACCCCGGCCTCCGCGAGCCGGGCGAGGTGCGCCGCCGCCCGGTCCCGGCGCGCGGGCTCGGTGTCGGCGTCGGTCACCGCCCGACGCAGGTCCCCCACCAGCTCCGCGAGCACCAGCGACCGGCGCGGGCGCACCCGGGCGCGGGGGGTGTCGTCCGCCGGAGCCGCGGGGGCCACGTCGTCGAGGAAGCGCGACGGCGTGACGTCCTCGGCCTCCACCGCGCCGACGTGGACGGCGTGGCGCGCCCGGGACAGCGCGACGGCGAAGAGGCGGCGCTCCTCGTCCAGCAGCGGGACCCGGGTGGACAGCGCCGGGTCGTCGGGCACCCCGGCGAGGACGTCGATCATCCGCTCGACGCCGAGCAGCGTGCCGCGCCGCCGCAGGTCGGGCCACACGCCCTCCTGGACGTCCGGCACCACCACGACGTCCCACTCCCGCCCGCGGGACGCGTGCGCGGTGAGCAGGGCGACCGCCTCGCCGTCGGGGGCGCGGGGAGCCAGCGAGTCGCTCCGGATGCGCTGCTCGTCGACCTGCGCGACGAAGCCCGCGACCGTGCCGCCGGGCAGCTCCTCGGCGTAGCGGCCGGCGCGCTCGACGAGGGCGACGACGGCGTCGAGGTCCCGGTCGGCCTGGGCGCCGACGACCCCGCCGCGCTCGCTGACCGCGACCCACCGCCGCTGCAGCCCGCTCGCCGACCACACCGACCACACCGCGTCGGGCACGCTCTGCCCCGCCCGGATCGCGTCGACGGCCGTGGCGAGGAGGCGGGCGATCCGCCGCAGCGGGCCCACGTCGGTGTCGGGCAGCAGGGCGAGCCGGTCGGGTCGTCCCGCCAGGTGGTCGACGAGGACGTCGACGATCAGCTCGTCGCTGGACCGCGACTCCCCGGTCGCGCCGCCCTCGTGCAGCCGGAGCAGCCCGCGCCGCAACCGCCGGAGCCCGAGCGGCTCGGCGCCGCCCAGCGGGGACACGAGCAGCCCGAGGGCGGTGTCGGCGTCGAGGGCCTCGGCGGGCGGGGCCACGGCCGCCGCCGCGGCGGCACGGAGGAGCGTGAGCAGCGGCGCGACGGCGGGCAGCGCGGCGAGCGGGGTGTCGTCGGCGGGCACGGCGAGCGGCACCCCGGCGGCGAGCAGCGCGCGGCGCAGCGGCGGCAGCGACAGCGGGACCGACCGGACCACCACGGCGAGCCGCGACCACGGCACCCCGTCCATCAGGTGGGCCCGCCGCAGCGTGTCGGCCACCCACGCGGCCTGGTGGCCCGGCGTCGCGAACACCGAGACGGTGGCCGCGCCGCTCTCCGGCTCCTCGCCCGGCGGGCCGGTGCGGGAGCGCGCCGGCCCGGTGCCGCGCAGCGGCTCGACCACCCGCGCCACGGCGTCGCGCACCGCGCGCGTGCCGCGGTGGTCGACGTGCAGCACCGCCGTGGCCGCACCGCCCGGATCGGCGTCGCGCAGCAGGCCGGGGGCGGCGCCCCGGAAGCCGAGGACCGACGAGTCGGGGTCGCCGGCCAGCAGGAACGTCGTGGCGCTGCGCCCGAGCACCCGGGCGAGCTCGAACTGCTGGGGGTCCATGTCCTGCGCGTCGTCCACCACGAGGTGGCGCACCGCCGCCCGCTCGGCCTCGAGGAGCCCCGGGTCCTGCGCGAAGGCGTCGAGCACCGCCGCGACGAGCTCGGCGGCGTCCAGCGGCGGCGCCGAGGCCAGCGGGTTCGCCGACCCGGCCGCCGCGCGCAGCAGCGTGACCTCCTCGTAGGACTGGTAGAAGCGGGCGGCGGCGACCCACACCGCGACGTCGTGCTCCTTGCCCAGCGCGCGCAGCTCCCGCGGGCCCAGTCCGCGCTCGGCGGCGCGCAGCAGCAGGTCCCGCACCTCCGCGGCGAACGCCGGCGCCTCCAGCGCGGGGGTGAGCCGGGCCGGCCACCCCGAGCCGCGGCCGTGGCCCTCGGCCTCGCCGGCCAGCAGGTCGCGCACCACGGCGTCCTGCTGGGCGCCGGGCAGCAGGCGCGGCGGCGCCAGATCCTGCCGCGCGGCGTGGCGGCGCAGCACGGCGAAGGCGTAGGAGTGCACGCTGCGCACCAGCGGCTCCCGTGCCGCGGTCAGCCCGCCGCCCACCTCGCCCGCGAGCACCCGGCGTCGGGCCGAGATCCGCTGGCGCAGCGCGGCGGCGGACCGCCGGTCCCCGACCAGGACGAGCGACCCGGCGTCGGGATCGGCGTGCAGCAGCCGCGCGACGCGCTCCGCGAGCAGCGTGGTCTTCCCCGTCCCGGGACCACCGAGGACCCGCAGGAAGCCCGCGGCGTGCTCCAGGACCCGCCGAGACCCGTCGTCGAGCAGGAGATCGGCGGGCAGCCGCGTGGCCGACCGCAGCAGTCTCGGAGCCGCCTGCACCGTCATGCCCCCGAGGGAACCACGCCCCCCCGACAACCTCGGACGAGGGCGCACTTCTTCAGGTCCGCCCGCGTGTGGTCCCCGGCCCCCGCGGGGACTCGACGGGCAACGCGGCCCGCGGGGATGCCGCTCCGTCGTCCTGCCCGGGAGCACCGTGTCGCCCCTCGTCCGAAGCCGCCGCGCGCCGGCCGCGCCGCGTCCCACGATCAGCGTCCTGCCGCCGGTCCCGGTCGACGTGACACCGGTCGACGTGACACCGGTCGACGTGACACCGGCCGACGTGACACCGGCCGACGTGCCGGCCGACGCGCCGTCGGTGGGGGTCGCGACCCGCCGGGCCCGGCTGCGCCGCGCGGTCGCGGGGATGGCCGACGCGCGGGGCGACGCCGGGCCGTACGGCGTCGAGCTGCTCGGCCGCGGCGGGCTCGTGAGCTACGGCGTCCTGCACCTGCTGCTGGCCGGCCTCGCGGTGGTCCTCATGCGCGGCAGTCCGACGGTGCACGCCGACCAGCAGGGCGCGATCGCCGTCATCGCGGGCATCGGTCCGGTGGGTGCGGCGCTGCTCGGACTCTCGATCCTGGGGCTGGTCGCGTTCGGGGTGTGGCAGACGCGGGCGGCCCTGGTCGGCTTCCGCTGGGTCTCCGGTGGCGAGCGCTTCCGCAAGCGCTGCGGGGCCGCAGGGAAGGCGATCGCCATGTTCTCGATGGCGTCGCTCGCGTTCAAGCCCGCGATCGGTCCGTTCCGGGGACCGCCCCCGGGCGGCCCGCCCGCGCCGTCCGCGCCGCACGGGGTGAGCGACCTGGTCGCGAGCCTGTTCGCGCTGCCCGGCGGCCGGATCGTCGTGGGGGTGGCCGCGGCCGTCGCGCTCGGGATGGCGTGCGGGATGTGCTGGACCGGGCTGCACGCCACGTACCTCGGGGACCTCCACGCGGCGCGGCTGACCCGCCGGCTGCGGCGGATCGCGGTGATCGCGGGCAGCTACGGCAACCTCGCCCGGGCCACCCTCACCGGATCGGTCGGGATCCTCTTCGCCGTCGCGGCGATCACCGGTGACGCCCATCGTTCCGGGGGCTTCACCCAGGCGATGTGGTTCATCGAGGGTGCGGGCCCCTTCGGGGTCGTCGCGATGGTCGGGGTCAGCGGGGGCCTCGCCGCCTACGGCGTCTACTGCTTCATCGACGCCTACGCCCGCCGGGTCTGACCCTCACCGCCGCGGGACCACGCCGGTCGACCACAGCGCCACCGCGATCGGGACGGGCTGGGCGAACAACCGCAGGAACCGCATCCGGTCGGAGTTCAGCCCCAGGCCGTCGCGACGGTGGCGCCACTGCGCGATGTTCCCGGGGAACACCGCGGTGAAGAAGAGGGCGGCGATCGTCCCGATCTTCACCCGCTCCTTCGGGAACGCGACGAGCGCGGTGCCGAGCGCGACCTCGGCGCACCCCGAGATGACCACCGTGTCGTCCACGTCGATCGGCACCCAGGGCGGCACCTGGGCCCGGAAGCCCTCGCGCGCGACCGTGAGGTGGGAGAGCCCGGCCCCGACGAGGAAGGTGCCGAGGCCCACGCGGGCGAGGTCCTGCAGGGGCGTCGTCGTCATGGGCCCCGGGTGCCCCCCGGACCCGGCGGAGCACACTCCGGTGCCGTGGACGAGGAACGGCACGAGCGGATCCGGGCGGTCGTCGCGTCGATCCCGGCGGGCACGTGGTGCAGCTACGGCGACGTCGCCGCGGTGGCGGGCGAGCGCTCGGCGCGGGTGGTCGGCACGGTGCTGCGCGAGGACGGCGCGGACGTGCCCTGGCACCGGGTGCTGCGCACCACCGGGACGCCGGCCCCGCACATCGCCGTCGAGCAGATCCGCCGCCTGACCGCCGAGGGTGTGGTCGTCGTCGACGCGCGGGCGGCGAAGGACCAGCGACACGTGTTCGAGGAGCCGGAGCCGGAGCCGGCGCCGTGACCGGGACGAACGGGCCGTTCGTGCAGCGAGAGGCCACGAACGGGTCGTTCGTTCCGATCCTGGCAGCCTCTTCCCGACGCCGGGTCGGTGCCGGCCCGGCAGCCCTGTCCCGACGGCGGGTCGGGGCCGGTCAGTCGACCGGCTCGGCCGGGGCGGGCCGCACGAGTTCCAGCACCCAGGTGCCGAGCCCGACGAGCGCGAGGACCGCCCCGAGCGCGCACACCCCGGCCCAGCCGACCGTCGCGTAGAGCCCCGATGTCAGGGCCGACGCGATGCCTCCGCCGATGAACGCCGACACGAGGAACGCGCTGGTCACGCGGCTGCGGGCGTTCGGGCGGCGGGAGTAGATGGCGTGCTGGTGGCTGATCTGCAGGAGCTGCTGGGCGAGGTCGAGCACGACGATCCCGGCGATGAGGGCGACCAGCGACCCGCCGCCGAGCGCAAGCAGGCCCCAGCTCACGAGCAGGAGCACGAGGCCGACGGTCACGGTGCGACGTCCGTGCCCGCGGTCGGCGAAGCGCCCCGCCCAGATCGCGGCCAGCGCTCCGGCGAGCCCGGCCAGACCGAACAGGCCGATCACCCCGGAGCCGTAGGAGTACGGCGGCGCGGCCAGCAGGAACGAGAGCGCGGTCCACAGGATCGTGAAGCAGCCGAAGCCGACCCCACCGAGCAGCATCCGCCGTCGGACCAGGGAGTCGTGGCGCACGATCGAGGCGACCGAGGCCAGCAGCGAGGGGTACGACGCGCTCGCGGCCACCGGGACCTTCGGCAGGGCGAGCCGCACGAGGCCCGCGAGGACGACCATCACGACGGCGCCGAGCACGAACACGAGCCGCCACCCGCCGATCTCGGCGACCAGCCCGGCCACGGTCCGCGCGAGCAGGATGCCGACGAGCAGCCCGCTCATCACGGTGCCGACCACCGAGCCGCGGTTCGCGTCGTCGGCGAGCGAGGCCGCCATCGGCACCACGATCTGGGCGACGGCGGAGGTCACGGCCAAGATCGCCACCGCCGCGAGCAGCACCCCGAGCGAGGGGGCCGCCGCGGCGCCGAGCAGGAGCACCCCGGTGACCGCGAGCAGGCCGCTGACCAGCCGGCGCCGCTCCAGGATGTCGCCCGCGGGGACGAGGAACGCGAGCGCCAGGGCGTAGCCGATCTGCGAGGCGGTGACGAGGTAGCCCGCCGTCCCCTCCCCCACCCCGAACGCCTGCGCGACGACGGGCAGCAGCGGCTGCGCGTAGTAGATGTTCGCCACGGCGGCGCCGCACACGACGGCCAGCAGGAGCACGGTCGGACGACCGAGGTGGGTGGGCGGGGCCTCCGCCTGGGCGCTCATCGTTCGCCACCCTAAGCAGTCGGGCGCGACCGCCGCGCGGACGAGCGGGTCACGTCACCGATGCTGTCGGCGGCTGCCCCCGTGCCAGTCCTCGACGAGCCCGACCTCGCCCGCCGCCACCCCGAACGCGGGCAGCTGCGGGCGCTCGCGCAGGCTGCGCTTGAGCTCGGCGAACCCGGGGAAGCTCGCCAGCCCGACGACGTGGTCCCAGAGTTCCTCCGCCTGCTCCTCGCTGGGGCGGCGGCTGATCACCGGGCCGAAGAACGCGAGCCCGTCGGGCGGCGAGATCTGCATCAGCGGGGTGCCGACGTCCTTGCCGACGAGCTCGAGCGCCTCGTCGGTCTCGGCCTGGATCGTGGCGTCGTGCCGGTCGTCGTCGAGCACCTCGGCGAGCTCGGCGGGCAGGCCGACGCGCTCGAGCACCGGGAGGACGAAGGCGTGCGACCCGCGACGTTCCCGCTCGCTGGAGTGCTCCGGGACCTCGCCCTGCTCGAACACGGCCTCCCCGAGCGCCTCGTAGAACCGCCCGAGGGCCTCGTTGCCGTGGGCCTCGCGCACCGCGGCGCACACCCGCAGCAGGCGCAGCCCCGCCGTGTGCCCGGCCTCGTACTCCGGCGGGAACTGCGCGTCGTAGTCGACGTGCGCGTTGAGCAGCCGCAGCGAGATGAACTGCCACTGCACCGTGAGGCCCCGACGGCGGGCGACGGTGCGGACCCAGCCGCTGGTCAGCCAGCAGTAGGGGCACACCGGGTCGAACCAGTACCGGACGTCGGGCGCGGTCATGCCCTCACGCTAGTGCTCGACGGGCGCCGGCGACCCGGTCGACGGTGCGGCGATCCTGTCACCGGACGACAGCAACGACGCTTTCCTGTCACGGGGAGGGGGACGACCCGTACACCGCCAGGTGCCGCGCGGCGACGGTGTCCCACGTGTGCGCGGCCGCGAGGGCCCGGCCGACCGACCTGCGGGCGGGGCCGCCCCGGTCGTCGCCCGCGAGCACCGCGGCCAGCTCGGCGGCGTAGTCGTCGGCGAACGACGGCCCGTCGGGTGCGAACCGCACCGCCCCGGCGAACACCTCGCGCAGTACCGGCAGGTCCCGTGCGACCACGGGCACGCCCGCGGCCAGCGCCTCCATCGCGGCGAGCCCGAAGCCCTCCTGCACCGAGGGGAACGCGAAGGCGGACGCACCCGCCACGAGCCCGGGGAGCTCGTCGTCGGGAACGGGCCCGAGCACCTGCGGCTCCACCCCCAGCGAGGCCGCGAGCGCGAACACCTCGTCGCGGTAGCCGCGGTAGTCGAAGAGCGTGTCGCCGCCCGCGACCACCAGCGGCGCGTCGACCAGGGCCATCGCCCGGACCAGGTCGCGCGTGCCCTTGCGCGGCTCGATGCCCCCGACCGCGAGGACGTAGCGCCCGAACCGCGCCCGCCACGGCTCCCCCGCGCCGGCGGCCTCGGCCGCTGCGAAGCGGAGGGCGTCGACCCCGTTCCCGACGACGGGTGCGCTCCGGCCCCAGCCCGCCGCCACCTCCGTCGCGACGGCGTCCGAGACGCACAGCAGCTGCGCGGGTTCGACGAGGGCGCGCTCGTGGCAGGCGGCGAGCGACGGCGTGGTGAAGGTGTCGAGGTGGTGGACGGTGCGGACGAGGCCGGCGTAGCCGTGCGCGGCGCCCTCGGCGTTCGCGGTGAGGCAGTCCTGGGCGTGGCGCACGTCGACCGGGCGCGCATCGGCGAGCGCCGCGGAGAGCAGCGCGATCGAGCGCAGGATGCGGTCGCCGACCGTCTCGCCCTCGAGCTCGGGGACCTCGACCAGCCGGATCGGCACGTCGACGGGGCGGAAGAACGCCGTGTCGCCGCCACGGGCGAGCGCCCACACCTCGACGTCGTGCCCGGCGCGGGCGAGCGCCTCGGCGAGGGCGAGCGTGTGCACGACCCCGCCGCGTGGCTTCGTGGAGTAGGTGGAGAGCCGGACCCTCACGAGTACGCCGAGGGCCGTCGCTCGTCGAGGTGGTGCAGCACCGAGCGTGCGGCGTCGACCATCGCGTCCGGGTCGACCTCGGCGACCGCGAGACCGCCCTTCGACCACGTGCGCGCCAGGATCTCCCCGCCGGGCCCGACCACCTTCGCGCGCCCGAGGAAGTGCAGGTTCCCCGACCGGCCGCTCTGGTTGGCCGAGAGCCACAGCACCTGGTTCTCGGCGGCCCGGGACTGGTCGTAGAGGTCGAACAGCCGTGCCTGGCGGTCCTGGGCCATACGCGGTGCACGGTTGGTCAGCGAGGTCGGCCACGCGGAGAGGCAGGCGATCGTGGTCGCGCCGTCGAGCGCGAGCGCCCGGGCCGACTCGGGGAACGTCTTGTCGTGGTCGATGAGCATCCCCATCCGGCCGACCGGGGTGTCGAAGGCGGTGAACCCGCAGCCCGGCGTGAACAGCTTCGCCACCCCGACCGGTTGGTGCACCTTGCGGTGCCGCCCGAGGATGCCGTCGCCGCAGAGCGCCACCGCGGCGTTGTAGAGCTCGCCGCCCGGCCCGCGCTCGCAGTACCCGAGGCACACCACCATGTCGGCCGCGAGGTCGATCACCGACCGCACCGCCTCGCCGTTGGGCTCCAGCGCCGGCGGGAGGTCCACCTCGTCGAGATCGTCCGGACGGAGGTCGGTGACGTAGCCGCCCAGGGCCCCGTCGGGCAGGGCGAGCACGTCCACCCCGGCGTCGCGGGCGTGGGCGACGATGACGCCGATCCGGTCGAGGTCGAAGGCGAGGTCGCGGGTGAAGTGGGCCGCCGCGGCCGCGATGCGGAGGGGCGGGCGGGTCATGCCCACGGCACTAGGCCGGGACCGGTACGTAGCTCGCCTGCCGCCGGTCACGCAGGTGGCCCATGAACCGGCGGGCGGCGTCGACCGACTCGTCGACGTCGATGGAGGCGACGGCGAGGCCTGCCTCGGTGCCGGTGGTGGCGAGCACCTCCCCGCCCGGATCGACGATCTTCGCGCTGGCCACCAGCTGCATGGATCCGTACTCGCCGGCCTGGTTGGCCGAGACCCAGACGATCTGGTTCTCCAGCGCGCGGGCGCGGTCGAACAGGTCGAAGCGACGGGTCCAGCGGTCGTCGGCGAGCACCGGGGCCCGGTTCGTCCGGGAGGCCGGCCAGGCCGACATGCAGACCACGACCCGCGCCCCGTCGACGGCGAGCGCCCGCGCGGCCTCCGGGAACGCCTTGTCGTAACAGATCATCATGCCCATCCGCCCGACCGGGGAGTCGAAGGCGGCGAACCGGTCGCCCGCGGCGTAGGAGTTGTTCTCGTTGAGCGGCTGGTGGACCTTGCGGTGCCGCCCGAGCACGCCGTCACCGGTCACCGCGACGCAGCTGTTGTAGGGCCGTCCCCCCGAGGCGGTGTCGCCGCGCTCGCAGTAGCCCGCGGTGATGACCATGTCCCCGGCGAGGTCGATCAGCCGCCCGATCTCCGGGCCGTCGCCGTCGAGCTGCGGCGGCTCGTCGTCGTGATCGCCGTGCAGGGACGACAGGTAGCCCCCGAGCGCGGCCTCGGGCAGCGCCAGCAGCCCCGCGCCGGCCTCCCGGGCCCGGGCGACGAGCTTCTCGATCCGCCGGAAGTCCTCGTCCAGGTCGCGCACGAAGCCCTCGGCGGCGGCGGCGAAGGTGATGGTCATCGGTCGGTCCTCTCGGTTGCTGTCCCCAGGCCGGTCACGGGTCCGGCGACGGCGGTCGTCGTCTCTCCGTCGGGCCAGCGCAGCGCGACGCCGCGGCCCGCGACGAGCTCCCCGCACTCGGTCCCGACGGCGGGTCCGGCGGCCGGGAGCGGCGCCCCGGGCTCGTCGGTGCTGAGCAGGGCGAAGCCCGGGAAGCAGGTGAACCAGTCGGCGACGCCGACGCCGTCCGGGCGCGGGACCGCCGCAACGTCGAGCACGGCGCCGGTCCCGCTCGCCTCGGCGAGCATGCCGAGGGTGCCGACGAGGCCCGCCATGCTCACGTCCTTGGCCGCGGCCGGGCGGTACGCCGCGTCCGGGCCGATCGCGGCGACCATCGCGCGCAGGTCCTCCGGGCGGCGTCGGGAGGTCGTGTCGAACTGACGGCCGGTGTACCCGGGACGCCAGGCGCCGTCGAGGTCCGCGGTGAGGCGCACCGCGTGCCCGACCCGTCCGCCCCCCGCGGGGACGGGTCGGGCCGTGGTGCCGAGGGCGGTGACCGCGAGCGAGGCCGGGACGTCGACGGTGGTGTGCCCACCGAGGACCGGCACCCCGTAGGCCGCGGCGGCGGCGCGCAGCCCGCGCAGCACCCGCCCGACGGCCTCGGCGTCCGCCCCGCCGACGGCGTCGAGCAGGCCGACGGGCCGGGCGCCCATCGCGGCGAGGTCGTTCAGGTTGACCAGCACCGAGCACCAGCCGGCCCACTCCGGGTCGCGTTCGACCAGCGCGGGCAGGATCGCGTCGCAGGCCGCGACGACGTCCGTGCCGGGGACCGGGGCGCCGTCGTCGCCGACGAAGCCCGGGGGTGCCATGCCCGCCACGAGATCACCGAGCGGCGCCTTCGTGGCGTCGACCAGGCGCGCGATGCGGTCCATCGGTCGCCGCATCCGCACGTGGTCGATGCCGCCGACGGTCCGCGACGGGGCGACGGTCTCCCACCCGAGCCGCTCGAACAGCCGCGCGTTCGGGGCCTGCACGTCGGCCTCAAACCGCAGCACGCCGGCCGACTCGGCGCGGGCGACGGCGGCGCGGATCAGGGTGGCGCCCACGCGGACGCCGGTCCGGCGGCGCCCGCCCGCCTCGACGGCGAGCCGACTGCCGGTCCACCAGCCGAGATCGGGCTCGCCCGGCCGGGCGGGCCCGAGCCGCACGCCACCGAGGACGGTGCCGTCGGCGTCGCGGGCGACGAGGACGATCGCGCGGGGGTCGGAGTCGACGTCGTCGAGGTCGTCGTGGGCGAAGACCCGCTGCTCGTCGACGAACACGGCCCGGCGCAGGGCGCGGTGGGCGATGACGTCGGGGTGGGTCGCGTCCGCGGCCGGGGCCTCGGAGACGGTGACCCCGCGGGGCTTGTGCACCAGCCCGCCGAGGATCTCCTCGGCGAGCACGAGGGTCCGTGCCTGGGCACTGCGTGCCAGCAGGGCGTCAGCGCTGTCACCGGGCGGCAGGACCGCCACGTCGTCGAAGGGCGGAGCCATGGTCAGCCTCCCGCCGCGGAGAGCGCGGAGCAGGCGCCGCAGGCCGCGCACCCGGCCGCCTGGTCGGCGCCGCGCATCCCGGCCGCCCGCAGGGCCGCTGCCACCCGGGCGGTGACGTCGGCGAGGAGGGCGGGTTCGGGTGCCGGGTCGCCGTCGGCGAAGGCGAGGGTGCCGGGGATCGGGCGGTAGGGGACGACGAAGGGGTAGACGCCGGCGTCGATCAGCCGCTCCGCCCCCGCGACCAGCTCGTCGGGGTCCTCACCGAGGCCGACGATCAGGTAGGTGGAGACGGCGTTGCGACCGAAGAGCCGGACGCTCTCCTCCCACGCCGCCCAGTACTGCGACAGCGGGACGGTCGCCTTGCCCGGCATCCATCGGCGACGCACGGCGTCGTCGAGGGACTCGACGTGGATGCCGATCGCGTCGGCGCCGGCGTCCTTGAGCGCCTGCAGGGCGGCGAGGTCGTCCGGTGCCGGAGGTTCGCACTGCACCTGGATCGGCAGCGTCGGGACCGCCGCCCGGACCGCGGCCGTGCAGCGGGCGAGGTGGCGGGCGCCGCGGTCGCGGCCGTTGCTCGTCCCCGTCGTCATGACGAGCTGGCGGACGCCGTCGAGCCGGACCGCGGCCTCGGCGACCTCGGCGAGCTGGGCGGGCGTCTTCACGGCGGTCGTCGCGCCACCGGCGAGCGACTGCTCGATGGCGCAGAAGCGGCACCGGTCGGCCTCGCCGTAGCGGACGCAGGTCTGCACCACCGTCGTCGCGAGCACGTCGTTGCCGTGCAGGCGGGCGAGCTGCTCGTAGCGGACGCCGTCGGCGGTGGTGAGGTCGTAGAAGGCGGGCCGGGCGACGGTGTCGACGGCCACGCCGAGGTCGGTGATCCCGCCGTCGGGACCGGTGCGCACGAGCCGGCCGTCCCGGAGCCGGAAGGGGCTCGACGGGTTGATCGGCAGGGTGGTCTTCAGGCCGTCGACGAGCAGGTGCCCGTCGTCGGAGGGGCCGGCGCCGCCGGGGCGGCGCAGGGGAATCGTGGACCCGAGATCGACCGCGACGCCGCGGACTGCCACCTCGGAACGGACGTCGAGCCCGGAACGGGATTCGGCGGGAGCGGACAACGCGGGGACCTCCTTGTGTGCGCGGAGCGCCTGTGAGTACTAATCCGTGCCGGAGCACGGATTAGTACTCACAGGGCGGAGCCACCTAGAGCTGGTAGGTCGAGTTGATGATCGCGCCCTTGCGTGCGTAGTAGATGAGCGCGTCCTGGACGTCGAGCGGGTGCGTCGGGATGACGCCCTCGATGAGGTCCTCCTCGCGGGCGCCGTGCAGCGACAGCCCGAAGCGGCAGCAGTACGCCTTGCCGCCCTCGCTGATGAACGTCTTCAGCTGGTCGTTGATGTTGTGCTCACCGGGGAAGGCCGAGCTGCCCGTCGTCGGGAAGCCGCGGG
Organism: Actinomycetospora corticicola; assembly: GCF_013409505.1. Lineage (NCBI taxonomy): Bacteria > Bacillati > Actinomycetota > Actinomycetes > Pseudonocardiales > Pseudonocardiaceae > Actinomycetospora > Actinomycetospora corticicola. The sequence continues at coordinate 5,713,514 of NZ_JACCBN010000001.1, read as the reverse complement.
TGGCGAGGCAGTTCAGCGAGCCGGGGCCGTAGAAGTAGATGGCCGTCTCGAAGCCCTTGCGCAGCGCACGGGTGGCCTGGAGGACCGCGACGAAGCTGACCGAGGACTCGTGCGCGATGCCGTGCACGAGGGTGAAGTAGGTCTCGCCGTTCTCGGCCTGCAGGTCGGGGAAGACCTTGGTGCCGCCGTAGATGCTCGAGCCCTCGGGCAGCGAGGGGTGCGGGATCTCCTGGAGGCTCTTCTGCTCGACGTCGGACAGTTCGGCCGTGGTCATGCCGTTCTCCTTCAAGTCTGCGGTGGGCGGAGCGGTAGGGGATGACGCCGGTGGGCCGGCGGTGGACGGGGTCGCCGCGGGGTCCTCCACGGACGAACCGACCACCTTCTGCCGCACCGTCGCCCAGAAGCCGGGCACGATGACTCCCTGGTGACGTCCGGTTCGGAACGACGGAACCGGGTCGCCGCTGTCCCGGGTGTTGTGCTGCCGAAGCACACCAACCGCCTGTTTCCCGGTCGTTTCCACGTGACTACGAAGGCATCACCGGTGAACGGTTTTATGACCCTCGTGTTGCGAAACATTCGGCAATCTCGCGGCCCTCCGCACGCAACCATTCGGAAACACGACGGGCGAACTCTGCCGACATTCGCACTCTCGCTCCGGAAGGAACACCCCGGTCATGACCGTCACGCCGCTTCCCACCCGCGGCCGCCCCGACGTCCCGGGCGACCTCACCGGTGTCCACCGTCCCGTGATCGTCATCGGGGGCGGCCAGGCCGGCCTGTCGATGAGCCGCTGCCTGTCGAAGGTCGGGGTCGACCACCTCGTCCTCGAGCGCGACGAGGTGGCGCACTCGTGGAAGACCTACCGGTGGGACACGTTCTGCCTGGTCACCCCGAACTGGCAGTGCAACCTGCCGGACTTCCCGTACGGCGAGGGCGGTTTCGGGGGGACCGACCCGCACGGGTTCATGGTCCGCTCGCAGATCGTCGAGTACCTCGAGGCCTACCGGGCGTTCGTCGACCCGCCGCTGCTCGAGGGCGTCGGCGTGAACCGCCTGTTCCGCGACGACCACGGCACCTACCACCTCGCGACGACCGCGGGCGAGTGCACGGCCGACCAGGTCGTCGTCGCGACCGGCGGTTACCACACCCCGATCACCCCGCCGCTGTCCCAGCCGCTGCCGGACTCCGTGACGCAGGTCCAGTCGCAGGACTACAGGTCCGGCGCGCAGCTGCCGCCCGGTGAGGTGCTCGTGGTGGGCTCCGGGCAGTCCGGGGCGCAGATCGCGGAGGACCTGCACCTCGAGGGACGGACGGTCCACCTCGTCGTCGGCGACGCCCCGCGGGTGGCCCGCTTCTACCGCGGCCGCGACGTCACCGACTGGCTCGACGAGATGGGCTACTACCGCATGCCCGTCACCGAACACCCGCGCCGGGAGGCGGTCCGGGCGCAGGCCAACCACTACGTCACCGGCCGCGACGGCGGGCGCGACATCGACCTGCGCGCCCACGCCCGCGACGGCATGCGGCTCTACGGGCTGATGACCGACCACCGCGACGGCGTCCTGCACTTCAACCCGGACCTCACCGAGCGCCTCGACCACGCCGACGAGGTGTCCGAGTCGATCAAGGACACGATCGACAAGTACATCGCCGACCGCCACCTCGACGTCCCGGCCGAGGAGCGCTACACCCCGGTCTGGCAGCCCACCGAGACCACCGAGCTGCGCCTGGCCGACACGGACATCACGTCCGTCGTCTGGTGCATCGGCTTCCGGCAGAACTTCTCGTGGGTCGACGTCCCGGTGTTCTCCGGCCGTGGCGCGCCCGGCCACCAGCGCGGCGTGACCTCCGCGCCCGGCCTGTACTTCCTCGGCCTGCCCTGGCAGTGGACGTGGGGCTCGGGCCGGTTCTCCGGGGTCGGCGACGACGCCCGCTACCTCGCCGAGCGCATCCGCTCCCAGCGTGGGCTCACGACGGCGGGTGGGCGCGGCGACGTCTGCAACGTCCTGGCGTTGGGGTCCTGACGACCGCTGGGTGCGCTGCGCGCAGGTGAGCACTCAGTGGTGTCATAGGCCCACTGAAGTGCTCACCTGGCCGGAGGCCACATGATCCGGCTGCTCGGCCCCGTCTCGGTGGTCGACGACGACGGGCGCGAACTGCTGCCCGCCGGGCCGCGCGTGCGGGGGCTGCTCGCGCGACTCGCGCTCGACGCCGGGCGGCCGGTCGACGCCGCCACGCTCGTCGACGCGCTCTGGGGCGAGGACCCGCCGTCGACGGCCAACGCCCTGCAGTCCCTCGCCTCCCGTCTGCGCCGGGCCGTCGGTGCGCAGCGGGTGCGCTCGTCGTCCGGCGGCTACCTCCTCGCCGTCGACCCCGACGACGTGGACGCGTTGCGGTTCGCGACGCTGCGCCGGACCGCGCTGGCCGAGCCCGACGACGAGCGGGCGTGCGCCCTGCTCACCGAGGCCCTCGCGCTGTGGCAGGACCCGGTCCTGGGCGGACTCGGGGACCTGCCCTTCGCCGGGCCCGCCGCCGCCCGGCTCGCCGATGCCCGGGCCGGCGCCGCGGAGGAGCTGGCCGCCCGTGGGCTCCGCGGTCGGGCCCCCGACGCCGGACGGGACACCCTCGTCGCCGTCCTCGACGCCGACCCGCTGCGCGAGACCACCGCCGTCGCCCTCGCCCGCGGGCTGTCCGCGGGCGGCCGTCGCGCCGACGCGCTCGCCGTCCTGGACCGCACCCGCACCACGCTCGCCGAGGAGCTCGGCGTCGACCCCGGGCCGGAGCTGGCGCGGGTCCGGACCGAGCTGCTGCAGGACGCAGCTGAGCCCGCACCCGTCGTCGGGAAGGCCAGGCCGCAGGCCCTGACCTCCTTCGTCGGACGCGAGGACGACCTGGCCCGGCTGCGGGGTCTGGTCGCGACGTCGCGGCTGGTCACGATCACCGGCCCCGGCGGCGCGGGGAAGACGCGGCTCGCGACGGAGGCCGTGCGCGACGAGCCCCGGCGGGTCGCGGTCGCGGAGCTCGCCGCGCTGACCGGCGGCGACCAGGTCGCCCCGGGCGTGCTGCACGCGGTCGGCGGCCCGGAGCTCGCGCTCGGCGACCCGGGCGCCGCGGACTCCGTGCTGCCGCGGCTGCGGGCCGCCCTCGCGGGCCGGGAGACGGTGCTGGTCCTCGACAACTGCGAGCACCTCGTCGAGGCGTCGGCCGTGCTCGTCCACGACCTGCTCACCGCCGTGCCCGGCCTCGTCGTCCTCGCCACCAGCCGGGAGCCGCTGGGCGTGCCCGGGGAGGTGCTCCACCCGCTCGGCGCCCTGGACGACGCGCACGCCACGCAGCTGTTCGCCGAACGGGCCGCCGCCGTCCGCCCGGGCTTCGACCTGAGCCGTCACCGCACGGTGGTCCGGGAGATCTGCCGACGGCTCGACGGGCAGCCGCTGCCGATCGAGCTGGCCGCCGCGCGGGTCCGCAGTCTGGAGCCCGCCGAGATCGCGGAGCGGTTGGCCGACCGCTTCCGGCTCCTGACGACGGGCTCCCGGACCGCGCTCCCCCGGCACCAGACGCTGCGCGCCGTCGTCGACTGGAGCTGGGACCTGCTCTCCGACGCCGAGCGGACCCTCGCCGCCCGCTTCGGCGCCTTCGCCGGGGCGGTCGACCTGCGCGCGGTCGAGGCCGTGTGCGGGGACGAGGCGTTCGACCTGCTCGGGCTGCTGGTGGAGAAGTCGCTGGTCGTCGCGGTGCCCGGGGAACCGACGCGGTACCGCATGCTCGAGACGATCCGCGAGTACGCGCTGGCCCGGCTCGACGCCGCCGTGGACCGGGACGCCGTGGTCGCGGCTCACGCGGCGTGGGTGCTCGCCGTCCTCGAACCCGTGGAACCGGCGCTGCGGGGCGGCGGGCAGCTCGACGCGCTGGCCGTGGTCCGAGCCGTCGACGGTGAGGCGGTGCGGGCCCTCGAGCGGGCGGTCGAGGCCGGCGACGCCGTCCGGGGACACCGTCTGCTCGCCGCCCTCACGTGGAGCTGGGTGGTGCGCGGGGACATGGCGAGCCTCATCCGGTGGTCCGAGCGACTCTTCACCCTCCCGGTCCCGACGACGGGGACGGATGTCGCGGTCAACCGGTCGCTGCACACCGTGCTGCTGGCCGTCACCGTGCCCGGCACCGACGTCCGCGGCGGGTCGGCCGCCGTCCTCGCGATGCTCCCGGAGCTGCCCCGGCCCCTGCACCCCGTGGTCGCCCTGCACGAGCCGACCGCCCGGGCGTTCCTCGACGACGACCGCTCCGGCCTGGTCGACCTCGCCGCGGCCGCGGACGACCCGTGGCTCCGGGCGGCGGCCGCCCAGCTCGCGGCCGTGCACGCCGAGAACGCGGGCGACCTCGCCGGGCAGCGCCGGGCCCTGCGCGCCGCCTACGACGGGTTCGCCGCGCTCGGCGACCGCTTCGGGCTCGGGATGACGACGTTCTCGCTGGGCGAGCTCGAGGACCTCGCCGGGGACCGGGTCGCGGCCCGCCGGACGTTCGCCGCGGCGATCGCGCTGGCGGCGGAGCTGGACAACGCCGACGACGTCCCGCAGTACCGCATGCGCCTGGCCGCCCTCGCGGCCCGCGACGGGGACGCGACCGAGGCCCGGGAGCAGCTGCGTCTGGCCACCGAGGCCGCCCGGGGCTCGAACGACCCGGGCACCGCGGCCTGGCTCGCCTGGAGCGGCGCCGACGTGCAGCGGCGGCTCGGCGACCCCGACCGGGCGCTCGCGACCCTGCGGGCGCACCCGCCGTCGTCCGGCGACGGTCTGGGCCCGGGCCGCGCCCAGCGGGAGGCGATGGTCCACGACCTCACCGCCTCCGCCCTCATCGACCTCGGCCGGCTCGACGAGGCCCGCGTCGAGGTCGAGGCCGCCCGCCGCGCGGGTGAGGAGGCGAAGGACGGCCCGGTGCGGGGCCAGGTCGCCGAGACCGCCGCCCGGCTGGCCCTCGCCGAGGGCGACCCCGGACGCGCGGCCGACCTGCTGGCGGAGGCCGTCGCCCGGCGCGGGGCCCTGCACCTCGGCGACCCCGACGTCGTCGCGACCCGGGACGGATGTGGCTTCACCCCGACCGCGTGAGGGGAACCCTCGCGCCACGAGAGCGCTCGGATCCTCCCCTCACGACGGTCGGGTCACGCCCGCCGTCGGTACAGCGTGACGGCCAGCGGGGCGAAGATCACGACGACGACGGCGGAGGTCAGCAGCGAGATCGCGGCCGCTCCCCCGGCGGGGGCGCCGTCGAGCAGGGCCCGCACCGCATCGGCGGACCGGGACACCGGGTTGATCGCGACGAAGCCCTGCAGCCAGCCGGGCATCGTGCTCGTCGGGACGAACACGGAGCTCGCGAAGGTCAGCGGCAGCATGATCGTCGCCGACAGGCCCTGCACCGACCGCGGTTCCCGCACGACCATCGCCAGCGCCGTGAACACCCAGCACAGGGCGAACGCGAAGGCGAGCACGAGCCCGAACGCGGCGAGCACCGCGAGCGGCGACGCGGACGTCCGGTAGCCCAGGACGAACCCGAAGGCCAGCATGATCACGCCCGCCGTCAAATAGCGGACGAGGTCGGCGCCGATCGCTCCGAGCAGCGGCGCCGCCCGCGAGATCGGCAGGCTGCGGAAGCGGTCGAAGATGCCGGTCTTGAGGTCCTCGGCGAGCCCGACCCCGGTGCCCGCCGACGCGAACACGACCGTCTGGAGCAGGACACCGGGCAGGGCGAAGTGCAGGTAGTCGGCGCTGTTGCCGGCGATCGCGCCGCCGAACACGTAGACGAACAGCAGCAGGAAGATCACCGGCTGCAGCGTCACGTCGATCAGCGCCTCCGGCGAGTGGATCGTCTTCACGATCCCGCGCCGCGCGAGCGACGCGCCGTGGCGCAGGGTCGAGGGCACCCGCCGTCCGGAAGGAGCCTTCCCGACGACGGGAGCGGTCGGCTCGAGAGTGGTGGTCATGCGGGGACTCCTTCGGTGGCGCGACCGGTGAGGGAGAGGAAGACGTCGTCGAGGCTGGGTAGGCGCAGGCCGATCTCGGCCACGGCGATGCCGGCGACGGCCAGGCGGTCCTCGACGCGACGCAGCGCGCCGGGGTCGGAGGTGCCGACCACGACCTCGCCGGACGGCGCGAGCACCGGCTCGCGCCCGACGTCCGAAGCGACGATCGCGGCGACCAGTGGCGCCTCGCCCGGGAGCTCCGGGCGGACGTGCAGCCGCCGCCCGCCGGCGCGGGACTTCAGCTCGGCCGCCGTGCCGGAGGCGATGACGAGGCCGTGGTCGAGGACGACGAGGTCGTGGGCGAGCTGGTCGGCCTCCTCGAGGTACTGGGTGGTGAGCAGGACCGTGACGCCGTCCTCGGCGAGGGTCCGGACCGCCTCCCACACCTCGTTGCGGTGGTGCGGGTCGAGCCCGGTGGTCGGCTCGTCGAGGAACAGCACCTCGGGGCGCCCGACGAGGCTCGCGGCCAGGTCGAGGCGTCGCCGCATGCCGCCGGAGTAGGTCCTCGCGCGACGCCCGGCGGCCTCGACGAGCCCGAACTGCTCGATGAGCTCAGCGGCCCGTCGTTTCGCCTCCTGGCGGCCCAGATCGAGGAGCCGGCCGATGAGGAACAGGTTGTCGCGACCGGTCAGGGCCTCGTCGACGGCGGCGTACTGGCCGGTGAGCCCGATGCGGCCGCGGACCGCGACGGCGTCGGTGACGACGTCGTGGCCCAGCACGCTCGCCCGTCCGCCCGTGGGTGGGAGCAGGGTGGCGAGCATGCGGACGGTGGTCGTCTTGCCCGAGCCGTTGGGCCCGAGCAGACCGAGCACCTGGCCCTTCTCGGCGGTGAAGGAGATGCCGTCGACGGCCCGGACATCGCCGAACGAGCGCTCGAGGCCGTCGACCTCGATGGCGGGGGTGGAGTGCATGACACCGACTCTCGGCCGGGCCGCTGACACGGGGCTGGCACGGGGCTGGCGTCCCGTGTCAGCCGTGGCCCACCGCTGACGTCCGGTGTCAGCAGGCCGCCACGGTCACGGTCCGCCCTCGAGTGCGGCAATGTGCGTCACGGGTGGCGCAGTGTGCCGCACTCCGTCCCGACGCCGGGTGCCCCACAGCGTCGGTGGCCGATCCGTCGCACCGGAGCGCCGGAGGAGCCATCGACGCACGACGACGATGGCGAGCTGCTCCCACCGGATGCGTGCAGCCCGCCCCCGGTCGACCGGCCGCCGGGCCGTGCGGACTGGTAGACCGGCGGGCGTGATCGACGAGGTGCGGCTCGACCTGCCGGTGCGGGCCGCGCTGCCGTCCCTGCGCGCCGCGCTGGACGAGCACGGCACCGCCGTCCTCGTCGCCCCGCCCGGCACCGGCAAGACCACGCTCGTTCCGCTGGCGCTCGCCGGGCAGGTCGGGGGCCGGGTCCTCGTCGCCGAACCCCGACGGGTCGCGGTGCGGGCGGCGGCCGCCCGGATGGCGTCCCTGCTCGGCGAGAAGGTCGGCGACCGGGTCGGCTACGCGATCCGCGGCGAGCGGAAGCCGGGTTCCCGCGTCGAGGTCGTGACGACGGGCCTGCTCGTCGCCCGCCTGCAGCACGACCCGGAGCTCGCCGGGGTCGACGCGGTCGTCCTCGACGAGTGCCACGAGCGCCACCTCGACACCGACCTGGCGCTCGCGTTCACCGTCGACGCCCGGGTCCTGCGCCCCGACCTCCGGCTCCTCGCGACGTCGGCGACCGCCGCCGCCGACCGGCTGGCCGACGCCCTCGACGGCCCCGTCGTCACCGCCCCCGACCCGCTGCACGACGTCGCGGTCGTCTGGTCCCCGCCGCCGCGCCCCGTACCGCCGCCCCAGGGCATGCGGGTGGAGCCGGCCCTGCTCGACCACGTCGCCGCGACCACGCGTCGGGCACTGGCCGAGCACGACGGCGACGCCCTCGTGTTCCTCCCCGGCCGCCGCGAGATCGACGACGTGGCGCGGCGACTCTCCGGGGTCGACGCCGAGGTGCTCCCCCTGCACGGCGGGCTGAGCAGCGCGGCGCAGGACGTCGTGCTCGCGGGGAGCGTGCGTGGCGACCTGCTGGCGCCGGACGTCAGCGGTGGGCCACGGCCGACCCCGCGGCGGGTCGTCCTCACCACGTCCATCGCCGAGACGAGCCTGACCGTCCCGGGCGTCCGGATCGTCGTCGACGCCGGGCTCTCCCGGCAGCCCTGGACGGACCACGCCCGCGGCCTCGACGCCCTCGTCACCGTGCTCGCCTCCCGCTCGTCGGCCACGCAGCGAGCGGGGCGCGCGGGTCGGGAGGCACCCGGCGTTGCGTATCGATGCTGGTCGGAGGCCGAGCACGCCCACCGCGACCGCGACGACGACCCCGAGGTCGCCCACGCCGACCTCGCCGCCTTCGCCCTCGCGCTCGCCCGCTGGGGCACGCCCGACGCCGGTGGACTCGCCCTGCTCGACGCTCCCCCGCCGCCCGCCTTCGACGCCGCCCGCGCCACCCTGCGCGGCCTCGGGCTCGTTCACGACAGAGCAACCGAGCACGCCGATAGGGGGTCGATCACCTCGCGCGGCCGGGCGGTCGCGGGCGTCGGGGTGCACCCGCGGCTGGGTCGGGCGCTGCTCGACGGAGCGGACGCCGTCGGGGCCCGCCTGACCGCCGAGGTCGTCGCCCTGCTCGCCACCGGCGGACCGGGACGGTCGGACGACCTCGAGGACCGGCTGCGGGCCGCCCGTTCCGGGGACGACCCGGGCTGGCGCGCCGAGGTCCGCCGCCTCGACCGGGCGCTCCGCGAGGCGCACACCAGACAGGCCACGAGCGGCGCGCGCCTGCCTGACGTCACCCTCGCGACCGGCGCCGCCACGGTCGTCGCCCTCGCCTACCCCGACCGCCTCGCCCGCGCCCGCGGCGCCGACTCCCGCGAGTTCCTGACGACGGGTGGCACGGGGGTCGAGCTCGGGCGGGAGTCGGGACTGCGCGGGCAGGAGTGGCTCGCCGTCGCGGACGCGGCGCGGGGCCCCGGCGACCGGGTCGCGCGCGTCCGGCTCGCCGTGCCGATCGACGAGGACCTCGCCCGCACCGCCGCCGCGCACCTGCACACCGACGACGAGGTGGTCGACTGGGAGGACGGCGACGTCGTGGTGGAGCGTCGCGAAAGGCTCGGCGCGATCGTCCTCGCCCGGCGCCCGATCCCGAAGCCGACGGCGAGAGCCCTCGCACCCGCCGTCCGGAAGGGGCTGGAACAGGAGGGGCTCGGCCTGCTGCACTGGACCGACGCGGCGACGTCGCTCCGGCAGCGCCTGGCCTTCCTGCACACCGCGCTCGGCGCCCCGTGGCCCGCCGTCGACGACGCGTCACTCCTGGCGCGGGCCGACGAGTGGCTCGACCTCTCCCGCGTCCGCCGTCGTGCCGACCTCGCCCGGCTCACCCCACCCCTGACAGCGCTGCTGCCGTGGCCCGAGGCGTCCCGGTTCGACGAGCTCGCCCCGACGCACGTCACCACCCCCGACGGGCGACGGGTACGCGTGGACTACGCCGACCCGGAGAAACCCACCGTCGCGCTGAAGCTCCAGCACGCGTTCGGATGGGAGCGCGCGCCGGAGCTGGCCGGGGTACCCGTCGTCGTGCACCTGCTCTCACCCGCGGGACGGCCGGCGGCCGTGACCGCCGACCTGGCGTCGTTCTGGGGCGAGGGCTACCGGCAGGTGCGCGCCGACCTGCGCGGGCGCTACCCGAAGCACGCGTGGCCGGAGGACCCGCGGCGCCCCTAGTCCTTCGCCGCGACCTTCTCGAGCTTCTGCTTCACCGTCTTGCGGTCCTTCGTGTCCTTCTCGTGCTCGAGGGCCTTCTCCGCCTCGTCGGGCTCCATCGACGTCGCCCGCTTGACGGCGTCGTCGGCGTTCATCTCCTCGAGCTTCGCGTCCGTGCGGGCCTGCTTGGCCTCGTCGGTGTTCGCGACGGTGCCCTGGCCCTTCTTCGACGCGTCCTTCTTCCTGGCGCGCGTCTTCTCCTTCTCCTCGTCGGAGAGCTCCTCCCACGCCTTCTTCGGGAGGTAGCGGTCGGTGCCGTCCTCGCCGCGGGCCTCGGTGGAGCCGTCAGCGGTCTGCCAGTCCTCGTCGGTCCACTGCTTCAGGCTGCGCTGCTGCTCGGTGGGCTCGTCCTCGTGCTCGTAGTCCCCGCCCTGCTTCTCGTACTCCTGGGTGAGCAGCTGGCTCTTGCGCGCGGACCACTTCCCGGGGGCGCCGCCCTTGTCGGAGGCCTTGATCTCCTCCTTGAGGCGCTCGCGCAGCTCGGGGTCGGTGTAGTCCTTCTCGTAGTCCTGCGTGCCCTTCGCCATGGGCGGGGCTACCCGCGACGACGCCCCTGCTCGCGGACGAGCGCGTCGAACGTCGCCGGGCCGCAGATCGTCAGCATCCGCACCGGCTCGTCGCCCAGCACCCAGAGCGAGTGCTCGACGTCGCGCGGCAGGAAGATGAACGCGCCGGTGTCCGCGGTGAACTCGTCGGAGCCGCACCGCCCGCCGACCCGACCGGCGAGCACGTGGAACATCTCGTCCTCGCCCTCGTGGGTGTGCGGCGCGACGACGAGCCCGACCGGTGCCGCCTGCTCCATGACCGACACCCGACCCTCGGTGTCGTCCCCGGCGGCCTTCACCGTGAACACGGCGCCGTCGAAGTCGTAGGTCTCGCCGGTCCCGGCCGGGCGCACGAATCCGCTCATGAGCGAGGTGTGCTCCGCACCTGTGAGTACTCATCCGTGCCAGGACACGGAAAAGTACTCACAGGGCGTCAGCCACCCAGCGAGAACACCTTCCGCGCCGTCTCGCCGAGGATGTTGCGCTTGCCGTGCTCGGACACGAACGGCAGCGCGGCGATCCGGCCCGGGACGTCGAAGTCCCAGTGCGGCCAGTCGCTGGAGTACATCAGCGTGTTCTCCGCGTCGATCGCCTCGAGCGTGGCCGCGAGCAGCTTGTCGTCGGTCCACTCCATCGGCTGCGAGGTGTAGTACATCTCGCGGATGTAGTGCGACGGCGGGCGCGTGAGCAGCGGGGCGTCCGACTGGCGCATCGAGTACTCGTGGTCGAGCCGCTGCATCATGAACGGCAACCACGCGAGGCCGCTCTCGATCCAGATGGTCTTCAGCCCCGGGAACCGCTCCGGGATGCCGTTGACCACCCAGTTGGTCATGTGGGTCATGTTGCAGGTCACGAAGCTCATCGCGTGGGCCGAGAGGAACCGGTTCATCGTCGAGGTCATCGTGTCGGCCTGGTTCGGCCCCGCGTGGAACCCGATCGGCAGGCCGCGGCGCTCCAGCTCCCGGTACACCGGCATGTACGCGTTGCGGTGCACCCCGGCGTGCCGCTGGGAGGTCACGAGGAACCCGATGACGCCGGGGGTGTCGGCGAACTCCTCGATCGTCTCCAGGCAGGCGTCCGGGTTCTCGAACGGCAGCCCCAGCATCGTCCGGATGCGCGGCTCGCGGGGCAGCACCTCGGCGGTGAACCAGCGGTTGTAGGCCTGCAGCAGCGCCGTCGCGACCTCCGGCTGCGGGTGCAGCCCCGTCTCCAGCATCGGCTGCGGGAACACGACCTGGACGTCGATCGACATCGCGTCCATCGCGCGCCGCACCAGCGTCGCGTCCCGGTCCGCGCCCGACGTCGTGCCCGGGGTCTCCTCCCCGAGCGACGCCTGGTGCGGGATGCGCCCGGAGACGTCCTGCATCGTCAGGCCGGGCGAGTGGTTGTGCAGGGCCAGGCGCGCCGCGTTGGGCCAGTTCCGCATCATCTGGTTCGCGCTGTCGCGCAGCACCGGGCTGTCGAGGTACTGCAGGATCTCCGGCCACGAGTCGAGCTCCACGTGGTGGGAGTCGACGTCGACGATGAAGTAGTCGTCGAGGCCGTAGCGCTCGGTGTCCCGCCGCGCGTTCGCGAGGATCTCGCGGGTGTCGGTGGTGGTGGTGATCTCCTGCGTGGGCAGGCGCCGCACCGCCGGGTCGGGCGTGATCGTCATGACGAGCTCCTCGAGAACCACAGGGCGAGGTCGAACGGGTTCAGGTCGTTGCTGCGCAGGGCGGCGGTCGCGAGCACCACCGCGTCGGTCGGGCTGAGATCGGTTCCCGACGGCGGGTCGTGCCCCTCCTCGGCGGCGACCGCCCAGCACCGTCCGGCGACGCCGACGAGCCGGCGCGCGGTGCCGGGGTCGAGGCGAGCGAGTGCCCCGTCGTCGAGACCGGCGGCGACCTCGGCGTCCAGTTCCGCCACCAGGGCCGCGATGCGCTCAGACCGTGACACGGATCCGGCCCTCCGCCTCGGCGACCTCGATGCGGCGCAGCGACGCCCCCGGCACCCCGGGGTGCCGGCCGGTCGTCACGTCGTACTCGTAGCCGTGCCACGGGCACACCACGTGCATCGTGTCCTCGTCGAACCGCAGGCCGAGGCTGCGCTTGCCCTCGTCGAGCCGCTCCCGGACGCGGCCGACGATCCGGCCCTGGCAGGCGGGCCCGCCCTGGTGCGCGCACACGTTCTCCCACGCGTGCAGGCGGCCGCCGAAGCGGAAGATGCCGACGGTCACGGCGTCGGGACCGGACCCGATCTCGACGACGAGGCGGCCCCGCTCGGGCACGTCCCCGGACGCGGCGACGTCGACGTCGCGCGCCTGCGGTGTGGTGGTGGTCATAGCGACCAGCGTCCCCGCCGACGGCCGATCTGTAAATTTCACGATGCTACGGTGCTTCGTGAGTTCCTCGAACTTTACGTTGCGACAGGTGTCCTACCTGGTCGCCGTCGCCGACCACGGCACCCTCGCGGCCGCCGCGTCGACCCTGCACGTCTCCCCGTCGGCGATCTCCGTCGCGCTCGACGAGCTCGAGCGGACGCTCGGGGTCCAGCTCACGCTGCGCCGCCGCGCGCACGGCGTGCAGCTCACGCCGGCGGGCCGGTCCGCCGTGACCCGCGGTCGCCGGCTGCTCCGCGACGCGGGCGAGCTGGCCACCAGCCTGGGCGAGGTCGCCGGGGTCGTGTCGGTCGGCTGCTACCCGACCCTCGCGCCGACCGTCCTCGCCCCGTGGATCGCGGCGCTGCGCGGGCGGCACCCGCGCACCCGCGTCGCCTTCGTCGAGGACGACCAGGACCGCCTCCAACGCCGCCTGCTCGACGGCGAGCTCGACCTCGCCGTGCTCCACGACCACGGCCTCTCCCCCGATCTCGACACCGAGCAGGTCGCCGCGAACGTCCCCTACCTGCTGGTACGGCGCGGCCACCCGGCGTCGGACCTCGCCGCCGTCGCCGACGAGCCGATGGTGCTGCTCGACCTCCCGCCGTCGTCCGACCACGCGCTCGCCGTCTGCCGGGAGCTCGGCGTCTCGCCCCGGATCGAGCACCGCACGCGGTCGACCGAGATGGTGCGCGCCCTCGTCGCCCAGGGCCTCGGCTGGTCGGTGCTCGCGCAGCCCGTTCCCGACGACGGGGTGGCGCGGGTCCCGCTGCCCGCCGAGCCGCTGCCGGTGGTCGCGGCCTGGTCGCGGGCGGTCACCCGCAGCCCGGTCGTGCTGGCGATGCTCGCGGCCCGCCCGTGATCAGGGCTCCCGCGCCGCCGCGATGACCGCGCCCAGGTCGCCGTGCAGCCGGAGCAGCTCCTCGACCGGCATCCCGAGCCGTTCCACGATCGCCGGCGGGATGCGCTCCGCCTCCGTCCGCAGCGCCCGACCGGCCGCGGTGAGCGTGACGGCGAGCGTGCGCTCGTCGCCCGGGACCCGCCGTCGTTCCAGGTAGCCCTGCGCCTCGAGCCGCTTGAGCAGCGGCGAGAGCGTGCCCGGGTCGAGCGCGAGCCTCGTCGAGAGCGCCGTGACCGACAGCGGCTCCCCGCCCCACAGCGCCAGCATGACGAGGTACTGCGGATGCGTGAGGCCCATCGGCTCCAGCAGCGGTCGGTAGAGGGCGATCACCGAGCGCGCCGCCACCGCCAGCGCGAAGCACACCTGGTTCTCCAGGGCGAGGGGGTCGATCTCCTCCGGGGCCGCCGTCACACCGGCGACCCTACACGTGGGGTGCATACTGTTGGTGTGCAAAACGTCAAGCGACCCGACCCGCTCCGGTGGCTCTGGTACGCCTACGGCGGCGGGCTGCCCGAGCGGTTCTCACCCTGGGTCCTGCACGACACGACCTGCCGGACCTGGTGGCTGCGCCACATCGCCCGGATCCTGGTCCAGATCGCCCCGTTCGCGATCGCGATCCTCGTCTTCGTGCCCGGCCCGCTGTGGCTGCGCGCGATGTGCGCGCTCGGCGGCGGGATCATGGGCATGATCTTCGCGGTCGCCTACGTGCACGAGACCGCGGAACACCGGCTGGTGAAGGCCGGCTACCCCGTCGGCACCGGCGTCGCGACCCGCGCGGAACGGGACCGCGACAAGGACGACGCGGCCGCGGCCCGGTACGCGGAGCGCTACCGCCGTTCCTGACGACGGGTCAGCGGCTCGAGAGGACCTGGCTCCCGTCGATCTTCCAGACGCCGTCCTGCTGCACCATCCGGAACAGCGTCCGCTCCTCGCTGGTCCGCCCGTCGCGGTAGGTGTAGGTGACGGTGGCGTCCACGGCGTCGCCCGGGGCCGGGGACACCCCACGGACGGTCACCCGGCTCATGTCGCCCCAGAACCGGGAGTACCCGGCGAACCCGCCCGCGGTGTTCCGCTGGTACGACGGCGTCAGCCGCTGCCAGCCCTCGGCCAGGTCCGACGGGATCAGCCCGTAGTAGTCGATGACCGCCTGCTGCTGCGCGACCTGGTCGGACGTGCCCGGCGCGGGCGGGGCGTCCGAGGCGTCGGCGGCCGACCAGTCGTCGGAGGCCGTCCCGCTCCCGGGCTCGGCCTGGTCGGTCGCGGTCGACGGGCCGGTGGTGGCACCCCCGAGCCCGCCACCGCCCGTCCCCAGCACCAGCGCCACGACCGCGGCGGCGGCCACCAGCAGCACCCCGAGGCCGATCAGCAACGGACGACGGCGGGTCCCCTCCTCCTCGCCCACCGGCGCGGGGTCGGCGCGCGGCGGCAGCGGGTGTGTCGGGCCGGGACCGGGCGGGGCCGGGACGGGCGCGACCGCGACGCGACGGCCGCTGCCGGAGGTGCTCCCGGGCCCGGTCGACGGGTCGGACGGGTCGGACGGGGCCGACGGCGGGACCGGCACGGTCGGGCTCGTCGCCGGGACCTCCTCGGGCCAGGCGTCGGTCTCGACGTCGACGGCGGCGAGCCGTTCGAGTTCGTCGCGGACCTGGTGCATCTCCGGGCGGTGCACCGGATCGGCGGCGAGCATGCGCTCCAGCAGCGGCGCGAGGCTGCCGGCACGGCGGGGCGGCGGGTGGTCCCCGGACGCGACCCGGTGCAGCAGGGCCAGCGCGTTCTCGCCCGACCCGAACGGCGGCTCGCCCTCGACCGCCGCGTAGATCGTGGATCCGAGCGAGTAGACGTCCGACCGGAAGTCGGCCGACGCCCCACGGGCGATCTCCGGCGCGAGGTAGGCGGGCGTCCCGGCCATCATCCCGGTCGAGGTGAGGGTGGCCTCGTCGACGGCGCGGGAGATGCCGAAGTCGGTGACCTTGACGATGCCGTCGGTGCCGAGCAGGACGTTGCCGGGCTTCACGTCGCGGTGGACGATCCCGGCCGTGTGTGCCGCCGTCAGGGCCGCGGCGACCTGGTGGCCCATCGCCGCGGCGGCGTGCGGGGTCAGCGGCCCGTCGGCGGCGACCACCTCGGCGAGGCTCCGCGACGGCAGGTACTCCATGACCAGCCACGGCTCCCCGCCGTGGTCGACCGCGTCGAACATCGCGATGGCGTGCGGGTGGTGGATGCGGGCGACGAGCCGGCCCTCGCGCATGACGCGCTGATGGGCCTGCTCGGTGCTGCGTTCGTCGACCCCGCCGGGCAGCCGGACCTGCTTGAGGGCCACCGTGCGCTGCAGCCGCTCGTCCTCGGCGCGCCAGACCACGCCCATCGCCCCGCTCCCGACCCGCGCGACGACGCGGTAGCGCCCGGCGATCAGCTCGTCGTCCTCGGCCACCCCGGTGTCCCTCCCTCCGCCGTCCGCGGGGTCCGGAGTGCCCATCCGGGTCGCCCGCCATACGCGTGTCCGACATCAGCCGTGTGCCACCGCTGACATCGGGCGTCGGCCGTGGGCCACCGCTGACGTCGACGTCAGGACGCGAGCGCCACCGACGCGCGGTACCGCTCGACCAGCAGCGACGCGACCGCCGGGTGGTCCCCCAACGGCTCCGCCACCACGGCCGCGCCCACCCCGGACGCCCACCGGTGGAACACCCCGGGCGCCAGCAGCCACGTCAGCAGCGCGACCGGACCGTCCTGGGCCGCGACGACGTCGGCCAGCCGCGGATCGCCCCCCGCGACGTAGCCGACCGGCACCTCGCCGCCCACCCGCTCCCGCACCAGGTCGGCCGCGACGCGGAGGTCGGCCTGCGCCACCGGGTCCGTCGACCCGGCGGCCGCCAGCACCACCTGCTGGTCGGTCCACCTGGCGGCGCGCAGCCGGGACAGCGCCGCGTCCACGAGGACGGCGTCCGGCCCGAGCGGCTCGGTCACCACCACGTCGTCGCGGCCGAGGGACGCCAGCTGCTCCGGCACGTCCCGGCGCACGTGGAAGCCCGAGGCCAGGAACGCCGGGACCACGACGACGCCCGATGGTCCGGCTCCGCCCCGCTCCGCGTCCACGGGTCCGGAGGGCAGCTTCGGCAGCAGGTCCGCCAGCTGCGGACGGGCGACGCCCGCCCAGGCCAGCCGCACCCCGACGTCGGGAAGGAGCGCCCGCACGCGCGTGAGCAGGGCACCCCAGGTCGCGCGGCCGGCCGGGTCGTTCGTGCCGTGCGCGAGGACCACCAGGGTCACGGGGACACCGCCCTCATCGGGTCGAGCTCCGCTGCGCTGCGTCTCCCACGTGTTCCTCGAGCCGCTTCACCATCGCCCCCAACCGGAACCGCTCCGGCGCCAGCGAGGGCACGTCGAGACGATCGAGCGGGGCGGACGTCACGGGCCCCACGGTGCAGGCGAGCACGCCGTCGCGCAGGGCGGCGAGCAGGTCCGCGTCCCGCCCCAGCGCCTCCGCGCGCTGCACCAGACCCTCGACGGCGGGAGCGCTCGTGAAGGTGACGACGTCGACCTCGCGCGCGATGACGGCGTCGATGAGGGCGTCGACGGCGGGCAGGTCGGGCGGCGGCTCCCACCGGTAGACGTGCACCTCGACGACGTCCGCGCCGGCCTCACGCAGCGCGGCGAGGAAGGAGGTCATGGGGTCGCCGTGCAGCTGGACCGCGATCCGTCGTCCGGACACCCCCTGCTCGAGCAGGTGCTCCAGGACCTCGGGCGACGACTCGGTCTCGTCGGCCGACCACGCCTCGCGGAACCCGGCGCCGCGGATCGCGCCGCGCGCCTTCGGGCCCCGCGCCAGCACCTCGGCGGCGGCGAGGACCGCCCGCAGCCGCTCCCCCAGCTCCCACTCGTCGGCGACCTCGAGCCACCCGCGGAAGCCCTGCCCGGTGGTCGCGACCACGACGTCGGGCGGCGCGTCGAGCAGCCCGCGGGTCTCCGACGCGAGCTGCGCGTCGTCGGCCAGGGGCACGATCCGCATCGTCGGGCCGTGCACCGTCGTCGCGCCCTTGCGGTGCAGGAGCTCGATCTGGTCGTCGGCGCGGCGGTCGGCCGTCACGCCGACCCGCACGCCGTCCAGGGGGCCGCTCACGGACCACCGACCTCGACCGTCCCGTTCACCACCCGCACAGGATAGGTGGCGACGACGACGTCCGAGTCCTCCAGCGCCACGCCCGACTCCAGCGCGAAGTGCTGCTTGTACAACGGCGAGGCGACGACCGGGGTCCCGCCCAGGTCGCCGACGATGCCGCGCGAGAGCACCGACGCCGCCGAGAACGGGTCGACGTTGTGCAGGGCGAACAGCCGGTCGTCCCGGGTGCGGAACAGCGCGACCGGCTCACCCTCCACCAGCGCGCACACCCCGCGCTCCGGCTGCAGCTTCTCGAGCGGACAGACCGCGGTCCACCCCGTTCCCGACGGCGGGTGGGCCGGGGTCGCCGGGGTCGGGTGCGGGTCCTTGGCCTCCGCGCCGTCGGTCGAGCCCGACGGGTGGTGGCGGGCGTCGGCCTGTGCGGTCATGCGGGCGCTCCCATCGGGATCCGGGCTCCGTCGGTGATCGGGACCCCGCCGAGGCCGAGCGCGGCGAGGTCGGTCGGCTGGCCGTCCTTCATCCCGGCCGGGACCCGCCGGCCGAGGTGGTCGACGAACTCGATCGTCGGGTCGGGCACGCCCGGCGCGTTGACGAACGAGGTGAACCGCTCGAGCTTCTCCGGGTCCTCCAGGACCGCGGCCCACTCGTCGGCGTAGCCCGCGACGTGACCCGCCATCTGCTCGTCGAGCGAGGCGCAGATGCCGAGCGAGTCCTCCATGATCACCTCACGGAGGTGGTCGATGCCGCCCTCGAGCGACTCGATCCACGGCGCGGTGCGCTGCAGCCGGTCGGCGGTGCGGACGTAGAACATGAGGAAGCGGTCGATCGTGCGGACCAGCGTCGTCGTGTCCAGGTCCGAGGCGATCAGCTCCGCGTGCCTCGGGGTGAACCCGCCGTTGCCGCCGAGGTAGAGGTTCCACCCGGTCTCGGTGGCGATGATCCCGAAGTCCTTCGACCGGGCCTCCGCGCACTCGCGGGCGCAGCCCGACACCCCGGACTTCAGCTTGTGCGGCGACCGGAGCCCCCGGTAGCGCAGCTCCAGGGCGACGGCGAGCCCGACGGAGTCCTGCACGCCGTAGCGGCACCAGTCGGTGCCGACGCACGACTTCACCGTGCGCAGCGACTTGCCGTAGGCGTGGCCGGACTCGAACCCGGCGTCGACCAACCGGCGCCAGATCTTCGGCAGGTCGTCGACGCGCGCCCCGAACATGTCGATCCGCTGGCCGCCGGTGATCTTCGTGTAGAGCCCGAAGTCCTTCGCCACCGAGCCGATCGCGATGAGCCCCTCGGGCGTCACCTCCCCGCCGGGCAGGCGCGGGACCACCGAGTAGGTGCCGTTGCGCTGCATGTTCGCGAGGAAGTGGTCGTTGGTGTCCTGCAGCGTCGCCGACTCGCCGTCGAGCACGTGCCCGCCGGCGAGGGTCGCGAGCATCGACGCCACGGCGGGCTTGCAGACGTCGCAGCCCCGGCCCGTGCCGTAGCCCTCGACGACCTCGGTGAACGTCCGCAGGCCGGTCACCCGGACGATCTCGTAGAGCTCCGCGCGGGACTGCGCGAAGTGCTCGCAGAGCGCCTTCGAGACCTCGACGCCACAGGACGCGAGGACCTTGCCGAGGGTCGGCACGCAGGAGCCACAGGTGGTGCCGGCCCGGGTGCAGGCCTTGAGCTGCGGGACGGTCGTGGCCTCGCCGGAGCTGATGGCCTCGACGAGCGCGCCCTTCGTCACCGCGTTGCACGAGCAGATCTGGGCGCCGTCGGGCAGGGCGTCGATGCCGACGCCCACGGCCCCGTCGGAGGCCGGCGCGATCAGCGACATCGGGTCGCCGGGGAGCTTCTCGCCGAGGAAGCCGCGCAGCGTCTCGTAGTTCGAGGCGTCGCCGACGAGGATGCCGCCGAGCAGGGTCGTCGCGTCGTCGGAGACGACGAGCTTGGAGTACGTGCCCGCCACGGGGTCGTTCAGCGTCACCTCGAGCGCCCCGGCGGTCGCCGCGTGCGCGTCGCCGAAGCTCGCCACGTCGACCCCGAGCAGCTTGAGCTTCGTCGACAGGTCGGCCTCGGTGAAGCGGCCCTCGCCGCCGGTGAGCCGCCCCGCGACGACCTCGGCCATCGCGTACCCCGGCGCGACGAGGCCGTAGGTCCGGCCCTTGACCGCGGCGACCTCGCCGATGGCCCAGACGTGCTCGTCGGAGGTCCGGCACCGGTCGTCGACCAGCACCCCGCCGCGCTCCCCCACCTCGAGCCCCGCCTCGCGGGCCACCGTGTCGGCCGGACGGATGCCGGCGGAGAAGACGACCACGGAGGCGTCGAGCTCGGTGCCGTCGGAGAGCGTGACGGTCAGGCCGCCGCGGTGGTCCCGGGCGATCGAGCTCGTGGAGACGCCGGTGTGAACCCGCAGGCCGAGCTCGGACACGAGCCGCCGGAGCAACGCGCCACCGCCCTCGTCGACCTGCACCGGCATCAGTCGCGGCGCCATCTCCACCACGTGCGGCGACAGGCCGAGCTGCCGCAGCGCGTTCGCGGCCTCCAGCCCGAGCAGCCCGCCGCCGACGACGACGCCGGACCGCCGGCCCGCACCCGCCGTCGAGATCGCCTTCTCCGCCGCCGCGCGCAACCCGTCGAGGTCGTCGAGCGTGCGGTAGACGAAGACGTCGTCGAGGTCGCGGCCCGGCACCGGCGGCACGAACGGGACGCTGCCGGTGGCGACGACCAGTTCGTCGTAGGCGACGTCGCGACCCTTCGCGGTCCGGACCGTGCGCCGCGCGAGGTCGACGGACGCCACCGGCTCGTCGAGGTGCAGCTCCACCAGCGGGTCGCTGTGCTCGTCGAGGGTGAGGTCGTCCGCCGAGGCGTCGCCGACGTAGGAGGACAGCGCGACCCGGTCGTAGGCCGGCCGGTTCTCCTCGGCCAGCACCACCACCTTCCACGCGTCCTCGGTGTCGAGCCGGCGCAGGCTCTCGACGAAGCGGTGCCCGACCATCCCGTGGCCGACGACGACGACCGTGCGGGGGTTCATGCGGATGTGCTCCCTTCGGTCGCAGGTGAGCAGAAAAGGTCGCTACGGCGACCTTTTCTGCTCACCGGGCGAAGCCACCTACACCGACGCGTACGAGACCGTGGACCCGGTCTTCGGGTCGGTCGCCGCCTTCGCGTTGCGCATGTAGACGAGGTAGGTCACGACGAAGCAGACGGCGTAGAAGGCGAGGAACGCCCAGAACGCCGGCACGCCGCTCTTCACGGTGAGGAAGGACTGCCGGAACGCGAGGTTGATCAGCAGGCCGCCGAAGGCGCCGATCGCGCCGGCGATCCCGATGACGGCGCCGGAGATGCGGCGTGCCCACAGCAGGGAGGCGTCGGTGTCCCGGCCCGTCGACTCCGACGCGGCCAGGGCCTTCGTCCGGAAGATCGCCGGGATCATCTTGTAGACCGAGCCGTTGCCGATCCCGGAGGTGATGAACAGCAGGGTGAAGCCGACGACGAACAGGCCGAGCGACTGCTGCCCCGAGGCGATGATGCAGATCAGCGAGGAGACGGCCATCGCGACGAAGTTCCAGAAGGTCACCCGCACCCCGCCGATGCGGTCGGAGAGCCAGCCGCCGACCGGGCGGATGAGCGACCCGAGCAGCGGGCCGATGAAGGTCAGGGTCGCCGCCTGCAGCGGGGTCCGGCCGAACTGGTTCTGCAGCACGAGGCCGAAGGCGAAGCTGTAACCGATGAACGAGCCGAAGGTGCCGATGTAGAGGAAGGAGATGACCCAGGTCTGGGCCTCCTTCGTCGCCTCCTTGAGCGCACCGGTGTCGTTGCGCACGGTACTCAGGTTGTCCATGAAGATCGCCGAGCAGAGCGTGGCGATCACGACGAGCGGGATGTAGATCCCGAGCAGGATGCGGATGCCGGTGACGCCGCCGCCCGCCGTCGCGAGGATGAGCAGGCCGAGCAGCTGGATCACCGCGACGCCGAGGTTCCCGCCGCCGGCGTTGAGGCCGAGCGCGTAGCCCTTGTACCGGTCGGGGAAGAACGCGTTGATGTTGGTCATCGACGAGGCGAAGTTGCCGCCGCCGACGCCCGCGATCGCCGCGAGCACCATGAGCGTCGTGTAGCTGACGCCGGGCTGGACGATGAACGCCGCGAGGATCGTCGGGACGAGCAGCAGCGCCGCGGCGATGATCGACCAGTTGCGGCCGCCGAACACCGCGACGGCCATCGTGTAGGGCAGGCGCAGGAACGACCCGACGAGCGTCGGCATCGCGACGAGGAAGAACTTCCCGGCCACGTCGAGCCCGAACGCGTCGTTCGGCATGAAGAGCACGAGGACCGACCACAGGGTCCAGATCGAGAACCCGATGTGCTCGGAGAAGACGGAGAACCACAGGTTGCGGTTCGCGACCCGCTTCCCGCCGCCCTGCCAGAAGGACTCGTCCTCCGGGCGCCAGTCGTCGATCCACCGCCCCCGGACCGGTCCCTCGGACCTGGCCTGCACCGTCATCGCGTCCGCCTCCCGCAGGGGGCGATCCGTGGTGCGCCCCGTTCGGGACCGGACGGTAGGAATCGGGCGTTACACGGCGATGACGTCGTGTTGCGGGCGGACGACGGAAGGAGAGCCTCCCGTCACGGTTGGCTAGAGCAGTTCGGTGATGACGCGGGCGGCGTGCTCGAGCCCGCGCAGCGACTCCTTGGTGCACGCCGGGTGCTGGGCGTGCACGGCCAGCCGGAACAGCAGGCCGTGCAGCAGCATCTGCGGCCACGCCTGCAGGTGCGACCAGCGACCGACGATGCCCGCGTCGGCGCCGCCCCACGCGAGGGCGTCCACGACGACCACGGCCGCCGCCCACTCCACCGGCCGCCAGAACGGGACGAGGTCCAGGACGGCGGGCGGGGTCGCGTCCTCGCCCGCCCCGGCCCCCTCGAAGAGCACGGTGCCGAACAGGTCGCCGTGCACGAGCTGCAGCGGCAGCGTCGAGGACACCCGACGGCGGGCGAGCTCGGCGAACAGGTCGCCGCCGGTCTCGGGGTCGAGCGGCACCGTCTTCTCGCCGAACGCCGCGCGGTCGGCGCGCGCGAGGATGTCGTCCCGGTCGTCGACCAGGCGGGGGCGGGACAGCCGGGCGGTGGCGCGGTGCAGGCGCAGTGAGACCGCCACCACGTCGTCGTGCCGCGGGCGGACCTCCCCCGCGACGTCGTGGCAGGCCGACCAGCCGGACACCACGCGGCGGCCGTCGGAGGCGCGGACCGGCCGGGCGAGCCGGATGCCGTCGACGCCCCCGCCGGCCAGTTCCTCGAGCGTCGCGGCCGACCAGGCGGCGAGCACGGTGTCCGACACCGGGCGCAGCAGCACACCGTCGCAGCTCCAGGCGGGGCCGGGCAGGTGCGGACGGGGCCGCGGTACCGAGTCCCGGACGCCGAAGGCGGTCCGGACGTGCACCGGAGGACCCTCGGGCTCGCCGGCCGCCGACGCCCCCGCCGACGATCCCCGAGCCACCGCGGTCATCGTTCCCCCGTCACCAAGGACGCCCTGCCCGTCACGCTCCGCACGCTATACCCGACACGGGTCGAGGGACGGTCACCAGCCCCGGCGTGTCCGTCCCCGCGGGTCGGGGTCGGGGTCGGGGTTCACCGGTCGTCGACCAGGCGTAGCACCCGGCTCACCCGGTCGAGCCACCACGTGGCCCGGTCCGGGGACATGGCCTCCCCGACGACGGGCGTGGGGGCTGCGGGCAGCACCGGCAACCACCCGGCGTCGGGCACGAGCGACGCCGCCACCGTGTCCTGCGCGAGCAGGCTCGTCGTCCCGAGCCCGCAGGCGTACGGCAGTTCGGGCAGCGCCCCGGCGAGGGCGAGGCCCGCGGCGAGACCGACCGAGCTCTCCACCGCGGAGGACACCACGCACGGCAGCCCGATCGCCTCGGCGATGCGCAGCGACGCCGCGACCCCGCCGAGCGGCGCGACCTTGACCACCGCGACGTCGGCCGCCTCGGCCTCGACCACCCGCATCGGGTCGGACGCCCGGCGGATCGACTCGTCGGCGGCCACCGGGACGTCCACCCGACGGCGCACCGCGGCCAGCTCCTCGACGGTGCGGCACGGCTGCTCGACGTACTCCAGGCCGCCGGCCGCCCGGTCCAGCGCGCGGATCGCCGTGACGGCCGCGTCGACCGGCCAGCCGCCGTTGGCGTCGACGCGGATCCGTCCGGCCGGGCCCAGGGCCGCGCGGACCGCCTCGACCCGGGCGAGGTCCTCCCCCGGGTCCTGGCCGGCCTCGGCGACCTTCACCTTCGCGGTGCCGGCCCCGGACGCGGTGACGGTGCGGTGCGCCTGCTCGGGGTCGACGGCGGGGACGGTCGCGTTCACCGGGATCCGCGTCCGTCGCGGGGGCGGCCAGGCGGGGCCGAGCGCCGACTCCAGCGCGCAGCGCAGCCAGGGCACGGCCTCGTCGTCGTCGTACTCGACGAACGGGCAGAACTCGCCCCACCCGCCGTCGGGACCGGCGAGCAGCAGCGTCTCCCGGACGGTGATGCCGCGGAACCGGACGCGCATCGGGAGGGCCACCGGGACCGCCCGGAGCTCCACGCCGCCGGTGGTCGTGACGAGATCGCCCACCGGTCCACGGTAGTCCCCGATCCCGATCTTGCCCGTCGGTGCGGCCTACCGTGGGGGCCATGGACCGCACCCGCCCCGTCGAGGTCGTCGCCACCGACGGGTCCGCCGCCGCCGCCCGCGCGCTCGGCGAGCGGCTCGTGGCGGCCGTGGCCGGGCACGGCCCCGCGGTCCTGCCGACGGGTCCCGACGACCCGCCCCCGCCGGCGACGCTGCGCGCCCCGGTCGGCCCCGGCGTCGCCGCGGTGGTGACGACGTCGGGCTCCACCGGCGTCCCCAAGGCCGTCCTGCTCTCCGGCACGGCGCTCGCCGCGTCCGCGACGTCGACGGCCGCCCGGCTCGGCGGCGAGGGCCGCTGGCTGCTCGCGCTCCCCGCGCACCACGTCGCCGGGGTGCAGGTGCTGCTGCGCTCGGCCCGGGCCGGGACGCCGGCCGCGGTGATGGATCTGCGCGACGGCTTCCGGCCCGACGCGTTCGCCGCCGCCGTCCGGGCCGCCCGCCCGGCGGTCACCCGGCTCTCCCTCGTGCCCACGCAGCTGCGGCGGCTGCTGGACGACGCGGACGCCGGCCTCGACGCGCTCCGGGGGTTCGGCGCGGTGCTGATCGGTGGGGCCGCCACCGAGACCGCGCTCCTCGAGCGGGCCCGTGCCGCCGGGGTGCGGGTGGTGACCACCTACGGGATGAGCGAGACCTGCGGCGGCTGCGTGTACGACGGGGTGCCGCTGGACCGGGTCACCCTCGACCTCGAGGACCCGGACGCGTCCGGCGTCGGACGGATCGTGCTGGGCGGCGCGACCGTCGCCGACGGCTACCAGGGGTCGACCGACCCGTCGTTCCTCCCGGGCCGCCGGTTCCGCACCTCCGACCTCGGGCGCGTGCTCCCGGGCGGGCGGCTCGAGGTGCTCGGGCGGGCGGACGACGTGATCGTCACCGGTGGCGAGAAGGTGCCGCCGATCGTCGTCGAGCGGGCCCTGCGCGCGGTGCCGGGGGTGCGCGAGGCGTGCGTGGTCGGGGTGCCGGACCCGGAGTGGGGCGCGCGGGTGGTCGCCGTCGTGACCGGCTCCGACCTGGAGCCCGAGGCGGTCCGCCGCGAGGTCGACTGGCTGGGCCGGGCGAGGCCGCGGGCGGTCCGGGTGCTCGACGAGCTGCCGCTGCGCGGGATCGGCAAGCCGGACCGGGCGGCCGTGCGGGAGCTCTTCGCGACCGAGGGCGGAGCAACACCGGCGTAACGATCGGATGGTGCGATGGAGGCGTGCACCTGCTCCTGCTCAGCGGGGCGTCCACGGTCGACGAGGTGCTCCCGGGGCTCGCGATGCTGCCCGACCACCGCGTCACCCCCGGCGCCCTCACCGCGGCCGACGCCCTGACCTCCGCCGTCGACGTCGACGCCGTGCTGCTCGACGCCCGGACCCGCCCCTTCGCCGCCGCCGAGCTCGCCGCCGCGATCGACGCGGTCCGGCCCGGGCTGCCGGTCGCGGTCGTGGTGGGACCGGACGCGGCGTTCCCGGTCGAACAGGACGTCCCGGTCGACACCCTGCTCCTGCCCGACGCCTCCCCCGGCGAGGTGGCCACCCGCCTGCGCCTGCTCGCCCGCCCGGTCCCGCCCGTCCCGCGGCCGCGCCGGGACCGGCGCCCGACCGCCCCGCCACCGGGGGCCCTCGTCGTCGGCGACCTGGTCGTCGACACCGTCGCCTACCAGGCGTCGGTCGGCGGGCGCCCGCTCGCGCTCGCCCGCCGTGAGCTGGAGCTGCTCGCCGACCTCGCCGCGCGGCCCGGCCGCCCCGTCACGCGGGCCGCCCTGCTGCGTCGGGTGTGGGGCCCGGAGTACGAGGGCAGCGCGCGCACCGTCGACGTGCACGTCCGCGCGCTGCGCCGGGCGCTCGGGCCGACCCACCGCGAGATGGTCCGCACCCTCCACGGCGTCGGCTACGCCCTCGTCCCGACGGCCGGTGTGGCTGCCGCGCCCGCCGCCCCGCCGGCGCGGGTGGCCGCGCCGCTGCGTCCGGACGACGCGCTCGGGGCCCCGTCGGCACCCGCCCGGCCGGGTGGACGGGACGCCCCCGGCGACGTCGTCGCGAGCAAGCGGGCGGGCCTGCCCCTCGACCTCGACGCGGTCGCCGACCCCGCCCGGCTCGGCGCCCTGGAGCGCTACAGCCTCAAGACCCTCGGGGCGTGCTCGGAGCGCGAGGACGGGTCGTTCCTGCTGCGCGCGCGGACCCGCGGACGCGTGTCGGCGGACGCCGCCGCGGCGCTCGCCGCCCTCCTGCGCGGGCGCGGGTCCGGCCCGGTCCACCTCACCACCCGCCAGCAGCTCGAGCTCCACGGTGTGCCGGCCGACCGGGTCGTGGACACCCTCGACGCCCTGCACGCCGCCGGCCTGGACACGGACGCGACCTGCGGGCACACCGTCCGCGGCGTCACCAGCTGCCCGGACGCGGGCGTCTCGGCCGAGGAGCCGTTCGACTGCACGCCCGACGCCGAGCTGCTCACCGACTCGCTGCTGCGGCTCGGACCCGGGCTGAACACGCGGCTGCCGCAACGCTTCACGGTGAGCCTCGGCGGCTGCCCGGGGTGCCGCGCGCAGGCCAAGGTCTCCGACGTCGGGCTCGTCTCCGTCCTCGACGGCGAGGGGCGGCCGGGCTACGAGTTGTGGGTGGGCGGTGGCCTCGGCCGCTCCCGTCCGACACTCGCGACCCGGCTCACCGCGTTCGTCCCGCGCGACGAGCTCCTCCCGGCCGTCCACGCCGTGCTCGCGGTGTTCCTCGCGCACGGCGCGTTCGAGCAGCCGAACCGGGCGCGGCTCAAGTTCCTCCTCGCCCGGCTCGGAGCCGACCGCTTCACCGCGCTGGTCGCCGAGGCCACCGCCGAGCTGCGTGGACGTCCGTGGCCGGCGCCCGCCCCACTGCCCGAGGTCCACGCCCCCGGCGTGCCGAGCGGGCCGACGCCCGAGCACGGGTGGGGCGACGACGTGCGGCCGCAGCGGGTGCCGGGCCTCGCGACGGTCACCGTCACCGTGCCGCTCGGCCGCCTGTCCGCCGACGCGCTCGACGTCCTCGCCGAGGTCGCCCGCGAGCTCGGCGACGGGATGGTGCGACTGAGCCGCGAGCAGAACGTCGTGCTCCGGGACGTCCCGGTCGGGCGGGTCGGGGAGCTCGCCGTCCGGGTCGCCGCGGTGGGCCTCGCCGTGCACACCCACCGTCCGGCGCGGGACGTGCGGTCCTGCGTCGGGGCCCCTTCCTGCGCGCTGGCCATCACCCCGACCCGCGACCTCGCCGGCGCGTTGTGGCACCTCCCCGTGCTGCGCCGGAACTCGCGGGTGTCGGTGAGCGTCTCCGGCTGCCCCGCCTCCTGCGCCCGCCACCAGGCCGCCGACCTCGGACTGGCCGGGAACCTGGTGTCGGTCCGCGGGCGGCGCGTCCCCGGCTACCGGGTGCACCTCGGCGGCGACCTCGGGCGCGACCGGATCGGCCGGGTGCTCGGGCGGGTCGCGCAGGACCAGGTCACCCAGCTCGTCGATCAGGTCGTGCGCACCTGGGAGGACCTCCGGGTGGGCCACGAGACCCTGGCCGACAGCGTCGCCCGCACCGGGCTGGAGCCGTTCGTGTCGGGCCTGCGCGGGCTGCCGGGGCTGTCGTGGGAGGCCGGCGACGACGAGGGCCCCGACCGCCCGTCCCCGCCGATCACGCCGGTGCGGACCCGCTCCTAGGCTCGGCGGGGAGCTCCGTTCCGGACGCCGGGTCGGCCTTCGCGAGACGCACGGGAAGCAGGTCCGAGCGTGCCGCGCGATGCCTGGTGTACCCCTCGCGAACGGCGCGGCGAGTCGGTCCTGCTCCCGCCGCATCCGCGGGCACCGCACCCGACGCCTAGGGTCGCTCCCCGTGGACGAACCGCTCTTCGACAGCTCGGTCTGGCGCCCGGTGGAGGGCTTCGACCTCACCGACATCACGTATCACCGCTCGGTCGAGCTGGGATGCGTGCGCATCGCCTTCGACCGGCCCGAGGTGCGCAACGCGTTCCGCCCGCACACCGTCGACGAGCTGGCGACGGCCCTCGAGCACGCCCGGACGAGCGCCGACGTCGGCGTCGTCCTGCTCACCGGCAACGGTCCCTCCCCGCGCGACGGCGGGCACGCGTTCTGCTCCGGCGGCGACCAGCGCATCCGCGGGCGCACGGGCTACCAGTACGCGTCGTCCGAGACCGCGGTCAGCGCCCAGGAGCAGGGCCGCGCGGGCCGGCTGCACATCCTCGAGTGCCAGCGGCTGATCCGCTTCATGCCGAAGATCGTCATCTCCGTGGTCAACGGGTGGGCAGCGGGCGGCGGCCACTCCCTGCACGCCGTCTCCGACCTCACCCTGGCGAGCGCCGAGCACGCCCGCTTCAAGCAGACCGACGCCGACGTCGGGTCCTTCGACGGCGGGTACGGCTCGGCCTACCTCGCCCGGCAGGTCGGGCAGAAGTTCGCCCGCGAGATCTTCTTCCTCGGCCGGACCTACACCGCCGAGCAGATGCACCGGATGGGCGCGGTCAACGAGGTCGTGCCGCACGCGGAGCTGGAGACCACCGCCCTGCAGTGGGCGCGGGAGATCCTCGGCAAGTCCCCGCAGGCCCAGCGGATGCTCAAGTACTCGTTCAACCTGATCGACGACGGCCTGGTCGGCCAGCAGCTCTTCGCCGGCGAGACGACGCGCCTGGCCTACATGACCGACGAGGCCGTGGAGGGCAAGGAGTCGTTCCTCGAGAAGCGCGAGCCCGACTGGTCGCCCTTCCCCTGGTACTACTGAGCGCACCCGGACGGTCACGCTACGACGATTTTCAAACATGGAGTTCGCCATAGCTGGTTAACGTGGAGGCAAAGGGAGTATTTATTGCCGCTATACGCGGCAGTCAGGGTCGTCCGTGCGCCGGGATGACAGGTCCGGCGCATCCCATGACCCGCCGCCGTCGGGGGCGGTCAGTCGGAAGGAACTCCTGATGTCGAACACGCTCACCGCACGTCTCGGCCGCCTCGCGGCGGCCGCCGCCGTCTCGGTCGCCCTCATGGGCCTCGGAGGCGGTGTGGCCTTCGCGGACGAGACCCCGGACGGGGTCATCCAGGAGGTCGGCGGCGCCGTCTCCGACGTCGAGGAGGCCACCGGGGTCGCGGACGCCTCGGATGCCGTCAGCGAGGCCACCGGCCTGGACGACGTCGAGGAGGACCTCGGCGTGACGAAGGCCGAGGAGGGCCTCGGCCTCGGCTGAGTCCGCGCACGCACGAGGGCCGGGTCGCCGCGGGCGGCCCGGCCCTCGTCGTCCCGGCCCGTCACAGGAACGTCGGATCCACCAGGGGTCACGCGCACTAGTTCGACGTCGTCGCGCACGTGCTCGCGGCGTCCGCGCGGGTGGTCGGACGACCGGCTCGCGGACCGTCCCGGTCCGAGGGTGTATCGATGACCGCCATGGAGGACCGACGGGTCGACCGGCTGCTCGGCGCGCGGGACACGGGCGCGCGGCTCCCCCGGGACCCCGACCTGGACCTCGACGCGGCCTACCTCCTCGCTGCGGAGGTCGAGCAGCGGCTCGGCGAGCGGGGCAACCGCCGGGTCGGACGCAAGATCGGGTTCACCAACCGCGGGGCATGGGACGCGCACGGGCTCGACCGCCCGATCTGGGCGCCGGTCTACGACACCACCCTCACCCGTTGTCGGAGCCTCTCCCTCGGCGCCCTCCCCGAGCCACGCCTGGAGCCCGAGATCGTCCTCGGGGTGTCGCGGTACCCGGAGATCGCGTGGGCGGCGCTCGGCGTGGAGATCGTCGCCAGCCACCATCCGGGGTGGCGGTTCTCCCCCGCCGAGGCGGTCGCCGACTTCGGCCTGCACGCGATGCTGGTCCTCGGCCCGCAGCTGCCGGTGGACGGGTTGGCGGACGTCGAGGTCGCCCTCTCCGGCCCCGGCTTCTCGACGACGGGTCGGGGTGCGAACGCCCTCGGCGGCCCCCGGCACGCGCTTGCCGCGTTGGCCGACCTCCCTGGCGCCACCCCCGTCGCCGATGGCGAGATCGTGACGACGGGGACGCTGGTCGACCCGCCGTGGATCGAGCCGGGTCAGCGCTGGACCCTGCAGGTCGCGGGCGGCCCGGAGCTGACCGTCACCACCCGCCCCTGAGGAGGCACCCGGTGGACCGGTACGGGCCCCCTGTCGTTCCCGAGCGACCACACCTGTCACGGCGGCATCGGATCCACCAGGGCCGCCAACCACCGGTCCAGCACGTCGAGGGCCTCGGGCCCGAGGCGCTCGAGGACCCTGGTCTGCGCGCCCTCCCACGCCCCACGCGCCGAGGCGAGCACCTGGAGCCCGAGCGGGGTCACGCCGACGAGACGGGTCCGCCCGGTGGGCGTGAGCTCGACCGCCTCGATCCAGCCCGCCGTCGTCATCCCGGCCAGCGTCCGACTGACCGTGGACCGCTCCATGGTCAGCGCGGAGGCGACGGCCGAGGGCGGGAGCGGCCGCCCGTGCCCGACGACTATCCCCAGGATCTCGGTCTGCGCGAGGGACAGCCCGATCCGCGCCAGCGCGCCCTCGTGGATCCGGGCCACCGCGCGGTGCAGGCGGTCCACGCGGAGCCCCACGCACCCGGCAACGAGGTCCCGGGCCATCGCCTCGGCCGCGGCCCGCTCAGGCGGGGACAACCGTGGTGACCGTTCCCGTGTCGAGGTCGTAGACGTGCCCCGACACGGCGCCCCGCGCGGACACCAGGCCCGACGCGCGCAACAGGCCGACGTCGTGGCGCACCGTGCTCGCGGGGTCGGTGACGGCTCCGCCGACCGAACCGGCCACGTCCTCGCCGACCGCCGCCATGAACGCCTGCCGGAACGCGTCGTCCGCGAGGACGTGGGTGCCGCACTGCGTGTGGTGGACGACGGCGATCTCGAAGAGCGGGCCCTCCGGCCGGAGCTTCCGCTCCGAGAGGTAGGTGACGAAGGCGAGGTCGGCGAGCACCGTCGGTGTGACCCGCCCGCCGGCGTTCCGGATCACCGCCCCCTCGCCCGGCCCGAGCCCCAGGAACGCAGCCGGATCGGTCCGCGGGTCGAGACAGGTCACGATGACGACGTTGCCCGTTGGGTAGATCGGGACGTCGCGTTACGCGTCGCCCGCGGCGAAGCGGGCGTTCCGGTCGAGCAGCACGTCGAACGAGGCCACGGCCGTCATCTCCCCAAGTGATGTATCTACATCACCAGTGAAGCACGCGCAGGCCGCAGATGACGGTCGACCTCGTCGAGGGCCAGGATCGACGCCGTGTGCACCGAGACCCCCGATGCGGCCGCCGTCGCCTTCGCCACCCCGCGAGCCGCGGACGGCGCCGCCGTCGACCCGGTCCACCTGGAGCCGGTCGACGCCCTGACGATCACCGTCCTCGTGGACAACTCCTTCGACGCCCTGCTCGCCGACGGGCCGGGGGTCACCCGCGCCCGGCTCGGCACCGGGCCCGGGGAGCCGGCCGACCAGTACGTCGACGGGCTCGCCCGACCCGGGCTGGTGGCGGAGCACGGGTTCTCGGCGCTGGTCACGGTCACGCGCGACGGGCACGACCACACCCTGCTCTTCGACACCGGCGTCTCGCCGGAGGGCATGGCGGTGAACGGGCGCCGGCTCGAGGTCGACCCGGGCGACATCGGGGCCATCGTCCTCTCCCACGGCCACGCCGACCACACCGGCGGCTTCCCCGGCCTGGAGCGCTGGCTCGGCCGGGCGGCGAGCCCGCTCGTGCTGCACCCGGTGGCCTTCACCGAGCGACGCCTCGTGCCGCCAGGGGGCGCGCCGTTCGTGATGCCGCGGCTCGACCGCGCGGCCCTCGTCGGGGACGGCATCGAGCTGATCGAGCGCCGCGAGCCGTCGTTCCTGCTCGGCGGCAGCGTGCTGATCACGGGCGAGGTCGACCGGACCACGGAGTTCGAGCAGGGCATGCCCTTCCACGAGGCCCGGGTCGACGGGAACTGGACGCCCGACCCGTGGATCGTCGACGACCAGGCGCTCGTCGTCGACGTCCGCGGTCGGGGCCTCGTCGTGCTGACCGGCTGCGGGCACGCCGGGTCGGTGAACATCGCCCGGCACGCGCTCCGGCTGACCGGGCACGAGCGGCTGCACGCCCTGCTGGGCGGCCTGCACCTCACCGGCCCCGGGTTCGAACCGATCATCGAGCCCACCGTCGAGGCGCTCGTCGACCTCGCCCCCGACGTCGTCGTCCCCGCGCACTGCACCGGCTGGCGTGCACAGATGCGGCTGGCCCAGGCCCTCGGCGACGCGTTCGTGCCGGGTGCCGTGGGCAGCCGCTACACCTTCGCGGCCTAGCCCCCGGCGGGCCGTGCGGTACGAACAGGCCGTTCGGCACGCTCGTCCGTGACGAACGGCCCGTTCGTCCGGGCGCGGCGCCGGAGCGCACCTACGCCTGCGCGACCTCCCGCTCGCGGGGCACCGCCGAGTCGGGGACGTCCTCGTCGTGGCCCGGCTTCTCGCTGCGCGCGACGAACCCGTAGGCGGCGCCGACCAGCAGACCCCCGCCGACGAGGTTGCCGAGCCCGACCCAGAGCAGGTTCCAGGCGAAGTGCCCGACGGTGGCCTCGGGCAGCCCGCTGAACAGGCCGAGACCGAAGATCGTCATGTTGGCGACGACGTGGTCGAAGCCGGTGGTGATGAAGGCCAGCAACGCCCAGAACAGCACGACCAGCTTCGCGCCGTCCGACCGCGTCCGCGCGGCCATCCACACGCCGAGGCAGACCAGGAAGTTGCAGAGCACGCCGCGGAAGAACATGGTCGCGACCGTCTCGGTCTCCTTCGACCGGAACGTCGAGGTGAGGAAGTTCAGCGCCGCCGGCGGCTGACCCGGGTTCGCGATCCGCAGCACGCCCGACGCCTCGACGAGCAGGGAGAACAGCAGCCCGCCGACGAGGTTGCCGACGAACGAGAACAGGATGACCGCGACCACCGCGCCGACCCCGACGCGCCGCGCCCGGCCGAACAGGCCGAGGATCATCGTCATCATGTTGCCGGTGGTGAGCTCGCCGCCGGCGAAGACGACCAGGGTCAGGGCGATCCCGAAGACGAGGCCCTGCACCAGCTTGGTGAACGGGCTGTTCGCGGCGTTGAGGGGACCCGCGGCGGCCAGCATCAGGGCGACCGCCACCCCGATGTAGGCCCCGGCGAGCGCGGAGCTCACGAGGTAGGAGCCGGGCGAGCGGGAGGCGCGGGCCTTGGTGGTCGCGGCCTCGGCCTGCTCGTCCACGGCCTCGCTGATGGGGATGGGCATGGTCACCTTCCGGACGACGGGATCATGTTCGTAGGCATACGAACAGCCGATGCCCGGTCGGCGGTGCGAAGTCCGTGAACAGGCGGTCAAGTGTGGATCACCGTTGGCGTCATTCCGCCCATCGCGGCACGAGACGGGCGGCGAACGGGGTAGTCGATCCGACGTGACGGTCCAACCGATCGGTGCCGCGCTCGACCTGCTCGCCGACCGCGACCCCGACCGACCGGCCGTCCACGAGGTCCCGAGCGGGCGCACCGTCACCCGCCGGGAGGTCGCGGACCGCTCGGCGGCGCTCGCCGCCGCGTGGGCCGACGCCGTCGCGCCCGAGGACCTCGTCGGCCTCCACCTCGGCAACACCGCCGACCTCGTGGTGGCCTGCGCCGCGGTGTGGCGGCTCGGCGCGACCCCACTTCCGCTGCCGCCCGAGCCCGCGACCGTGCTCGACGTGGCCGCGCCCGCCCTCGTCGTCGGGAGCCTGCCCGATCCGACGCCGGGCCGGATCGCGGACCGGCCTCCGGCGTCGTCGTGGAAGGCGACCTCCTCCGGCGGCAGCACCGGCGCGCCGAAGGTGGTGGTGTCGACCGGCCGCGCGACCGTCGATCCGGACGCCGACGTCGCGCCGTACCTGCCGCGCGAGCAGATCCAGCTGGTCAGCGGGCCGCTGCACCACTCGGCGCCGTTCACCTACGCGCTGCGCGGCCTCATGACCGGGCACACGCTCGTCCTGCTCGACCGCTTCTCCCCCGCGGCCGTCCTCGCCGCGATCCCGCGCTTCGGCGTGACGTGGGCGCTGCTCGTGCCGAGCATGCTCCATCGCCTGGCCCGCCATCCCGACGTCGGGGCGGCGGACCTGGGATCGCTGCGTCACCTCGTCCACCTCGGCGCGCCGTGTCCGCCCGGGCTCAAGCGGTGGTGGCTGGACCGGGTCGGCGCGGAACGGGTCGTCGAGGTCTACGCGAGCTCGGAGTCGGCCGGGATCACGATGATCCGGGGCGACGAGTGGCTCGCCGCTCCGGGCTCGGTGGGCCGCCCGGTCGGCGGGTCGGAGTTCCGGGTGGTCGACGCGCGCGGGACGGAGCTCCCGACCGGGGAGGTCGGCGAGGTGATCATGACCCGCACCGGCGGTCCCCGGTACCGCTACCTCGGCGGGACGGCCCGCCGGGTCCCCGGGTGGGAGGGGTGGGACGCGCTCGGCGACCTCGGGTGGCTCGACGACGAGGGCCGGTTGTTCCTCGTCGACCGGGCCGACGACGTGATCCGCCGTGACGGCCACGAGGTGCACCCGGCCCGCGTCGAGGCGGCCCTGGAACGGCATCCCGCCGTCCGGTCCGCGGCGGTGTTCGAGCTCCACGGCGGGGTGCACGCCCTGCTCGACCTGGACCGGGAGGCCGACCCGGACGCGGTCGTCGCCGCGGCGGAGCTCCCGCCGTGGGCGGTGCCGACCGGTGTGGAACTCGTCGGGGGCCCGCTGCGCGACGACGCCGGGAAGGTGCGGCGGCACGCCCTGCGCGCGGCCCGGCTCAGCGGCGGTGCCGGCTCGGGGCGTCGAGACGGCTGAACCGGTCGTCGACGTCGTCGCTGCGGTGGTTCCCCGTGGTCCGGGTCGGAGGCTCCGGTGCGGGGCGGCCGTCCGGTTCCTGGCGCGGCGAGGGCGACTCGTCCCCGAACGACATCAGCCGCCGCCGTCCGGTGGGCGCGCGTCCGACCACGCCGGTCACGGCGTCCGGCTCGGGGGCGCGGCGGGTCGCCGTCGTGGCCGGCTCGGGCTGACGCCGGTTGTCCGCGGGTGCGGCGGAATGCGTCACCGGTGGGGCACTCTGCCGCACTCGCGAGGCCGGGACCGGCGTCGGCACCGGCGTCGGCACCGGCGTCGGCCCGCTGGGAGTCCGGGAACCCGGCGTCGGCGCACTCGGGGCACGACCACCCGCCGTCGGGACCGGGGTGGGGGTACTGGGGACGCGACCACCCGCCGTCGGGACCGGCGTGGGAGCACTCGGGACGCGACCACCCGGCCGCGGCCCCGGGCGCACAGCGGGCCCCGGCTGCGACGACGGGCCCGCGCGGCGGGACTCCGGCACGGCTCCGAAGGTGGGGTCGCGACGGAAGTCCGAGGCCGGCCGCAGGGCGTTGAGCGCCGCGAGCGGGCTCTCCTCGGTCTCGGCGGGCACCACCATCGCGCCGGCCGGGATCTCGGGCGGCCGCGGGGCCGCGCGCCGGGGTCCCCGCGGACGCAGGGGCCGCTGGGCCGGGCCGGGGATCAGCGCGGGTCGGCGTCCGGCCGCGAGGTCCTCGATCCAACCGAGGCCGAGGGCGAGCACCACCGTGAGCGCCACCGCCGTCCCGACCAATTCGCCGGTGCCCGTCCACTCGAACCGCTCGTCGATCAGCGGGGCGACCGCGATCGCGACGTTGTGCCAGAGGTAGATCGTCACCGCGCGGGCGTTGATCACGGTGATGATCCGGCCGAGCAGCGGGATCCGCTCCAGCCACGCGAGGCGCGGCGTGTAGCGCAGCACGAGCAGCACCGCACCGAGCGACACGAGCGCCTGGCCGAGCGGGATGTCGTTGAGGTCGATGCCGTTGTCGCCGGCCGGGTTCGCCAGCGCCCAGGCCGTCCCGGCGCCGATCGCGACGCCCGCGGCGAGCAGGGCCCAGCCCCACGGCATGCGGCGCAGCGTGCCGTCGCGGTGCGCGAACCCGAGCATCCAGCAGCCCGCGAAGATCGAGGCGTCGGTCAGCGCCGTCCCGACCGCCCCGAAGTCCCGGATCGCCCCGCCCAGCACCGCGTCCAGCGCGACGAGGGCCAGCGGCACCGTGATCGCCACGGCCGGACGCCGCCGCCAGGCCCAGAGCAGCGCGGGGGTCAGCAGCACCAGCCACAGGTAGGTGCGGATGTACCAGAGCACGACCGTGGCGTCCCCGGCCCACTCGCTGCCCGGCGGGTCGAGCAGCGGCACGAACCAGAACAGCCACTCGGACGCGTTCGGCGTCTCGTCGGGCCCGAAGCCGTGCCAGACCATGATCGGGACGACGAGGAGCCCGAACAGCCAGAACGGCGGCAGCAGGCGCTTGAGGCGGCGCCCGATCACGTCGACGGCCTCGGCGCGCGCCAGCGACGCGAGCATCAGCGACCCGCCGAGCGCGAACATCACGCCCATCGAGGGGAAGACGAAG
Source organism: Actinomycetospora corticicola (assembly GCF_013409505.1). NCBI lineage: Bacteria > Bacillati > Actinomycetota > Actinomycetes > Pseudonocardiales > Pseudonocardiaceae > Actinomycetospora > Actinomycetospora corticicola. Next base: position 5,676,752 of record NZ_JACCBN010000001.1, on the reverse strand, counting down.
GACAGCCAGCCCCAGCCGACGATGTGGTAGCCGATCACGCGGACCAGGGCGATCGCCCGGAGCACGTCGAGCCACCGTGTCCGCTCGAGCGGCTTCTCGTCCTTCACGACGACGGGTGCGGCCGGCTTCGACGGTGTGTCTCTCCTGGCGCCGGGTGCACGCAGTGCCGCATTGCCGGCACCGGCAGGTGCCGCCGCCGGCACCGGCACGGGCGCCGCCTGGCCCGGCATGAGGGCCCGCAGGGCTCCGAGCCGCTGGATCCGCTGCCACCGCACCCGACCGCCGGTGACGGCGGCGAGCAGCGAGCGGAGCAGCACCGCGTACATCAGCGGTCGGTAGAGGATCTGTTGGACGGGGGCGACCCAGAGCGGCGCCATCGGTTCGCCGTCGAGCCGGAACGCGTAGGCGGCCGCCGCGGTCTGCACGACGAGCATCGAGCCCCACAGCACCAGCGTCAGCGCGGCGTCCCCGAAGAGCAGCCCGTAGACGAAGAAGAGGTCGACCAGCGGCGCGGCCAGCGGGAACAGCACCTGGAAGACCCCGATGTGGCCGAGGCCCAGCCACCCGGTGCGACCGGAGGCGCCGCGTTCCCGCAGCGAGCGGCGGTGCTTCCAGACCGCCTGCATCGTCCCGTAGGTCCACCGGTAGCGCTGCCGCCACAGCTGGGAGAGCGTGGTCGGCGCCTCGGTCCAGGCGATCGCCCGCTCCTCGTAGACGACCCGCCAGCCCGCACGGCCGAGCGCGATCGTCAGGTCGGTGTCCTCGGCGAGGGTGTCGAGCGAGAGGCCGCCGACCTCGAGCACCGCCGCGCGGCGGAACGCCCCGGCCGCGCCGGGGATCGTCGTGATGGCGCGCATCGTGTCCTGCACGCGCCGGTCGACACCGAACCCGACCACGTACTCGATGTGCTGCAGGCGCGGGATGAGCGCGGCCCGGTTGGCGACCTTGACGTTGCCTGCGACGGCCCCGATCCCCGGGTCCGCGAACGGGGCCACGAGGTGGGCGATCGTGTCCGGCTGGAACACCGTGTCGCCGTCCATCATGACGACGAGGTCGTGCTTCGCCCGCGCGACGCCGGTGTTGAGCGCGATCGGCTTGCCGCTGTTGGGCTGCCGGATCACCCGCACCGCGGGCAGCCCGAGGGACTCGACGAGCTCCGCGGTCCCGTCGGTGGACCCGTCGTCGACGACGAGGATCTCCAGCGGGTGGTCGTTCGCGAGGATCGAGCGCAGCGTGGCCTCGATGTTCTCGGTCTCGTTGTAGGCCGGGACGATCACCGACACCGGCGGCGGCGCGGTCGGCGGCGGCCCCCACGAGAAGGCGGGATCCCGACGACGGCGGGCGTGGCGGCGGGCGACGACGAGCGTCAGCAGCAGCCGGAGCACGACGACGAGCCCGACCCCGATGAGCAGCACCTGCAGCACGCGGACGGTGCCGGTGGCGAGGTCGACGGCGCCGACCAGACCGCCGCCGACGAGCCGGTCGCGCTCGGAGGCGGGGGCGTGGGCCGAGGGGGCGCCGACGGCGCCGGTCACGGTGTCGAAGCGGTAGCCCTGCGCCTGCAGCTCGGGGATGAGCCGGTCGAGCGCGGCGACGGTCTGCGAGCGGTCGCCGCCGGCGTCGTGGAGCAGGACGGTCGCGCCGACGCCGTTCGCGGGCGTCGCGTTGCGGACGATCGCGTCGACGCCGGGGCGCTGCCAGTCCTCGCCGTCGACGTCGGTGAAGACGTTGACGTAGCCGTCCTGCCCGGACTCGAGCACGGCCTCGTAGGCGCGGTCGTCGATCGCGTCGGGCGTGGAGGAGTAGGGGGGGCGGATGAGGTAGGTGGTCTCGCCGGTGGCCCCGGCGATCGCGAGCTGGGTCTCGCCGAGCTCCCGTTCGAGGCGCCAGCGCGGGACCTGGGAGAGGTCGGCGTGGGTGAACGTGTGGATGCCGATCTCGCTGCCGGAGGCGCGGATCTGGCGCAGGAGGTCGGGGTGGCGCACGCCGAGCGACCCGACGACGAAGAACGTGCCCGGCACCCGGTGCTTCGCGAGGACCGCGAGGATCTGCGGGGTCCAGGTCGGGTCCGGCCCGTCGTCGAAGGTCAGCGCGATGGTGCGCGGCGGGAGGCCCGTCGAGCGCGCCGGGTCGACGCGTCCGTCGACGAAGGTCCCGCCGCGGGACACCGTGGGCGGCACGGCCGCGCTGTCGCCCTGGTCGTGGTTCGCGTCGTTGCCGATCGTCGCGTTGACCAGGCCGGTCACGCCGAGCACCGTCGCCACGAGCAGGCCGAGCACGACGACCACGAGCCACGTCCCGAACGACGTGCCGGAGCGCTCCGGGCCCGACCGACGTGCCACGTGCGTTCCCCCCATCGCCCTCGACGCGGCCACGCACCGTGACCGTGTCCGCAGTGTGACATCTCGTTCCGGTCACGTCGTGAAGGCCCGACAGTGCCAGTTCACGGTCGGTCATCTCGCTCGGGCGATGCGTCCGATTCCTCCCGGTTGTTTGTCACGGTTCGGAGCATCGTGGCCGGACTTGCGGGTGCCCGGTGGGCACCGTCACGGTTTCCGGGTGCCCGCACCCCGCCGCCGTTCCCGCCTCGTCCGACGCCTCCTGGTCGTCGAACTGGTGACGGTCCTGCTGACCGTGCTGATCGCGGCGGGCGTCAGCGCGGTCAGCACCCGAACGCTGGTCGAGGACGACGAGGCCGCCCGGATGCTCGGGCTCGCGACCACGCTCGCCGTCGCCCCGGGCGTGCCGGAGGCCGTCGCGGCACGCGACGTCGCGCGCCTCGAGCCCTCCGCCGAGGCGGTCCGGGTCGATGCCGACGCCTCCTTCGTCACCGTGATGACGCCCGACGGCACCCGGCTCACCCACCCCGACCGGGCCCTCATCGGGCAGACCTACCAGGGCACCTTCCTCCCCGCCGCCCGCGGGGAGACGCTGGTCGAGACGTTCCCGGGCACGCTCGGGCCGTCCGTGCGGGCGATCGTCCCGGTGCGCGCCGCGCCGGGCGGACCCGTCGTCGGGATGGTGGCGGTGGGGCTGCTGCGCGTCGACGTCTTCTCCCGGGTGCTGCGCGAGCTCGGCTACCTGGCCCTCGGAGCGGTCGCGGCGATCGGGATCGGCACCGGTCTCGCGCTGCTCGCCGCCCGGCGGGTGCGCCGCGACACGCTCGGCCTCGAACCGTCCGAGATCACCGCGCTGCACCGCCACCACGAGGCGGTGCTGCACGCGATCCGCGAGGGGCTGCTCGTGCTGGACGCCGCCGATCGCGTGGTGGTGGTCAACGACGAGGCGATGCGCCTGCTCGAGGTGCCCGGACCCGCCGTCGGGAGGACCCTCGCCGAGCTGGGGGTGGACCCGGCCCTGGCGGCGCGGCTGGCCGACCCGAGCACGGTGTCGGACGAGTCGCTGCTCGTGGGCGAGCGGCTGCTGCTGGTGAACCGGACGCTCACGGACGACTCGTGGGTGATCACGCTGCGGGACCGCACGGAGGTCGAGCAGGTGATGCGCGCCCTCGACGATGCGCGCTCGGTCGCCGGGGCGCTGCGCTTCCAGGCCCACGAGCACGCCAACCACCTGCAGGCGGTCTCGACGCTCATCGAGCTCGGGGCCCACGACGACGCCCGCGAGCTCGCCGTGCGCTGGACCCGCGACCTCGCCGACCTCGGCGCCGACCTGCGCGAGCGCATCGCCGACCCCGCCCTCGCCGCGCTGGTGCTCGACAAGGCGACCGACGCGCGCGACCGCGGCGTCGACCTGCGCATCACCGGCCGGACCGCGCACACCGACGGCACCGACGACCTCGTCACGGTCGTCGGGAACCTCGTGGACAACGCCCTCGACGCCGTCCTCGCGACGGCGGGCCGGGGCGTGGTCGAGCTGGCGCTCGCCGACGCCGACGACGGGCTGACGATCCGGGTGGCCGACGACGGGCCGGGGCTGGCCGACCCCGCGGCGGCGTTCACGGCCGGCTGGTCGACCAAGGGAACCGACGACGGGGGCCGGCAGACCGGGAAGACCGGTCCGCGGGGTCTCGGGCTCGCCCTCGTCGCGCGCGTGGTGGAGCGCCGCGGCGGCACGGTGACGACGGGTCCCGGGGTGGACGGGACCGGCACCGGCTTCGTCGTCGTGCTGCCCGCGGTGTCCCCGTCGGGTGCGGCTCCCTCAGGTGCTCGCGAGCCGGTAGCCCACGCCCCGCACGGTGACCACGAGGCCGGGGACGCCCAGGCGTGAGCGCAGCGCGGCGACGTGCACCTCGAGGGTGCGTCCGCCCGCGTCGGCGCCGTGGTCGTCGGGGGCGAGGCCCCAGACGTCGTCCAGCAGCTCCTCCCGGCTGGCCACCCGGCCCTCCCGCCGGGCGAGCGCGGCGAGCAGGTCGAACTCCTTGCGGCGCAGCGCGATCTCGGTGCCGTCGACCCGCACCGACCGGGCGCCCAGGTCGACCTCGAGGGGCCCCGCCGTGATCGTGGAGGCGAGGGCGTGGCCGGACACGCGCCGCATCACGGCCTCGATGCGGGCGAGCAGCTCGTCGATCGAGAACGGCTTGACCACGTAGTCGTCGGCGCCACTGCGCAGACCCATCACGCGGGCGCTGTCGTGGCCGCGGGCGGTCACCGCGATGATCGGCACCGTCGAGCGCCCGCGGATCCGCCGGCAGACCTCGATGCCGTCGAGGTCGGGCAGCCCGAGGTCGAGCAGGACGAGGTCGGGCGGGTCGGCGGTGTCCGCGACCATCTCGACCGCCGACACGCCGGTCGACGCGGTGCCCACCCGCCAGCCCTGGGCGCGCAGCACCTTCGCCAGTGCGTCCCGCACCGGTGCGGTGTCCTCGACGAGCAAGACCTTCATCGCTGGCTCAAGTGTTCCTCAAGTTCCGGGCGTGTGACCTGGGTGTGGAGGGCACGGTGTTCCTAACCTCACGTCACCGCCTGAGAGCTGTACCACGTTCCACCGTTGAGGAGACACCGATGTCGACGACCACCCAGGCTCCGCCGACCGATCCCCCGCCCTCGAGCTCGAAGCGGGGCGGCGTCTACAAGCAGCTCTGGTTCTGGGTCATCGTCGGCATCGTCGCGGGCATCATCGTCGGCTTCACGGCCCCCGGCTTCGCCTCGGACCTCAAGGTCCTGCCCGACATCTTCATCCAGCTGATCAAGATGGTGACCGCTCCGGTCATCTTCTGCACGGTCATCGTCGGCATCGCCTCGATCGGCAACCTGGCCGCGGCGGGCGGCATCGCGGGGCGGGCCCTCGCCTACTTCCTGCTCATGACGCTGATCGCGCTCGGCCTCGGGCTGGTCGTGGTCAACGTCGTGCAGCCCGGCGCCGGGTTCCCCCAGATCCCGCCGGACCCGGCCACGCTGGCCGAGGCGCAGGAGGACATCGCGAAGGGCGCCCAGGGCGGCGGCGCGCTGGACTTCATCCAGGGCACGCTGCTCCCGGAGAGCTTCCTCGGCCCGTTCGTCGAGAACGAGATCCTGCGCGTCCTCGTCCTCGCGATCCTCGTGGCCGCCGCGACCTCGATGCTGGCCCCGGCCCTGCGCAAGCGCGTCGTCGGCGGGATCGACCTCATCGCCAAGGTCATCTTCGGCATCATCCGCATGATCATGTTCCTGGCGCCGCTCGCGGCCTTCGGCGGTATCGCCTACACCGTCGGCGCCCTCGGCGGGGAGAGCCTGACGAACCTGCTCTCGCTCATGGTGACCTTCTGGGCGACCTGCGCGATCTTCGTCTTCGGCGTGCTGTTCGTGGTCTGCGCCATCTCCGGCTTCAACGTCTTCAAGCTGATCCGGATGATCAAGGACGAGATCCTCATCATCGTCGGCACCTCGTCGTCGGAGACGGTGCTCCCCCGGCTGCTGGCCAAGCTCGAGGCGGCGGGCGCGTCCCGCTCGACGGTCAGCATGGTGCTGCCGACCGGGTACTCGTTCAACCTCGACGGCACCTGCATCTACCTCACGATGGCGGCCCTGTTCATCGCCCAGGCCGGCGGGCAGGACCTGCCCTGGGGGGTCCAGCTCGGCCTCGTCGCGCTGATGCTGCTGACCTCGAAGGGCGCCGCGGGCGTCTCCGGCGCCGGCCTCATCACGCTGGCCGCCTCGCTGCAGGCCTTCGGCGGAGAGTTCTACACCGTGGAGTCGATCGCCATCGGTATCGCGATCATCGCCGGCATCGACCGCATCATGAGCGAGGGCCGCGCCCTCACCAACGTCATCGGCAACACCGTGGCCGTCATGGTCGTGGCCGGTTGGTGCGGTGAGCGGGACGACGAGAAGTTCCAGGCCGCCCTGAACGACCCGTCGCTCGTCCGCGACGCGATCGAGCAGGAGACCCACGGCGGCGAGGACGACGTGGACGCGAAGGACCGCACCCCGGTGGGGGCGTCCGCGTAGTCCCCTCGCGAACGCACGAAGGGCCCCGCCGGAACTCCGGCGGGGCCCTTCGATCGTGCGACTCAGTACGTCGGCAGGGAGGTGTCGACCTGCTGGGCCCACCCGGTCACGCCGCCGCCCACGTGCACGGCGTTGGAGAACCCGGCGTTCTGCAGGGCCGCGAGCGCCTCGGCGGAGCGCACCCCCGACTTGCAGTACAGGATCGTCTGGCGGTCCTGCGGGATCTCGGCGAACGCCTCACCCGAGAGGATCTTGTCCTTCGGGATGAGCTTGGCGCCCGGGATGCGGACGATCTCCCACTCGTGGGGCTCACGGACGTCGATCAGCTCGAACTTGTCGCCCGCGTCGATCTTCTCCTTGAGCTCCACCGCGGTGATGGTGTGCCCGGCGGCGGCCGACTGCGCCTCGTCGGACACGACGCCGCAGAAGGCCTCGTAGTCGATCAGCTCGGTGATCTCGACGGCGTTCGGGTCGCGCCGGATCTTGACCTCGCGGTACTCCATGTCGAGGGCGTCGTAGATCTTGAGCCGACCGAGCAGGGTGTCGCCGATGCCGCAGATCAGCTTGATCGCCTCGGTGACCATGATCGAGCCGATCGACGCGCACAACACGCCCAGCACGCCGCCCTCGGCGCACGACGGGACCATGCCCGGCGGCGGGGGCTCGGGGTAGAGGTGCCGGTAGTTGAGGCCCTGCCCGTTCGGGGCGTCCTCCCAGAACACCGAGACCTGGCCCTCGAAGCGGAAGATCGAGCCCCACACGTAGGGCTTGCCGAGCAGCACCGCGGCGTCGTTCACCAGGTAGCGGGTGGCGAAGTTGTCGGTGCCGTCGAGGATCAGGTCGTAGTCGCGGAAGATGTCCAGCGCGTTCGACGAGTCCAGCGCCTGCTCGTGCAGGTTCACCGTGACGAACGGGTTGATCTCGGCGACCGACTCCTTCGCCGACTGCGCCTTCGGCTTGCCCACGTCGGACTGGCCGTGGATGACCTGGCGCTGCAGGTTCGACTCGTCGACGACGTCGAAGTCGACGATGCCCAGCGTGCCCACGCCGGCGGCGGCCAGGTACAGCAGGGCCGGGCTGCCGAGGCCACCCGCGCCGACCACCAGGACCTTCGCGTTCTTCAGGCGCTTCTGACCGTCGACGCCCACGTCGGGGATGATGAGGTGCCGCGAGTAGCGGGCGACCTCCTCCTTCGTCAGCTCGGCGGCCGGTTCCACCAGGGGCGGCAGGGTTGCCATCGCGCGTTCAGCTCCTCTAGGACGACTGCTCGGTCCGATTCAACCGCACGTCCCGGTCGCGTGTTCCCGACGACGGGTGCGGTCGCGGTCTCAGCGGACCGGGTTCGGCCAGGCGTTCGGCCGGCAGACCTTGCCGTCGCGGGGGATCTGGATGCCCTGCGGGTTGTCGTCGGTGAGCTGCGCGAGGTAGTCGTTCGACACGCCGAAGCTCTGCTGCATCATCACCGGCGCCAGCGCGCCGCCCGCCGGGCAGGGCACGTGCTGGTTGCGGAAGACGTGCCCGACCTCGTGGTTGATGGCGTACTGGCGGTAGAGCCCCAGCTGCCCCTCGAAGGCGGCGGCCCCGCGCACCCAGCGCGACCCGTTGATCAGCACGCGTCCGATGTCGGACTTCCAGCACGAGGCCTCGTAGCGGATCTGGTAGCCGCACTGCGCACGGGTGGTGAGCTGCGAGGTGAGGCTGATCCGGAAGTCGGGGACCACACCTGCCGCGGCGTCGACGCGGCGGAGCGCGATCTGGCCGCTGCCGGTCCAGCTGCGGGGATCGTCGAGGGTCGCGTCGACCGCGGTGGCGAACGCGGCGTCGCCCTCGGCGAGCACCGCCCCGTCCTCCACCTCGACGGTGTACGTGTAGACCCGCCCGGTCCCGACCTGCGGGGTCGCGCCCGGCACCACCCGCCACGTGCCCTTCCCCGACACCGGGAAGTCGCCCCCGGCCGGCAGTTCCGCGGTGGGGATGTCGACGCCGGCGAAGTCCCCGCCGGACGGTGCCTCCCCGACGACGGGCCCCTGCTCGGCCGCCGCGGCGGGCGAGCGCACGTCGGTGGTCTCGGCGCTCGGCGTCAGGAACCGCACGACCACGAAGCCGGTCAGGGCCAGCAGCACGACGGCGAGCGCGGCGAGCGTCCCGCGACGGGACCGGGAGGGCGTCCCCGACGCTGCTGCGCGTCCCGACGGCGTCCACGAGGCGGCCAGCGGCTCACCGCGACGCCGGGAGCGGCGCCCTTCGGCGGCCGCGCCGGCACCCCGGTCCGACCGGTCGCCGTCCGCCTCGCGGGCGGGCGGGCGCGTCCGGTGGGACGAGCCGGTCGGTCGGGTCACCCCAGCACGGTCCCACACACCGGACGAACTCCGACGGTGTCCCACGTACCGGCCGCGACCGCATCGACCATCCCGAGGACGGCCCGCGCGACCACGGCGGGTCGTTCCATCTGCGCCACGTGGCCCGTCCCCGGCAGGCGCAGCAGGCGGGCACGGGGGATGGAGTCGACGGTGCGTCGGGCCTTGCGCACCGAGATGAGCCGGTCGAGCTCGCCCCAGACCACGAGGGTGGGGGTGCGCACCCGTGCCGCGATCGACCACAGCGAGCGCGAGCGGGGGGCGAACCAGGTGGACACGAGGCCGCCGAAGGACCGCTGCAGCGCCTCCGCCAGCCACGGGTACTCGGCGCGCTCGGTCGCCTCGGTGACGGCCTGGGCGAAGGCGGCCGGGCTGACCGCGTCCGGGTCGGCGTAGCAGAGACGCATGGTGCGCCGCAGCCGCGTCCCCGGGTCCTCGGCGGCCAGCTCACGGCGCGTGCGCGCTCCGACCAGCGGGATGGCCGCCAGCGCCATCTTCCCGTCGCCGAGGCGCGCCGGCGCCGGGCGCAGGTCGGGCATGGCCGGGCTGACCAGCGTCGTCGTCAGGACCGAGCCCGGGTTCTCGGCCGCGACGCAGAGCGCGACGGCACCGCCGAGCGAGTTGCCCACCAGGTGCACCGGCTCGCCGAGCGAGGCGACGTAGGCGCCGACGGCGTCGGCGTGGGCGCGCAGCGAGTAGTCCCGGTCGACGCGGGGGGTGGAGTGGCCGAAGCCCGGGAGGTCGACCGCGTGCCCGGTCCACCGCGAGGAGAGCGCGCCGGCGAGGTCGGTCCAGTTCGTGGCCGAACCGCCGAGCCCGTGCACGTACACGACCGTGCCGGACGGCGCGCCGGTCGCCGGGGTGTCGCGCACGTGCAGCTCGAGCCCGTCGACGGTCACCCGGCGTCCCGGCCAGTGCGGCGTGGGGTCGCCGATCGGCCCGAGCGCGCCGGTCGGGGCGAGCGGGACCGGGGTCCCGTTCACCTGCGGGCCACTCCCCGGAGCCGTGATCGTCACGATGACCATGGTGCCGGTGGACGACAGGTGAAGCGAATCCGCCCGGCCGGTGTCCCGGAGGGCGACGGTCGGCGAACCGCGCGTGACGGACGCGTCGGAGCGTCACGGTCGGTAGGGTCGCCCCGACCGGTCGGGGCGGCACACGTGCGCCCGGACGGGAACGCGGACGAGGGGAGCGGTGAGTCGATGAGCGAGACCGGAGCGGCGGCGCAGACGGCGGCCGGCGGATCCCCCGCCCCGGGTCCGGGGGGCCGGCCCCGCATGTCGCGCTCGCAGCGGCGCGCACAGCTCCTGGCGGCCGCCCGGTCGGTGTTCGGGGCCCAGGGCTACCACGCGGCCGCGATGGACGAGATCGCCGAGCGCGCCGGCGTCAGCAAGCCGGTGCTCTACCAGCACTTCCCCGGCAAGCTCGACCTCTACCGGGCGCTCGTCGAGTCCGCCGCCAACGAGATGGTGCGCACGGTCCGCGCGGCGATGCGCTCGACCACCGACAACAAGGCCCGGGTGCACGCCGCCGTGCAGGCCTACTTCGACGTGGTGTCCTCGCGCGACGGTGCGATGCGCCTGGTGTTCGAGACCGACACGCGGGCCACGCCCGAGATCGCGGAGATCGTCGACCGGGCGACCAGCGACTGCATCGACGCGGTGACCGAGGTCGTCACCGCGGACGCCGGGCTGGAGCCGGAGCGGGCCCGGCTGCTGGCCGTGGGGCTCGTCGGGTTGTCCACGACGGCGGCGCGCTACTGGCTCGACGCCGGGCTGCAGCCCCCCCGCGAGGACGCCATCGCGCTCATGTCCACGCTCGCGTGGCGCGGCATCGGCGGCGGGTTCCCCCGGCAGGAGGGCTGACGCCCTCCCGACCGGGAGTCCCCGTCGTCAGGGACTCCCTCAGCTACCGACCCCGAAGCCCACGCGCCGCACCTCGGAGGGTGCGATCTCCACGTAGGCGATGCGGGTGGCCGGGATGAGGTAGCGGCGGCCCTTGTCGTCGGTGAGCGACAGGGTGCCGCTGCTGCCGGACAGGGCACCGTCGACGAGCTCCGCCACCTCGTCGGGCGTCTGCCCGCTCGAGACGACGAGTTCGCGCGGGCTGTCCGCGACGCCGATCTTGACCTCCACGCGACCCTCCGGTCCTCGTTCCTTGACCTGGCGTCCGCGAGGCTAGACCAGATCGGGCACCCGGGGCGGCCGGGCTCGCTCAGGGCGAACGGGCGCTACAGCCCCAGCGCGGCGACCCGCTTGTTGTGCGCCGACTTGAGGCGCTTGAGCACGGGCGAACGGGTCCCGGTCGGGGCCGGCGCGCCGTCGGACGCCAGCGCCGCCGCCAGGCCCGGTTCGGCGAGGGCCTCGGTCACCGCCACGAGCGCCTCGCCGAGCAGCCGGCGCGCCCACATCGACAGCCGGCCGTGCACCTGCGGGTCGACGCAGGCCTCCCGGATGCGCTCGGCGACGAACGCGTCGTGCCCGGCGTCCGCGATCACCTCGCGGACCAGGTCGGCGTCGCCGCCGTCCAGGCTCTCCAGCGCCTCGGTCTGCAGGTCGGTGACGAGGCCCCGACCCAGCGTCGTCGCGACCAGCGCCTCGGCCCAGTCCCGGCCCGCGACGGTGCGAAGCAACCGGTCGACCCGCTCGACGAAGGGCGCCATGGCGTCCGCGACGTCGACGCCGCCCTCCGCGAGGTGGTCGCGCACCCGTCGGAAGTGGTCCATCTCGACGGCGGCCAGGGTCGCCAGCTCGATGCGCCCCGCGAGGTCCGGCGCGCGCTGCGCGTCCGCGGCGAGCCGGCTGAAGGCGGCGAGCTCGCCGTAGGCCACGAGGCCCAGCAGGGCCCGCGATTCGTCCCGTACGCCGCCGTCGCTCACGGCGCGGAAGCCTACGACCACCCGTCCGGGGAGCGCCCGCGACCGCGACGCGGTGCGGTGGTGGTCGGCACCGGTGGACGGGGCAGGTACCATGAGGGCAGGTCCAGGCCGGTGACACCCCTACCTGACCGATGTGGCCCCACCAGGAGCCGCTCCCCCACGCACGTCGTCGCCGGCCGCGGGCCCTCCCGCTCCCGAGCGGGCCGACCGACGGTCGGCCCCGGAACGGGACGTACCAGCGCGCGCGGGTCTCCCTGGTTCTCCCGCCCTTCTCGCCCGAACACGGCACCGATGCCCGGGCGGAGCGGTCGAGCCAACCGGCACATCTCGCGTGCACCCGCCGCGAGAGAGGCAGACCCCTGAACTCCATCGACACCCCCGAGAACCCCGACGAGGTCACCGAGGTCGTCGCCGACGACCACGGGATGGCCACCACGACGTCGTCGGACGCCTCCCCCACCTTCGCCGAGCTCGGCGTCATCCCGGAGATCGTCGAGTCGCTCGCCGCGAACGGCATCGAGCGCACCTTCGCGATCCAGGAGCTGACCCTGCCGCTGGCGCTCGCCGGCGAGGACGTCATCGGCCAGGCGCGCACCGGCACCGGCAAGACGCTCGGCTTCGGCGTCCCGCTGCTGCAGCGCCTCGGCACCCCCACCGAGGACGGCACGCCGCGCGCGCTCGTCGTCGTGCCGACCCGTGAGCTGTGCCTGCAGGTCGCGAAGGACCTCGAGGCCGCCTCCAAGGGCCTCGGCAGCCGCGTGGTCTCGATCTACGGCGGCCGCCCCTACGAGCAGCAGATCGCCGCGCTGCAGGCCGGCGTCGAGCTCGTCGTCGGGACCCCCGGCCGCCTCCTCGACCTCGCGCAGCAGGGCCACCTGGTGCTCGCCAAGGTCGGTGGCCTGGTCCTCGACGAGGCCGACGAGATGCTCGACCTGGGCTTCCTGCCCGACGTCGAGCGCATCCTCGGCATGCTGCCCGCGCAGCGCCAGACGATGCTCTTCTCGGCCACCATGCCCGGGCCGATCATCACGCTGGCCCGGACGTTCCTCACCCAGCCGACGCACATCCGCGCCGAGCAGGTCGACGCGAGCGCGATCGGCGAGCGCACCGCGCAGTTCGTCTACCGCGCGCACGCCATGGACAAGGTCCAGATGCTCGCCCGCACCCTGCAGGCGCAGGACCGCGGCCCGACCATGGTGTTCACCCGCACCAAGCGCACCGCGAGCAAGGTCTCCGAGGAGCTCGCCGAGCGCGGCTTCAAGGTCGGCGCCGTGCACGGCGACCTCGGCCAGGGCGCCCGCGAGCACGCCCTCAAGGCGTTCCGCACCGGGCGCATCGACGTCCTGGTCTGCACCGACGTCGCGGCGCGCGGGATCGACGTCACCGGCGTCACCCACGTCGTGAACTACCAGTGCCCCGACGACGCGAAGACCTACGTGCACCGCATCGGGCGCACCGGGCGGGCCGGGAAGACCGGCATCGCGATCACGCTCGTCGACTGGGACGACCTGCCCAAGTGGAAGATGATCTCCGACGACCTGGAGCTGAACGCCCCGGAGCCGCCGGAGACCTACTCCAACTCCCCGCACCTCCTGCGCGACCTCGGCATCCCCGCCGACGCGCCCGGCCGGGTGGCGCGTCGTCGTCGGCCCGCCGAGGAGGAGAGCGAGGCCACGGGCGAGCCGGAGCGCAGCGACGCCGTCGAGGAGAAGCCGCGCGCGAAACGCGCGCGCAGCCGCACCCGTCGTCGTGCCGGTGAGGTCGTGGCCGGTCCCGAGGGCGGCGACGACACCGCCGACGAGGCCGCCGTGCCGGAGGAGTCCTCCGCCGCCGGCCCCGACGAGGGCGGGGCCGACGAGGAGGGCTCGGGCCGGTCGCGTCCGCGCCGTCGTCGTCGTGGCCGGGGCCGCGCCCGCAGCGACGCGCCCGAGGGCGAGGCCGTCGCGGTCGGTGCCGACACCGACTGATTTCATCTCGGGGTGAGCAGCGCACCGCCGGAGCAGCGCGAGGGGGCCGGGTCGTCCGACCCGGCCCCGCCCTCCCGGCGGGACACCTGGTGGCCCCGGGCGGAGCGCCGCCGCCGGGGTGACCTGGTGGTGATCGCGCTCATCGTGGTCCTGGCCGTCGTCGGGGTGGTCCTGTTCGTCCGCTCCGGGGACGAGGCCTCGACCACTCTCGAGCAGTTCCGCACGATCCCCTCGCCCGACCAGGCCGCCGTCCCCACCGTCCTGGCCGAGGCCTGGCGGGCCACCGACCCGGTCGGCGCACCGCCCGGGCCGGGTCTGCTCGGCGGGCCGGTGAGCGTCGGGGCCGCCGTGGCCACCGGGCGCACGGAGCCCGACGGCACGGGCGTGGTCACCGGGCTGGACGCGGCCACCGGGGCCGTCGCGTGGGAGTACCGCCGCCCCGACCCGCTCTGCACGCTGGGCGAGGGTTCGGGCGTGGTGCTCGCCCTGTTCCGTACCACCTCGCCGGTGGGGACGTTCTGCAGCGACGTCGCGTCCTTCGACCCCTCGACGGGTGACCGCGGCCCCTCCCGTAACGCCGACGTGCGGCCCGGGACCCGGCTGCTCGCCGACGGCTCCCACGTCACCGCGACCGGGCGGGACTACCTCGAGGTGTGGCGCGACGACCTGGTCGCGACCCTCGAGTACGGCGCCCTCCCCACCCCCGTGCAGAGCGCCCCCCAGCCGCGGGCGCAGTGCCCGCACACCTCGGTCGCGGTCGGCGCGGACGACGTCGCGGTGCTCGAGCGCTGCCCCGGCGAACCGTCCGAGCGGCTCTCCGTGCTGTCCTCGGCCCCGGCCGAGTACGACCGCCCCGAGGACCGCTTCAGCGTGCTCTCCGGTGTGACCGGCGGCCGGTTGGTGGCCACCGCGGAGTCCCGCACGGCCCTCGAGGCCCCGGACGGGACGTTGCGCGTCTACGACGCGGCCGGCACGCCGGTCTCGACCGTGCCGCTCGGCCCGGCCGCCGGCTCGATCCCCGACTCCACGGCCACCGATCCGGCGGGCCAGGGGCTCGGGGCGCGGCTCGCCGGTCCGGTGCTGCTGTGGTGGACCGGCACCGCGACGATCGGGCTCGACCCCTCGACGCTGCTCCCCCGCTGGACCCTGCCCGGCACGCTCGGGCCGGGGGCCGCGGTGCCGACCGGGGTGCTCGGTGCCCCGACGACGGTGCTCGTCCCCGTCGCTGCCGGGCTCGCCCCGGTGGACGCCGCGACCGGCGCGGTGCGGCCGCTGATCCCCGTCGACCGTCGGGCCGACCAGCCCGGGCCGATCGGGGTGGACGTGGTCGGGGCGACGGTGGTCGAACAGCGCGGCGGGACGGTCGTGGGGCTGCGCCCGCCCCGGTGAGGACGACCGGTGACGACGACGGGTGACGACCAGTGGGGGCGGCCGGTGAGGACACCGCGACGTCACCGTGATGGGGCACACTGACGAGGGTGAGCCACGAGCCCCTCCCCGTGCGGGTCGCGGAGGCGCCGCGCGCGAGCGCGCAGCTCACGCCGCACCGGGCGGAGCGGGTGGAGCTGCCGGGGCCGCTCGTCGCGCTGCGCGCCGAGGCCCGGGCCCGCACGCCGGACGAGGCGTGGGACGCGGTCGCGGTGCTGGTGCCCGGTTACTCGGGCTCGAAGGAGGACTTCGCGCCGCTGATCGACCCGATCGCGGACGCCGGGATCGGGGTCCTCGCGCTGGACCTGCCGGGGCAGTTCGAGTCGCCGCCGCTGCCCGGCGAGCTCGACCACCGGGCGAGTTCCCTCGGGGCGCTCGTGGCGCGGATCGTGCGCGACGAGGTCGACGCCGGACGCACCGTGCTGCTGCTCGGGCACTCCTTCGGCGGGCTGGTCGCGCGGGCGGCGGTGCTGGCGGGCGCGCCGGTGCGCGGCCTCACCCTCATGGACACCGGGCCGGGCGAGCTGCCGATGGGGCCGCGCCGCACCCGTCTCGACGTCCTGGAGCCCGTGCTGCGTCGGCGCGGACTCGAGGCGGTCGTCGCCCTGCGCGAGGAGGCGGGCGACTGGGAGGCGGCCTCCCCCGCCGTGGCGGGCTTCCTCAAGCTGCGGCTGCAGCGCTCCTCGCCGGTCGCGCTGCTCGGCATGGGCGACGCGCTGCGCAGCGAACCGGACCGCGTCCCGGAGCTGGTGGCCGCCCTGCGGGGCCGTCGGCTCGCGACGCTCGTGGTGTGCGGGATGCACGACGACGCCTGGCCGGTCACCACCCAGCGCACGATGGCCGACCGGCTGGAGGCGGAGTTCGCGGCCGTGGCCGGGGCGGCGCACTCGCCGAACGTCGAGAACCCCGTCGGTCTGCTCGACGTCCTGGTGCCCACGTGGCGGACCTGGCTCCGCGAGGACACCCTGGAACCATGACGGATCTCCCGCGGGACCCGGCCCTCGGTTACTTCGGGCCCGGGAGCGTGACCTGGAAGGTGATGGCCGACCCGGCCGCGGGTCCGGGCGGGATCGCCGCGCTGTTCACCCAGGCCCTGCACCCCCGCGCGCTCGCCGGTGTCGACCAGCACTCCGACTTCCGCACGCAGTTCTGGCCGCGCCTCGCGCGCACCGCGCAGTACGTGATGACGGTGACCTACGGCCCGCGGGACGAGGTCGACCGCATCGCCGGTCACGTCCGCCGCGCCCACGAGCACGTGCGCGGTGTCGACCCCGTCACCGGCCGGACCTATGCGGCCTCCGAGCCCGACCTGCTCCGCTGGGTCCACGTCACCGAGGTCCACGGGTTCCTCGACGCCGTGCAGCGCGCCGGGGGCGGGCTCACCGACGCCGAGGCCGACCGGTTCCTCGCCGAGCAGGTCCGGGCCGCCGAGCTGCTCGGCGCCACCGACGTGCCCGCCTCCCGCGCCGAGGTCGACGCCTACTTCGAGGCGGTGCGCCCGGAGCTGCGGGCCTCGTCCACGAGCCGCAGCGGTGCCCTGCGCCTGCTCGCGCCGCCGATGCCGGCGAAGGTCGCGCTGGCCACCCCGGCCCGCCCCGCCTGGGCCGCCCTCGCGACCCTCGGCTTCGCGCTGCAGCCCCGCTGGGCCCGCCGGATGCACGGCCTGCCCGGGCTCCCGACGACGGATCTCGCGGCCGGTCTCGCGATCCGCGCGTTGCGGTCGACCGTCCTCACCCTGCCCGAGACCTGGCAGCGCGGCCCCGTGGCGCGCGAGGCGCTGGCGAAGGAGAGGGCGATGCTCGGGGACGCGGCGTGACCGACCTCGACGGCCTCGCCGACCGCGCACGGGAGCTCGACGCCACCGACCCCCTCGCGCGCTGCCGGGACCGCTTCGTGCTCGGCCCGGAGACCGCCTACCTGGACGGCAACTCGCTGGGTCGTCCGCTCACGGTCACCGCCGACGCCCTGGCACGGTTCGCCCGCGAGGACTGGGGCGACCGGCTCATCCGCGGCTGGGACGAGCAGTGGGTGGCGCTGCCGACCGAGCTCGGGGACCGGCTCGGGTCGGTGCTGCTCGGAGCGGCACCGGGCCAGACGATCGTCGGCGACTCGACGAGCGTGCTGCTCTACAAGCTCGCCCGCGCGGCCGTGGACGCCGCGCCCGCGGAGCGCGACGAGATCGTGCTCTCCGACGACGACTTCCCGACCGACCGCTACCTGCTCGAGGGCATCGCGGCGGAGACCGGTCGCACCCTGCGCTGGATCCCCACCGACCGGGCCGGCGGGGTCCCGCCCGAGCAGGCCGCCGCGGCGATCGGGCCCCGCACGGCCCTCGTCGTGCTCTCCCACGTCACCTACCGCTCCGGGTACCTCGCGGACGCGGCGCCGATCACCGGGCTCGCCCACGACGCCGGCGCGCCCGTGCTCTGGGACCTCTGCCACTCGGTCGGTTCGGTGCCGGTCGACCTCGACGGCTGGGGCGCAGACCTCGCCGTCGGGTGCACCTACAAGTACCTCGGTGGCGGCCCCGGCTCCCCCGCCTTCGCCTACGTCGCGACCCGCCACCACGGGGTGCTGCGCCAGCCGATCCAGGGCTGGTTCGGGCGCCACGACCCGTTCGCCATGGCGGCGGGCTACGAGCCGGCCGCCGGCATCCGGCAGTTCCTCTCCGGCACGCCGCCGGTGCTCGCCACCGTGCCGCTGCAGGTGGGGCTGGACCTGTACGCGGAGGTCGGGATCGACGCGGTGCGGACGAAGTCGGTCGGCCTGACGGCGTTCGCCGTCGAGTACGCCGACGCCCTCGGCCTCGAGCTCGCCTCCCCCCGCGATCCCGATCGTCGCGGCGGGCACGTCACCGTGCGGCACCCGGACGCCCGGGCGCTGGTCGCGGCGCTGTGGGAACGCGGCGTCATCCCCGACTTCCGGGCGCCCGACGGAGTCCGCATCGGGCTGAGCCCGCTCTCGACGTCCTTCGCCGAGGTGGCGGCGGGGTTCGAGGTGCTCTCCGAGGTCGCGGGGCTCAGGCCCACCAGTTGAGGTAGAGCACCACCAGCACCGTGACGGGCACGGCCGCCGCGGCGACCGTGGCCGCCCACACCGGGGTCCGGCGCCAGGCCGCGACCCCGGTGGCCGCGAGCGCCACCACGGCGCCGCTGACGTGCCCCACCACGACGCCGAGCCCGGGCCCGACCGCCCGCAGCACGAGGGGTGCCACGACGACGACGAGCGCGAGCACCATGAGCCCGCCGGTCAGCACCCGGGCGACCTCCACGAGCCGCATGAGCGCCGTGGGGCGGTGCCGCCCGATCGGACGTCCGAACGCGCCGGTCCGGGGCGCGGACGCCGGCAGCGCGGACGGCAGGGCCTGCAGGTGCCGCGGCGTCGCCGGGTGCGGCAGGGTCGGCCCGTCGGACGGCGCGGGCGCCGGCCGCTCGATCGGCGTCCCCGGGGCCGGTGTGAACGCGCGGTCCATGGCCGCCCAGCCCTGCGGCGGCGTCGGGTCGTCCGCGGGGACCGGGCTCGACCAGTCGTCCGGCTGTCGGGCGCTCATCTCGTCCTTCCTCGGGCGGCGGTGGGCGCGGGCGCGGTCACGGGGCGAGGAACGACCACGACGGCAGTGACGCCGACGCGGCCCGACCCTCGGGGCAGCTGCGACGGAAGTCGCAGCGCGTGCAGCCGGGGCCGGTCGTCGGCGGGAACAGCGCCTCCGGATCGCCGCCGCGGGTCAGGGCGTCGGTGGTGTCCGCCATGGCCCGGGCGTCGGTCTCGGCGGCCCGCCGGTGCCGCGCCAGGGACGTCTCGTCGTGCTCGGCGACGGCCACCGTCCCCGACGGCGGGTGGTGCAGCTCCACCCGACGGCAGGTCCGGCGCAGCGTCCGCGCCGCCGCCAGGGCGTACAGCGCGAGCGCGCGGGACCCGTGGGCGTCGGAGACGGTCGGCACGTGGCGACCGGTCTTGTAGTCGACGATCACGGCCTCGCCGGCCGGCCCGGCGTCGATCCGGTCGACCCGGCCCTCGGCGACGATCCCGCCGGCCGGCGCCGTCACCCGACGCTCGACCCCCAGGGGCTCGCCGACCTCGGTCTCGGCCACGTACCGGGCCACCCACTCCTGGGCCCGGCCGCGGTACTCCCCGGCCTGGGCCTCGTCGCGGAACCCCTCGGAGGACCAGAGGGTGTCGACGAGGCGGGCGGCGGCCGCCGGGGACCGGCGCGCGGGCGGGGCCTCGTAGACCGCGCGGAACACGTTGTGGACCACGGCCCCGAGGGTCGCGTGCGCCCAGGCCCCACCCCGCGGCGGGGTCGGCCGGTCGAGGTAGGTCATGCGGTAGCGGCGGCGGCAGGCGTCCCAGGTCGCCAGCCGTGCGGGGGTCACCCGGACCAGCGGGAGGGGCATGTCCGCCAGACTCAGCTGCCCGCTCACCGGCCCCATCCTAGGTGCCGCCGGTGATCACTCCCGCGCCGGTGGCCCCGTCGAGCAGGGCCTCGAGCTGATCGGGGGCGGTGGTCGCCGCCGCGATCGGGATCTCCTTGCGCGTGCCGTGGTAATCGCTCGATCCGGTGACGACGAGGCCGAGCTCGCCCGCGAGGCCGCGGAGGCGTTCCCGGTCGGCCGGCGTGTGGTCGGGGTGATCGACCTCGATGCCGGCGAGTCCGCGCCCCGCGAGGTCGGCGATGACCGACTCCTCGATCACATCGCCCCGGGTGCGGGCCCACGGGTGCGCCCACACCGGCACGCCGCCGGCGGCGCGGATCGTCGCGATCGCCTCGTCGATCGGGGTGTCGGCCTTCGGCTCGTAGTACGGCCCGTCCTTCGCGAGGAAGGTGCGGAACGCCTCGCCGACCGAGCCGACGACGCCGAGGTCGAGCAGCGCCTGCCCCACGTGGGGGCGGCCGAGGGGTGCCCCGGTGCGGTCCGCGATGGCCTCCGGGTCGATGTCGTACCCCGCGGCGCGCAGCCGACCGGTCATCACCCGGATCCGGCGCAGCCGCTCGCCCCGCAGGCGCTCCTGGTCGGCCAGGACGGCGGGATGGTCGGGGTCGAACAGGTAGCCGAGCAGGTGGGCCGGGACCCGGCCACCCCTGCCGTCGGGAGCCTCGGTGGAGAACTCCGCGCCCCGCACCAGGCGCACCCCCGAGGGCACGGCGTCCGCCGCCGCGGCCCAGCCGGCCGTCGTGTCGTGGTCGGTGAGCGCGAGCGTCGTCACGCCCGCCGCGGCGGCGAGCCGGACGACGTCGGCCGGGTCGTCGGACCCGTCGGAGGCGTTCGAGTGGAGGTGGAGGTCGATCATGCCGATCCGAGCCGGCTCAGGGCCGGGACGGGGTCTGGCGCTTCTCCCCGAACACCAGCTCCGAGATCGCCTCGTAGAACTCGTCGGGATCCGGCATGTAGCTGATCCGGCTCAGCGCCTGGATCTGTCCGGCCGACTCGATCACCAGCGTGCCGTAGCCGAGGATGCGGCCCATGAAGGTGCGCTCGAAGGTGAGGTCGGTGACCTTCCCGAGCGGCATCATGCCGACCTTCTGCGTGAAGACGCCCTCGGCGAGCATCACGCGCTTGTCGGTCATGACGACCTTCTCGACCCACCACTCGCTGATCTTGTAGGACGCCTTGATCAGCACGAGCAGGGCGCCGTACCAGAGCATGTTCGACAGCACGGGGCCCTCGGGCAGCACCGCGGCGGCGATCATCAGGATGATCACCAGCACGGCCGCCTGGACGACCTCGTTGACGATCACGAACCAGTGCCGCCGGAAGCGGATGACCCGCCGTTCGGTCGGCAGGACGTACTCGTCGATGTCCCGCGGTGCCAGCACGGCGGTCCTCCCCTGTCAGCGCCCGGAGTGAGCGTAACCCGCGCGGCGCCGACGGGAGGACCACCTCGCCGCGGCTCAGCGCTCCTGCGGCACCGGGCGGCCCGGCTGCTCCAGGGCGAACTGCTCCTCCGGGGTGTCGGCCACCGGCCGCTTCGGCACCATGACCTTGCGCCGGTAGATGCAGACGACCACGCCGTCCTGGTTGTAGCCGATCGTCTCGACTCCGACGACGCCGCGGTCGTTCTTCGACGACGACTCCTTCTTGTCCAGCACCGTCGACTCGCCGTAGATGGTGTCGCCGTGGAACACCGGCTTCACGTGGCGCAGCGACTCGACCTCGAGGTTGGCGATCGCCTTGCCCGAGACGTCGGCGACCGACATGCCGAGCAGCAACGAGTACACGTAGTTGCCGACGACGACGTTGCGGCCCTGCTGGGTCCCGGACGCGTAGTGGTTGTCCAGGTGCAACGGGTGGTGGTTCATCGTGATGAGGCAGAAGAGGTGGTCGTCGTACTCGGTGACCGTCTTGCCGGGCCAGTGCTTGTACGTCGCCCCGACCTCGAACTCCTCGAAGTACCGACCGAACTGCACGTGTCCACTCCCTGAATTCACTCGACGACGGCGACGTCGCACGTCACTCCCACGGCGGCGGCCGCGGGCCGAGTCGTAGGATGGACCATCGGTGCACGGCGCGGACCAGCACGAACGCGTGAGCCGTGCGACATGGATCGAGACAGGAGGTGGACGTGGACTCCCCCGAGCAGGCAGCCGACACCCCCGGCGGAAGTACCGGCCGCGTCCCTTCGCGGCCGTCTCCACGCCCCTGAGCGGGCGTTCCGGCCCGGGGCGACGCGGAGAGCCGTCCTCCGCCACGACCCGAGAACCGAGGTCACCCATGCCCGCCCTCCCCTCGCTGCGCACGGCCGCCCGCGTGCGCCGTCCCCGCGCCCTCGACACCGGTGTCGGCGTCCCGCACGTGCCCATGTCCGCCTTCGTCGTCGACTGCGCCATCTACGTGGACGGCCGCCGGGTCGAGGGCCGGTGGAACCCGCGCGACGCGATCGCCGAGGTCCGCAGCCGCGGTGAGGGCTTCGTCTGGATCGGCCTGCACGAGCCCGACGCCGAGCAGATCGAGGACATCGCCGAGGTCTTCGGGCTGCACCCGCTCGCCGTCGAGGACGCGGTGCACGCCCACCAGCGCCCGAAGATCGAGCGCTTCGACGACATGCTGTTCTCGGTGTTCAAGACGATGCGCTACGTCGCGCACGCCTCGCCGACCACCGCCAACGAGATCGTCGAGTCCGGCGAGCTGATGTGCTTCGTGGGGCGCGACTTCGTGGTGACCGTCCGCCACGGGCAGCACTCCGGGCTGCGCCGCGTGCGCCGGATGCTCGAGGAGGACCCGGAGCACCTGGCCCTCGGGCCCGCCGTCGTGCTGCACGCGGTGGCCGACCACATCGTCGACGCCTACCTCGACGTCTCCGCCGCGGTCGAGGGCGACATCGACACCATCGAGGCCGAGGTGTTCGCGCCCTACTCCGACTTCTCGGCCGACCAGATCTACCTGATGAAGCGCGAGGTCCTCGAGCTCCGTCGGGCCGTCGCGCCGCTGGTCAACCCGCTGCGGCGGCTCACCGAGGGCTACTCGCCGCTGGTGCCGACCGAGGTGCGCAGCTACTTCCGCGACGTCGACGACCACCTCGCCACCGTCGCGGAGCGGGTCTCCCAGTTCGACGAACTGCTGACCACGCTCGTCGACGCGGTCCTCGCGAAGATCACGCTGCGCCAGAACAACGACATGCGCAAGATCACCGCCTACGCCGCGCTGCTCGCGGTGCCGACGATGTTCGCCGGCATCTACGGCATGAACTTCGACTACATGCCCGAACTGCACTGGAGCTTCGGCTATCCGCTCGTGGTCCTCGTGATCCTCGGGATCTGCGGATGGCTCTTCCGCACCTTCCGTCGGAACCGGTGGTTGTAGGACATTCCGGACGACGGGTTGCGCCGGGCGGCGCAACCCGGCCCACCTGCCGTCGGGAACGCGATTGGAACCGCCGGATCGGGGGCACCTCCGCCGTCGTGTAGCTGGGCTCACCAACGGTCCGGCGGTGGCGCGAGGGGGTTCTCGTGACGGCGACCCATCAACCGGGGAGCGTCCGCTCCCTCATCCCCGCCCGGATCGACCGGTTGCCCTGGTCGCCGTTCCACACCCGCATGGTGGTCGCGCTCGGGACGGCCTGGATCCTCGACGGCCTCGAGATCACGATCGCGAGCAACGTCGGTGACAAGCTCACGGACTCCTCGCGGCTCGGCCTGTCCGCGACCGCGGTGGGCGGGCTCGCGACGGCGTACCTGATCGGTCAGGTGGTCGGCGCCCTGGTCTTCGGCCACATCTCCGACCGGCTCGGCCGCCGACGGCTGTTCATGATCACGCTGGCGATCTACTTCGGCGGGTCGGCGCTCACCGCGTTCACGATCGGGTCCGGCGGCGCGGCGATCGCCTTCATCTACCTGACCCGGTTCATCGCAGGGGCGGGCATCGGCGGGGAGTACGCGGCGATCAACTCGGCGATCGACGAACTCATCCCGGCGTCCTACCGCGGGCGCGTGGACATCGCGGTCAACGGCACCTACTGGGCGGGCGCCGCGATCGCCGCGGTCGTCCAGGTCCCGCTGCTCTCCGGCGCCCTCTCCCCCGCGATCGACTGGCGCGTCGCGTTCCTGCTGGGCCCGGTCCTCGGCCTCTCGATCCTGTTCCTGCGCCGGAACCTCCCCGAGAGCCCCCGCTGGCAGATCATGCACGGCCGCGGCGACGAGGCCGAGGCCTCGATCTCCTACATCGAGCAGGAGGTCGAGGCGGGCGGGAAGCCGCTGCCCCCGGTCGACGACCGCAAGGCCATCGAGATCACCCCCACCGAGGAGACCGGGTACCTCGCGTTGTTGCGCGTGCTCTTCCGGACCTACCCGGGCCGCTCCACGCTCGGGGCGACGCTGATGATCACGCAGTCGTTCCTCTACAACGCGATCTTCTTCACCTACGCCACGGTGCTCGGCACCTTCTTCGGCGTGCAGGACACGGCGCTCTACTACATCCCGTTCGCGATCGGGAACTTCCTCGGCCCGCTGCTCCTCGGACCGCTGTTCGACTCGCTCGGGCGCAAGCCGATGATCTCGGGCACGTACCTGCTCTCGGGCAGCCTGCTGGTGGTCTCGGCGTTCCTGTTCCGGGCCGGGGCCCTCACCGCGACCACCCAGACGATCGCCTGGTGCGTCATCTTCTTCTTCGCCTCGGCGGGCGCCTCGGCCGCGTACCTCACCGTCAGCGAGATCTTCCCGATGGAGGTGCGGGCGAAGGCCATCGCGGTCTTCTTCGCCATCGCGCAGGGCTTCGGCTCGATCGCCCCGTTGTTCTACGGCTCCCTGATCGACAAGAACGCGCCCGACCCCTCGAAGCTGTTCCTGGGCTACATCGTCGGCGCCGTGATCATGATCGTCGGAGGACTCGTGACCCTCGCCCTCGGGGTGAAGGCGGAGAACCAGTCGCTCGAGGACGTCGCGACCCCGCTGTCGGTGGTCCGCGCCTCGGGGGCGGCGAGCCCCTGATCCCCGTTCCCGCTCGCTTCCCGACGGCAGGTCCGGGCCCGGCCTGGCAGCATCACCCGGCGTGAGCAACCTCGCTGGGCCCGACCAGCCGGCGCCGCCCGGCTGGCGATCCCACCAGCACGTGCAGCGCTTCGTCACCCCGGCGTCGCGGGACCGGGTCTGGGCGTGGCTGAACGACCCGGCGACCTTCACCGGCACCCAGATCCCGCCGTGGCGCGTGGAGTTCCTGGGCGGCGGCTTCGGCGAGGGCGTGGTGACCACCCACCACGGCCCCGGCCTGCACTTACCGGGCGTGCTGGGCGAGATCCGCGAGGGCGAGCACCGCGACCTGCAGTACCTCTACGGCGCGTACGCGATCTCGTTCCGGCTGCTCCGCCCGACCCGTCTGTGGATCGGGGTAGCCGACGCGCCGGGCGGCGGCACCGAGGTGGAGCTGCGCATCGACGCGCACGTCCACCCGCGGATGCTGCGGCTCTGGGCGTTCTCGCAGCGCCTCTTCTGGCGCCGCTTCCGGTCGTGGACGGCGAAGGCGACGGCCTGAACGCGACCGTCGACCGTTGCGGGGTCCGAGGTTCACACCAGGCACGCCGGACGGCCCGCAGGCCTGCCTGACGTGGACCTCGCGACCCGCCGTCGGGACGACCTAGGTCTGCTCGGAACCGATCGCCAGCTTGGCCAGCATGTCGCGGGCCTTCTCGGCGTTGCGGGGCTGGCAGAGGACGTCGTACCGGCCGGCCACGAGCTGGCTCGCCGAGGTGAAGTCCCGCCGCCCGCGCGAGGCGCCGTAGGTGATCGCGCCCGAGACGACACCGAACACGATGCCCATCCCGAGGCCGAGCAGGATCGCGCCGAACGACCCGTTGGCGCTGAACAGCGACAGGATCACGCCGACGAACAGGCCCAGCCAGGCGCCGGACGCCGCGCCGGTCGCGAGGACCCGACCCCACGTCAGCCGGCCGATGACCCGCTCGACGAGCATGAGGTCGACGCCCACGATGGTGACGTCGGCGACCGGGAAGTCGTTGTCGGCGAGGTGGTCGACCGCCCGCTGCGCCTCCTCGTACTTCGCGTACGACCCGATCGGCCAGCCCGACGGCGGCTCGGGCAGGTTCGGCAGCCCGGGGGCGGCCCCGGGACGGTTGCCGAGGAACGGCGCGCTCACGACTGACCTCCGCTGACTGATCGGCCCCGTTTCTCGGGGTCCGCGCATCCTTCCAACGGACGGAACCGGTGGAAAGTGCCCACGCGGAGTGTGTGCCCGCTGACGCGGTCGGCCGAACGGCGCAGCGCCTACGTCCTGACACGAAGAGCCCACTCCGGAGACGACTCGAGGGAGCCACCCGGGCGACCGGGCGACTCCCTCGCGACGACGTGGCGTTCCTGCCACTGGACGACAGCAACGACGCTTCGCTGCCACCCAGGGGCGGGGATCAGCGCAGCTTGTAGTCCTTCAGCAGACCACGGCTGATGATCGTCTTCTGGATCTCCGAGGTGCCCTCACCGATGAGCAGGAACGGCGCCTCACGCATGAGCCGCTCGATCTCGTACTCCTTGGAGTAGCCGTAGCCGCCGTGGATGCGGAACGACTCCTCGGTGACCTCCTTGCAGTACTCGGAGGCGAGCATCTTGGCCATGCCGGCCTCGACGTCGTTGCGCTCGCCGCGGTCCTTCAGGCGGGCCGCGTTGACCATCATGAGGTGGGCCGCCTCGACCTTGGTGGCCATCTCGGCGAGCTTGAACGCGATCGCCTGGTGCTGGGCGATCGGCTTGCCGAAGGTGGAGCGCTGCTGGGCGTACTCGATGCCGAGCTCGAAGGCGCGGATCGCGATGCCGCAGGCGCGGGCGGCCACGTTCACGCGACCGACCTCGACGCCGTCCATCATCTGCGCGAAGCCCTTGCCCGGCAGCTCTCCGAGCACCTGGGTCTGCGGGATGCGGTAGCCGTCGAACACCATCTCGGTGGTGTCGACGCCCTTGTAGCCCATCTTGTCGATCTTGCCGGGGATCGAGAGCCCCTCGGCGACCTTGCCGAACCCGCGCGGCTTCTCCACCAGGAGCGTCGTCAGGTTCTGGTACGGCTTCTCGGCGCCCTCGTCGGTCTTGACGAGCACCGCGGTGAGGGTCGAGGACCCGCCGTTGGTCAGCCACATCTTCGCGCCGTTGACGATGTAGTCGTCGCCGTCGCGGGTCGCCCGGGTCTTGATGGCCGCGACGTCCGAGCCGAGCTCCGGCTCCGACATCGAGAAGGAACCGGTGATCTCCCCGGTCGCCATCTTCGGCAGGTACTTCTGCTTCTGCTCCTCCGTACCGTGGTGGATGAGCATGTAGGCGACGATGAAGTGGGTGTTGATGACACCCGAGACACTCATCCACCCGCGGGCGATCTGCTCGACCGTCAGCGCGTAGGTGGCCAGCGACTCGCCCAGGCCGCCGTACTCCTCCGGGATCATGAGCCCGAAGAGGCCCATCTCCTTCATCCCGTCGACGATCTCCTGCGGGTACTCGTCGGCGTGCTCGAGTTCCTGGGCCTTCGGGATGATCTCCTTGTCCACGTAGTCGCGGACGGTGGAGAGGATCTCCTCCTGGACCTCGGTGAGGCCGGCGGTCTGGGCGAGACGTGCCATGACTGAGTGCTCCTGACGAAGGTTAGTTACCGGCGAGTATGCGCTCAGCTCTCCGGCGGGGTCCAGCGCTCCCCACGGGTCATCCCGGCGGCGCGACCCTTGCCCGCGATGACCAGCGCCATCTTGCGCGAGGCCTCGTCGATCATCTCGTCGCCGATCATCGCCGAGCCCTTCTTGCCCCCCGCCTCGGAGGTGAAGTACTCGTAGGCGTCGAGGATGTTCTCGGCGTGGTCGTAGTCGTCCTGGTTCGGCGAGAAGACCTCGTTCGCCGCGTCGATCTGGCCGGGGTGCAGCACCCACTTGCCGTCGTAGCCGAGCGCCGCGGACCGCTGTGCGACCCGACGGAAGGCGTCGACGTCGCGGATCTGCAGGTAGGGACCGTCGATGGCCTGCAGGTCGTAGGCGCGGGCCGCCATGAGGATCTGCATGTAGATGTAGTGGTAGGCGTCACCCTCGGTGTAGCCCGGGGGCTGCTCGCCGACCACCAGCGACTTCATGTTGATCGACGCCATGAAGTCGGCCGGGCCGAAGACGATGGTCTCCATGCGCGGGGACGCGGCGGCGATCGCGTTGACGTTGGTCAGGCCCAGGGCGTTCTCGATCTGCGCCTCGATGCCGATGCGGCCGACCTCGTAGCCCATGGTCTTCTCGATCTGCGTGAGCAGGAAGTCCAGGGCGTGCACCTGCGCCGCGGTCTGCACCTTCGGCAGCATGATCGCGTCGAGGTTCGCACCGGCGCCCTCGACGACCTCGGTCACGTCGCGGTAGGTCCACTCGGTGGTCCAGTCGTTCACGCGGACGACCCGGGTCTTGCCCTCCCAGCCGCCCTCGTTCAGCGCCGAGACGATCGTCTTGCGGGCGCCCGGCTTGGCCAGCGGCGCGCAGGCGTCCTCCAGGTCGAGGAAGATCTGGTCCGCCGGCAGGGTCCTGGCCTTGTCGATGAACTTCTGGCTCGACCCCGGGACCGCGAGACACGACCGACGCGGACGGTTCTCGACACTCACTCGCACTGACCTCCTCGAAGGCCTCCACCTGTCGTCGTGAAGGCACACGGTTGACCGGGATGTTGACATGCGACGACACCGCTGTCCCGATTCAGGTGAGCACCCTCTCCGCCGCGAGCCGGGAGTGCAACGCCGCTAACCTCAGCGCGTGACCCGTCCCGCCACCACCGCGATGACCAGGGTGTTCGTCGCCCGGATGGTCGGTCTGCCCGTTCTCGGTCCCGACGGCGAGCACATCGGTCGCGTGCGCGACGCGGTGTCCGCCGTCTCGGTCGGTCCGCGACCACCCCGGGTGCTCGGTCTGGTCGTGGGGGTGGGGTCCCGACGGCGGATCTTCGTCCCGATGCTGCGCATCACGGCCATCGACGCCGGGGCGGTGACCCTGACGACGGGGCAGGTCAACCTGCGGCCGTTCGCGCAGCGCCCGAACGAGGTGCTCGTCGTCGGGGAGATGCTCGACGCGGGGGTGCGGATCGTCGACAAGCAGACCGACGCCACCGTCGCCGACGTGCTCATGGAGCACGCCCGCAGCCGTGACTGGCTGATCACGCGGCTGGCGGTCACCGAGCGGCTGGGGGTCCTCGGACGACGGGGCCCGGTGCAGGTGCTGCCGTGGGCGGCGATCAGCGGTCTGTCGCTCGCCGAGGAGGGCCAGGGCACCGAGCAGCTGCTGGCCACGTTCGAGGACATGCGCCCGGCCGACGTCGCGCGGGCCCTGCTCGACCTCCCCACCCGGCGGCGCTTCGACGTGGCCGACGGTCTCGACGACGCGCGGCTCGCCGACGTCCTCGAGGAGCTCCCCAACGACGAGCAGCGCGACCTGCTGCGCCACCTCGCCTCGGAGCGCGCCGCCGACGTGCTCGAGGCGATGGACCCCGACGACGCCGCCGACCTGCTCGCCGACCTGCCCGACCCGGAGTCCGAGCAGCTGCTGGGCCTCATGGAGCCCGAGGACTCGCAGTCGGTGCGCCGCCTGCTCACCTACTCCGCCGACACGGCCGGCGGCATGATGACGCCGGAGCCGATCGTGCTGGCCCCGGACGCGACCGTCGCCGAGGCCCTCGCCCGGGTGCGCAACCCCGACATCACCCCGGCCCTCGCGTCGATGGTGTTCGTCTGCCGACCCCCGTCGGCCACCCCCACCGGGCGCTACCTCGGCTGCGTGCACGCCCAGCGACTGCTGCGCGAGGCTCCGTTCGAGCTGGTCGCGGGCGTGCTCGACGCCGAGCTGACCCGGCTGGACCCGGACGCCTCGCTCACCGAGGTCACCCGCTACTTCGCCACGTACAACCTCGTCTGCGGTCCGGTGATCGACGAGAACGACCACCTGCTCGGCGCGGTCACCGTCGACGACGTCCTCGACCACCTCCTGCCGGAGGACTGGCGGTCCCAGGACCCCGACCCCACGACGACGGGCGGGCTCCGCATCCCGGAGGCCGCCCTCCCGAACCCCGGCGCCGCCAAGGGAGCCCCCCGTGCCTGAGCGTTCCGCCCGTCGGCGACTGGACCAGCCCTCGGGGCCCCAGCGCCGGCTCCGCTTCAACTTCGACACCGAGGCGTTCGGGCGGATGGCGGAGCGCCTCGCCCGCTTCCTCGGCACCGGGACCTACCTGCTGTGGCAGACGGTGTTCGTGATCGTCTGGATCGCGCTGAACCTCGTCGGGATCATCGGCGAGTGGGACCCCTACCCGTTCATCCTGCTCAACCTGGCCTTCTCCACCCAGGCCGCCTACGCCGCGCCGCTGATCCTGCTGGCGCAGAACCGGCAGGACGACCGGGACCGGGTGTCGCTCGACGAGGACCGGGCCCGCGCCCAGCGCACCATCGCCGACACCGAGTACCTCTCCCGCGAGCTGGCCGCGGTGCGTCTCGCCGTCGGGGAGACCGTCACCCGTGACTTCCTGCGCAGCGAGCTCGCCGAGCGCGGCGCCGAGCGGTCCGGCGTCGACCGGGAGACCCAGAAGGCGCTGACCCGCGCGGTCGACAAGTCGCTCGACAAGACGTTGGAGCGGGCCCTCGAGCGCGCGGTGGACAAGGCCGTGGAACGGGCCCTCGGCAGGGTGCTGGAGCACACGGGTCCGTCGAACGGGAGCGTCGGTACCGACACGTAGCATCGGGGTATGGCTGCACCGTCCGTCGAGGCGATCCGCACCGCACTGGGCGGTGTCGAGGACCCCGAGATCCACCGTCCGATCACCGAGCTGGGCATGGTCAAGGACATCCGTGTCCTCGACCACGGCAAGGTCGAGGTCGCGGTCTACCTCACGGTCGCCGGCTGCCCGATGAAGGACACGATCACCAACCGCGTCACCACCGCGGTCTCGGGGGTCTCGGGCGTCAGCGCCGTCGCCGTCGAGCTCGACGTCATGAACGACGAGCAGCGTCGCGAGCTGCGCAAGACCGTCAAGGGCGACGCCGACGAGCCGGTCATCCCCTTCGCCCAGCCCGGGTCGATGACCCGCGTGTACGCCGTGGCGTCGGGCAAGGGCGGGGTCGGCAAGTCCTCGGTGACCGTCAACCTCGCAGCTGCGATGGCCGACAAGGGCCTGAAGGTCGGGGTCGTCGACGCCGACATCTACGGCCACTCCGTGCCCCGGATGCTGGGCACCACCGACCTGCCGACCAAGGTCGACGAGATGATCCTGCCGCCCCAGGCCCACGGGGTGAAGGTCATCTCCATCGGCATGTTCACCCCCGGCAACACCCCCGTGGTGTGGCGTGGCCCGATGCTGCACCGCGCGCTGCAGCAGTTCCTCGCCGACGTCTTCTGGGGCGACCTCGACGTCCTGCTCCTCGACCTCCCGCCCGGCACCGGCGACATCGCCATCTCGGTGGCGCAGCTGATCCCGAACGCCGAGCTGCTCGTGGTCACCACGCCGCAGCAGGCGGCCGCCGAGGTCGCCGAGCGCGCCGGCGCGATCTCCCTGCAGACCCGGCAGCGTCTGGTCGGCGTCGTGGAGAACATGAGCTGGATGGACATGCCCGACGGGTCGCGGATGGACCTGTTCGGCTCCGGCGGCGGGCAGACCGTGGCCGACTCGCTGACCAAGTCGATCGGTTCCGAGGTCCCGCTCCTCGGCCAGATCCCGATCGACACCCGCCTGCGCGAGGGCGGCGACGCCGGGGTGCCGCTGGTGCTCTCCGCGCCGCAGTCCGCCGCGGGCGAAGCGCTGCGCAAGGTCGCCGACCGGCTCACCGTGCGTGCGCGGGGCCTCGCCGGGATGTCGCTGAACATCTCGCCCGCCGGCCGCTAGGCCCCGGGACGTCAGCGGTGGCACGCGGCTGACGACCGACGTCAGCGGTGGCACACGGCTGACGCCCGACGTCAGCCGCGCGCCACGCTCAGAGGTCGCGCTGCATCCACGCGACGTCGTGCCACGCGTCGAACTTCCACCCCACGCGCGGGAACGTGCCCACGGGCGCGAACCCGAGCGCGGCGTGGAGGCCGATGCTCGCCTCGTTCGGCAGCGTGATGCCGGCCGCGGCCCGGACGTAGCCACGGTCCCGGAGCCTCCCGAACAGCTCCTCGTACAGCGAGCGGCCGGCACCGGTCCGTCGGCGACCCGTCTCGAGGTAGACGCTGACACCGCACGTGTAGCGGTAGGCGTGCCGGTCGTTGAACGACCCGGCGTAGGCGTACCCCACGACCCGGCCGGCGTCCTCGCCCACCAACCACTCGTGCGCGGCCGCCATGCGCTCGGCCATGGTCCCGGGCGACGGCGGGTGCTCCTCGAAGCTGATGACGGTGTCCCGGACGTACGGGGCGTAGATCGTGGCGCACGCCGCGGCGTCGTCCACTCCTGCGTCTCGGATGGTCAGCACGGTTGGCCACTATAGTGGCCGCCGTGGATCTGACGACCTCGCTCGCCGCCGTCGTCCGCGAACGGCGATGGGAGCGTGACCTCACGGTCCGCGCGCTCGCCGACCGCACCGGGGTCTCGCGCGCGATGATCGCCAAGGTCGAGGCGGGTGAGGCCCAGCCCACGGCAGCGCTGCTCGGCCGGTTGTCCGGGGCGCTCGGGCTGAGCCTCTCGCAGCTCGTCGCCCGCGCGGAGGGCGACGGCCGCGTCTCCCGGCGGGCCGAGCAGCCGACCTGGACCGACCCGACGTCGGGATACGTGCGGCGGGCGGTCTCCCCGCGGGCCGGGGGTGACCTCGAGCTCGTCGAGGTCACGATGCCGCCCCGTGCGGAGGCCGGGTTCGCCGCCGACACCTACACGTTCCTGCGCCACCGGATCTGGGTGCTCGAGGGCGTGCTGGAGTTCGTGGAGGGAACGACCGTGCACCGCCTCGAGGCCGGCGACTGCCTCGAACTCGGGCCTCCCGTCGACTGCGTCTACCGCAATCCGGACGACGGGCCGGTGCGCTACCTCGTGGCGGTCACCCGGCGTTGACCGACGCGGCGAGGTGCACATCAGGCAGGTTCGGAGCCGTCGGAACCTGCCCCACGTACACCTCGCGGCGGGCCGCCGACCGGCCGCGTCCGCGAGGTCGACATGAGGCAGGCTCCGAGCTCCCGGAACCTGCCTGACGTACACCTCGCGGACAGGGCGCGGACGGCAGCTCAGCGCAGGGGCACCAACGGCGGCTGCATGCCCGGACTGTCGACCGGGCCGCCCGACATCCGGGCGAGGAACGCGAGGATGCCCGCCGAGCCCCAGTGCCAGGACGGCTCGCCCAGCAGTTGCGGCCGACCGTCGGTGACGTTGGACGGCCACGTGCCGTCGGGCCGCATCGAGGCGGCGAGCCAGCGCTGCGCGTCGACCGCGGCGTCGCGGTAGACCGCCTCCCCCGTCACCCGGCCCAGCGTGTCGAGGTACCACCCGGTCCCGGCCGCGCCGGAGTTGGTGGAGAGGTGGCTGATCGGGCTGCCCTCGAACTCGGGCCACGAGACGCCGCCGCCGTCACGGGTCTGCCCGACCGCGAGCAACCAGCGTCCGGCCGCCTCCGCCCGTGCGCGGTGCCCGTCGTCGTCGAGGATCTCCGCGGCCTGCAGCGACACCCAGCCGATGCCCGCGGCGCCCTCCTCCATGCCGGTCGCGCGCCGCGGGTTGCCGGGCGCGCCCTCCGGGTCGACCCAGATCGGCCACGTCGAGCCACCGGCCGCGGGCACGGCGGTGCGGTCGAGGAAGTCCAGGGCCCGCTCCGCGCCGTCGCGCCAGCGCTGCTCGCCGGTGGCCTGGTGGAGCCGCAGGAACGTGAAGGCCGCGCCCGCAGCGCCGGAGAGGAAGCCGGTGTTGCGGGCGGGCTGGTCGGCGCGCTCGGGCATCCCGCCGTCGGGACCCTGCTGGGAGAGCAGGTAGGCGCCACCGCCCGCGGCGTACGCGGCGAGGCGCCGGTCGCCGGTGCGGTCGGCCAGCACGCTCAGCGCGTAGACGATGCCGGCCTGCCCCTCCCCCATGCCGTTGCGGTACGACGGCGGGCCGTCGTCGCTCCAGGCCCACCGGCACACCTGCGGGCACGCCGGGGCGCCGGGCACGTCCTCCGCGCGCTCCACCAGCCACGCCGTGGCCGCCCGGGCCGCGTCGCGGTAGCGCGGCTCGTCGAGGCGCTCCCCCGCCGTCCAGAGCAGGTCGGCGACGCCCGCCGCCCCGTCGTCGTAGGAGGAGTACGCGTAGCCGGCGACGCCGTCGGGGTCGACGTAGTCGGGGAACCGACCGGCGCCGCGCTGGGCGGCGACGAGGAAGTCGGCGGCGTCGCGGACGGTGTCGAGGGAGCGGTCGCGGACCGAGCCCTCGGGCGCACCCTCGGCGACGGCGAGCAGGCCCGCGGCGATCCCGGCGACCCCGACGTCCCGGTCGACCTGGCGGTGCGGCGCCTGGATCACGCTCGGCCACGCGCTCCCGCCCGAGGGGCCGGACTCCGCCGTCGCGATCAGGGCGTCGAGGCCCCGCGCCACGTCGGCGGGCACGGCGGCCGCAGCGGGACTCGGGGCCGGGTCGGCCCCGGGCCCGCTCGACGACCCCGACGCGCAGCCCACGGCCAGGGCCAGGACCGCCACGAGCACCAGGACGCGCGTCACGGGGCGACCACGGCGGTCTCCTCCGACCCGTTCGGCCGACCCGTCGGGACCACGACCCCGAACTCCAGGCCCTTGTCGCGCACCGCGTCGATCGCGCGGGGCAGGTACTCCCACTGCGCGCCGGCGCACGAGATGGCGTCCCCGCCGTCGTGGAGCAGGATCACCGCGTCGCCGCGGGCCTCGGTCACCACGAGCCGGGTCACCGCGTCCGCGCCCGGGCACTCGAAGTCACCCTTGAGGGTGGAGAGCCAGTCCCACCCGACGCCACCGACGAGACGCCGCTCGGCGAGCACCGCGTCGGCCACCGGGGAGGCCTCGCCGAACGGGTAGCGCCACATCGTCGGGCGCACGCCGAGTTCGCGGGTCAGCGCCTCCTCGCCGCGGACGATCTGGTCGCGGGCCCGCGCCTGGTCGAGGTCGGGGAAGTACACGTGCTCGTAGGAGTGCAGCGCGATCACGTGGCCCTCCGCCTGCGCACGGCGCGCGATCCCGGGGTGCTTCTCGACCTGGTCGCCCTGGAAGAAGAACGTCGCCTTCGCGCCCTTCGCCTTCAGCACGTCGAGGACGTACGGGGTGAGCTCCGGGGTCGGGCCGTCGTCGAAGGTCAGCGCCACGAGCGGGGTCGCGGGCGTGATCCGCGTCGGGGTCCGGGCGCGGTCGGCGGCGGTGGGCTCGTAGCGGGGCCCGACCACGCTGACCTCCTGCACCGACGAAGCCGACGGGGCCGCCTCCGCGGTGGCCTCGTCGGCGCCGGCGAGCCAGGTCGCGAACCCGGCCACGCCGCTGCCGAACAGCACCACCAGCACCCCGACCACCACGAGGGTGTGACGTCGACGGGTGTCGAAGCCCGCGCCCCGCCGTCGTCGGGACCGGTCGGTGGCCGCCGCGAGCGCGGCGGCGCCGAGCAGGGTCGTCTCGGTGGACGAGGGGTCGTCCCCCCGCCGTCGTCGTCGTCCCGCCACGCGCTCAGTGGAAGCGGCGGGCGCCGCGCCGGGCGATGCGGACGAGCAGCATGAGCGTGAAGGCCACGGTCACGCCGGTGAGGATCATCGCGATCGCGCTGACCCCCTGGGACGCGGCCAGCGCGAGGCCGGTGGCGCCGCCGGTGACGCCGCTGGTCAGGTACAGGGACTCGCCGTACATCGGGGACCTCTCGGTGGGGAGCGAGGGGGACTACCAGGCCTGGCGCCTGGCGAACAGACAGCGCCACGCGGCGACGACCGCGCAGAACTCCAGGAAGAAGCCGTACAGGTCCTCGACGACGAGCACGGCCACGAGCGCGACGTCCTGCACGCTCCGTCCGGGCAACCGCCACATCGAGGTGACCCGCTCCAGCCACATCACGCCGAGCGGGATGAGCCCGACCAGCGCGTACCGGAACGGGACCGCGTGCGTGATCATCAGGACGATCATCGTGATGAACAGGACGCGGAAGAACACACTGAGCACGAACAGCCCGTAGGACGCGATGTCGCGCCGGGTGGCCGGGATCCAGCCGCGCTTGAGGCACTCGTCCATCCCGCCGCGGCCCCAGCGCAGCCGCTGCACCCACAGTTCGCGGAACGTCCGCGGCGGCTCGG
Source organism: Actinomycetospora corticicola (assembly GCF_013409505.1). Taxonomy (NCBI): domain Bacteria; kingdom Bacillati; phylum Actinomycetota; class Actinomycetes; order Pseudonocardiales; family Pseudonocardiaceae; genus Actinomycetospora; species Actinomycetospora corticicola. The sequence goes on along the minus strand of NZ_JACCBN010000001.1, from coordinate 5,641,085 downwards.
TGAGCACGTGCGCGTCGCGGGCGGCGCCGACCTTCCAGCCCGCGGTCTTGAGGTCGAGGGTGAGGGCGTAGTCCTCGATGAGCGACGAGCCGTCCCACGGACCGGCGTTCCGGTGGACCGCAACCTCGTCGAGCGCCTGGCGCCGGTACATCGCGGCCGCCCCGCTCGCGACGCTGACCCGCCAGCTCCGCAGCTCCCGCAGGTCGTCGTAGCGGCTGTACTCGAGGCGCTGCAGCCGCCACGCGAGCCCGCGGCCGGGCGCGGCCCAGTAGCGCGCGCAGACCCCGCCGAGCATCGTGTCCGCCCGCAGCTCGGCGGCCATCGCGGCGGCGCACCCGGGGCGCAGCACGGTGTCGGCGTCCATCGTCAGGACGAGGTCCGCGTCGCGTGCGGCGCGGCGCCAGCCCTCGTTGAGGGCGCCCGCCTTCTTCTCGGTGTTGCCCTCGGTCTCGATGACCGTCACCGGGTAGCGGCGGGCGATCTCGACGGTGCGGTCGGTGCAGTTGTCGGCCACCACGACGATCCCGGCGATCTCCAGCCACTCCGGCGTCTCCTGCGCCAGCAGGCCCTCGACGGTGTCGGCGATGCCTGCCTCCTCGTCGTGCGCGGGGACGAGGACGACGAGGCTGGTCACGCCCGTCGCCGTCCGCCCTTCCCGACGACGGGTTCCGGCGGCGGCCGCGGTCGGGCGCGGCGCCGCGGTGGGCCGCGGGGCCGGGGGCGTGGAGGTGGCCGTCGCCGTCTCGCGCGGAGCCGGGGACGGCGTCCGCCGGGCGGGTGCGGCCGGCGTGGGTGCGGCCGGCGTGGGTGCGGGCGCACCGGCCGTCGGACGAGGTGCCGGGGAGGGCGTCCGGCGGGCGGGCGCGGTCGGCATCGGGGCCGACGGCGCGGGCGCGGCCGAGGTCGGGACCGACGGCGCGGGCGCTTCCGGGGCGGGCGCGGCGACCGCGTGGCGGGCCGGTCGGCCGGTCCGGTCGGCGCGGCGGGGCCCCGGCGTCGGGCGGGTGGCGTGGCGTCGCGTGGGCGGGGCGCTGGCGGTGGTGGTGGTGGCGGCGGCCTCGAGGGCCTGCGCGGTGACGGCGGGCAGGGGCCCGGACCCGGCGCGCGCGCCCGGGATGCGGCCGGCCGCCACCGGCGCGGGGAACCGCGTGGTGGGTGCCTCTTCGTCCTCGAGCTGCGCGGCGAGGAGCTGGGCGACCGTGATCCGCGGGCTGTGACCCGGACGGGCGCGTCTCATGCCACCGGTCGGAGCATCGAGCAGCGTCGTGGACGCGCGATGCCCTCCCTCAGCCTGACGCATGGTGTCTCCCGACCGACTCGTCACTCCATCGGCATCGCCCGATCGATGCCGATATGTCCATTACCGTCACGGACCGTCCGAGTGTTACACCACTATCACGGTTTGGCCACGGATGTACGGGTCGTCACCATCGCGAAGTTCAGGCGCTTGCGCCGCACGACGAGGAGGCGTCGTCCGTCCGGCCGCGGGAGGACGACGAGCGGGCCGGGTGACGCGCCGACCGGCGCGCCCCGACCCGCCGTCGGGAAGGATCAGGCGAGCGAGAAGGAGCGCCGGGAGAGGCCCCACATCATCCCGTCGATCTCGGTGCGCACCGGCGCCTCGGGATCGGTCGCCGCGCCGAGGGCGACGAAGAGCGGGACGTAGTGCTCGGCCGTCGGGTGCGCGTAGGGCATCCCCGGCGCGTCGCGGAAGCGGCGGAGCTCCTCGACGTCCCCGCGGGCGAGGGCGTCGGACACCCAGGCGTCGAAGTCGTCGGTCCAGCCCGGCACGGCGTCGCCGCGCAGCATGTCGCGGGTGAGGAAGGGCAGGCCGTGGGTCATGAACCCGGACCCCACGACGAGCACACCCTCGTGGCGCAGTTCGCGCAGCCGGGCGCCGATGCGCATGAGCCGCTCGGGGTCCTCGTCGGGCATCGAGACCTGCAGCACCGGGACGTCGGCGTTCGGGTACATCACCGACAGCGGCACCCAGGCGCCGTGGTCGAGCCCGCGGGCCGACCGGTGGACCTCCTCGGTCCCGTTCCCGAGCAGGCCCGCCACCCGGTCGGACAGCGCCGTCGCGTCGGGCGTCGCGTAGGTCATCGTGTAGTAGCGCGGGGCGAAGCCGCCGAAGTCGTACACCAGCGGCGTGCCCTCGTCCGGGGCCGACAGCGTCAGCGGCGCCGACTCCCAGTGCGCCGAGACGATGACGATCGCCCGCGGCTGCGGCATGCGGTGCGCCCAGCCGAAGAGGTCACGCATCCACCCGCCGTCGTCGTAGAGCGGCGGTGCGCCGTGCGAGAGGTAGATCGCCGGCATCGGACCGTCGGCCGGGGTCCACGGTCGACGACCCGAGGCGGTGTCCCGGGCCGGGCCGATGAAGGCGTCGAAGGCGGCGCCGGGGGCGGCCGTGTCGAACGGGGAACTCATGACGGGACTCCTGGTGCGCGGTGGTTCGGGCACCGACGCTACACGTGCACAGTTGAAGCATCAAGTGTAGCGTAGGGCCATGGCCGACTGGTTGACCGCGGAGGAACAGCGGGCGTGGCGACGCACCGCCGCGATGTTCACCCTGCTCCCCGCCGCGCTGGACGCGCAGCTCCAACGGGACGCCGGGCTCACCCAGTTCTCGTACCTGGTGCTGGCCATGCTCTCCGAGACCCCGGGCCGGACGATGCCGATGAGCGAGCTGGCCTCGATGGTCAGCTCGTCGCTCTCCCGGCTCTCGCACGTGGTGTCGCGGCTGGAGAAGCAGGGCTGGGTCGCGCGGGAGCCCTGCGAGGACAACGGCCGCGTGACGATGGCCCGGCTCACCGACGCCGGGTGGGACAAGGTGGTCGCGGCAGCCCCCGGGCACGCCGCCGAGGTGCGACGGCTGGTCATCGACGCGGTGGGCCCCGACCACATCGCCGACCTGGACGAGATCACGGGCGCCATCCTCCGACGGCTCGACCCCGGGGGGAAGATGCGCGCCAACCCGCTGAGCAACGGCTGCTGACCGCCGTCAGGTGGCGTCCGGGTCGAACGGCGCCGCCTCGCCCGGCGCGAGCGGGACCGCGCGGTCGGACTGGCCCTTCACGACGCCGCCGGCGCCGGCGGCGGGCAGCCCGTAGCTCGAGGCGTGCGAGCCGGTCACCCCGGCCGCGCCGTTCGTCCCGGCGGAGCCGTGCACGGCCGGTGGTGGGGTGTCGGCCGGCGTCGCGGCGCCCGTCCACGTCCCGTCCTGCACCGGCTCGAGCAGGGACCGGCGCACCGCGGCCCGCGGGTCCATGTTGCGGATCTGACGCAGGTCCTCGAGCGGCTTGCGGAACTCGTCGAACTCCGGGCCGATCTCGTTGCGCAGCTGGTCGCGGGCGCCCGCCGCGTACTCGCGCACCGTCCGCATGGTGTCGGCGACCCACCGGATCGCCCCGGGCAGCCGTTCCGGGCCCAGCACGAACAGCCCGATCAGCGCGAGGACGAGGATCTCGCCCCACCCGACGCTCTCGAACACCCGGCCCTCCCGGCCCTACAGCTGCGCCTGCAGCGACAGGGGTCGCCCACCGCGGACCACCCCGAGGGTCACCGTGTCCCCGGGACGGTGCTCCCGGATCGCGACGACCAGCTCGTCCGACGAGGCTATCGGGCGCTCGTCCACGCGGGTGATCACGTCACCCTCCAGCACCCCGGCGCGGGACGCGGGGCCGCCCTGGACGACGTTGAGCACCTGCGCCCCGTCCGAGGCCCCGTCGGTCACCGACTTCGCGTTCACCCCGAGGTCGGTGTGCGCGAAGGACCCGGTGCGGATGAGGGACTCCGCGATCACCCGGACGTCGTCGATCGGGATCGCGAACCCGAGGCCGATGGACCCGCCCTGCCCCGAGGAGTCGCTGCCGCCGAGCGTGCGGATGGCGGTGTTGATCCCGACGACGGCGCCGGTCGAGTCGACGAGCGCCCCGCCGGAGTTGCCGGGGTTGATCGCGGCGTCGGTCTGGATCGCGTCGATCACCGGGTTCACGTTCGCGGTCTCGGCGTCGAGCCGCACGGGCCGGCGCAGGGAGCTGACGATGCCGGTGGTGACCGTGCCGGCGAGCCCGAGCGGGGAGCCGATCGCGATGACGCCGTCGCCGACGCGCAGGTCGGCCGAGCGACCGAGCTGGGCGACGACGGGGTCGGCCACGTTCACCTTGATGACCGCGATGTCGGTCTGCGGGTCGCGTCCGACGATCTGCGCCGGCGCGCGCGCCCCGGAGGCGAACACCGCCTCGAGCGTGGCGCGCGGGTCGGTCGCGGCCAGGGACACGACATGGTTGTTGGTGACGATGTCGCCGCGCGGGTCGACGACGACGCCCGACCCGGTGCCGCCGGTGGTGCCGGACCGGACCTCGATCGAGACGACGGCGGGCAGGACCCGGCCGGCGACGTCGGCCACCGACCCGGCGGGCCGTTCCTTCCCGGCGTCGACCTGGGCGAGCGTGGCCCCGGGGTCGACGATCGTGTCCGTGCCCTCGGCCGTGAGGTGGCCGACGACCCCGCCGACGGCCCCGACCAGCAGGGCCAGCACGGCGAGCAGCACCAGGGCGCTCGGGGCGACCCGGCGGCCGAAGAGCAGCTCGCGGGCCGACAGCCGGGGGCCGGAGGCCCGTCGGTCGGGCGCCGGACCGGCGTCGCGGACGGCCGGGGCGCCCAGCTCGACGGTGGCGTCGGGGTTGCGCCACGGGTCGCGCTCGGCCTCCCGGCCCGCCCAGAGGTACTCGGGGGTGTCCGTGGGGCCGGCGGGCGTCTCGCGGGGACGCTGCAGCGGTTCGGCGACGTCGGTGGGACGCCCGAAGGCGCTCGCCAGTGCGACCGACGGCTCGCGGGACGCCGGGGGCGTCTGGGTGTCCCGGGAGTCGCCCGGCGGGCGCCCGGCGAAGGACCCCGCCGCGCCGGCGGGCCGGCCGAAGTCGGCGGCGAGGTCGGCCTGGCGGTGCTCGTTCCCGGGAGCGGCCGAGGCGCCGTGACCGTTGGTCCGGCCGTTCCCGTCGGTCCCCGGGCGCCCGTGGAGGTCACTGCCGTTCACGTCGTGCCCGGCGTGCTCGTCGTCGGGCGCCGCGGGCGCCGGGTCCGGGCGCGCCTCGGGGCGCTCCGTCGTCGCGTTCCGCGACCAGGGGCTGCTCATGGGTGCGCTCTCGTCGACGACGGCGCCGACGCCGGCCGGGGGCCGGGAGTGATCGAGCGCGCGCGGTGGGTGGTCATCGTCCTGCCACGGTAGAGCGCGGACGACTCCCGGGGCGACACCACCCGATCCTGCGGGTCGGTCGGTGAAGGACCGGTCAGGACGACGGGCGCGCCCGGGTGGCGTCACCCGGTGCTGCGGGAGGCGTGGTGGCGCTCGTCGGGGTGGCCGCACGGGCCACCGCGTCCTGCACGACGGCCCCGGCGACGGCGTTGCCGCGCTCCCCCACGGCGGGCACGGCCGCCGTCAACGACGCGGCCGCGTCGGGCGCGCGCCCGGGCGCCGGGACCGCGGGGGCACCTGCCGCCAGGACCGGCGCCGCCACGGCGGCCGCCCCGGCCACGAGGCCGGACGCGACGACCGCCGGGAGGACCCGTCGTCGGGAACGCGGGCGACGACCACCGCGGCGACCGTGCCGGGCCGGCGGCGCTTCGGCGGGCACGACGAAGCGGCCCTCGGCGTCCAGCCCGAGCCCGGCGGGGACCTCGGGCAGCTCGGCGTGGTCGGGGATGTTGCGCAGCGACGTCAGCAACGAGGAGGGGACGCCGGGGCAGTCGGCGGCGCGGAGCCGACGGCGGGCCTGACGTTGCGCGCCCACCTCGCCCGCACAGCTCGGGCAGTGGTCGACGTGGGCGGCGGCGCGGCCCGCGGCGGCCTCGCCCAGCTCGCCGTCGACGAAGGCGACCACGGCGTCCAGCGTGAGGTGCCCGGAGTCGGACCAGCGCGACCAGGGCGTTCCCCCGGCGCGGCCGATCACGTCAGCGCTCCCGTCCGCCCCGCGTCACCACGACGACGCTCCAGCGCACTGCGGAGGGCCTGTCGGCCCCGGTGGATTCGACTGCGCACGGTCCCCAGTTTGACATCCAGGGTGGCCGCGATCTCCTCGTACGAGAGACCTTCCACGTCACAGAGCACGACGGCCGCGCGGAACTCCGGCGCGAGCTCGTCGAGGGCGCCCTGCAGGTCGGGGTCGAGGTGGGCCTCCGAGAAGACCTGCTCGGGGTCCGGGCCACCGCCGGGGAGCCGGTCGGTGTCCTCCGGGAGACCCTCCATCCGCAGGCGACCGCGACGCCGCACCATGTCGAGGAAGAGGTTCGTGGTGATGCGGTGCAGCCAGCCCTCGAAGGTGCCCGGCTTGTAGGCGGCGAGGGAGCGGAACACCCGGATGAACGTCTCCTGGGTGAGGTCCTCGGCGTCGTGCGCGTCGCCGGTCAGCCGGTAGGCGAGGCGGTACACGCGGTCGGCGTGCTCGCGCACGACGTCGTCCCAGGACGGCGGCGTCCAGGCCTGCGCCTCGTCGGTGCCCGGAACGTGCCCCTCGAGGTGGTCGGGGCGCGCGGCGAGCGTCTCGGTCATGGGTTCACTCTCTCCGTCGGTCATGACACGCGGGTGAGCGTCGTCTGAGAGGGCGCTGAGGAACGGCGCCGAGCCGCGCGACCGTCGTCACTCCGGCGGGCGGCACCATCCGGACGCGTGCGGCGCGGCGCGGCGATCGGGCGGGTCTCCCGATCTAGCCTGGGCCGCGTGGGTGAGGACGGGGGACTCGAGGGGACACGACGCGTGCGCACGCTCCGGGTCGTCGGCACCGATCCGGTCACGCCCCACCCTCCCGTCCCGCCGCCGGCGGCCGCGCCGCCCACGGGTCGGACGCCGGTCCGGACCTCCGATGACGCCACCCGCCGCAGCGCCCACCGACCGGGTCGCAGCACCGCGCGCATCCCGGTCTACCCGCGCGTGCCCACCGGCCCGCTACGCCTGCCGAGCACGTCGTTCGCCGGCCGTCCGCGCCCGACCGAGGACGAGGCCGCCACCACCCCGCAGCCCCTGCCGCGGCTGATGCCCGCGGGACCTCTTCCCGACGCCGGGACGGGGCCGGTCGCGCCGGGTCCGGTCGACGTCGAGGACGTCGACGAGGGCGCCGGTGAGCGCGAGCGCCTGCGGGCCCGCGCCGAGCACTTCAGCGCGGAGGACGAGGTCCTCGCGGCCGCGCGGGAGCGCGCACTGGAGCACGGCATCGTCCCGGTCGGGGTCGGTGCCGCCGCGGCCCTGACCTTCCTCGCCTCGTCCGGCCGGGCCCGCGCCGTCGTCGAGATCGGCACCGGCGCCGGGGTCGGCACCGTGAGCCTGCTGCGGGGGATGCCGCGCGAGGGCCTGTTGACCAGCATCGACACCGAGGTGGCGCACCAGCGACTCACCCGGATCACCTGCGCTGAGGCGGGCTTCGGGTCGGGCCGGGTGCGGATGATCACGGGGCGGGCGCTCGAGGTGCTCCCCCGGCTCTCCGACGCCGCCTACGACCTCGTGCTCGTCGACGCCGCGACCGTCGAGTACCCGCTCTACCTCACCGAGGCGATCCGCCTGCTCCGCCCCGGCGGCGTGGTCGTGCTCGACAACGTCTGCTGGACCGGCCGCGTCACCGACCCCGCCCGCCGGGACGCCATCTCCGCGGCACTGCGCGAGACGGTGCGGATGGTGCGCACCGACGAGCGCCTCGCCCCGCTGCTGCTGCCCCTGTCCGACGGGCTGCTCTGCGCCTCGCTGCTGGGCTGATCGGCGGAGCCCACCGCTGCACGAACGGCACTCTCGCACCGTCTGGGCGCGCGAGAGTGCCGCTCGTTCAGGAGGGTCAGGCGTGGCGGGCGCAGAACTCGACGAGCGTGCGCGCCGCGAAGCCGGTCGCACCCTTGGCGACCTCCTCGTGCGGGGAGTCGCAGCGGGCGGGGCCGGCGATGTCGAGGTGCGCCCACGGGACGTCGCCGACGAAGCGCCGCAGGAACAGGGCCGCCACGATGCCGCCCGGCCCCGGTGGGGCCTGCCGGACGTCGGCCAGCTGGGAGTCGACGTCCGCGTCGTGGCCCGCGGTCAGCGGCACGCGCCACCACGCCTCGCCGGTCGACTCCCCCGCGGCCACGAGGCCGGTGGCGAGGTCGTCCGTCGTCGCGAACAGGCCCCCGGTACGGACCCCGAGGGCGACCTTCATGGCGCCGGTCAGCGTCGCGACGTCCACGACGACGTCGGGCGCCAGCGTGGCCACCGCGTAGCCCAGCGCGTCGGCCAGCACCATGCGGCCCTCGGCGTCGGTGTTGGTCACCTCGGTGGTGCGCCCGTCGTAGTGGCGCACCACGTCGCCGGGCCGGTAGGCCGAGCCGGAGACGTGGTTCTCCGCGAGCGGCACCAGCCCGGTCACCCGGACCGGCAGGTCCAGCGCGGCGACCGCGCCGAGGGCGCCGACGACGGCGGCCCCACCCGAGCAGTCCGTGCGCATGTCGGCCATGCCCGCGTTCGGCTTGATCGAGATGCCGCCGGTGTCGAACGTGATGCCCTTGCCGACGAGGACGACGTGCGTCGTCGCCCCGGCCGGTGACCAGGTGAGCTCGAGGAACCGCGGGGGACGTGACGACCCGCCGCCGACGGCGAGCACGCCCCCGAAACCCTGCTCGGCGAGCCACTGCTCGTCGCGCACCACCGCCTCGACGCCCTCGGCCAGGGCATCCAGTGCGTGGTCGGCGAACCAGGCGGGCGACTTCGCCCCGGACGGGCTGTCGGCGAGGTCGCGGGCGACGGCGGTGGCGCCGGCGAGCACGAGCGCGCGCTCGACGGCGGGCCGCTCCTCCTCCGGGACCTCCACCGTGACCCGGGGTGGCGCGGCCGGCGCCGACGACTTGACCGCGAACCGGTGCGACCCGAGCAGCAGCCCCGTGGCGACGGACGGCCAGTCGGGGGACACCCCGGCCTCGGGGACCACGTGCACCCGCGCCGGGCCGTCCTCCGCCCCGAGCAGCGCACCGGGCTCGGACCGGCCGGACGCGACCCGGACGGCGGCCGCCCCCGCGCCCCGCCAGTCCTTCGCCGCACCGGCTCCGGCGCCGACCAACCAACGGCCCACGCCGTCCTCCGGGGCGAGCGCGGCGACGGCCCCGGCGGAGGGCAGCCACCCGCTGGGGGCGTCGGCGGGCGGGCCGGCGTCGTCGCCGGTCCGGCACAGGCGCACCACGGCCGCCCCGGACGACCCCGCGCCGGGGTCGACGAGACGGATCTCCGCGAGCGGGGTCGGCAGCGTCGGCGCGGCGAAGGGCACCGGGGACCGCGGGGGCGAGGTGGTCACCTCTACGACGAGATCGAGGAGAGGGCCTCCCGCAGATCGCCGGCCTCGTCGGCGGTCATCTCGACGACGAGCCGGCCCCCACCCTCGAGCGGCACGCGCATCACGATCCCGCGCCCCTCCTTGGTGACCTCGAGGGGACCGTCACCGGTCCGGGGCTTCATGGCCGCCATAGTCGTGCTCCCTCCACATGGTCGTCGTGGCAGAGAACCCGAACCGGGAACGCTGCACACCGCGCGACGATTCTTCCCCATTCCCGTCCCGACCACGACACCGGAGCGATCATCGGCCCCGGTGTGTCGCTCAGCGCGTCGCGCGGAAGCACCCGGTGAGGTGTTCGTCGACCATGCCGGTGGCCTGCATCAACGCGTGCGCGGTGGTCGGACCGACGAACCGGAACCCCCGACGACGGAGCTCCTTCGCCATCGCGGTGGAGGCCGGGGTGGTCGCCGCGACGTCGCCGAGGGTGCGCGGCGACGGCGGCGGCGGGTCGGGCGCGAAGGACCACAGCAGGGCGTCCAGGCCAGGGCCCTCCGCCTCGACCCGCAGCACCGCCGCGGCGTTCGAGATGGCCGCCTCGATCTTCTGCCGGTTCCGGACGATGCCGGCGTCGCCGAGCAGACGCTCCACGTCGCCCTCGTCGTACCCCGCGACGGTGTCCACGTCGAATCCGGCGAACGCCGCCCGGAACGCCGGGCGCTTGCGCAGGATGACCAGCCACGAGAGGCCCGACTGGAACGCCTCGAGGCAGAGCCGCTCGTAGAGCGCGTCGCGCCCGTGCAGGACGTGCCCCCACTCGGCGTCGTGGTACCCGCGCAGCAGCGGGTCCTGCGCGCCCCAGGGGCAGCGGGCGACCCCGTCCTCCCCCACGACGGCGTCGTTCCCCGTCGCTGCGCTCGCCCCGCCGTCGCCGAGCTCGGGCGCGGTGGTCACCTCTCGGCCTCGCACCGCGCCGCGAGCTTGCGCAGCGAGTACTTGAGTCCGAGCGCGAACACCGGCGACACCAGCGGCCAGCCGAGGGCCCCCAGCGCGCCCAGCGGGAGGTCGAGCCGCTCACCCCACTCGAAGCGGGAGCGGCCGGGGCCCAGCTCGATCACGGTGAACGTGCCGGAGCCGCGCACCACGGAACCGGTGTGCACCACGGTCGCCCGGTGCGGCGGGTCCCAGCCCACGATGCGCATCGTGTCGGTGACCCCGAGCGGGCCGACCCCGGTGGTGGCGGCGAGCTCGGACCCGACTCCGACGCCGTCGCCCTTCGTCACCCGCACCCCGGTGCCGAGCATCCACTCGCTCTGGCCCTCCCAGTCGGTGACGGCCTTCCACACGACGTCGGCCGGGGCGTCGATGTCGACGCCGACCGTGATGTCACGCGTGGCCATGTGCGGCACCTCCGGCTGCTCCGCCTGCACCGGCTGAAGTGGTCATGCCCGTCGCTCCGCTCACGTCGGTGGGGTCGGTGGGGGTGGGGTCGACGCCGGCGACCGAGGTCGGCGCGTCCGCGTCGCCGCCGTCGGCACGAGGGGGCCCCTCGTACGCCGCCAGCCGCGACCGCAGCGTGTCGACCTCGGCGGCGAGCCGGTCGAGCGCCCAGTCCACCTCACTCATGCGGTATCCACGGAACGCCTGCTGGAACCGCAACCCGCGCACGTCCGCACCGAGCAGGTCCCGCGCCGGGAGCCGCGTGGGCGTCGCCCCGGGCGGCATCGGCGCCAGTTCCTCCCCCCGCCCGGCCAGCAACGACGTCGCGAGGTAGATCACCGCCGCCACGACCCCGACCACGAGGACGTAGACCAGAGCACTGCCCATGGCACCGATGGTGGCAGAGGGGTCCGACAGCGCCCGTCAGCGGCGGGCCGAGTACTCCCGGATGGGCGGTCGGTCGTGGGCGGCCACGCCGTGGTCCTCGGGGAGCCAGTGGCCGCCGACCGGGACGAACTGCGTGAGCCGGTCCGACCCGGCGTCGGGCTGCGACGCACCGTCGAGACAGCCACTGCGACGCAGCACCGCCCCGAGCACCTCGGCCGAGGTCACCCCGAGCTCGCGCAACGAGCGGTGCCGGTGCTTGCGCACCCCGAGGTCGACCTGCGCGATCGCGTCGAGCCCGCGGCGGTCCAGGGTGTCGAGCAGCAGCCCGATCTCCACCCCGTAGCCGCCCGCGAACGGCAGCGACTCCAGCAGCTCCCGCGTGCCGGCGTACTCGCCCCCCAGCGGCTGGACGATCCCGCCGAGCTCCGGACGCAGCGCCGCGAGCGCCGGACGGGCCACGAGCTCGGTCACCCGTCCGCCGCCGTCGCGGACGGCGTCGTGCTCCCCGAGGCGCAGCGGGCGGTGGTAGAAGCCCTTGACCAGCGCCACGCCCGGCGCGGTCAGCAGCGGGCCGAGCAGCGCGGGGACGAACGCGGGGTCGGCCTCGACGAGGTCGGCGTCGAGGTAGACCACCAGGTCCCCCGTCGTCGCCGCCAGTGCCCGCCACAGCACCTCGCCCTTGCCCGGGCGCACCGCGACGTCCGGCAGGGCCTCCTCCCGGCTGACCACGCGCGCGCCGGCGGCCCGGGCGACCGCGGCGGTCGCGTCGGTCGAGCCGGAGTCCACGACGACGAGCTCGTCGACCAGCGAGCCCAGCAGCGGGCGCACGACCGCGACGACCCCACCGACCGTGGCCTCCTCGTCCAGGGCCGGGAGCACCACCGACACCGTGCGGCCGGCCTTCGCGGCCACCAGCTCGTCGACCGTCCATCCCGGCTCGGCCCACGTGCGGCGGGCGAACCAGTCGGTCCACCCGGTCATGCGCAGGCGTCCAGGGCCGCGTCCACCATCGTCACGCGGACCGGCGTCGCGAGGGCGGCGACGCCGACGAACCCGGTGCCGCGCAGCCCGTCCAGCCAGGCGAACAGTCCGTCGTAGAAGCCGCCGGGATCGCAGACCACCACGGGCTTGTCGTGCATCGCGAGGTAGCGCGAGGTCCACGCCTCGAACAGCTCCTCGAGCGTGCCGAGCCCGCCGGGCAGCGCGATCCAGGCGTCCGAGCGCGCGTCCATCTCGGCCTTGCGCTCCCGCATCCCCGGCACGACGACGAGCTCGGTGGAGTCCTCGTCGGCCACCTCGCGGTGCACCAGGCCCTCCGGGATGACGCCCACGGTGTGCCCGCCGGCGGCCCGAGCGGCGCGCGTCACCTCGCCCATCATCCCGACCCGCCCGCCGCCGGACACCAGCGTCCAGCCCCGTTGCGCGATCCCGGTGCCGACGTCGCGGGCCAGCGCCAGGTACTCCTCGCCGACCGGACCGGAGGCACAGAAGACGCAGACGGCCTTGGTCGAGCTCACCGCTCCACCAGGTCCTGGAAGCCTCGCTCCACGATCGCCACGACCTCCTCGACGTCGTCCACCACGTGGATGAGGTCGACGTCCTTCGGGCTGATCACGCCGTGGTCCAGCGCGGTGTGCCGGAGCCACTCGACGAGCCCGCCCCAGTAGGACGAGCCGAGCAGGACGACGGGGAAGCGGGTGACCTTGCCGGTCTGCACCAGCACGAGGGCCTCGAACAGCTCGTCGAGCGTGCCGAAGCCGCCGGGCAGGCAGACGAAGGCCTGCGCGTACTTCACGAACATCGTCTTGCGCGCGAAGAAGTAGCGGAAGCCGACGCCGAGGTCGACCCACGGGTTGAGGCCCTGCTCGAACGGCAGCTCGATGCCCAGGCCGACCGACAGCCCGCCGGCCTCGGAGCAGCCGCGGTTCGCGGCCTCCATGATCCCGGGCCCGCCGCCGGTGATCACCGCGTAGCCGGCCTGCGCGAGGGCGGCGCCGAGGGCCATGCCGGTGGCGTAGTCGGGGTGGTCGGGCGCGGTGCGGGCGGAACCGAAGACCGTGACGGCCCGCGGGATCTCGGCGAGCACCGAGAACCCCTCGACGAACTCGGCCTGGATGCGCTGCACGCGCCACGCGTCGGAGTGCACCCAGTCGCCGGGGCCACGGGAGTCGAGCAGCCGCTGGTCGGTGGTGGACGACAGCCGGGCCGGGTCCTTGTGCTCGGCCCGCCGCTTGTCGATGGTGGTCGGCCGCGGCGTCGTCAGGTCGTCGAATCGGGCTTCCGTCACGTCGGCCAGCGTAGGGACGGCCGTTCGACCGGCTCGCGCCGGACGCGGAGCCGTCACCGGAAATGCACGTGTGCGACCCGGTCGAGCGGGTATTCGGTTGAAGAAGCAACCAATCTCGATGTCCGGGAGGATGAGTCACGTTGGCCACGAAGGTCGCCGTCATCTACTACAGCCAGACCGGCACGATCCACCAGCTGGCACAGGAGTACGCGGCAGGCGCCGAGAAGGCCGGCGCCGAGGTGCGTCTGCGTACGGTCGCCGAGCTGGCCCCCCAGGCCGCCATCGACTCGAACGAGAAGTGGAAGGCGCACCGCGAGGAGACCGCCGACACCCCCGAGGCCACGGCGGACGACATCCTCTGGGCCGACGCCGTCATCTTCGGCTCGCCGACGCGCTACGGGAACGTGGCCGCGCAGCTGAAGCAGTTCATCGACCAGCTCGGCCCGCAGTGGGCGCAGGGCATGCTCGCCGACAAGGTCTACTCGGGCTTCACCTCGAGCTCGACCGCGCACGGCGGCCAGGAGTCGACGCTGCTGGCGCTGTACAACACGATCCACCACTTCGGCGGCATCATCGTGTCGCCCGGGTACACCGACGCGATCATGTTCGCGACCGGCAACCCCTACGGCGTCTCCCACGTCGACGGCCAGGGCTCGATCCCGATCAGCGACGAGACCCGGCAGGCCGCGCGCTTCGCCGGCCAGCGGGTCGCGGGCATCGCCGGGCAGCTGACCGCCGGCCGCGACGCCGCGCTGGCCGCCAGCTAGGTGAACTGACCGAACGAGCGGCACTTTCGCGCATATAGATGCTGCGAAAGTGCCGTTCGTGCGTTCCGGGGGCTACGCCAGATAGCGGCGCAGCGTCTCCGTCCCGGCCGTGATGCGCCGGACGTCGACGTGCTCGTCACGGGTGTGGGCGAGGTTCGGGTCGCCCGGGCCGAAGTTCACGGCGGGGATGCCGAGGGCGGAGAACCGGGACACGTCGGTCCACCCGTACTTCGCCACCGGCGTCTCCCCCGACGCCGCCACGAACTCGGCCGCGGCCGGCGCGGACAGTCCGGGCAGCGCGCCCGGCGAGCGGTCGGTGATCACGAGGTCGACGCCGTCGAACACCTCGCGGACGTGCTGTTCGGCCTGCTCCACCGAGCGGTCCGGGGCGAAGCGGAAGTTGACCGTCACCTCGCACACGTCGGGCACCACGTTGCCCGCGACCCCGCCCCCGATCCGCACCGCCTGGAGCCCCTCGCGGTAGACGCAGCCGTCGATGTCGACCGTGCGCGGCGCGTAGGCCGCCAGCCGGCCGAGCACCGGCGCCGCGGCGTGGATCGCGTTCTCCCCGAGCCAGGACCGCGCACTGTGCGCCCGGCGGCCGGTCAGCGTCAGCACCGCGCGCATCGTCCCCTGGCAGCCGCCCTCGACCAGGCCCGACGTCGGCTCGCCGAGGATCGCGAGGTCGGCGTCGAGCCAGTCGGGCAGCGTCCGTTCGATGCGCCCGAGACCGTTGCGGGTGGCCTCGATCTCCTCGCAGTCGTAGAGCACGAGCGTGACGTCGTGGGCGGGTTCGGCCAGCGTCGCGGCGAGGTGGGCCATCACCGCGACCCCGGCCTTCATGTCCGACGTGCCGCACCCGTAGAGCAGGTCGCCCTCCCGGCGCGAGGGCACGTTGTCCGCGATCGGCACGGTGTCGAGGTGCCCGGCGAGCAGCACGCGCCGGTCGCGGCCGAGCAGGGTGCGGGCCAGCACGGCCTCGCCGGAGCGGACGACCTCGAGGTGGTCGTACCCGCGCAGCGCGGCCTCCATGGCGTCGGCCAGGGCGCGCTCGTCGCCGGAGACGCTGGGGACGTCCACGAGCGCCGCGGTGAGGTCGACGGGGTCGGCGGACAGATCGATGCGCACGGCGGCCCAGAGTAGTGACCACCGATAGGCTGGTCGGCGATGAGCACCGCACGCAGCAACCCGACCAGAGCCGTCGGACTCGGCCTCGCGACCGTCGCCCTCGACGGCACCGTCCTGGACACCTGGTACCCGCTGCCGGAGCTGTCCTCCGACACCGACGACATGGCGGCCGAGCCGGGCACCGTCGTCGTCCCCGCGAGCGAGCTCGAGCCGTCGCTGGTGGACGCGCTGGGCACCGATGAGGACCGCGGCGTCGAGGTGGTCGCGGTGCGCACCGTCTCCGACCTCACGGGCCCGCCCACGTCGGCCTACGACGTCTACCTGCGCCTCCACCTCATCTCGCACCGCCTGGTCCGGCCGCACGGCGTCGACCTGACGGGCCTCTTCGGCCTGCTCGCCAACGTCGTGTGGACCAACCACGGCCCCTGCCCCGTGCCCGAGTTCGAGCGGGTCCGCGCCCGGCTACGCGCCCGCGGGCCGGTGACCGTGTACTCGGTCGACAAGTTCCCGCGGATGGTCGACTACGTGATCCCGACGGGCGTGCGCATCGGCGACGCCGACCGCGTCCGCCTCGGCGCGCACCTCGCCGAGGGCACCACGGTCATGCACGAGGGCTTCGTCAACTTCAACGCCGGCACCCTCGGCGCCTCGATGGTCGAGGGACGGGTCTCCGGCGGGGTCGTCGTGGGCGACGGCTCGGACGTCGGCGGCGGTGCCTCGATCATGGGGACGCTCTCCGGCGGCGGCAAGGAGGTCATCTCGATCGGCGAGCGCTGCCTGCTCGGCGCCAACGCCGGCATCGGGATCTCGCTCGGCGACGACTGCGTGGTCGAGGCCGGCCTCTACGTCACGGCGGGGACGCGGGTCACGCTGGACGACGGGAAGGTCGTCAAGGCCGCCGAGCTCAGCGGCCGTTCGGGGCTCCTCCTGCGCCGCAACTCCACCTCCGGTGCCGTCGAGGCGCTGGCCCGCACCGAGGGCGCGAAGGTGGAGCTGAACGAGGCCCTGCACAAGAACTGAACCGGCTTGCTCGTCAGGCGGCCGCGGCCTGCCTGACGAGCTCCTCCGCCGTGGACGACGGGACCTGCCCCGACTGCCCGCACAGCGTGCACTGCACGACGTGCCGGGTGCGGACCCGGAAGGTCGGCACGAAGAACAGCGTGAACCGCGTGACGAACCGGGTCACCGTGTGGGCCGCCGGATGTCCCTGCGGGCAGGTCAGCATCAGCACCGCGAGCTGCTGTGCGGTCCGGCGGGTGCCGAAGATCAGCATCAGGCGCCCAGTCGGGCCGCGGCGGTGCCGATCCGCTCGTCGGAGGCCGTGAGCGCGATCCGCACGTGCGACCCGCCGTCGGGACCGTAGAACTCCCCCGGCGCGACGAGCACGCCCCGCTCGGCGAGCCACCCCAGGGTCGCGCGGCACGGCTCGCCCCGGGTCGCCCACAGGTAGAGGCCCGCCTCGGAGTGGTCGACGGTGAACCCCGCCGCCTCCAGCGCGGGGCGCAGCACGGCGCGGCGCGCGTCGTAGCGCTGCCGCGTCTCGGCCACGTGCAGGTCGTCGGACAGCGCCGCCGTCATCGCCTCCTGCACCGGGCGCGGCACGATCATCCCGGCGTGCTTGCGCACGGCGAGGAGCGAGGACACGAGCGCCGGGTCACCGGCCACGAACGCCGCCCGGTACCCCGCGAGCTGCGAGGTCTTGGACAGCGAGTGGACCGCCAGCAGGCCCTCGAGGGACCCGCCGTGCACGCGGGGGTCCAGCACCGACACCGGGTCGGAGCCGGGACCGGGCAACCCGAGGTAGCACTCGTCGGACGCCACGACCGCGCCGATCCCGCGAGCCTCCGCGACTCGGGCGGCCAGCGCCTCGGCCGACAGCACCCGGCCGGTCGGGTTCGACGGCGAGTTGAGCCAGACCAGCCGCGCGTCGCGCGGCAGCGGCCCGTCGTCGGGAACACGGACCGCCTCCGCGCCCGCCAGCAGCGCCCCGACCTCGTAGGTCGGGTACGCGAGCGACGGGATCGCGACGACCGCACCCCGGAGGCCCAGCAGAGTGGGCAGCCACGCGACCAGTTCCTTGGAGCCGATCGTCGGCAGCACGGCGTCGGGCTCCAGCCCGGCGACGCCGAAGCGCCGCGCGAGCGCCTCGACGACCGCGTTCCGCAGCGCCGGCGTGCCGTGGGTCTGCGGGTAGCCCGGCGAGTTCCAGGCCTCCTGCAGGGCGGTCGCGACGACGGCGGGCACCGGGTCGACCGGGGTGCCCACGGAGAGGTCGACGACGCCGTCGGGGTGCGACCGCGCCGTCGCCGTCTCCGCGGCGAGACTGTCCCAGGGGAAGTCCGGGAGGGCGGGCAGGCTGCCCGCGCTCACTCGCCCTGCGGCGGCAGGCTCGGCACGGGGCCCGCGTCCTTGTCGGTCTTGCCGACCTTGGAGGCGCCCCCCGGCGAGCCCAGCTCGTCGAAGAAGTCGACGTTGGCCTGGGTGTACACGGACCACTGGTCCGGCACGTCGTCCTCGTAGTAGATGGCCTCGACCGGGCACACCGGCTCACAGGCACCGCAGTCGACGCACTCGTCGGGGTGGATGTACATCATCCGACCGCCTTCGTAGATGCAGTCGACGGGGCACTCCTCGATGCACGCCTTGTCGAGCACGTCCACACACGGTTCGGCGATCACGTACGTCACGTCGACTCCTGCTCCCTACTCAACTCGAGTGTCCTCACCACCGGGGCCGGTGGTGGTCGGCCCGCACACGGCGATGAAACGCCCCCGCAGTATTCCGTTCGGCGGCGCGTCCTGCCCGGGCGGGTCGCCCGTCCCACGACGTGTCAGGCACCACACCCGACGGGGACCGGCCGCAGCGGCTACCCGTGCTCCCGCCCCACCCATGCCGCCGCTGCGCGCGCGGCCCGCTTGAGGCCCGACCGCTCCGCCTTGTAGGCCCCGAACGCGCCGACCACCGGCAGGTTCGCGACGGCCCGCCAGAAGCGGCGGCCCTGCGGCCGGCGGCCCAGCTCGTCGTGCAGGGCGAACAGCGAGCGCCCCATCCGCCACACCGCCCGCGCGAGCGACCGCAGCCGGCTGTCGCCGGAGTGGTCGCCGTGCAGGTCGCCGGTGAGGTCGGCCGCGTCCCGCTCGACCTGGTCGCCATGGGCGTCGCCGGCGGGACGCAGGTCGCGCTCGAAGAGCACCGACGCGAGGAGCCGGACCTGCTCGTCGCGCCCGGTGACGCCGTGCTCGCCCGCGATCGCGCAGACCACCAGGCCCTGGGCGGACAGGCCGAGGATGTCCGAGACCGGGAGCCGACGCGCCAGCGCACCACCGATGCCGGGGACCGCCGCGATCGCCGAGGTGAACCGACCGACCCGGCCGACCCACCACTGGTCGCGCTCGTCGTGCGACATCACCGCCCACCGCGGGGTGCCGGGCAGACGCGAGGTCGCGAGACGGTCCAGGACGCGGCCACGCAGCCGACGGACCGTGCGCCCGATCTTGCCGATCCGGCCCTTCGCCGGCGGTTCCTCCTGCGCCGGCCCCTCCAGCTCCAGCGACCGCCGCTGGGCGAGCCTGCCCAGCCGGAACGGGTCGGCGTCCCGCAGGCCGGACAGCACCGGCCCGGTGGCGGCGACGAACGGGCGCAGAACGCTGATCATGTACTCGTCGGACACGGCGGCCATGTCCGGTCCATGCCCGATCGCAGGGGTGGTCACACCGCATGGCGTGGGTCACAGTGGGGCCGTGGACATCCGGGCGAACGCGGTACGGGCCGAGGTCGGCCCGCATCTCACCGCGCTCGGCGCGCACTACGGCGCCTGTCGCAGCGGCGCGGTCTCGTGGTGGTTCCCCGCCTCCGGGCGCCGCGAGCGACGCCTGCTCTTCCGGCCGGTGGACGGCCTCGAGGAGTGGGAGGTCGAGTACGCCGAGCACTCCGCCGACGGGCGGCGGGTGTTCCGGCACGGCTCCCGGACGGTGCGGGTCCCCCGCTCCGGGCTCGGCGCCGCCGTCGACGAGCTCGTCGGCCGCGGCCTCCCGCGCTCGCCCGGTCGGCTCCTTCCCGACGTCGGGTCGGGGCCGGTCGTCGTCGACGGTCCGGCTCCCGGGCCGCGCGCCGCCGCCGCGGCGGCGTCCGCCCACCGGCCGCCTCCTCCGCCCCGCTCGGTGCGCGTCGGCGACGGGGTGCTGGGCATGATCGTCGCGGTCGCGCTCCTGGCCGCGTGCCGCATCGACATCGACCTCGCCCCGAACATCGCCGCGATCGCCGTGCCGCTGCTCGGCATCTCGGCCGTGTGGACGCTGATCGGGCTGTCCGGGGCGGAGCACCGCCGCTGACCGGTCGGCGGTGTGCGCCCCGCACACCAGGTCAGGACGAGGCGGCGCCTACCGACGGGGCCGGGCGCACCGGACGGCTGGCCACCCACACGCCGGGGAACAGCCCGGCCGCGATGAGCACGAGGGCGCGCCAGTCGGCCGGGAAGGTCCCGGTGCCGGCCGGGCCCCAGAAGCCGAACACCACGACGACGAGGAACCACGTCACCAGCGGCGCGAACACCAGCCGCGAGCCCGGGAAGCACCGGTCGACCACCCGGACGGCGAGCGGGGTGGTCACCGCTGCAACGAGGATCGACACCGGGGCGGGCGTCGACCCCACCTCCAGGGTCAACCACGCCACCTCGGCGAACGCGAGCAGCGCGACGTCGAGCAGCACCACCGCCAGGACCGCGACCCTCACGCCGAGAGCGCCGCCAACCCGCCGTCGGGACCCCGCAGGAGCACGAAGCCCTCGCTGCCGATCACCGGCTGCGCCAGCTCGTTGGAGAGGGCGAAGACGGGCGGCTCGGACCCGTCGTCGTGCACGGTGATCTGGGTGGCGTGCGCCCGCAGGGCGGCGAGCTTGCGGATGCGCGCGGGGCCGAGGGCGATGCGGACGGTGACCGTGTCGTCGGGGACCGTCGGGAGCCCACCCACGTCCGGGACCGGCAGGCCCAGCCACGGGCGGCGGCGCAGGGCCTCCAGGCCGCGCGCCACCTCCCCGTACGGGGCGACCGCCGCGTACAGCGCGACGCGCTCCCCCAGCGGGTCGATCCGCTCCACCGCGCCGCCGGCGATCTCGTGGGCGCGGACGTGGTCGGGGTGGCCGTAGCCGCCGGAGGCGTCGTAGCTGATCACGACGTCGGGGGTGGTCTCCTCGAGGATCTCCACGAGCTGGTGGACCTGGAGGTCGACGTCCGCGCGCGTGGCGAACGCGCCCTCGGACAGGTGGGCCGGAGCGGCCGCGCGGATGCCCTCGCCGGTGGAGACCATGCCGGAGTCGTGCCAGCGGCCCTCCTCGCCGAGGAGGCGGTGGTCGGTGACGCCGAGCGCGGCGCACGCGGCGGCCAGCTCCTTCGCGCGGTACGGCGCGAGTTCGGCCGAGCCCTCGAGGTACTTCAGCTCCGGCGGGATGACCTCGCCGAGCTCGCCGAGCGTGCAGGTGACGAGCGTGACGTCCCAGCCGGCGTCGACGGCCCGGGCCATCAGCCCGCCGGACGTGATCGTCTCGTCGTCGGGATGGGCGTGGACGAGCACCATGCGGCTCACTCGGTCCGGTCCTCCTCCGGGAGGTCCCCGAGCGTGGCGAAGGCGTCGAGGATCGGCTCCACATCGCCCTTCGTGGTCCACGACCGGAGCTGGTCCGCCGAGCGGCGGGCGAGCGAGGCACGGTGCAGCTCGAACTCGTCGGCGTGGAGCACGACGTCGGCCTGCTCGGGATCGCCGCCGTCGGAGGCCCAGGACCACTGCGTCCCGACGAGGCCCAGGGTCGTGCCCTCGGGCAGCCGGGCGCCGACGCGGGGGGCGAAACGGTCGCGGATCAGGGCCACCCCGCCGGAGTCCTTGCCACCGGGGACGCCGAGGGCACCGCGCAGGTCCTGCTCGTGGATGATCACGTCGCCGAGGGGGCGCGGGCCGTTCTCCCGCATCCACGCGCGCAGCGGCTCGGCGGTGCGCCGCCACTCCTCGATCAACTGCCCGACCGAGTGGCCCCGACGCTCGTCGACCTGCCGGGCGGTCCAGGTCTCGTTGTGGTCGTCGGGCTCGTCGCCCGCGACCACGTCCGTGCCGAGCCCGACCATGTGGCTGAACAGGTCGCGCACCGTCCAGTCCGGGCAGGAGGGCACGTGCCGCTCCACCTGGTCCCCGGACGCGCCCTCCAGCAGCGCGATCACGCGCTCCTGGGACTTGCTCCACTCCTCGATCGGGTCCACACCGATCATCGTGCCTCACTCCGGCGGGAGCTCGTCCCGCAGGAGCGGCGAGAACACGACCGGTGCGGCCGCGAGGAGCATCACGCCCGGGGTGAAACCCGGTCGCCGCCACGGGCTCACGTCGGCACCCTGGGCGCGTGATCGAGGTTCCCGACGAGGCCCGGCGCCGGATGGTGGTCCGGCACGGTCCCGACGTCGAGGGGTGGCTCGACGAGGTGCCGGCGCTCGTCGACCGGCTCGCGCGGCGCTGGGACCTGACTCCCGACGGCCGGGTGCTCTCCGGGAACTCCGCGCTCGTCGTCCCGACCGACCGGGGCGTGCTGAAGGTGACACCCGCCGTCATGATCGCGGAGCAGGAGGCAGCGGCACTGCGGCACTGGGCGCCCTGCCGCCACGTGGTCGACCTCCTCGACCGGGACGACGGGGCGCTGCTGCTCGCGCGCGTCCGCCCGGGGACCGCGCTGCCCGCCGGGACCCGCGTCGGGGACGTCCTGCCGGCGGTGCGGGACCTGTTCGCGGTCGACGGCGAGCTCCCCGACCTGCCCCCGCTGGGCGACCGGATCGCGTTCTGGCTGGGGCGGGTGCGCGAGCAGGTCGCCGAGGACGCCGTCGTCCGTGCCCGGATCCCGCTCGAGCTGCTCGACCGCGCCGCGGAGGACGCCGCTGCGCTCGGGGAGCAGCGCGGTCACCACGGTGTCGTCCACGGCGACCTCCACCCGGCGAACCTGCTGGTGGGGTCGGACGGGCCCGTCGTCATCGATCCCCGCCCCCACCTCGGCGACCGCACCTTCGACCTGGTCGACCTCGTCCTGCTGGACCCGGAGGCGCTCGACGCGACGGTCGACCGCCTGGGCCGGGACGTCGACCGACTGGACGCCGACCGGCTGCTCGCCTGGTGCCACGCCCTGGCCCCGGCGAACGCGGTCGCGGCCCTGCGCGGTGCCCCGGACTCGGCCCACACCGCGGCGCTGGTCCGACTGGCCCAGCGCCCGGACTGAACGAGCGGCACGTTCGCGCACATAGATGCTGCGAACGTGCCGCTCGCTCAGCACGGGGTGGGGTCAGGCGGCGGAGTCGGCGTCGCCCATCGGGAAGTGGCAGGCGAACGTGTGCGTGCCGGTCGGATCGCTCGCCCGCAGCACCGGCACCTCGTCGGCGCACCGTTGCTGCGCCTTCGGGCACCGCGTGCGGAAGCGGCATCCCGACGGCGGGTTCGCCGGGCTGGGGATGTCGCCGGTGAGCACGACCCGGGACTTCCGCCGACGCCGTTCCGCGGCCGGGTCGGGCAGCGGGACCGCCGAGAGCAGCGCCTGCGTGTACGGGTGCCGCGGGTTCTCGTAGACCGACGCCGCGTCCCCGAGCTCGACGACCTTGCCCAGGTACATCACGGCGACCCGGTCGGAGATGTGGCGGACCACCGACAGGTCGTGGGCGATGAACAGGTAGGAGAGGCCGAGCCGCTCCTGCAGGTCCTCGAGCAGGTTGACCACGCCCGCCTGCACGGAGACGTCGAGCGCGGAGACCGGCTCGTCGAGCACCACCACGCGTGGGTTGGCCGCCAGCGCGCGGGCGATCCCGATGCGCTGGCGCTGGCCCCCGGAGAACTCGTGGGAGTACCGGTTGCGGTGCTCGGACTTCAGGCCGACCAGCCCGAGGAGCTCGTCGACGCGGTCCCGCAGGTCGGACTCCGCGGAGTACACCTGGTGGATGCGCAGCGGCTCGGCGATGAGCTCCGAGACCGGCAGGCGCGGGTCGAGGGACCCGAACGGGTCCTGGAACACCATGGAGAGCTCGCGCCGGAGCGGGCGCATCTCCTTCGCGGAGAGCCCGACGAGCTCGCGCCCGTCGTAGCGCACCGACCCGGAGTCGGGCCTGATCAGCTGCAGGATCGAGCGCCCGGTCGTGGACTTGCCGCAGCCGGACTCGCCGACGACGCCGAGGGTCTCCCCGGCGTCGACGTCCAGTGAGACCTCGGTGACCGCCTGGACCCGGCCCACCGTGCGACGCAGGACGCCCTGGCCGCGAACGGGGAACGTGGTGGTGAGGTCGCGGACCTGCAGCAGCGCGCCGTCCCGCTCGCCCGCCGATCCGGTCCGGGCCTCGGTGCTGGGTGCGCTCATGCGGGCACCTCCGTGCGGGAGAAGAGGTTCTCGGTCGGGCCCTCGGCGAGGACCTCCCACCGGCGGCACCGGGACAGGTGGTCGGGGCCGACCGACACGAGGTCCGGCTCCGCCGCGAGACAGGCGTCCTCGACGAGCGGGCACCGGGGCGCGAAGGAGCACCCCGGCGGGAGGGACACCAGCGACGGCGGAGCCCCGGGGATCGGGTGCAGCCGACCGCCGATCTGGTCGAGCGCGGGCAGCGAGGACAGCAGGCCGACCGTGTAGGGCATGCGCGGCCGGTCGAAGACCTCCTCGGTGGGCCCGGTCTCCACGATCGTCCCGCCGTACATGACCTGCACGCGGTCGGCGGTGCCGGCGACGACGCCGAGGTCGTGGCTGACGAGCACGAGGGAGGCCCCGGACTCGACGCGGGCCTGGTCGAGCACCTCCAGCACCTGCGCCTGGACGGTGACGTCGAGCGCGGTGGTCGGCTCGTCGGCGATGATCAGCCGCGGCTTGTTCACCATCGCCATCGCGATCATGGCGCGCTGACGCATGCCGCCGGAGAACTCGTGCGGGTACTGCTTCGCCCGCGTCTCCGGCTGCGGGATGTCGACCAGCGCGAGCGCCGCGACCGCGTCGCGCCAGGCCTCGTCCTTGGACACCGACGCGTGCGCCCGGCGGGCCTCGGCGATCTGCCGGCCCACGGTGTGCACCGGGTTCATCGAGCTCATCGGGTCCTGGAAGATCATCGCGATCTCCGACCCGCGGAGCTTGCGCAGCGTCTCGGCCGGGGCGCCGACCAGTTCGGTCCCGTCGAAGCGGACCGACCCGGTGACCTTCGCGGAACCGGGCAGCAGCCGCGGCACCGCCATGAGCGACACCGACTTGCCGGACCCGGACTCGCCGACGACGCCGAGCACCTCGCCCGGCTCGACGGTGAAGCTGACCCCGCGGACGGCGTGGACCTCGCCGTCCTCGGAGGGGAACGTGACGGACAGGCCGTCCACCTCGAGCAGTGACATCTCCTACCGCCTGGTCTGGCGCGGGTCGAACGCGTCGCGCAACCCGTCGCCGATGAAGTTGATGGTCAGCGAGATCAGCACGATCGCCACGAACGGCGCCCAGAACAGCCACGGACGCGTCCCGAGCTGGGTGTAGTTCTGGTTGAGCACCAGGCCCAGCGAGGTGTCCGGGATCTGCACGCCGAGCCCGATGAACGACAGCGCCGCCTCGGTGAGGACGGCGAGCGCGAGGGTGAGGGTCGCGTTCACCACGATCGTGCCGATCATGTTCGGCACGAGGTGCTTCGTGACGATCCGCCACGTCGTCGCCCCCGACGCCCGGGCGGCCTCGACGAACTCGCGCTGCGCGAGCGCCAGCGCCTCGGCGCGCGTGACGCGGGCGATCGGCATCCAGAGGAAGAACCCGAGGATGAGTCCGACCAGCCACCAGGAGCCGCCGAGGCCCGCGATGAGGATCGCCGCGACGGCCTGCAGCGGGACGACCAGGAAGAGGTCGGTGACCCGCGAGACCGCCGTGTCGGTGCCGCGGCGCAGGTAGCCCGCGGTGGTGCCGAGCAGCACCCCGACCACCGTCGAGATGACCGCGGCGATGAACCCGATCTGCAGCGAGAACTGCGAGCCCTTCATCACCAGCGAGAACACGTCCGCGCCGACCTGGTCGGTGCCGAAGATGTGCGCCGGGCTCGGGTCCTCGTAGGACCCCGCGGAGAGGTTCGTCAGGGAGTACCCGAGGAAGAACGGGGCGATGTAGACGAACAGGATGAACAGCACCAGGATCGTCAGCGCGGTCATCGCCGCGCGGTGGCGCAGGAAGCGCCGCCGGACGAGCTGGCCCTGGGTCAGGAAGGCCCCGCCCACGTCGCCGCCGTCGGCCCGTCCCGACGGCGGGTCGGGCACCTTCCCCGGGTGGGTCGCCGGGGTGGTCTGCGTCGTCTCAGCCAAGACGGATCCTCGGGTCGAGGTAGCTGTACGCGATGTCCGCGAGCAGGTTGAACAGCACGACGATGGTGGCGGTGACGATCAGCCAGCCCATGAGCATGTTCGGGTCGTACTGCTGGATGGACCGGACGAGCAGGGAGCCCATGCCGTTCCAGCCGAACACCTGCTCGGTGACGATGGCGCCACCGAAGACGGCCCCGAAGTTGTAGGCGAAGTAGGTCGTCACCGGGAGCAGCGCGTTGCGCAGGGCGTGCCGGAGCACCACCTGGCGCTCGGTGAGCCCCTTGGCCCGGGCCGTCCGGACGTAGTCCGAGCGCATCGTCTCGAGCATCGAGGCCCGCTGGAACCGGCTGTAGGCCGCGAAGCTGATGGCCGCCAGCGCGATCGTCGGGAGGATGTACGCCCCGGTGAACTTGAAGAACACCTCGCCGGGCGAGCCCGTGAACCCCCCGGCGGGAGGACCCGCCGTCGTGAGCCAGCGTTCGCCGAAGATGTCGACCAGCACGAGGTTCAGCTGGATCCCGTAGACCTTGAGGATGATGCCGATGCAGAAGACCGGCATCGCGAAGAGCACGAAGGCGAGCGTCGTCGCGGTGTAGTCGGTGATCGAGTACTGCCGCAGGGCGGCGATCGCCCCGACCGCACCGCCGATCAGCAGCGCGAGGATCTCCGCGATCACCACGAGCCGGATGGTCACCCAGAGGGCACTGCCCACGGCCGGGAGCACCTCGGCCTGGGCCTGCCCCAGCGCGACGCTGGTGCCCCAGTTGCCGGAGAGGACCCCGGTCAGCCAGTCCCAGTACCGCACGAGGATCGGCTGGTCGAGCCCGAGCTGGCGGGCGGTCGCCTCGATGGCCTCCGGCGTGATGCCGGGACGGGCCTTCAGGCCCGCGAGCGGGTCACCCGAGCTCGCCACCATCACGTAGAGCAGGAACGACGCCACGAGGAGCACGCCGATCGAGATCAGGACGCGCCGCACGATGTACGCGGCCACGTGTCACCTCTTTCCGTCGAGCGGACCCGACGGGACCGGGGTCGCCGGTCCCGTCGGGTGTCGCTGACCAGTTGGCCGAGCTACTGCGTGACGGCCCACTCGTTGGCGTGCAGCATCGCACCGAGGTTGGGCTGGTACCAGACGTTGTCGATCTTGTCCGTGTACCCGACGGTGTTGGGCTGGACGTAGAGCGGGATCGACGGCAGGTCCTGCGCCATCAGCTTGTCGGCCTGCTGCCACTGCGCGAGGTAGCCGGCCGGGTCGAGGTTCCCCGACGCCTGCGCCATGAGCGCGTCGAGCTGCGGGTTCGAGTAGCTCTGGTAGTTCTGCGAGCCACCGGTCTTGTAGATCGACTCGTGCGACGAGGTGAACGGGTCGTTCTGCCAGGCGTAGAGCGCGACGTCGTAGTCACCGGCCCCGAGACGGGTGTCGAGGAAGTTCGGGTCGTTGTCGTCGACGATCTTGATGCCCGCCTGCTGGCAGGCCGCCTGGATCAGCTGCACGGTCTGCACGCGCCGCGGCACGTTCGTGTGGCTGATCCGGAACTGCAGCGGCTGGCCGTTCTTGGCGAAGACGCCGTCCGGCCCCTTGACCCAGCCGTCCTGGGTCAGGGTCTGGGCGGACTGCTGCGGGTTCCCGGTGCCGATGAGCGACGAGTAGGCGTCCTCGTAGCCCCTCTGGGACGGCAGGAACATCAGGCTCTGCAGCGGCGCGGCGTCCGGCTGGACGCCCTTGACCAGCTTGTCGGTGATGTCCTGCCGGGGCACGCACTGCGCGAACGCGGTGCGCACGGCCTTGTCCGCGAACAGCGGGTTCTTGAAGTTCATGTCCAGGTGCTCGTAGGAGGCACCGGACGTGGCCTGGAACTTCACACCCTGGGCCGCGAGGCCGCGCATGAGGTTCGCGGCGTTCACGTCGGGCTGGTTCGCCGTGACCTGGATTTCGTTGTTCTGCAGCGCCTGGGCCGCAGCGGTGGCGTCCGCGATGTTGCGGTAGATGAGGCGCTCCGGTCCGCCCGGGTTGCCCTTCCACGCCGGGTTGCGGGTCATCGTCACCGACTGGTCCTGCACCCAGCTGTCGAGCTGGTACTGGGCCGAGGCCGGCATGACCGACTTGTCGAAGCCGTTCCAGCCGGTGTTCCAGAACTGCGTCATCGCCTGGAGCTGCGCCGGCGGCGAGGCGGGCGTGATCTGGCGGATGTCCGGGATCCCGGTCTTCTGCTCGAGGATGTGCGCGGGGAGCAGGTCACCGTTGTTCTGGCTGAACAGGCCGATGTAGTCGGCGAAGGGCTGGGCGAACGTGGCCTGGAAGGTGGTGTCGTCCAGGCACTGCGCCTGTCCGATGTTGCCGTAGCCGTTGGTGCTCGCCGCCGTGAAGCCGGGAATCTTCCCGCTCCCGGCCAGGTAGGCGAGGTAGAAGTCCTTGCAGTTCCAGGGCTGACCGTCCGACCAGGTGACCCCCGGCTTCATGCGCCAGCGGATGACCTGCGGGTTCGTCGACACCTCGTCGATCCCGGCCATCATGTCGCCGTTGATCAGCGGGGTGCCGTCGTTGTCCAGGACGGTCGCGGAGGCGAGGACCGGGAGCGAGGCGTAGAGGTTGTAGACCGTGTTGTTGGCCGCGGTGTCGTTGTTGTACGCCGTGTAGGCGGTGTCGGCGGCGACCGTCACGGCCGGGCCGGAGGCCACCTGGGGCGAGATGTAGACGTTGCCCTGCCGCCCCTTGGCCTGGGGGGCGGTCGTGGAACCGAAGTTGTTCTCGCCGCCTCCCCCGCCACAGCCGGCGAGCACGAGCGCGCCGGCCGCGGCCAGCGCTCCGACGGCAATCCAGCGCGAACGACCGCGCCTGGTGAACCTGGTCACCACACCTCCAGAAGACGTTTGACAGGCGGGATCGCCGCCGGGGGCAACCTAAGTGGTCCAGACCTCTACCGCTACCCCGGAGTGTTGCCGCAACGTCACGAAGTGGTCGCTCACTGTCCGTTTCGACCCGCTCGTCCGGGTGGTCGGCGCCCGCTAGTTGTTCGCGTCGCCGTTCGCCTGGCCCTGACGGGCCGGCGGGGCCCACCGGTCGGCCGACGCGAACGGGCTGACCCCGAACGGCGGGACCACCACGTCGGTCCGGGCCTCGGGGGCCACCAGGGTGGTCGCCGCCTGGAACAGCGGGACCACCGGCGCGGCCCGCCACAGCATCGGCTCGACGAGCGCGAGGGCGGTGTCCTCGTCGATCGACCCGGACGAGGCGCCGTCGAGGATCGACTGCAGCGTCGGGTCGCAGAACCCGGTCACCGACAGGGCCTCCGAGGCCTCCGGCGTCCCCTGCGCGGCGAGGGGCGCGGCCGTCGTCGTGGTCGGGGCCTGGGGCGTCGACGTCGGGGCCGCGTTCGTGGTGGTCGGCGGGGACTCCGGTGACGTCGTGGCCGGGGCGGTCGCCGTGGTGGTGCGCGGCACCGCGGGCGAGACCCCCGACGTCGTGGGGGCCTGCCGCCCGGGGCAGCCGACGACGGAGTCGAGGCCCGCGATCGGGTCGGCCCCCACCGGCAGGGCGAGGACGGTGACGTCGGCGACCGCCATGTCCGACGGGGACTTGGGGATCGGCGGCACCGAGGTCGTCGTCTCCGTCGGCGTGGTCGTGGTGGTGGTCGTGGGCGAGGGGGCCGGCGAGGTGGTGGTCGTCCCCGGCACGGCCGACGAGGTCAGGGGCCCGGGGACGGAGGGGGTGGCGACCACCGACGGGGTGTCCGACGGGATCGGCCCGCGTCCCGGCGGGAAGGGGTTCGCCCCGGCGTCGGCGACGACCGTGGTGCCGATGCCCGCGGCGTTGAGCTGGGCGGCGAGGGTGCCGAGGAGCCGTCCGAAGGGCGCGACCTGGGCCGGGGCCGAGAGCCGCAGCCGCAGCGGTGCGCCGTCACGGGTCCACCGGCCGTCCGACCCGAGCAGGTAGCCCGCCTGGGCCAGCAGCCGGGTGGCCGCGGCCCGGTCGGGCGCGCGGGCGGGCGCGTCCGCGGTGATCGTCGGGCGGTAGCCGGGCCGGCTCGGTGCGGACGCGAAGGCGTCCGCGCGCAGCGTCGAGGCCGGACCGCCGTCGGCGCCGACGGTGATGAGGGCGTCCCGGTCCAGGAGCGACACGACCGCCCGCCGGACCCGGGGGTCGGCCAGCGGGCCGTCGTCGGAGCGGAGCGCGAGCTCGACGAGCTGCGCCTCGGGCACGGCGCGCACCGCCAACGCCCCGGCGGGCCCCGGCGGGGCACCGGCCAGCGCGGTCAGGGCCGCGAGGTCCGCCCCGTCGGCGCGGAACTGCGTGGACTGCACGTCCCCCGTGCGGACCCGGTCGATCAGGGAGGCGTGGTCCGCGGCCTGGAGCACGATCTGGTCGGAGACCGCCGGGGTGCCCCAGTAGACGCTGTTGCGGACCAGGGTCACCTGGCCACGGATGCGGTCGACGAGCCGGACCGCGTAGGGACCGCCGGACACCGGGATGCTGTCCTGCAGCGCCCCGCCCCACGAGCCCGGGGCGTCCTTGAGCAGGTGGGCGGGCAGCAGGTGGTCGAAGAGGGTCGGCCACGCCGGGTAGGGCCGGTCGAACACCACGTCGACGGCCTTGCCCCCGGCCCGCGACCGGACGTCGGAGATCGCGCGGTAGCCCGCGGCCTCGACCACGCCGGGCTGCGAGCGCATCTGCTGCCACAGGTAGACGAAGTCCTCGGCGGCGATCGGGGCGTTGTCGCTCCACGCCGCGGCGGGCGCGATCTCGTAGGACACCGTGTACGGGCGGGTGGCGGAGACCCTCGCCGACGTGACCACGGTGGTGTCCGGACGCCGCACCCCGTCGGGCCCGACCCGGAAGGCGCTCGGCAGGACCAGCGAGGCCATCGTCCGGCTGGTCGGCGTGAGGTCGGCCAGGCGGTGCGGGTTGAAGCCGATGCCCAGGTCGTCGACCCCGATGCGCAGCTGCGTGGGGTCGGGCTCGAGCTGCGGCTGCGGGCGGGTGGCCGTCGTCGGGGCCTGGCCCACCACCGGCGGGGGCGAGGACGAGCACCCGGTGAGCACCAGCAGACCGGCGAGGACGGCGACCAGGAAGGCTCTCATGACGGGGCGGTGAGCAGGGCCTCTCGTGCGACGTCGCGGGGGCGCGCCATCGTGACACGGCAGGGCGTCGCGTCCGCGTTCGGCCCTTCCGCCCGCCGGGTTGCTCAGGTTAGCCTCACCTCATGGGCAAGGGTGCTGCGACGACCTGGGTGGACGCCCTCGCGCGCCTGCGGCCGCGGGAACGCACCACCCCCACCGCCGTCGTCCGGACCTCCGTCCCGGCCCCGACCGCGACTCCGGTCGGCCTCCCCGACCCGACGCCCCGCCGCGTCGTGGTCGACCCGACACAGGCCTGCGCGATCACCGGGGCGAAGCGCGCCAAGAAGAAGTGCTGCCGGTCCACCCCGCGGTGCAAGGGCTGCCCGGTGGTGCTCATGCGGGCCGCGAAGGCCGCCGAGTCGGGGCTCACCGGCAAGGACCTCGCCCGCGCCGTCAAGCGCGCCCGCGCCGCCTGAGCCCTCACTCCCCCAGGGCCGCCCGCAGCGCCGGCAGCAGCACCTCGTCCGCGGGGAGCCACGCGACCCCGTCCAGCTCGTCGGCCGCCACCCAGCGCAGCGCCAGGTGCTCCAGGGCCACGGGCACGGCCCCCTCCGCCGGGGCGCACCGGTAGAACCGCAGCAGCAGCGACTCCCCCGAGCGGCCGGTCACCGGGACGTCCGGACCGAGCCGCCCCTGGACCACCACGGCGTAGGCGAGCTCCTCGTGCAGCTCGCGCACCACGGCGTCGGGCTCGGACTCGCCGTCCTCGACCGACCCGCCGGGCAGCTCCCACCGGCCCCGCATGTCCGGCGGTTCCGCCCGCTGCGCCACGAGCAGCCGCCCGCCGTCCACCACCGCCGCCCCCACCACGACCTTCACCCGCGTCCCCCTCATCCCGGCCCGATCACGTGCATCATGACCTCCCATGGCCGACCTGCTCTCCGACGACGCCGTCTCGACCGCCCTCGCCGACCTCCCGGGCTGGGAGCGGGACGGTGACTCCCTCGTGCGCACCGCCACGCTGCCGGGCTTCCTCGACGCCATCGCGGTGGTCGACGCCGTCGCCCGGGAGGCCGAGGCCGCCGACCACCACCCGGACATCGACATCCGGTACGACACGCTGACCTTCCGCCTCTCCACGCACTCCGAGGGCGGCCTCACGGCCAAGGACCCCGACCTCGCGCGGAAGATCTCGGCGGCCATCGACGCGCAGGCCTGACCTGCGCAGCGCACCTTTCCTCGCCGTCCTCGCCGCGACCTTCGCGGCGTTCGGCGGGTACGCCCTGCTCCTGCCGGTCCTCCCCCTGTGGGCCACGGACGGCGGGGCGGGGCCCGGGCTGGCCGGGTCGGTCACCGGCGTGTTCATGGCCGCGACCGTCGTGTCCCAGCTCGGCGTGCCCGCGCTCCTGCGCGCCGTCGGCCACCGCGCGGCGCTCGCGCTCGGCGCCCTCGCCCTCGGTGCCCCGGCCGCGCTGCTCCCGCTGAGCCCCTCGCTCGGGCTGCTCGTGCCGGTCGCCGTCGCGCGCGGGGTCGGCTTCGGCATCCTCACCGTCACAGGCGCGGCCCTCGTGTCCGACCTCGTCCCGCCGGCGATCCGCGGCCGGGCCACCGGCGTCTACGGCATCGCGATCGGCCTGCCCCAGCTGGTCCTGCTGACCGGTGGGGTCTGGGCGTGGTCGCGGCTCGGCCCCACCCCCGTCCTGCTCCTCGGCGCGGCGCTGCCGCTGCTCGCCCTGCCCGCGATGGCGCTGCTGCCACGCCGGGTGGTCGTTCCCGACGACGGGTCCGGGACGGTCCCCGGGGATCGTCCCGACGGCGGGGGCGGCACGGCCGACGAGGCGACGGGCGAGCGGCCCTCGCTGCACGTGCGCACCGTCGCCGGGCCGTGGGTCGTGATGCTGGTGTGCGCGGCGAGCGCGGGCGGGGTGATCACGGTGCTCCCGCTCGTCGGGGCGGGCGCCACCTCGACGGCCGCCCTCTCGCTGTTCGCCCTGACCCTCGCCCAGCTCGTCGGCCGCGGCGTCTCCGGGGAGCTCGGCGACCGCCTCCACCTCGCGGGCCGGATCACCCGGCCGTCGCTCGTCGTCACGGCGCTCGGGGCGGCGACCGCCGCCGGCGGGCTGCTCGCGGGGAGCGCACCCGTCGTCGTGACCGGGGCCGGGCTGGTGGGGCTCGGCTTCGGCGCGGTGCAGAACGACACGCTCGTCACGCTGTTCGACCGCGCCGGACCCGGGCGCTCCGGGACCGCCAGCAGCGTGTGGAACACGGCCTACGATGCGGGCACCGGGGTCGGCGCCACGGCGCTGGCGGCCGTGCTCGGGGCGCTGGGTGCGCCGTGGTCCTTCGCGGTCGCCGCGCTCGCCTGTGTGACCGCGCTCGGAGCAACGTGGCGGCGGCGCGCGACCACCGATCGGACGGTCGGGTGAACCCGCCTCGACGACGGGGCCGGTCCGTAATACCGGACGTCGTCGGCCCGACTACCGCGTCGTGCGCCGGATCCTGCTCGCCGTCGCCGCCGGCGCCCTCGCGATGATGATCGTGGCGCAGGTGGCCACGGTGCTGACCCGCGTGGCCGAGGACGCCGAGGCCTCGACGCCCACGCCGACCGCACCCGCCGTCGGGGGCCCGACGGGCGCGCCGCCCGCCCCTGCCGCCGTGGTGGTCCCGGCCGGGGGCGAGGTCCGGTCGCAGGCACCCGCCGCGCCGACGACGCCGACCGCTCCGGGGACCACGCGCGACCCCGCGCCGGCCGTCGCGGGCGACACCACCGCCCCCGCGACCGCCGCCCGGGCGCCCCGGCCCGCGGACCCGTCGTCGGGATCGTCGTCGGGATCGCCGGCGCCGCAGCCCCCGGCATCCGCCCCGCGGGCCTCCGTCGCGCCCTCACGGGCCCCCGCGGTGGCCGTGTGCCTGAAGGTCGTCGCGGGGGTCTGCGTGCAGCTCGGCTGAGCTCAGCCGGTGGTGGCCGGCGTGCGGCCGGACGTCCGCTCGCCCCGCAGCGACGCGAGGCAGTCGTCGAGCAGCGCCAGCATCATGGCGTCGCGCGCGGCCCCGTCGAGCCCGGCCGCCCGGGCGGCGACGAGCAGGTGGGCGCAGGCGTGGTTGACCGGCCCGACGTGCAGCAGCGTCGCGATGCGGCCGCCCGCGCCGTCCCCGGCGTCGTGCCCCGCCGCGCGCCGCGCCGCCGCCCGCTCCTGGGCGGCCCCCACGCGCCGGACCAGCCGGGTGAAGAAGCGGTTCTCCGGGTCGAGCGCGAGCCCGGCCCGGGCGACCGCGGCGAGCACCAGCGGGCGCACCGGCCCGTCGTGGTCGCGGCCCGCGCCGACGAGGTCGACCGCCCGCAGCCCCAGCTGCTGGCGCACCTCGTGCGAGACCGCGTCGTTGACCTGCCAGGCGAGGGCGGCCACGGCGGGGTGCGTGCACTGCGGTCGGTCGGTGAAGCGTTCGCCGGCGAGCACGGAGACGTACTCCATGACGCAGCTCCCGGAGCGGGCGTCGCGATGGGCGCCCGCCTCCAGCACGGGGAGCCCGTCGGGCGTGGCGGACGGCTGCGTGGTCGGCATGGCTGCCCCCTGGAGGAACGCTGCGCGTGGAACGTCACGAGACTAGACCGCCGAGGCCCCGATCGGGACCCCCCGACGATCAGACCCCGGAGGACGTGCTAGCGCGCGGCGTCAGCCGCCGGAGCTGAGCACCTCGGTGGCGGTCAGGGCCGCGAGGACGGTCTGCACGGTGGGGCTCACGAGCCGGACGATGTCCTGGTCGATCCCCGGGCGGACGAACCGGCCGGACGCGATCGCCCGGGACCGGTCGGCGGCGGTACCGACGTCGAGCGGGTGCAGCGCGCGCACCCGGCGCCCGTGGTGGAGGAGCACGACCACCATGGCGGTGTCCTCGTCGGGCTCGGCGCCGTCGAGCACCTGGCGGACGACGCTCCGGTCGTGGTGCAGCGCGTTCGTCTCGTGCACCCGCAGCGCGGAGCCGAACACCGGCATCGCGAGGTAGCCGAACACCCGGCGCGGCTCCCGGTGCGCGAGGCCGCGCTCGACGAGCCGGTCCATCGTGCGGCGGATCATCTGCGCGCCGCGGGGACCCGTCACCGCGTGCCCGAGGTCGCTCTTGTGCCCGCCCTGGCGCAGCAGGCCGTCGGCCACCCAGCACAGCAGCGGGTCGGTCGGCTCGACCGGACCGCGGCGGTAGGACGACCCGGCGTCGAGCAGGGAGGCGTCGAGCAGCAGCTCCACCATCGCGGCGGCGACGAGCAGCCCGGCCGGCTCGGTGAGGCTCGAGACCGGCCGTCCGTCCTCGTCCCCGAGCACCCACGCGATGCGCTCGGGCAGGGTCAGTTCCCGGGTGGGGGCCGACCATCGTTCGGAACGCACGGCGGACAGCGTAGGCACACGACCCGGGGGAACCTCACCCGGTCGGGCGTCGCGATCGACCGCTCGTCCTCACCGATCGTCGATCTTCGACCCGGTCGACCGGTCGTCGCACGGGGTCGACCACCCGTCTGCGCCGCACCGGCGACACGCCGACGTCAGAATCCGAGGGCCCGGACCGCCGCGGCGGCGGCCGCCGGGACCGCGGGGACGTTGCGCTCCTCGGCCGGATCGGCGGGCTCGGTGTAGACCGTGACGAGGACCGGTGGGCGCCCGCGAGGCCACGTCACCGCCACGTCGTTCACCTCGTTCCGGTCGCCGCTCCCGGTCTTGTCGCCGGTGCGCCACCCGGCCGGCAGGCCCGCGCGGATGCGCTGCCCGCCGGTGGTGTTGGCGACGAGCCAGTCGGTGAGCTGCCGGCGGCCGGACCCGTCCAGCCCGGTCCCGAGCGTGCAGGCCTGCAGCGTCGCCGCCATCTGCCGCGGGGTCGACGTGTCGAGCGTGCCCTGCCGGGCGTTGAGCTCCGGCTCGTACCGGTCGAGGCTCGTGACGCCGTCGCCGATCGTCCGGAGGTACGCCTCGACCGCCTCCGGCCCGCCCAGCCGGCGCAGCAGCAGGTTCTCCGCGGTGTTGTCCGAGACGGTGATCGCGGCGGCGCAGAGCTCGCCGATCGTGAGCGCGGTCGACCGCGAGGTGGTCGGCGAGTTCCGCACCAGGTCGGCCGGCGCGTAGCGCACGACCTCCTCGAGCGGCACCCGCCGCGCCAGGATCGCCGCGGCGGTCGGCATCTTCGAGGTCGAGCACAGCAGGAACCGTTCGTCGGCCCGGTGCCCGGCCGTCCGCCCGGTGGCGGTGTCGAGCGCGAACACGCCGAGGCGGCCACCGAAGCCCGCCTCGATCGCCGCGAAGGGATCGTTCCCGACGGCGGGGGTGGTCGGCTCGAGGGGCGCCGGGGCGGGAGCGGCGCAGCCGCCGAGGAGGGCGGCCGTGCCCGCGGCACCGAGGGCGAGGACCCGTCGTCGGGAGAGCGTCATGATCCGCAGCGAAGCAGGACGAACCGGATCCGTCGAAGTCCGTATCGCACGGACGACGATGCTGTCCGGCCTATCGTTGCTGCTCGTGGACCTCCTGCGGCACGTGACGTTCTTCGTGACGATCGCCGAGGAACGGCACTTCGGGCGGGCCGCGGACCGCCTCGGGATGACCCAGCCGCCGTTGTCGCAGGGGCTGCGCCGCCTGGAGTCGCACCTGGACGTGCGCCTGTTCGAGCGGAACGCCCGGGAGGTGGTGCTCACCCCGGCCGGGCGCGCGCTGCTCGGTCCCGCCGAGGCGTTCGTCGCGGCGGCCGGCGCCCTGCGACGCAGCGCGCTCGACCAGGCGGAGGCCGGCTCCACGGTCCGGCTCGGGGTGGTCGGCGTCCTGCGGCCCGACGTCGTCGCCGCCCTCGCCGCCGCCGTGCGGGAGGCCTCGGGCCGGGGCGTCGAGACCACGGTGGCCCCGACGGTCGAGCTGGCGGAGCGGCTCCTCGCGGGCCGGTGCGACCTCGCGGTGGTCCGCCATCCCGGGGTGCTGTCCGACCTGGCGGCCGGGCCCGTCGTCCGGCTCGCCACCCGCCTGCTCGTGCCGGCCGCCCGCGCGCCCGGAGGACAGCTGCGGTGGGCGGCGCTGCGCGACCTCCCCCTCGCGCTGCCGCCCCGGGCCCACCACCCCGCGGCGCACGACCAGCTGGTGGACGCCGTGTCGCGCCGCGGCGTCCGGCCGCGGGTGATCGCCGTCGAGGACGACCGCGCCGTCCTGGCCGCGGTGGCCGCCGACCGGGCCTTCACCGTCGGACCGCACGTCGCTCCGCGCGTGGCCGACATCGTGGCGCTCGACCCGGCGGACCCGATCCCGGTGCGGGTCCGTCCCGTGTGGCGCCCGGCGTCGCCGCCCGAGGAGGCCGTCCGGGACGCCGTCGTCGCCGTGCTGCGCGCGGAGGGCGGACGGCTCGCGGAGGGCGGGCGGCTCGCGGAGGACGGGCGACTCGCGGAGGACGGGCGACTCGCGGAGGACGTCGGATGAGCCTCGCGACGGAGGCCACCGCCGAGATCCGGGCGGTCCTCGCCGACGCCGGGGTCCGCGGCTGGGTGCACGCGCGGATGGTCGGCGACGGTGGCGCGGAGCTCGGGGTGCGACCCGACGAGCCGGTGACGATGGCCTCGGTCTTCAAGCTGCCGGTGCTGGTGGCGCTCGTGCGCGCCGTCGACGCCGGGGACCTGGACCCGCGCGCCACGGTGACCGTCGACCCGTCGTCGCGAACCCACGGTCCGACCGGACTGTCGGTGCTCTCGGACCCCGTCACGATGTCGCTGCGCGACCTGGCGACGTCCATGACCACCGTGTCGGACAACGCGGCGGCGGACGTCCTGCTGGACGTGCTCGGGCCGGCGCGGGTCCGTACGGCGATGGCCGAGCTCGGCCTCGCCCACACCCGCGTGGAACGGGCGGACGCGACGTTCGCCGCCCTGGCCGCCGAACTGGGGGTCCGCGATCCGACCGCAGCCGCGGCGCGGCTGGCCGATCCGGACGATCCCCCGCCACCGTCCGCCTACGACCCCGTCCTCGGCAGCGCGACGACGGCCCGGGACATGACCACGCTGCTCGCGGCGGTCTGGCGGGACACGGCGGCGTCACCGACCGGCTGCGCGTTCGTCCGTCGCCTCCTGGGCCTGCAGGTCTCGCGTGCCCGGATCGCCTCGGGCTTCCCGTTCGACGAGGTCCGCTGCTCGGGGAAGACCGGCACGCTCGGAGCGCTGCGCAACGAGGTCGGGGTGGTGGAGTTCCCCGGCGAGGCGCCCGTGGCGGTCGCGGTGTTCACGCTCGCCGCGCGTCCGGAGCGGGTGCTTCCCCGGGTGGACGCGGCGATCGGTGAGGTCGCCCGGCTCGCGGTCACCGCCCTCCGTCTGGGTGACTGAGCGCACAGGTGGAATCGGTTGTGCGCAATCGGGGTTGTCCCGCCATGAGCACCGCTGACAAGGCCACGGACCTCCAGGCGCTGCACGCCGCGCCGGAGCTGCTGCGCGTCGTGAACGTCTGGGACGCGATCACCGCCAAGGTCGTCTCCGACATCCCGGGCACGAAGGCCCTCGCGACCGCCAGCCACGGCATCGCGGCCTCCCGGGGCTACGAGGACGGGGAGAACATCCCCCGCGACGAGATGATCGCCGAGGTCGGCCTGATCGCCCGCCAGACCTCGCTGCCGGTCTCCGCCGACCTCGAGGCCGGCTACGGCGACCCGGGCGGCACGGTGGCGCGCGCGATCGGCGTCGGGATCGTCGGGGCGAACCTCGAGGACCAGATGAAGCCGCTGGCCGACGCCGTCAAGGCCGTCGAGGCCGCCGTCGCCGCGGCGCAGAAGGAGGGTGTGGACTTCGTCCTCAACGCCCGCACCGACGCCTTCCTCAAGGTGAGCGACCCGTCCGAGGCCCTCGAGGAGGCCATCGAGCGCGGCCGCGCCTACCTCGACGCCGGCGCCTCGAACTTCTTCGTGCCCGGCAAGCTCGACGAGTCGCAGTGGGGCGAGCTGGTCTCCGCCCTGGGTGAGCGCAAGGTCAACATGATCGGCATCCCCGGGTCGATCTCGCAGGAGGCGGCGCAGCGCATCGGCCTCGCCCGCATCTCCTTCGGCCCCTGGTCGCAGAACACGGCGCTCACCGCCCTCGCGGAGCTGGCCGAGCGCGCCTACGACGGCGGCGGGCTCGCCGAGGGCGTGCGCAAGCTGAACTGAGCGCCGGTCCGGTCCTTCTCCGCGTCCCCGCGGAG
This sequence comes from Actinomycetospora corticicola, assembly GCF_013409505.1. NCBI lineage: Bacteria > Bacillati > Actinomycetota > Actinomycetes > Pseudonocardiales > Pseudonocardiaceae > Actinomycetospora > Actinomycetospora corticicola. The sequence goes on along the minus strand of NZ_JACCBN010000001.1, from coordinate 5,602,247 downwards.
AAGGGCTGGCACCTCTCACGGTGTGAGGACCTAGCGTCCGTCGCGTGGACGAACGGACGTGGACGGTCGGCGAACTCGCGGCGGCGTCGGGCCTCTCGGTGCGGGTGCTGCGGCACTGGGACGAGGTCGGGATCGTGCGGCCCGGGCGGACGACGAGCGGGCACCGCCGCTACGGCGGCCCGGACATCACCCGGCTCTACCGAGCCCTCGCGCTGCGGCGCACCGGACTGGGCCTCGAGGCGATCGGCGCCGCCCTGGACGAGCGAAGTCCCGACGCGACGGCCGTGCTGCAGGACCACCTCGAGCGGCTCGAGACCGAGATCGAGCGGTCGGTCCGCCTGCGCGACCGGCTCCGGGCCGCACTCGACGGCGACGGCTCGGTCATGTCGGTGATCTCGGCGATGACCATGGTGGACGGCTACGTCCACGGCTACCGCGCCGAGGAGGGCGCCCGGCTCGCCGACCAGGCCGAGGCGCTCGAGGCCCTCCTCCACCGGGACACCGCCTTCCCCACCGGGAGCCACGTGCTCGAGGTCGGCTGCGGGGTGGGGGCCCAGACGACCGTCATCGCCCGCCGCAGTCCCGGTGCCCACATCACCGCGATCGACATCTCGGCCGATTCGCTCGCCCAGGCCCGACGGCGGGTCCGCGCGGCCGGTCTCGCCGCCGGCGTCACCTTCCGCCGCCTCGACGTCCACGACCTTCCCGACGACGGGCTCGGCCCGGTCGACCACGTCGTCGTCTGCTTCGTGCTCGAGCACCTGTCGGACCCGCTCGACGTGCTGCGCACCCTGCGGGCCGCCCTCCGCCCGGGCGGGACGATCACCGTGATCGAGGGCGACCACGCCAGCACCGACTTCACGCCCGACAGCGCCGCCGCCCGGACGGCGATCGACTGCCAGGTCGTCCTGCAACGTCAGGCCGGTGGCGACCCGATGATCGGCGGTCGGCTGGGCGAACTGCTCTCCGCGGCGGGCTTCGCCGACGTGACCACGTCGCCGCGCGAGGTCCGCGTCGACGACGCCGGCGCGGCCGACGCGTTCGTGCTGCGCACCTTCACCGCGATGATCGCCGGGGTCCGCGAACCCGCCGTCGCCGCCGGGCTCACCACGCCCGAGGCCTTCGACGCCGGGATCGCCGACCTGCGTCGCACGGCCGAGCCCGGCGGCACCTTCCGGTACACGTTCACCCGCGCCGGTGGCTGCGCTCCCTGAGCCAGAGACCCCCGCCCACGTGGCAGCGGAGCGTCGTTGCTGTCATCCAGTGACAGGTTCGCCGCATCGTCGCAGGTGGGAGCCTCGAAGCAGCCGTGATTGTCGGGGGTCGCTGCTAGCATGCGAACATGAGTTCGAACCGGGTGGTGGACGCGGTCAGCGCCGAGCTGACCGCGATCCACGCCCGCCTGGTCGAGCTCGCCTCGCTGCCCACCGAGCCCGCTCTTGGCGATCAGGGCGCCGGGTGCGTGGATCGGATCGCGGTCCTCGAACAGCTGCGCTCCACCGTCGCCGCCGCCCAGCACACCGCGATGGTCACCTTCGGCCGCGCCCAGGTCGAAGCACAGATCGCCCACATCCACGACGGCTCGCTGGACCCGGAGAAACTCGGCCGCGGTATCGCCGACCAGATCGCCCTCGCCGCGCACGTCTCCCCGCACGTCGCCGACCGACGCCTGTCCGTCGCGCGGGCGCTGGCGACCGACCTGCCCTGCACCCGGGCCGCGTTGGTGGCCGGGCGGATCAGCGAGTACCTCGCCGAGCAGATCGTGTCGCTGACCGAGCACCTCGACCCGGAACTCCGCGCTCTCGTGGACAAGCAGTGCGCCGAGGCCGGGCTCGAGGAGATGAGCCGCAAGCAAGCGGTAGCGGCGATCAAGAAGGTGGCCTACGAGGCCGACCCGGCCGGGTTCGTCGCCCGAGCGCGCACAGCGCGGAAGGATCGGCGGGTCACGCTGCGGCCGGCGCCGGACACCATGAGCGTGCTCTCCGGGCTGTTGCCGGTCGAACAGGGCGTCGCCTGCCTGGCCGCCCTGCGCAAGCACGCCGACTCGTTGATCGCCACCGGCGACACCGACGGCCGCAGCCGGGATCAGATCGTCGCCGACGCCTTGGTGGAGCGATTGACGGGACAGGCCCGCGCGGAGGATGTGAACGTCGAGGTCGGGATCGTCCTGCCCCTCGACACGCTCACCGACTTCCAGGACGCGGGCACCGGAGAGTTGGTCGGGCACGGGCCGCTCCCCGCCGGCATCGTCCGGGACATCCTCGGCTCGTCGAAGGGCCGGCGGTGGTGGCGGCGGCTGTTCGCCCACCCCGCCCACGGCGCCCTGATCGGCGGGGAGACCCAACGGCGCCTGTTCGACGGGTTCCTCACCAAGCTCATCACCTGGCGCGACCACGGCTGGTGCCGTGAGGCGTTCTGCGGCGCCCCGATCCGCCACCTCGACCACATCACGGGCTCCAAAGCCGGCGGCCCGACCAGTTTCGGGAACGGCCGCGGCGGCTGCGTGCGCCACAACCAGGACAAGGAACTGCCCGGCTGGCGTCACCGGGTCGTCCACGACGGGCTCGGCGACCACCCGCACACCGTCGAGACCACCACCCCGACCGGCCACACCTACACCAGCCGGGCCGGACCATGAGCCGCCCGACCGGTCAGCCCCCGAGCTCCGCGAGCGCCGCGTCCTGCACGGGGTCGGGCGCCCCGGAGCCGAGGAGGGACGCCCGCGCGACGGCCACGAGCTCGTCGTCGGTCAGTCCGACCCCACGCGCGAGTTCGTACTCGCGGCCGAGTCCGGTCCCGAACAGCAACGTGTCGTCGGCGTTCACCGAACACGGGACGCTCGCGCGGACCAGGGCGGCGAGCGGATGCAACGCGAGATCGGGCGTCACCCCGAGCGCGACGTTGGAGCTGATCCCGACGTCGAGCGTGATCTGCCGGTCCGCGAGTTCACGGACGAGGTCCGGGTCCTTGGGGAGGGCTCGCAGGTCCGCCGTCACCGCGGCTGGAGGAACTCGAGCCGGTTGCCGAACGGGTCGTGGGCGTAGAAGCGACGGAAGCCCGGGAAGTCGGTGTCCCACGTGACGTCCTGCCCGACGCGGCGCGCTGCCTCCTCGATGTCGTCCACGACCAGGCCGGGGTGGGCCTTGCGGGCGGGGGCGTACGGCTCCTCCACCCCGAGGTGCAGCTCCACGCCCCCGCCGCGGAACCACGCCCCGCCGCGGGCGGCGAGCACCGGCGGCTTCTCGACCTCACTCATCCCGAGCCGGTCGACGAAGAACGCCCGGGCCTCGTCCTCCCGCCCCGCCGGCATGGCGAGCTGCACGTGATGGATCTCCGTGAACACGCCGGTCAGTGTCGGCTCCGGGCGATCTCGAGGCCAGGTCCCTCGAGTCGGTCCAGCCCGGCCGGGCGGCCGTTCAGGGCCAGGAGCAGTCCCGACGCCGGGCCGCGCAGCTCGGGTCCCTCGCCCTCGGTCCACCCGCAGTCGGTCGCCACGAGTCGCAGGCCCGCGAACCGCTTCGCGGCGCCGACGAACGGCGCCGACCAGACGAACGGCAGGCACGGCGCCACGCGCTCGACCGGCGCGTCGACGGCGTGCCCGAGCGGGATCGCGATGTCCTGCCGGTGCACGAGCAGGTCGTTCAGCGGGTCGAGCGGCCCGGACAACCGCAGCCGCCGGTCGACGTGCGCCATCCCGCGCAGCTGCTCGATCAGCTCGGCGGGGGTGAACCGCGCCGCTCGGTTCCGCGCCTCGTCGGCGAACGCCCGGTCCACGTCCCCCCGGGCCCGCAGGGCCGCCCACACGAAGCGCGGGACGGTCGTCCGGGTGGAGAGCGTCAGGTGCGCCGCGACGTCCCGCACCGTCCACCCGGCACACAGCGACGGCGTCGCCCACTGCTCGTCGGTCAGGTCCTCGAGGTCGTCGGCCAGGGCGACCCGTTCGGCCGCCACGTCGTCGAGCATCGCCACACGCGTCATGCTGGTGGGACCGGACCCGGCGTCGGGAATCATCGGTCCCGTCGTCGGGAATCAGCCACAGCAGAAAGTTGTTGCTTCAAGCGTGAAGAAGATCGGGTTCCTCTCGTTCGGGCACTGGTCGCCGTCGTCGCACTCGATGGTGCGATCGGCGCGGGACTCCCTGCTGCAGTCGATCGACCTCGCGGTCGCCGCCGAGGAGCTCGGCGCCGACGGGGCCTACTTCCGGGTGCACCACTTCGCCCAGCAGCTCGCGTCGCCGTTCCCGCTGCTCGCGGCCGCCGGCGCGAAGACCAGCCGCATCGAGCTGGGCACCGGGATCATCGACATGCGCTACGAGAACCCGCTCTACATGGCGGAGGACGCCGGCGCGGCCGACCTCATCTCCGGCGGCCGACTGCAGCTCGGCATCAGCCGCGGCTCCCCCGAGCAGGTCATCGACGGGTGGCGCTATTTCGGCTACGCGCCCGCCGAGGGGCAGTCCGACGCGGACATGGCCCGCGAGCACACGCGCATCTTCCTCGACGCCCTGAAGGGCGAGGGCTTCGCGCAGCCCAATCCGCGGCCGATGTTCGCCAACCCGCCCGGGCTGCTGCGGATCGAGCCGTACGCCGAGGGCCTGCGCGAGCGCATCTGGTGGGGCGCCGGCAGTCGCGCGACCGCCGAGTGGGCCGGCGAGCAGGGGATGAACCTCATGAGCTCGACGCTGCTCACCGAGGACACCGGCGTGCCGTTCCACCGCCTGCAGGCCGAGCAGATCCAGCGCTTCCGCGACGCGTGGGACGCCGCCGGCCACGAGGGCGAGCCCCGGGTCTCGGTCAGCCGCAGCGTCTTCCCGATCGTCTCCGAGATCGACAAGCAGCTGTTCTGGCGCGAGCGCCACTCGACCGACCAGGTCGGCCACCTCGACGGCGGCAACGCCCGCTTCGGCAAGACCTACGCCGGGGAGCCCGACAAGCTGATCGCCGAGCTCGCCGAGGACGAGGCGATCGCCGCCGCGGACACCCTGCTGCTCACCGTGCCGAACCAGCTCGGCGTGGACTACAACGCCCACGTCATCGAGAGCGTGCTCACCCACCTCGCTCCCGAGCTCGGCTGGCGCTGATCCTTCCCGACGACGGGGCCGGGTCCGGCTCCGTCGTCGGGTGTCGTCAGGCGCGGGGAGTCGGGACCTCGCCGGCCTGCACCCCGATCACGCGGCACGGGCGGTTCATCGCCGTCAGCGCGTTCTCCAGCACCCGGCCCACCTCGGCGACCGCCTCCCGCGCGTCCGTGGCCTTCGTGGTGCCCGTGACCTCCAGGACGCCCGACGGGACCGTCGGGACGCCGCCGATCTCGGTGAGCCGCTCGTAGAGATCGGCGAGCCCGTCGTCGTCGAGGCGGGTCAGGTCGGTCATCAGGAGGACCCGGTACTTGTCCATGTCGGCAGTGTTCCCGATCACAGGGTCAGGAGACCAGCGGAGCCCTGTCCGCCACGCCGACGTACTCGGGGAGCTCCACCCCGTTGATCGCGCGCTCGACCAACGCCATGAGCGCCTCCATGTCGGGTTCCGGGGGCGGCCCGGCGTCCGGATCGGGCGCCTGGAGGCTCTCGACGTGCATCCGGCCGATCTCCTGGTTCGCCTCGACGTACGGCCGCATCCGCTCCTCGTACCGGGCGAACCCGACCTCCGGGTCCCAGTCGGCCGCGGCGAGCTCCCCGGCCAGCAGGTAGGCGCCGACCAGGGCGATCCCGGTCCCCTGCCCGGACATCGGTGACGCGCTGCACGCCGCGTCGCCGAGCAGCCCGACGCGCCCGCTCGACCAGCGGTCCATGACCACCTGGGCGACCTGGTCGAGATAGAAGTCCGGGGTGTCGTCCAGGTGCGCGAGCAGGCGCGGCGTCTGCCAGCCCAGGTCCGCCGTCCGCTCCCGCAGCAGCCGCTTCTGCGCCTCGACGTCGCGGTGGTCGACGTCGAAGTCGGCCGCCGGGAACGAGAACATCGCCATCGCCCGGGTCGCGTCCCGGATGGGACGCAGGAGTGCGGAACGACCGGTCTCGCGCTCCTGGTACTCGAGGAGCCACCGGTCCAGCCCGAACTCGTTGGGCACGCTGTAGAAGGCCAGCACGAGGCCGAGGTGGTGGACGAACCGCTCGTGCGGGCCGAACACCGTCGAACGCACCGCCGAGTGCAGCCCGTCCGCCCCGATCACCAGGTCGAAGCGCCGCCGATCGCCGCCCGCGAAGGTGACGTCGACCCCGTCCGCGTCCTGGGTGAGCTCCGCGATCCGGTCGCCGAACACGTACTCGACGTCGTCGCGCGTGTCGTCGTACAGCACCCGCGACAGGTCCCCGCGCAGGATCTCGATCTCGGCGATGTACCCGTCGCCGCCGTGGTCCTCCGCCCGCTGGGTCTCCAGCACCGTCCCGTCCGCGTCCACCGTGTGCACGCCGGCGGTGTCGGTCCGGGCCGCGCGCACCGCCGCGTCCAGCCCCATCCGACGGACGACCTCACGGGTCACCCCACGGGCGTCGACCGCCTGACCACCGCGGCGCAGGTCCGGGGCCCGCTCCACCACCGTGGCCTCGGCGCCCCGCCGCCGCAGCCAGTGGGCCAGCGCCGGCCCCGCGATGCTCGCCCCCGCCACCAACACCCTGGTCCCGCTCATCCGCGCCCCCTCGTCCCGGCTGGGGGCGGATGCTAGGCGAGGGGTCCGACAGCGACCCGCGACCCGTCGTCGGGAAGGCTCAGACGTTGAAGCGGAACTCGACGACGTCGCCGTCCTGCATCACGTACTCCTTGCCCTCCATGCGGACCTTGCCCGCGTTCTTGGCGGCGTTCATGGAGCCCGCGGCGACCAGGTCGTCGTAGGAGACGATCTCGGCCTTGATGAAGCCGCGCTGGAAGTCGGTGTGGATGACGCCGGCGGCCTCGGGCGCGGTGGCCCCGACCGGGATCGTCCAGGCGCGCGACTCCTTCGGACCCGCCGTCAGGTAGGTCTGCAGGCCCAGCGTGCGGAAGCCCGCACGGGCCAGGGCGTCGAGCCCCGGCTCGGTCTGGCCGATCGACTCGAGGAGCTCCGCGGCCGACTCGTCGTCGATCTCGAGCAGCTCCTGCTCGACCTTCGCGTCGAGGAACACGGCCTCGGCGGGCGCGACGAGCTCGGCGAGCTCCTTGCGCCGCGCGTCGTCGGTGAGCACGCCCTCGTCGGCGTTGAAGACGTAGAGGAACGGCTTGACGGTGAGCAGGTTCAGCTCGCGCAGCGCGGGCGAGTTCATCCCGGCGGAGAACAGGGTGCGGCCCTCGTTGAGGATCGTCGCCGCCTTCTGGACCTCCTCGAGCACCGCCCGCCGGTCCTTCTGCATCCGCGACTCCTTCTCGAGGCGCGGCACCGCCTTCTCGACGGTCTGCAGGTCGGCGAGGACGAGCTCCGTCGCGATCGTCTCGATGTCGGCGGCGGCGTCGACCCGGCCGTCGACGTGCACCACGTCGTCGTCGGTGAAAACCCGCACGACCTGGCAGATCGCGTCGGCCTCGCGGATGTTGGCGAGGAACTTGTTGCCCAGCCCCGCGCCCTCGGACGCACCCGCGACGATGCCGGCGATGTCGACGAAGCTCACCGTGGCCGGCACGACCTTCTCCGAGGAGAACATCGCGGACAGCCGGTCGAGCCGCGGGTCGCGCAGCGGGACGACACCGACGTTCGGCTCGATCGTGGCGAACGGGTAGTTCGCGGCGAGGACGTCGTTGTTGGTCAGGGCGTTGAACATCGTCGACTTGCCCACGTTGGGGAGGCCGACGATGCCGAGGGTCAAGCTCACGGGGGTCCAGTCTAGGGAAAGGTGGATCCGGGACGGTCGGGCGTGCGTCGGAGCGGGTGAAGGCCCTTTCCCGACGACGGATGCGGAGACTCCCGTGATCGGCTCACGTTCCACCCTCGACACCCCCTTCGGCCCGTTCACCACGGTCGTGGACGCCGACGGTGTCGTCCTCGCCGCCGGCTGGACCACCGAGCCCGAGGTGCGGCTCCTGCCCCTGATCCACGCCTCGCTGATGCCGGCGGAGGTCGTCGAACGCGACGACCTCGGGGCGGTCACGGCGGCCGTGCGGACCTGGCTGGCGGGCGATGCCGCGGCCGCCGCCACGGTGCCGGTCCGGCAGCACGGCGGGGTGTTCATGCAGGAGCTCTGGGCCCGGATGCGGGAGATCCCGGCCGGCTCGCCGGTCTCCTACGCCGAGCTCGCGACGCTGGCCGGCCGGCCCCTCGCCCCGCGCGGCGCCGGGCAGGCGTGCCAGACGAACGCGATCGGGCTCTTCGTGCCGGATCACCGCGTGCGGAAGGGCGACGGCTCGCTCGGCGGCTACCGGTGGGGCATCGAGGTGAAGGCGAAGCTGCTCGAGATGGAGGCGAACTGGCCGTGAGCAGCGGAGATCCGTGACTGTCGGACCCCTGTGCCAGCCTGCGCGGCATGACGATCACCGGCGTCCTGGTGGGCCTGCTCCTCGGGCTGCTCCTGGGCGCGCTCGGCGGGGCGCTGGTCGCCTCCCGGCTGGCCGTCGCCCGGCAGGAGGCGGCGATCGCGGAGGCCACCCGGCGGTCCGGGGCGGCGGCGTCCGCGGCCCGGGCCGAGCTCGAGGCCGAGCGGCGGTCCGGGGCGGCGGCGCGCGAGTCGTTCGCCGCGCTGTCCGCGGAGGCGCTCGCGGCGAACTCCGAGCAGTTCTCGGCGCTGGCCGATTCCCGGATGCGCGAGCGGGAGCGCGCCGTCTCCTCGCTGCTCGACCCCGTGGCGTCCACCCTGCAGCGGCTCGAGGGTCAGATGCGCAGCGCGGAGTCCGAGCGGGAGGCCGCGTTCGCGGGCCTGCGCGAGCAGGTCGGTGCGGTGGCGGCGTCGGCGAGGGGCGTCGCCGGGGAGACGCGGGCCCTGGCCACGGCGCTGCGCACGCCGCACGTGCGGGGGCGCTGGGGCGAGATGCAGCTGGAGCGGGTGGTGCACCTCGCGGGCATGGTCGAGCACTGCGACTTCACCCGGCAGTCGACGGCGGGGTCGGAGGGCACGGCGCAGCGCCCCGACATGGTCGTGCGGCTCGCGGGCGGCAAGCAGGTCGTGGTCGACGCCAAGGTCCCGTGCGCGGCCTACCTGGAGTCCCTCGAGGCTCCCGACGACGGGGCCCGGCGCGAGCGGGCGACCGCGCACGCCCGGCAGCTGCGGGCCCACGTCGACGGGTTGTCGGCCAAGGCCTACTGGCGCAGCTTCGACCCGACCCCGGAGTTCGTGGTGATGTTCGTGCCGGGCGAGGTGTTCCTGTCGGCGGCCCTCGAGGCCGACCCGGGGTTGCTGGAGCACGCGTTCGGCGCCGACGTGGTGGTCGCGACGCCGACGACCCTCATCGCCCTGCTCCGCACGGTGGGCTACGCGTGGCGCCAGGAGTCGCTCGCGCGCGACGCCGCCGAGATCCACGCGCTGGGCCGCGAGCTGCACGCCCGGCTCGGCACGCTCGGCGGACACCTCGGCAAGCTCGGCCGATCCCTGGACGCGGGGGTGCGGGCCTACAACGAGACGGTGGGGTCGCTGGAGTCGCGGGTGCTGGTCACGGCGCGGCGGTTCTCGGAGCTGGCGGTCACCCGGGGAGCGCTCGACGAGGTCGAGCAGGTCGACCGACGGACCCGGGTGCCGGGGGCGCCGGAGCTCACCGCCGACGTCGATCCGCCCACGGACGGGGTTCCCGACGGCGTTGCGGACGGAGGCGGGGTGCATCGGTTGACCGGATGAGCAGTCTCCCGATCGTTCGTGGTCGGCGGACCGGGGGTCGCCGTGGTACGGCCAGGGCGCGAGGGGGGCCGAAGGACGTCGGTGCGCCCGCTACCGTGATCGTGTGACCACGACGCGGGACGACGCTGCGACGTCGGCGAGTCCTGCCGAGGTGGGCGAGGCGTCCGCTTTCCCGGGGGTCCGGGGAATGCGCTGGTGGGCGGTCCTGCTGCTGGCCCTGGTCCTCACCGCCGGCGGGGTCGCGGTCGACGTCCTGCGCAGCGGGACGCTCGGGGTCGTCTTCCTCGCCGCCTACCCGGGCGGGTGCGTGCTGGCCGCCGTGCTCGCCCAGCGTCGCGACATCTTCGTGCCGATGGTGCAGCCCCCGCTGTTGCTGGCCGTCTCGGTGCCGGTGGCGATCGCGGCCACCGGGACGCTTCCGGCATCGGGCGGGATGGTGTCGACGGCCCTCGCCATCGGCGCCCCGCTCATCAACGGCTTTCCGGCCATGGCCGCGACCACGATCGTGTGCGCGCTGATCGGCTTCGTCCGCATGCGGGTCCAGCGGTGGCGGCCCGCGGAGGTCGAGGAGCGCCGTGAACCGACCCGCTCCGGGCCCGCAGGTGCTCCGGCGCGGGATCGGGAGCCCGCACGCCCCGCGCGACCGCGGGACGACCGGGCCCGGGACGACCGGCCGCGGAAGGACCGGCCGCGGGAGGACCGGCCGCGGGAGACCCGGAGCCGCGAGGACGAGGCGCGCGACGACCGGGCGCGCGAGCAGCTCGAGCGCGACCGCCGTGATCGCGACCGGCGCGAGCAGGACGAGCGGGAACGGCGGCGCGCGCAGGAGCGCGCCCGGGCCGAGCGGGACCGCGAAATGGCCGAGCGGGACCGCGAGAAGCGCGAGCGTCGGGAGCAGGAGCTCGCCGAACGGGAGCGTGCCCGCCGCGACCGTCCCGCGAAGAAGCGCCCGAAGAAGCGGGACGAGGACCACGCCGACGACCGGGGCCGTCCCGAGGGCGATCGCGAACGTCTGGCTCGGGCGGAGGTCCCGCCGGGTCCGACCCCGCGTCGCTCGCCGCTGAAGGGGGCCGGCCGGGACGAGGCGCCCGCGCGCGAGAAGGTCCCGCCGCCCCGGGACGTGCCGCCCCGCGACAAGCCCGTGCGCGACCAGCCCCCGACCCGGGACGCCCGGAGCCGCGAGGAGCGGATGCGCGAGGAGCGGCTGCGCGAGGAGCGCGGCGGGCCACGTCCGCCCGGGGTGCACCCGGTACGTGAGCGCCCGCCGGAGCGCCCGCCCCGCTGAGGTCGCCGCGGCGCGCGAGAGTCACATCAGGCAGGCCGGAGCACTCCGCAACCTGCACCACGTGAACCTCGCGGAACGGGGAGCCGACCGCCCGCGCGCGAGAGGCACATCAGGCAGGCCGGAGCACTCCCGAACCTGCCCTGTGTGAACCTCGCGGTATCAGGCGCCGAGCGGACCCTCAGCGCACCGCGTCGGGGCGCATGTCCCGCTTGAGCTCGCGCGGGAGCGAGAAGGTGAGCTTCTCGTTGGCGGTCGTGATCTCCTCGACCTCACCGAACCCACGGTCGGCGAGCCAGTGCAGCACCTCGCCGACGAGGATCTCCGGCACCGAGGCCCCGCTGGTGACGCCGACGGTCGACACCCCGTCCAACCACGACTCGTCGATCTCGCCGGCGTGGTCGACCAGATGCGAGTCCTTCGCCCCGGCCTGCAACGCCACCTCGACGAGGCGCACCGAGTTCGAGGAGTTCTGCGACCCGACGACGATGACCAGCTCGCACTGGGGCGCCATCGCCTTCACCGCGACCTGACGGTTCTGCGTGGCGTAGCAGATGTCGTCCGAGGGCGGGTCGGACAGCGCCGGGAACCGCTCGCGCAGCGCGGAGACGGTCTGCATCGTCTCGTCGACCGACAGGGTGGTCTGCGAGAGCCAGATCACCTTCTCCGGGTCGCGCACCTCGACCGAGGACACCGCCGCGGGGCCGTCGACGACCTGGATGTGCTCGGGGGCCTCCCCGGAGGTGCCCTCGACCTCCTCGTGGCCCTCGTGCCCGATCAGCAGGATGTCGTAGTCCTCGCGGGCGAACCGCTTCGCCTCCTGGTGGACCTTCGTCACCAGCGGGCAGGTGGCGTCGATCGTCTTCAGCTCGCGCTGCGCCGCCTCGGCGTGCACCGCCGGCGAGACCCCGTGCGCGGAGAACACGACGGTGGCGCCCTCGGGCACCTGCGCGGTGTCCTCGACGAACACGGCGCCACGCGCGGCGAGCGTGTTCACGACGTGGCGGTTGTGGACGATCTCCTTCCGCACGTACACCGGCGGCCCGTAGGTCTCGAGGGCCTTCTCCACGGCGACGACGGCACGGTCGACCCCCGCGCAGTAGCCGCGGGGCTTGGCCAGCAGCACCCGCGGCGTGGTGGTCGGAGGTCCCGAGGTGACGGACATGTCCCCGAGGGTACGGATTCACCGGCGGTGGATCACGGCGCGAACGGCCACGTGACCTGTGACCAGTGCCCCCGTGGCGATTCGCACACCACCGGGAGGTGCTGGCAGGCTGGTGTCATGAGTTCCCTCCCGTACCCGGTGCGCGTCGCCGCCGGCTTGGTCGTCACCGCGGTCGAGGAGGTCCAGGCCCTCCCGCGGACGATCGTCGGCCTGCCGATCACCGCCGTGAGCACCGTGCTGCAGCTGTCCATGCGGGCGCAGCAGGTCGTCACCGAGCTCGCCATCAAGGGCGACACCGCGCTCGAGGGCGGGCGCCCCGTCGAGGACGCGCCCTCGTGGGCCCGGTTCGACGACGACGTGGACACCGGCCGCGCCGTCAAGGCCCCGTCCCGCCCCTCGCTGGAGCAGGCCGCCACCAACGGCCACGCCCGGCCGCGCGGCGCCGGCGCACCCGCCGTCGGGATCGCGGAGGACACGCCGAGCGTCACGCCCGACGCGCTGCCCGGCTACGAGTCGATGACCATCGCGCAGCTGCGTGCCCGCCTGCGGACCCTCTCGGTCGACGACCTCACCGAGCTCCTGGCCTGGGAGTCCTCGCACGCCGACCGGCCGCCGTTCGTGACGATGCTGACCAACCGCATCGCCACGCTCACCGCGGAGCAGTGACCGGGCAGTGACCGAACCGGCCACGAGCGCCGACGCGCCGTGGCCGGTGCGCACGGTCGCGCTCAAGGTCTCGAAGTGGATCGACCGGCTCGGGCCGGTATGGGTCGAGGGCCAGCTCACGCAGCTCTCGGCGCGCACCGGCACGGCCTTCCTGACGCTGCGGGACCCCGCCGCGGACGTCTCGCTGTCGCTGACCGCGCCGACCCCGCTCGTCCGCGAGAAGGCCCTGACCGAGGGCCAGCGCGTGGTGGTCCACGGCAAGTTCTCGTTCTTCTTCGGCCGCGGCACGCTCTCGCTGCGGGTCGACGAGGTGCGCGCGGTCGGCGTCGGTGAGCTCCTCGCCCGCATCGAGCGGCTCCGCGCCCTCCTGGCCGCCGAGGGGCTGTTCGACGTCGCCCGCAAGCGGCGGCTCCCCCGCCTGCCGTCCTGCGTCGGGCTCATCACCGGCCGGGCGAGCGCGGCCGAGCACGACGTCGTCACGGTCGCGACGACGCGATGGCCGGCCGTGCACTTCCGCGTGGAGAACACCGCGACCCAGGGCGTCCAGGCGGTCCCCCAGATCCTCGACGCCCTCGAGGCGCTCGACCGCGACCCCGCCGTCGAGGTCATCGTCATCGCCCGCGGCGGCGGTAGCGTCGAGGACCTGCTGCCGTTCTCCGACGAGGCCCTCTGCCGCGGCATCGCCCGCTGCCGCACGCCCGTCGTCACGGCGATCGGGCACGAGCCGGACACCCCGCTGGTCGACCACGTCGCCGACGTCCGCGCCGCCACGCCCACCGACGCCGCGAAACGGATCGTGCCCGACCTCGCCGAGGAGACCGCCCACCTCGCCGCCCTGCGCACCCGCGCCCGCCGCGCCCTGCACGCCTGGGTCGACCGCGAGGACGCCCTGATCGCCCGGCTGCGGGCGCGGCCCGTCCTCGCGGACCCGCTGCGCGTCGTCGACGCCCGCGCCGGCGAGATCGCGGCCCTCACCGATCGTGCCCGCCGCACCGTGGACCGCGCGCTGCGGGAGCGGGAGGCCGACATCCGGCACCGCCGCGCGTCGTTGACGGCACTCGGGCCCGCCGCCACCCTCACCCGCGGCTACGCGATCGTGCAGCGTGGTGGCGACGTCGGCTCCCCGGTCCTGCGGGCCGCCGCCGACGCGCAGCCGGGCGACCTGCTGCGGGTCCGGCTGGCCGACGGCGCCGTGACCGCCCGGGTCGAGGCCGACGGATGACCGGCCGTCGCCGGTCAGCCGTGGCCCACCGCTGACACTGGACGTCAGGGACGGCACACGACCGGGAACGGCAACGGAACGGAGCACGCACCATGGCTGACGAGGAGCCCGGCTACGAACAGGCCCGCGACGAGCTCGCGCAGGTCGTGGCGAAGCTCGAGGCCGGCGGGTTGTCGCTGGAGGACTCGCTCGCGCTCTGGGAACGGGGCGAGGAGCTGGCCCGGGTGTGCGAACGGCACCTCGCGGGCGCCCGCGCGAAGGTCGACGCGGTGCTCCGGGAGGCGGAGTCGCAGGAGTAGGTGGGTGCGCCACACTGACGACCCATGAGCAGCCCGCCGGAGGAGGCCTGGGAGCGCGCGATCGCCGAGGCGCACGACGGCTACCACGACGAGACCCGGCTCCACCGCGATCCCGACGTGCTCGTCGAGGACGTCGTCTCCTGGCGGATGCTCTCGCCGCACCTGATGCGGGCGCTCGCGTTCCTCGTCGCGCCGACCGTGCTGCTGGTGATCTACCTGCTGCTGGACTACCTCGCGTCGACCTCCGGGCCGTCGATCACCGGGCGTCTCGTGATGAACGTGCTGCTCGCCGTGATCGTGGTGCTCTACCTCGCCGGGGTCGCGGCGTTCTTCGCGCCCGCGAAGGAACCGATCGCGGAGTACTCGCGGCTCCTGGAGAACCGGGCCGGGGCCGCCCGCGGCGCCTACGACTGGGTCACCCGCGCCGCCCGCGCCCGCCGCACCCCGGCCGAGGTCGCGCCGAGCACGGTCGCGGGCGTCCCGGTGCTGCTGTTCCGGCAGCGGGCGGAGCGCGCGATGCTGCTGGTCCAGCCCTACGGCCAGGACCTCTACGTCGGCTGGACGATGTGGCGGTCCCGCTCGACGGCCACGCTGCTCGCCCACTTCCTGCGCGACACCTTCGGCCGCTTCGCCCCGCTGCCCGTCTTCTCCGCGGAGCTGCGGGCCGCCTCGACCCGCGCCATGCGCGAGAGCGTCCACTCGCTCGCCCGCGAGGGGGTCGCGGCCGCCGCCTGGGCCGACCGGGCCGCCGACCGGGCCGCCGACCCTTCCCGACGACGGGTCGAGCAGCCGGGGCCGCCGGCCGCGGCCACCGGCGGGGCGAACCCGCCCACGGAGGCCGACCCGCCCCGGCGTCGGGAACGACCGCAGGAAGGGCTGCCGCGCTCCGCCCCCGCCGCCGACCCGACGGCGGACTGGGCGCAGCAGGAGGAGCGCGAGTACGTGACCCGCGACGACTCCGGCTGGGGCCCACCCCCGCGCTGACCCTCGAGGGCCAGCCGTGTGCCACCGCTGATACCGGACGTCAGCCGTGTGCCACCGCTGACGTGCTGCCTAGGGCGACCCGCGGGCCACGGTGATCAGCTGCACGAACCGGGCCGGGGTCGCGTCGCCGGTGACGAGCCAGCGCACGCCGCCGACGTCGCTCACCCAGATCGCCTCGCTGCGCAGCCCCCGGTAGGTCGCCCAGGTCAGCCCGTCGACGCTCACCGGCGCCCCGGCCTGTGGCTCGCCCTGCTCCGAGGCGACGAGGCCCTCGGCGGTGCCGTTCGACTGCACGAGGCGGACGAAGGTGTTGTCCGGGGTGAGCCAGCCGAGCCGGAACGCCCGGCCGCCCGCGACGTCCCGGATGTCGGTCGACTGCGGGATCCAGTCGGCCGGCATCGCGGGGCCGCGCACCGGGAACGGGAGGGTGGCCGCCGCCGACCGCGTCGCGTCGGCCACGTCGATGCGCTGCACCGATCCGCGGTCGACCGTGCCCGGCGAGGAGACCGAGCAGGCCCGCGTGAGTCCGGTGAGGGCCAGGACGATGACCGCGAGCACGATCGTGCCCAACGCGAACGGGCCGATGCCGCCGGTGCGGTCGGCCTTGGGCGAACTCATGGGCTCCATCGTTCCAGTGGCGCTCGACGCGGCGCCGGACGAGGCCCTGATCTGGGAGGATGGCGACCCCTCGCCAGCTGTAAGAAGGAGCGCACCCGGTGACCTCTCCCGCCCGCCGTCGTCCCGAGGCCCCGGACCGGAACCTGGCCCTCGAACTCGTCCGGGTCACGGAGGCGGCCGCGATGGCCGCCGGCCGCTTCGTCGGGCGCGGGGACAAGAACGGCGGCGACGGCGCGGCCGTCGACGCGATGCGCAAGCTCATCGGCTCGGTGACCATGCGCGGCGTCGTCGTCATCGGGGAGGGCGAGAAGGACGAGGCGCCGATGCTGTTCAACGGCGAGGAGGTCGGCAACGGGGAGGGCCCGGAGTGCGACGTCGCCGTGGACCCGGTCGACGGCACCACCCTGATGGCCAAGGGCATGCCGAACGCGCTCGCCGTGCTCGCCGTCGCCGAGCGCGGCGCGATGTTCGACCCGTCGGCCGTCTTCTACATGGAGAAGCTCGCGGTGGGGCCCGAGTACGCCGACGTCGTGGACATCACGCGGTCGGTCAAGGACAACCTGCGCGCGATCGCGAAGCGCAAGGGCGGCGGTGTCCGCGACGTCACGGTCTGCGTCCTCGACCGCCCCCGCCACGACCAGCTCGTCCAGGAGATCCGCGACGCCGGGGCCCGCATCCGCTTCATCTCCGACGGCGACGTCGCCGGGGCCATCGCCGCGGCCCGCAACGAGAGCGGCGTCGACATCCTGCTGGGCATCGGCGGGACGCCCGAGGGGATCATCGCCGCCTCCGCGATCACCTGCCTGGGCGGTTCCTTCCAGGGCCGGCTGTGGCCGAAGGACGACGAGGAGCGCGAGAAGGCGGTCGCCGCGGGGCACGACCTCGAGCGCGTCCTGCACACCGGGGACCTGGTCCGTGGGGAGAACATCTTCTTCTGCGCCACCGGGGTCACCGACGGCGACCTGCTGCGCGGCGTGCACTACCGCGCCGGCGGGGCCACGACGCAGTCGCTGGTGATGCGCTCGAAGTCCGGCACCGTGCGCCTCATCGACGGCTACCACCGCCTCTCGAAGCTGCGGGAGTACTCCAGCTTCGAGCTCGGGGACGACGACGAGGGCGTGCAGGAGTCCCCCTGGCAGTGAGCGGCACAATGACGACCATGAGCAGCAACGGCGCGCAGGAGTACCGGACCGAGCACGACACCATGGGCGAGGTCCAGGTACCGGCCCAGGCGCTCTACGCGGCGCAGACGCAGCGCGCGGTGGAGAACTTCCCGATCTCCGGCCGCCCGATCGAGCCGGCCCAGATCCGCGCCCTCGGCCTGGTCAAGGGCGCGTGCGCCCGGGTGAACAAGGACCTGGGGGTGCTCGACGCCGGGATCGCGGACGCCGTCGCGGCCGCCGCCGACGAGGTCGCCTCGGGCGCGCACGACGGCGAGTTCCCCATCGACGTGTTCCAGACCGGCTCGGGCACCAGCTCGAACATGAACGCCAACGAGGTCATCGCCACCCTCGCCTCGCGGGCGAGCGGCGAGAAGGTCCACCCGAACGACCACGTCAACGCCTCGCAGAGCTCGAACGACGTCTTCCCGACGACGATCCACCTCGCGGCCACCGAGGCCGTCGTCCGCGACACCATCCCGGGCCTCGACCACCTCGCCTCGGTGCTCAACCGCAAGGCGCAGGACTGGAAGCACGTGGTCAAGTCCGGCCGTACGCACCTCATGGACGCCGTGCCGATCACGCTCGGCCAGGAGGCCGGCGGCTGGGCCACGCAGTGCACCCACGGCGGCGAGCGGCTCCGCGCGACCCTCCCCCGCCTCGGCGAGCTGCCGATCGGCGGCACCGCGGTCGGCACCGGGATCAACACCCCGGAGGGCTTCGGCGGCAAGGTCGTCGAGCAGCTGCGCCAGTCCACCGGGATTCCCGAGCTCACCGAGGCCCGCGACCACATCGAGGCCCAGGGCGCCCGCGACGGCCTCGTCGAGGTCTCCGGCGCGCTGCGCACCGTCGCGGTGAGCCTGTACAAGATCGCCAACGACATCCGCTGGATGTCCTCGGGCCCGTCGACCGGGCTCGCCGAGATCCGCATCCCCGACCTGCAGCCGGGCAGCTCGATCATGCCGGGCAAGGTCAACCCGGTGATCTGCGAGGCCACGATGATGGTCTGCGCCCAGGTCATCGGGAACGACGCGACGGTCGCCTTCTCCGGCACCCAGGGCAACCTCGAGCTCAACGTCATGATGCCGGTGATGGCGCGCAACATCCTCGAGTCGGCCCGCCTGCTCGCGAACGCCGCCCGCCTGCTCGCCGACCGCGTCCTCGAGGGCACCGAGGCCGACGAGGAGGCCTGCCGCCGCTACGCCGAGTCGTCCTCGGCGATCGTCACGCCGCTCAACCGCCTCATCGGCTACGAGGAGGCGGCGAAGATCGCGAAGAAGGCGATGAAGGAGCGCAGGACGATCCGCGAGGTCATCGAGGCCGACGGCTACGTCCGCGACGGCAAGCTCACCCAGGAGCAGCTCGACACCGCGCTCGACGTGCTCGCCATGACGCGGGTGGACAGCTGACCGTGTTGTTCGCCCGGGTCGTCGCGACCTCCGCCGAGGTCGGGGCGACCCGGTCCCGCAAGGCCAAGACCGCCGCGCTCGCGGCGGTCCTGGCCGACGCGGCGCCCGGCGAGGTGGCGCCGGTGACGGCGTGGCTCGCCGGGTTCATGCGGCAGGGCCGCACCGGGATCGGCTGGCGGACGCTGTCCGGGGTCGAGGTCTCCCCGGCCGACGAGCCGTCGCTGTCCGTTCCCGACGTCGAGGCGGCGCTGGACCGCCTGGCGGCGCTCGCCGGGTCGGGGACCGGGGTGGGCGCCCGGCGGTCGGCGGAGCTGTCGGCGCTGCTCGGCGCCGCCACCGCCGACGAGGGCCGCTTCCTCGTCCGGCTGCTCGGCGGCGAACTGCGTCAGGGCGCGCTCGAGGGGCTCATGGTCGAGGCCGTGGCCGCCGCTGCGGAGGTGCCCGCCGACGTGGTGCGCCGGGCGTTCATGCTCTCCGGGCAGCTGCCCGAGACCGCGTGGACGGCGCTGGGCAGCGAGGACCCGGTGGCCGCCCTGGAGGCGGTCGGGCTCGAGGTGATGCGGCCGGTCCGTCCGATGCTCGCCTCCCCCGGCGACTCCCTCGAGGACACCCTGGCCGACCTGGGCAGCGAGATCGTCGTCGAGCACAAGCTCGACGGCGCCCGCATCCAGGTCCACCGCCGCGGCGACGAGGTGCGGGTCTGGTCGCGCACGCTGCACGAGATCACCGACGCCGTCCCGGAGATCGTCGCGCTCACCCGCGAACTGCCCGTGGACACCGTCGTGCTGGACGGCGAGACGCTCGCGGTCGCGGAGGACGGGCGGCCGCGGGCGTTCCAGGAGTCGATGAAGGGCCTGGGCAACGGGGCGATGCAGCCCTGGTACTTCGACTGCCTGCACCGTGACGGCCGGGACCTGGTCGACGAACCCCTGGAGACCCGTCGTCGGGAACTCGCGGAGATCGTCGGGGACCGGGTGATCCCGTCGGTGCTCCGCCCGACGCCGGAGCGGGCCGCCGAGGCGATCCGCGAGGCGCTGGCGGCGGGCCAGGAGGGCTCGATGGTCAAGGCCCTCGACTCGACCTACACCGCAGGCCGACGCGGGAAGGCCTGGCAGAAGATCAAGCCGTCGCACACCTTCGACCTCGTGGTCCTGGCGTGCGAGTGGGGGTCCGGACGGCGGCGGGGGTGGCTGTCGAACATCCACCTCGGCGCCCGTACCGACGACGGGTTCGTGATGGTCGGCAAGACCTTCAAGGGGATGACCGACGAGACCCTGCGCTGGCAGACCGAGACGTTTCCGCAGTACGAGACGTCGCGCGACGCGTCCACCGTGTACCTGCGGCCGGAGATCGTCGTGGAGATCGAGCTCGACGGGGTGCAGACGTCCACCCGCTACCCCGGTGGTGTCGCGCTGCGCTTCGCCCGGGTGGTCCGCTACCGCGACGACAAGCCGCTCGCCGAGACCGACACCCTCGACACACTTCGGGCGCTGCGCCGCTGATCGTCCCGACGACGGGGCATCCCCGATCCGTGCGCATGCTCACCACCGTCACCGCGTCGCCCTCGCACGCCCGGGCCGTCCTGCCGTTCGCCCGTGCGGTCGGCGCGGCCGGGCACGACGTGGTGGTGGCCTGTCCCCCGGACCTGGCGTCCGCGTTCGACGGCGCCCCGGTGACGGTGGCGCCGGTGCTGGTCCCGATGTCCGAGGCGGCGGCCCGGTTCGTCCCGCGCATCGAGGCCCTGGGGGACGACCCCGACCCGGCGGCCGTCGTGGCCCGCGTGTTCGCCGGCGAGCACCTCGTCGACGAGGTCCGGGCGCTGCGCGAGCTCGGCCCGGTCGACCTGGTGCTGCGCGACGGCGGGGAGTTCGCCGGGATGCTGCGGGCCGAGGAGCTGGGCGTGCCGCACCTGCCGGCGCCGTCCGGGGCCGCCCACGTCCTCGACCCGCTGCACGTCGGTCCGCTGCTGACGGCGTGCCGCACCGAGCTCGGGCTGCCGGCCCCGGCCGACGCGCACGCCCTCGCGCCGTACGGTCGGCTCGACTGCATGCCCGCGGCGTTCTCCTTCGCACCGTCGTGGCTGCCGGACGCCTTCGCCTACCGACAGGACGACGAGGTGGACCGCGACGGGCGGCGGCTGTCGGAGTGG
The DNA here is from genome assembly GCF_013409505.1 of Actinomycetospora corticicola. NCBI lineage: Bacteria > Bacillati > Actinomycetota > Actinomycetes > Pseudonocardiales > Pseudonocardiaceae > Actinomycetospora > Actinomycetospora corticicola. The sequence continues at coordinate 5,581,566 of NZ_JACCBN010000001.1, read as the reverse complement.
GTCGCGGCGCTCCCGGCCGGGCGACGCCTCGTGGTCGCCTCGCTCGGGACGGCCCTGCCGATGATGGCGAGCTCCGGACGGTCGGCGCCGGGCGGTCCGCCCGTCGATCCGGCGGCCGGGCTGCGGGCGCTCGTGGCGGCGGCGAACGAGGTGGACGCGGAGGTGGTGGTGGCCACCGGCGGCCTGGCCTGCGAGGTCGAGCCCGCCCCGCACGTCCACCTGGAGCGGTGGGTCCCGCAGCCGCTGCTGCTGCAGGTCGCCGACGCGATGGTCACCCACGGCGGCTACAACACGGTGCGCGAGGCGGTCCGGCACGGGGTGCCGATGGTGGCGTTCCCGCAGTTCGGGGACCAGTTCGCGAGCGCGGGCCGGATCGCCGCCCTCGGCCTCGGGCGGCGGACGGACGGCTCCTCGCTCGCCGCCGACCTGACGGCGGTCCTCGACGACGGGTCGGTGCGCGACCGCGCCCGGGCCGCCCAGCGGGCCATGCTCGCCCTGCCGCCGGTGACCGCCTTCGTGGAGCGCACGGAGTCCCTCGTCCGAGCGTGACCGGCACGACCTGTGATCGTGACCGTCGTCGGGGCACACTCGGACGTATGGAGATCCGCCTGGCGAGCTACGAGCCCACCTCACTCGTCGCGATCTCGCTGGCCCCCGGGGCCGACGAGATGCCGCGTGCCGTCCGCATCGTCGATCCGGCCGTCGCCGCGGAGGTGGAGGCGCTCGTCGAGGCCCACCTCGGCGAGCGGCTCGTGGGGGTCGACCTGGACGTGCTCGTCGCGGAGGCCGAGGAGCGGGTCGACGCAGCTCGTCGCTGACTCCCCCGCGCGCCGGGTAACCTGTGCGCACGTGCGGTTCATCGACGGCCATACCCCGGCCCACGACCTGACCTACGACGACGTCTTCCTCGTCCCCGAGCGGTCCGACGTGGCGTCCCGGTTCGACGTCGACCTCGCGGTGGCCGACCCGAGCGGGGCCACGATCCCGATCGTCGCGGCGAACATGACGGCGGTCTCCGGGCGCCGGATGGCCGAGACGCTCGCGCGCCGCGGCGGGATGGCCGTCATCCCGCAGGACGTCGACCCGGCCGCCGTCGCCGACACCGTCGCCGGGGTGAAGTCGCGGCACACCGTCTGGGACACCCCCGTCGTCCTGAACCCGGGCGAGGCGGTCGCGGACGCGCTGAACCTGGTGAGCAAGCGGGCCCACGGCGCGGTGGTGGTCGCCGACGAGGGCGGGCGACCGCTCGGCGTCGTGCGCGAGGCCGACTGCGCCGGCGTCGACCGCTTCACCCGGCTCGCCGACGTCCTCGTGCCGGCCGTGACGGTGCCGGTGGGCACCGAGCCGCGCGCGGTGTTCGACGCGCTGTCCGCCCCCGGCGCCGGTGACCTCGCGCTCGGCATCGAGGCCGACGGGCGCCTCGCCGGCGTGCTGACGCGTACCGGCGCCCTGCGCGCGGAGGTCTACGCGCCCGCCCTCGACGCCGACGGCCGCCTGCGGGTGGCGGCGGCGCTGGGCGTGAACGGCGACGTCGCCACCCGCACCAAGGAACTCGTCGCCGCCGGCGTCGACGTCCTCGTGGTCGACACCGCGCACGGCCACCAGGAGAAGACGATCTCCGCGCTGCGCACCGTCCGCGCGGCGGCGCCGGACGCCGTCGTCGTGGCGGGCAACGTCGTGACCGCCGCCGGCACCGTCGACCTCATCGAGGCGGGCGCGGACGTGGTCAAGGTCGGGGTCGGCCCCGGCGCCATGTGCACCACCCGGATGGCGACCGGGGTCGGGCGCCCGCAGTTCTCCGCCGTCGCCGAGTGCGCCGCGGCCGCCCGGGCCCGCGGGAAGCACATCTGGGCCGACGGCGGGGTGCGCCATCCCCGCGACGTGGCGCTGGCCCTCGCGGCGGGCGCCTCCGCGGTGATGGTCGGCTCCTGGTTCGCCGGCACCTACGAGTCCCCCGGCGACCTGCAGCGCGACGAGCACGGCGCGCCGTACAAGGAGTCGTTCGGCATGGCGTCGAAGCGCGCCGTGTCCGCCCGGACCCGCACCGACTCGGCGTTCGACCGGGCCCGCAAGGGGCTGTTCGAGGAGGGCATCTCGTCCTCGCGGATGCGGCTCGACCCGGCACGCCCCGGCGTCGAGGACCTGCTCGACTCGATCTGCGCCGGTGTCCGGTCGGCCTGCACCTACACCGGCGCGTCGACGCTCGAGGAGTTCCACGAGCGCGCGGTGCTCGGCATCCAGTCGGCGTCCGGCTTCGCGGAGGGTCGCCCCCTGCCGACCGGCTGGTGAGGCGCGACCCGCCGTCGTGAACGAAGGGCCCCGTCGGTCGACGTGTCCGACCGACGGGGCCCTCCGCCCGACACGGGCTACGCGCCGCCCGCCTCACCCTCCAGCATCTCCGTCACGAGCGCCGCGATCGGCGAGCGCTCGGAGCGGGTGAGCGTGACGTGGGCGAACAGCGGGTGGCCCTTGAGCTTCTCGATCACCGCGGCGATGCCGTCGTGGCGACCGACGCGCAGGTTGTCGCGCTGGGCGACGTCGTGGGTGAGCACGACCCGCGAGTTGGTGCCGAGCCGCGAGAGCACGGTCAGCAGGACGTTGCGCTCCAGGGACTGGGCCTCGTCCACGATCACGAACGCGTCGTGCAGCGAGCGTCCGCGGATGTGGGTCAGCGGGAGCACCTCGAGCATGCCGCGCTCGATGACCTCCTCGACGACGTTCGTCGAGACCATCGCGCCGAGGGTGTCGAACACCGCCTGCGCCCAGGGGGCCATCTTCTCGTCGCCGCCCCCGGGCAGGTAGCCGAGGTCCTGCCCACCGACGGCATAGACGGGGCGGAACACGATGATCTTGCGGTGCTGCTGGCGCTCGAGCACCGCCTCGAGGCCCGCGCAGAGGGCCACGGCCGACTTGCCCGTCCCGGCGCGGCCGCCGAGCGAGACGATCCCGACGTCGGGGTCGCTCAGCAGGTCGATCGCGATGCGCTGCTCGGCGGAGCGCCCGTGCAGCCCGAAGACGTCACGGTCGCCACGGACGAGGCGCACCTGCTTGTCCGGGGTGACGCGCCCGAGGGCGGAGGAGCCGCCCGCGAGCAGCCGCAGCCCGGTGTGGCAGGGCAGGTCGCGGGCCGCCTCGACGTCGGTCAGGCCCTCGGCGAACAGGTCGGCGATCTCGCGCGGGTCGGCGGTCACCTCGGCCATGCCGGTCCAGCCCGACGTCACGACGTCCTGGGCGTGGTACTCGTCGGCCGGCAACCCGACCGCCGCCGCCTTGACGCGCAGCGGCATGTCCTTGGTGACCAGGGTGACCCGGGCGCCCTCCTTCGCGAGGTTCGCGGCGCACGCGAGGATGCGCGCGTCGTTCTCCCCGGTGCGGAAGCCCGCGGGCAGGACCGACGGGTCGGTGTGGTTCAGCTCGATGCGCAGGGATCCGCCCTCGGGCGTGACCGCGATCGGCTGGTCCAACCGGCCGTGCCGGATGCGGAGGTCGTCGAGGAGGCGCAGGGCCTCCCGGGCGAACCACCCGAGCTCCGGGTGGTGGCGCTTGCCCTCCAGCTCGGTGATGACGACCAGCGGCACGACCACCTCGTGCTCGGCGAAGCGGGTGGGGGCCCACGGGTCGCTGAGCAGGACCGAGGTGTCCAGGACGTACGTGATCGGGGTGACCGACGGGGGCTGTGCGACGTGCTCTGCGCTCACGGCTACTCCCTCGTGCCGGTCGCGACACCCACGACCGGAGTCCTCGCTGGGACGAGTTGACCTAGGTCGTGATGCGGTGCCGTCGAGGCGGGCCCCCGCCGGGGGACCTCCCTCTCCGACGCCGTGCACGAGGACCGGGTGCCGGCCCTCCCGCCGCGTCGGCCCGTTCGACGGGACCACGGGCCGCCGGGCCGGGGGCGGACCCCGCAGCTCCGGCGGTGCCACGGCACCGTGTCCCGAACCGACCCGTCACGTTCTCCGGCCTCCCCGGACGGTCCGCATCCGCTACGGCGCCGTCGAGGCGGACGGTACAGCCGGTGACCGGTCGTTGTCGCGCGCCGAGCGTGACAATTTCGGGTCGGAGGTCACACGCTGGGCGACATCGGCGTGTCGTCGACGTGTCGGGGGTACCGCTCGCCGCGGGCCGCCACCTCGATCTCGCGGCGGAGCATCGCCGGGGTCCAGGACTCGTCGAGCAGGCGCGCGAAGCGCGTCCCCGCGCTCGTACCGGGCGGCCGCGCCGCGAGCCAGGGCCGCACCAGGCGGGCTCCCTCGACGTAGGTGGTGGTGTGGACCCGCCAGCGCGGGTGCAGCAGGAACCCCAGCATGCGGCCGGCGCGGTCGTCGTCGACCAGCAGCCAGCGCCGCAGGTGGGCCCGCGCCCGGTGCTCCCGGTCGGGTGCCGACGAACCGTGCAGGAGCAGCGCGGCGTCCTGGCGGACGCTCGCGAGCGGCTCGCTCGCGGTCTCGAGGGCCTGCCCCAGCGCGGCCCGGTCCGGCCCGGGCGCCCCGGCGACGTGGGCGAGGCGCTCCGCGGACCACCGTCCCCAGTCCGGCCCGACGACGGCCTCGAGCCCCAGCTCCGCCGCCCCCTCGGCGACGAGGCTCTGCGGGGTCCGCGCGAGCAGCAGCGTGCGCTCGGGGAGGCGGGTGCCCTCGGTCCGGGCCGCCTCGGTGTGGTGGCCCGGGTAGGCCTCGTGCGCGGCGAGCAGGGCCAGGTGGCTCCAGCGGTGCCCGGCGTCCACCGCGACCTGCATGACCGAGCGGCGCGGTCCGGTCCGCCGGGTGAACCCGGCCCACGGCGCGCCCGCCACCACCTCGAGGTCGACCCGCTCCCCCGCCGGCAGCCCGACGGCGTCCGCGGTCGCCTCCCGCAGCCCCGCCAGCACCGCCGCGGTCGCCTCACGCAGGACCGCGGCCGGCACCCGGTCGGCGTCGCGGAACGCGGCCATCGCGGCGGGCAACCGACGCAGCGGGACGCCGAGCAGGGCGGCCAGGTCGTCGTGGGCGGCGCGGTAGTGGTCCTGGTCGCCCGGCGCGATCGTGACGCCCAGACACCCGCGGACCTCCGCGGAGAACTCCGCCTCGCCGCCGGCCGCCCGCTGTGCGACGACCTCGCAGGCCGCGAGCTGCGCGTCGAGGTACTCCACCCGCCGTCCGGACCGGCCCGCGAGCCGGTGGCGCAGCGCGACCGCCTCCCTGCCCAGGGCGACCGGATCGGGGGGCGGGCCCGCCTCCGCACGCTCCGCCTCGGCGGCGTCACCGAGGTGGGCGTCGACGAGGCCGGGCACCACGCGTCCGAGGCGCAGGCCGAGCCGCACGTAGGCCCGAGCGACCCCGTCGAGGCCGTCGTCGTCCGTTCCGTCCACCGTCGGGGAACGTTACCCGTCGTCGCCGGATCGGGCCTCGGAGCGGACACCGCGTCGCTGAATACGACGGTCGGGTGTCGAGGTGGATCACGCAGCGACAGCTGAATGCGCTCACCGGGCGCCGGTCGGACCGCCTTCTGCAGCACGTCTCACCCGGAGAATGCACTCAAGTCGCAGTGTGAAGTAGGTGCCACTCGATCGGGTAACCGGCGAATCCTTCGTCGGGGTCGCCCCGTTAGAGTTCATGTCATCCGGTCACACCGTCCGTGAGATCGGAAAACACGAAAGCGGCTCCCCGGTACCGAATCGGGGAACCACACACTCCTGAGGAGAATCTCGAATGCTGCTGAAGAAGGCGGGAATGATCGTGCTGGGTACCGCGGCGGGCGTGGCGGCGCTCTCCGGGACCGCGTTCGCGGGCGACATGCCCTCCTCCACCGGCCACGACCACAGCTGGGACCGCGGCCACGACCACGGCCACCACCACGGCGACCGTGACCGTGACAACGACCGCGGCAACATCCGCTTCAGCGACGACGACTTCAGCCCGTCGGCCAGCAACGAGCAGGGCTTCTTCGGCGACCAGACCGGCCTCGTGAACCTGGGCAACACGAACGTCCAGGCCCCGATCAGCGCCGCGATCGGCCTCCTGGGCGCCGTCAACGGCTGATCCGCTCCACGACGGCGGGTGCCGGAGCCCTGGGAGCGGCTCCGCACCCGCCGACGTGTGTTCGACGAGCACGACCTGATCTCCCCGGACGACGGACGCGGAAAGTGTGGGAGCGGACCCGCACCCGCCGTCGGGAAGAGTTGATGCATGAACGGCGACGCACCGGCGTATCCGTGCCCATCGGGGGATGGCACGGGTGCGCCGGTGCGTCGTGCTGTGCGCCCTATCCGCCGTACCGGCGATTGCGTTCGGAATAGTCCCGCAGCGCCCGCAGGAAATCGATGCGCCGGAACTGCGGCCAGAACGCCTCGGTGAAATAGAACTCCGAGTACACCGACTGCCACATGAGGAACCCCGAGAGCCGCTGCTCCCCCGAGGTCCGGATCACCAGGTCCGGGTCGGGCTGGCCCGTCGTGTAGAGGTTCTCCGCGATGTGGTCGACGTCGAGGACCTCGGCGAGCTCCTCGATCGACGTCCCCGCCTCCGCGTGGCGCAGCAGCAGCTTGCGCACCGCGTCCGCGATCTCCTGCCGTCCGCCGTAGCCGACGGCCGCGTTGACCTGCAGTCCCGTGCGGCCCTGCGTCGAGTCCGCCGCCGCCGTCAACCGCGCGGCGGTCGGGGCCGGCACCAGGTCCAGGGAACCGACGATGCGCAGCCGCCAGTCCCGGTCCGGCGCGGCGAGGCCCTCCACGGCGGTGGCGATGATCTCCAGCAGCGCCTCGAGCTCCGCCGGCGGCCGACCGACGTTGTCGGTGGAGAGCATGAAGAGCGTGACGACCTCGACGCCGGCCTCGTCGGCCCAGTCGAGCATGTCGACGATCTTGCGGGCCCCGACCCGGTGCCCGTCGCTGGGGTCGGTGAGGCCGACCTCCTTCGCCCAGCGGCGGTTGCCGTCGAGGATCACCCCGACGTGACGGGGCGGGTGGCTGGCGGCGACCTTGCGACGCAGCCGTCGCTCGTAGAGCGAGTAGGCCACCTCACGGATGTTGTCGCGCACGCTCACGGGCGGCCAGGCTACGCGGCCACCCACCCCGCCCGGACCCCCTCGTCACCCACTCGACCACGGGAGTTCTCCGCATTCACAGCCCGTTGTCCTACTCTCTGCAGGCGTGACCATCGTCGACTCCCACCGGACGACGCCCGTCAAGCCGCGGCTGCGGGGCTGGCTGCACCTGTGGTCCTTCGCCGTGGGCATCGCCGCCGGGGCCACGCTGATCGCCCTCGCCGGCGCCACGGTGTCGGGCGAGGCCGCCGCTGCGGTCGCCGTGTACTCGGCGACGGTGCTCGGCGTCTTCGGGGTCAGCGCGCTCTACCACCGGAGGTCGTGGACCTCGGTCCGCGCCCGCACCACGATGAAGCGCCTCGACCACGCGATGATCTTCGTGTTCATCGCCGGGACGTACACGCCCTTCGCGGTGCTGGCGCTGCCCGAGACCACCGGCCTGATCGTCCTCGCCGTCGTCTGGGTCGGCGCCCTCGCGGGCGCGGCCCTCAAGCTGCTGCGCCCGCACACGTCGCGGTGGATCGGCGTCCCGATCTACCTGGCCCTCGGCTGGGTCGCGGTGTTCGTGCTCCCCGACCTGCTCGCCCGCGGCGGCGTCGCCGCGTTCGTGCTGCTCGTGGTGGGCGGCGCGTTCTACACCCTCGGCGCCGTGGGCTTCGCCCTGCGGCGACCGCGCGGCTGGCCGAACACCTTCGGCTACCACGAGTTCTTCCACGCGGCGACCGTCGTCGCCGCGATCTGTCACCACATCGCGATCTGGCTGATCCTCTACGCCTGATCCCCGCCGGGCCCGTCCTGTTCCTCGGGCGTCTCCTCCGGGATCTCCTCCGCCGTAGCTCCCGACAATGCATCCGAGGACGCCGATAGGGGGTCCAGGCGCGGCCCCCGGGTGCGGAGCTCGTCCACCGTGCTCATCGCCTCGCGGAGCTCCGCGAGCCACGGCTCGGTGTGCTCCCCGACCAGGGCGACCGCCCAGGCCAGCGCCTCCGAGCGCGAGCGCGCCACCCCGGCGTCGACCAGCGTGTCCAGCACCCGACGCTCCGGCTGGCGCAGCCGCGTCATCACCGGCACCGACAGCGTGGTGAAGAGCTCCTCCACCCCGCCGTCGCCGTCCGCGATCCGCGCGCCCCACGCGACCTTGCGCCCGTAGCGGTGCTCGGCCTGCCGTGCGATCTCCATCCGGTCCTCGCGGGACTCCTCGCGGAACCGGCTGATCCGTCCGACCGCGCTCGCGGCCCGGGCGGCGGCGTCGCCCTCGACCTCGGGGGCGGCCAGCTGCCCGACGATCAGGATCTCCTCGCGGTCCACGGTCACCTCGGGGGTGCCCACGAACCAGCCGTCGGGTAGCCGCCCGGCCAGCCAGGCCTCGAGGTCGTCGACCGCGGGGAGGTCGTTCGCGGGGCGTCCGCCCCGACCGACCCGTCCCCCGCCGCTCGGGCGTCCCCGGTGTCCTCGTCCCACCATCATCATCGGCTCCTTCGTGCGTCGCCGTCGTGCGATGCATTGATTACAGCATTACGAGGGTGCAGCGGTCGAGCCGGTTCGCGGTGAGCGGACGCCCCTCCCCTCGGGTGGGGCGACCCGCCGCGAGGTCCACGTCAGGCAGGCTCCCGAGCCGTCGGGGCTGCCTGGTGTGCACCTCGGGGCGGCGGTCAGCCCGCGTGCAGGGCCCCGGCGAGCTCGTCGGGCGTGGTCACGGGCCGCTCGCAGACGAACCCGCGACACACGTAGGCGGCGGGCCCGCCGTCGACGAGGGGGCGGGCGGCCAGCAACGGGACGCCCGGGGCGTCGGGCTCGCCGCCGATCACGACGGTCCCGCCCGGGGCGTGGCGACGGGCGGCGACCAGCAGGGTCTCCCGGTCCGCCGGGCTCGCACCGACCACCGCGACCTGCAGCGGGCCCGTCAGGGACGCCTCCGCGGCCGCGGCCCACCCGCCCGCGAACCGGGCGTGGCGGGCGAGCAGGGTGCCCGCCGTCGTGAGGGCCGCGTCGGCGGCCTCGCGGTACCGGGCGGAGCGCTCCGGACCGACGAGCACGGACGCCGTCAGCAGGGCGGCGGTCAGCACCGACGAGCCGCACGGTGTGGCGCCGTCGGTGATCTCCCGCGGGCGGCTGACGAGTGCCTCGGCGTCGTCGGCGGTGTCCCAGAACAGGCCGGGGTCGGCGTCGGCGAAGTGGGTCAGGGCGAGGTCGAGCAGCCGGCACGCCTCGTCGAGCCACCGGGCCTCCCCGGTCGCCTGGTGCAGCGCGAGCAGCCCCTCCGCCAGCGCCGCGTGGTCCTCGAGGACGCCGGGGGCATCGCCCACCACGCCGTCCCGCGACGTCCGGCGCAGCCGCCCGTCCACCACGTGGACGCGCAGCAGCACGGCGCCCGCACGCCGGGCCGCGGCCAGCAGGTCGGACCGGCCGAGGGCCCCGGCCGCCTCGACGAGCCCGGTGATCGCGAGCCCGTTCCACGCGGCCACGATCTTGTCGTCGCGGGCCGGCTGCGGGCGCCGCGACCGCGCCGCGAGCAGGGCCCGGCGGGCCGCCTGCCACCGCGCCGGGTCGTCCGGGTCGACCGGCATCTGCAGCGTCGACCGGCCCTCCTCGAAGGTCCCCTCCGCGGTCACGCCGAGCAGCTCCGCCGCCCAGGCGCCCTCCTCGGGGCCCAGGACGTCCACCAGCTCGGCGGGCGACCAGACGTAGGTCGAGCCCTCCACCCCCGCCGCGTCCGCGTCGAGCGCCGCCGCGAAACCGCCCTCGGCGGTGCGCAGGTCGCGGAGCAGGAAGGCCGCGGTCAGCTCGGTCACGTGCCGGGCGAGCACGCCCCCGAGCCGGGCCTCGTGGGCGTAGCTGCGCAGCAGGAGCGCGTTGTCGTAGAGCATCTTCTCGAAGTGCGGCACCACCCACCGGGCGTCGACCGAGTAGCGGGCGAACCCGCCGGCGAGCTGGTCCTGCAGGCCGCCACGGGCCATCCGCTCGTGGGTGGCGGTGACCATCCGCCACGCCGCGGCGCTGCGCGTCCGCTCGTGGTGGCGCAGCAGGAACTCGCACACCGAGGACGGCGGGAACTTCGGAGCCCCGCCGAACCCGGCCGAGGTCGCGTCGAACGCCGACTCCAGGGACGTGGCCGCGCCCGCCAGCACCTCCGCGTCGACCGGCGCCGCGGGCAGGGAGCGGGCCACCCCGGCCAGGCGTTCGGCGATCCCCGCGGCGGCGGAGCGCACGGTGTCGTTGTCGGTCTCCCACGCCTTCGCCACGGCGGCGAGGAGCTGGGTGAACGACGGCATCCCGCCGCGGGGCTCGGCCGGGTAGTAGGTGCCGCAGTGGAACGGCTCGCCGGTGGGCGTGAGGAAGCAGGTCATCGGCCAGCCGCCCTGGCCGGTCATCGCCTGGGTGGCCTCCATGTAGACCGCGTCGACGTCCGGCCGCTCCTCGCGGTCCACCTTGATCGACACGAACCGCTCGTTGACGAAGGCGGCCACCTGCGGGTCGGAGAACGACTCGTGCGCCATGACGTGGCACCAGTGGCAGGCGGAGTAGCCGACCGAGAGCAGGACCGGGACACCGCGCTCGCGGGCCTCCGCGAACGCGGCCGGTTCCCACGGCCGCCAGTCGATCGGGTTGTCGGCGTGCTGGCGCAGGTAGGGGCTGGTCGAGTCGGCGAGCCGGTTGGCCATGCCGACGATGGTCGCACGGCGTCACCGGGCCCCTCAGCCGTCGGTGTCAGCCCTCCGGGCCGGCCCGGTTCCCCGGTGACGGGGAGTCCACCGGCCCCGACGACGGGCCCGCGGGCCCGCGGCCGTCCGGCCCGGCGTCCGCCTCGTCGTCCGACCCCGGGGGGTCGAAGGACGCCGGGACGTTGCGCAGCCGCTTGGTCATCGAGCGGATCAGCAGGAAGGTGGCGACGCCGAGCAGCAGGATGACCACGAGGGCGATCGGCGAGGTCTTGCCGAACTCCTCCCCGCGGTCGGCACCGGGGGCCGGCGGCTGGGCCTGGGCCAGCAGCACGACCAGGCTCGCGGGCATCACGACGTCAGCACCCGCTCGCGCACCCCGGAGAACAGGTCGCCGTCGACGAGCGACTCGGTGTCGTCCTGCTCCCCCACCAGGGAGCGGGCGAGCTCGTACTCCTCGGTGGGCCACACCTGCTGCTGCATCTCGATCGGCATCGAGAACCAGCGGCCGTTGGGGTCGATCTGGGTGGCGTGCGCCAGCAGCGCCCGGTCGCGCACCGGGAAGTACTCGGCGCAGCGCACGCGGGTGGTGACGCGGGTCCCGGGGTCGGGCCGGTCGTCCTTCCAGTTCTCCAGCCACTCCGCCCACGGCGACTCCAGGCCGGCGGCGATCAGCGCCTCGTGGAAGGCGATGATGCGCGCCTTCGAGAAGCCGTGCGAGTAGTAGAGCTTCAGCGGCTGCCACGGCTCGCCCGCCTCCGGGAACCGGTCAGGGTCCCCGCAGGCCTCCCACGCCGCCATCGACACCTCGTGGCACCTGATGTGGTCCGGGTGGGGGTAGCCGCCGTTCTCGTCGTAGGTCACCACCACGTGCGGCCGGAACTCGCGCATCACCCGCACGAGGGCCTCGGTGGGCACCTCGAGCGGCTCCAGGGCGAAGCAGCCCTCGGGCAGCGGGGGCTTCGGGTCGCCCTCGGGCAGCCCGGAGTCCACGAAGCCGAGCCACCGGTGCTCGACGCCGAGGATCTCGGCGGCGCGGCGCATCTCCTCGCGGCGCACCCCCACCATGTCGGCCAGCACCTCGGGCCGGTCCATGGCCGGGTTGAGGATGCTCCCGGCCTCCCCGCCGGTACAGGTCACGACCATGACCTCGGCACCCTCGGCGACGTAGCGCGCGCACGTGGCGGCGCCCTTGCTCGACTCGTCGTCGGGGTGCGCGTGCACCGTCATGAGACGCAGCTGATCTCCCACGCCCACCATCATCCCCCGACCCCCCGACAGTCTGCCGCGCCCACCGGGTCCCGGGGGCGCGCGAGGGGGATCGTCGCAGGTGAGCAGGGCCCTGTGACTTTCTCCGGAGATCCGGGAACCTCCCGGCGGCGAAGTTCGTACCGGCTCCCCGAGGCCCCGACCGTGTTAGTGTCCACCGACACGGCCCGCATGCCGCGGGTCGTGTTTTTCCGTCTGTGGACGCCTTCCGTCCGGGCATCCCGCCCGGGTCGTGACGTGCGCAGGCCGCCGCCCCGCAGCCCGCGGGACCGGACCTCCGAGGAGTTGATCGCCGTGACCGAGACGCAGACCCAGGTGACCTGGCTGACCCAGGACGCCCACGACCGCCTCAAGGCCGAGCTCGACGACCTGGTGGGGCAGCGTCCCGCGATCGCGCAGAAGATCAACGCCGCGCGCGAGGAGGGCGACCTCAAGGAGAACGGCGGCTACCACGCCGCCCGCGAGGAGCAGGGCGTCATGGAGGCGCGGATCCGCCACCTCCAGGAGCTGCTGCACACCGCGAAGGTCGGCGAGACGCCCACCGAGTCGGGGACCGCCGTCCCGGGCACCGTGCTCACCGTGCGCTTCGAGGGCGACGACGACACCGAGACCTTCCTGCTCGGCTCCCGCGAGGAGGGCTCGGCCGGGTCGATCGAGGTCTACTCCCCGAACTCCCCCCTGGGCTCGGCGCTGATCGGCGCCAAGGCCGGCGACACCGTGAGCTACGACCTTCCCGACGGCGGGTCGATGGAGGTCACGCTGGTCTCCGCGGAGCCGTACTCGCCCTGATCGCTCACACGGCACCCTCCGCGACGACGTACGCCGCGTCGCGGAGGGCCGTGAGGATCGCGTCCTGGTGCTCGGGGCCGCGGGCCTCCAGCGTCAGCGCCACCTCGACCGTCCCCAGGGCCAGCGGGCCGAGGTCGGCCGACGCGCCGAGGCGACGGTGCTCGACGTCGACCACGTTGCCCCCGAGCCGTCCGACGAGGGCGAGCAGGTCGGCGAGGTAGCCGGCCCGGTCCGGGATGCGGACCCGTAGGCCGGCGTAGCGCCCGGCCGCGACCATGCCGCGCCGCACGAACTCCGCGAGCATCAGCGGGTCGACGTTCCCGCCCGAGAGCAGCGCGACGACGGGCGGCTCCCAGCGGCCCGGGTACTCGGCGATCGCCGCCACCGCCGCGGCGCCGGCCGGCTCCACCAGCAGCTTGCTGCGCTCCAGGCACTGGAGCACGGCCCGGCTCAGGGCCTCCTCGGACACGGTCACCATCTCGTCGACCTGCGCGGCCACCTGCGCGAACGTGAGGTCGCCGGGGCGGGGCACGGCGATGCCGTCGGCGATGGTGGCGCCCGCGACGGACGTCGGGGCGCCGGCGGCCAGCGACGGCGGCCACGCGGCGAGCCCCTCGGCCTGGGCGCCGACGACCCGCACCCCGCTCCCGTGCAGGGCGGCCGCGATGCCGGCGACGAGACCGCCTCCCCCGGTGCAGACCACCACGGTGCGGGCGTCGGGCACCTGCTCGGCGATCTCGAGCCCGGCGGTGCCCTGCCCGGCGATGATGTCGGGGTGGTCGAAGGGGTGGATGAGCACCGCCCCGGTCCGGTCGGCGAACGCCTGCGCCTCGAGCAGGGTGGCGTCGAAGGTGTCGACGAGCTCGACCCGCGCCCCGTAGCCCCGCGTCGCCGCGAGCTTCGGCAGCGGTGCACCGGCAGGCATGAACACGGTCGCCTCGGCCCCGAGCAGGCCCGCGGCGAGCGCGACGCCCTGGGCGTGGTTTCCGGCGCTCGCCGCCACCACGCCCCGCGCCCGCTCGGCGTCGGAGAGCCGCTGGATTCGCCGGTACGCGCCCCGGATCTTGAAGCTGCCGGTGCGCTGCAGGTTCTCGCACTTGAGGAGCACCGGGCCCCCGGCGGGCCCGGACAGCACCCGGGACGGCTCGACCGGGGTCCGGCGCACGACGCCGTGCTGCTCGGCGCGGGCGGCCTCGACGTCGGCGCGGGTGACGAGGGTCGGCACGGACCGCATGGTGCCCCACCGCCGACCTCCGCCCCGCAACCCCCGTCCTGCGTGAGGGGAGGAATCGAGCGCTCTTGTGGCATGAGGGTTCCCCTCACGCGGGGAGGAGAGGGCCGGACGGGCGGAAGTTCCCGGCGTCGTGGTGACGTCGCCGACCGGTTCCACCCCGCGACGGACGGGCAACCGAGGCGTGTCCGGGCCGTCCCACGGTCCGGTCGCCGCGTGGGTGCGGACGCCGACCGGACCACCCGAACCGAACGGGCGTGGGCATCGGACGTGGTCGGTAGCCTGTGGTGAGAGCGTGAGATTCCAGGGGAGGGCCCGATGGAGACGCGTCGACGTGTCGCCCGCGTGGGAATGGTCGCGCCGCTCCTCGCCGCCGCCGCCCTGACCGGGGCGGCCGTGTTCACCGTCGAGCGGGCGGGGTGCGACGACCCGGGCACGCTGGTGAGCACGCAGCACGGTCCCGTCCTCGTGGGCGGCTGCAGCGTGCCGTCGCTCGTGACGCCGGGCCACACCGCGCCGCACGGCTCCGCCGAGGACCAGGCGGACGCGCGCCGGGGCTGACCCGCCCCGGCGTCGCGAAGACCCGCGAGCGCCTCAGACCCGCCCGAGTGCGGTCAGCAGGTCGTCGACGAGGTCGTCGGCCTCCTCGATGCCCACCGACAGGCGCACCAGGTCCGACGGCACCTCGAGCGGGGAGCCCGCCGTGGACGCGTGGGTCATGGCGCCCGGGTGCTCGATGAGCGACTCGACCCCGCCGAGCGACTCGGCCAACGTGAAGACCTTCGTCGCTGCGCAGAGGGCGCGCGCCGCCTGCTCGCCCCCGGCGAGGCGGATGGAGACCATCCCGCCGAACCGGTGCATCTGCTTGGCGGCCACCTCGTGGTTCGCGTGCGTGTCGAGGCCGGGGTAGAGCACGGCGGACACCGCGTCGTGGGCGACGAGCGCCTCGACCACGCGCTCGGCGTTGTCGCAGTGCCGGTCCATCCGCACGGCGAGGGTCTTGATGCCGCGGGTGGTGAGGAAGCAGTCGAACGGGCCGGGCACCGCGCCCATGCCGTTCTGCAGGCGCGCGAGGTCGGCCGCGAGCGCCTCGTCGGACGTGATCACCGCGCCGCCGACGACGTCGGAGTGCCCGCCGAGATACTTCGTCGTGGAGTGCAGCACCACGTGCGCGCCGAGCGCGAGCGGCTGCTGCAGGTAGGGCGAGGCGAAGGTGTTGTCGACGACGAGCTTGACCCCCGCCGCGTCGGCGATCCCCGCGAGCGCCGTGACGTCGGCGATCGAGAGCAGCGGGTTGGTCGGGGTCTCGCACCACAGCAGCTTCGTCTCGGGCAGGATCGCGGCCCGGACGGCGTCGAGGTCGGAGAGGTCGACCGCCGAGAAGTGCACGCCCCAGTCGACGAGCACGGTGGAGACGAGCCGGAACGTCCCGCCGTAGGCGTCGATCGGGATGACGACGTGGTCCCCCGGGCGCAGCGTGGCGCGGAACAGCGTGTCCTCCGCGGCCATGCCCGAGGCGAAGGCGCGGCAGAACCGCCCGCCCTCGAGCGCGGCCAGCTGCGTCTCCAGCGCGGTGCGCGTCGGGTTGCCGGTGCGGGCGTACTCGTAGCCCGAGCGCAGCCCGCCGACCCCGTCCTGGGCGAACGTCGACGTCGCGTGGACGGGGACGACGACCGAACCGGTGGTCGGGTCCGGCTCCTGGCCGGCGTGGATGGCGCGGGTGGCGAAACCGTGGTCCTGACTCACCCGGTCCAGTCTGCCCGGATTCCCGACGGCGGGTCGGGCCGGGTCCGTCGTCAGCGGTGTGCCACCGCTGACACCGGACGTCAGCCGTGTGCCACCGCTGACGCCCGGGCCCCTGCGCTACCGCCCCGCGAGGAAGGCCAGCACGTCGGCGCGGCTGACGATGCCGGCCGGGCGCCCGTCGGAGATGACGAGGAGACCGTCGCCGCCCTGCAGCTTCTCCATCGCCCCCGACAGCGGCTCGGCGATCCCGACCGTCGGCAGCGCCGGCGCCAGGTGGTCGGCGACCTTGTCGGTGAGCTGCGCCTTGCCGGTGAACAGCTTGTCGAGCAGGTCCCGCTCGGTCACGGCGCCACGCACCTCGGCCATCATCACCGGCGGCTCGGCCTGGACGATCGGCATCTGCGAGACGCTGAACTCCCGCATGATCGAGACGATGTCGGAGACCGTCTCGTTCGGGTGCCCGTGCACGAGGTCGGGGATCGAGCCGTCCTTGCCGCGCAGGACGTGCCCCACCGTGTACTCGGCGGTGTCGGCGGACAGGAAGCCGTAGGACTGCATCCACTGGTCGTTGAAGACCGTGTTCAGGTACCCGCGCCCGCCGTCGGGCAGGAGCACGACGACGACGTCGTCGGGCCCGAGCTCCTCGGCCAGCCGCGCGGCGGCGACCGTCGCCATCCCGCAGGAGCCTCCGACGAGCAGCGCCTCCTCGCGGCCGAGGCGCCGGGTCATGTGGAAGGAGTCGGCGTCGGAGACCGCGAGGATCCGGTCGGCGATCCCGCGGTCGTAGGTGGACGGCCAGAAGTCCTCGCCGACGCCCTCGACGAGGTAGGGCCGGCCGTCGCCGCCGGAGTACACCGAGCCCAGCGGGTCGGCGCCGATGATCTGCACCCGCCCCTCGGAGACCTCCTTGAGGTACTTCCCGGTGCCCGAGATGGTGCCGCCGGTGCCGACGCCCGCGACGAAGTGCGTGATGCGGCCCTCGGTCTGCTCCCAGATCTCGGGGCCGGTGGACTCCACGTGCGACGCCGGGTTGGCGGGGTTCTCGTACTGGTTCGGCTTCCAGCCGCCCTCGGTCTCGCGGGCCAGCCGGTCCGAGACGGAGTAGTAGGACTCGGGGTGGTCCGGCTCGACGGCGGCCGGGCACACGACCACCTCGGCGCCGTAGGCGCGCAGGGCGTCGCGCTTGGCCGGCGAGACCTTGTCCGGGCAGACGAAGATGCAGTGGTAACCGCGCTGCTGGGCGACGATGGCGAGCCCGATGCCGGTGTTGCCCGAGGTCGGCTCGACGATGGTGCCGCCGGGCTTCAGCTCCCCGGAGGCCTCGGCCGCGTCGATCATCTTCTCGGCGATGCGGTCCTTCACGCTGCCGCCGGGGTTGAAGTACTCGACCTTCGCCAGCACCAACGGCGCGTCCGGCCCCGTCGGCACGACCTTGTTGAGCTTCACCAGCGGGGTGTGTCCGACGAGGTCGGCGATGTGCTCGGCGTACTGCATGACACCATCCTGCCGAACGCAGCCGACGGGAGCGTGGCTGTGCGGCGAATCACCGCCGACCGGGGCGGATCGAGGGGTCGAGCTCCGCTGCGCTCCGTCTCCCGGACCGCGCGCCTAAGGTGCAGGTCATGGCCACTCCCGACGCCGTGATCGTGTCCGCCGCCCGCTCCCCCATCGGTCGGGCCCGCAAGGGGACGCTCGCCGGCATGCGCCCCGACGACCTCGCCGCGCAGATGGTGCGCGCGGCCCTCGACCAGGTGCCCTCGCTGCCGCCCGAGGAGGTCGAGGACCTCATGCTCGGCTGCGGTCTGCCCGGCGGCGAGCAGGGCTACAACATGGGCCGCGTCGTCGCGGTCCAGCTCGGCCTGGACACCGTCCCGGGCACCACCATCACCCGCTACTGCTCCTCCTCGCTGCAGACCATCCGCATGGCCGCCCACGCCATCCGCGCCGGCGAGGGCGACGTCTTCGTCGCGGCCGGCGTCGAGACGGTGTCGCGGTTCGAGAAGGGCTCCTCGGACGGCCTGCCCGGCACGCAGAACCCGCTGTTCGACGAGGCGCAGGCGCGCACCGCCGAGACCGCCGCCGCCGGTGCGTCGGAGTGGCACGACCCGCGCGCCGACGGGCTCCTCCCCGACGCCTACATCGCCATGGGGCAGACCGCGGAGAACGTCGCGCTGCTCGAGAACGTCTCCCGCGAGGAGATGGACCGCTTCGCCGTGCGCTCGCAGAACCTCGCCGAGCAGTCGCACGCCGACGGCTTCTGGGCCCGGGAGATCACGCCGGTGACGCTCCCCGACGGCTCGGTGATCAGCGCCGACGACTCCCCGCGCGCGGGCACCACCTACGAGGGCATCGCCGACCTCAAGCCGGTGTTCCGCCCCGACGGCCGCATCACGGCGGGCAACGCGTGCCCGCTCAACGACGGGGCCGCCGCCGTGGTGGTGATGTCCTCGACCCGCGCCGCCGACCTCGGGATCACGCCGCTGGCCCGGATCGTCTCGACCGGCGTCACCGGTCTGTCGCCGGAGATCATGGGCCTCGGCCCGATCGGGGCCTCGCAGCAGGCGCTGCGCCGCGCCGGCCTGTCGATCGACGACGTCGACCTCGTGGAGATCAACGAGGCGTTCGCCGCCCAGGTCATCCCGTCCGCCCGCGGCCTCGGGCTGTCGGACTCCGGCATGGAGTCGAAGCTCAACGTGCACGGCGGCTCGATCGCGGTCGGCCACCCGTTCGGCATGACCGGCGCCCGGATCGCCACCACGCTGCTCAACGGCCTGCGCGCGAAGGACGCGACGATCGGGCTGGAGACGATGTGCGTCGGCGGCGGCCAGGGCATGGCGATGATCCTCGAGCGGCTGTCCTGACGACGGGTCCCCCCGCCCACGACGAAGGCCCGCCCCGGGCGAACCCGGGGCGGGCCTTCGTCGTCGTGGCGGTGGCGACTAGTCGCCGCGGAAGTAGCTCAGCAGCCGCAGGATCTCGATGTAGAGCCAGACCAGCGTCGTCATGAAGCCGAAGGCCAGGTACCAGGCGAACTTCGCCGGGACGCCGGCCTTGACCGCCTGGTCGGCCTGGTCGAAGTCGAGCAGCAGCATGAAAGCGCCGACCGCGATGCAGACCAGCGAGAAGATGATCGCCAGCGGGCCGCCGTCGCGGAGGCCGATGCCGCCGGTGGTGAAGAACGAGACCACCAGGTTGACCAGCATGAGCACGACGACGCCGATGGCGGCGCCGATGACCATCTTGGTGAGACGGGGCGTCACCCGGATCGCGCCGGTCTTGTAGACGACCAGCATCCCGATGAACACGCCGACCACGCCGACGATGGCCTGGAAGCCGATGCCCGCGTAGTTGTTGCTCGAGGCCTCGAGGAAACCGGTGATCGTGCCGAGGGCCAGACCCTGCGACACCGAGTAGGTGAGGACCAGCGCGGGGCTGGTGCTCTGCTTGAAGATGATGATCAGCGAGACGACCAGGCCGACGATGAAGCCCAGGATCCCGAGGATCGGGCTCAGCAGGATCGCGGCCGCGACGCCGACGCCGATCGTGATGACGGCGTTGAGCGCGGTCTTCTGGACGACGTCGTCGACGGTCAGCGGGCGGTCCGCGACCCCCGCCGTGCCCATCGGACCGTCGGGGCCACCCCCGAAGGCCCCGCCCAGGCCCGCCGGCGCGTCACCGAACCGCGCGTACCCACCGGGTGACGTCGGCAGGTTCCGGAACGCCGGGTTGCTGCTGGTGCGCACTCGTCCTCCTCCACGTGCACCGAACGGTCACCGCGACCGCTCTCACTGCTCCCAACGCGCGACCCGTGGCTCGGGTTCCCGCCTGGGTAAAAGATTTTTTGCCTCGGAACACGGCGATCCGGACGGACCGGACAGCGCGGTGCGTGACCACGTCCAGCGTACGGGGGAAACCTGGGTCCACCCGGGCATGGAACCCCGCGGACCGGGTCACTCTCGGGGTGTCCGGAGTACGTGTACCCGAGAGCACCAGGAGGTTCGTCGTGGCAGGCCTCGGCGACATGGTGAACAAGGCCAAGGAATGGGCGGGGAAGAACCCCGACAAGGCGGACGGCTTCGTCGACAAGGGGAGCGACGCCCTCAAGGGCAAGTTCGCCGGTCACGACCAGCAGTTCGACTCGGCCTCGCAGAAGGCCAAGGACTACCTGCACGGCCCGCAGGGCGGTCAGGCTCCGCCCCCGGGTGAGCAGCCCCCGCCGCAGCAGTAGCGGTCACCGCAGCACGACACCGGCCGGTGCCCCTCCGCCCAGGAGGGACACCGGCCGTCGTCGTGAACGGGGGTCAGCCGAGCCGGACGGCGAGGAGCACGGCGTCGTCGCGCAGGCCCTCGGCGCCGAGCACCTCGAGCACCCGGTCGCAGATCGCGCCGACGTCCTCGACGTCGGGCGCCTCGGCGAGGGTCCGCGCGAGCAGGTCCGTCCGCTCGTCGGGGTCAGTGCCCGGGGCCTCGATCAGCCCGTCGGTGTGCAGCACCAGCAGGTCGCCGGGCTGCAGGTGCACCTCGGTGCAGTCCCGCGCCGCCGCGCGGGTGGCGCCGATCAGCGGGGACAGGTTGCCGGTCAGGAGTTCCACGGTGCCGTCGACCCGGCGCAGCAGCGGCGGCGGGTGGCCGGCGTTGCAGTAGCCGAGGACCCAGCCCTCGCCGTCCTCCGGGCGCTCCAGGCGCCCGAAGACGGCCGTCGCCATCGCGGCCATGTGCATGCCCTGCACGAGGTCGTTGCAGCGGTCGATGACGGCGTCGGGGCCGAGGCCCTCCCACGCGTACGAGCGGAGTACCCCGCGCAGCTCGCCCATCGCGGCGGCCGCCCGCAGGTCGTGGCCGACGACGTCGCCGACCGCGATGCCGACCGCCCCGTCGGGCAGCGGCAGCAGGTCGTACCAGTCGCCGCCGACCTGGGCGCCGTCGGTGGCCGCGAGGTAGCGCGACGCCACGGTGAGGCCGGGGACGTCCGGCACCGCGGGCAGCAGGCTGCGCTGCAGGGTCTCCGCCGCCCCGTGCTCGCGGGCGTAGAGACGCGCGTTGTCGACGGCGAGCCCGGCCCGCGCCGCGAGGTCGCTCGCGAGGTAGAGGTCGCGCTGCGAGTAGCGCCGGCCGTAGGGCAGCTCGGTGCCGAGCGTCAGCGCCCCGAGGACCTGGCCCCGTGCGCGCAGCGGGACGACGATCGCCGAGCGCGGGCGCAGCTGCTCGTAGTGCGCCAGCAGCGACGGGTCCTCGCGCAGCCCCTCCGGGCGGACCGGCAGCTCGGGCAGCAGCGAGGGCGCGCCCCCGGCGAGGACGCGGTCGACCGGGTCGTCGCCGTCCTCGGTCGGGGTGATCCAGCGGCCCAGCGCGGAGACCGTGGCGGTCTTCGAGTCGTCGCGGTGGTTGACCGCCACCCGCGTCGAGGAGGACGGGTCGCCCACCTCGTCGAGCAGGTCGACGCAGCAGTAGTCGGCGAGGGCGGGCACGACGATGCGGGCGAGCGCGCGGGCGGCACCGCCCGAGTCGAGCGAGGCCGTCATCGCCGCGGTGGAGTCGGTGAGCAGCCGGAGCTGCTCGCGGGTCTCCTCGGCGGCGGCGAGCGCGGCGCGCCGCTCGTTCTCGACCATCACCCGCTCGGTGACGTCGGCCTGCACCCCCACGAAGTTGACGACGCGTCCGCCGCCGTCGAACACCGGGGAGATCGACACCTGGTTCCAGAAGGCGGTGCCGTCGCGCCGGTAGTTCAGGAGCACCTCGGTGATCGGCCGCTCGTCGGCGAGGGCGCTGCGGATCCGCGAGATGGACGTCGGGTCGGTGTTGGGGCCCTGCAGGAAGCGGCAGTTGCGCCCGAGCACCTCGTCCAGGTCGTACCCGGTGAGCCGGGTGAACGCCGGGTTGACCCAGACCAGCGGGTTCTGCTGGCGGTCCGGGTCGGAGATCGTGAAGGAGAGCTCAGTGGCGACGACGGCGCGGTCGCGCATCATCTCGAGGTGGCGCTGGGCGCCCGCCCCGGAGAGCTGGAGGAACACCACGAGGGCGAGCCGCCGGCGTTCGTCGTCCTCGGCCTCGGAGAGGGGGAACCCCGTCACCCAGAGCAGACGGCCCTCGGCCTCCTCGCGCTCCTCGGGGGTGGCCTCCGACCCGCGCCGGGCGGCGTCGGCGACTGCGACCGGCTCGCCGGAGACCGGCATGCCCTGGGCCACGCGGGAGAGCGGGGACGCCGTGTCGCGCATCGGCCGACCGGACAGGTCGGTCAGGCCCGCCGCCTCGCTCCAGGCGTCGATGTCGAGCGGGAGCTGGGCCTTGCCGCCGGTCAGGTCCTGCGCGGAGCCGTTGGCGTAGGTGACCGTGCCGGCGTCGAGGTCGATGAGGGCGACCGCCGCCGGAGCGGTGTGCAGGACCTGCGGCAGATCCCCGCCGCCGTCGACGTCGGACGCCAGGCTGTCGCGGACCCGTGCGGCCTCCTGCGCCATGCCCGGGTCGGCGCCCCGGTGCACGTCGTCGGGGGCGTCCGCGGCCGGACCCCACTGCGCGCCGTCTGCGGTCTCCACGTGCTCGATCCCGACTCCTCCTGTCACCACCGTGTCGTGGGTCCTGCGGTGACGGCCGGACGTCACGGCGGCGCCGTCGTCGGCGTGCCCGTCCCCGTTCGACCTGCCCGTCACCCCGGGCAGCCTAGCCACCCGGGGCCGGGTCGGCCCGACACGGAGGCGCGGAACGACCCGGACCGGGGTCCTCGCCGTGATGCGTCGGACAGGGATACAAGAAGCACGGACCGAGCGGCCTAGACGAGGAAGACCTCGCGCGGCCCCGGCGCCCACCCGTCGGGCAGCTCGGCGTCGTGCTCGGCGTCGTGGGTGTCGTGGCCGGGACCGCCCAGCGCCGCGGTGAAGGCCGCGCTCGCGGCGTGCTTGCGGGCGATCAGCGTGTCGGTGAGCAGCACCTGGCGCGCCCGGCGCCACGGCACCTCCGCCGAGTCCGGTCCGGCCCACGTCCACGCGCGGTCGAGCCAGCGCACGAGACGGACCCGGTAGGCGGCCGTGACCACCTCGGCGGCCCGGCCGGCCGCCTCGTGGTCGTCGTCGCCGTCCCCGGACCAGGGGGCGAGCACGCACAGGCCGCCCGGGTCGTCGGAGAACCCGACGATCTCGCTGATCGCCGCGACGACGTCGGACTCGGCCGCGGCGACCCCGCCATCGGGCAGGCCGAGCCGGTGGCGCCGCACGACCGTGAGCCCGAGGGCGCGGTAGGCGGCCTCGGCCGCCGCCTCGTCGGGGTCCAGGTCGTCGTCGTCGAGGGTGAGCTCGTCGGGCAGGTCGTCGAGCGCGCCCGCGACGAGGTCGTCGAGGGTGAGCGGGTCCGAGCCGGGCCCGTCGACCGGCCGGCTCTCGCGGACCGCGTCCGCCGCGAACGGGGTGGACGGGCAGCTCAGGGTCGGGCGCTCGGTGAGGCTGAGGACGTCGACCTCCGCGTGCCGGGAGGCCAGGCGGCGCAGCAGGCCGCCGGCGGCGCGGATCTCATCGCGCGGGTGCGGAGCCACGACGACGATGCGGCGGCACGAGCGGAGGGTCAGCGGACGGAGCGACTCGAGCTCGGACCACGGCGCGCGGACCGACGGCATCCCGGGCACACCCGTGCCCGACGCCGTGTCGGCCTCTGCGAAGTCAGCCACCCTGCTCACCTCCCCGCCGGAAGTCTGTCCCATGGACCTCGCCCGTTCGGAGCAACACACGGCCGGAACGCCGAGCGGTCCGGGCCGGGACGCGAGCGGTCACGCGGTGCTGTGTGCCGTGGTCCCCGCCGCCACGACGATGCCGCAGCCGGGTGAGTTCCCGTCGACCACCGTCTCTCGCCGGAGCGACCACGCGGTGATCAGGTGACGACGACTCGCCCGACACGGGGCCACGTGACGGTGAACGGACGGTGTCGGTGCCCCCGGTGGGGTTCGAACCCACACTGCGGCGATTTTAAGTCGCCTGCCTCTGCCGATTGGGCTACAGGGGCCGTGCCGCGCTCAGTCTCGCAGGCCCGCGGCCCGGGCGGCACCGGCCAGGACCTCCTCCAGCATCGCCGGGGTGAGGCGTCCCGTGAAGGTGTTCTGCTGGCTCACGTGGTAGCAGCCGAACAGCTGCAGCGGGTCGCGGTCCGGACGACGGGACGCGAGCTCGACCCGCACCGCGTGCCCGAACCGCGGGCGCGGCCGCGGGACGACCCACCCCTCGTCGAGCACGGGCAGGAGGGCCTGCCACCCGAAGCCGCCGAGGACGACGACGGCGCGGACCCCGGTGAGCAGGGCGAGCTCGCGCTCGAGGAACGGCCGGCAGGTGTCCCGCTCGGCCGGGGTGGGCTTGTTCTCCGGCGGGGCGCAGCGGACCGGCGCGACGATCCGGACCCCGTCGAGCTCCAGCCCGTCGCCCGGCCACGTCGCGGTCGGCTGGGACGCGAGCCCGACCGCGTGCAGTGCGGCGTAGAGCACGTCGCCCGAGCGGTCACCGGTGAACATCCGGCCGGTGCGGTTGGCGCCGTGCGCCGCGGGGGCGAGGCCCACGATCGCGAGGCGGGCGTCGGCCGGCCCGAACCCGGGCACCGGACGGCCCCAGTAGGTCTGGTCGCGGAAGGCCGCCCGCTTCTCGCGGGCGACCCGTTCCCGCCACTCGACGAGCCGGGGGCAGGCCCGGCAGTCGCTGATCTCCCGGTCGAGGACCGCGAGCGGCGTGGTCACTGGGCCCGGCTCGCCCGCGCACACTCCCGGGCGATGCCGTCGAGGATGTCGTGCTCGGAGACCACGAGCTCGGTGACACCGGCCCGCTCGGCCAGTTCCTCGGCCAACACCCGCACCACGATCGAGCCGCCGCCGATGACGTCCACCCGCCCCGGGTGCATCGGTCCGAGCGCGGCGCGCTCCGAGCGCGGCATCGACTCCAGGCGCAGGCAGGTCTCGCGGACCTCGTCGAGCCCGAGCCGCGCCAGGTGGATCTTCTCCGGCGCGTAGCTGCGCAGGCCCATCGCGACGGCGGCGATCGTCGTCGCGGTGCCCGCCACGGCCACCCAGGTCTGGATGTCGGCCAGGTCGACCGCCTCGAACGCCGGGGCGAGGGTCTCCCGGGTGAACGCCTCGGCCTCGGCGACCTGCGCGGCCGACGGCGGGTCGTCGTGCAGGACCTTCTCGGTGAGCCGCACGCACCCGACGTTCGCCGAGTACGCCGCCGCCACCTCGGCCGCGACGGCGTCCCACGTCCCGGCGACCAGCTCGGTCGAGCCGCCCCCGACGTCCGCGACGACGGCCGGGCCCTCGTCGGGGTCGAGGTCGGCGACGGCGCCGGCGAACGACAGCCGCGCCTCCTCCTCGCCGGTGATCACCTCGGCGTCGACCCCGAGGATCTCGCGCACCATCGTGAAGAACTCGTCGCGGTTCTCGGCGTCGCGCGTGGCGGAGGTGGCGCAGAGACGCACGGTGGTGGTCGAGGTGCGGCGCAGCATCTCGCCGTAGGCGAGCAGCGCCTCCTTCGTCCGGGCGAGCGACTCGGACGCGATCCGGTGGGTGGCGTCCACCCCCTGGCCGAGGCGGTTGACGCGCATCTCGCGGTGCACGTCGACGAGCCACTGTGAACCGTCCTCGCGGATGGTCACGTCGGCGACGAGCAGGCGGATCGAATTGGTCCCGCAGTCGATGGCCGCGACGCGCGGCATGGGCGCTCCCTCCGGCGGATGGTCGCGCGTGAGGGTACGGCGCGCCGCGGTCCCGCGCGGGGGGAGGTGGTGCGCGGACCGGCTACCGGGAGGCGGACGGCGGGTGTCGCCTCCCGGCAGCCGGTCCTGGCACCCGCGGGGTCCGGCGGAGAACCCCGCGGTCCGGTGGGCCGTCCGCACCACCGGAGAACCGGGTCGCCGTGTCGGCGACGACACCATCGTCGCGCGTCGGATGCGCCCACGGCAATCCGGAACCGGTTCCGACACCGTCCCGTGGCGGCGGATCACCCGTGTCGTTGGTCCTGCACGACGCTGCGTGCCGCCCGGCGTCTCCCGAGGTGTCCGGAGATCCCGTCCCGTGGACGCGCCCGGTCACCCCTCCGGGTCGACCGCCACGCAGGGCCCGGGCGCCCACCACGCCGGCAGCAGCGCCAGCGCCTCGTCCCCGGCCGGATTCACCCCGGGTCCGGCCGCCAGCGTGTGCGCGACGTGGACGTGCAGGCACTTCACCCGCTCCGGCATCCCGCCGGCGCTGACGTCGGTGCCGAGCGGCTCGATCGCGTCCCGCTCGGCGAGGTAGGTCTCGTGCGCGGCCCGGTAGGCGGCGGCGAACTCCGGGTCGGTGGCGAGCCGGTCCTGCTGCTCGCGCATCAGTCCCTCGGCCTCCAGCGACCCGATGCGCGACGTCAGGCGCGGGCAGGTCGCGTAGTAGAGGGTCGGGAACGGCGTGCCGTCCTCGAGCCGGGGGGCGGTGACCACCGTGTCGGGCAGCCCGCACGGGCAGCGGTGCGCGATGGCGCGCAGGCCGCGCGGGGCGCGACCGATCTGGGCGGCGACCGCCTCGCGGTCGCCCTCTGCGACGGGTTCCATGCTCTTTCTCGACGCCGGGCTCAGGGCTGGGTGGTGGAGGTCCCGAGGGTCCCCCGGGCCACGCGGGTGTACCAGGGCAGGTCGGCCTCGGACGGTGCGATCGGGGCGTCCCTGTCGGCGGTCCGCCCCGCGTCGCCGGGCAGCTCCACGCGGTAGGGCGTCTCCCCCGGCCGAGCGTAGCCGAGCCGGGCGCGGGCGAGCGCCTCGACGTGGGCCGGGTCGTCCATCGCCGCCCGCTCGCCCCGCAGCTGCGCGGCCTGCTCGTCGAGGCGCTGCTGCTGCGCGGCGACCGCGGCGAGCTCGTGGCGCTGCGAGACGTAGTTGCGCAACGGGACGGCGACGGTCAGCGCGAGCGCACAGACCACCACCGCGAGCAGCGCCGCCCGCCGCGCCGTCGACAGGCCGAGGGCACCGCGGGTGGCGTGGACGGCCCGCGCCGCGGCCTGGGCCGCCGCCGGGGTGTTCTTCCCGCGCCCGGAGAGCGGGTGCCGCCGCAGCGCCGCCCGCTGCGGGTCCCGGCGCGGACCCTGGCGGGCGCGCTGGCGCCCGCGCGACCGACCGGCACCCGCCCCCGTCGTCGGGACGGATCCCGTCGACGGGTGGTCGGGCGCGGTGGCGGCCATCGGGGGCCTCAGGCCTCCGGGTCGAAGCGCGGGAAGGCGAGGTCGCCGGCGTAGCGGGCCGCGTCGCCGAGCGCCTCCTCGATGCGCAGCAGCTGGTTGTACTTGGCGACGCGCTCGGAGCGGGCCGGGGCACCGGTCTTGATCTGGCCGCAGTTCGTGGCGACGGCCAGGTCGGCGATCGTGGTGTCCTCGGTCTCGCCGGAGCGGTGGCTCATCATCGAGCGGTAGCCGTACTGGCCGGCGAGGCTCATCGCGTCGAGCGTCTCGGACAGCGTGCCGATCTGGTTGACCTTGACCAGCAGCGCGTTCGCGGCGCGGCGCTCGATGCCCTCCTCGAGGCGCTCGATGTTGGTGACGAAGAGGTCGTCGCCGACGATCTGGACGCGGTCGCCGACGTCGGCGGTCATCCGCGCCCAGCCCTCCCAGTCGTTCTCGTCGAGCGGGTCCTCGATCGACACCAGCGGGTACGCGGCGATCAGCTCCGCGTAGTAGGAGCTCATCTGCGCCGCGGAGCGCTTCTGGCCCTCGAAGGTGTAGGTGCCGTCGGAGAAGAGCTCGCTCGCGGCGACGTCGAGGGCGAGGACCACGTCGCGGCCGAGGGTCAGGCCGGCCTGGCCGACGGCGGTCGCGATGAGGTCGAGCGCCTCGCGGTTGGTGGACAGGGCCGGCGCGAAGCCGCCCTCGTCGCCGAGCCCGGTCGACAGACCGTTCTTCTTCAGCACCGACTTCAGCGCCTGGTAGACCTCGGCGCCCCAGCGCAGGGCCTCGCGGAAGGTCTCGGCGCCGATCGGGGCGACCATGAACTCCTGGATGTCCACCCCGGAATCGGCGTGGGCGCCGCCGTTGAGGATGTTCATCATCGGTACGGGCAGCACGTGGGCGTTCGGCCCGCCGATGTAGCGGAACAGGTCGAGCTCGGCGGACTCCGCGGCCGCGCGGGCGACCGCGAGGGACACGCCCAGCAGCGCGTTCGCGCCGAGGCGGGACTTGTCGGGGGTGCCGTCGAGGTCGATCAGCTTCTGGTCGACGACCCGCTGCTCGGTGGCGTCCATCCCGACGATGCCGGGGCCGATCTCGTCCAGCACGCCCGCCACGGCCTTCTCGACACCCTTGCCGAGGTAGCGGCCCTTGTCGCCGTCGCGGAGCTCCACGGCCTCGTGCTCGCCGGTGCTCGCGCCGCTCGGCACGGCCGCCCGCGTGAGGGTGCCGTCGTCGAGGGCGACCTCGACCTCGACCGTCGGGGTTCCCCGGGAGTCGAGGATCTCCCGCGCGCCGACCTGCTCGATGACCGCCACGGGTTCCGCCTCCAGGATCTGTTCGACATCGGTGGCCGGGCGCCGACTCTAACCGCACCTCGTCCGTGATCGAGGTGCGCCACGCAGCGTCACACCTCGGGGGGCCCCGGTTCAGCCCTCGCGTCGACGGCGTTCGGGTCCTACCGTGCGGGAATGTCGACGGAGCGCTGGGCGGGAGATTCCCTTCAATCCGGTGTCACCGCCTTCCGGCGGGCGGAGCAGCTGCTCGACGACCGACGCCCCCTCGACGCGCTCAAGGCGCTCGGCACGCTGCCCGAGACCGAGGACGAGAACGCGTCGGTCCAGCTCCTCGCCGCGCGGGCCTACCTCGCGTCGGCCCAGCTGTGGCGGGCCGAGTCCGCGTTCCTGCGGGTCCTCGAGCTCGACCCGGCCGACCACTACGCGCGCTTCGCCCTCGGCCGGTGCCTGCAGCGCCAGTCCCGCCTCCCCGAGGCGCGGGCGCAGCTGCGGATGGCCGCCGCGATGGATCCGCGCCCGGAGTACCAGGAGGCCCTCGGCGAGGTGAGCGCCTCCATCGCCCTGCGCCGCGGGGCGTAGCGCCCTCCCCTCCCCCGGTGGCCCCTCCCCCGGTGGCCCCTCCCCCGGTGGCAGGAAAGCGTCGTTGCTGTCGTCCAGTGGCAGGAACGCCACATCGTCGGGACGGACGGCGGGGCTACGGCGACGTGCTGTTGGCGTACGCCTGGGCCGCGGCGTAGACCCGGCGGCCGTACTCGTCGGAGAAGTTGTACGAGAGCACCGCGTCGCGCCAGCCCTCGCCCGTGGCCAGGTCACGGTTGCCGGCGCAGAGGTAGCGGCCGGCGGTGAAGGCGGCGTCGTAGATGTTGTTCGCATCGGCCAGGCCGTCGCCGTTGCCGTCCGAGCCCCACCGCGCCCAGGTGGACTCGATGAACTGCATCGGTCCCTCGGCGCGGTCGTAGGTGCCGTCGCTGCCGGCGATCGCCCGGTTCCCGCTGGTGCCGTCGAGCGGGACACCGATGATCGGGGGCGACACCGAGCCGTTCGGCGCGATCGTGGCGCCCCGGTAGCGACCGTGGTTGGACTCGATGCGGCCGAGCCCCGCGAGGGTCACCCAGCTCAGGTGGCAGCCCGGGTCGAGCTTGCGCATCGCCAGGTCCGCCATGCCGTAGGCCTGCAGGGCGATCGGCGGGATGTTCGTCCGCGGCGCCAGCCCGTTCGCCCAGGCCGAGATGGTCGGCGCCCGTCCGGGCGCCGCTGCGCCCGCGGTGCCGGGGAGCAGGGCCGACGGCGGGGCGATCGCGTTCGGCTGCCCGACGGTGTTGAGGTCGACCTGCGCCGGCGCCACCTCGAGCGCCGGGATCTCCTCGGACGCGGCGTCCGTGCGGCCGAACTGGCTGCGCTGCTGGAGCACCACCACCGTCCCGACGACCGCGGCCACCAGCACGAGCACCAGCGCCAGCCGCCCGAGCGCGGCGGTGTGTTTCTTCGGCGGTTCCTTCGGCGTGCTCGGTGCTGGTGGCCCGCCGACGGGGGGCGGCAGATCGGCTCCCGACGGCGGGGAGGGCGTTCCCGTCGGGCGCGGGGTGGGGGTCGGGCGGGGCCCGGGCGTGGGCCGCGGGCGGCCCGTCGTGGTGCCTGGCGTGACGGCCGGCGAGGTGACCGACGTGGTGGCCGCGTCGGGCTGGTCGCCGGGACGCCACGGTGACGCCTCCGGGTCCGGAGGAGTCGTGGTGCTCCGGGCGGGGGCTGCCGCGGCGGCGGGTGCCGTCGGGACCCGGAGCCCCCGGGACCGTCGGCGTGGGCGGGTGTCGGTCGCCTGGTCCGGGGCGGTGGCGGCGAGGGCCTCCGCCGGGGAGCCGTCGACGGTCGCGGGCGCCGGTGGCGGGCCGGGCGGCGGGCCGGCGGGAGCGACTCCGTCGGGGCCCTCCGCGGGCGCCGTCGCGGCGAGCGCGGCCGCCGGGGTCGCGGCCGGCAGGGGCGCGTCCGCGGGACCGGCGTCGAACCACCCGACCGCCGCCGACCCCGCCGGGCCGCGCGACCCGGCGTCGGGAAGGGCGAGGCGTTCGGTGTCCACGTCGAACCGGGGGCCCGGGGAGGGACGGCGCAGGGGCGCGGTGACGTCGTCGGGCTCGCCGTCCTCGTCGGACGGGCCCGCTCCGCGGTGGGAGTCGACGCTCGTGCTCATCGACGGGAAGGTTACGGCCCGGTCACCGCGGCCCGTCCGCGGGCCGACGATGTGGCGTCCCTGGCCCTGGATGACAGCAACGACGCTTTCCTGCCACAGGGGTGAGGTCACGCCTCCAGCAGGGACTGACCCCAGTACGCGCCGTCGCCCAGGCCCGCGGGGCAGGCGAAGACCGCGGACCCGGTGTGCTCGATGTACTCCATCATCCGGTCGTGCCGGGCCAGCGCGCTCTGCATGGGCACGAACTGCCGCTGCGGGTCGCGCATGAAGGCGAGGAAGAAGAGGCCCGCGTCGAGATGGCCCGCGCCGTCGCTGCCGTCGACGAAGTTGTAGCCGCGGCGGAGGATCCGCACGCCCCCGAGGGAGGAGGCGGAGGCGAGCCGGATGTGCGCGTCGTCCGCGATCAGCGGGGAGCCGAGGTCGACCGGCGCGAACTCGTCGGTGGCGCCCATCGGGGCGCCGGTCCCCTTGGTCCGGCCGGTGAGCGACTCCTGCTCGGTGAGCGAGGTCCGGTCCCAGGTCTCGACGTGCATCCGGATGCGGCGCGCGACGAGGTAGGTGCCGCCCGCCATCCAGGCCGCACCGTCGGTCGGGGCGGCCCACACGTGCTCGTCGAGCGCGGCGGTGTCCTCGGCCTTGAGGTTGTTGGTGCCGTCCTTGAAGCCGAACAGGTTCCGATGGGTCTGCTGGGTGGTCGAGGTCGACGAGGTGCGACCGAACCCGAGCTGGGACCAGCGCACCGCCGTCGTCCCGAAACCCATCCGGACGAGGTTGCGCACGGCGTGCACGGCGACCTGCGGGTCGTCGGCGCACGCCTGGATGCAGAGGTCCCCGCCGGACAGCGCCGGGTCGAGCTGGTCGCGCTGGAACGGCGGCAGATCGGCGAGCGCGGCCGGGCGGGGGATGCCGAGCTTGTCGAGCAGGGAACCACCGACGCCGAAGGTCAGCGTGAGCGACGCGGCCGGGAGGTCGAGGGCCTCGCCGGTGTCGGTCGGGGGCGCGGCCGGGTTCCGGTTGACCGCGCCGCCGGGCGCGGCCTCGGCGCCCGCCGTCATGCGCTCGGCCGCGGTGGTCCAGCGCTTGAGCAGGGCCACGACGGCCTGCCGCAGGATCGGACCGGTGGCGGTGACGTCGAGGGCGACGAAGTGCAGCCGGTCCTGGGCCGGGGTGATGATCCCGGCCTGGTGGACCCCGCGGAACGGCACGATCGCCTGGGCCGGCGGGTCGGGCTCCGCCGCGCTCCCGGCGAGGTAGCCCCCGGCGACCCCGGCGCCGACGAGGGCGGTCCCGGCGCCGGCCGCCCCGAGCAGCCGGCGCCGGGTGAAACCGCGCAGACTCATGCCGCGATGATCCCCGCGACCTGGCTGACCGGCTCGCTGACGCCGTCCACGGCCTCGGTCATCTTCTTCGTGTCGTCGGGCGTGAGCTCGGTGTAGAGCTTGAAGCCGTCGCCGGAGCGGTAGTTCTCCAGCAGCGCGTCGAGCGCCGCGAACCGCTGGTCGAGGGTCTGGCCGAGCACGGGGTCACGCTGGTCGATCACCGGGCGCAGCGCGGCGACCGCGGCCTGCGAGCCGTCGACGTTGGCGCGGAAGTCCCAGAGGTCGGTGTGCGAGTACCGGTCCTCCTCGCCCGTGACCTTGCCGGTGGCCACCTCGTCGAGCAGCTCCTTCGCGCCGTTGGCCAGCTGCAGCGGGGTGAGCGACACGGTGCCGACCCGGCCCTGGAGGTCGCGCACGTCGGCCATCAGACGGTCGGCCATGGCGGCCGAATCGGGCTGCAGCCCGGTGACCCAGAGGTCCTTCTCCAGGCGGTGGTAGCCGGTGAACTCGACGCCCGGGTCGCGCTCGTCGTCCTCGCGGCCGTCGATCTTCGGGTCGATGTCGCCGAAGGACTCCGCGACCGGCTCGATGCGCTCCCAGTAGGTGCGGCTGACCGGGTAGAGCGCCTGCGCGGCCGGGACGTCGCCGCGCTTGATCGCCTCGGTGAACTCGCCGGTCTTCGCGACCAGCGCCTCGGTCTGCGAGGTCGTGTACCGCTGGTAGCCCTGCACCGCGGCCGCGAGCGCCGCGTCGCCCTCGACGGCCGCCGCGGCGTTGCCGGTGACGGTGAACGGGGCGCGGATGCCGTCGCCGACCATGCCCGGCTTGCAGGCGGTCGTGTAGGTGCCGCCCTGCGGGACCTCGACGGTGAGCGGGCGGGTGAGGCCCGGCCCGATGTTCTCGACCTCGCCGATGATCCGGTCGCCCGCGCCGTAGACGTAGAACTCGGTCACCTTCGACCCGGCGTTGCGGATCGTGAACGAGATCGTGCCGGCGGGCGCGGTCGCGCTGGACAGGTCGCAGGCCGTGTCGCTCGCGGAGACCGTGATGGGGCCGGGCTGCCCGGGCGCGCCCTGCGGGGTCGCGGTGCTGGTGCAGCCGCCGACGACGACGACGGCGGCGAGGCTCGCGGCGAGCGCCGCGAGGACGGGACGTGCGGACACGGTTCTCCTGTCGTACTGGGTGTGCAGGGGTTTCAGACCGCGCTGGCGGCGGGCGCGTCGGACCGCGGCGGCACCGCGCGGCGCACCGGGCGCAGGAAGAGGGTGAGGACGACCGCCACGTAGGCGACCCAGACGACCGCCTCGAGGACGGTGGTCTGCGGGGAGAAGTTGAAGACGCCCTTGAGCAGGGTCCCGTACCAGGAGTCGGCCGGGACGGCGTCGCTCACGTCGAACGCGAGCGTGTAGAGGCCGGGCAGGATGCCGGCCTCCTGCAGGTCGTGGACCCCGTAGGCGAGGATGCCCGCCGCCACGAACACCAGCAGGACGCCGGTGACGGAGAAGAAGCGGCCCATGTTCAGGCTCAGCGCGCCGCGGTAGATCAGGTAGGCGATCACGACGGACACGGCGATCCCGATGAGGAAGCCGATCAGCGGGCCCGTCGTCGAGCCTGCGGCCTGGACCGCGGCGAAGAAGAAGATCGCGGTCTCGAGACCCTCGCGGCCGACCGCCAGGGCCGCCATCACGACGACGGCCACGGGGCCCATCGCGATGGCCTTCTCCAGGCCGCCCCGCAGCTCGCTCGAGATCGACCGGGCGGCCTTGCGCATCCAGAAGATCATCCAGGTGACGAAGCCGACCGCGATGATCGAGAGCCCGCCGCCGAAGGCCTCCTGGGCCTCGAACGTGAGGGCCTGCTCGGTCAGCGTGAGGACGAGGACGACTCCGATGCTCACCGCGATCGCGGCCCCGACGCCGAGCCACACGCGGGGCAGTTCACGACGACGGTCGGTCTGCACCAGGAAGGCCACGAGGATGCTGACCACCAGCGAGGCCTCGAGGCCCTCACGCAGCCCGATCAGGGCGTTGCCCAGCATGTCCGTCCTCACGTTCGCAGTGCTCGAAGGTGAGGTGAGGCTAGCCTTCACGATCTGGCGACGGAAGCACCAGGGTTGACCGTCACTTCACGTCGTCGACCCGCTGCAGAGCGCGACGCCAGAAACCGACATCCCGGGACGAACCGGCCTCCGTGGCCTCCAGCGCACGCACGCGGTCGGCGAACGCGACGGCGGCCGCCCGCAGCTCACCCTCCGGGTCGCCCCCGGGTCCGGCGGCCGCGACGACGGCGCGGGCGACCGCGGAGTCGGTCGCCGCGAGCGTCGCGAGGACGTCGTCGGGCATCCCGGCGCGCCGGGCCCGGCTCACGTACTTGGCCAGCAGGGCGGCGCCGGGCTGGGCCAGGGCGACCCCGTCGAGCACCGACTCCCGCTGCTTCTCGGCGGCCTTGAGCTCCTCCCAGCGGCGGTCCTGGTCGCTCGCCGTGGCCACCGTCTCGCCGTCCGCGAAGACGTGCGGGTGGCGCCCGACGAGCTTGGCCACCAGCTCGGCCGCCACGTCGTCGACGTCGAAGCCGGTGCCGTCCCGGCCCTCGGCCGCCACCCGGGAGTGGAACAGCACCTGGAGCAGCACGTCGCCGAGCTCCTCGCGCGTGGCGGCCACGTCCCCGGCCGCGAGCGCGTCGTAGAGCTCGTAGGTCTCCTCCACGAGGTAGCGCAGCAGGCTCTCGTGGGTCTGCTCGGCGTCCCACGGACAGCCGCCGGGCGAGCGCAGCCGGTCCATCACGGCGACCGCCTCGAGCAGCTCCGCCCCCGACGGCGCCTGCGGGTCGCGCTCCGCGACGAGCACGACCGCCCCGGCCGGCCCCGACCCCCTATCGGCGTACTCAGCTGCATTGTCGGGAGTCAGCGGGGTCGCCCCCAGGTCGGCGGCGAACCGGGCCGCGACCGGCTCCGGCAGGGACGGGTCGAGCAGCACCGCGGATGCGGCCGCGACGAGGCGGACCGCGCTCGCGGGGAGGACCGCCCCGAGCCGGGGGTCGACGGGGACCGTGGTCCGGGGCGGGTGGGTCACGGGGCGGTGGTGAAGGTGACGCCCGGCGCGACCGGGGTGATCGTGCCCGCGGCGGAGGGCGGGGCGACGACCCGGACCTGCGTCGGGTCCCACGTGCCGTACCGGGGGTTGACCTGCACGCCGAGCTCGGCGGCGACGGGCTGGATCGCCCGCAGGCCGAACTGCGTCATCGTGCGGGTGTCGACGAGCGTCGCCGGGACGGTGTCGCCGGTCGGCGCCGGCGCGTTCAGCGACCGGTCCCGCACGCGGACGACGGTCCACGGCTGCGTGGTCGGGTCCGGCGTCGCCGCCCCCGGGGTGGAGTCCTGCTGCGGCGCGGAGATGCTCACCGTGCGGCCGGGCAGGCCGAACAGCAGCGACGAGGCGGTACGGACCTGCTCCCCGGGCTGGGTGGTGCCGGGCCGCAGCGTGGTGCCGACGATCCGGGCCTGGGCGGGGAGCGTGGCCAGCGGACCGATCCCGGGCTCGGCGGCGAGCTGGGCGGCGGCCTGCTGGGCGGCGGCCTTGTCCGCGAAGGTGCCGACGTCGACGGTCACCTGCAGCCGGTCGAAC
This sequence comes from Actinomycetospora corticicola, assembly GCF_013409505.1. NCBI lineage: Bacteria > Bacillati > Actinomycetota > Actinomycetes > Pseudonocardiales > Pseudonocardiaceae > Actinomycetospora > Actinomycetospora corticicola. Next base: position 5,546,286 of record NZ_JACCBN010000001.1, on the reverse strand, counting down.
TGCCGCCGCCCGATCTCGGCGACCGCGATCTGGTCGAAGATCAGCTGGCGAAGCGTGTCGAGGTCGTACCCCGCGGCCGTCGCGGCCTGCACACCGCCGGCCGCCTCGACCCGCTGTTCCACCAGCGCGGGGTCGACGACGACGCCCTCGCGGCGGCTCGCCTCGAGGACCACCTCGTGGAGGATCGCGGTGGTCAGCAGGTCCCGGCTCTGGCTCGCGAGGGTGGTCGCGTCGAGGCCGGAGGACTGCCGTCCGTCCTGCTGCGCCTGCTCCTGGACCGCCTGCGCGAGCAGGGGCGCCGCGGTGCGCAGCCGCTGGTCGACGAGGTCGGTGGAGATCGTCGCGTTCCCGACGACGGCCGCCGTCCCGGCCCCCACCTGGGGCCCGGAGGTGGAGCAGGCCGTGAGGGCGGTCAGCGCGATCGCGGCAGCGGTCACGGCAGGGAGGATCCGGCGCAGCACGCGCGACACCTTCTCATGGTCACCCGACCCCGACGCGTGCCATCCACTCCTGCGCTGCCCCGATCGGGTCGTCCGGGTGCGCGGCGAGGGCGACCGCGAGCAGCAACCGGGTCTGCCACGGAGAGAGGTCCCCGGCGAACAGCGCGCCCGCGCGCGCCAGCTCGGCGCCGCCACCGGCGTAGAGCCCGGCGACCGGGCCGGAACCCGTCCGGCTCGCCACCGCCACCGGGATGCCCCGGTCGAGCAGCTCCCGCGCCTTCCCGACGACGGGTGGGGTCGCGTTGCCCGCGCCGAACGCGGCAATGACGACGCCCCGTGCCCCGGCGTCGGCGGCCGCGGTGATGGCGTGGTCGTCGGCGCCGACGTACTGCGCGACGACGTCCACGCGCGGCAGCCCCGACGGCGGGTCGGCGAGACCGGTGGGCGGGGCGACCGCGTGCTCGCGGACCCGGTCGCCGTCGACGCTCGCGAGCGGGCCGCGCCCCGGCGCCGCGAACGCGGTGAGGGCCTCGGCGTCGACCTTGCGGACACCGACCGCGGGGAACACGTGCCCGGCGAACGTGACAGTCACCCCGGGCCGCCCGTGCGCGGCCCAGCGCAGGGCGGCCGCGAGGTTCGTCGGGCCGTCCGGCGCCGGGTCGTCGAACGGCCGCTGGGCGCCGGTGATCGTGACCGGGGTGGCGCCGTCGTGGGTGAGCGCGAGCAGCGCGGCGGTCTCCTCGAGGGTGTCGGTGCCGTGGGTGACGACGACGCCGTCGGCGGAGGCGCAGGTCTCGCGGACCGTGCGGGCGAGGGCGGCGAGCTCGTCGAGGGTGGCGGCGAAGCTCAACCGGCCCGCCGCGTCGACGGGCGTGACGTCGAGGTCGGTCTGCGTCGTGGCGAGCAGGTCGGCAGCGGTCGCCGACACCGCGCGGCCGTCGGCCGTGCCGCGGGTCGCGATGGTACCGCCGGTGGCCAGGAGGGCGAGTCGGGTCACGCGGGCGACCCTAGGCGGGGATCACTCCGCGGGTGGTGCATCGACCGGCGCCGGCGCGGGAAGCCGGACCCGTGAGTAGCGACGACCGTCCCGACACCCCGTTCGAGAAGCGCCCGACCACCGACGAGAAGACCCCCGGCGGCCGCAGCCGGATCCCGGTAGGCGCGATCCTCGGCGGCTTCCTCGCCGTGCTGGTGATCCTGGCGGCGGTGCTGTTCCTCGGCGCGTCCTGCAGCGCCGGCGGCGGCAACGGCCAGACCACCGGCACCGTGCTCCTGCTCCCCGTCGGCGGGCCCTGACCCGCCTCAGACGCCGGCCGGGACCTTCGCGGCCGCGGGGCGCTCGCCGTAGAGCGCGACGAAGAGCTGTTCGCACCAGGCGAGGAGCTCGAGGTCGCGCAGCGGCGGGGCGCCCATCTTGACCGGGCCCTTCTGCCCGCCCGCGCCCGACTGGCCCTCGGTCGGCTTCGGCAGCGACAACGTCTGCGAGGCCGCCTTGAGCTGGGCGCGCGGGTGCAGGCGCTTGAGCCGCATCTGCGCGGACTCCGGCAGGTCGACCGGCGCGAACCGGATCAGGTTGCCCTGGCCCGACACCTCGGTGATCCCGTAGCGGCGGCACGCCTGGCGGAACGCGGCCACGGCGAGCAGGTTCGTCACCGGCACCGGCGGCTCGCCGTACCGGTCGACGAGTTCCTCCTTCACCGCGTCCAGCGCCGCGCCGTCGCCCGCCTCAGCGATCTTGCGGTAGACGTCGAGGCGCAGCCGCTCGGTGTCGACGTAGTCGTGCGGCACGTGGGCGTCGATCGGCAGGTCGACCCGCACCTCGGCCAGCGGCTCGTCGTCCTCCCCCGCGGCGTCGGTGTGCTTCTTGAACGCCTCGACGGCCTCACCGACCAGCCGGACGTAGAGGTCGAAGCCGACGCCCGCGATGTGCCCGGACTGCTCGGCGCCGAGGATGTTGCCGGCCCCGCGGATCTCGAGGTCCTTCATCGCGACCGCCGTGCCCGCGCCCAGCTCGGAGTGCTGCGCGATGGTGGCGAGCCGCTCGTGCGAGGTCTCGGTCAGCGGCTTGTCGGTGGGGTAGAGGAAGTAGGCGTAGCCCCGCTCCCGGCCCCGGCCGACACGTCCGCGCAGCTGGTGGAGCTGGGAGAGCCCGAGGGCGTCCGCCCGCTCCACGATCAGCGTGTTCGCGTTCGAGATGTCCAGCCCGTTCTCGACGATCGTGGTGCAGACGAGCACGTCGTGCTCGCGCTCCCAGAACTCGTTGACGGTGCGCTCGAGCCGCTCCTCGGCCATCTGCCCGTGGGCGGTGGCGATGCGCGCCTCGGGCACCAGTCGACGCAGACGCGCGGCGGTGTCGTCGATCGACTGCACGCGGTTGTGGATGTAGAAGACCTGCCCGTCGCGCAGCAGCTCGCGGCGCACCGCGGCGGCGACCTGCTTGTCGTCGTACGCGCCGACGTAGGTCAGCGTGGGGTGCCGCTCCTCGGGCGGGGTGAGGATCGTCGACATCTCGCGGATGCCCGCGAGGCTCATCTCCAGCGTGCGCGGGATCGGGGTCGCCGACATCGAGAGCATGTCGACGTGGGCCCGCAGCCCGGTGATGTGCTCCTTGTGCTCCACCCCGAAGCGCTGCTCCTCGTCGATGACGACGAGCCCGAGGTCCTTCCAGGTGATCCCGGTCTGCAGCAGGCGGTGGGTGCCGACGACGACGTCCACCGTCCCGTCGGCCAGGCCCTTGATCGTCGTGTCGGCCTCCTTGCCCGGCGTGAACCGGGACAGGCCGCGCACCGTCACCGGGAAGTTCCGCATCCGGTCGGTGAAGGTCTGCAGGTGTTGCTGGGCGAGCAGCGTCGTGGGCACGAGCACGGCGACCTGCTTGCCGTCCTGCACCGCCTTGAACGCCGCGCGCACCGCGATCTCGGTCTTGCCGTAGCCGACGTCGCCGGAGATGACGCGGTCCATCGGGACCGCCTTCTCCATGTCCGCCTTCACGTCGTCGATCGCGACCGCCTGGTCGGGCGTCTCGGTGTAGGGGAACGCGTCCTCCATCTCGCGCTGCCACGGGGTGTCCGGGGCGAACGCGTGACCGGGCGCGGCCTGGCGGGCGGCGTAGAGCTGGACCAGCGAGGCGGCGATGTCGCGGACCGCCTTGCGGGCCTTCGACTTCGTCTTCGACCAGTCCGACCCGCCCAGCTTGTTCAGCGTGGGCAGCTCACCGCCGACGTAGCGGCTGATCTGGTCGAGCTGGTCGGTGGGCACGAAGAGCCGGTCGGAGGCCTGGCCGCGCTTCGAGCTGGAGTACTCGAGGACCAGGTACTCGCGGGTGGTCGCGACCTTGCCGGTGCCCGTGGTCCGCTGTGTCATCTCGACGAACTTGCCGATGCCGTGCTGGGCGTGGACGACGAAGTCCCCCGGCTGCAGGGTCAGCGGGTCGACCGCGTTGCGCCGCTTCACCGCGGCCCGCTTGGTCGGCGTGTCCGCGCCCGCGTTCCGGGCCCCGGTGAGGTCGGACTCGGTCACGACGACGAGGCGGCTCGCCTCGGCGACGAAGCCGTCGGCCAGCCGGCCCCGGGTGACGACGATGCTGCCGGGCCGCGGCTCCGCGGTCCCCGAGAGCACCGGGACGTCCTCGCCGACGAACTCCCGCAGCTGCTCGACCGCCCGCTCGGCGGTGCCCGCCGCGGGCAGGACGACGAGGGCCGCGCCGCCGGCGGCCGCGTGGGCCCGCAGGTCGACCGCGGCCTTCTCCCAGTCGCCCCGGTAGGAGTCGACGCCGACGATCCCGGTGCGCACGACGCGGGTGCCCTCGCGGGTGTGCGAGTCGTCCTCGATATCGGGGTCGGTGGCGAGGCTCGAGAGCGTCCACCAGGGGTGGCCCGCCGCGCGGGTGGCGGCGCGGACCACGTCGAGGTCCCGGTAGGCGGAGGCGCCCAGGTCGATCGGGGCACGACCGTCGGAGGAGTCGGCCGCGACGAGCCAGCTCGCCTCGAGGAACTCCTGGCCGGTGCGCACCAGGTCGGCCGCGCGCCGCGCGACCCGCTCCGGGTGGCAGACGACGACCGACCCGTCGTCGGGAAGGAACTCGGGCAGCACCCGGAGCTCGCCGGGCAGCAGCGCCGGGATCAGCGACTCCATGCCCTCGGTGGGGATGCCCGCGGCGACCTTGCCGAGCAGCTCGCCGAGCGCGGCGTCACCGCCGTGGACCGCGTGCAGCGCGGCGGCGCGCTCGCGGACCTCGGGGGTGAGCAGCAGCTCGCGGCACGGCGGCGCGACGACCTCGGTGGGGCGGGCGTGCGGCCCGTCGGGCAGGGAGCGCTGGTCGGCCACCGAGAAGCAGCGCATCTCGGAGACCTCGTCGCCCCAGAACTCGATGCGCACCGGGGAGTCGGCCGTCGGCGGGAAGAGGTCGACGATGCCGCCGCGCACGGCGAACTCGCCGCGCTTCTCCACCATCTCCACCCGCGCGTACGCCAGGCCGACCAGGCGCTCGGCCAGGTCGCCCAGCTCGATCTCGACGCCCTCGCGCAGCACCACCGGCTCGAGGTCGCCGAGCCCGGGGACCAGCGGCTGGATCAGCGAGCGCGTGGCGGTGGTGACGACCCGCAGCGGCCGCTCGCCCGGGTGGGCCAGGCGGCGCAGGACGTCGACCCGGCGACCGACGGTGTCGGCGCGCGGCGAGAGCCGCTCGTGCGGCAGCGTCTCCCAGCTCGGGAGGTACGCCACGGTGTCCTCGCCGACGAGCTCCCCGACCGACGCCGCGAGGTCGTCCGCCTCCCGCTCGGTGGCGCAGACGAGCAGCACGGTCCGCTGCGCGCCCGCCAGTGCCGCGGCGAGCAGCGGCCGCAGTGCGGTGGGGCCCTCGACCGCGGCGTCGCGGCCGGCGGCGTCGGCGACGTCGCGCAGGCCGGGATCGGCGAGCAGGACCGCGGTGAGTTCGGACAGAGCAGCGGGAGACACCCGGGAACCGACTCCTGAGCAGGTGGGGAGGATCGAGGACCAGTCTACGAGAACACCCCGACGGCCTCGGGGCTTCCCGGGGCCGTCATGACGGCAATGCGTCACTGCTGTCGTCCGACGCCAGGAACGCCACATCGTCGATGATCAACGGCCGGTCGTGGGCGACGATGGACCCGTGTCCCACCCCGATCCCGACCCTGACCCCGGCCGTGCCGGCTGGTCGGCCGGGCGCCGGCGCGAGCGGGACACCCGTCGTCCGGACGAGCCGCCGCCCACCCGGCGCCTGACCGGGCAGGACGACGACGACCCGGGGCCCCGCAAGATCACCGTCACCCGCGTCGCCGCGTGGCGCACCCGCAACCTCACCCGGGCCGGCGTGCGGGCCTTCCACCGCGCGGCGTCCGCCGACGGCGCCGACCGCTCCGGGCTGACGGCGCTGACCTACGCGTGGATGGCGAACTACGCCTCCGACGCCACGCTCGCCGTCGCCCTGGCCAACACCCTGTTCTTCTCCGCGGCCAGCGCGGAGTCCAAGGACAAGGTGGCGCTCTACCTGCTCATCACGGTCGCGCCGTTCGCGCTCGTCGCCCCGGTGATCGGTCCGTTGCTCGACCGCATCCAGCGCGGTCGCCGGGTGGCCCTCGCCGTCTCGACGGCGGGGCAGGGGGCCCTCGCGGTCGTCCTCGCGCTGTTCATGGACACGTGGGCGCTCTACCCGGCCGCGCTCGGCATCCTCGTGCTGTCCAAGTCCTTCGGGGTGCTGAAGGCCGCGGTGACGCCGCGGGTGCTGCCGCCGGGCATCACGCTCGTGACCACGAACTCCCGGCTCACCGTGTTCGGCCTGGTCGCCTCCGGGGTGTTCGGGGCGCTCGCGGCGGGGGTCTCGTACCTGTTCGGTTCACCCGGGGCGGCGTGGTTGACGGCCGGGATCTGTTTCGCCGCGGTGTGGCTGTGCCTGCGCATCCCGCGCCGGGTGGAGGTCACCGAGGGCGAGATGGAGACCGTGCTGATCCCCCGCCCGCGCAGCGGAGCGGAGCCGGGCCATCGGGACCGCCCGGGAGCTTCCCGACGGCGCGTGCGGATGGGTCCGCAGGTGGTCACGGCCCTGTGGGCGAACGGGACGATCCGCGCGCTCACCGGGTTCCTCACCCTGTTCGCCGCGTTCGTGGTCAAGGCCCAGACCGAGGGCACCCCGGGGCGCCAGCTGCTGCTGCTCGGGGTCGTCGGGGCCGCGGCCGGGGCGGGCGGGTTCCTCGGCAACGCCCTCGGCGCGCGGCGCCGGTTCGACCGGCCGGACCTGCTGCTGGTCACCGCGCTCTGTGCCGCGCTCACCTCGACGGTGGTGGCGGCGGTGCTGGGCGGGCTCGCGACGGCCGCCGTGGTCGGACTGGTGGGCGCGACCGCCTCGGCGCTGCTCAAGGTGTGCCTCGACGCGGTGGTGCAGCGGGACCTGCCCGAAGCGGCGCGGGCGTCGGCGTTCGGGCGCTCCGAGACGATCCTGCAGCTCACGTGGGTGTTCGGCGGGACCCTCGGCGTCCTGCTGCCCCCGACGTGGTGGATCGGCTTCACGGTGATCAGCGGCGTGCTGGTGATCGGTACCGTGCAGACCGTGCTCACCTCGCGCGGCCGCTCCCTGCTCCCCCGCCGTTCCGCCTGATGCTCACCCGGTTGCGGGCGGTGCCCCGGTGGGTGTGGATCGCCGTCGTCGCGATCGTCGTCGTGATCGCCGCGGTGGTGACCGTGCTGGTGGTGACCTCGGGTCCCGACGACCCGGGTGAGGTGACCTTCACCGCGGGCGGGGCCTCCGTGGCGGCCGAGCCGACGGTGTACTGCGACCTCATGGTCACCGACTGCGAGACCGACCCGTCGGCGGTCGCCACCCTGCCGTTGCCGGCCGGTGTCGCGGTCGATCTGACCATCCCGGACGCCGTGCTCGCGACGCCGTGGCAGGTCGCGTTCGCCTACGTCGACGACACCGGCGCGCAGCAGAGCGGGCGCAGCCAGGTGTTCCCGCCGAACGCGCGCGGGCAGTTCCGGCTGGTGCTCCCCGATCCGCGCTGGCGCCTCGAGCGGGTGGAGGTGCAGCAGTTCGGCGCCAGCCAGACCGTCACGCCGCAGGGCAGTCTGTTCTCGACCCGCTCGACCTGGGTGCTCGCGGCGGCGTCGGGCACGGCCTGACGCACGCCCGTCCGCGCTCGGTCGCGGCGTCACCGCCACCTCGTCGCCGTGATGCCCGACGACGTCGCGACGACGAGGTGGGGAGGCCCGTGCAGGAGCCCGCGACGGGGTCCGGGCGGGTCAGCCCTCGAGCTCGCGGGCGACCGCGCGGACGACCTCGGCGAGCTTCTTGGTGTTCCGCCGGTCCGGGTACTTCCCGCGGCGCAGGTCCGGCTGGACCTTGACCTCGAGCAGCTTGATCATGTCGTCGATGAGCCCGTGCAGCTCGTCCGGTGAACGACGCTTGGCCTCGGCGACCGACGGCAGCGGGTCGACCAGGCGGACCTGCAGCGCCTGCGGCCCGCGGCGCCCCTCGGCGATCCCGAACTCCACGCGCTGACCGGACTTCAGGGCCTCCACCTCGCTCGGCAGCGACCCCTTGGGGACGTAGACGTCGGCCCCCTCCTCCTGGGAGAGGAAGCCGAACCCCTTCTCGGCGTCGTACCACTTGACCTTGCCGGTCGGCACCGTGCTCACCCGTTCTCTCGTCGACGAGAACGCGCCCCGGCAGCGTGCCGGAGCGCATCGGACCATCGTATCCCGCACGGGCGACGTGGTCGCCGGAGATCACGGGCGCGCCTTTCCCCCTCGTGGCAGCGAAGCGTCGTTGCTGTCATCCAGTGGCAGGGAAGCCACACCGTCGCGGGGCGGACCGGGTGTCCGCGCGACCGCCCGCACCATGAGGGTCACGTCAGGCAGCCTCCCGGGCCGCTGGACCTGCCAGGTGTGCACCTCGCGAAGGGCCCAGCCGGGATGGGCCGTGCGCGAGGGGAGGATTCGAGCGCTCTTGTGGCGTGAGGGTTCCCCTCACGCACGAAGGGCGGCGGACCCGGCTACGCCGTCGGCGACGCCGCCTCGAGGCCGAGCAGCTCCACGGCGGACGCGCGCATCTCGACCTTGCGGACCTTGCCCGTCACGGTCATCGGGAACTCCTCGACCACGTGCACGTAGCGCGGGATCTTGTAGTGCGCGAGCTTCCCGGTGGCGAACTCCCGGACCTGCTCGGCGGTCAGCTCGGAGACCCCGTCACGCAGCCGCACCCACGCCATGAGCTCCTCGCCGTAGCGCTGGTCGGGCACCCCGATGACCTGCGCGTCGAGGATGTCGGGGTGGGTGTAGAGGAACTCCTCGATCTCGCGGGGGTACACGTTCTCCCCACCGCGGATGACCATGTCCTTGATCCGGCCGGTGATGTTGACGTAGCCCTCGTCGTCCATCACCGCGAGGTCGCCGGTGTGCATCCAGCGCGCCCGGTCGATGACCTCGGCGGTCTTGTCGGCCTGCTCCCAGTACCCGAGCATCACCGAGTAGCCGCGGGTGCACAGCTCCCCCGGGGTCCCGCGCGGCACCGTCAGCCCGGTCTCCGGGTCGATCACCTTCGACTCCAGGTGCGGCATCGTGCGCCCGACCGTCGACACCCGGCGATCCAGCGAGTCGTCCGCGCGGGTCTGCGTCGACACCGGCGAGGTCTCGGTCATCCCGTAGCAGATGGACACCTCGGTCATCCCGAACCGCTCGACGACCTGCTTCATCACCTCCACCGGGCACGGCGAGCCCGCCATGATCCCGGTGCGCAGCGCGGAGACGTCGTAGCTCTCGACGTCGGGCAGCGCGAGCTCGGCGATGAACATCGTCGGCACCCCGTACAGCGAGGTGCAGCGCTCCTCGGCGACCGCCTCGAGCGTGAGCTCGGGGTCGAAGCCCGGCGCCGGGATCACCATCGTCGCCCCGGAGCTCGAGCACGCGAGGTTGCCCATCACCATGCCGAAGCAGTGGTAGAAGGGCACCGGGATGCACACCCGGTCGACCTCGGTGTAGCCGCACAGCCGGCCCACGAAGTAGCCGTTGTTGAGGATGTTGTGGTGCGAGAGCGTCGCGCCCTTCGGGAACCCGGTGGTGCCCGAGGTGTACTGGATGTTGATCGCGTCGTCGGTCGAGAGCTCCGCCTGCACGGCCCGCACCCGCGACACGTCCCCGGCCACGAACAGCGCCGACCACTCCGGCGAGTCGGTGATGATCACCGTCTCCAGCCCGGCGCAGTCCGGCCGGACCTGCGCGATCATCTCGGCGTACTGCGAGGTCTTGAACGACCGGGCCGCGACCAGCAGCCGCACCCCGGCCTGGTTGAGCACGAACTCCAGCTCGTGGGTGCGGTAGGCCGGGTTGATGTTGACCAGGATCGCGCCGACCTTCGCCGTCGCGTACTGCAGGAGCGTCCACTGCGCACAGTTCGGCGCCCAGATCCCGACCCGGTCGCCCTTCACGATCCCCAGGTCGAGCAGGCCCAGCGCCAGCGCGTCGACCTCCGCGACGAACTCCGACCACGTGTAGCGCAGCCCCTGCGCCCGGTCGACGAGCGCCTCGCCGTCGGGGAAACGGGCGGCGGTGCGGTCGAGGTTATCGCCGATGGTGTCGCCGAGCAGCGGCTCGTCCGAGATTCCGGATGCGTAGGACGGGACAGCGGGGGCGCTCACCGGGTGACCTCCATGACGGGTCCGATCGTGGTCCGGCTCACGATCGCACGATGCACCGACAGCGTGAACCCTCACCGCCCCGCCGTCGGGACGGACTGGGAGCATCGAAGGCCGTGACCGCCACCCACCCGCGCACGACCGCGAGCGCCGACGGCGCGACCCTCGACGGCTACGACGACGCCGTCCGGCACCTGGTCGACACCCTCGCGGCCATCGACGACGACGGGTGGTACTCGACGATCGAGGTCGTGCGCCCGTGGTCGACGGTCAACCCGCGTCTGACCGGCGAGTTCTCCCGCACGGCCGCGATCCGGCGTTACCTGTGCCGCGAGCTGGAGGCCCTGCTGCGCGGCGGGGCGCGGATCACGGTGCGCCCGGCGCGCCCGGCGCTCGCCTTCGACGACCCGTCGTTCTTCGCGGCGCTCGACGAGGACCGGGTCGACGCCCGCTCGAAGAAGCTCTTCCTCTTCGGCCCCGAGCGGATGCAGCTCTCGGTGGACCGGCTCGGCCACTACACCGGCACGCCCGCCGCGGCGTTCCAGCGGCACGTGCTGTTCACCAACTACGCGATGCACGTCGAGGCGTTCCTCGAGCGCTGGCCGGAGGCCGTCCGGCCGGACCACGACGTCCAGATGCCCGCCTACCACCACGTGCTGCCCGACGGCGACGGCGTGACGCTGGTGAACATCGGCGTCGGCCCGGCGAACGCGAAGACCGCGACCGACCACGTGGCGGTGCTGCGCCCCGACACCATGATCATGATCGGGCACTGCGGGGGTCTGCGGAACCACCAGCAGAAGGGCGACTTCGTCCTCGCGACCGGCTATCAGCGCTTCGACCACGTGCTCGACGAGGTCCTGCCGTTGAACGTCCCGGTGATCCCGAACCACCGGCTCAACTCGTTCCTGCTCGAGGCGCTCGAGGAGGCCGGGGCGGAGTACCGGATCGGCACGGTGCACACCACCGACAACCGCAACTGGGAGCTCAACCAGAAGCTGACGCTCGCCGCGATGCAGACCAGCCGCAGCGTCGCGGTGGACATGGAGTCGGCGACGATCGCCGCGAACGGGTTCCGCTACCGGGTGCCCAACGCGACGCTGCTGTGCGTCTCGGACAAGCCGCTGCACGGGTCGCCCAAGCTCTCGGCCGACGCCCAGACCTTCTACGAGACCTCGAAGCGCCACCACCTCGGGATCGCCCTCGCCGCGCTGGAACGCGTCCGCCGGGAGCACCCGGGCGGACTGCCCAGCCAGGAGATCCGCTCGGTCGACGAGCCGCTGTTCGGCGGTCCGTCGGACACGTAGGCCCTTCCCGACGACGGGTGCGGCGGCTGGTCCGGTCGGCCGCGCCCTCGCTGCGAACGAGCGGCACGTTCGCGCACACAGAAGCTGCGAGAGTGCCGTCCGTGCGGGTCGGGTGCACCCTCACCGGCCGGCCGGGTAGACCTCCACCTCGGCGGCCTTCACCGAGAACCACAGCTCGTCGCCCGGGTCGGCGCCCAGGTCGGCGACGGCGGCCGGCGTGACGTCGGCGGCGAGGCCGTCGACCCAGCCCGGCCCGCCGTCGGGAACACCGGCGCGGAGCCGCACCAGCTCGCCGTGGGGCTCCATCGCCGCCAGCCGGACCGGCACCATCGTGCGCGGCGAGCCCTTGGACGGCTCCCGGTAGACGGCCACCGAGGTCGGGGAGAACAGGGCGACGGCGGACTCCCCGTCGGCGACCGGCTCCGGGTGCACGCCGCCGATCACCGTGCCCTCGGCGGTGCGCAGGCCCTCGGGGCAGGAGCGGCCGGGCACGAGGTCGAGCCCGGCGATGCGGGCCGCGAACGCGGAGCGCGGCCGGCGCAGGACGTCGGCGGTGGGCCCGGACTCGACGACCCGGCCGGCGTCGAGCACCACGAGCCGGTCGGCGAGGACGACGGCGTCGAGGACGTCGTGGGTGACCATCAGGGTGGTCACCCCGGCGGCCCGCACCACGCGGCGCAGCAGGGAGCGGATGGCGGGGGTGACGTCGACGTCGAGCGCGGCGAAGGGCTCGTCGAGCAGCAGCAGTTCGGGTTCGCACGCGAGGGCGCGCGCGATCGCGATGCGCTGGGCCTGGCCGCCGGAGAGCTCCGACGGGCGCCGGTCGGCCAGCGCTGTCGCGTCCACCTCGGCGAGCCAGCGGTCGGCGGTCTCCCGCGCGGCCCGTCGTCCGGAACCGGTGGACCTCGGTCCGAAGGCGACGTTGTCGCGGGCGGTGAGGTGGGGGAAGAGCAGCGCGGACTGGCTGAGCAGCCCGACCCGGCGCCTGTGGACGGGCACGTCGTCGAGCACCCGGCCGTCGAGGACGATCGACCCCCGGTCCGGCCGGTACAGCCCGGCGAGCGCGCCGAGGAACGTCGACTTGCCCGCGCCGTTGGAGCCGAGCACGGCCACGACCTCGCCGGAGCCGACGGTCAGCGACACGTCCAGCGCGAACGACCCGCGGGTCACCGCGACCCCGACCTCGAGCCGGCTCACCGCAGGTCCCGCGTCCGGCTGATCACGATGACCGCGATCGCCACGACGACGAGCACGAGCGACATCGCGACGGCGCCGTCGAGGTCGCTCTCGGACTCCAGGTAGATGAACAGCGGCAGCGTGCGGGTGGTGCCCTCCAGGGACCCCGCGAACGTGATCGTCGCGCCGAACTCGCCGAGGGCGCGGGCGAACGCGAGCACGCTGCCCGACATCAGGCCGGGCAGCACGACGGGGACGGTGACCCGCCACAACGTCGTCGTCGGGGAGGCCCCGAGCGTCGCGGCGACCGCCTCGTACCGCTCCCCCGCCGTCCGCAGCGCCCCCTCGAGCGACACGACGAGGAACGGCATCGCGACGAAGGTCTGGGCCAGGACCACGGCCGTCGTCGAGAAGGGGATGGTGATGCCGAACTCGCGGCCGAGGAAGCTGCCGACCGGGCCGGTCCGCCCGAACAGGAACAGCAGGGTCAGGCCCCCGACGACGGGTGGCAGCACCAGCGGCAGCAGCACCACCGACCGGATGAACGCGAGCCCGGGCAGGGACGACCGCGCGAGGACCACGGCGAGCGGCCCGCCGAGGAGCAGGCACAGGACCATCGTCGCGAGCCCGGTCTCCAGGGAGAGGCGCAGGGCCGCGAGCGCCGACGGCGTGGTGACGAGGCCGAGGAAGTTCGGCCAGTCCACCCGGACGACGAGCCCCGCCACGGGGATCGCCACCAGGAGCCACGCGAGCGCCGCCGGTACCCAGAGGACCCGCGGGATCGTGGTCCTCACGCGGAGTGCGTCACTTGGTGACGAAGCCCGCCTGCTGCAGCGCCGCGGTGCCCTGCTCGCCCCGGACGAAGCTGATCCAGCTCTGCGCGAGGTCGGCGTTCTGCGAGCCGGTGACCACGCCGATCGGGTACGACTGCACCGCGCCCTGCGCGCTCGCCTGCGGGAAGCTCACGCCCTGCACCTTGCCGTTCGTCGACTTCACGTCGGTGACGTAGACGAGGCCAGCGTCGGCGTTGCCGGTCTGCACGCGGTTGAGCACGCCCTTGACGTCCTGCTCCTCGCTGGCCGGGGTGAGCGTCACGCCCGCGGCCTTCTCGGCGGCCTCGGCCGCCGCGCCGCACGGCACCGCGGGGGCGCACACGACGGAGACGATCCCGGGCCGGTTGAGCGACGCGAGGTCGGTGATGCCCTTCGGGTTGTTCGGGGCGACCGCGATCTGCAGCGAGTTGGTCGCGTAGATGACCGGCTCGCCCTGGATCTTGCCGGCCTGCACGGCGGTGTTCATCGTCTTCGAGCTCGCCGTCGCGAGGACGTCGGCCGGGGCGCCCTGCACGACCTGCTGGGCCAGCGAGTCCGAGCCGCCGAAGTTGAACTTCACGGTGGTGCCGGGGTTCGCGTTCTGGAACTCCGTGCCGAGCTGCTGGTAGACGCTGGTCAGCGAGGCGGCCGCCGACACGGTGAGGGTTCGCGCCGGGGCCTGCTGACCGGCCTGCTGGCCCGACCCGGAGTCGGATCCGCCGCACGCGGTGAGGGCCAGCCCCAGCACGGCAGCGGCGCCGGCCATGAGTGCGGTACGGAATCGGGTCCTCACGCGGTCCCTCCAGGGGTCTCGACGATGATGTGGGTGGCCTTGACGACGGCGACCGCGAGCGAGCCGACCTCGAGGGACAGCTCGTGCACGGCCTCGGTGCTCATGAGCGACACGACCCGGTGCGGGCCGCACTGGATCTCGACCTGCGACATGACCTTGTCGCTCTGGATGTCGGTCACCAGCCCGACGAAGCGGTTGCGGGCCGACCGCCCGACGCCCGACGGGTCGGGGGTGGCGTGGGCCTGGGCGCGCGCGAAGGCGGCCAGGTCGGCCCCCGCGATGACCTTGCGGCCACTGGTGTCGGCCTCGACGGGCAGGGCGCCGCCGTCGGTCCAGCGCCGCACGGTGTCGTCGCTGACCCCGAGCAGCCGCGCCGCCTCGGCGATCCGGAAGTGCGTCACGGAGCCGGAGTGTAGAGCCGTACCTACGGCGCCGCCCACCCGATCGGCGGGCATTTCCGGTGATCCACCGTCACCACCCGCCGTCGGGGTGGCCGACCTCCCTCGCGCACCGCCCCCGGCGGTGGGAGAGTCGCGGGTGTGGACTTCGCCCCCAGTGCCGTAGCGGACGACTACACGAAGCGGATGCGCGCTTTCCTGGAGGAGTCGATCCTCCCCGCGGAGGCGGAGTACGACGCCTTCCGCGAGGCGCGCCGTGGTACCCCCGCGGAGCACGAGCTCCCGCCCGTCGTCGAGACCCTCAAGGCCGAGGCCCGCGACCGCGGCCTGTGGAACCTGTTCCTGCCGTCCGAGTCGGGCCTGACCAATCTCGAGTACGCCTCGGTCGCCGAGGTGACCGGGTGGTCGCCGGTGATCGCCCCGGAGGCGATCAACTGCCAGGCGCCGGACACCGGCAACATGGAGACGCTGCATCTGTTCGGCACCGCCGAGCAGAAGCAGGACTGGCTGGCGCCGCTGCTCTCCGGCGAGATCCGCTCGGCGTTCGCGATGACCGAGCCGGACGTCGCGTCCTCCGACGCCACGAACATCACCACCGAGATCCGCCGCGAGGGCGACGAGTACGTCATCAACGGCAAGAAGTGGTGGTGCTCGGGCGCCGCCGACTCGCGCTGCGCGATCTTCATCGTCATGGGCAAGACCGACCCCGAGGCCTCGAAGCACCGCCAGCAGTCGATGGTCCTCGTCCCGCGCGACACCCCGGGCGTGAACATCGTCCGGGCGCTGCCGGTGTTCGGTTACCAGGACCAGCACGGGCACTGCGAGATCGAGTTCCACGACGTCCGGGTGCCGGTGTCGAACCTGCTCGGTGAGGAGGGCGGTGGCTTCGCCATCTCCCAGGCCCGCCTCGGTCCCGGCCGCATCCACCACTGCATGCGCCTGATCGGCATGGCCGAGCGCGCGCTCGACGCGATGGTCCGGCGCGCGAACGAGCGCATCGCCTTCGGTGGCCCACTGGCCGGCCAGGGCGTGGTCCAGCAGCAGATCGCCGAGAGCCGCATCGAGATCGACCAGGCCCGCCTCTACGTGCAGAAGGCCGCGGACCTCATCGACAAGGTGGGCTCCCGCGGCGCGGCGAGCGAGATCGCGGCGATCAAGGTCGTCTGCCCGCGCATGGCGTGCGGCGTGATCGACCGCGCGATCCAGGTGCACGGCGGCGGCGGGGTGTCCGACGACTTCCCGCTCGCGTCGGCCTACGCCTGGGCCCGCGCGCTGCGCCTCGCCGACGGGCCGGACGAGGTGCACCTGCGCTCCGTCGCGCGCGTGGAGATCAAGGCCCGAGCCTGAACACCCCGAGCGCCCAGGCGCGACCGACCGCCTCCGCGCGGTCGGTCGCGCCGAGCTTGCGGAACAGCCGTGCCGCGTGCGACTTCACCGTGGCCGCGGACAGGTAGAGCCGGCGGCCGATGTCGGCGTTGGTCATCCCTCGGCTGACGCCGACGAGCACCTGCACCTCCCGCACCGAGAGGTCGAGGCCGCGCTGGACCGCGAGGTCCACGTGCACGCCCTCCTCGGACGGACCGAGCAGGTCGCCGGCGGCGGCGGAGCCCACGGCCACGGCGGCGAGCGTGCGCGTCATCGCGCGCGGCGCGTCCCACCGCAGGTAGCCCGCCGCCCCGGCGGCGAGGGCCTCGGCGACGACGGCGGGATCGTCCGACGGGCCCGCCACCAGCACCGGGACCGCCGGCGCGGCCGCGCGGACGGCGGCCACCACCTGCGCGGAGCGCGCGAGCCCGAGGACGACGACGTCCGCCGGCCCCGCCGTCACGCGCGCCACGAGGGCCTCGAGGTCGTCGGCGACCACCACCTCGTCGCCCTCGCCCGACCCGGCCAGCAGCAGCTCCAGCCGTCGACGGGTCTGCTCCCGTTCGTCGTGCACCACGCAGGTGCGCATCGGCGTGCGACTCCTTCACACGATCGTGGACCGCACACCTCTACCGGGTGACCCGAGGTCGGGGCGAGCGTCTCGACGACCATCATGACATCGGTGTAATTCACCCGGTCGGCCATCACTCACATGCGTCGCGCCGTGACGGATTGCGGCGGACGTCGGACCTCGTTCTGATCATCACCGTGCAGCGTGCGAGGCGGTTCGCGGTGGTCCTGGTGACGGCGGGGGTGCTCGTCGCCGCGCCGGCCGCGCCGGCAGCCCTCGCGGTGCCCTCCGGCGAGACCTGGGGCGCGGAGCTGGCCGTCGACGGCGGCGACGACGTCGACGTGGTCGCCGCGGACGGCGCGGTGCGCCTCCGGGACGCCGCGCCCCGGACGACGACCTCCGGACCCGCCCCGGCCGAGGGCACGCTGCTGCTGGCCCCGCGACGGCTCGGCGGGGTGGCGGACCGCGTGTCCGCGAGCGCCACGGCCGACACCCCGGCCGGCGCCCAGGTCCTCGTCGCCGTGCGCGGACTCCGGGACGACGGGTCCTGGTCGGAGTGGGTCCCGACGGGAGCGCAGGGACCGGCACAGCTGCCCGCCGCGACGCTGCAGGTGCAGGTCCGGGTCACGCTCGTGGCCGGTTCCGCCGGCACCTCCCCCGCCCTGCGTCGCCTCTGGCTGACCGCCGACGCCACCCCCGCGCCCCGCCGGCTGTCGGCCGACACGGGGAGCCCCTTCAGCGCCCGCGTGTTCGCCACGCGCATCGGGCTCGTCGGCAACACGACCGCCAACGGGCACCGCATCACCGACGACGACCGGTTCGTCGCCCTCCCCTCCCGCCGCGGGCTCGCCCCCGACGGCACCGGCGACTACACGGTCCGCGTCTGTGCGGGGAACGGTCGATGTGCCTGGGCCCCGGTGTGGGACGTCGGCCCCTGGAACGTCCGGGACGACTACTGGAGCACCGACCGCGAGTCCTTCACCGACCTTCCCCGCGGCGTCCCGCAGGCCCAGGCCGCCCGCGACGACGGGTACAACGACGGCCGCGACGGGTTCGGCCGGAAGGTGGCCAACCCGGCCGGGATCGACCTCGCCGACGGGACCTTCCGCCGCGACCTGCGGCTGACCGACAACTCCCCGGTCGACGTCACCTATCTCTGGACCGGCTCCGGCCCGGCCGGGACCGCGACCGGCGGCGACCCCGTGACCGTGCGCTCCGCGCCCTCGCCCGATGCGCCCGACGTCGGGGCGGTCGCGCCGCGCGCCCGGGTCGCGGTCGAGTGCGCGGTGCCCCAGGGGGCGGTTCCGACGACGTCGACCACCACCTCGTCCCCATCAGCCCCCGCCACACAGGCCGCGGCGCGCCCGGCGACCACCACGACGCCGACCACCACCTCGACCCCGCCCAGCACCTCCGTCGTCCCGGTCGCGTCCCGCTGGCTGCGGCTCGGCACCGGTCGGTACGTCCCCGCCGCCGCCCTGGAGGTCCCCGATGTCCCCGCGTGCTGACCGGCGGCGCCCGACCGGTGATCATCGAGCACCTGCGGTGGTCGGAGCGGCCGACGGACCACCGAGGGTGCTCGCTCGTCGGCGCGCGGCGGCCACCGGCGCCGTCGTCGCGGCGCTGCTGCTGGCCGGGACCACTGCGGCCACCGCCGGCCCGGGCATCGTCACGCCGGGTGGGGAGACCTGGGCCGCCGAGCTCGCTCTCGAGGGCGGCGACGACACGGGGGTCGTGCTCGCCGACGGCGCGGTACGCCCCGCGACGCCCCGGACCGAGGGCGTGCTGACGGTCGCGCCCCGACGCCTGCTCCGACCCGCCGCGGCGCTCGACGGCACCGTCACCGCCGACCTGCCCCCCGGGACCTCGGTCGACCTCCAGGCCCGCGGCCTCGACGCGATCGGGCAGTGGGGTCCGTGGCTCGCCGTCCGCGACCGGGCACCCGCCCGGTTCGCCGGCCCCACCTCCGAGGTGCAGGTCCGTCTCCGGCTGCGCGGTGCCGCTGACGGGTCCGCCGTCCCCGCCGCGCGCGAGGTGTGGCTGACCAGCGAAACCGCCGAACCCGCCCCGCCGGACACGGCCACGGCCACGCCCCCGACGATCGCCACCGATCGTCCGCGCGTCGCGGCCGCGACGACGACCTCGCCCACCAGCCCGGCGACCACCACGTCGCCGATCTCTGCCCCGTCCTCGACGGCCGGGTTGATCTGGGACGGGTCGATCGCCACGAAGGGCCTCGGCGGGTTCAAGGACACCCCGTACAACATCACCGGGAGTTCGACGGTGACGGTGATCGACGGGCCGCCGAAGGCGATCCGCTTCACGGTGCCCAGCGGCTCACAGCGCGCCGAGATCGAGCCCGACGTCGACGAGTTCGGGGAGGGCGAGACCCGGTACTTCCGGCTCACCTACACCCTCCCGCCGTCGTTCCCCCTGAACCCGTCGGGCTTCCAGCTCGCGACCCAGTGGAAGAACGACGGCACCGGCTCGCCTCCCCTCGAGCTGCGGATCGAGGACGGGACGTTCCGTCTCGGCGGCGGGTTCGGCCGGCCCGGAGGGTCGCGCCTGTTCGCCACCGACATCGCCCCGGCGATCACCGGCCGCCCGGTCGACCTCGTCGTCGGGATCGTGTTCTCGTCCGACCCCGCCAAGGGCCGCGTCGACGTCTGGGTGGACGAACAGCAGAAGCTGGCCGGCTTCCGACCCCCGGGCGGCACGCTCTATCCGGGGAAGCAGAGCTACTGGAAGGTCGGGCTCTACCGCGACACCGGCAACGCGGGGACCGCGACCGCCGACCTGGGCGTCGCCCGGCTCGGCGAGACCTACGAGTCCGTCGCCGGCGGCCCGGCGCCGTCGACGACCACCTCGTCGCCCACCGCGAGCCCGTCGGTCACCTCCACCGCGTCGTCGCCGACGAGCCCGACGCCGACGGTGCGGACGGACGGTGTCGGCGGACCCTGAGGCGGCACCACCTGCACCGTCGCCGTCCCCGGGGAGGGTCCGGGTCGCAGCGCGCCCGGAGGGACCACCAGGACCCCGTCGCGCCGGGCGAGCACGACGGCGGCCCGGGCCGGGAGCCCGATGCGCGCCGAGTCGGGCAAGGCTGCGTCGATCGTCACGGCGTACCGGCCGTCCCCGCTCGGGACGGGGGCGACGTCGGCGACCTGACCCCGCACGTCCGGACCTCCCGCCGTCACGATCGCCGAGCGTCCGACGACGACGTCCGCCACCCGCGCCGGGTCGACCGCGACGCGCACCACGAGGCCGGTGAGGTCCGCGATCCCGACGGCGGGTGGTGAGTCCGCCGTGACGCGGTCGCCGACGCGCACCCGGACCGCGGTCACCGTGCCGTCCTGCGCGGCGCGCAGCTCCCCGCCGTCGAGCACCCGTCGGGCCTCGGCGAGCACGGCGCGGTCGGCGGCGATCGTGGCGTCGAGCCGGGCGAGGGCGACCGGGTCGGGCACCGGCACGCGTGCGGCGGCGGTCCGGGCCTGCTCGTCCGCGGCGAGCGCGGCCTGCGCGGCATCCACGCGCGGGCGGACGGCCCCGTCGTCGAGGGTCGCCAGTACGTCGCCGGTGCGCACGGTGGCCCCGGTGATCACGTCGACCGCGGCGACCACCCCGTCGACCGGGAACGACGCGGCGGTCGCGAGCCGGCTCGCCACCGCCCCGTCCGCCCGGACCTGCGCGACGACGCTCCCCCGCGCCACGGTGGCGGTGTCCGGCCGGGACGGGGTGTCGGCGGTGAGGGCGAGACCCCCGAGGACGACGACGACCACGAGCAGCAGGAGGATCGCGAGCACGCCACGTCCACGCCGTCGGCGGCGGGCGGGCCCGCGACCGACCGGGGGTGTCCGGATCGCGGTGGTGGTCACGGTCCGACGCTAGTGACGCCCACCCGGTCCCCAGGGGACGTCGACCCCGCTCGGCGTGTCACCCGGGTGGGGGATGAGCAGACCGGTCGAGCGAGCCCGGTCGACGCTCAGCGGTCCGGCGGCGACCGCCCGACCGGACCTGGGAACTTTCCCTAGGTCGTCGACGCAGCGACCTGCCTAATGTCCGCGCTGGTTCACCTGTTCGGGGCAGAGGCAGCGGTGAGGTCAGCGGTGGGAGTGGTCGTGGTTCGTCGGTCGTTGCTGTCGGGCGCGTTGGCGGGCGCCCTCGTGGTGGGTGGAGCGGCACTCGCCGCCCCGGGGGCGTGGGCTGCGTTACCGCCGGAGTGCACCCAGGCCGGCCGGACGGTGAGCTGTACGTACGACCAGGCCGACCAGACCGCGTCGTTCGTCGTGCCGGTCGGTGTGACGAGCCTCGACCTCGTCGTTGCGGGAGCCGGCGGCGGAGGCGGCCAGAACACCAGCGCAGGTGGCCGGGGAGCACGGGTCACGGGCACTGTCACCGACGCCACGGCGGGCGAGACGTTCACCGTCCGGGTCGGCGCGGCCGGCGCGGACGGCCAGCCGAAGGGCCTGGCCGGTCCGAACAGTTCCCAGGGCGCTCCCGGTGGCGCCGGCTACCGCAGCGGGGGCACGGGCGGCAACGGCGGACCGGCGGAATTCCCCGGCCAAGGCGGAGGCCTGGGCCAGGGCGACGGCGGTGGCGGTGGCGGTGGCGCCTCCGCGGTCCTGCGGGGAGCGTCGGCCTCGTCCCCCGCGGTGATCGTCGCGGGTGCGGGCGCCGGCGGCGGCGGGACCGCCGGCAACCTCAGCGGCGGTGCGCCCGGTGACGGTGGACCCTCGAGCGGCGCTGCCGCCGGACCCACAGGCGCCGGTGGGTCCGGCGGCTCCTCGACCGACATCGGGGCCGGCGGGGGTGGCGGCGGCGGTGCCGGTGCACTCGGAGGGACCGGGGGTCCAGGCGGGAGCGGTCGCGCGGGCGTCGGCGCCGGCGGTCTCGGCGGTTCGTCGTCCGGGGGCACCGTGCAGGACGGCGTCAACTCGGGCAACGGCTCGGTCGTGATCACCTACACGGCCCCGGCCACGGCCGGCGCCATCGCCGCGACCTCCGGCAGTGGTCAGTCCGCGCAGACCGGCCGGCCTTTCGCCCAGCCGCTGGTCGCGACCGTCACCGACCCCGCGGACAACTCACCGGTGTCGGGGGCGTCGGTGACGTTCACGGTCACTGCCGGGTCGGCGTCGTTCCCCGGCGGCGCGACCACCGCCACCGTGACC
The DNA here is from genome assembly GCF_013409505.1 of Actinomycetospora corticicola. Lineage (NCBI taxonomy): Bacteria > Bacillati > Actinomycetota > Actinomycetes > Pseudonocardiales > Pseudonocardiaceae > Actinomycetospora > Actinomycetospora corticicola. The sequence continues at coordinate 5,524,612 of NZ_JACCBN010000001.1, read as the reverse complement.
ACCGGCGCGAACGGGCAGGCCACCTCCCCGCCCCTGACCGCCGGATCCGCCCCCGGGCAGGTGACCGTCTCCGCCACCACCCCGGGTGTCCCCGGGGCGGCGACGTTCACCGAGACCGTCACCGCCGCCCCGGCCGCGGTGACGGTGAAGGGCGCCGGAACCCTCACGGCCGCCGACGGGCAGCGGTACTCGATCTCGGTCGACGCCCAGGCCACCGCGGCCGGGCAGGCCTCCGGGAAGTTCGCGCTCGCCGGCGGCGGGGCCGACACCACCGCCTCCTCGCGCACCATCACGAGCGTGCAGAAGACCGCCACCGGCGGCTCCGTCACCGGCACCGCGGTCACCAGCCGCGGCCAGACCGTGCCCTTCACCCTGACCGTGGTCGACAAGCCCGGCGGCCGGGACCAGGTCATGGTGCGGATCGGCGGTAAGACCGTGACCGGCACCTTGACCAACGGCGACATCACCACCGCCTGACAGGAGGAGCGGGTCCGGACGCCCAGGCCCCGGATCCGCTCCTTCTGCGGACAGCCGACGGCCCGACTCCCCTCCGATCGTACGGTTCCGGAGCGTTCGACCCGCAGGTGCGTGATCACGTTCCAACGTGTCCCGCATCTGCGGCTCACCGTCCGCGACCTGCAGAGATGCTGCTCACGCAGGTCCTCGATCGTGGTTAGGGTGGAAACCGATGACCATCCTCGACCTCGGCGTCCCCTCCGTTCCGGGGGCGTCGGACACCGCTGCGGACCGTCCCTCCGACGACCGGCTCGTCGACCGCTACGGCCGGGTCGCGACCGACCTGCGGGTCTCGCTGACCGACCGGTGCAATCTGCGCTGCACCTACTGCATGCCCGCGGAGGGCCTGGAGTGGATGCCGTCCGAGGAGGCCCTGACCGACGACGAGGTCGTCCGTCTGGTGCGCGTCGCCGTCGAGCACCTCGGCGTGCACGAGATCCGCTTCACCGGCGGCGAGCCACTGCTCCGGCGCGGCCTCGAGGACATCGTCGCCGCCACGGCGGCCCTCACGCCGAAGCCGGACATGTCGGTGACCACCAACGGCCTCGGCCTGACGAAGCGGGCGCAGCGGCTCGCCGACGCCGGGCTCGACCGGGTCAACGTCTCGCTCGACACCCTGCGCCCCGAGCGGTTCGCCGAGATCACCCGGCGCGACCGGCTCGGCGACGTCCTCGACGGCCTCGCGGCCGCCCGCGAGGCGGGCCTCGGCCCCATCAAGATCAACACGGTGCTCATGCCGGGCCTGAACGACGACGAGGCCCCCGACCTGCTCGCCTGGGCGCTCGCCGAGGGCTTCGAGCTGCGCATCATCGAGCAGATGCCGCTCGACGCCGGCCACTCGTGGCAGCGCGACCGCATGATCACCGCCGAGCAGATCCTCGCGTCGCTGCGCACCCGCTTCGACCTGCGGCCCGACCCGGCCGAGCGCGGTGGCGCCCCGGCCGAGCGGTTCCTGGTCGACGGCTGGGAGCGCCGCGGCGGCGGCCCGGCGCGGGTCGGCGTGATCGCCTCGGTGACCCGCCCCTTCTGCGGCACCTGCGACCGCACGCGCCTGACCGCCGACGGTCAGGTCCGCACCTGCCTGTTCGCCCGCTCCGAGAACGACCTGCGCTCGTTCCTGCGCGGCGGCGGCACCGACGCCGAGATCGCCGCGGCGTGGCGGGTCGCGATGTGGGGCAAGAAGCCCGGCCACGGCATCGACGACCCCGGGTTCCTGCAGCCCGACCGACCCATGAGCGCGATCGGAGGATGATGACGAGCTCGCTCGACACCCGCACCCTGACCGTCACGGTCCGCTACTTCGCCGGCGCGAAGGCCGCGGCCGGGCGTGGCTCCGAGCCGGTCACCGTGCCGGTCGGGACCACGATCGCCGCCCTGGTCGAGGCGATCGCCGCCGATCACGGCGAGGCGCTGGTCAAGGTGCTGGCCGCGTCGTCCTTCCTGCTCGACGGCACCGCGGTCCACTCGCGCGACGACGTCCTCGCCGACGGCGCCGTCCTCGACGTGCTGCCCCCCTTCGCCGGAGGCTGACCCGCAACGGCCTGGTCGGGACCGGTGTTCTCCCGGGCATGACGGTGCTGCACGAGACGCGGATCGGACCCCTCTACCTGGCGGCCTCGGCGGACGGGTTGACGCTCCTGGGCTTCACCCCGCCCGCGGAGCCCGCACCCGTCGTCGGGAAGGACCACCTCGACCTCGCCCGCCGCGAGATCGACGCCTACCTCGACGGGGACCTGCGCGAGTTCAGCGTCCCGGTGGACCTGACCGGCGCCCACGACCGCCGCATCCTGGAGGGGCTGCGTGACGTCGTGTGGGGCACGACGACCACCTACGGCGCCCTCGCGACGAAGGTCGGTCTGCCGGTGTCCGACTCCCGGCGGGTCGGTGGAGCGATGGCCCGCAACCCCGTGGCGATCGTCGTGCCGTGCCACCGGGTGGTCGGCGCCGACGGCGCGCTCACCGGCTACGCGGGTGGGCTGGAGACCAAGCGGGCACTGCTCGACCTCGAGGCCGCCGACTCCATGCTCTTCTGATCGTCGGCTCACAGTGGGGCGGCTCCGACCGCATCCCGGGTACTCGTTGCGTAATGCAACGATCGACTCGAGGAGGAGTCATGTCGCCCCGCGCCGACGTCGAGGCCCGTCTCCAGGCCTTCGCGGACCACGCCGATGCCCTCGCCCTGGTCCACCACGACCGGCGCCTCTCGCACGGCGACCTGCGGGACGCGGTGTTCCGGACCGCCCACGCGCTGGACGACCGCGGGATCCGACCGGGCACGATCGTCGTGCTCCTCGCGGGCAACGAGCCGGAGGGGATCGTCGCGCGCTACGCGGTGAACCTGCTCGGCGCCGGGATCACGCAGCCCTACGCCGGCCTGTCCGCCGAGGCCCGCGGACGCATCGTCGACGACGTGGACGCGGCCGCCGTGCTGGTCGTCCCGGGCCACGAGGACGACGCCGACGCCGTGCTGGAGCACAGCGCCCCCGTCCGGCGCATCCTGCTCGACGACGCGCTGACCGCGGACGCCGACGCGACCCCGGTCGAGTGCCGGGCCCACGCCGAGGACGTGGAGCAGATCCGGCACACCGGCGGCACCACCGGCCACCCGAAGGGCATCACCTACACCTTCGGCCACCACCTGCGGATGCTCGAGCACGCCTGGCGGCCCTCCACCGCCGACGAGCCCGACGAGGAGCCGGAGGAGGTGCGCCAGCTCGTCTGCACGACCGTCGCGCACGCCGCCGGCGGCATCGCGGACCGGACGTTGTCCGTGGGCGGGGCGGTCGTCCTGCTCGACGGCTTCGACCCCGGCGAGGTGCTCGCGACGATCGAACGCGAGCGGATCACCGACCTGTGGCTGCTCCCGCCGCTGCTGCACCGGCTGCTCGACCACCCCGACCTCAACACCACCGACCTCTCCAGCCTGCGCACCGTCATCTACGGCGGCGCGCCGGCGGTGCCCGCGCGCACGGCCGAGGCGGTACGACGGATCGGGCGGGTGTTCGTGCAGTTCTACGGCCAGACCGAGGCGGGCGGGATCAGCGTGCTGACCCGCGAGGAGCACGACGACGAGAGCCTGCTCGGCACCGTCGGCCGGGTCCTGCCGACCACGGAGCTGTCGGTCCACGGCCCCGACGGGGCGGCTCTTCCCGACGGCGAGCCGGGTGAGCTCTGGGTCCGCACCGGCATGGAGTTCGACGGCTACTGGAAGCAGCCCGAGCTCACCGCGCAGACCCTCGACGCCGACGGCTGGATGCACACCGGCGACGTCGGCTACGTCGACGACCGCGGCTACCTGCACGTGGTCGACCGCCTCGGCGACGTCGTCGTGGTGGTCGGCGGCCACGTGCACACGCCGGAGGTGGAGCACGTCCTCGCCTCGCACGACGACGTGCGGGAGGCCGCGGTCTTCGGCGCCCCGGACGACGACGGGTCGGAGTCGGTGCACGCCGCCGTCGTCGTCGAGCCCGGGACGCACCCGGACCCCGAGGCGCTGACCGGGCTCGTCGTCGAGAAGCAGGGGCCGATGTACGCCCCGGAGGACGTCGAGTTCGTCGACGAGATGCCGCTGACCGACGCCGGGAAGGTCGACAAGAAGGCGCTGCGCCGACACCTCGCGCCGCAGTGAGCCCTAGGCGGGCATGGTGTTGACCGCGTGGTCGAGGGCGGCCCACAGGTACTGCGTCGCGTAGGCGCGGTAGGGCCGCCACGCCTCGGCGCGGACGATCAGGTCGCGGTCGCGCTCGGGGAGGCCCAGCTCCCGGGCGGCCACCCGGATGCCGAGGTCGGAGGGCAGGAAGGCGTCCGGGTCGGCGAGGGACCGCATCGCGACGGAGTCGACCGTCCACGGCCCGATCCCCCGCAGCGCCCCGAGCTGCTCGCGGGCGTCGGGTCCGTGCAGGTCGACGCGGCCCTCGGCCAGCGCGGCGACCAGCCCGTGCAACGTGCGCTTCCGGCTCGCCGGCATGCCCAGCTCGTCGTCGGTGAGGGCGGTGAGCTGGTGCGGGGTCGGGAAGAGGTGGGTCAGCGACGAGCCCTCCGGCGCCAGGCCCGCCGGCAGCGGGGTGCCGTGGTCGCGCACGAGGCGGGAGGCGTGGGTGCGGGCGGCCGCGGTGGAGACCTGCTGGCCCAGCACCGCGCGGACCGCGAACTCGTCGGGGTCGGGGCTGCCCGGCACCCGCCGACCGGGTGCCGCGTCGACGAGCGGGGTGAGCACGGGATCGCGTCGCAGATGCCCGTCGATCGCGACCGGGTCGGCGTCGAGGTCGAGGAGGCGCCGGGCGAGCCGGACCCCCTCCGGCTCGTCGTCGGGAACGGAGAGTCGCAGCTCGGCGTGCACCGCGCCGTCGACCGGCGGAGGGAGGCTCACGACGGCGGGTCCGCCCGGCAGCGCCAGGGTGCGCCGGTAGGCCCCGGCGAACCACTCCTCGACGCCCGGCACGGCGGTGGCCACCAGGTGTCCCCAGAGGTTGTCCGGGCACAGCGGCGCGGTGAATCCGAGGGCGTGTGTCCGATGGATCCACGACCCCGTCGCCGTCACCGCCCTAGCCTCCCACGCCATGCAGCCCGCACCCTCGGCCGTCGGGATCGTCGTCTCCGACATGGCCGCCTCGCTCGCCTTCTACCGCGCCCTGGGGCTGGAGGTGCCCGACGAACCCGCCCCGCACGTGGAGATCCCGTTCGGCGGCCTGCGGCTGTTGCTCGACACCGAGGAGACCGTGGCGTCGTTCGATCCGTCGTTCACGCCGCCGACGGGCAACGGACGGGTGGGGCTGGCGCTGGAGTGCGGTTCCCCCGCCGAGGTCGACGCGGCCTACGAGCGGCTGGTCGATGCCGGGTATCGCGGCCACCTGGCGCCGTTCGACGCGTTCTGGGGTCAGCGGTACGCCGCCGTGCTCGACCCGGACGGGGTCGGCGTCGACCTCTTCGCCGCGTCGTCCTGAGGCGAGCGAGCACCCTCGGTGGTCGGCCCGGCCGCCGGACCACCGCAGGTGCTCGTTGATCACGGACCGGGCCCGGCGAGTACCCGCCCGAGGACCACCTAGGCAGTTGATCATGTCGAGCGCGACTCCTCGGCCGTCGCGCTCGGCATGATCATCTGCCCAGCGCCGACGGCGACCGTCCCGTGAGCGCCCGGGTCTCGCGGGCCAGGTGCTGCTGGTCGACGTACCCGACCTCCGCCGCCACGGCCGCCCACCCGCTGCCGTCCCGACGACGGGTGAGGGCGCGTCGGAGCCGCAGGACGCGGTGGAGGTGCTGCGGCCCGTAGCCGAAGCGGGTCCGGCACCGGCGGTGCAGCGTGCGGGCGGACCAGCCCAGGCGGTCGGCGATCGCGGCGACGGGCACCCCGCGGGCCGACGCGTCGAACACGGCCGCCGCCCACCGCTCGTCGTCGGGAAGGTCCCGCAGGCGCGACCGCAGCCAGGACCCGACGTCGGGAACCCGCCCGACCACGTCCGCGAGCGGCACCGTCCGGTCCACCAGCTCGTCCGCGGGCACCCCGAGCACCAGCGGCCCGAGGCCGTGGGAGAAGCGCACCCCCCGGTAGGCGCCGTCGCCGACGTGTTCACGGGCGACGGCGTCCGGGCCCGCGACGACCGCCTCGCCGTCGGGACGGACGATCACGTCGAGGCAGCCGTCCGGGAGGATCAGCGCCGCCCCGGACGCCACGCGGCGCCAGGCGTGGACGTCACGCACGGTCGGCCACCTCGAGGTCCACCACCACGCCGTGGTGGTCCGACGGCCAGACCCCGTCGGAGGCCGGGCCGTCGCCGAAGAGCGCCACGTCGCCCACCCGCAGCGGCACGCTCCCCCGCCCGGCCCCGACCAGCACGTGGTCGATGCGCGACGGCGGGGAGCCGCTCGGGGCGACGTAGGGGTTCGCCGGGGACCAGGTCGGCTCGTCGGGGTCGGCGGCCCACCGGCGGGTGTTCACGAGCACCAGCCCCGGCTCGGCCGGCGCCGTCAGGTGCCCCTCTACGAGGCGCATCTCGTCGGAGGCGGCCTCCGCGTTGAAGTCGCCGAGCACGAGCGGGGGCAGGTCGGTGGGCGGGGCCGACACCACGTGCCGCGCGATCACCCGCACCTGCTCGCAGCGCACCGCGGACCCGCTCGCCGACGACGTCAGGTGCGCGGACTGGACGTGCCACGACCCGACCGGGGTGTCGACGGTGGTCCCCAGCAGCACCCGTCCCGTGCCGCACAGCCCCTCGAGGTGCAACGGGTGCACCGGCCACCGGGCGAGGACGGCGTTGCCGATCCCGCAGTCCGCGTCCGCCGGGAGCCGCGAGGTCCACGACGACGCGTCGGGCGACGCCCCGAAGACGGCGTGCATCCCGAGCTCGGCCGCGAGCCCGCTCGCCAGGTCCTCGCCGTCGCGCGACCACACCTCCTGCAGGCCGATCACGTCGGCGTCGAGCGCCCGGAGCGTCTCCAGCACGGCCGGCCGGCGCCGGTCGGCCTCCCCGAACCGCCACCACAGGTTCCAGGTGGCCACCCGTAGCCTCATCCGTCGGTCCGCCCGGGTCCGGCTCCGCTGCGCTCCGCGTCCGCCACCACGTCCGCGTAGCAGCGGAACCCGCCGACGGACTCCGCCGCGAGCACCGCGTTCCCCACCGCCCGGGTCACGGCGTCCGCCCCCGCCGTCAGGAGCGCCTGCAGCCCGGCGAGGTCCGGGGCCGGTCGGGTGGTCGTCGCGAGCCCGAACAGCGTGTCGCCGTCGGTCATCCCGTGCACCGGACGGATCGCCCGCGCGAGCCCGTCGTGGCCGACCGCGGCGAGCTTCGAGCACTGCGCCACGGTGAGCGTGGCGTCGGTCCACACCACGCCGATCGTGGTGTTCAGCGTCGGCGGCGCGGCGGCCGCGGCCAGCCGCTCGAGCAGACCCGACCGGTCGTCGGGAAGGGGCGGTGGCGTCCGATCGGCGGCGGTGAGGTGCCGGGCCGCCCACAGCTCCCCGGTCCGCGGGTCGACCGCCGACCCGGCCGCGTTCACGACGACGAGCGCGGTCACCTCGCCCGCGTCGGTCGTCTCCGTCGCCGTGCCGACGCCGCCCTTGAGCCCGCCGACGAGCGTCCCGGTGCCGGCGCCGACGACGCCGTCGGCCCAGGAGTCGGTCGCCGCCGCGAGGGCCTCGGCCCCCAGGGCGGCGTCGGGACGGGCGCGGAAGTCACCGCCGCGGCCGAGGTCGAAGACGACGGCCGCGGGCACGATCGGGACCACCTCGCCCGGCCCGCCCACCGGGAACCCCACCCCCGCGGCGCCCAGCGTGTCCATCACGCCCGTCGCGGCGGCGAGCCCGTAGGCCGACCCGCCGGACAGGACCACCGCGTGGACGCGGTCGACGAGCGTCCGGGGGTCGAGTGCGTCGGTCTCGCGGGTGCCCGGCCCGCCGCCGCGGACGTCCACACCCGCGACGGCGCCTGCGGGGTCGGGGAGGATCACGGTGGTGCCGGTGAGGGCGCCGTCGCCGAGGCGCCGGGCGTGGCCGACGCGCATCAGATCGTGCCCGCGGTCGTGAGCTCCTCGAGCTCCGCGTCGGAGATGCCGAGCTCCGCGTAGACCTCGTGGTTGTCCGCGCCGAGGGCCGGACCGGCACGGCGGACGGATGCCGGCGTGCCGGCGAAGGTGGGGACGACGCCGGGGCCGAGCACGTCCTCGTCGAGGCGCTCGTCGTGGTGGGCGACGATCATGTCGCGGGCCAGGAACTGCTCGTCGGTGACCACCTCGGCGATCGTGTTCACCGGCCCGACGATGACGCCGGCCCCGTCGAGGATCTCGCGCACCTCGGCGGCAGGTCGCGCGGCGACCCAGTCGGCGACGATCCCGTCGATCTCATCCTGGTTGCGGCCGCGGGCGAGGTGGTCCACGAACTTCTCGTCGGTCGCGAGCTCGGGGCGGCCCATGGCCTCGCAGAGCCGCCCGAACACCGTGTCCTGGTTGGCCGCGACGACCATCCAGAGCCCGTCGGAGGACCGGTAGATGTTCGACGGCGCGATGCCGTCGAGCTTCGTGCCGCCCGGGCGGCGCACGGCGCCGAGCTTGTCGTACTCGGGGATCGACGACTCCAGCACCGACAGGCAGGCCTCGGTGATCGCGATGTCGACGACCTGGCCCTTCCCGGTCACCGACCGCGAGTACAGCGCGGCGAGCACCCCCTGCACGGCGACCATCCCGGCCAGCGAGTCGCCCAGGGAGACCGCCATGCGCGGCGGCGCCTCCCCGGGGAAGCCGTTGATGCTGCGCATCCCGCTGACCGCCTCGGCCACCGAGGCGTAGCCCGGCTTCGAGGCGTACGGGCCGGTCTGGCCGTAGCCGGACACGCGCCCGAGGATCAGGCCCGGGTTGGCCTCGCTGAGCACGTCGAACCCGAGGCCCCAGCGCTCGAGCGTCCCGGGGCGGAAGTTCTCGACGATCACGTCCGTGCGCGCCACCAGCTCGAGGAAGATCTCGCGGCCACGACCGGTCCGCGGATCGAGGGTGATGCAGCGCTTGTTGCGGCCGATGACGGTCCACATGAAGTGCTGCCCCCGGTACTCCCCCTGCCCCCAGTCACGGAGCGGGTCGGGGCGACCCGGCGGCTCGATCTTGATCACGTCGGCGCCGTAGTCGCCGAGGATCCGGGCCGCGAACGGCCCGGCGATGATCGTGCCCATCTCCAGCACCCGCAGCCCCGCGAGCGGTCCCGTCGTCATGGTCGACATTCTGGCCCGCAACGACCGCAGGGCACCCCCGGTGTCGGGAGTGCCCTGCGGTCGGAGGGGTCGATCAGCGGCGGGCGAACCGGATGATCAGCAGGATGATCGCGAGGACGCCCACGCCGCCCGCGACCGGCAGGAGGCGCTTGGCCAGCGCGTCGGACGAGGCGTCGAGCAGGTCGATGGCCTCGGCCTGCTGCCGCTTGGGCTTCGGCGTCGACTGGACCGGACGGGGGCCCGCGCCGGACGACGGGTTGGAGCCCGGCTTGGCGGCGGCGTCGTCCTGCGTGCGGGCCTCGGCGACGGTCGACGCCATCGGGGCGGCCTCGGGGGCACCCGAGCCGGCGGCGACCGGGGCCGGGCTGGCCGGGTGCGACACCGGGGTGGCCGCGCCGGACACGGCCTCGGCGCCCGAGGACACCGGGGCGGCCGCGCCGTTGCTCGACGCGGAGGCCGGAGCGGCCTCCGGCGCGGGCGCGTCGGCGAACTCGTCGGCCAGGCACGAGGCGAACTGCCCGAGGATCTTGTCGCCGACGTCGGACATGACGCCGCGGCCGAACTGCGCGGGCTTGCCGGTCACCTGCATCTCGGTGAGCACGGTGACCTTGGTGGACTCCGGGCCCTCCGACGACATCGTCAGCGTGGCCTTGGCCGAGGCGGTGCCGTTCCCGCGCGAGTCGCGACCCTGGGCGTCGACGACGATCTTGTGCGCGCTCTTGTCGCGCTCGACGAAGGTGCCCTTGCCCTTGTAGGTCATCGAGATCGGGCCCAGCTTCACCTTCACGGTGCCGGTGAAGTCGTCACCGTCGGCGGAGGTCAGCGTGGCGCCCGGGAAGCAGGGGGTGATCTTCTCCGGGTCGTTCATGGCGTCGTACACGGTGTCGATCGCGACCGGCACGGTGAAGGAGTTCTCGAGCTGCATCTACGCCTCCTGGCGAGTGGGTGGACGCACGTGAGGCCCGCCCCGGGCTGGGACGGGCCTCACGGTAGGGCGTTGGGCCGAGCGTGTCAGCCGGCCGCGGCGAGCACCGCGCGCCCGGTCAGGACCTTCGCGAGGTGCTCGCGGTAGTCCGACCCGGCGTCGGCGTCCGACGTGGGGCTGGTGCCCTCGGCGGCGGCCTGCGCCGCGGCGCGGACCGTCTCCTCGCTCATCGTCTGCCCGACGAGGGCCGACTCGACACCCCGCGCCCGGACGGGGACACCTGCCATGTTGGTCAGGCCGATGCGGGCGTCGGTGATGGAGCCGCCCTCGACCTTGACCGTGGCGGCCACGGCGACGATCGACCACGCCTGCGCGACGCGGTTGAACTTCTCGTACCGCGCGCCCCAGCCCGTGTACTTCGGGAAGCGGATCGCGGTGAGGATCTCCTGCGGGCCGATGGCCGTCGTGAAGTAGTCCTCGAAGAAGTCCGACGCGGCGACGGTGCGCTCGCCGTTCGCGCCGGCGATGACGAACTCGGCGTCCAGCGCGAGCGCGGGCGCCGCGAGGTCACCGGCCGGGTCGGCGTGCGCCAGGGCGCCGCCGAGGGTCCCGCGGTGGCGGACCTGGAAGTCGGCCACCGTCTTCGTCGCCTCGCTGATCAGCTTCACGTGCTGGTTCAGCAGGTCGTCGCGGGTGACGTCGTGGTGGGTCGTCATGGCCCCGACGACGATCTTGTCGCCCTCCTCGCGGACGCCGCGGAGCTCGGCGATGCCGCCGAGGTCGACGACGAGCGAGGGGTCGCCCATGCGCAGCCGCAGGACGGGGATGAAGCTCTGGCCGCCGGCCAGGATCTTCGCGTCGTCCCCGCCGTCGGCGAGAGCCTGGACGGCCTCGGCGACGGACGTCGGCCGCACGTAGTCGAACGATGCGGGGATCACAGCGCGCCTCCCTGGTTCTTCACCGAGTCACTCTTGGCCATGCTGCCGAGGCCGGCGCCGGGCGAGGCGACGTTCGCCTCGTCGGCCTGCGTGCCGGTGCCCTTGCCGGAGTTGATCGCCGTCCACACGCGGAACGGCGTGGTCGGCATGTCGATGTCCTTGACCCCGTACTGGCGCACGGCGTCGAGGACGGCGTTCACGACGGCGGGGGTGGAGGCGATGGTGCCCGCCTCGCCCACGCCCTTGACGCCCAGCGGGTTGGTCGTCGACGGCGTCGAGGTGTTCGCCGTGTCGAAGTTGATCAGGTCGGCCGCCGAGGGCAGCGTGTAGTCGACCAGCGTGCCCGACAGCAGCGTCCCGGACTCGTCGTACGGGGCGTCCTCGAACAGCGCCTGCGCGATGCCCTGCGCGAGACCGCCGTGGATCTGGCCCTCGACGATCAGCGGGTTGATCACCGTGCCCACGTCGTCCACGCAGACGTACTTGTGCAGCTGCACGAAGCCCGTCTCGGTGTCGACCTCGACCGCGCACAGGTGGGTGCCGTGCGGGTAGGAGAAGTTCTCCGGGTCGAACGTCGCGTGGGCGTCGATGTCGGGCTCGATGCCCTCCGGGTAGTCGTGGGCGGCGAACACGGCGAGCGCCACGTCCGCGATGCCCACGCCCTTGTCGGTGCCCTTGACCGAGAACTTGCCGGCCGTGAACTCGATGTCGTCCTCGGACGCCTCGAGCATGTGCGCGGCGATCGGCTTGGCCTTCTCGACGACCTTCTCGGCCGCCTTGACCATCGCGATGCCGCCGACCGCGAGCGAGCGCGACCCGTAGGTGTCGAGGCCGCGGTAGGACGACTGGGTGTCCCCGTGGAGGATCTCCACGTCGTCGAACGGGATGCCCAGCTTGTCCGCGATGATCTGCGAGAACGCGGTCTCGTGGCCCTGCCCGTGCGGGCTGACGCCGACGACGACCTCGGCCTTGCCGGTGGGCAGCATCCGGATGGACGCGGTCTCCCAGCCGCCGGCGCCGTAGTCGAGCGAGCCCAGCACGCGCGACGGGGCGAGCCCGCACATCTCGGTGAAGGTCGAGATGCCGATGCCGAGCTGCTTGACGTCGCCGCGCTTGCGGCGCTCCTCCTGCTCCCGGCGCAGACCGTCGTAGTCGAACATCGACATGGCCTGGTCGGTCGCGGCCTCGTAGTTGCCCGTGTCGTAGGTCAGCGTGCTGACCGTGGTGTACGGGAACTCCTCGTGCTTGATCCAGTTGCGCTTGCGCAGCTCCATCGGCTCGATCCCGAGCTCGACGGCGACCTCGTCCATCATCCGCTCGATGCCGAAGGTGGCCTCCGGACGACCGGCGCCGCGGTAGGCGTCGGTGAGCGTCTTGGTGGTGAAGACGTTGGTGCAGTCGAACCGGTAGGCCGGGATCTTGTAGATCGCGTTGAACATGAACGCGCCGAGGATCGGCACGCCCGGCCCGACGAGGCCGAGGTAGGCGCCCATGTCGGCGAGGAGCTTGACGTCCAGGCCCTTGATGACGCCGTCCTTCGTGACGGCGACGGTGAGGTCCTGGATCTGGTCGCGGCCGTGGTGCGCGGTGAGCAGCGACTCCGAGCGCGTCTCGGTCCACTTCACCGGCTTGCCCAGCTTCTGGGCCACCAGCAGCGTGACGACCTCCTCCGGCGCCACGGCGATCTTGCCGCCGAAGCCGCCGCCCACGTCGGGGGCGATGACGCGGATCTTGTGCTCGGGCAGGCCGAGCGTCAGCGCCAGCATCGTCTTGAGGATGTGCGGCACCTGGGTGGAGGACCACATGACCAGCTGCTCGCCGGTCGGGTCGACCACCGTGGAGCGCGGCTCCATGAAGACCGGGACGAGGCGCTGCTGGCGGAAGCGGCGCGTGATGACGACCTGGTCGTCGGCCTTCTCCGCCGCGGCGATCGCCTCGGCCGCGGACCCGCCCGAGCCGGCCTCGCCCGAGTCGAACACCCACTGGGCGTTCTCGTTGGTGCCGAGCTCCGGGTGGACGAGGGTCGCGCCCTCCTTGAGGGCCTCCTCCATGTCGAGCACCGGCTCGAGCTCGGAGTAGTCGACCTCGACCAGCTCGGCGGCGTCCTTCGCGGCGGCCGCGGTGCGGGCCACGACGACGGCGACGCCCTCGCCGGCGAAGTTCACCCGGCTCCCCGCCAGGGCGGGGCGCTGCGGGGACTTCATGTCCTTGGTGATCGGCCACGCGCAGGGCAGCTGCACCGCGTCGGCACCGATGTCGGACGCGGTGTAGACCGCGACGACGCCCGGGACCTGCTTGGCGGCGCTGGTGTCGATGCTGCCGATCTCCGCGTGGGCGAAGGGGCTGCGGACGATGGAGATGTGGAGCAGGCCGGTGAGGACCTGGTTGTCGGTCCACCGGGTGCGCCCGGTGATGAGCCGACGGTCCTCCTTGCGGCGCCGGTCGCGCCCGATCTCCTGCGCAGGTGCGTTGTTCTCGACCGTGGTCATCAGGCGCCTCCCCCGACGGGTGCGGCCTGCGAGGCACCCGGCTTCATCTTCTGGGCCGCGTCCTGCACCGCCCGCACGATGTTCTGATATCCGGTGCAGCGGCAGAGGTTGCCCTCGATGCCCTCACGGACCTCCTGCTCGGAGGGGTCCGGGTTGTCACCGAGCAGGTCGATCGACTGCATGATCATGCCCGGCGTGCAGTAGCCGCACTGCAGGGCGTGGTTGTCGTGGAACGCCTGCTGGACCGGGTGGAGCTGACCGTCCCGCTCCAGCCCCTCGACGGTGAGCACCTCGCTGCCGTTGGCCTGCACGGCCAGCACGGAGCAGGACTTCACCGAGAGGCCGTCCAGGTGCACGGTGCAGGCACCGCAGTTGCTGGTGTCGCAGCCGATCACCGTGCCGGTCTTGCCCAGTCGTTCCCTCAGGTACTGCACGAGCAGCATGCGGGGCTCGACGTCGTCCTCGTAGACGAGGCCGTCGACGGTGGTCCGGATGCGTGCCATGGATTCACTCCTCACACGCCCAGGCCCGCTTTCGCACGGGACACAAGAGGCGAGCACGTCGTCAGTGGTGGTGTTCTAGCCGCGATCACGGGTCGGACCCGGCCGCGACGACGCCGTCACGCCCGTCAGCGTGGTGGCGGCCACATCACACCCCCGTGATCGCCATCTCGCAACGCCTGGTCGGGGCGTGCCGCGGGTACTCGCGGCGCTGGTCAGCCCCCGTGCCCGTCCCGACTCCGAAGATGCGGGGCGATCGTGATCGTGCGCCCGTGTCTGCGGGCATCCGCCGCTCCGTCCGGCGCGGAGCCCGGAACACGGCGACGTAAATCGGGCGGCCCGGGCAGCGTGCTCACCTGCCCGATCGGACAGGTACCTGTATCCATGTCGCCACGGCGACCTCACACGCCGTCCCGAGCCTTGATCGGTGCCGCCGGAGCCTTGGTCGGCGGACGGGCTCACGTCCGGTCGCGGGCCCAGCGGTGGTACATCGGCGCGAGCTCCGGGACGTCGAGGAGGGTCGCCGCCCGGTGGCGCTCGTGGTGGTAGATCGTGAACACCTCGGCGAGGGTCATCCCGTGGTCGGGCCGGCCGAGGACCTCGAGGACGTCCCCGGCCCGGACGTGACCCGTCGTCCGGACCCGCAGGTAGGCCCCGGGCCGGACCGCGGCGACGAAGCGGCGCGGCATCCTCGGGTCGCCCGCGTGCAGGCCGAGCTTGAAGCAGGGGATGCGGGGCTGGGCGACCTCGAACTCGGCGGTGCCGATGCGCCAGCGCTCGCCCACGACCACCGACCGGAGGTCGAGACCCGTCGTCGTGAGGTTCTGCCCGAAGGTCTGCGGGTCGACCGCGCGGCCGAGCTCCTCGGCCCACCACTCGACGTCCTCGGCGGCGTAGGCGTAGACGGCCTTGTCGGGGCCGCCGTGGCTCTCGAGGTCGGCCTGCTCGTCGCCCTCGAGGTGCTCACGGTGGACCGCCACCGGGCCGTCGACGGGCGCCTTCGCGCTCGCGGTGAGCGTGGTGCGGTCCTTCGGGCCGGCGATCTCGACGGCGCGACCGACGGCGACGGACCGGACGACGGCGTCAGGCATCGGGCCCCTTCCCGGAGAGGTCGGGCAGCAGCGGGGAGACCGTGCGGTGCCGCCACGCGCCCCACCAGAGCCCGGCACCGTAGGCGAGGTCGTCGGCGCGGTGGGCGGCGACGTGGGCGAGCGCGTCGAGCGGGCCCGCGCCCGGGTCGCGGAACCGCGCCCAGTCGGCCAGCCCCTCGGCGACGGCGGCGAGCAGCAGGGCCCGTCGGACGCGTCGGCTGACGAGCGCGCCGACCGCCGCGACGGGCCACCAGTGCCGGGTCAGCGCCCCGGCCGCCTGCCAGAGTGCGCCGCCGAGTCCCCAGGGCGCGAGCACGAGGGCCAGCGGCACCGGCCCGGTGACCCGCACCCCCGTGGCAGGAAAGCGTCGTTGCTGTCGTCCGGTGGCAGCAACGACGCTTTCCTGCCGCGAGGGGGTGACCCGCAGCCACGGCTCGCCCGGCCTGCGCAGACCCCGGGCGAGCCGGGCGGTCGCCACGAGGGTGACAACCCCCGCCGCCGCGGAGGACCAGGGCCGTTGGACGCCGAGCAGCGCCACGGTCGCCGCCGTCCACGAGGCGAGCGCGACCGGGGGCACGCGGCGCGGGTGCTGCCGGGCCAGGGGTGCGGCGCCCGTGCCGTAGAACGCCTTGCGGGCGAGCCACGCCCGGACGTGCGCGCGGTGCTCGTGGGCGACCCGGGCGGCCGGGTCGTAGCGCAGCCGCCAGCCCGCGGCGGCGATGCGCCACACCAGGTCGACGTCCTCGGCGACCGGCATCGCCTCGTCGAACCCGTCCCCGAACGCCTCGCGCCGCACCACGAGCGCCGCACTCGGCACGTACGCCACGCGGGAGCGCGCGGTCACCGGCGCGGGCCGGGCTCCGAGGTCCAGCGAGGAGCGCCGGCGCTCGTAGCGGGTGACCGCGTTCTCGGGTCCCCCGTCGGAGAACGCCACGATCCGCGGCGCCACCACCCCGACGGCCGGGTCCGCCAGGTGCCCGAGCAGCGTGTCCAGCCAGCCCGGCTCCGGCACGACGTCGGAGTCCAGGAACGCGATCAGCGGGGTCGTGCACGCCCGCGCCCCGGTGTTGCGCCCGGCCGACGGACCTCGACTCGTCCGATGTCGGACGACCCTCGCGCCGTGGCGTTCGGCCACTTCCGAGGTCGCTCCCGGGTCGTCCGACCCGTCATCGACCACCACGATCCCGATGCCGGGTGCGGTCGCTCGGACGGCCACGAGCAGGCGGTCGAGCTCGGCGGAGCGGTCCTTGACCGGGACCACCACGGTCACGTCGTCCGGCGTCGGACCGTCACCGCCGACCGGGTGCGCGACGCCGGCGTCGGAGAGCAGCCGCGCCAGGGCCGCCGAGGTCGCGTCCGTGACGACGAGCTCGGGGCCGTCCAGCCGCTTCCGCGCGGCCACCGAGAGCCGCAGCACCCGGGGCGGGGACCCGCCGATCCACGTGGCGCCACCGTCGACGCGCCACGTGCGGGGGTCGGGGCGGACGGTCCAGCCGTCCGGCAGTCGGGGGGCGCTCATGGCGGACGGGAGTCTAGGCGCGGCCGCCCGGGCCGGACCCGGTGTCAGCCGTGTCCCACCGCTGACGTCCGGTGTCAGCCGTGTGCCACCGCTGACATCCGGTGTCAGCCGGAGACCGCCCCGACCACGGTGAGCCGGAGCTGCTCGCGCAGTTCGCCGTCGCGGGCGGTGGGGTCGAGCACGTGCGCGGTGCAGACCCGGCGCAGGGACCGCTCGAGGGCGTCGGCCCGCTCGTCGGTCATCCCGGGCGCCATTCGTCGGACCGAGCGCACCATCCCGACCAGCTCCGTCGTCATCGCGTCGGCCAACGCCCCGTGCAGCACGTCGATGCCGAGCTGCCCGGCCGCGTCGACCGAGGGCCGGACCCACCGGTCGACGGCGTCGGAGAACCCGTCGAGGGCGCGGGACACGAGTTCCACCGGCTCGACGTGCCCCCACGTCGCCTGGAAGTCCGCGCAGGCCCGACCGAGGTTCTCCGGGGCGAGGCCGTAGAGCAGGAGCGCCCGCTTCCCGTCGAAGCGGTGGTAGAGCCCGCCGACCGACAGCCCCGCCGCGCGGGCCGCACCCGCCATGGTCAGCCGCCGCGCCCCGCCGTCGGGAAGGAGCGGGGCCACCGCCTCGAAGATCTCGCGGCGGCGCAGGACGACGTCGTCGGCCGGGCGCCCGGGTTTCCCGAACGCACGCGGCACTTCCTCCCGGGAAGTGCTCCGGCCCTGGTCGGGGGCGGTCGCGACGACGGACGCTTCGGGCACACGAGGAGATTCCAGGACGGAGGGGACGGATGTCCAGCAGTGAGGCCGTGGCGGTGGCGCGGCGGCTCTACGAGGGGTTCGCCGCGCGGGACACGGCGGCGATCGGCGCGATGCTGCACCCGGAGGTGCGGGTGTACCAGGCGGGCGACCTGCCGTGGGCGGGCACGTACGAGGGGCCGGCGGGCGTCGGGGAGTTCCTGCGCGCGCTGCTCGGGCACGTCGACCCGCGGGTGGAGATCGTCGACCTGTTCGCGGCGGGCGACGCGGTGGTGCAGATCGGACGCTCGCGGGGCAAGGCGCTGGCGACGGGCCGGCCGTTCGACGCCTCCGAGGTGCACGTCCTGCGGATCCGCGACGGGCTCGTCGCGCGGTTCGAGGCGTTCGTGGACGTGGCCGCGTTCCGGCGGGCCCTCAGCTGAGGCGGCCGTGCTCGGTGACCCGCCAGTCGGCGACCGCGTCGCGCAGCGCGGCGGCCATCACCGCGATCGTCTCCGCGCCCTCCCCCGCCGACGCGCCGGTCGGGTCCCCGAGCACGCCATTGGGGCTGACGTCGCGGATCGAGCCGGCCCGCAGCGCGGGCATCAGATCGCGCAACGGGGCGGTGTTGCCGGGCTCGGCACGGTCGAGGGCGACGTCGTCGGGCGCGAGGGCGAGCATCACCGACGTCTCGTGCCGACCGGCGTGCGCGTCCGCGCCGGGGACCCCGCAGGCGTGCCAGGCGACGTCGCGACCCTCGTAGCGCAGCAGCGTCGTCGCCGTGACCAGCGCGGGGACGTTGCCGCCGTGCCCGTTGACGAAGCAGATCCGCCGGGCCCAGCGGCACGCCGACCGGCCGGTCTCGACGAGCACCGCGGCGAGCGTCTCGGTGCCGATCGAGATCGTGCCCGGGAAGCCCTCGTGCTCGCCGGAGGCGCCGAAGGCGATGGGTGCGGTCGTCGGGAGTCCGAGTCTGGTCGCCACTGCGAGGGCGACCGTCGTGTCGGTGCCCAACGGCAGGTGCGGCCCGTGCTGCTCGGTGGCTCCGACCGGCACGAGCAGCAGGTCGACCTCGGCGGTGTCGGCCGAGCGGGCGGCACTGATGTCCATCGCCCGCGAGCCTGTCAGATCGCGCGGGCGGCGTCGGTGCCCTCCCGGATCGCGGCCGCCGCGTCGCGGGGGGCGAGGACGTCCCCGACCCGGGTCCCGGCGAGGTCGATCTCGGCCGGGACCCGGGGGCCGGCGTGGACGACGGCGTCCGCGTCGAGCGGTTCGAGCGTGCCCGTGGGGTGGTGGAGGATCCCGCCGTCGAGCAGGACGCGGTCGGTCAGCAGCTCGACCCCGAGGGCCGCGACCCGCCGTCGCCACCGCTCGCGCTCCAGCAGCGGCCCGAGCCCCTCGGCGGCGACCATCCCGCTCGTCACCAGCCGCACCCGAGCTCCCCGCTGCGCGAGGAGCTCGGCCACGCTCGGCGCCGCCGGTCCGCCGAGGTCGTCGACCACGAGCACCCGTCCCGACGGCGAGGCGGCCCCGGAGAGCACGTCGGTCACGTCGATCGTTCCCGACGGCGGGGCGGGGTGGGCTCCGGTCGCGACGATGATGTGCTCCGCACGTGAGCAGAAAGGGTCGTCATCACGACCGTTTCTGCTCACATGGCGGAGCCACACCCGCACCCCCGCGTCCCGACACCGGTGGGCGAGATCGGCGACCGCGTGCGCCAGTTCCCGCCGTTCCGGGGCAGCCGCCGCGAGCGCGAGCTGCCCGCCGAGCCGGTCGGAGCGCTCGACGAGGTGCACGTCGTGGCCGCGTTCCGCCGCCTCGGCCGCCGCCGCGAGACCGGCGGGACCGCCCCCGACCACCAGCACCCGTCGTCGGGAACGGGGGGCCGGCACCGGCGCCGACTCGCGCCCCGCGTCGGGGTTGACCACGCACCCGAGCCGCCGGTTGAGCCCGACCGCCGCGATGCACTCCTGGTTGCACCCGATGCAGCGCCGGACCCGCTGCCCGGCCAGCGCCTTCGTGGCGAACGACGGGTCGGCGATCTGTCCGCGCACGACACCGACGAGGTCGCACGCACCCATCTCGAGCGCGCGTCGTGCCTGGTCGGGGGTGGTGTAGCGCCCGACACCGATGACCGGGATGCCGCTGCCGGCCAGCGCCGTCCGTACCGCCGACGGCACCGGCTCGGCGTACCCCGCCGGGACCCCCATCGGCGGTTCGATCAGGGGGAGCGTGGCCGTCGCGACCCCGACCGCGGTGTTCACGACGTCGACGAGATCGGCGATGCGGACCGCCACCCGGGCCGCGTCGGCCGCGGTGAGCCCGCCGTCCAGACCCTCGTCGCCCTGCAACCGGACGCCGAGGACGCGGTCGCCGATCGCGGCGCGGACGGCGGTCAGCACCTCGCGGAGGAAGCGGACGCCGTCGGCGTACCCGTCGTCGCGGCGGTTGGTCAGCGGCGACAGGAACTGGCGGACGAGGGACGCCTGCGAGCCCTGGATCTCCACGCCGTCGAAGCCGCCGGCGACGCAGTGGCGGGCGACGGTCGCGAAGCCGTCGACGACCCGCGCGATCCCGGCGTGATCGAGGGCGACGGGCGTCTCGCGGAACATCGGGTCGGGGATCGGGCCGGGCGCCTCGACGACCGTGCGCGAGTACAGCGACGACGACTGCGCGCCGTTGTGCCCGATCTGCGCGAGCACCACCGCCCCGTGCGCGTGCACCGCCCCGGTGATCGCGCGGTAGCCGGGCACGACGGCGGGGTCGGTGCCGAGGACGGCCTTCTCGTAGGGCCGGTCGAGGGCCTGCTCCTCGACGA
Organism: Actinomycetospora corticicola; assembly: GCF_013409505.1. Lineage (NCBI taxonomy): Bacteria > Bacillati > Actinomycetota > Actinomycetes > Pseudonocardiales > Pseudonocardiaceae > Actinomycetospora > Actinomycetospora corticicola. The sequence continues at coordinate 5,504,395 of NZ_JACCBN010000001.1, read as the reverse complement.
TGATCAGCCCGGCTCCCCCGGCGGCGCGCGCCGCGTAGTAGGCGGCGTGCTGCGCGCTCGGTCGGTTCCCCTCCGCCGCGTTCGTGAGGTGCGCGGGGAAGACGATCCGGTTCCGGACGGTCAGGCGCCCGACCCGGATCGGCTCACCCAGCACGGAGGATCTCCTCGGCCGCGCGGCGCCCCTCGCGGATCGCCGCGGTGACGGTGCGCGGCGCCCGGGCGTCGCCGATGGGCGTTCCCGACGACGGGTGGTGGCTCGGCTCCCGCGGCCCGGCGTCGACGAGGGTGCCCGCGATCGTGCGCCGGGCGCCGGTCACGACGTCGGCGACCACCACGTGGTCGGCGTGCCGCTCGACGACCCGGTGCTCGAGGACGCGTTCGACGCCCGCGAGCTGGAGCCTCGAGGCGGCGCCGACGACGTCGTGGAGCTGCTTGCCGACGATCTGGTCCGCGGTGACGAGGGCGACCCGGTGTGTGGCCGCGAGGTGTTCGGCGAGGGCGACCGCGCTGCCGTCACCGAGCGGGTCGTCGATGACGACGGGCCCGTCGAGCGGTGCCCCGCGCAGGACGTCGAGGACCGACAGCCCCGGGCGGTCCGCGTCCCGCCCGCCCGTGGCCACGACGTCCGGCGGACCGTCGACCGCCGCTCCGACCTGCATCGACACGCCGAGGCGGACGAGTTCGTCGACGTACCAGTCGGCGAGCCGGGCGAACCGCTGCCGGCCGGGCAGGGTCGCGATCACCCGCAGGAGCCCGCCCGGTTCCCGGTCCCGCTCCACCAGCCGGACCGCCCGTCCCGCGAGCGCCAGCGTCCGCGCCGCCTCCAGCCCGGCGGGCCCCGCCCCGGCGACGACGAGCTCCCCTCCCCCACCTGGCAGCGAAGCGTCGTTGCTGTCGCCCGGTGACAGCAACGACGCTTCGCTGCCATCCGGGGAGGGCGCGCCCACCGACGGCTCCACCGTGCACCCGATGCGTGGGTTCCGGACGTCGCGCACCCGGCACGCCTGGTTCGTCAGCACGCAGGGCCTCGGGACACGGCCGGCCCGCACGGTGGCGACGAGGGTCGGGTCGGCGAGCTGGGCGCGGGTCATCTCGACGAGGTCGGCCACCCCGGCGTCCAGTGCCTCCTGCGCCTGCGCCGGGTCGACCACGCTCCCCGCCAGCACCACCGCGCAGCGGCCGGCGACGACCGCGCGCACCACCCGGCACGCCTCGGCCATGAAGCCCGGCTCGACGTGGGCGTCCGGCCGCGTCGCCGCGGCCGACATCGCCGACCCCCGCACCGGCACGACGTGGTCGACCAGGTCCGCGACCCGATCGACCGTCTCCAGGGACCCGTCGAGCGTGATCCCGGCCCACGGCGCGAGCTCGTCGACGCACAACCGCAGCCCCACCCAGGCCGAGGGGATCGCCGCCCGCACCGCTTCCAGCACGGTGACCAGGACACGATCGTCCGGCGTCGGAGTACTGAGCCCCGACCGGAACTCGCGCAGCAGCGAGTACTGCCCCGCCGCGATCTCCACCCCGCCGCACCCGGCGTCGACGGCCGCACGACCCGCCGTCGTGAAGGCCTCGACGAGCCCGTCGACCTCCGGCGCGGACAGCGGCCGCGGCACCACGCGCGTCGCCGGGTCGGGCACCGACGACGGAGCGCGCAGCAGCCCCCGCGCCGCGGACTGCGAGCCCGCGTGCCCGAGACCGGCCAGCACCAGCGCCGGAGCGCATGCGGCCGCCGTGGCCGCCCACCCCGCGGCGCAGGACGCGGCCAGGGGCGCGTACTCGTACGGATGGTCGTCCGGCGTCACCGACGCGACCTCGGTGACGATCACGCCCGCCCCGCCGAGCGCCCGGGCGCGGTAGTGCTCGACGGACCCGAGCCCGCGGTCCGCCGACGTGTTGGTGGCGTGCGGACCGAACAGCACGCGTGAGGGCAGCGTCCAGGCACCGAACGCGGCCGGGTCGGTCAGCATGATGGCTCACCCCGGCGCCGCGACGAGGGGGCCGCGGCGCCGGAGGAGGTCATGGGGCGGGTCGAGCTCCGCGTCTGCGTCTCCTAGAAGGCGCGGATGCCCGCCGGCAGCCGTCGACCCTCGCCCGCGAGCGGGTCGGTGTCGCAGGCCTTGTCCGGACGGCGCACCGACAACGTCAGCGGCACCGGCCCGCCGTCCTTGCGGGGACCGCGGGTCTTCTTGTGCGAGTGGTCCAGCGAGGGCTTGGGGATGACGGTGTCCATCTCCAGCTTCGCCAGCGCCACCTCCCCGTTGCCGAGGACGCACTCCGGGTCGGGACCGTCGAGCGGCAGGCCGGTGAAGAACTTGGCCGCCATGCAGCCGCCCTGGCAGGCGTCGTAGTGCGAGCACTTGGTGCACGCCCCACCCGACTGCGGGCCGCGCAGCTCGGCGAACAGCTCCGAGTCCTGCCACACGCCCTGGAACCCGCCCTCGGACCGGACGTTGCCGGCGAGGAACTGGTCGTGGATCGCGAACGGGCAGGCGTAGACGTCGCCGACCGGGTCGATCAGGCACACCACGCGACCGGCGCCGCAGAGGTTGAGGCCCGGCAGCTCCTGGCCGAACGCCGAGAGGTGGAAGAACGAGTCGCCGGTGAGGACGTCCTCGCCGCGGGCCACCAGCCAGTCGTAGAGCTGACGCTGCTGCTCGCGGGTCGGGTGCAGCTCGTCCCACGAGTCGGCGCCGCGGCCCGACGGGCGGAAGCGGGTGATGCGCAGCTGGGCGCCGTACCGGTCGGCGATCGCCTTGAAGTCGTCGAGCTGGTCGACGTTCTGCCGGGTGACGACGACCGAGATCTTGAACTCGCCGAAGCCCGCCTCGTACAGGTTCTCCATCGCGCGGATCGCGGTGTCGTAGGACCCGGGGCCGCGGACGTGGTCGTTGACCTCCGCCGTCGCACCGTCCAGCGAGATCTGGACGTCGACGTAGTCGGTCTTCGCGAGCTGCGCCGCGCGCTCCTTGTCGAGCTTCACGCCGTTGGTGGAGAACTTGACCCCGACGTCGTGGGCGATGGCGTAGTCGAGCAGCTCCCAGAAGTCGCTGCGCACGGTCGGCTCACCGCCGCCGATGTTGACGTAGAAGACCTGCATCCGCTGCAGCTCGTCGATGACCGCCTTGCACTCCTCGGTGGAGAGCTCGTTCGGGTCGCGCCGGCCCGACGACGACAGGCAGTGCACGCACGAGAGGTTGCAGGCGTAGGTGAGCTCCCAGGTCAGGCAGATCGGGGAGTTCAGGCCTTCGACGAAGTGGTCGACGAGCTTCATGTGGTGGTCTCCCGCGGCTGGATCGTGCCCGCCTTCGCGAGCCCGGCGAGTGCCTTGAGGTACTGCTCCCACTGCTCCGGCGGGACCTCGGCGGCCTCGAGGGCGCCGTGGACGTCGGGGTGCTCGGCGAGCGCCTCCACGACCCGGACGAGGGCCCGGGTCTTGAGGAACGACAGCCGGCGGGTGTGGAAGTCGTAGACGAGGGCGCCGAACGACTCCGGACGCACCGAGACCGACGTCGAGAGCCGGTACGGGCGGGCGGGGTCGAAGGCGCCGGTGGAGGCCTCCAGGGACGAGGCCGTGGGGGCCTCCACCGGTGCCGCGGTCATCAGTAGACGCCGCACATGCCGTCGATCGAGACCTCCTCGACGAGGGTCTCCTCGACCAGCGGGGTCTCCTCGTGCGTGGGCTCAGCCATACCGACCTCCTGCGTTCGACCACCTCGGGACGCGTCGGACGCTAACTGGCACTGGGTGCCATTCACACGGTCGTCGTGGACGGTCCGTCCCGACCGATCGGGCGGGGCGTGATCGCGGTCTCGTTTGCTACGCGCGAGGAGAGGGCGTCCCAGCACGGGGCACACTGATCGGGTGACCTCTGCCACTCGAACGCTCCGGGCCCGCCGCCTCGAGGCGGTCGCGCTGGAGCTGTTCACGGTGCGCGGGTTCGACGCGGTCACCGTCGACGACCTCGCCGCGGCGGGCGGGGTCGGCCGCCGCACGTTCTTCCGCTACTTCCCGACGAAGCTGGACGTCGTCCTCGGTCAGCTCGACGACGCCCTCGCCGCGCTGGTCGCCGCCCTCGCCGAGGTGCCCCCGACCGCCGACCCCACCTCGGCCGCCCGCCAGGCGTTCCTGCAGGTCAACACCTACTCGCCCGGCGACGAACCGGCGCTGCGCCGCCGCCTGGCGCTCATCGAGACGGTGCCGGAGGTCGCCGCCCGGGCCGCCGTCCGCTACGAGGCGTGGGAGGCCGCCGTGGCGCTCGACGCGGCCGCGCGGTGGCGCCAGTCCCCCGACGAGCTGCGCCCCCAGGTCTTCGCCCGCGTCGTCGTGGCCGCCATGCGCGGCGTGTTCACGGTGTGGCTGGCCTCCCCCGACGCCGAGCTACGGTCCCTCGTCGTGGCCGCCTTCGACGACCTGGGGCGCGGGTTCGGATGACCGCACCGGACCCGACCTCGCTGATCGACGTCGACCCGTCGTCGTCCGTGGCGCCCTACGAGCAGGTGCGGGCGTCGGTCACGGCGCTGGTGCACGACGGCACGTTGCCCGCCCACACCCGCCTGCCCGCGGTCCGCCGGCTCGCCGTCGACCTCGGCCTCGCCGCCAACACCGTCGCCCGCGCCTACCGCGAGCTCGAGGCGGCGGGCGTCGTGGAGACCCGCGGCCGCCTCGGCACGTTCGTCGTCGAGTCCTCGGACGGTCCCGACGAGGCCCGCGAGGCCGCCCGGGCCTTCGCCACCCGCATGCACGACCTCGGGGTCGCCCCCGAGCGCGCCCTCGACCTCGCCCGGGCCGCCCTCGCCGCGTCCTGACGTCGGGTCGGGTCGGTCGTTCCGGCTCGCTCCGGCTGCTGCGCCTTCCCACCAGCGCGCCTCCCCGCCGTGCGCCTCATTCCGCTGATCAACAGACCCCTGGCGGGCTCGCGGCACCCTTGTCGGCCCGCTACGGGACTGCTGATCACGCGCGGCGAGAAAAACGGATCCACCGCGCCCCGGGCTGCGTCCGAACCCATGTGACGCACCTGTCGAGGACGACCACCCAACCCTTCCGCGGCACGGTCGCGGTGCGCCTCGGCGCGCTGACCCCCGACCGGCTGCGAGGGCCCGACTTCATCCGGCTGTACCCGGACACGTACGTCGGCGCCGACACCGATCTCGAGGACATCCGGCTCCGGGTGCAGGCCCTGCACTTCTGGAGCAACGGGCGCGGCGTCGTCGCCGGTCCGCTGGCCGCCCTCGCCCACGGAGCGGACTGCCCCTGGGACGACCGCGAGGTCATCCTCGGCCGCCGGTGCCGGAACCCACCGGACGGCGTGACCGTGCGCGTCGACGTCCTCGCCCCCGGGGAGCGGGTGGTCGCCCTCGGCGCACACCTCACGTCGCCCGTGCGCACGGCGTTCGACCTCGCCCGCCGCACCCCGCTCGTCGAGGCCGTGGCCGCCGTCGATGCCCTCGCTTTCGCGAAGAAGTTCACGGCCGACGACCTTCGGGCGGTGGCCGACGCGCATTCCGGGGTCCGCGGGATCGTTCAGGTCCGGGAGGTCCTCGAGCTGATGAACCCGCTGGCGCAGTCGCTGCCCGAGACCCGGCTCCGCCTCGGCCTGCTCGCACGGGGCGTGCCTCCGGCGGTGTGCCAGCATCCCGTCCTGCTGCTGACCGGCCGGTACGTCCACCCCGACCTCTCCTGGCCTCACGCGAAGCTCGCCCTCGAGTACGACGGGCCGAGCCACCGCGACATCACCGGGCAGAACCGTGACGCGTTCCGGGACGGCGACCTCTTCGACGTCGGCTGGACCGTCGTGCGGGTGACGTCCGCGATGGTGCACGACCCGAAGGCGTTCGACCGGCTCGCCGTCCGGGTCCTCCGGCGCCTCGCCGCGTGATCAACGGACCCTCATCGGGCTCCCGAACCCCTCGTGAGCCCGCCGAGGGTCCGTTGACCACCGAGCCGAGCCGAGCGCGCGACCCGGAGACGACCCCACCCGCCGTCGGGAAGGACCTACCAGGGCACCTCGGTGCGGTCCTCCCACAACCGCCCCGTGGGCGGCGGGTCGGAGAGGGTGGCGTCGCGGCCGGCGAGCCAGATGGCGGTGTCGGCGCCCTCCTCGATCGAGCGCGGCGCGTCCGGACCGCCCATGTCGGTGCGGCAGTGGCCGGGACAGGTGGCGTCGATCAGCACGCCCTTGCGGCCGTTGCCGAGCTCGTGGGCGAGGTTGCGGGTCATCGCGTTCAGCCCCGCCTTGGCGACGCGGTAGGGCGCGAGGCCACCGGCCGTCCCGGGCCCGGTCATGCGCCCGAGGCAGGCGCTGACGTTCACCACTCGCCCCCACCGACGCTGCGCCATCCCGGGCACGAACGCCGAGATCAGCGCGAACGGGGCGTCGAGGTCGATGTCGCGGACGGCCCGCCAGTCGTCCAGGGACACCTCGAGGGTCTTGGACCGGCGCGCGCTCATGACGGCGGCCGCGTTGACCAGCACGTCCACGTCCCCGACGTCGCCGACCGCCCCGGCGATCGCCTCGACGTCGGCGAGGTCGAGCGGCAGGGCCTCGACCTCGTCGGGCACCGCCGAGCCCGGCCGCGCGATCCCGATGACGCGCGCCCCCGCCGTCACGAGGCCGAGGGCGATCTCCCGCCCGAGGCCGCGGCTCGCGCCGGTGACCACCGCCGTCCGCCCGGAGAGGTCCGCACTGTCCACCCCGACGAGGTTCCCCGCGATCACTGGACGAACCCCGCGGAACTGTCGCAAAATGCTGGCAACTGCAGCGCTGAGCGAGCGCGGTACGAAGGGCAGCCCGCGAAACCCTCCGAAGGTGCAGGTGATCTCCCGCCTCCGTGAACGGGATCACGGTGTGACCCTCGCCTGGTGACCTGGGGCACGCCTAGCGTCCGGCCCGACGAGAGACCGGCTCGAGTCCCAGGCGGGTCTCACCAGACGACGAGAGGATCGCGATGCAGGTCGACGAGCTGCTCAAGCCGTTCCCCATCAAGGAGTTCCACCCGTTCCCCCGGGCGCTCCTCGGCCCGGGTTCGCACGAGCTGATCGGCCCCGAGGCCCTGAAGATGGGCTTCAAGAAGACGCTGATCATGACGTCGGGCCTGCGCGGTACCGACATCGTCCACAAGATCAGCGAGTCCATGAAGTGGCACGGCATCGAGACGGTCATCTACGACCAGGTCGAGTCGAACCCCAAGGACTACAACGTCATGGACGCGGTGAAGCTGTACCAGGAGAACTCCTGTGACAGCTTCGTCTCCATCGGCGGCGGCTCCTCGCACGACGCCTGCAAGGGCGCCCGCATCTCGGTGGCGCACGACGGCCGCAACGTCAACGAGTTCGAGGGCTTCAATCAGTCCGAGAACCCGAAGAACCCGCCGCACATCGCGGTCTCGACGACGGCCGGCACCGGCTCGGAGACCTCGTGGGCCTACGTCATCACCGACACCACGACGGACCCGAACAACCCGCACAAGTACGTCGCCTTCGACGACAACTCGGTGACCTCGCTGGCCATCGACGACCCGGTGCTCTACTACGACTGCCCGATCGACTTCACCGCCCAGTGCGGGTTCGACGTCCTCGCGCACGCCAGTGAGCCCTACGTCTCGCGCCTGAACTTCGAGCCGAGCCTCGGCAACGCGCTGCGGGCCATCGAGCTCACCGCGCAGAACCTCCGCGCCGCGGTGTGGAACGGCCAGGACCTCCCCGGCCGCGAGGGCATGATGTACGCGCAGTACATCGCCGCCCAGGCGTTCAACTCCGGTGGCCTCGGGATCATCCACTCGATCTCGCACGCGGTGTCGGCCTTCTACGACACCCACCACGGCCTGAACAACGCCATCGCGCTCCCCCGCGTGTGGGCGTTCAACATGCCGGTCGCCTACAAGCGCTTCGCGAAGATCGCCGAGGCCATGGGCGTGGACACCACGCACATGACCGACGTGCAGGCCGCGGAGGCCGCGCTCGCCGCCTCCATCCGACTGCTCCGCGACGTGGGCATCCCGGAGAAGTTCACCGACGTCACCCAGGACTCGTACTCGAAGAACCGTCTGGGCACCGGCCCGACCAAGTTCTACGAGAACGAGAAGACCATCACGGGTAACGACGCCGACGTGGACCGCATCACCAACCACGTCCTCGGTGACGCCTGCACCCCGGGCAACCCGAAGGAGTGCACCTTCACGACGGTGCGCCCCGTGGTCGACCACTGCCTCAACGGCGACCTGGACGACCTGCTCAGCTGAGCGACGCATTCCCCGGTGCCCGGCGGACCGTTTACGGTTCGCCGGGCACCGGCACGTCGGGTCGAGCTCCGCTGCGCTGCGTCTCCCCCGCGTTCCCCGAACGACCGCCGCAGGAGAGGATCCCCGCGTGACCAGCACGTCCGAGCAGCCCACGACGACCACGAGCACCTTCGAGTCCGTCGACGACGTCGTCGAGGCGCTCGCGGCCCAGGGCTACATCGCCGACCGACGCCTGGCCACGACGGTCTTCCTGCTCACCCGGCTGGAGAAGCCGCTCCTGCTGGAGGGCCCCGCCGGCGTCGGGAAGACCGAGCTGGCGAAGATGCTCGCCGTCGCGACCGGGCGGAAGTTCCTGCGCCTGCAGTGCTACGAGGGCCAGGACGAGACCAAGGCCCTCTACGAGTGGGACTACGGCAAGCAGCTGCTCTACACCCAGATCCTGCGGGAGAAGATCGGGCAGGTCGTCGAGGACGCCCCCGACATCCCCACCGCCGTCGACCGCATCGGCGCGCAGGACTCCGTCTTCTTCTCCGAGCGCTTCCTCGCCCCGCGCCCGCTGCTCGAGGCCATCCGGTCCGACGAGCCGGTCGTGCTGCTGATCGACGAGGTCGACCGCGCCGACGAGGCCCTCGAGGCCGTGCTGCTGGAGACCCTCGGCGAGTTCCAGATCTCGGTGCCCGAGGTCGGCACCTTCATGGCGAAGAACGCCCCGTACGTCATCCTCACCAGCAACAACACGCGCGATCTGGCCGCCGCCCTCAAGCGCCGCTGCCTGCACCTGTTCCTCGACTACCCGACGGCGGAGCGCGAGCTCGACATCGTCCGGTCGAAGAACACCGGGCTGCCCGAGGCCGCCGCGCGCGAGCTGGTCGAGGTCGTCCGCGGCCTGCGCGAGCTCGAGCTGCGCAAGGCGCCGTCGATCTCGGAGACCATCGACTGGGCGCGGACGCTTGCGGTGCTCGGCATCGACGACCTCAACTCGCAGATCCTCTCCGACACCGTCAGCGTCGTCGTGAAGTACGACAAGGACGTGACGAAGGCGCTCAACGCCCTCCCCGGCCTCGTCGACCCGAACGCCACGATCGACGACGCCGCGCACGGCCACGGTCATGGCCACGGGCACGGTCATGGCCACGACGGCGACCACTCCCACGACGCCCCCACGAACGGTCGTTCCACGGGCCCCGCGCCGGTGAGCGACGACGAGGACGGCCCCGACGGGCGCGCGGTGCGCGCGGCGAAGGACGAGCCGGGGCGCCACGCCGGCGTCTACGGCGCGCCGGGCCGGGACAACCAGGAGGCCGCGCGGACCGGCTCGGACAGGAACCCGACCAACCCGCGCAAGGTCAGCTCCTCGCAGGGCAACCGGTCGTTCGGGCTGGGCAAGAAGCGCGCGCTCTAGCCGTCGGGGTCGACCCACCAGCGAAGGGAGGCCCCCGATGGAGGCCACGATCCACCGCTTCGTGCGGCTCCTGCGCATCCGTCAGGTCCGGATCTCCACCTCGGAGGTCCTCGACGCGATGCGGTGCGCCCGCGAACCCGGCGTGCTGGCCGACCGGCCGACGCTGAAGGCCGCGCTGCAGGTGTCCCTCATCAAGGACATCCGCGACGAGGCCACCTTCGACGAGATCTTCGACGCCTTCTTCGCCCTGGTGAAGATCGGGAAGTCCGACACCGGGCACGGCCACGGGCACGGCCACGAGGACCTCTCCGACGACGGGACGCTGAACGACTTCACGCTCTCCGACGAGCCGTCGGAGACCCCGGAGCAGGGCCACGAGCACGGCAAGCCGGTCGACATCAAGCAGTTCTTCGACCCGGAGGACATGGCGCAGCAGTACAACCTGCACCAGGAGGCCAACAAGATCGACCTCGCGGCGATGACCGACGAGATCGTCTTCTCCAAGGACGGCGCCACCGACCAGACCAACACCGGCGAGAAGGTCCAGATCGAGACCGACCGCCTGCACGGCGGCGGCCTGCCCGGCGACATCGCGACGGCGTCGGGCACGAAGGTCGACGCCGACCTCAACGTCGCCCAGCAGGAGGCCCTCCTCGGGTGGCTGCAGGGCGTCGAGGACGGGATCGACGACGAGGGCGACGAGTCCGACGCGATGGCACTCCGCCGCCGGCTCGCCGGGATGCTCGAGAACCTGCCCGAGGCGATCAAGCGGCACCTCGAGCGGCTCATGGAGATCGAGCAGCGGGTCGTCGACGGCGGGCACGCCGACGAGGAGGCCCACAAGGCCGAGGTCGACCGGGCCGAGGAGCACGAGCGCCAGCAGCTCGAGGACTCGCTGCGCCGGCTCGCGAAGACCCTGCACGGCGCACTGACCCACCGACGCCGCCAGTCGCCCCGCGGGCGGATCGACGCCGGCCGCACGATGCGCCGCAACATGCGCTTCGACGGCATCCCGTTCACCCCGGTCACGGTGAGCCGCACCGAGGACAAGCCCCGCCTGGTGATCCTCGCGGACGTGTCGCTCTCGGTGCGGGCGACGGCACGCTTCACCCTGCACCTCGTGCACGGGCTGCAGGACATGTTCGGCCAGGTCCGGTCGTTCGCCTTCGTCGGCGAGCTGGTCGAGGTCACCGACCTGTTCTCCGACCACACCGTCGAGGACGCCCTCGGGCTGATCTTCGGCGGCGACATGCTCGACGTGGACGCCAACTCGAACTACGGCGAGGCCTTCGGGACGTTCCTCGAGGACCACGCCTCCGCCGTGAACCGGCGCTCCACCGTCATCGTGCTCGGGGACGGGCGCGGCAACGGGAACGACCCGAACATCGAGGCGTTCGCCGAGATCTCGCGGCGGGCTCGGGAGACCATCTGGCTCACCCCGGAGCCGCGGTACTCGTGGGGCCTCGGGGCCTGTGACCTGCCGCAGTACGCCGAATTCTGCGACCGCATCCGGGTGGTCCGCGACCTCACGGGCCTCTCCGAGGTCAGCCACGACATGGTGTCCGAGATGATCGGTCGGTGACGTCGGTGACCCTGACGCCCGCGGCGGGGTCGCTGCGGATCGATCCGCTGGCGCCGGGCCATCCCGGTCGCTGGGAGAACGGCCCGGTCGTCGTCTGCCACCTCGACCGGGCCGCGGTGCCCGTCCGGCTCTCCGAGGGCTGGACGCCGCTCCTGCGCACCGACCGGTTCGAGGTCCACCGGCTCGGCGACCGGTTGCTCGTGCTCCACCGCTTCCGGCCGGACGAGCTCGACGACGACGTCTCGACCTTCGTCGCCGACGAGCTCGGCTCCGTCGTGGTTTCCGCGCCGGTGTTCGAGCGGGTGGTGACCGGGATCGTGCGGTCGACGATCCTCGACCCGCTGACCGCCTGGGCGACCTTCTACGCGAACTCCCTCGCCGTCCTGCGCCACCCGCGCACCGCCCCGGAGATCGGCCTTCCGCCGGAGGCCTCGCTGGCCGGCTTCGCCCCGGTCCACGCGCGGGCCCTCGACGAGGTGGCCGGCTCGACCGTCGCCGACCTCGGGGCCTGCTTCGGCTTCCTCCCGCTCCTGATGGCCGAGCGGGGTCTCGACGTGGTGGCCACCGACCACACGCCGGGCACGATGACGCTCCTGTCCGCCGTCGCGCGGGCGGGGGTGGTGCCCGCGGCCGCGGACCGTCTCCGGACCCTCGCCTGCGACGCCCGCGCGGTCCCCCTCCGGGACGCGTCGGTGGACACCGTCACGGCGATCCACCTGCTCGAGCACCTGCCGGCGAGCGAGTCCGGCGTGATCGTCGACGAGATGGTGCGCGTCGCCCGCCGCCGGATCGTCGTGGCGGTGCCCTACGAGGAGGTCCCCGACCCGGTGTACGGGCACCTGCGCCGCTTCACCCCCGACGACCTGGTGGCCCTGGGCGAGCGCACGGGCCTGCCGTACCGGGTCGACGAGCACCACGGGGGCTGGATGTGCGCGGAGCGCAGGTGAGCACTCAAGGTCGCTGTCGCGACCTTGAGTGCTCACGTGAGCGAAGCTCACATGGGACAGCCCGCACCCCACGCGGCCGCCTGCGGGTCGACCCGGAACATCGGGCCGGTGTCCGTCGGCTCGTCGTAGTACCGGTGGAACACGGGCGTGAGCCCGCCCGAGATCGGCGGGACGATCCAGCTCCAGTCCACCGGGCACTTCCGGCCGGCCTGCTCCTCGCGCTCGAGGTGGCGCAGGAAGCGCTCGGACTCGCCGTGGTGGTCGGCCATCGACACGCCCGCGACGTCGAACGAGTGCTGCACCGCGAGGGTCAGCTCCACCGCGGACCGGTCGCGCCACATGGTGCGGTCGCTGGAGGTGTCGAGGCCCATCTTCTCGGCGACCTCGCGGAGCATGTCGTAGCGGTCCGCGTCGGCGAGGTTGCGCGCCCCGATCTCCGTCGCCATGTACCAGCCGTTGAACGGGGCGGCGGGGTAGGAGACGCCCCCGATGTCCAGCCGCATGTTGCTGATCACCGGGAGGGCGTGCCAGCGCAGGCCGAGGTCGGAGAACCAGCTGTGGTCGGGGTGGTGCAGGTCGACCTCGAGCACCGAGGCGGCCGGCACGTCGTAGAACTGCGGGCCCTTCTCGGCCCACTCCCCGCCGCCGGAGACGACCAGCGGCAGCACGTCGAAGCGCCCCATCGGCGACGGCGGCACCCAGCCCAGTGAGCGGGCGTGGTCGGTGAAGCCGACGTGCCGCGGGTCGCCGAGGACGCGGCCGCCGGTGCGGTAGCCCGCGTACCGGACCAGCTGCTCGTTCCAGATGCGCGGGCCCGTGGCCGCAGGCGTGTCCGGCGCGAAGATCGTGATCGTGGAGCGGATGCGCCCGCGCCGCGTGGCGTCGTCGAGGTGGCCGACGCACTCCGCGGCGACCTCCTCCGGCGCCGTCACGTGCCGACGGTCGCGCAGGTGCAGGCTGCGCCAGTACAGGCGGCCGATGCAGCGGGCGGAGTTCCGCCACGCGACGCGCGCGCCGAACGTGAGCTCCGCGGTCGTGTGCACGTAGGTGCCCGTCCGGGCGATCTCCTCGCGCACCGCGGCGATCCGCTCGTCCACCGTCACGGCGGGCCCGGCGACCCCCTTCACGGTGGTCGCGCCCGGCTCGTCGGCCTCGGCGAAGAACTGCCGGAGGAACTCCTCGGCCTCGGCCGGGTCGACGGCGGGAACCGTGGTCGCCCGGTCGGCCGGGGCGCCCCAGGAGGTCGACGGCGGCTCCGCGGGCCCCGACGTCGGCTCTGCGGGACCCGTCGTCGGCCGGGGCCGCGGACGCGGCCGATCGGTCACGACGGCGGGTGCGGCCGCGGGTGCGGGTGCGGGTGCGGGTGCAACGGCGGGTGCGGCGGCGGGTGCGGCGGCCACCAGAGGTGCGGTCGCGGCGCCCGGGTCGGCGGTCCGGGCGGCCGGGACGGGACCGACCGTCGCCGGGGACGCCGGGTCGGGGGCCGTCCGCGGCCCCGCGGTGACCGGGCCGGGTGGCGGGCCGAGGACCGGACCGCCCCGCGTCCCGGTCGCATCGGGCGCCACCGTCGTGGTCGCGGCGTCCGCCGTGTCGGCCACCACCGGGGATCCGTCTGCCGGCGTGCTCACCGGGTCCGCGTCCGCCGAGGTCCCGACGACGGCCATCGTGGCCATCCCGCGCGCCATGCCACCTCCGTGTGCTCCGAGGTCCTGCGTCCGTCGCCGAGCATCTGCAGCGACGTCGTCGACATCTGAGTCGTGCACGTCGTCCTGGAGACGACGTCCGAGCCGGACCCCCGCGCGCCCTGACACCATCCTCACCGACGTCCCCGCCGAGCGGATCTCTCCGTTCGGACTCACGTCAGCCGCGATCCGGGCCCCCATGATCGGCCTTTCGGTCGAACGGCCACTCCGGCGGCGCAGCCGAAACCCGATCGTGACCTGTCACACCGGCGCACTGTAGGGGGTCGCCCGATGCGCTCGGGAGGGCGGGCGCCTCTCACCCAGCGTCACCCGTTGGTGCTCTCCGTGTCGGGTCACCGCGACGACACCCCCCGCGCTCTGGCACCCTGACCGGCGACCGGCAGTAGTCGTCACGGGAACCCAGCGTGACGGGACCGACGGTGGGAGGCCTGGAGTGAGGCGGACCGGACGGGGCGGCGCGCACGGCGCGAGCCCCTGGGGAGGCACCCGGGGACGCGTGCGCCCGAGTGACCTGCGCGCCCAGGCCGACGAGATGGCGGCGCTCCTCGAGGAGGCCGCGCCCCGCTCCCGGCGGCAGCGACGACGGCGCTCGACCGCTCTCCCCGCCGCCGTCGCCGCCTTCGGCGCCCTCAGCGTCGGCGGCGTGGGACTCGCCCTCGGGCTGACCCCGACCGGCGTCGAGGGCCAGCTCCCCGCCGCCCCCTCGCCGGTCCTCGCCGACCCCGCGACCGACCTGCCGGTGACCACCACGGCGGGTGGCGGACCGGCCACGGTCGACCTCGACCCGGCCGTCGCGGGAGCCGAGCTCGTGCGCCCCGCGGAGCGACCCGGGTCGGTCGACCGACCCGCCCCGTCGTCGGGAACGCCGCGCAGCACCACCACGACGTCCACCACCACGAGCACGACGCCGACGACGACGCGGACCACGAGGACCCGCCCGACACGCCCGCCGCGTCCGACGGTCACGCGCTCGGCGACGCCCCGCTCCACGACGACCACCCCGCCCGCGACCGCCGCACCGCGCCGGGTCGCCGAGACCTCCGCGCTGGCCCCGTCGGGCACGGTCGAGGAGCCCGCCGAGGACCCCACCGTCGCGGAACCCGCACCCGGGGGCACGACCCGGCCGGTCGACGACCCCGTCGACGCCGCCGCTGTCCCGGACGAGTGACGATCACGTCACCGGAAGAACGGTCGACCCGCCACGACCAGTGACGACGGGTCGTCCGGGGTCCCACGACGGCGTTCGGTACGTCGCCGTTCACCGGCCGTGGCCGTACGCTGACCGCACCGTGTGCCACCCTGCTCGTTCGTGGGCGGACGCGGAGTAGCGTCGCGCCGCAGTGCCCACCGCCAGGGTGGCCCGGGCGGGGGGCGAGCGAGTCATCGTGAGATGAGGAGTCGACCGGACGTGACCGCAGCGAGGAACAACGGTCCCGACGCGGGCCGGCACGGTCCCGTCGGACCCGCGGGACCTCCCCGCGAGGGCCGGCCCGGGGACGCGCCCGGGAACTGGGGTGCCGCAGCGCTCGACCGCTCCGCACTTCCGGGCCACGGATCGTTCGGTGCCGGACCGTTCGACTCCACGACGGGGTCGGGCCACACCCCCCAGTCCGCCGGGGCCTACGACCCCGACGACGCCGTGTTCGACATCGCCGACGACCGGCGCGACGACGGGACGACGATGAGCCATCCGCAGGGTCGCGGGCCCGTTCCCCCGCCTCCGCCGCGCAACACGTTCCCGCCGGCCGCCCTCCCCTCGGCCCGGCCCGAGCCCGGCTGGTCCGGCGGCTACGGGTCCGGCAGCTACGAGCCGGGCGGGTACGAGTCCGGCGGCTACGAGACCGGCGGGTACGAGACGGGCGGCTACGCCACCGGCGGCCAGGCCGCGGCCTCCTGGTCCTCGGACTCCTACTCCTCGGGCGGTCGCGCCTCGGACGGCTGGTCCGGCGGGTCGACGGGCACCGGGTACGAGACCGGCTACCCCTCGGGCGGGTACGGCGGCTACGGCTCCGACACCGGCTACCCCTCCGACGGGCTCTCCGGCCGCTACGACGAGCCGCCGCGCACCACCGCGCTCTCCGCACCCGGCCCGAATCACGCCGTGCCCGAGGGCGTCGGGCTGCCGCAGCCGCGGGAGGCCGCCCCCGCCTCGAACGACGCCTCCGACATGGTCGCGATCATCCGGGCCAGCTTCGAGGCGGTCGCCCCGCGCGCCGACGAGCTGACCCAGCTGTTCTACGGCTGGCTCTTCCGCATCGCGCCGGAGACCCGCGAGCTCTTCCCCGTCACGATGGAGCTGCAGCGCACGCGCCTGCTGCGCGCGCTCATCCACGTCGTGCAGATGGTGGACCGGCCCGACGAACTGAGCGTCTTCCTGCGCCAGCTCGGCCGCGACCACCGCAAGTTCGGCGTCATCGGTGAGCACTACGACCGCGTCGGCGAGGCCCTCCTCGGCGCCCTCGGCGAGATCGCCGGACCGCTGTGGACCACCGAGGTCAAGACCGCCTGGGTCGGCGCCTACGGCGTCGTCGCGCAGGCGATGCGGGACGCCGCGGACGCCGAGCGCGGACCCGCCGTCTGGATGGCCCGGGTGATGGAGCACCGCCGCGTGGCCCCCGACCTCGCCATCGTGCGGGTGCAGACCAGCCAGCCGGTGCCGTACCAGGCCGGCCAGTACGTCACCGTCGAGACCCCGCAGCGGCCGCGGATGTGGCGCTCGCTGACCCCGGCGAACGCGCCGGGCCCGGACTGCGTGATGGAGTTCCACGTCCACACCGTCCCGGGCGGCTGGGTGAGCCGGGCGATCGTCTCGCACGCCCGCGTCGGGGACGTGTGGCGCATCGGCCCGCCCATGGGCCAGATGACGCTGGACCCGCGCTCGCGCGCCGACCTGCTCATGGTCGCCGGCGGCACCGGGCTCGCCCCGGCCCGCGCGCTGATCGAGCAGCTCATGATCGACGGCTCGGACCGCAAGGTCGCGCTGTTCGTGGGCGGCCGGACGTGGAGCTCGCTCTACGACATCGACACGCTGCGACGGATGGCCCAGGACAACCCCTGGCTGACCGTCGTCCCGGTCGTCGAGGAGGACGGGCGTCGGTACGGCGCGGAGACCGGCACCCTCGGCGAGGTCGTCGCGCGCTACGGCGCGTGGGCCGACCGGCAGGTGGTCGTCGCGGGCTCGCCGCCCATGGTCCGCTCGACGGTGTCCGCGATGCTCGACGCCGGGACGCCGTTCATGCAGATCCACTACGACCCCTACCACACGGACTAGGGGTCTCCCCGACGAACGAACGGCCCTCCCGCGGGTGCGGGAGGGCCGTTCGTCGTTCCGTAGTGGTCAGGCCTGCGCGGCCGCACGCTTGTCGAGGGTCAGCGACACCTCGGGCGAGCGCACGAGGGTCTGGTAGACGACGCAGTACCGCTCGGTCAGCTTGTGCAGCGTCGCGAGGGTGTCGTCGTCGGCGTCGGTGTCCAGGTCGAACGAGAGCCGGATGTCCTTGAAGCCGACCGGGGCGTCCTTCGCGACGCCGAGCGTGCCGCGGAAGTCGAGGTCGCCCTCGGCGTGGATCGTCCCGCCGCGGACGTCGACCCCCATCGAGGTGGCGACGGCGCGCAGGGTCACCCCGGAGCAGGCGACGAGCGCCTCGAGGAGCATGTCGCCGGAGCAGAGGAGCTCTCCGGTCCCGCCGGTGGCGGGGTGCAGCCCGGCCTCGACCATGGCCTGGGCGGTCTGCACACGACACGCGATGCCGGAGCCGTCGAGGTCACCGTCGGCCTTGAGGACGACGGTGGCCGACTCCGGGTCGTCACGGTACTGCTGCTTGAGGGGGCCCTGGGTCTCGGCGAGCGCTGCCTTGTCCATCCTTCAAGGATGCCTGCTCGGCCTGCCCGGCGCGAGGGCGGCAGGCGAACACGGCGATCGCCCCGAGCAGTGAGAACACGCCCGCGATCACCACCGCGTCGTCGAACCCGCCGAGCAGGCCGACCGCCCCCGGCTCCAACCCGGGGCGGGTGGCGATGACGGCGACCACCGTCGTCCCGATCGCGGACCCGACGTAGCGCGCGGTGTTGTTCGCGCCGCTGCCCATGGCCGCACGACCGGCCGGGACGCTGGCCACGGCCTCCCGCCCGAACGCCGCGTTGAGCACGCCGCTCGCGATCCCGGCCACGAACAGCCCCGGCACGAACCGCCAGACCGACGACTCGGGCGTCGCCCCGAGCAGCAGCGCCTGGCCCACCGCGACCACGAGGAGCGACACGGCCATCTGGAGCCGCCCGCTGACCGACGGCGGGAGCCGACGGGCCAGGAGTGAGGTCACGACGCTGGTCACCGACCAGGCCAGCAGGACCGCGGCGGCGGCGAGCGCGGAGGCGCGCAGTCCCCGCTCGGCCACGCTGAGCAGGACCGACGTGGTGGCGATGATGCCCATCCCCGTGGCGAGCGCGGCCAGCATCATGGCGAGGAAGCGGGGCGAGCGGAACAGGGTCGGGTCGATCATGGGGGCCGCCCGACGACGCTCGACGACGAGCCAGACCGCCAGCACCAGCAGGCCCCCGACGACGAGCGAGACCGGCGCGGGCCGGAAGGCGCCGGTGCGGGCCTCGACGAGGCCGGTGAGCAGCAGGGCGATACCGGCGGCGAGCAGCGCGACGCCGGGCAGGTCGACCGGCCGCGGCCGCTCCGCCTTCGACTCCTCGACGGCGAACCGCGCCCACAGCGCGAGCAGCACCGCGAGGACCGCCTCGATCCAGTACTCGGCCGTCCATCCCGCGATCCGCTCGCTGCCGGTGGCCAGCAGCGGACCGATCGCGATGCCGCCGCCGAGCGAGGCCCCCCAGATGCCGCTGGCCCGCGGGGCGTCGGGGGTGCCGGCGGGGAAGGCGTGGCCGATCAGCCCGAGGCTCGCGGCGACGAGCGCCGCCGCCCCGATGCCGGCGACGATCCGTCCCGCGACCAGCACCGCGGTGCTCGGCGCCACCGCGCACAGCACCGAACCGACCGTGAGGACGAGCGCGCCGAGCACGAGGGCGCGGCGGCGGCCGAGGTCGTCGGCCACCGCGCCGGCGGGCAGCAACGCCACGCCGAGCCCGATGCTCATCGAGCTGAGGATCCACGCCTGCCCCTCCGGGCCGGCGCCGAGCGCGGCCGCGGTGGCGGGCATCGTCGCCAGCGTGGAGGTGAACACGACGAGCGCCAGGAACGTCGCCGTGGAGGCGACGGCCAGCGTGGTTCGGGACCGCACGGTCCGGGACGCTAGCACGGAAGTTCGGTCATTGAACTAGCATGGGTGACGTGCCCCTCGGCCAGGGATATCCCGCGCAGGACTGCGCGATCGCACGGGCCCTCGAGCTCGTCGGCGACCGCTGGACCCTGCTCGTCCTGCGCGACTGCTTCTTCGGCGTGCACCGCTTCGCCGACCTCGTCGCGCGCCTCGACATCCCCCGCGCCGTGCTCGCCGACCGCCTCGACCGGCTCGTCACCGCCGGGCTCCTCCGTCCCGACGGCAGGTCCTACCGCGTCTCCGAGGCCGCGTGGCCGTTGTGGCCGGCGCTGCGGTCCCTGGCGGCGTTCGGGGAGGCGGACCAGGTCGCGACCGGCGGGTCGGTGCGGCGGTTCTCGCACGTCACGTGCGGGACCGACACCACCCCCGACGGCCACTGCCCGGCGTGCGGCACGGTGCCCCCACCACCCGACCTCGTCGTCCGCGCGACCGCCGGGCCGGGCCGGCGCGAGGATCCGGTGAGCGTCGCCCTCCGGTCCCCGCACCGGCTCCTCACGCCGCTGCCCTGAGTGCCACCCCCTCCGTGGCAGGAAAGCGTCGTTGCTGTCACCCAGTGACAGCAACGACGCTTTCCTGCCGTCCGGGAGGGGTCACCACCCGCTCCCCGCGACGTGCCGGATCGGCGCGTTGCAGCGGTTGAACAGGTTGACCACGGCGATCCACAGCAGCAGGGCCGCGCGGGCCGGCTCGTCGAACACCCGCACCACCTCCGACCACAGGGCGTCCGGCACCGCGTCCCCGGCGTCGGCGAGCCGCGTGACATGCTCGGCGAGCTCGAGCGCGACCCGCTCCTCGTCGGTGAACCAGGGCGCCTCGCGCCAGACGCCGACCGTGGCGAGGCGGTCGTCGGTCTCGCCCTGCGCCCGCGCCTCGACCGTGCCCCCGTGCACGCATGACGCGCACCCGTTGATCAGGCTGACGCGCAGGTGGACCAGCGCCAGGAGGGGCTCGGGCAGGCCGCCCGCGCGGGTGGCCGCGATCAGCCCGCCGATCGCCTCGCCCACGCCGGGCAGGATTGCGGCGGGGTTGGGCATGCGGGGCTCGAGCGCGATGCTGGTGGTCATGACGGCTCCTCGTCCTCGGACCGCCGGTCACATCCCTCGGCGCCGGTCGGTCATGTCACCGACACCCACCCCGCGGAGGATGTGACAGCCATGGACCCGACCGAGCTGGCCGGGCGGTTCGCCGCCCACCGGCCCCACCTGCTGGCCGTCGCCGGGCGGCTCGTCGGCCCCCACGCCGCCGAGGACGCCGTGCAGGAGGCGTGGCTGCGCCTCGCCCGGCAGGACGACCCCGACGCCATCGACAACCTCGCCGGCTGGCTCACCACGGTGGTCGCGCGGATCGCGCTCAACCAGCTCCGGGCCCGGCGTCCGGACGCCGAGGAGCCGGAGGACCTCCCCGACGACGACCCGGGCGCCGAGTCCCTCGCCGTCTCGGCGGACGCCGTCGGGCCCGCGCTCACCCTCGTCCTCGACCGCCTCTCCCCCGCCGAACGGCTCGCGTTCGTGCTGCACGACGTCTTCGGGCTGCCGTTCGAGGAGATCGCGCCGATCGTCGACCGCTCGGTCGCCGCCACCCGCCAGCTCGCCAGCCGGGGCCGGCGGCGGGTCCGGGGCCTTCCCGACGCCGGGGCCTCCCGCGCCCCGGCGGAGGTGGTCTCGGCCTTCCTGGCCGCCGCCCGGGACGGGGACTTCGGGGCGCTCCTGGAACTGCTCGACCCCGAGGTCGTGCTGCGCGCGGACCCGGTGGCCGTGCGGATGGCGACGGCGAACGCCGGCCGGGGCGCCCCCGAACTCGCCCCCGAGGTGCCCGGCGCCGACGCGGTGGCCCGCGTGTTCGCCGGCCGCGCCCAGGCCGCGGTGCCGGTGCTCATCGATGGTGTGCCGGGCCTGGTGTACGCGACCCCGAAACGGGTCGTGTCGATGTTCCGGTTCACCGTCGTCGACGGCCTGGTCACCGCGATGGAGGTCGTGGGCGACCCACGGACCATCGACGGGACCGAGGTGGTCTTCACCTGACGCCCGTCGTCGACCGCAGCCGCTCGCGCAGACCGGCGGCGAGCCCGGCCACCGTCAGGAGGTCCATCAGCTCACCGCCGGTGCGCACGAGCCACACCCGGCGGACCCCGGCGATCCGGAAGCGCAGGTGGACGCGGGTGCCGTGCGCGACGGGACGCAGCACGATCGCCCAGCTGATGCGCAGGTCGCCGCGCTCGGAGCGGTGGACGAGCGCCGTCGGCGGGGTGTGCTCGACGATCTCGAACGTCGCGTCGCGCCCGCCCCAGTCGGGGATGACGTCGCCCGGCGCGAGGTGCTGCAGCGACGGGTCGATCCGGCGCAGGCCCCGTCGTCGGGCGGGCACCACCCGCTCCGCCCACGCCGGCAGGTACCAGCCGGCCCGGCTCTTCCCGAGCTGGACGAACCAGGGCCAGACGGCGTCCGGCCCGGCCGGCAGGTCGAACGCCCGGTCCATCGTGACCTGGGCGTCGGGCACGACCCGGTCGCCCGGCAGCGCCGCCGCCACCTCGTGCGGGCGGGCCGCGACCGTCAGATGAGTCCCATCTTCGAGGCGGCGTAGACGGCCTCCGCGCGGCGGGAGACGTCGAGCTTGCGCATGAGGTTCCCGACGTGGAACTTCACCGTCGTCTCGGAGATGAACAGCTCGCGGCCGATGGTGCGGTTGCTCATGCCCCGGGCCAGCAGGCGCAGCACGTCGAGCTCGCGGCCGGTGAGCGTCTCGCCGTGCGGCTGCTGCCCGTTCAGCGAGCGGACCACGGCGGCCGCGGAACGCGAGTCGAACGCGGACTCGCCGCGCGACACCGCACGGATCGCGGCGATCAGCTCCGTGGTGTCGACGTCCTTGACCACGTAGCCGCGGGCGCCGGCGTGGACGGCCTCGACGACGAGCCGGTCGTCGAGGAACGTCGTCAGCACCAGCACCCCGACGCCGGGGTGGGCCTGGGTGAGCTGGCGGCACAGCTGCAGGCCCTCGGAGTCCGAGCTCGTGGAGAGCTTCAGGTCGAGCAGCACGATCGAGGGTCGCTCGTGGGCGACGACGGCGAGCGCCTCGGCCGCCGAGGAGGCCTCCCCGACGATGGCGAGCTGCGGTTCCCGTTCCAGCACCGAGCGCAGGCCCTGGCGGACGATCGCGTGGTCGTCGACCAGCACGATGCGGACCTCGCCCCGGCGGACCGCCGCGCGGGCGGGGATGCGGATGTCGGTCATGTCGTGCTCCCAGCGTCGTTCGGACCAGGCCCATCCTCGCCCGTCGGGCCACCCGCCGTCCCTGTCGTTCCCGACGGTTCTGCGGCGGCCTCGGTGGCCTCGCTCGGTTGCGGGCGGGCCTCGATGGGCAGCGGGACGCTCACCTGCACGCGGATCCCGCCCTGGCGGGCACGCTGCACCTGCAGGACGCCGCCGAACTCGCGGGCCCGCTCGGCCATGTTCGCGAGCCCCCGGTGCGAGCCGTCGAGGTCGCCCGCAGCCGACACCCGTAGCGAGCGGCGGACGCGCTCGGGGTCGCCGGTCCCGTCGTCGGCGACCGAGAGCACGAGGCGGTCCTTGCGGAACGAGAGCCGCACGACCGCCACCGTGGCCTCCGCGTGCACCGCCGCGTTGAACAGGGCCTCCCCCGCGACGCGGAACAGCGACCGTTCCGCGGCCGAGGGCAACGACACCGGCCGTCCCTCGATCCGGACCTCCACCCGCAGGTCGGAGGGCATGTGGACGGTGGAGAGCTCCTCGAGCATCGCCGGCAGGCTCCGGTGGCCGTGCTCGCCGGAGTGGTTGAGGGCGTAGATGGCCGACCGCAGCTGCTCGACCGCGCGTCGGGTGAGCTGCTTCGCGGTCTCCAGCCGTTCCCGCTGCCGCTCGTCCCGGATCTCCGAGCGCACCACCTCGATCTGCATGCCCGCCGAGAGCGCGTACTGCGTGACCGAGTCGTGCAGTTCCCGGGCGATGCGGTGGCGCTCCGAGTCGAGCACCTCGCGCTGCCGGGCGACGGTGAGCGCGTCGCGGGTGCGCTGGAGCTGTTCGTTGCGGGCCGCGAGGTCCTCCGCGTGGCGGCTGGCCTCGTCGTAGAGCCGCAGCGTCCGCTGGTGCAGCGCCGAGTTCTGCAGCGCCGCCGCGGTCTGGCTCGCGAGGACGCGCAGCACCGAGGCGTCGGTGGCGTCGATGCGCCGCTCGACCCCGGTCCACGCGACGATCTCGCCCACCACCGTGCCGTCGAGCCGGACCGGCACGTGGAGGTGGTGGGGGTCGTGCGGGTGCGGGTCGGCCGCCGCACCGTCGCCCGCGTTCAGGTCGGACTCGTCGTGGTCGCCGCGGCGGACGGCGTGCAGGTGTCGCAGGACGTACGGCGGCAGCTCCGGCGCCCCGGCCTCCGCAGCGGCCCCGTCCCCGTCGCGGGGCACCTCGGCGAACGGCACCTCGGCGAGATCGGGCCCGAGCACGAGGTGGCGGGGCGAGGCCTCCGGGAGCGCGCCGTCGGCGAGGGCGAAGACCACCCAGTGGGCGGTGAGGTGCTCCGAGGCGGCCTCGGCGACCGAGCGCACGAGGGTGCCCGGCCCCTCGGTGGTCCGCACCAGGGCCCGGCTGATCCGGTCGAGCGCGTGGATGACCCGTCGCAGCCGCTCGGCGGAGGCGAGATACTCGACGTAGAACGAGGGCTTGCCCGAACGGATGCCGGTGAGCAGGTCCAGATCGAGGCCGGGGTCCGTGTCGCGGCCGGAGATGCGGTGCTCGGTCACTGCGGCTACAGGGCCTGCCGGAACAGCGCCTCGATGTCGTCCCGCGTGGCTTCCCGGGGATTGGTCGACAGGCAGGCGTCCGCCATCGTCATCGTCGCGAGCTGCGCGACGTCGTCCTCGGTCACCCCGATCTCGGCCAGCCCCTTCGGGACGCCGAGCTCGTCGGCCAGCCGCCGGACCTCCTCCGCCGCCCACTCGGCCGCGTCCTCCGCCATCGCGTCCGAGCAGCGGCCGCCGCTGACCTCGGCGAAGCCGAGGGCCTGGGCGATCGGCACGAAGCGGGCCGGATCGGGCTCCGCGTTGAACCGCACGACGTGCGGCAGCAGGATCCCGTTGATCACGCCGTGGGGCAGGTCGAGCAGGCCGCCGACCTGGTGGCTCATCGCGTGCGCCGCGCCGAGGATCGCGTTGGTGAAGGCGAGGCCCGCCTCGAGCGCGGCCTGGGCCATGAAGACCCGCGACTCCTGCTCGAGCGGATGGTCCATCGTGCGCTCGAGGTGCCCGCCGACCAGCGAGATCGCCTGCAGCGCGTGGTGGTCGGTCAGCGGGTTGTGCGCCCGCGACACGTAGGCCTCGATGCCGTGGGTGAGCGCGTCGAGCCCGGTCGCGGCGTTCAGCCAGTCGGGCATCGTCGTGAGCAGCTGCGGGTCGACCACCGAGACGTCGGGCACAAGCGCCCGGCCGAGGATCGTGATCTTGGTGTTCCGCAGGGTGTCGGTGACGATGCAGAACTGGCTGACGTCGGCCCCGGTCCCGGAGGTGGCGGGCACCATCACCATCGGCGGGATGGGGTTGACCATGCGGTCGACGCCCTCGAAGTCGGTGATCACGCCCCCGTTGCCCGCGAGCAGGGCGATGCCCTTCGCGGCGTCGATCACCGATCCGCCGCCCACGGCCACGAGCACGTCGCACCGCTCGGCGCGATAGCACTCGTGCCCGGCGGCGATCTCGTGGTCCTTGGGGTTGGGCGTGACCCCGCTCCACACCGCCGGCCGCATCCCGGCGTCGTGCAGGTGGCGGCTGAGCTGCTGCGGCCAGCCAGCCGCGAGCAGGCCCTCGTCGGTGACGAGCAGCGGGCGGCGCGCGCCGAGGCGCGCCGCCGCGTGGGCGGCCTCGGAGAGCGAGCCCGACCCGAACACGATCTCCGGGACGTGGAACTTGGCGAGGCGCGGCGTCTCCGGCCCCGACTGCAGGTGACCGCGCCCGGTGGCGGCGTCACGTGGCGTGGGAGCGGGCCCCGTCGGGGTCTCCGCCGCCACCCTGCGCCGGCTCACCACCAGCGATTCGCCCGCACGGGTCACGGAGTCGACGAGGACCACGCTGCCCCCTCCCCACCGTTGGTTCGGCTGCTCGGTGTAGTCCACGTTACAGACGGACGACGGGGTTGGGCAGCCTCGGAAGGGATCATGCCGGTTACCCGCAGGTAGTTCCGGTCAGCGAGCGCCCGTCGCCAGTTCGGACGCCTGGATGCCGGGTTCGACGTTCGAGTCGCCGTGGATCGGGCCCTGGCGGTCGGAGAGCGGCGTGCCGTCCCCGCCCCACTGGTGGGCGATCATCTCCGCGGCGATCGACACCGCGGTCTCCTCCGGGGTGCGCGCGCCGAGGTCGAGCCCGATCGGGCTGGACATCCGCCCGAGCTCGGCGTCGGTGACCCCGGCCTCGCGGAGCCGCTCCAGGCGGTCGTGGTGGGTGCGGCGCGACCCCATCGCCCCGATGTAGCCGATCTCGGGCAGCCGCAGGGCCACCTCGAGCAGCGGGACGTCGAACTTCGGGTCGTGGGTGAGCACGGCGAGGGCGGTGCGGCCGTCGACCCGGCCCGCCTCCGCCTCCGCCGCGAGGTAGCGGTGCGGCCACTCCACGATGACCTCGTGGGCCTCGGGGAAGCGGCTCGAGGTGGCGAACACCGGGCGCGCGTCGCACACCGTGACCCGCATGCCGAGGAAGGTGCCCATGCGCGCGACCGCGGCGGCGAAGTCGATGGCGCCGAACACGATGAGCCGGGGCGGCGGGGCGAACGACTCGACGAACACCCCGAGCCCC
Organism: Actinomycetospora corticicola; assembly: GCF_013409505.1. Lineage (NCBI taxonomy): Bacteria > Bacillati > Actinomycetota > Actinomycetes > Pseudonocardiales > Pseudonocardiaceae > Actinomycetospora > Actinomycetospora corticicola. Next base: position 5,478,449 of record NZ_JACCBN010000001.1, on the reverse strand, counting down.
TCGCCGCGGCGCTCGCCGTCGGTCCCGTAGGTCACGAGGGTGGTGCGCCCGGCGGCGAGCAGCCCCCGGGTGTCGTCGCGGACGGCGTCGTCGAGCCGCGGGCTGCCGAGCGATCCCTCGGTGCGGTCGGGCCACACCACGAGGCGGCGCCCGACACCGGGCCCGGAGACGATGGTCGCGGTGGCCACCGGGCGGTGCTCGCGGACGGCCGCGGCGATCTCGCCGAGCTGCGGGTAGGTCTCGCGGTCGACCTGCTCGACGAACACGTCGAGGATGCCGCCGCAGGTCAGCCCGACCGCGAAGGCATCGTCGTCGGAGACCCCGTAGCGCTGCAGCGTGGGGTCCTCCCCGCGCAGCACGTCGGAGCCGAGCTCGTAGACCGCGCCCTCCACGCACCCGCCGGACACGCTGCCGACGGCCTCGCCGGTGGGTCCGACCAGCATCGAGGCCCCGGGCTGGCGGGGCGCGGACCGGAAGGTCCCGACGACGGTCGCGAGCGCCGCCGACCGGCCCTCCGACCACCATCCCTCGAGGGTTCCCAGCACGTCACGCATCGGCGAGCACCTCCGTGAGCTCCTGCAACGTGGCCAGCGAGTGTCCGGCCAGCAACCGGTCAACGTGCGGGAGGGCCGCGGCGATTCCCCCCTGGACCGGCTCGTACCCGCGCTTGCCGGCGTGCGGGTTCACCCACACCACCGCGTGGGCCAACCGGGCCAGGCGCTCCATCTGCTCGCCGAGCAGTTCCGTCCCGCCCCGCTCCCAGCCGTCGGAGAAGATCACGACGACGGCCCGCCGGGCCACCCCACGCTGTCCCCAGCGATCGAGGAACGCCGCCAGCACCTCGCCGAGCCGGGTGCCGCCGGACCAGTCCGGGATGGTGTTGCCCGCGTCGCGCAGGGCGCGTTCGGGGTCGCGCTGGCGGAGCTCCCGCGTCACGCGGGTCAACCGGGTGCCGAGGGTGAAGGTCTCGACGGCCTGCGGGGTCCGGCGGGTGAGGACGTGCGCGAACCGCAGCAGCGCGTCGGCGTACGGGGCCATCGAGCCCGACACGTCGAGCAGGATCACGACGCGGCGCGGCCGCTCGCGACGGTTCTTCCGCGACAGTCCCGGAATCTCGCCCGCGTGGCGCAGCGTCGCGCGCAGCGTGCGCCGGGGGTCCGGCTCGCCGCGGGAATTCGGTCGGCGACGGCGGGCCCGACGACGCGGCGGCGTCGGGGTGAGCAGGGCGAGCATGCGGCGGATGTGCTCGCGCTCGCTGATCGTCAGGTCCGCGATGTCGCGGTCGCGCAGCACCTCCTCCCCGGAGGCGGCCACCTTGAGCTCGGGGGTGTCGTCGTTCTCGTCGCCCTGCCCCTGCCCCGGCGGCGGGGTGAGCGCCGCGATCGTCGCCGCGCGCGGCTTCGGCGGGGCCGGCCGCCCCATCCGCTGCTCGCGCGGGTCGGAGGAGAACCAGGCGAAGAAGGCGTGGTCGTAGCGCGCGACGTCGTCGGGATCGCCGCAGAGCGTCAGCCGCCCCGCCCAGTAGGTCGCCACCTCGCTGGCGAGGTCGATCTCGCGCAGCGCGCGCAGGTAGGTCGCAGTGCGGTCGGAGGTGACGGGCACCCCGGCGTTGCGCAACAGGCGCGTGAAGGCGACGAAATCGCGCAGCACGGCGTCCTCGTCGGGCGGCGCCGCCAGGGCGTCGATGATCCCGCCCGCCAGGACGGCCCCGGCGTGCGCCCGGGGTGCCGGGCCGTCGGTGCTCCCGCCCCGGTCGGCCGCGGTCATGGTTCGCTCCGCTCGCCCGAGGTGGTCATGAGGCGAGCAGGGCGTCCAGCGCGTCGCGGGCGCGGTCGGCGTCCTCCCGGTACTTCAGCACCGCGCCGAGCGTGGTCGTCGCCGACTCGAGGTCGAGATGCCGCGCGCCGATGAGCTCGAGCGCCGCGGCCCAGTCCAACGACTCCGCGACGCCGGGCGGCTTGAGCAGGTCCAGGCCGCGCAGGCGGTGCACGGCCTGCGCCACCTGCTGGGCCAGCTCGTCGGAGAGCTGCGGCATCCGGGACTTGAGGATCGCGACCTCGCGGGCGAGATCGGGGTGCTCGAGCCACAGGTACAGACAGCGGCGCTTGAGCGCGTCGTGCACCTCGCGGGTGCGGTTGGAGGTCAGGACGACGAGCGGCGGCGTCTCGGCCCGCACGACCCCGATCTCGGGGATCGTCACCGAGTTCTCGGCGAGCACCTCGAGCAGGAAGGCCTCGAACTCGTCGTCGGCCCGGTCGACCTCGTCGATGAGCAGCACGCTCGGCGTCGTCTGGAGGGCCTCGAGCACGGGCCGGGCGAGCAGGAAGCGCCGGTCGTAGAGCGAGGCCTCGACCGCGTCGGCGTCCAGCGCGTCACCGGAGGCGGTGGCGGCGGCCTCCATCGTGCGCAGGTGCAGGAGCTGCCGCGGGAAGTCCCAGTCGTAGAGGGCCTGCGCCGCGTCGATGCCCTCGTGGCACTGCAGCCGCACGAGCGGCGCGTCGAGCACCTGCGCCAGCGCCTGCGCGAGCGCCGTCTTGCCGGTGCCCGGCTCCCCCTCGCAGAACAGCGGCCGCCCCATGCGCATGGCGAGGAACGCCGCGGACGCGAGGCCCGGGTCGGCGAGGTATCCGGTGCGTTCGAGGGCGGCGGCGACGGCATCGGGCCGGTCGAATTCGGAGGCGGCGGTCACGTCCCCATCGTTCCCTACACGACCGGATCACGCTCAGGTTGCTGTGGCACACGCCGCAAACCGGCCCGACGTGGCCGTGACGCCCGTGACACCACCTTCATAAGTCACAGGCGTGTAACACCTGCACGAACGTGCTGGAAACGAGGGTTGACCTGCAACGACGGTGACGATGGGTCGTGGCAAGGCCCCAATAGGGTGATCTTGGTGTTTCTGAGAGGTGGTTGAAAGAGCGCGCGTGCTCCGTACCGTTCCGTCTCGGCCGTGCTCGACGCGGCCATCGACCAGCCCCGAGGTCGCCGCGTCCGACGCCCGTCCAGCGGCCCCGGGTGACCCGATACGAGAGGTGCGGACCGGACGGGCCGAGCGAGCAGAGGCATGGTGCGCCCCACGGGGCGTACCCCCGGTGAGACCGCGTGGAACCGGTCGTCGATCCGTTGGGGAGAGTCATCTCCCGGCCGACTGTGTCGTGGGACGCGGTGCGACGAGAGGTCATGCTTCGTAATTCCGAGTCCTCGCTGGCGCACGTCCTCATCCGGAAGGCTGCCCAGCTGACGCTGGTCGGTGCGCTCGCGGCGACCCCGCTCGCGCTCACGGCCGGCACCGCCTCCGCCGACACGGACTGGGATGCCCTCGCCAAGTGCGAGAGCAGCGGTAACTGGTCGACGAACACCGGCAACGGGTTCTCCGGCGGCCTGCAGTTCACGCCGTCCACCTGGAAGGCGTTCGGCGGGTCGGGCAGCGCCCACAACGCCAGCCGCGAGGAGCAGATCCAGGTCGCCGAGCGCGTCAAGGCCGCGCAGGGCATGAACGCCTGGCCGACCTGCTCCAAGAAGACCGGCAACACCTCGAACAGCGCCAACAGCGGTTCGTCGTCGAAGTCCTCGTCGAAGTCCTCGTCGAAGTCCTCGTCGTCGGGCTCCTCCGGGTCGTCGAAGAAGCAGAGCAGCGAGACCGAGGCCATCAAGGCCCCGGCTCCCTCGGCCGTCGCCCCCGCCGGTGGCTACACCGTCGTCTCCGGCGACACCCTGAGCTCGATCGCCGCCGCCCACGGCGTGAACTGGCAGCAGGTCGCGCAGCGCAACGGCATCACGAACCCCGACGCCATCTCCGTCGGGCAGCAGCTCGCCCTGAGCTGATCCCGCCGCACCGCCTCGACCCCCGCCGGCGCCCCGAGCGCCGACGGGGGTCGGCGCGCGTCGAGGGTCGGTCGGCCCGTTCCCGAGGTGCACACCAGGCAGGTCGGGCGGCCCCAGAAGCTGCCTCACGTCACCCTCGCGGCGGGCCCTCCCGGCCGCCCCACCGCGAGGTGCACACCAGGCAGGCGGGGCAGCCCGAAAAGCTGCCCCACGTCACCCTCGCGGCTACGGGCAGTTGACCCACTCTTCGGAGCCGTCCGCGAACTCCTGGCGCTTCCACACCGGCAGCTGCCGCTTCACCTCGTCGACCAGGTCGCTGCAGGCGTCGAACGCCTCGCGCCGGTGCTCGGCGGCCACGGCACACGCCAGGGCGACGTCCCCGATCGCGAGCGGACCGACCCGGTGCGACACGGCGATCGCGGTGACGCCCTCGAAGCGCCCGGCGATCTCGGCCGCCACCTTCTCCACCACGGAGCCCGCCGACGGGTGTCCCTCGTAGTCGAGCGCCCGGACCGAGCGGCCGTGGTCGTGGTCGCGCACGACCCCCGAGAACGTCACCACCGCACCGCTGCGCGGCCCGTCCACCAGCGCGGCGTGCTCGGCGACGTCGAGCGGCTCCTCGCCCACGGCCGCCCGCAGCACGGTGGCCCGCTCCGTCGGTGCACTCACTGGTGGTCCCCTCCCTGGATCTGGTCGACGGCGTGCTCGAGCACCGGCTCGAGCACCGACAGTCCGTCGCGCACCCCGCCCGGCGAGCCGGGCAGGTTCACCACCAGTGTGCGCCCCGCGACGCCGGCGACCCCGCGGGACAGCATGCTGGTCGGCACCGTCGAGGCCCCGGCCGCGCGCACCGCGTCGGCGATCCCGGGCACCTCGTAGTCCAGCACGGACCGGGTGGCCTCCGGAGTGCCGTCGGTCGGCGAGATGCCGGTGCCACCCGTCGTCAGGACGAGCTGCACGCGCTCCGCGACCGCCGCCCGCAGCGCCTCCGCCACCGGCTCGCCGTCGGGAACCACCTGCGGGTCGTCGGCGGTCCAGCCGCGCTCGCGCAGCCAGTCGACGATCACCGGCCCACCGCGGTCGGAGTACACCCCCGCCGACGCCCGGTTCGACGCCGTGATCACCCGTGCCCGTCGCAACGGCTCCGCCATCTAGCGTCCCTCCGGCCTCGTCCAGACGCCGGAGCGTCCACCTTCCTTGCGCTCGAGCCGCACCCCGTCCATGGTCGCGGCCGGGTCGAGCGCCTTGACCATGTCGTGCAGCGCGAGGCCCGCGACCGACACCGCGGTCAACGCCTCCATCTCCACCCCGGTGCGGTCGGCGCTCCGCGCGGTCGCCGTGATCCACACCTCGGCGTCGCCCACCTCGAGGTCCACCGTGACGCCGGCGAGCGGGATCGGGTGGCACAGCGGGATGAGGTCGGGGGTGCGCTTGGCGCCCATGATCCCGGCGATCCGGGCGGTGGCCAGGGCGTCGCCCTTGGGCACCGTGCCGTCGCGCAGGGCGGCGCACACCTCGTCGGTGGTGCGCAGCACCCCGCTCGCCGTGGCCACCCGCCGGGTGACCTCCTTGTCGCCGACGTCGACCATGCGCGCGGCGCCGGTCTCGTCGACGTGCGTCAGTCCCCGCCCGGCGGTCGAGCTCCGCGGCGCCGCGTCTCCCTGCGCCGCGCTCACGTCTCCTCCTTCGTGACGCCCTCGGCGGACTCCGCCCCCGCGTCGAGGGCCGCCTGCACCGAGGCCAGCTCGGAGCCGCGCGCCTCGCTCACCTTGCGCACCGCGGAGGCCACGGCCGGCGACACCGTCGAGTCGAACACGCTCGGCACGATGAACAGCGGGTTCGGCTCTGCGACGACGTCGGCGATGGCGGCCGAGGCGGCGAGGAGCATCGCGTCGGTGATGGTGCGGGCCTGCGCGTCCAGCAGACCTCGGAAGATGCCGGGGAACGCGAGCACGTTGTTGATCTGGTTCGGGTAGTCCGAGCGCCCCGTCGCCACGACGGCGGCGTAGTGCTGCGCGATGCCCGGGTCGATCTCCGGGTCGGGGTTGGCGAGCGCGAAGACGATCGCGTCGTCGGCCATCCCCTTCACGTCGTCGGCGTGCAGCAGGTTGGGCGCCGACACCCCGATGAACACGTCGGCGCCGGGCAGCGCGTCGTGCACGTCGCCGGTGCGGTTCTCGGCGTTGGTCCGCTCGGCCACCCACTCCAGCGACGGGTGCAGCCCGGGCCGGCCCTCGTGGATGATCCCGTCGACGTCGACGGCGAGCAGGTCGGCGGGCTGCAGCGGCAGCAGCAGCCGGATGATCGCCGAGCCGGCGGCGCCGACCCCGCAGATCACGATGCGGCAGTCCTCCGCGCGCTTGCCCACCACCCGCAGCGCGTTGCGCAGCGCCCCGAGCACGACGACGGCGGTGCCGTGCTGGTCGTCGTGGAAGACGGGGATGTCCAGCGTCTCGCGGAGGCGGGCCTCGATCTCGAAGCACGCGGGCGCGGCGATGTCCTCGAGGTTGATCCCGCCGTAGGCCGGCGCGAGGATCTCGACGGTCCGGATGATCTCCTCGGTGTCCTGCGTGTCGAGGCACACCGGCCACGCGTCGACCCCGGCGAAGCGCTTGAACAGGGCGGCCTTGCCCTCCATGACCGGCATCGCGGCGGCAGCACCGAGGTTGCCCAGCCCCAGCACCGCCGAGCCGTCGGTCACCACCGCCACGGTGTTGCGCTTGATGGTCAGGCTCCGTGCGGCCTCGGGGCGGGCGGCGATCGCCTGACAGACCCGCGCGACGCCCGGCGTGTAGGCCCGGGAGAGGTCCTCGCGGGTGCGCAGGCCGACCTTCGCGGTCACCTCGATCTTGCCGCCGAGGTGCACGAGGAACGTCCGGTCGGACACGTTGCGCACCCGGACGCCGTCGAGCGTGCCGAGGGCGTCGGTGATCTCCTCAGCGTGCCGCTCGGAGAGGGCGTTGCAGCTGATGTCGACGATGATGGAGTCGGGGCGCGACTCGACGACGTCGAACGCCGTCATCACACCGCCGACCCGCCCGACGGCGACCGCGAGGTCACCCGCCGCGGTGGCGCTCGGCGGCGCCTCCACCCTCGCGGTGATGGCATAGCCGGGTCCGGGGACCGCCACGGTTCAGCCCTCCTGCGCTCGGTCCGATGACACCCGGGCCAGGTCGGCCGGGGTGTCGACGTCGTCTCGGGTGGCGACGTCACCGACCTCCACGGCCCGCACGTCGTCCCGCCCGGCAAGGTAGCCCCGCGCGCCGACATCGTCGTGCGCGGCGGCCGCGACCGCGGCCAGATGGTCCCGTCCGAACACCACCGGATGGCCCGGACGGCCGTCGTAGGCGCCACGGACGATGTCCCCGGGGGTCGCCGCGGCGGCCACCCGGGCGAGCGCGACCGGTCCGATCCCGGGGGTGTCCACGAGCAGGACCAGGACGGCGTCGACGTCGGGCAGCGCCGCGAGCCCAGTTCGCAGCGACTCCCCCATACCCTGCTCCCAGGCGGACGCCGTCACGACGAGGGCCTCCGGGTCCGCGTCGCGCGCGGCCGCGGCGGCACGGTCGGCGTCCGCGCCGACCACCACGACCCGCGGGGTGCACCCGGCGTCCTGAAGAGCGCGCAGTGCCCGGGCCACCAGCGGCTCACCGCCGAGTTCGACGAGCGCCTTCGGTGTGCCCATCCGGCGGCCGGCCCCCGCCGCGAGCAGGAGGCCGGCGACCGTCATCAGCGATTGATCTCCGTCACGGGGTGCTCGTAGCCGAGCTGGTCTGCCGGGAGCGGGAACTCGATCTCACCGAACGGGGAGGCGGCGCCCTGCGTGGGCGCCATCAGCTCGGTGATGGGGTGTCCGCCGTCGACCTGCGGCCAGCCCGGGTCCTGCCGGGGCTGGGCGGCCTTCGAAGTCTGCTCACCGTCGCTCTGCGCTGCCACCGGTTCCTCCCTGGTCGCTCCGTGGGTCTCCAGTCTGCCGCATCCCGGCCCGACCCACCGACCGGACCGCCTCCGCGATCACGACCGATTAGCCTGGTAGGGATGGCCAGGACCCTCCTCGAGCACCTGCGTGCCCAGGACGACGAGACGCTGGGCGCGCTGCTGCGGGCGCGGCCCGACCTGGCCCTGCCCGCGCCCGCCGACACCGGGGTGGTCGCCACCCGCGCCGGCGTCCGCACGTCGGTCGGGCGGGCCTGCGAGGACCTCGACGAACTGCACCTCGCACTCGTCGACGCCCTGCTCGTCGCCGAGGCCGACCAGTCCCCCGCCGACCCCGCGGACGTCCTAGGCCTCCTCGGTGCCGACGTCCCCCCGGAGCGCGGCCGCGCGGCGCTCGACCGGCTGCGGGTGCTCGCGCTGGTCTGGGACGTTCCCGACGACGGGGGTGGCCCGGTCCGCGTCCGCGCGGTGCCCGCCCTGCGCGACACCGCCCGGCGCTACCCGGCCGGGCTCGGCCGGCCCGCGCCGTCGCCGTCGGTGCTGCACGAGAAGGACCCGGCGTCGGTCATGGCGGGCCTGCCCGACGACCAGCGGGCCGTCGTCGTCGCCCTCGACCGCGACGGCCCCGTCGGGCGCAGCCGCGCGAAGGAGGGGGACGACAACCCCGTCGCCCGGCTGCTCGCCGACGGCATCCTGCGCCGCATCGACGACGACACCGTCGAACTGACCCGCGAGGCCGGGCTCGGGTTGCGCGGTGACCGCCCGCTCGGCCCGCTCGTGGCCGCCGACCCGATGCCCGCCCCCCGCGTGCAGGACCCGGCCACGATCGACGCGACCGCCGCGGGCGAGGCCCTCGAGACGGTACGGCGGGCCGAGGGCGTCCTCGCCGCCTGGTCGGCCGCCCCGCCCGCCGTCCTGCGCTCCGGCGGGCTCGGGGTGCGGGACCTGCGCCGGCTCGCGAAGACGCTCGACGTCGACGAGACCGCCGCGGGCCTCGTCGTCGAGACCCTCGCCGCCGCGTCGCTCCTCGCCGTGAGCGAGGACGCCGACGCCGTCTGGTGCCCGACCACCACGGCCGACCGGTGGCTCGCCTCGCCCCCCGAGACGCAGTGGGTGGCACTCGCCCGCGCGTGGCTGGAGATGCCCCGCCAGCCGTCGTCGATCGGGCAGCGGGACTCGATGGACAAGCTGGTCGGGCCGCTCTCCGACGAGGTGCGGCGCCCGTGGGCCGCCCAGGTCCGCCGCCGCGTGCTCGCGCGGCTCGCCGAGTTCGACGACGGGGCCGGGCCGGTCTCGGTCGACGCGCTGGTGGAGTCGCTGGCCTGGCGCGCCCCGCGGCGCGGCGGACGGCAGCGCGACGAGCTGGTCCGCGCCACCGTCCGCGAGGCGACCGCGCTCGGCGTCGTGGCCCTGGACGCCATCACGACGGCGGGTCGGGAGCTGCTGCGCGTCCCCCGTCGCCCCGACGACGACCCGGACGCCGCCGCCGCGGCCGCGCTGCGACCCGCCATGCCCGCGCCGGTGGGCCACATCCTGCTGCAGGCCGACCTCACGGCGGTCGCCCCGGGTCGGCTCGAGCCGGACCTGGCGGCGGCGATGGACCGGCTCGCCGATGTCGAGTCGGCCGGCGGCGCCACGGTCTACCGGATCAGCGAGGGGTCGATCCGGCGGGCCCTCGACCTCGGCTGGACCGCCGCCGACGTGCACGCGCTGTTCTCGGAGCGGTCCGCGACCCCGGTGCCGCAGGGCCTCACCTACCTCGTCGACGACGTCGCTCGCCGCCACGGCCGCCTGCGCGGCGGGTCGGCCGCGTCGTTCCTGCGCTCCGAGGACGAAGCCCTCCTCGTCGAGGTCATGGCCCTCCCGACGGCGGAGGCGCTGGGGCTGCGGCGGCTGGCCCCGACCGTCGTCATCTCGACCTCCCCGCTCGCCGAGGTGCTCGACGCGCTGCGGGCCGCCGGGCTCTCCCCCGTCGCGGAGGACGCCGACGGCGGGGTGCTCGACCTGCGGCCGCGTGGCCGTCGCACCGCCCCCCGACGGCCCGACCGCTCCGGCACCGGGTCGCCCTGGCTCTCCGACGACCAGATCGCGGCGCTGGTCGCCCAGCTGCGGGCGGGCGACCGGGCCGCGACCGCCGCCCGCGGGTCGGCGACCGTCCCCGGCTCGACCCGGCAGACCGCGTCGGCGACGGTGGCGGTGCTCGCCGACGCCGCCCGGACCGGGCGGACCGTGTGGATCGGCTACGTCGACGCCGCCGGAACCGCGTCCCAGCGTGTGGTCCGCCCGCTGCGGGTCGGCGGTGGGCTGCTGGAGGGCACCGACGCCGCGGTCGAGGCGGAGGACACCGGCCCCGGCTCGGCGGTGTCGTTCGCGCTGCACCGCATCACCTCGGTCAGTGTGCTGACCGAGAACTGAGCCCGACCCCGCCGCCACGAGCGAGCGGCACGTTCGCAGCATCGAGGTGCGTGAGAGTGCCGTTCGCTCGGCCAGGGCCGGGCCGTCCGCCGCGAGCGAGCGGCACGTTCGCAGCAGCGATGTGCGCGAACGTGCCGCTCGCTCGGTCGGCGGAGGGGTCAGGCGCGGGCGCCGACCGCCCACACCTGCATGGCGTGCTCCACGAGCGCGATCAGCGTCTCCTTCGTCGACTCCCGGTCCCGGGCGTCGACGGTGACCACCGGCACCGACGGATCGATGGCGAGCGCCTCGGCGACGTCCTCCAGCGAGTGGGTCAGCACCCCGTCGAAGAGGTTCACGCCCAGCACGTAGGGCAGGTTCCGGTCCTCGAAGAAGTCGACCGCCGCGAAGCAGTCGGCGAGGCGGCGGGTGTCGACCAGCACGACCGCGCCGATGGCGCCGCGCACGAGGTCGTCCCACATGAACCAGAACCGGTCCTGCCCGGGCGTGCCGAACAGGTACAGGATCAGGTCGGCGTCGAGGGTGACGCGGCCGAAGTCCATCGCCACGGTGGTGGTGCGCTTGTTCGGCACCGCCGTGAGGTCGTCGACGCCGGCGCTGGCGTCGGTCATGACCGCCTCGGTGGTCAGCGGGTCGATCTCCGAGACCGAGCCGACGAAGGTCGTCTTGCCGACCCCGAACCCCCCGGCGACGACGATCTTGGCCGACGTGGTCGTCGGGACCGCCTCGTCAGAGCCGTCGTAGTCCACTCAGCACCCTTTCCATCAACGCCATGTCCGGGTTCTCCCCCGTCGACGAGGCGGTCTCGTGCACCACGATCGATCCGTGCGCGGCCATGTCGCCGAGCAGCACCCGGGCCACCCCGAGGGGCAGCCGGAGCAACGCCGCGACCTCCGCGACCGACTTGGGCTCGGCACAGAGGTCGGCGATCATGCGGTGCTCGTACTGGACGACCTGGGCCGGGTCGCGCCCCTGGGCCGTCGTCGACAGCAGCGTCTCGACGGCGAGGTCGTAGGCCGGGCGGGTCCGGCCGCGGGTCCATGCGTAGGGCCGGACGAACGAGGCCTCGGGCGGTTCGTCGCCGCCCCGCGGGCCGTCCGGGTAGTCGGGGGCCACGAACTCGTGGCGGCCCGGGACCTGGATGCCCCCGGGCGTGGTCGGCGGGAGGGCCGGGTCACCGTTCGGGAACAGCGGACCGGGCCGAGGCCCCGGTCCCGGTCGGTAGCCGCCCGGGGGGCCGGGTGGCGGACCCGCGGGTGGGCCACGGTGGGCGCCGCCGACGTCCTCAGCGTCGAGCCGCCGGGCCGCCTCCTGGTCGGACTGCTCGGCGAGGTCGGCGGCGTCGTCCTTGCGGCGGCGCCGGAACAACCCGCGACGCTCCCCGGACCGGCGCACCCCGCCCCCGGTGATCCCGTTGAGGACCTCGGCGTACGAGTCGTCCTCACTCACCGCCGCTCACCTCCCCCGGACCACCTCACCGGAATCCCGACCCCTGGAGCTCCGCCCGCAGTTCGGGGGTGAGCAACTGCCCGACCCGGTCGACCAGCAGCGTCATCTCGTAGCCGACGAGGCCGATGTCGCAGTTCGGCGCCGCGAGCGTGGCCAGGCACGAGCCGTCGCTGATGGACATCAGCAGCACGATGCCGCGTTCCATCTCGACGACCGTCTGCACCACGTCGCCGGCCTCGAAACAGCGGGCCGCACCTTGCGTGAGGCTGACCAGCCCGGATGCCACGGCGGCGAGCTGGTCGGCCCGGTCCCGCGGCAGCCGACTGGAGGCGGTCAGCAGCAGCCCGTCGGCGGAGACGACCACGGCGTGGGCCACGCCCGGGACCCGCTCCGCGAAGTTCGAGACCAGCCAGCCGAACCTGCTGGGCTGCGACTGGGGTGCCGTCACTGCTCCTCCTCGATGGCGTTCGTGTCGGCGGCGGGGCCGCCCTCGGGATTCGGCCGGGTCGAGCGCCCGTCGGCGACGCCGCGCTGATAGCTCGCGAGCCGCCCGCGGACCGCCTCGGGGTTGCGGCGCGGCGCCTCCGGGCCACCACCGCCGCCGGGCGCGACCGGCGTCGGTGAGGGCCGGGCGCTGCCGGGAACGAGGTGTGCCCGGGGACGACGGCGGGGCAGGCCGGACTCGGTGGTCCCGGCGTCGACGGCGGCGAGCGACGGGGCGCCCGCGTCGAACCCGGGCCGCCCGGCGTCCGACCACTCCGGGTCGACGGTGTCGGGCGCGTTCGGCTCCGCCTCGCGGAACCAGACCGACGCGACCTCGTCGAAGATCGGCGTCCGCTCCCGGTTCGGCCGTACCGCCGCCGGACGACGCGCCAGTCCCTCGGGCGCCGGCCGCACCGGGAGGGCTCCCGTGCCGTTCGAGCCGAGCCCGCCGGGCGGTACCGCGTCCCCTCCGTGTGGGGCGCCGTTGGGGGGCGCACCGTTCGGCGAGGCGCCGTTCGCGTGACCGTTGGTGTGGCCGTCCGACGTCCCGTTCGTGAGCAGGCCGTTCGTCGGCAGGCCGGACGTGGTCAGGCCGTTCCGCGCCGGCCCGTGGGCGGCCGCGGCCGGGGCTGCGGGCTCCGGGGCTGCGGGCTCCGAGGCTGCGGGCTCCGGGGCTGCGGGCTCCGGGGCTGCGGGCTCCGGGGCTGCGGGGGCCGCGGTGTCGTCGCCGGGGGCGAACAGCTCGTCCCCCGACGCCGCCGGTGCGGCGTCGGCCTCCGCCGCCTCGTCGGCCGGCCGCGGGCGCAGCCGGGGCGCCGAGCCGGGCCGCAGCAACGGACCGCCCTCGGGCCGACGGCGCTGCGCGAGCGGCCGCAGCGAGCGGCGGTTCGGGCGCGACGGAAGCTCCTCGGCCTCCTCGGACCCCGCCACGGCGTCGCCCTCGACGGACTCGCCGTCGGCCGGCGACGGCGTGGACCCGGCCACGTCCTCGCCCGCAGCGGCGCCCGCGACGGCCTCCGCCGGGACGTCGTCCGGATCGGACGCGGACGCCGCGACGCCGGGAGCCGTCGGCTCGACCACGGGGGACGCGCCGGTGGCGGGACCCTCCGTGGACCCGGCCGCGTCGACCTGCGGCTCCTGCGCCGTGGGACCGGGCGGGGGCACGATCTCCGCGCCGTTCCACATCGGGGGCGGCGGGGCGGGAGCCGATCCGGGCGGCTGCGGGCCCTGGTCCTGGGGTCCCCAGGGGCCGGGGCGTGGGCCGGCCGCGGCACCCGGGAAGGGAGCGCCCGGCCGCTGGGGCATTGGACGCGGAGGCAGGGGGCGGCTCGGCGGCGGACCGGGGGGAAGGCCCGGACCACCGGGGCCGACGGGCGCACCCTGCGGGCCCTCCGCCCAGCCCTGGTCCGGCCGCGGGCGCGGGGCGGGACGGCCGTCGCGGGTGGTCCGGTCGGCGCCGGGCCCGCCGGAGGTCCGCTCGGGAGCGGGCTCCGGGCGCAGACCGTGGCGCCCGGCCGGGCCGGCGTCCTCGGCGGTGCCGGTCGCGACGTCGTCCTCGTCCACGGCGCCGTCTGCGCCGTGCCAGGCGTGCGCGGCGACGGGGCGCTCGGGAACCCCGCTCGGGGCCTGTTCCTGGGCCTGTTCCTGGGCCTGCTCCGGAGCCTCGCGGGCGTTCTGGCTCCACACGGCCACGCCGTCGTCCTGGCCGCCACCCCAGACCGTGGCCACCCGGTCGTCGTCCTCGTCGTCCTCGTCGTCGTCGAGGTCGGCGCCGTCGGACTGCGGTCCACGCACCTCGGTCGGCGGTTCCGGCGGCGGGGTGGCGCCCGGACGGACCGGGCGGCGGGGCAGTGCGGCGGCGAGCGCCCCGGTCAGCCCGTTGCGACGCTCCGGCGCGGCGTCCGCGGCCGGAGCCTCGGGGCCCGCAGGGGCCGCGGTCGACTCCGCGGGCGCCTCGTCGGGTGCGCCCGAGGGGGCGAAGAACGCCGCGGCACCGGCGGCGCCCGCTCCGGCCGCCGCGGCACCGGCAACCTCGGCCCCGCGGGCGGCGGGACGGCGGGGCAGGTCGGTGCGCTCCTCGCGGGGCTCCTGGCGCGGGATGCCCGGGACGTCGGGCCGCGCGGCGCCGTTGGCCGGCCCGCCGAGCGGGCTCGAGCCGGGCGAGCGGACGGGCAGGCCGGTCCCGCCGAGGGCGCGGGTGGAGGTGCCGCCACCGGGGCGGGACCCCGGCACGCCGGAGAGCACCGCGGAGGCAGGGATCCGGACGGCCGCGACGACGCCGCCGTCCTCACGGGTGCGGAGCGTGACGCCGATGCCGTGACGGATCGCCAGGCGACCGACCACGAAGAGGCCCATGCGACGGGAGGCGGACACGTCGACGGTAGGGGGCGAGCCGAGCCGCTGGTTCGCGTCGGCGAGGTCCTCCTGGGTCATCCCGACGCCGCTGTCGGCGATCTCGAGGACGACCGCACCGTCGGGCTCCGGACGCGCGGAGACGTCGACCCGGGTCTCGGGGGCGGAGAACGCCGTGGCGTTCTCCAGGAGCTCGGCGACGAGGTGCACGACGTCGGCGGCGGTGCGGCCGAGCAGCTGCACCGATGGCGGCGGGGAGAGTTCGACCCGCTGGTACTGCTCCACCTCCGACGCCGCGGCCCGCAGCACGTCGACCAGCGGCACCGGCCGCCCGCCGCGGCGCGCGAGGTCGGTGCCCGAGAGGACCAGGAGGTTCTCCGAGTTCCGCCGCATGCGGGTGGCGAGGTGGTCGAGCTGGAACAGGTCGGCGAGGGCCTCCGGGTCCTCCTCCTTGTTCTCCAGCTGCTCGATCAGGCGCAGCTGGCGCTCGACGAGGGCCTGCGACCGCCGGGACAGGTTGACGAAGATGCTGTTGAACGCCGACCGGAGACCGGCCTGCTCGGCGGCGAGCCGCACGGCCTGCTCGTGCACCTGGTCGAAGGCGCGGGCGACCTGCCCGATCTCCTCGCGGGTCTCGATCGGGGTGCGGCTGACGTCGGTGTCGGGCGCCTCGCCCTCGCGCAGGCTGCGGACCGCGTCGGGCAGGCGCCGCTCCGCCACGTCGAGCGCGGTGCGGCGCAGCAGCCGCAGCGGGCGCAGCAGCGACCGGGTGACGAAGAAGACCACGGCGGCGCCCGCCATCAGCGCGAGCAGCAGGACCACCGACGCGACACCCGCGGCGTTGCGGGCCCCGTTCTGCAGGGACGCGGCGTTGACCTGCAGCCGCTCGCGCAGCTGGTCGGACACCCCGGTGACCTTCTGCTGGACGGCCGTCGACGCGGCGTCCCAGTCCTGGGCCGAGACCTGCAGCGGCAGCCCGGCGCTGCCGCGGCCGAGCACGACCTGGGCCAACCGGTCCCGCTGGTCGACGTCCGGCCCGACGAGGGCGTCCGCGAGTGCGGCGTTGTCCGTGCCGACGGCGCTGCGGAACTCGTCGACGGCGATGCTCCGGCGCAGCGTGGCGTTGCGCGCCTGGTCGATCGACGGGGCGTCGATCCGGCCGCCCGCGATGGCGGCGGCGACCACGGCCTGCACGTAGGCGTCCTGCTCGCGGACCACGGACAGCGCGTAGAGCCCGGTGGAGAGCCCGGCGATCGACGGGTCCGCCGCCTCCCGGGTCAGCGACTCGTCGAAGGTGAGCACCGCCGACGTGGCGTCGGTGTAGCGCGAGATCGCCCCCGCCGGGTCGACCGCCCCGGCGCGCACGTCGTCCCGCACGCGGTCGAGGCCCTCGACCGCGGAGAACGCGTCGCGGTACGCCGACCGGGTCTGGTCGTCGACCGAGTCGGCCGAACCGTAGGCGCTGCGCAGCTGCCCCAGTTGGTCGTTCGTCGCGTCGGCCGCCTCCTGCACCGGACCGAAGCCGCCGGCCCGGTTCGTCGCGAGGAACACGGCCGCCGCGCGCCGCTCGGCGTCGAGGGCGGCCAGCACCTTCGCGTTGTTGCTCTCCAGGGCGACGGCCTGCTGCACGCCGTCGTAGGAGCGGGCCTTGTCGGTCTGCTCGACGATCCGCAGCACGCCCAGGGTGATGACGAACAGGGTGGGGACCAGGAGGACCGCCGCGAGCTTGACCGGCAGGCTCCAGTTGCGCAGGGCCAGCCGCTCCCCCAGGGGCGGACGGGCCTGCGGGTCGGGAGCACCGCCGCGGGCCTCGCCTCGCGCGTCGGTCCGACGGACGGGAGCGGTCACGCGGTGGTCCTTCCCCTTGCACCGGTCGGTCGGTCGCCTGTCACGGACACGCCCCCTCGAACGGACGCCTGCTGCACCCTGTGTAGTTGTTCATGGGCTACACTGACGACGGAGCGGGCATCACGACCCACCGTGGGTGACACGGTCACCGCGGACGGCGCACAAACGTGCACGCAAAGTGCACGGGTCGCGGCAGTCGGTCGCATAGCTGAGTCCGTCACGTCGGGTCGGAGCGACCGTCGTGGCCCGTCGGGGACGGGCCGGACGCCCCGACGCGGGGGCAGTGGGCAGTGCAGCCGGCACGGCCACCGGTCGGTGGCTCGCGACGGCTCCGTCGGGTGGTGGGTCACTCCTCGGAGCAGGTGTCGGTGATGCCGGAGTGTAGACCGCCCCCCCGACGAGATCATCTCCCCGTTCTCCCCGCACCCCCTCCGAGCGGCGTCGATCACCGGATGTGGCAGGTCACGGGCCTGCACGGGACGGCCGGGGACCGTCGCGGCGTTGAGAGGACAATGGCGGCGGACTCCCCGCCGTCGAGAAACCCCGCGAGACCCCCTGGAGGCCGGACGCGTGAGCACCCCCGGGACCGGACCGCTGATCGTCCAGTCCGACAAGACGCTGCTGCTCGAGGTCGACCACGAGGACGCAGCGGCGGCGCGGACCGCCATCGCGCCGTTCGCCGAACTCGAGCGCGCGCCGGAGCACGTGCACACCTACCGCGTCACGCCGCTCGCCCTCTGGAACGCCCGGGCGGCCGGCCACGACGCCGAGCAGGTCGTCGACGCGCTCGTCAGCCACTCCCGCTTCGCCGTGCCGCAGAACCTCCTGATGGACGTCGTCGAGACGATGGGGCGCTACGGGCGGCTGCAGCTGACCAACCACCCCGCGCACGGCCTGGTCATGGTGTCGTACGACCGCGCCGTGCTCGCGGAGGTGCTGCGCAACAAGAAGATCGCCCCGCTGCTGGGCGAGCAGATCGACGACGACACGGTGATCGTGCACCCGTCGCAGCGCGGCCTGCTCAAGCAGATCCTGCTCAAGGTCGGCTGGCCCGCCGAGGACCTCGCGGGCTACGTCGACGGCGAGGCGCACCCGATCGAGCTCGCCGAGGACGACTGGGAGCTGCGCGACTACCAGGCGGCGGCCGTCGAGGGCTTCTGGGCGGGCGGCTCCGGCGTCGTCGTCCTGCCGTGCGGCGCCGGGAAGACCCTGGTCGGCGCGGCCGCGATGGCGAAGGCCAAGGCGACGACGCTGATCCTGGTGACGAACACGGTCGCCGGCCGGCAGTGGAAGCGCGAGCTGGTCGCCCGCACGTCGCTCACCGAGGACGAGATCGGCGAGTACTCGGGCGAGCGCAAGGAGATCCGCCCGGTCACCATCGCGACCTACCAGGTGATGACGCGCAAGACCAAGGGCGTGCACCGCGCGCTGGAGCTCTTCGACTCCAAGGACTGGGGTCTGATCATCTACGACGAGGTGCACCTGCTGCCCGCACCCGTCTTCCGGATGACCTCCGACCTGCAGTCCCGTCGGCGCCTGGGCCTCACCGCCACGCTCGTCCGCGAGGACAACCGCGAGGGCGACGTGTTCTCCCTGATCGGCCCGAAGCGCTACGACGCGCCGTGGAAGGACATCGAGGCGCAGGGCTGGGTCGCCCCCGCCGACTGCGTCGAGGTCCGCGTGACGATGACCGACAACGAGCGGATCGTCTACGCCACCAGCGAGGCCGACGAGCGGTACCGGATGTGCGCCTGCGCGCGGACGAAGATCCCCGTGGTGCGCTCCATCCTGGAGAAGCACCCCGACGAGCCCGCCCTCGTCATCGGCGCCTACATCGACCAGCTCGAGGAGATGGGCGCTGCGCTCGACTGCCCGGTCATCCAGGGCTCGACGTCGAACAAGGAGCGGGAGAAGCTCTTCGACGCCTTCCGGCGCGGGGAGCTGCCGCGGCTCGTCGTCTCGAAGGTCGCGAACTTCTCGATCGACCTGCCCGAGGCGTCGGTCGCGGTGCAGATCTCCGGGACCTTCGGGTCACGCCAGGAGGAGGCCCAGCGCCTCGGCCGACTGCTGCGCCCGAAGGCGGACGGTCGGCAGGCGCACTTCTACTCGGTCGTCTCGCGCGACTCGGTGGACGCCGACTACGCCGCCCACCGGCAGCGTTTCCTCGCCGAGCAGGGCTACGCCTACCGGATCGTCGACGCCGACGACATCCTCGGCCCGCCCGTGCCGGAGGTCGACGCCGACTAGCGGCCGTACCAGGGCACCTCGGAGCGGGCGCCCGGGATCGGGGTGGTGGCCGTGGTCGGCCCCACCCCGAAGGTCCGCGGGTCGTCGACGTCGACGATGCGGCGGCCCAGCGGGGTCAGCGAGACCGGGATCAGCTTGAGGTTGGCCCACGCGAACGGGATGCCGATGATCGTCACGGCGAGCGCGATCGCGGTGAACACGTGCCCGAGGGCGAGCCACCAGCCCGCCACCACGAACCAGACGACGTTGCCCAGCGTCGACCCGACGCCGTGGTCCGGACGCCGCTCGAGTCGCTGGCCGAACGGCCACAGCGCGAACAGGGCGATGCGGAACGAGGCGATGCCCCACGGGATCGTCACGATCAGCACGCAGCAGATGACGCCGGCGATCACGTAGCCGATCGCCATCCACACCCCGGCCAGCACGAGCCAGACCAGGTTCAGCACGATCCGCAGGGCTTCCATGTGTCCAGGATGCCGGGATCCGCTGAGAGCTCCCTGAGCAGGCCGGGAACTATTTTCCCGACGTCGGGTCGGGGCGGGTCAGTCGAGCACGCGCCCCTTCGTCTCCGGCAGCGTCAGGATGATCAGGAACGCCACGAGGGCGGCCCCCGCCACGTACCAGAAGAACAGCTGCGGGGTCCCGGCCCCGGACAGCGCCGCGATGAGCAGTGGCGCCGTGCCGCCGAAGAGGGCGACCGTGAGGTTGTACCAGGCGCCGATGCCGAGGGCGCGCAGCTCCGTCGGGAAGATCTCGCTCATGATCGCGGGCGCGATCGAGGAGAACACCGCGTAGAGCCCGAGGCCGACGGAGAAGACCACGATGAGGTTGATCAGCGGTGGCCGGTCGGTGATGAGCAGGCTCAACGGCACCGTGAGCAGCGCGAACGCCGCCGACCACACCAGCATCTGCGGCTTGCGCCCGAACCGGTCGGCGCACGCCCCCATCGGGTACTGGAGCACGATGAAGACGACGGTCCCGATCGAGAGCGCCAGGAAGACGTCGCTGCCCGAGGCCTCGCGGAACTGCACCGCGTAGGGGGTCAGGGCGCTGAAGAACGTGTAGTAGCAGAGCGTCGAGAGCAGCGTGAAGCCGAAGAGCTGCAGCACCGAGCGCGGGTGGTGCGTGAGGGTCCGCAGCAGCGGGTTCTTCGTGGCCTTGGCCTTCTCGACGTTCTCCTCGAACTGGTCGGTCTCGGACAGACTGCGCCGCAGCCAGAGCCCGACCAGGCCGAGCACCCCGCCGACGGCGAAGGCGATGCGCCAGCCGTAGGACTCGAGGTCGGGGCGGGACAGCGTCGAGGTCAGGAGCAGGCCGAGCAGCGACGCGGCCAGCAGGGCCGTGCCGGTCGAGATGTAGAAGAAGCTCGAGTACCGGCCGCGGCGGGCCGGCGGCGCGATCTCGGCGAGGTAGGCGCTGGCGTTGGACACCTCGCCGCCGAGCGAGAGGCCCTGCGCGATCCGGGCCAGCAGCAGGAGGATCGGCGCCAGCCAGCCGACGGCGCCGTAGGTCGGCAGCACGGCGATCAGCAGCGACCCGCCGGCCATCAGCAGGATCGTCACGAGCATCGCGAACTTGCGGCCGCGCAGGTCGGCGAGGCGGCCGAGCAGCACACCACCGAGCGGGCGGAAGAAGAATGCCAGCGCGTAGGTCGACGTGGTGCCGATGAGGGCGAGCGTGGGATTGCTCTTGTCGAAGAACTGCGAGGAGAAATAGACCGCGAACGTCGCGTAGATCGTCCAGTCGAACCACTCGACGGCGTTGCCGATCGAGGCGGCGACGAGCGTCCGGACGGGCAGCTTGTGACGTTCGGTGGACGCGGAGTCCGTCACCTGGCTCATGCGCGCTCCCTCGAGGTCGCCGGTCGTGCGCGCACCGTAGGCGATTCCTCCCGTTTCGACCACACGATCGACGATGTGGCTTTCCTGCCGCTGGGTGACAGCAACGACGCTTCGCTGCCACGAGGGAGGGCCGAGAACGACGAACGGGCCGCACCCCGGTGGGGTACGGCCCGTCGTCTCCGAAGAGCGCGTGTGGACTAGAAGTCCATGCCGCCCATGCCGCCCGTCGGGTCGGCGCCGGCACCGGCGCCCGCCTTCTCGGGCTTGTCGGCCACGACGGCCTCGGTGGTGAGGAACAGCGCGGCGATCGACGCGGCGTTCTGCAGCGCCGAGCGGGTGACCTTGGCCGGGTCGATGATGCCGGCCTTGATCAGGTCCTTGTACTCGCCGGTGGCGGCGTCGAGGCCCTCACCGGTGTTGAGTCCACGGACCTTCTCGGCCACGACGCCGGGCTCGAGGCCGGCGTTGTGCGCGATCTGCTTCAGCGGCGCCTCGAGCGCGGTGCGCACGATGTTGGCGCCGGTGGCCTCGTCCCCGTCCAGCCCGAGGCCGGAGAAGACGTCGCCGGTCGAGGCCTGCAGCAGGGCGACGCCGCCGCCGGCGACGATGCCCTCCTCGACCGCGGCCTTGGCGTTGCGGACCGCGTCCTCGATGCGGTGCTTGCGCTCCTTGAGCTCCACCTCGGTGGCGGCACCGGCGCGGATGACCGCGACACCGCCGGCCAGCTTGGCGAGGCGCTCCTGGAGCTTCTCACGGTCGTAGTCGGAGTCCGAGCGCTCGATCTCCGAGCGGATCTGGGTCACGCGACCCGCGATCTGCTCGGCGTCGCCGGAACCGTCGACGATGGTGGTCTCGTCCTTGGACACGGTGACCTTGCGGGCCCGGCCCAGGAGCGTGAGGTCGGCGGTGTCGAGCTTGAGCCCGACCTCCTCCGAGATGACCTCGCCACCGGTGAGGATCGCCATGTCGGCGAGCATGGCCTTGCGGCGGTCACCGAAGCCGGGGGCCTTGACGGCGACCGACTTGAAGGTGCCACGGATCTTGTTGACGACCAGGGTCGCGAGGGCCTCGCCCTCGACGTCCTCGGAGATGATCGCCAGCGGCTTGCCGGACTGCATGACCTTCTCCAGCAGCGGGAGCAGGTCCTTCACCGACGAGATCTTGGAGGACATGAGCAGGATGTAGGGGTCGTCGAGCTCCGCCTCCATCCGGTCCTGGTCGGTGACGAAGTAGGGCGAGATGTAGCCCTTGTCGAAGCGCATGCCCTCGGTGAGCTCGAGCTCGAGCCCGAAGGTCTGCGACTCCTCGACGGTGATGACGCCTTCCTTGCCGACCTTGTCCATCGCCTCGGCGATGAGCTCGCCGATCTGCGGGTCGGCGGCCGAGATCGAGGCCGTGGCGGCGATCTGCTCCTTGGTCTCGACCTCCTTGGCGGACTTCAGGAGCGCCTGCGAGACGGCCTCGACGGCCTTCTCGATGCCCTTCTTGAGGGCCATGGGGTTGGCGCCGGCGGCGACGTTGCGAAGGCCCTCGCGGACGAGCGCCTGAGCGAGGACGGTCGCGGTGGTCGTGCCGTCACCCGCGACGTCGTCGGTCTTCTTCGCGACCTCCTTGACGAGCTCGGCCCCGATCTTCTCCCACGGGTCCTCGAGCTCGATCTCCTTCGCGATCGAGACGCCGTCGTTGGTGATCGTGGGGGCTCCCCACTTCTTCTCCAGGACGACGTTGCGGCCGCGCGGGCCGAGGGTCACCTTGACGGCGTCCGCGAGGCTGTTCATGCCCCGCTCGAGGCCGCGACGGGCCTCCTCGTCGAACGCGATCATCTTGGCCATGCTGGGTGGTCCTCCGATGAGAGACACGTGTGCTCGGCCAGGGGGTGCCCGCGACGGACGACCGGCTCCATTACGCCGGTCTCACCGACCCGACCTGGCACTCGACAGTACCGAGTGCCAACCCGAGTCTGGCACTCGGGTGGGTCGAGTGCAAGCGACCCGACGGGCGTGCGTCAGCTCAGCAGCAGGACCGCGACGACGATCAGCAGGGCCAGGACGGCACCCCCGACGACGAGGGCCACGACCGGCCGACCGGGTGCCCCTCCACGGCCGAACGCGCCGAGGTCGCTCGGCGGGGCGGGCGCGCGGGTCCGCTGCGGCGGCGCGGGAGGGCGCGGAGGGAGCGGGGCCCGCGGCGGCATCCCGTTCCCGACGACAGGTCCTGCCGCGGGAAGGTGGGGTCGGCCCGGCGTGGCGGGCTGCTGACGTCGGACGTCAGCGGTGGGCCACGGCTGACGCTGCGGGACCGGACGCGCGGGCGGCGGGGCTCCGTGAGGGGAGGATCCGAGCGCTCTATCGGCATGAGGGTTCCCCTCACGCGCAAGGGGCGGGGCGGGAGCCGCAGCGGCAGCAACCGCCGTCGGGAAGGCCGGCCGCCGGGCGAGGACGGACCGGGCCTCGGCGATCAGGTCCCGGGCGCTCGCGGGCCGCCCGGCCGGGTCGACCGACAGGGCCCGGCGGACGAGCGCGTCGACGTCGGGGCCGAGGGCGACGCCGTGGGAGGCGGTCGGGACCGCGCCGGCCAGGTGCGCGTCGATGACCTCGGTGACCGAGCCGCGGTAGGGGGCGTGGCCGGTCAGGCACGTGTAGAGCACGCAGCCCAGGGAGTAGAGGTCGGTGCGCGCGTCGACCGGCTCGCCGCGCAGGTGCTCGGGTGCGGCGAAGGTCGGCGAGCCGAGGAAGTCGCCGCCGCGGGTGCGGTGGCCGGTGGCGCCGCGGTGGGTGAGGCCGAAGTCGGCGAGGTAGGCGTGGTCGGCGCCGGAGGTGGACCCGCCGACGAGGACGTTGGCCGGCTTGACGTCGAGGTGGACCAGGCCGTGCGCGTGCACCGCGTCGAGGGCGTCGGCGACCTGGTCGAGCAGCCGCAGCGCGCGGTCCGGGGCGAGCGGGCGCCCGCCGATCAGGGTCGCGAGGTCCGGGCCCTCGACGAAGCGCATCGCGATGTAGAGCCGGTCGTCCACGCTGTCGACGTCGTAGAGCGGCACGACGTGCGGGTGGTCGACCGCGGAGGTGTTGCGGGCCTCGTCGCGGAACCGTTCGCGGAACTCCTCGTCGCCGGCGAGGGACGGGTCGATGACCTTGAGAGCGACGATTCGACCGAGTCGGGTGTCGGTGGCGCGGTAGACGGTGCTCATGCCGCCGCGCCCGATGACGCCCTCCACCCGGTAGCGGCCGAGCGAGGAGCCGGTCAGGTCCTCGGTCCCGGTCGTCACGGCGCCGAGGGTAGAGGCCGGACCACCCGGTCCGGGCGTGATCGCCCCTGCCGCCCCTGGTCGGCGCCCGCGGGGCACGATGACCGACCGTGAGCGAAGCGCGCGGACACGGACACGACCACGGCGACCCCGCGGCCATGCGGGGGGTCGAGGAGCACGCCGCCGCCGTCGCGGCCCTGATCGCGGACACCGGCACCGAGGTCGTCCCGCTCGCGGCCGCCCGGGGCCGGGTCCTCGCCGCGGACCTCACGTCCCCGGTGGCCTTGCCGCCCTTCGACAACTCGGCGATGGACGGCTACGCAGTGCGCGCGGCCGACGTCGCGACGACGCCGGTGACGCTGCCGGTCGCCGAGGACGTGCCGGCCGGGCGGGTCGACGGTCCCCCGCTCGAGGCGGGCACCGCGCACCGGATCATGACCGGCGCCCCCGTGCCCGACGGCGCGGACGCCGTGGTGCAGGTCGAGTGGACCGACGGCGGACCGCCCGGAGCGACGGTGTCGATCGAGCGCGGCGTCGAGCCCGGGCAGAGCGTGCGCCGGGCGGGCGACGACGTGACCGCCGGCCAGGTGGTGCTGCGCGCCGGCACCGTGCTGGGGGCCGCGCAGATCGGGCTCGCGGCCGCGGTCGGTGCCCCGGAGCTGACCGTGCACCGGCGGCCCCGTGTCCTCGTCCTCTCCACCGGCTCGGAGCTCGTCGCCCCCGGCGAGCCGCTGCGCCACGGGCAGATCCACGAGTCCAACGGCCCGATGCTCGCGGCGGCGGTGGAGGACGCGGGCGGCGAGGCCCGGCTGCTGCGGTTCGTGCCCGACGACGTCGAGGAGTTCCGGACGGCGCTCGACGCGGCCCTCGCCGAGCCGACCGACCTCCTCATCACCTCCGGCGGCGTGAGCGCGGGCGCCTACGAGGTGGTCAAGGACGCGTTCACCTCCCGCGGCGTCGACTTCACCAAGGTCGCGATGCAGCCCGGGATGCCGCAGGGGGCGGGGACCTACGACGGGCGGGTCGCGGTGGTGACGCTGCCCGGCAACCCGGTCAGCTCGCTCGTCTCCTTCGAGGTCTTCGTGCGCCCGGCCCTGCGCCGCGCCGCCGGCCACCCGCACCCCGACCGGGCCCGCGTGCGCGCCCGCGTGGCCGAGGACCTGCGCTCGCCCGCGGGCCGGCGGCAGTTCCGCCGCGGGCGCCTGGACGCCGTGGCCGGCACGGTCGCCCCGGTGGGCGGGGCGGGCTCGCACCTGCTCGCCGCGCTCGCGCAGGCGGACTGTCTGCTCGTGGTCGGCGAGGACGTCACGGAGGTGGCCGCCGGGAGCGAGGTCGAGGTCTGGCTCCTCGAGAGCTGAACCGGTCCCGGTCCGCCGACCTGCGTGGAAGCCTCCGTTCGAGTGGTCGCACGGCGCCGTCCGCGTGAAAACGGTTTGGCAGGGACCGGAAGATCGGGCACCATGTGTGAGAACTCTCATGGCGTACTCGCCGGACGAGTTCACCCCGGGTAACCCGATGGCCGATCGGAGCGCGACGCGCTGCCGATCAGCGTCGACCAACCGCTTGTCGCTGGGGAGCGGACGAGCGGTTCTCGCCGGGGTCGCCGTCTCGGGGGATGGCGGCCCCGGCCCCACCCGGAGCGTCCCGATAGATTCGAATCGCACCCGTCGTCGACGCGAAGGTTGGCCGTGCCCGATCGCTCCCCCGCACCTGGCGACCCCGCGGCGACCGCGCGGGAGAAACTCCCCGCGCCGCGCCGGCACCCGGTCCTGCACGCGGTCGACCTCGTGCGCGAGACGCTCCCGCCGCTGCACCCGGGCGGTGCGCCCGTCATCGGCGCCGTCGCCGCCGGTGCCCTCGCCGTCCGCGCGCTCCGCGGGCGCGGCACCCTCGGCGCCATCCTGACGACGGGTGCGGTCGCGGCCTTCTTCCGCGCCCCGCACCGCGCGACCCCGCAGCGGGCCGACGTCGCGGTGGCGCCCGCCGACGGCACGGTCAGCGTGATCGGCGACGCCGAGGCCCCGCCCGAGCTGATCGCCAAGGGCTTCCCGGCCGGTCCCCGCCCGCGGGTGAGCACGTTCCTGTCGGTGTACGACGTGCACGTCCAGCGCATCCCCGCGGACGGTCAGGTGCTCGCGGTCGAGCACCGTCCCGGCACCTTCGTCTCGGCCGACCTGCCCGAGGCGAGCGAGGCCAACTCCCGCACCTCGCTGTGGCTGCGCGACACCGCGGGCCGCGACCTCGCCGTCGTGCAGATCGCGGGCCTCGTGGCGCGCCGGATCGTCTGCGACGCGGAGCCCGGCGACGAGGTCACCGCCGGCGAGACCTACGGCCTCATCCGGTTCGGCTCGCGGGTCGACCTGCTGCTCCCGCCGGGCGCGGACATCGGCGTGCACGTGGGCCAGCGGACCGTCGGGGCCGAGACGGTCCTGGCGGAGCTGGCGGGCGGGACGGGCTCTGCGGCCGGAGCGGGCGGGCCCGGCGGGCCCTCGGGGCAGGTGCCCTAGTGCCCGCGCCGACCGCCTCGGCCGTGCGGACCGCCCCCGGCGTCCGCCTGCTGCCGAACGCCGTCACCGTCCTCGCCCTGTGCTCCGGGCTCTCCGGCGTGCAGTTCATGATCGCCGGCAACCAGGTCGCGGCCGTCGCGGCGATCGCCCTCGCCGGGGTGTTCGACGCCCTCGACGGCCGGCTCGCGCGGCTCCTCGACGCCTCCAGCCGCATCGGCGCGGAGCTGGACTCGCTCTCCGACTGCATCTCCTTCGGGGTCTCCCCCGCACTCATCCTCTTCCTCTGGTCGCTGCACGACCTCCGGGTCGGCTGGGTCGTCGCCCTCGTCCTGGTCGTCTCCGCCGCGCTGCGCCTGGCGCGGTTCAACACGCTGGCCGACGACACCGAGGCCAAGCCGTTCGCCGGCGAGTTCTTCGTCGGCGTGCCCGCCCCGGCGGGCGCCCTGGTGGCCCTCACGCCGCTGGCCACCGAGCTGCTGCTCGGCCCGGGCTGGTGGTCGGCGCCGGTCACGGTCGCGATCTGGACGGTGTTCTCCGCGGGGCTGATGATCTCGCGTATCCCGACGGCGTCGCTGAAGAGCGTCCGCGTGCCCCCGCAGGCGATCGCGCCCGCGCTGGTGCTGGTCGCGCTGATCGCGGCGGCGATCGTCGCGGTGCCGTTCCTGCTCTACCCGATCGCGATCCTGGCCTACCTGGCCCACATCCCGTACGCCGTCTACCGGTACCGCTGGCTCGACCGGCACCCCGAGGTCTGGCACGTGCCTCCGCGCCAGCGCCGGGCCGTCCGCCGCGCCCACCGCCGGCTCGGCCTGCTGCCGCCGCGCCGGCCCCTCCCCCGCCGGGTCGCCGGGGCCGCGGCCCGCGCCGGGCGCCGCACGATCAACCGTGACCGGCCCGGGCCCCAGCGGCTCGGCACGCGTCGGCCACGTCGAGGACAGGACCGGTCGTGACCACCCCGCAGGTGACCCTCACCGCCCAGCTGTCCACCTCCGCGGTCGACGCGCGCCGCGGGGTCGTCCGGCTGCACGGCGAGGTCTTCTCCGCGCTCGGGCTGAGCGCCTGGGACGCCGTGCGCC
Source organism: Actinomycetospora corticicola (assembly GCF_013409505.1). Classification (NCBI taxonomy): domain Bacteria; kingdom Bacillati; phylum Actinomycetota; class Actinomycetes; order Pseudonocardiales; family Pseudonocardiaceae; genus Actinomycetospora; species Actinomycetospora corticicola. The sequence goes on along the minus strand of NZ_JACCBN010000001.1, from coordinate 5,451,226 downwards.
TCGTCGGCACCCGCGCGACCGTGGCCCTCGCCGCGCCCGCCGTCGGGATGACCGCGCCGGGCACCGCCACGCTCGACGAGACCGCCATGGTGAACGCCGGGATCGTCGCCGGGACCTCCGTGGCCGTCGAGCCCGTCGCGGTGAGCTCGGCCCGCACCGTCACGGTCTCCGGGTCCCGCCTCGCCGCCGCCGCCGTCGCGCCCGAGACGCTGCGCCTGGCGCTCACCGGCAAGGTGCTCAGCCCGGGCGACACGGTCTCGCTGCTGCCCCAGGACCTCGCCCCGGTCCCCGGCGCGGACGCCGCGGGCACCCGCTCCCGCCTCGCCGCGGAGCTGGGCGGGACGTGGACCACCGAGCTGGTCACGGTCGTCGCCGTCGAGCCGCCCGGGCCGGGCGCCTTCGTCGTCGCGCCGAGCACCGTCGTCGGCTGGCAGGACGGCCCGCGGACCGGCGCGCGGAGCCTTCCTGACGACGGGTCGGCGTTCGCCCCCTCGGGGTTCTTCGCCTCGGCCCCGCGCACCACCGGTCCGGCCGCGCCCGGTCCCGGTCTCGCCGCCGCGTCGACGGGGACACCGGCGCCTGCGACGGCGCCCGTCACACCCGCGCCGGCTGCGGACCCCGCCGTGCCCGTGACCGACCTCGTCGGCCAGCAGGAGCCCGCGCGGCGGCTGCGGGAGTGGTTGGACCTCGTGTTCAGGCGCCCGGAGCTGCTGACCCGCCTCGGCGCCGCCGCACGGCTCGGCGTCCTGGTGACCGGCCCCGAGGGCGTCGGCCGCACGACCTTCGTCCGGGCGGTCGCCGCCGAGGCCGAGGTGGGCGTCGTGGTGCTCGACGCCCCGGCGGCCGCCGCGCTCGAAGCGGGTGCCGCGGCCGAGCGGGTGCGGTCCGCGTGCTCCCGCGCGCGGTCCGCGGGCGGCCCGACGGTGCTGCTCGTCCCCGACGTCGAGACCCTCCTGCCGGCGTCCGACCCGCCGCCGCTCGCGACCGTGGTGCTCGACGAGCTCCGCTCCGTCGTCGCCGACGGCGTGGCCCTCGTGGCGACCGCGCAGGGCGGCGAGGCGGTCGACCCGCGGCTGCGCGCGCCCGACCTCGTCGACCGTGAGCTGGGGCTGCCGGCCCCGGGCGACCGCGAGCGCGCCGAGCTGCTCCGGGTGCTCCTGCGCGAGGTGCCGCTGGCGGCCGACGTCGACCTCGGCGCGGTCGGGCTCCGGACGCCGGGCTTCGTCGCGGCCGACCTCGTGGCGCTGCGTCGCGAGGCCGCCGTGCGCGCGGCCCTGCGCGGCGGGGACGACCTCGAGCTGGGCCACGACGACCTCGTGGGCGCGGTGGCCTCGGTGCGGCCGGTGTCGCTGTCGTCCTCGGGATCGCAGACGCTGCACTCCGGCGGGCTGACCCTCGACGACGTCGGGGACATGGTCGAGACGAAGCAGGCGCTCACCGAGACCGTGCTGTGGCCGCTGACCTACCCCGACTCGTTCGCGCGCCTCGGCGTCGACCCGCCGCGCGGCGTCCTGCTCTACGGCCCGCCCGGCGGCGGCAAGACGTTCCTCATGCGGGCGCTGGCGGGCACCGGGCAGCTCAACGTGTTCGTGGTGAAGGGCGCGGAGCTGCTCGACAAGTACGTCGGCGAGTCCGAACGGGCGGTGCGGGAGCTGTTCCGGCGCGCCGCCGACGCCGCACCCGCGCTGGTCTTCCTCGACGAGGTGGACGCCCTCGCGCCCCGGCGCGGCGGGTCCTCCGACGCCGGGGTGGCCGACCGGGTGGTGGCGGCCCTGCTCACCGAGCTGGACGGCGCGACCCCGCTGCGCGACGTCGTGGTGCTGGGGGCCACCAACCGGCCCGAGCTGATCGACCCCGCGCTGCTGCGTCCCGGCCGGCTGGAGCGCCAGATCTACGTGCCCCCGCCCGACGCCGAGGCCCGGGCGGCGGTCCTGCGCGCGGCGTCGAAGGCGACCCCGCTCGCCGACGACGTCGACCTCGACGCCCTCGGCGCCTCCCTCGAGGGCTACTCGGCGGCGGACTGCGCGGCGCTCGTGCGCGAGGCGGCGCTCACCGCGATGCGGGCGTCGCTGGACTCCACGGAGGTCACGGCCGCGCAGTTCGAGGCCGCCCGCCGGGTGGTCCGGCCGTCCCTGGACCCGCGGCAGCTCGCCGAGCTGGAGGCCTACGCGAACCGCGGCTGACCGGGCCCGGAACGACGGCGGCCCGCCGCTCGCATCCGGTGCGAGCGACGGGCCGTCGGCGTCGAGGTGGGATCAGGAGCCCTTCTGGGCGTTCTGCCCCCAGTTGTTCGTGGCGATCACGATGACGCCGGGCGAGGCGTTCTGGATGCCCGCGAAGCGCGGCTCGGCGCGGATACCGAACGCGGCGGCGAGGGCCTCGGCCGCCCCCTGCTCGCCGCTGCCCGGGCGGTAGTAGACCGTGCTCGCGGGGATGATCCCCTGCGCGTAGTTGCCGGTCTCCACCACGTCGAAGCCGCGGCCCGTGATCTGGCCGGCCGCCGTCTCCGCGAGACCGCGGATCGTCGAGTTGTTGTAGACCCGGACCGGCACCCCCGCGTACGAGGCACCGCCGCCACCCCCGCCTCCTCCGCTGCCGGAACCGGAGCCCGAGCCCGAGCCGCCGCCCGGCACGATCGGCGGCGCCGCCGCGACGGGCGGGAGGGCCCCGGTGACCGGCGGCGCGGCCCCCGGGGTCGGCGCGCCCGGCGCCGTCCCGGCGCCCGGCAGCGCGCCGGCACCCTGCGCGTCGGCGCCCGGCTGGCCGGGTGCGCCCGGCTGCCCGGGCGCCGCGGTGTCGCTCGGAGGGGGCGCGATGGTCGACGTCGGGGAGGCGGCCGGTGCGCTGGAGGTGCCCTGCCCACCGAGGCTGATCAGGCCCACCACGGCGGCGATGGCGGCCACGCCGAGCAACGCGACCCCCGCGATGCGCAAGCGGGAGGCGCCCGACGCCCCGGGACCCGTCATGACCCTGCTCCCCTTCCGGCGACAACCGTTCGAGGGATCAGGAGACCACTACGAGGGCTCCACACCGAGCCGACGCGCCGCACGGGCGCGCTGTCGTGTCTGCCGCAGTCGCCGGAGGCGCTTCACGAGCATCGGATCGGCGGCGAGCGCCTCCGGCCGGTCCACCAGCGCGTTGAGGACCTGGTAGTACCGCGTCGCGGACATGTCGAACAGCTCGCGGACCGCCTGTTCCTTGGCGCCCGCGTACTTCCACCACTGCCGCTCGAACGCGAGGATCTCGCGGTCCCGGCGGGTCAGCCCGTCGTCGGGCGCCGAGGCGTGCCGACCGGCCGTGGGGGCCGGGCCGGTCGAAGCTGCAGGTGCGTCCATCACGCTCCTCGCCAGAGGGTTCCGTCGGCTCCCGCGGGAACCGCCACGCCGAATGACACGGGTGTCATTCGCGCTTCCTCCATTCAACCACGAGCCCCTGACAACACCCCCACAACGCACGTCGTCACCAGCTCCCACCTGCGGCGGAGCCGCCGTCTAGGCTCGCCCGCCGTGACCGTCCGCCCGATCGTCGTGACCGGCGAACCCGTGCTGCACGCCCCGACGACCCCGTTCACCGACGACGAGTTCGGCTCCGACGCCCTGCGCACCCTCGTCGAGGACCTCTTCGAGACCATGGACGCCGCCCACGGCGTGGGCCTGGCCGCGAACCAGATCGGCGTCGGCCGGCGGGTGTTCGTCTTCGACTGCCCGGACCCGGAGCTCGAGGGCGAGCGGCGCCGCGGCGTGGTGGTCAACCCGGTCCTGGAGACCGACGAGATCCCCGAGACCATGCCCGACGAGGACGACGACGCCGAGGGCTGCCTGTCCGTGCCCGGGGAGAACTTCCCGACCGGCCGGGCCGAGTGGGCCCGCGTGACCGGGCGGGACGTCGACGGCGGACCCGTGACCGTCGAGGGCCGCGGTTTCTTCGCGCGCTGCCTGCAGCACGAGACCGACCATCTCGACGGGTTCGTCTACACCGACCGGCTCATCGGGCGGAACAAGCGCGCCGCCAAGCGGACGATCCGCGCCCACGGGTGGGGCGTCCCCGGCCACTCGTGGATGCCGGGCGTGGACCCGGACCCGTTCGGCCACTGACCCACCCCCTCGTGGCAGCGAAGCGTCGTTGCTGTCATCCAGTGACAGCGACGACGCATTGCCGGCACCGGGAGGTGCGTCCGCCCACGACGAACACGGCGGTCGCACGTACTGCAACGGTGTAAGCACGAGGACGTGGACGAGCTCGACTCCTACTCCCGCACCGTCGTCACGGTCGCCGAGACCCTCGGACCGGCCGTGGCCGCCCTCGCCGTCGGCGACCCGGAACGCCCGAGCGGCGCCGGGAGCGCCGTCGTGATCGACGACCCCGCCGGCGCCGGCACGGTGCTGGTCACCAACGCCCACGTCGTGGACCGGGCGCGGGGTGGCCGGGCCACGTTCGCCGACGGCAGCCACGCCGACGTCCGGGTCCTGGGTGCCGACCCGCTGTCCGACCTCGCTGTGCTGGCCGCCCACCCCGACGCCACGACCCCGCGGCCGGTCACCCTCGGCGACGCGAGCGGGCTGCGGGTCGGGCAGCTCGTGGTGGCGGTCGGCAACCCGTTCGGGCTGGCCGGCAGCGTCACCGCCGGGGTCGTCAGCGGGCTGGGGCGCAGCCTGCCGACGAAGGACGGCCGCGTCGTGGAGGACGTGATCCAGACCGACGCCGCCCTCAACCCCGGCAACTCCGGCGGGGCGCTGGCCGACGCGCACGGGCACGTCGTCGGGATCAACACCGCCGTGGCGGGCGTCGGGCTGGGCCTCGCGGTGCCGTGGAACTCGACGACGCGGGCGATCGTCGCGAGCCTGCGCCGCGACGGTCGGGTGCGCCGCGGCTACCTCGGCGTGGTCGGCGCCCCGGCCCCGCTGCCGGTCGACGTCGCGCTGCGGCTCGGACGGCGCCAGGGTCTGCGGGTGGCCGAGGTGGTCCGGGAGAGTCCGGCGGCGCGCGCCGGACTGAAGGCCGGCGACCTCATCGTCGACGCCGACCGCGAGCCGGTCAGCCAGGCCCGGGACCTGCAGCGGCGCCTCTTCGCCGACGCCATCGGCCGCACCCTGCCGGTCACGGTGCTGCGGGGCGACGCGATGGTCGACGTCCTCGCGGTGCCGGCGGAGCTCACCGGCTGAGTGATCATCGGTCCCTCAGCGGGCGCGCGGAGCACCCGCGCGCCCGCCGAGGGACCGGTGATCATGAGGTGCGCCGGATCCCTTGCCCACGTCCGGATCGGCGTGGCACCGTCGACGGCGGACGTCCACAACTGCACACGCGGGAGCTCGCACCAGGAGCGGGCTGAGAGGGCGGCTGGATCCCCGGGGATCCGGCGCCGCCGACCGCAGGAACCTGACCGGGTAATGCCGGCGTAGGGAGTCATGAGCACCGCACCGCAGCACGTCACCACCGGCCCGATCGACGGGTCCCGGAAGATCTACGACGAGGACGGTGTGCCCACGAGGCGCATCGAGCTGACCGACGGCACCCATCTCGACGTGTACGACACCTCGGGGCCGTACACCGACGGGACCGCGACCATCGACCTCGAGGCGGGCCTGCCCCGTCGTCGGGAAGGACACGCGCAGACCCAGCTGGAGCGCGCGAGGAACGGCGAGACCACCCCGGAGATGGCGTTCGTCGCCGTCCGCGAGGGGGTGCCGGAGGAGCTGGTCCGCACCGAGGTCGCCGCCGGCCGCGCGGTGATCCCGGCGAACCACCGCCACCCCGAGTCCGAGCCGATGGTCATCGGCAAGGCGTTCGCGGTGAAGATCAACGCGAACATCGGCAACTCGGCGGTCACCAGCGGGATCGCCGAGGAGGTCGAGAAGATGGTGTGGGCGACCCGGTGGGGCGCGGACACCGTCATGGACCTCTCCACCGGCGCCGACATCCACGAGACGCGGGAGTGGATCCTGCGGAACTCGCCGGTGCCGATCGGGACCGTGCCGATCTACCAGGCGCTGGAGAAGGTGCGCGACCCCGAGCAGCTCACCTGGGAGGTCTACCGCGACACGGTGATCGAGCAGTGCGAGCAGGGCGTGGACTACATGACCGTCCACGCCGGGGTGCTGCTGCGGCACGTCCCGCTGGCCGCGCGCCGCATGACCGGCATCGTCAGCCGCGGCGGCTCGATCATGGCCGCCTGGTGCCTGGCGCACCACCGCGAGTCGTTCCTCTACGAGCACTTCTCCGAGCTCTGCGACATCCTGCGCCGCTACGACGTGACGTTCTCCCTCGGCGACGGCCTGCGGCCCGGATCGATCGCCGACGCCAACGACGAGGCCCAGCTCGCCGAGCTGCGGACCCTCGGCGAGCTCACGCACATCGCCCGGGCGAAGGGCGTGCAGGTGATGATCGAGGGCCCCGGCCACGTCCCGATGCACAAGATCGCGGAGAACGTGCGGCTCGAGGAGGAGTGGTGCGGTGAGGCGCCGTTCTACACCCTCGGCCCGCTCGCGACGGACATCGCGCCGGGGTACGACCACATCACCTCGGCGATCGGTGCCGCGCAGATCGCGCAGGCCGGGACGGCGATGCTCTGCTACGTGACGCCCAAGGAGCACCTCGGGCTGCCGGACCGCGACGACGTGAAGGTCGGCGTGATCACCTACAAGATCGCCGCGCACGCCGCCGACCTCGCGAAGGGCCACCCCCGGGCCCAGGAGCGGGACGACGCGCTGTCGAAGGCCCGCTTCGAGTTCCGCTGGCACGACCAGTTCCGGCTCGCCCTCGACCCGGACACTGCGCGGAGCTTCCACGACGAGACGCTGCCCGCCGAGCCGGCCAAGACCGCGCACTTCTGCTCGATGTGCGGGCCGAAGTTCTGCTCGATGCGCATCAGCCACGAGATCCGCGACCAGGTGGAGGCCGGCATGGCGGACAAGGCGGCGGAGTTCGCCGCGGGCGGCCACCGCGTCTACCTGCCGGTGGCCGGTTCATGACGCCGGGTCCGCGCACCTCGAGCCCACCGGTCGCGCTCTCGATCGCCGGCACCGACTCCGGCGGCGGCGCCGGCATGACGGCGGACGTGCGCGCGTTCGCCGCGTGCGGCGTCCACGGGGCCGTCGCCGTCACGGCGGTGACGGTGCAGAACTCGCTCGGGGTGAGCGGGTTCCACCCGATCCCGCCGGACGTCGTCGCCGACCAGATCCGCACGGTCGCCGGGGACATGGGCGTGGACGCGGCGAAGACCGGGATGCTCGCGACCGCCGAGATCATCGCGGCGATCGCGGCGGTGTGCGACGAGGTCGGGATCGGCTCGGGCCGCATCCCGTTCGTGGTCGACCCGGTCGCGGCGTCGATGCACGGGTCGTCGCTGCTGGCCGACGACGCGCTCGACGCGGTCCGCACGCAGTTGCTCCCCCGCGCCACGCTGGTGACGCCGAACCTCGACGAGATCGCGCTGCTCGTGGACGTGAAGGTCGTCGACGACGCCTCGGCGAGGGAGGCCGCGCGGGCACTGCACGCCCTCGGGGCGCACGCGGTGCTCGTGAAGGGCGGGCACCTGGAGGCGACCTCGGGCCGTCGTCAGGACGAGTGCGTGGACCTGTTGTCGCTGGCCACGGGCGAGGAGCACGAGTTCCGCTCGCCGCGCCTGGACCGGCCGCACACCCACGGCGGGGGCGACTCGCTGGCGTCGTCGATCACGGCCGGCCTCGCGCGCGGGATGTCGCTGGTCGACGCCGTGGCGCTGGGCAAGCGCTACATCACCCGGGCGGTCGAGGACTCCTACCCGCTCGGCGCCGGGCACGGTCCGGTGTCGAGTCTGTGGGCTGCGCCCATGTGAGCAGTCAGGGTCGCCATGACGACCATTTCTGCTCACCTGGCCGTAGGCCACACTGCGAGCATGGCCGAGACCCCGCCCCGCGCGCTGACGATCGGCGGCTCCGACTCCGGCGGCGCCGCCGGGATCGAGGCCGACCTGCGGGCGATGACCGCGTGCGGGGTGCACGGCTGCGTGGCGATGACGGCCGTGACCGTGCAGAACTCGCTGGGCGTCTCCGGCGTGCACCTCGTGCCGCCGGAGACGGTCGCGGCGCAGGTCCGGGCGGTGGTGACCGACATCGGCGTCGGGGCCGCCAAGACGGGGATGCTCGCGACGGCGGGGATCATCACCGCCGTCGCCGAGGTGATCGACGAGGTCGGGATCGGCCGGGAGACCACACCGTTCGTCCTCGACCCGGTCGCCGCCTCGATGTACGGCGAGCCGCTGCTGGCCGACGACGCCATGGAGGCGATCCGCACCCTGCTGTTCCCCCGCGCGGCGCTGGCGACCCCGAACCTCGACGAGATCCGCCTCCTCGCCGGGGTCACCGTGACCGACCGGGACACCGCCCGGAAGGCCGCGGACGCCCTGCACGACCTCGGCGCGCGGTGGGCGCTGGTCAAGGGCGGGCACCTGCACGGGTCGCCGGAGGTGGTCGACCTGCTCTCCGACGGCACCGACACCTGGGAGTTCACCGGCCCGCGCATCGACACCCCGCACGTGCACGGCGCCGGCGACGCCCTCGCCAGTGCGACCTGCGCCGGCCTGGCGCGCGGGCTCGCGATGCCCGACGCCGTCGCCTACGCCGAGCGCTACATCCGGCGGGCCGTCGCGGCGTCGTACCCGTTGGGCGCCGGGACCGGGCCGGTCTCGCCGCTGTGGGCGATCGCGGAGTGGGACTCCGTCCCTCGTGAGCACTGAGTGGGGCTATAGGCCCCTTTAGTGCTCACATGCGAAGCTCACCGCCGTGCTCGAGGTCCGGCTGCTCGGGACGCTGACCGCGTCGCTCGACGGACGCCCCGTCGACCTCGGCAGCGCGCAGCGGCGGGCTCTGGTGGCACGGCTGGCGGTCGCCGAGGGCGAGGTCGTGCCGGTCGACCGGCTCGTCGACGACCTCTGGGCCGGCGAACCCCCGCCCCGCGCCCTCGCCGGTCTGCAGGCCCACGTCAGCCACCTCCGCCGCGCGCTCGAGCCGGACCGCGCGCCCCGCACCCCCGCGACGGTGCTGGTCAGCGCCGCGGGCGGCTACGCCCTGCACGCCGAGCTGGACGTGACCCGGGTCCGGGAACGGCGCCGCACGGGCACGCTCGAGGACCTCCGCGCGGCGCTCGCGACGTTCACCGGGCCCCCGCTGGCCGAGTTCGCCGACACGCTGTGGGCCCCGCCCGAGCTCGAGCGCCTCGCCGAGCTGCGCCGATCCGTCGTCGAGAGCCTCGCCGCACTCGAGCCCGACCCGGTCGACGTCGTCGACCTCCTGTCCCCCTACGTCCGCGACGAACCGTTGCGCGAGGAACCGGCCCGGCTGCTCGCCCGCGCGCTCTACCGGGCCGGGCGTCAGGCCGACGCCCTCGCCGCGCTCGCGGACCTCCGGCACCGGCTCGCCGACGAGCTCGGCCTCGACCCCTCCCCCACGACCGCCGCGCTCGAGGCGTCGATCCTGTGCCACGACGTCGACGGCGGTGGCAGCGATGCGTCGTCGCTGTCACCGGACGACAGCGACGACGCTCCGCTGCCACGGGACGAGATCCTTCCCGACGACGGGAGTGGCCTCCTCGGGCGCGAGCGCGAGACCGCACGGCTGCTCGCCGTCGCCGACGCGGTCGCCGGCGGGCCGGGACAGCTCGCCGTCGTGACGGGCGAGGCCGGCGCGGGGAAGTCGGTGCTGGCCGAGCACCTGGCCGACACGCTCGCCGCCCGTGGCTGGCGGACCGTCCGCGGCCGCTGCCCGGAGGTCGACGGGGCGCCGCCCGCGTGGGCGTGGACCGAGGTCGTCGAGGGCCTCGGGCAGGGCGCCCCCACCGGGACCACCTTCCACGTCGGCCGGGCCCTGCTCGCCGTGGTCACGCGGGCGCCCCGTCCCCTGCTCGTCGTGCTCGACGACGTGCACCGCGGCGACGAGGAGACCTGGCGGCTGCTGCGGGTGGTGGCTGCGGCCCGGGTGCCGGGCGTGCTCATCGTGGTCACGGCCCGGCCCGACGAGGTCCCCGACGAGCTCGTCGCGACCCTCGCCGCCCTCACCGCCGTCGTCGCCGAGCGCGTCGAGCTGGCGGGCCTCGCCCCGGAGGCGGTCGCCGCCCTCGTGGCCGCCGAGCACCTCGCGATCGACGACGACACGGCCCGGCGCATCGCCGCCCGCACCGGCGGCAACCCGCTGTTCGTCCGCGAGGTCGCGCGCCTCGCCCGCACGGTCGGGCTCGAGGCGGCGGGGCGCACCGTCCCGTCCGGGGTCCGCGACGTCCTGTCCCGCCGCGCCGCCCAGCTCCCCGCCCCGACCCAGACCGCCCTGCGCCGGGCCGCGGTGCTCGGGCGGGACGTCGACGTGTCGGTACTGGTCGCGCTCGAGGGCGACGACGAGGACCGGGTGCTCGCGGCGTGCGAGGCGGGCGTGGTCACCGGGCTGCTCGTCGAGTCCGGCCCCGACGCCGTCCGCTTCACCCACGACCTCGTCCGCGAGACGCTCTACGACGAGCTCCCCCGCCTGCGGCGCACGCGCGTGCACGCGGAGGTGCTGACGGTGCTGGAGTCGCTGCGGCCCGACGACCACGCCGCGCTCGCCCGCCACGCCCTCGCCGCCGGTCCGGTCGCGGGCCTCGACCGGGTCCTCGACCACGTCGAGCGGGCCGCCGCCGAGGCCCGCCGCGACCGGGTGCCGCGCACCGCGGCCGACCTCCTCGCGGGCGCGCTCGACCTCGTCGAGGAGCCGGGTCGTCGGCTGCGCCTGCGCTGCGCGCTCGCCTCCGCGTACTCCCACACCGGAGCCGGGGCGCCCGCGCTGCGGGAGCGGGCGACGGCCCTCGTCGAGGCCGGGCGACTGGGCGACGACGGGGCCCTGCTGGCCGCCGCGACCTGCGTCGACGGACCGGTCACCTTCGCCCTCGCGGAGAACGGCGCGTTGGACCGGCCGCTGATCGCGGCGGTCGGTCGCCTGCTCGACGGGGACCTCCCCGCCGCCGACCGCGCCCGCCTGCTGGCCGTCCGCGCCTTCGCCTGGCACCCGCGGGAACCGGAACGGGCGGAGGCCGACGCCGTGGCCGCCCTGGAGGTCCTGCCGGACGACCCGGCCCTGCGGTGCGTCGTGCTCAACGCCCGGTTCTGGTCGCTGCTGCGGCCCGACCTGTGGCACCGGCTCGACGACCTCGGCGTCGACCTGCTCGCCGCCGCGGAGCGCGCCGGCTCGCACGGCCACCGGGCGGTCGGGCACCACGCCCGGTTCCTGCACGCCTGCTACCGCGAGGACTTCGCGGCGGCCCGCGCCCACGCGGACACCGCGCTCGCCGAGGCCGCCGACGGGCAGCTCGCCGCCGTCCTCGGCTGGACCTCGATCTTCCGCGGGATGATGGCGACGATCGAGGGTCGTTACGACGAGGCCGAACGGCTCTACGTCGGGTTCGGCGAGGCCATGGAGGCGCAGGGCATGGCCAACGCCTCGGCCCTGACCCTGGCCGGGCTCATCGGCGTCCGCCACGCCCAGGGTCGGCTGGCCGACCTGGTGGACCCGCTGGCCACCGAGTACGCCCGACGCGGCGACGTGGTCTCCGAGCCCTACGCGGCGGCGCTGGTCGCGGCCGGGCGCACCGACGACGCACGCCGGGTGTGGCGCCCCGACCAGCCGATCCGCCGCGACTGGTGGTGGGTCTACTGGACGGTGCTGCGCCTCGAGATCGCGCAGGCCCTCGGCGACGCGGACGTCGCCGGGACCTGCCGTCGGGACCTCGCCCCCTGGGAGGGACACCTGGCCGGCGCGATGAGCGGGACGGCCACGTTGGTGCTCCGCGTGTGAGCAGAAAGTGGCGCTATAGCCCCACTTTCTGCTCACCTGGCCGCAGGCCACAACACCGCCGACTCCCGCCGGAACCGCGGCAGCAGCAGCTTCATCACGAGCAGCAGCGGCTTCGGGGCGGAGGCCGTCATCGTCGCGAACTCCGCGTCCGAGGTGTTCTCGACGATGCGCGGCAGGGCGTAGCGGATGCCGGCACCACCGCGCTGCGCGGCCTTCTCGACGACCTGCCACTCCGCGAGCGGGACGTGGGCCCGGATGATCGGGAACAGGTCGCGCTCCTCCTCACCGATGTGCTCGTCGAGCAGGTCGGCGAGGTGGGTGAGGCGCTCGGCGAGCACGTCGACACGGCCCCCGGAGGCGGCGACCGCGAATCCCGCGCGGATGTCGTCGAGCACCGGGTCGAGGGCGGCGTGGTCGTCGGACAGCGGCGCGAGGTCGACCTCGGCGCCCGCGTACCGCTCCAGCACCGGCCAGAGCACGTCGTCCTCGGTGGCGTGGTGGTGGTGGATGTCGAGGCAGAGGCCCTCGATCCAGGCCCCGAACACGCGCCGTCGGCGCCCGACGAGCGGGTCGGAACCGTCGGCCCACGCCGCGGCGAGACCCGCGAGACGACGGGCGTCCCGACGCATGATGCGGTGCGCGACCCGGATGCCCAGCAGGTCGGTGTCGGAGGTGAGGACGGGGGTGGCGGTGGTGGTCATGGCGGACTCCTCGGTGACTGCGGGTCGACGACTGGCTGATGACGACGAGGTTGGCTGAGCCGACTTGGTGACGACTTGGCGGCGGACTTGGCGTCGCCGGTGACTCAGCGGTCGCCGAACAGCGCGCGCTCGTCCCGGGCGCGCCGGCGGCGGGCGCTCCAGCCCTCCCGACGACGGGTCACCTCGCCCGCCGGGTGGGCGGGGCCGGAGGCGGCCGCGGCGGACAGGGCGCCGAGGAGCTCACCGAGGCGGGCCAGCCGTCCGAAGTCCGCCGGGGTCGCCAGCGCGAGCGGGCGGGACTCGAGGGCGTGCACGGCGAGGCCGGCGGCGGTGCGCAGGTCGTCGACGAGCCGGTCCTGGCCGGTCAGCCGGGGTGCGGCGTCGTCGCAGAGCCGCCGGAGCCCGGCGCCGAGCAGGTCGGGGCGGCGCAGCGTCACCGTGCCGTGCAGGAGGCCGCGGACCAGCCCGCCGAGCCGGTCCGCGTCGTCGTGCAGCGTCCGGGGCGCCGTCGTGTCGACCTGCTGATGTCGGGTGTCAGCGGTGGCACACGGCTGCCCCGTGGGCGGCCTCCCGCCCGGCCGGCGTCGGACGTCAGCGGTGGGCCACGGCTGCCGCGCCAGCCGGCCGACCGGAGCCGGGACCCGTCGTCGGGAAGGAACGAGTGTGGTCACGGCGCCGACGGTCGCCGGGCCCAGTTGTCAATGACTTGTGGGCTCCGCCCACGTGAGCACCAACGGCCGCTATCACGACCCTTTCTGCTCACCTGGCGGAGCCACGATGAGCCGCGGCACCGCCCGTCCCGCCGCCCACTCCTCGATGTCCTCCACGGCGTCCGCGTACATCGCGGTGTACGTCTCGCCGGTGACGTAGCCCAGGTGCGGGGTGAGCACGGTGTTCGGGGCCGAGCGCCAGGGCGAGTCGACCGGCAGCGGCTCCACCCCGTAGACGTCGAGTCCCGCGCCGCCGATCCGTCCCTCGGTCACCGCCTCGAGCAGCGCGTCCTCGTCGACGATCGGGCCGCGAGAGGTGTTCACCAGCACCGCGTTCGCCGTCATGAGGTCCAGCTCGGCCCGCCCGACGAGGCCACGGCTGCCCTCCGAGAGCTTCATGTGGATCGTGACCACGTCCGCCGTCGAGAAGAGCTCCTCCTTCGAGACCGGTTCGACGCCGACCGAGCGCGCGTCCTCGGGGTCGAGGTGGCGGCTCCAGGCGACGACGTCCATGCCGAACGCCTGCCCGACCGCGGCCACCGGCTTCCCGATCCCGCCCAGCCCGACGATGCCCAGGCGACGTCCGGCCAGGTCCCGCCCGAGCGTCCGCTGCCACCCGCCGGCCCGGACCCGGGCGTCCTCCTCCGGGACGTGCCGGACGACGGCGAGGATGAGCGCCCAGGCCATCTCGACGGTCGAGGCGTTGCCGTCGACCCCGCCCGTGCCGGCGACGGTGATCCCGCGTGCGGCCGCGGCGTCCATGTCGATCGCGGCGTTGGCCGGACCCGTCGTCACGAGCAGACGCAGGTTCGGCAGCCGCTCGAGGACGTCGGCCGGGAACGCCGTCCGCTCGCGCATGGCGACCAGGACGTCGAAGGGCTCGAGCGCCGCGACGACGTCGTCCGGGCCGCCGAGGTGGTGGTCGAACGCCGTGATCTCGGCGTCGGACAGGCGGTCCCACTCGGCCATGGACCGGGCGAGACGCTGGTAGTCGTCGAGCAGCGCGACCTTCATGGTCGCGTATGCCCGGGCCGGGGAGGGCACACACCGGGACGTGACCTCGTTCCCGCCGCCGCGGCGCACCCTGTTGTTCTACGCCGAGCGCCCCCGACGACGGATGCTGCAGGTCCTCGCGGACATCGCGGTCCTGGTCTGGGCCGCGCTGGTCGTGTCGGCCGCGATCGCCCTGCACGACCTCGTGCTCACCCTCCAGGCCCCCGGCCGCGGGCTGTCCGACGCGGGCGAGCGGGTGCGCGGGGCGTTCAGCGGGGCGGCCGAGGCCGCGGGCGGCGTGCCCTTCGTGGGCGACCGGCTCGCCGGCGCGTTCTCCCCCGGCACCGACGCCGGCACGTCCCTCGTCGATGCGGGCCGCGCGCAGGTCGAGGCGGTGGCGGCGATCGCGACGGGACTCGCGTGGCTCGTCGTCGTGGTGGCGGCGTTCCCGGTGGTGACGACCTGGTTCTGGTTGCGGCTGCGGTGGGTGCTCCGGGCCCGGCACGCCGTCGCGGCGCGCGCCCTGGACGTCGACCTCCTCGCGCTGCGGGCGCTCACCCGCGGCTCGCCGGGGCGGATCCGCCGCGCGGCGGGACCGGGCGGCGACGCGGCGGGGGCCTGGCGGCGCGGGGAGCTGCCGGTGCTGATCCGGCTGGCCGACGTCGAGCTCGCGCGGATGGGGCTGCGGGGTGCGACCTCGGTGACGTCCGGCCCTCCCCGGGAGCCGTGACGAGACCTGCGACACGGCACCCTCACCCGAGCGACACGCCGGAACGTCCTACCCTGCACCCCGACGTCCAGGTCGGACCGGTCCGTACGGGAAGGTAGGGGGCGTGGTGACCGTGAGCAGGACGGGGACCGCGCTCACCCGCGGCCTGGACGCGGTGCGCTCCCGGGCGACCGGATTCGTCGCCCGGCAGTACCTCGCCTGGCGCTCCCGTCGCGGGCTGGACCCGATGTCGCTGATCCCCGACTACGCGCTCATGCCGCTGCGTCGGGACGGTCTCGACCCGGTGCCGGAGCTGCGCGAGGCCCGCGAGGACCACCCGGTCCGGGACTTCCCGCTGCCCTTCGGGGTCAAGGCGTGGCTGGTCACCGGGCACGAGGAGGCCCGCGAGGTCCTCGGCCGGACGCACGGCTTCTCCACCGACTTCGGGCACCTGGTCGGGCGCGCGGGCATCGGCGGCAGCCAGAACCCGGGCGGCCTGGGCTTCAAGGATCCCCCGGAGCACACCCGGCTGCGCCGTCTGCTGACGCCGGAGTTCACGGGACGACGGCTCTCCCGGCTCGGCCCGCGGATCACCGGCATCGTCGACGACCGCCTCGACGTGATGGCCGCGATGGCCGCCCGCGGCGAGGAGGTGGACCTGGTCCGCGACTTCGCGACCCCGATCCCCGCGCTCACCATCTGTGAACTCCTGGGCATCCCCTACGACGAGCGGGACGAGTTCCAGGCCCTGTCGACGGCCCGGTTCGACCTGCTGTCCGGCGCCACCGCCGTCTTCGACAAGATCTCCGAGTCGCTGGTCTACCTGCGCGGCGTCGTCGAGCGGCAGCGCGCCGAGCCCGGCGAGGGCCTGCTCGGGATGCTGATCCGCGAGCACGGCGACGAGCTCGACACCGATGAACTCGCCGAGCTCGCCGACGGCCTCCTCACCGGCGGGCTGGAGACCTCCGCGTCGATGCTCGCGCTGGGCTCGGTGATCGTGCTGCGGGATCCGGAGGTCGCGCGCATGGTGCGCGACGAGCCCGACTCCGTGCACGGGTTCGTCGAGGAGCTGCTGCGCTACCTGACGGTGGTGCAGCTCGCGTTCCCGCGGTTCGCGACCGAGGACATGACGATCGGCGGGGTCGACATCGCGGTGGGCGACGGCGTCCTCGTCTCGCTCTCGGGCGCCGACCGCGACCCGCGCCTCACGCCGGACCCCGAGATCTTCGACCCGCGCCGCCCGCCGTCCCCCCACCTGGCCTTCGGGCACGGCATCCACCGCTGTATCGGCGCCGAGCTCGCCCGCATGGAGCTGCGCACCGCCTACCCGGCCCTGCTGCGCCGCTTTCCCGAGCTCCGGATGGCCGTCGACGAGCGGACCCTCCCGCTGCGCGGCACCTCGATGGTCTACGGCGTCGACGCGTTGCCGGTGACGCTCTAGCCCTGGTGGCAGCGAAGCGTCGTTGCCGTCGTCCAGCGGCAGGAACGCCACATCGTCACTAGGCTCGCCGCCCGTGAGCACCCGCCAGGTCAGCCGCGACATCGTCATCGACGCCTCGCCGTCGGAGGTCTTCGACCTCCTCGCCGACCCGCGGCGCCACGGTGAGTTCGACGGCTCCGGCACCGTCCGCTCCGCCATCAAGGGTCCCGACCGGCTCTCCCTCGGCTCGTCGTTCGGGATGAGCATGAAGCTCGGCGTCCCCTACACGATCAACAACACGGTGGTGGAGTTCGAGCAGGACCGGCGCATCGCCTGGCGTCACCTCGGCCACCACCGCTGGCGTTACGAGCTCACCCCCGTCGACGGCGGCACCCAGGTGACCGAGACCTTCGACTGGTCGGACTCCCGCGCGCCCGCCGTCCTGGAGCTGCTGCGCTACCCGGCGACCAACACGCGCGCGATCGAGAAGACGCTGCCCCGCCTCAAGGCCGTCGTGGAAGGGCGTTCCTGACGATGCCCTTCGCGCCGCTGGGAGCGCTCGACCTGTACCACGAGGAGCACGGCTCCGGCGGCGTCCCGCTGCTGCTGGTGCCCGGCGGGCACCACACGATCGACCTCACGTTCTCCTCGGTGCTGGCTCCGCTCTCGTCCCGACGCCGGGTGGTGGCGGTCGAGCAGCAGGGTCACGGCCGCACGGCCGACGTCGACCGCACCCCGACGCTCGACGCGCTCGCCGGCGACCTGCTCGGGCTGCTCGACCACCTCGGCCTCGAGCAGGTCGACGTGTGCGGCTTCTCCCTCGGCGCGCTCACGGGGCTGCTGCTCGCGATCCGGCACCCGGAGCGGGTTCGACGGCTCGTGTTCGCGTCCGGGTTCGTCCGCGCCGGCGGCTACCACCCCGACATCACCGACCCCGACCGCTGGGCCACCTCCACCCGCATGCCCACCGAGGAGGACTTCGCGGCGATGCGGCGCGAGCACGAGCGGCTGGCGCCCGACGGGGCCGCGGACCTCGACGACGTCATGGCGAAGCTCGGACCCGTCGTCATGACCTCCGCCGGATGGACCGACGAGGAGCTGCGCCGGGTCACGGCGCCGACGCTGGTGATGATCGGCGACCACGACTTCGTCACCGTCTCCCACGCCGAGCTCACACGTGACCTGCTGCCGGACGCGACGCTGGCGGTGGTGCCCCGGTCGACGCACACCCGGCTCATGCACCGCACGGAGATCGTGCTGCCGCTCATCGAGGACCATCTGGCGGGCTGACCTCTCACCCCACGTGGCAGCGAAGCGTCGTTGCTGTCACCGGGTGACAGCAACGACGCTTTCCCGTCACTGGTCGGGAGCCGGCGACGACGCGTGCGCCCAGTACCGGCGCGGGATGCGACCGGCCCCGCGGGCCAGGCGGCCCGACTCGACGGCCAGCTTCATCGCGGTCGCCATCGCCTCGGGGTCGGAGGCCCGCGTGACGGCGGTGGCCAGCAGCACGGCGTCGCAGCCCAGCTCCATGGCCTGCGCCGCCTCGGAGGCGGTCCCGATCCCGGCGTCGAGCACGACCGGCACCGCCGCGGCCGCCACGATCATCTCGATGTTGTGCGGGTTGCGGATGCCCAGTCCCGTGCCGATCGGCGAGCCCAGCGGCATCACCGCGGCACACCCGGCGTCGGCGAGCTTCTGCGCCAGCACCGGGTCGTCGTTGGTGTAGGGCAGCACGGTGAACCCGTCGTCGACCAGCTGCTCGGCGGCGTCGAGGAGCTCGATCGGGTCGGGCAGGAGCGTGCGGTCGTCGGCGATCACCTCGAGCTTGACGAGGTCGGTCTCCAGCGCCTCGCGGGCGAGCCGCGCCGTGAGCACGGCCTCGGCCGCGGTGTGGCAGCCCGCCGTGTTCGGCAGCGCCTCGATGCCCAGCCGCTCGAGCAGCGCCAGCACCCCCGGCCCGCCGCCGGCGTCGAGCCGCCGCATCGCGACCGTCGTCAGCGCCGTCCCCGAGGCCACCAACGACCGCTCCAGCACGGCCAGGTTGGCCGCGCCGCCGGTACCCATGATCAGCCGCGAGCCGAACTTCCGTCCGGCGATCACGAGATCGTCCACATCAGCCTCCCTGCACCGCGGTGAGCACCTCGACGACGCTGCCGTCGCGCAGCGCCGTCGACCGCCACTGCGCGCGCGGCACCACCTCGCCGGACACCGCGACCGCGACCCCGCGCTCCGGCACCCCGCGCGCGGCGAGCACGTCGGCCAGCGTCGAGCCCGGCCCGATCTCCGTCACGTCCCCGTTGACCAGCACGTTCACGTCGTCACCTCCACGAGGTCCCGGATGTCGTCCGGCACCGGACGACCGGCGAGCAGCGCCGCCATCACGTCCGCCGTCAGGGCGGTCAGCAGGATGCCGTTGCGCCCGTGGCCGAAGCAGGCGACCAGCCCGTCCGGTCCGCCCGATACCGGCCCGAACACCGGCAGGTTGTCCGCGGTCCCCGGACGGAACGACGCGGCCGACTCCTCCAGCGCGTAGTCGCCGATCCCGGGCAGCACGCGCTCGGCGTCGGCCAGCAGGTCGCGCACGCCTGCGACGGTCACGTCCGGGTCGAACCCGACCTCGTACTGCGTCGCGCCCAGCACCAGCCGGTCGTCGTCGCGCGGCACGGCGTAGACCGCGCGCCCCGACACGGCTGCCCGCACCGTGCGCCGCGGCGGCGGGAGCGATCCGGCCCGCGCGCGCAGCCGCAGGATCTCGCCCTTCACCGGCCGCACCAGGTCGGCCAGGGCCGGGTGCAGCGTCGCCGACCACGCCCCGGCCGCCACCACGACCCGGTCCGCCGCGAGCGTCCCCGACGCCAGCTCCACGCCGCCGTCGACCACCGCGTGCACGGTCTCCGCGCGCTCGCACACCCCCGCGTTCCGCGCGGCCTCGCGCAGGGCGGCGAGCAGCATCCGGTTGTCGACGGCGAGGTCGTCCGGCACGGCGATCCCCGCCCGCACCGCGGGCCCCAGGGCGGGTTCCCGACGACGGATCTCGCGGCCGGTCAGGCGCTCGGCGTCGCGTCCCCACGCGCGCAGGTGGGCGACGATACGGTCGAGGTCCTCCCGGTCGGCGGTGTCGACCACGACGGCGAGCGTGCCCTCGGTGCGCAGCCCGACCCGGCGTCGGGAAGCCTGCTCGACCTCCGCGGCAAAGGCGGGCCAGCGGGCGAGCGAGGCGGCGCCGAGCTCCAGCACCTCGCGCTCGCCGGGCCACGCCTCCGTGATCGGCGCGAGCATGCCGCCGGCGACCCAGGACGCTCCGGAGCCGGACGCCGGGTCGACGAGGACGACCTCCGCCGCGGCGTGGTCGCGGGCGGCGACCCAGGCCGCCGTCGTGCCGACGACCCCGGCCCCGACGACGACGATGCGCTCCACTGCTGATCCCTCCCTGCGCCGGCATGACCCGGATCAGGTTCGACGGTCGGGACCGGGACGGTCCCCTCTCAGCCCGGCACGTCCAGGCTCCCGCGGTTCACCGGCCAGCCTACGCGCTAGCGTCGGGCCCCGATGGACACGCGCGCACGGCTGGCGGACGCCCGGCTCTACCTCTGCACCGACTCCCGCGCGGTTCGCGGCGACCTCGCGGCCTTCGCCGACGCGGCGCTGCGCGGCGGGGTCGACGTCATCCAGCTCCGCGAGAAGGGCCTCGAGGCGCGCGACGAACTGGCCGCCCTCGAGGTGCTGCGCGACGCCGCCCGCCGGCACGGCGCGCTGTTCGCGGTCAACGACCGCGCCGACGTGGCGCTGGCCGCCGGCGCCGACGTGCTGCACCTCGGGCAGGACGACCTGCCGGTCTCCTGGGCGCGGCGGATCGTCGGCGACGAGGTGGTCGTCGGCCGGTCCACCCACGACGTCGAGCAGGCCCGGGCCGGCGCCGACGAGCCCGGCGTCGACTACTTCTGCACCGGCCCGTGCTGGCCGACCCCCACCAAGCCCGGCCGCCCCGCGCCGGGCCTGGACCTCGTGCGCGACACCGCCGCGAGCGGCACCGACCGCCCGTGGTTCGCCATCGGCGGCATCGACCACGACCGGCTGCCCGAGGTCCTCGACGCCGGGGCGAGGCGGGTCGTCGTGGTCCGGGCGATCACCGAGGCGGACGACCCGGAGGCGGCGGCCCGCTCGTTGGCGGACGCGCTGCGGACCTAGTCGGCCCCGGAACGAACGAACGGCACCCTCGCAGCGTCCATGTGCGCGAGAGTGCCGGTCGTTCAGGAGGCGGGCTGAGCCGGACGGCCTAGTTGCCCGTCGAGCCGCCCTGGTCGTTGAAGCGCGGGACCAGGCTCGACAGCGGGTTCTGCTGCTGGGGCTGCGAGGTGGTCGTCGACGGGGCCCGGGTGGTGGTGGAGCGCTCCGCCCCGTCCCGGCCCGACCCCTGGTCCGAGGACGTCGTGGTCGTGGCGTCCGTGTCGCTCGGCTCCTCCGTCGAGGAGGTCTCCGACGTCGGGGGCGCCTCGGTGTTCTGCCCGAAGATCGCGCCGACCGAGGTCCCGGACGTCCCGCCGGAGAGCGGGTGTCCGGTGGCCGACTCGACCGCGAAGCTCGCCAGCAGGCCGATCGCGAAGACGCTGGCCGCGACGCCGCCGAGGGTCACCCAGGTCTTCCAGCCGAACCGGCGGTACCAGGGCGTGGCGTCGGCGACGGCCGGGGCGAGCGCGGTGGGGTCGTCCCCGCCCGGGCCGTGCGCGAGGTGCGCCGTCGGCAGGCCGGCGGACGGCGGGAACGGGCCCCCCATCGGCATCTGCCGGGTCGGGCCCGCGAGCGGACGACCGTCCGGTCCGAGCGGCGGCACGACCTGCGTGGGGTTCCCGCCGCCCGGCGTGCGCGCGTTCGGGATGCGGTGGGTGGGGTCGACGGGCTCGCCGTTCGGGCGCCCGTTCGCGTCGAGGCGGGTCGCCACGGTCCGGCCGCCCGCGCGCAGCTGCTGCGGGCCGACGGGGACCACCGTGCCGTTGGGGAGGCGGCGCGTGGGCACACCGGACGGCACCGGGGCGCCGTACGGGGGCGACATCGGGGGCATCGGGCGCCCACCGGGGCCGACCGCGCCGGCGACACCGGGCACACCCGGGCGCGGCGGCGGGTCGGGACGCGCGCCGTTCGGCCGACCGGCCTGCGGGCCGGCGGCCTGGCCGGTGGCCCGGGCCACCGCGGTGGCCACCTTCGTCCCCGCCACCTGGTTCACCACGAGCCGCGACTTCACCGCGTCGCGCGTGCGCTCCAGGGACTTCTGGTACAGCGCCGACCCGACGGTCGAGATCACCGACGCGGCCGCCGCCCCACCGATCGTGCCGATCACACCGAGGAAGGAGCCCAGGATCGCGGCGGTCGCCGCGGCGAGGGCCCCCGCCATGATCTGCGGCAGGGTCAGTCCGGTCGCGGAGGCCTTCGTCTCGGTCTCCGGCTCGGCGGTCGTGGTTCTCGAGGTCGCGTCGGGCATGGCTCCCAGGGCTCGCGGTACGTCGGGGGCGTAGGGCTGGATGACCCCTTCCAGGTTCACCCACGTCGCAGGACGCGACCCACGATGCCAGCGTGGTCATGGGGTGAGAACCTTCACCCCGTCGCCCCACGCCCTCCGCGAGCGGGTCAACCGACTGGGCCGGACGGGCCTGCAGCGATCCCGCGTCGGCGGGGCGTCAGAATCGCAGCATGTCCTGGAGCACCTTCGTCGCCGTGGGCGACAGCTTCACCGAGGGCGTCGGCGACCTCGACCCGATCACCGGCACCGAACGCGGCTGGGCCGACCGGGTCGCCGAGCACCTCGCGCGGCAGGAACCCGGCCTGCGCTACGCGAACCTCGCCGTGCGCGGCCAGCTGCTCGAGCAGATCGTCCGCGAGCAGGTCGACCCCGCGATCGCCATGTCCCCCGACCTCGTCAGCATCTGCGCGGCGGGCAACGACCTGTTGCGCCCCACCGCCCGGCCCGCCGACCTCGCCGAGCGCCTCGACGGCGCCGTCGGCCGGCTCGTCGGGTCCGGTGCGGACGTGCTCGTGTTCACCGGGTTCGACACCCGCTCGACCCCGGTCGTCGACCTGGTCGGGCGGCGCCTCGCCACGATGAACGAGCACATCCGCGAGATCGCGGCCCGGCGGGGCGCGAAGCTCGTCGACCTCTGGACGATGGACACGCTCGCCGACCCCCGCGCCCGCGCCGAGGACCGGCTGCACCTCAACGCCGAGGGGCACCGGCGCGTCGCCGTCCGGGTCTGCGAGGTGCTCGGGGTGCCGACCGGCCAGGACTGGCGCGACCCGTGGCCGCCGCTCGCGCCGACGCCGTGGGTCCGCCGTCGCGAGGAGGACATCCGCTGGGTCCGCGGGCACCTCGTGCCGTGGGTGGGCCGACGGCTGCAGGGCCGCTCCACCGGGGACGGGCGGCCGCCGAAGCGTCCGGAACCCTCACCCGTCCACTGAGCCGCGCGGCCCCCTGTCGGCGTGCTCGCTGCTCTGTCGGGAGATCACGGGATGCCGCGGCCCGGGATGCCCGGCCGGCAGCGCGGAGCGGACCAGCGGCCAGGACCCGAGCACGCAGACCAGCACCAGCGGCCACGTGAGGGCGAACTGCGCGACGCCCAGGGCGACCGTCGCCCCGGCGGCCCAGAGCGGCAGGAACACGACGAGGCGCAGTGCGTACTGGCCGGCCCAGAGCCAGCTGGCGCGGGAGTAGCCGCGGACGAGGTCGGGGTCGCCACGCCACGCCCTCGGCCTGCCCAGCGCCGCCCCGACGACGAGCCCGAGCAGCGGCCAGCGCACCGCGATCGACACGAGCCACGCGGCGAGCGACCCGGCGTTGGCCACGATCCGCGGCAGGAAGAAGTCCTCGGCGCGGCCGGTGTAGAGGGCGATCAGGGTGGCGCCGACCGCGAGGAGCAGCCCGACGGCCGCCGCCCTGGGACGCTCCCCGCCGCGCCAGCGCACCACGGCGACGACGAGCGCGACCAGCACCGACGCGAGCCCGCCGAGCAGGATCGGCTCCCACCAGCCCAGCGCGGAGGCGCCCAGCCAGACGACCACGAAGGCCGCCGACGGGAGCACCGCGTCGACGACCCCCCGCCCGGACGCGGCGAGGATCTCCCGGAGCGGGTCGTCCCGGCGGCGCAGCACGCCACCCAGCTTAGGGCTGCCTCAGTCCCGCAGGACCCCGGCGCCCATCGACCGGAACTCCGGTGACGGGGTGGACGGCGAGGAGACGTCCACGAGCAGGCCGTTCGGGTCGGTGAGGAGCATCCGGCGGCGCCCGTAGAACTGGTCGCGCGGCGGGGCGACCACCGGGATCTGCTGGCGGCGGGCCTCGACGTGCAGGGCGTCCACGTCGTCGACGACGAAGGTCAGGACGATGCCCGCCGGGTCGGCGCGGTAGGGCGGCGGCACCATCTCGTGCCCGACGGCCCAGATCCCGAGTTCACAGGCCGCCCCGTCGTCGTCCTCGGCGGTGCGCAGCGCGACGTAGAAGTCGCTGTCGAACGCGACCTCGAAGTCGAGCAGTCGCACGTAGAAGTCGCGGGTCTCGGGCAGGCGGTCCGAGAGGATCGTCGGGAACGCGCGGCGCAGCGCCATCGGCAGCCCTCCTGGCGGGGTCGGTCCCGACCATCATGGGTGATCGGGCCGATCAGGCGGTGTCCGCCCCCACCGAGCCGAGCGCGTCGATCACCGTCGAGCCCACCGTGACGCGGATGACCGCCCAGCACGCCTCGGTCAGCTGCGCCCCGAGCGCCTCCACCGACGCGCCGTGCGGCTCGTCGAGCCAGTGCGCGGCGGCCGCGTCCACCATCCCGACGAGGCCGTAGGCCAGCGGGTGGGCCACCGCGGGCTCGGTCTCGGCGCCGAGCGAGCCGTCGATCAGCATCTGCGCGACGTGCGCGGAGACGACGCTGCGCACGTTCGTGCTGGCCGACTCCACCGAGTCGCCGCTGGAGGGCAGCGAGTTGCGCTTGAGGTAGAGGTAGACGTTCGCGTGCTCGGAGAGCCAGCGCAGGTGCGCCGCGAGCGCGCGCTCGAGCATCTCCCGGGGCCGGCCGGAGGGCCGCCACACCGGTTCGAGCTCGGCGACCAGCCGCTCGACCGACCGGGCCGCGATCGCGGCCTGCAGATCGTCCTTGCCGTCGAAGTGCCGGTACAGGCCGGGGCGGGACACGCCCGCCTGGCCGGCGATCTGCTCGGTGGTCACGTCGGGTCCGTGTTCCTCGATCGCGACCACCGCGGCGTCGACCAGCTCGAGGCGCCGCGCCTCCCGATGCCCCGCCCAGCGTCGTGTCCTGCCATCCATGGTCACTCCAGCCTGACCCCGACTCGCGAGTAACGACAACTATGCGGAACATCGTGTACGGGGTACAGTCCGTCACCATGACGATCCTGGACCGGGACGCCACCGCGACCCGCCTGCTGACCGCCAGCGCCCGGCACACCCTCGACCCGACCATCGAGGTGGACTGGGACGCTCCGGTCGACCCGCAGGGCTGGGCCGTGCCCCCCGAGCGCGTGTCGCTGTACGGCACTCCGCTGTGGGACTCCCTCGACGCCGACCAGCAGCGCACGCTGGCCCGCCACGAGGCCGCGAGCCTGCTCTCGGTGGGCCTGTGGTTCGAGGTGATCCTCATGCAGATGCTGGTGCGCCACGCCTACGACCTCGACCTCCGCCGCCCGCACTCCCAGTACGCGCTCACCGAGGTCGGTGACGAGACCCGCCACTCGGTGATGTTCGCCCGCGCCGTCGACGCGCTGGGCTGCCCCGACTACCGCCCGCACGGCCTGCTGCACCGCCTCGGCGGCGTCTACGGGCACATCGGGTCCGGCGCCTCGATGTTCGCGTCGGTGCTGGTCGCCGAGGAGGCCACCGACCGGCTGCAGCGCGAGTCGATGCACGACGAGCGCATCCTGCCGCTGATGCGCGCGGTCGCCCGGGTGCACGTCGTCGAGGAGGCGCGGCACGTCCGCTTCGCCCGCGAGGAGCTCGCCCGGATCGTCCCGACCCTCTCGCGCGCCGAGCTCGAGCGGGAGCGCTGGACCACCGCCCTCGTGTCCAGCGAGGTCGTCAACTCGCTGTGGCAGGCGCGGGTCTACCGCAGCGTCGGCCTCTCCGGGCGCGTCGGCCGGAACGCCGCCACGGCCAACCCGGAGCACCGGGCGACCAAGCGGTTCATGACGGAGAAGGTGCTCGGCTTCCTCGGTGAGGTCGGGATGATCGGCGGCCCGTCGGAGCGCATCTGGAAGCGGGCCGGGCTGCTCTGATCGGCCCAACCCCGGCATGAACGAGCGGCACGTTCGCAGCATCCATGTGCGCGAAAGTGCCGCTCGTTCGTACAGGGGTCGAGCTCAGTACGGCTTGCCGCCCAGGATCGCCACGCGCTCGGCGATCCGGGTGTGCGAGCCGTAGTCGCCCACCGCGTAGTGCTGGGTGGAGCGGTTGTCCCAGAACGCCACGGTGCCCTCGGTCCACCGGTAGCGGACCTGGTACTCCGGGGTGTGCGCCTGGGCGAACAGGTGGCGCAGCAGGGCGTCGGACTCCGCCTGCTCCATCCCCACGATGCGCGTGGTGAAGGCGCCGTTGACGAACAGCGTGCGCCGCCCGGTCTCCGGGTGGATCCGGACGACGGGGTGCGTCACCGGCGGGAACGTCTCCTCGAGCTTGCGGAGCTTGTCGGCGTCGAGGAAGCGCGCGAACCCGGGCACCATGTCGTGCACCGCGACCGCGTCGTCGATCCGCGCCCGCACCTCGCCTGCGAGGTTGTCGTACGCGGCGGCCATGTCGGCCCACATCGTGTCCCCGCCGAACGGCGGCGTGGTGATCATCCGCAGGACCGCCCCCATGGCGGGCGCGCGGCGGAACGACGTGTCGACGTGCCAGATGTTCTCGTAGGTCTGCGGGCCGTCGCCGCCCTTGGCGAAGCGCACGACGCTCGGGTCCTCGCCCGCCTCGAGCAGCGGGTTGGTCTCCAGCTCGCCCCACTGCCGGGCGAACGCCCGCTGCTGCGCCGACGAGATGTGCTGGTCGGGGAAGAACAGCACCTTCCAGTCGAGCAGGGCCCGGTTGAGCTCGAGTCGCAGCCCGAAGTCGATCGGCTGCCCGAGGTCGACGCCGGTGACCTCGGCGCCGAGCGCCGTCCCGACCGGGGTGAGCGTGAAGCCCGCGTAGTCCCGACACCGCTCCGGCCCGTCGCCGGGCAGGCGCACGAGTCGCCGGCCCTCGAGGAGGTCGATGGCGGGGGTGGCACGGGGGCGGCCCGTGCCCACCTCACCGGTGGGGTCACCGGAATCGAGGAGGGTCGTCACGTCCACCGATCTTGGGACCTCCGGCCCTGGTGCACAACCGATCGGCGTGTGGCACTCGCCGGTGGGCGTCCGACATACGCCCCGAACCCGGACGATACGTGAACGACACGTGAAGACGATCTTCTGAACCGGACCCGGGGGACGAGCGACGCGAGGAGACCGACCGGTGACCGACCTGCAGGAGGCCCCCACGACGACGGGCTCGACGTCCCGACCCCGCGCCCTGGTGGTCGGTCCCCGCGCGCAGGCCCGGGGCGGCATCGGGAGCGTCCAGCACGTCCTGGAGCGCTACCTGCCCACCCACGCCGAGCTCGCCGTCGTGACGACCCACTCCGACGGGCCCGACCGGCTGGGCACGATGCTGCGCGGCACGCTCGCCGCCGCCCGGCGGATCCGGCGGGACCGACCCGACGTCGTGCACCTGCACGTCTCGCAGCGGGCGTCGGTGCTGCGCAAGGGGCTGCTCGGCGCCGTCGCCCGCCACAGCGGCACGCGCGTGGTGATGCACCTGCACGGCTCGCAGTTCCTCGACTGGTTCGACGCGCTCCCCCGGCCCGCCCGCGCCGTCGTCCGCGCCCTCCTGCGGCCGCACCGCCTCGTCGTCCTCTCCGAGTCCCTGCGCGCCCCCTACCGCGAGCGGCTGGGCGTGCCGGCGGAGCGTGTCGTCGCGCTGCCGAACCCGGTGGAATGGCCGGCCGCGGTCGAGGGTCCGGACGCCGGGCCGGTGCTGGCGCTGTTCCTCGGCCGCTTCGGGGCGCGCAAGGGCGTCTACGACCTCGTCAACGCCTGCGCGCGCCTGACGCCCGCGCAGCGGGCCCGGTTGCGGCTCGTCGCGGCCGGCGACGGCGAGGTCGACCAGGTCCGGGAGGCGGTCGCGACGGCGGGCGTGGGCGACGTCGTCGAGGTCGCGGGCTGGCTCGACCGCGCCGAGCGCGACGACCTGCTGCGCCGCGCCCAGCTGCTGGTGCTGCCCAGCTCGCACGAGGGCCTGCCGATGGCGGTGCTGGAGGCGATGGCGTCGGGACTCACGCCGGTGGTGACGCCGGTCGGGGCGCTCCCCGAGCTGGTGCACGACGGCGTCAACGGCGCGCTCGTGCCGGTCGGCGACCCGGCCGCGCTCGCCCGCACGCTCGGCGAACTGGTGGACGACGACGAGCTCCGGGCCGCCCTGGGCGCCCGGGCCCGCGCCGACGCGGAGGCCTACGCGGCGCCGCGGTGGGCGGAACGGCTGGCGGAGGTGTGGGCTTCGCCCAGGTGAGCACTAAGTGGGCCTATAACCCCACTTAGTGCTCACCTGCGGAGCACAAAGAAGTACGGAGCCGCGTCCCGCAGGTCCATGCAGCCCAGCAGCGTCGACGCGTCGACCCGGTGGAACACGTCGTTGATCGGGCGCGCGTCGTAGATCATCGTCGCGCTGGAGACGCCGCGGTACTCGGTCATCCGGAGCCGCGCGGTGTACTTCGACGTGCCCATCACCGGGCGCCCGAGGGTGATCACCTTGTGCAGCCACGGCTTCCGCGCGCCCGACGGGAGCGGCAGGTTCATCGGCACGAGCGCGGGGTCGACGGCGAACACGTCGCTGCGGTCGGCGTTCCAGAACAGCAGCGGGTGGACCTCGTCTGCCGAGTCGAAGCGCTTGCCCGCCCACCCGGTCGCGGCGAGAAGGCCGTCCATGGGGTGGCCGGTCGGGAACTCCGAACCCCACCACTGCCCGATCATCTCGTCGACCGACACCGGGTCGAGCGAGTCGAACAGCGCGAGCGCCTCGTCGGTGGTGACGGGGGTGCGGGCGAGCAGGGTCGTGAAGTCCTCGACGGCCGTCATGAGAAACAGTCTGCCGTGACCGTCAAGGCGATCGGACCGGCAGGCGCACCGACCGCGCGATGAGGTCGTCGAGCGTGCCGACGAGCGTGTGGGAGGTCCGCCCGACCAGCCCCTCGAGCAGGTAGCGCAGGCGGCACAGGTGCGGGAACGGGTCCCGGCGCACCCGCGCGAACGGCGCGACCGCGAGAGCCTCGGCGTGCTCGATCAGCGCCTCCAGGGCGGCGCCGCGCAGTCCCTCGTCGACGAGGGTGTCGATCTGGACCAACGCGGTGCGGGCGACCATACGAATCCGGGTCGCGTCGGACATGACACTCACGTCGAGTGACTTTAGAACTACTCACCGTGAACATCACGGGCGTTCACTCGATCAGGCCGGCGTGTGCACCGCGAGGAAGTTCGCGATCGACTCCCGCGCCGCCTCGGTGTACTCGGCCGCCTTCCACCGCTCGACCAGGGTGGCGTTCGGCGCCACATCCGCGAGCATCGACGACGCCGACGCCGGGTGCGGCTCGTCGCCGCCCGCGAACACCAGCAACGGCACCTCGAAGGTGGCCACGGCCTCGTCGGGCACGCTGAACAGGACGTGGTCGGCGCCGTAGAGGTGATTGCGGAAGGAGCGCCAGTCGGACTCCGACGTCTCCGGGTGCTTCTCGCCCTGCTGCTCCGCGAAGTCGGCGAACGTCCCGTGGAAGAGCTCCCGGTTCCCGTCCAGCCCGATCGGCTGCAGCACCACCGCGGAGGCGACCCGCTCCGGCGCCCGCCGGATCAGGTTCGCGATGAACGACCCGCCGATGCACATCCCCACCAGGTGGCACCGCTCGATCCCGAGGTGGTCCAGGAGGGCGAGGTGGTCGTCGGTGTAGCTGTCCCACCCGTCGTCGGGACCGACCGGAGCCCACGACTCCCCCGCGTTCCGCTGGTCCATCAGCACCACACGGTGGTCGCCCGCGAGCGCGTCCGGCACGTCCCACGGCGCCGCCGACCACCACTCGATCGCCGACTGCAGCCCGCCCGGCGCGAACGCCAGCACCGGGAACCCCTCGCCGCGCTCCTCGTAGTGGATGCGGACGTCGCCGTTCTCCATGATCGCCATGCGCCAGGCCTTCCCGACGACGGGTCGGGGCAAGCGCCGCGGTGATCACTCGGGGCCGAGGTCGCGACCCCTCCGCGCCACTGACGTCCTGTCGACCGAAAGACGGGGCGAGCGACGCCGTCCGGGGTAGCCCCGACGATGGCCGCCCCCGCCCGTCCCGCTGCCACGCCCCGCCCGCACAAGCCGTGGGCGCCGAAGCACGTCCGCGTCACCCGTGCCGCGCAGGAGCACGCCCACGCCGACGAGATCGTCCGGCGCTGCGAGGCCCTCGGGTGCGACGACATCGAACTGCTCAAGGTCGACCGCATCACCGGCGTGAAGGGCGAGACCGAACGCGAGACGTACGCGCGGGCGAAGGCGACGCTCGCCGTCGTCGTGAGCCCGGACTCGGCGCGGAAGCTGGACCCGATCCCGCCGTCGGCGGACTGGCGCGTGGACCTCGCGCGCGGGTGCCCGGCGCACTGCCAGTACTGCTACCTCGCCGGGTCGCTGAGCGGCCCGCCGATCACCCGCGTCTACGCCGACCTCGACCGCATCCTCGCCAACCTCGACGCCTACGTCGGGCAGGGGCACGTGACCTCGACGTCGCAGGCCCGCGCCCACGAGGGCACGACCTTCGAGGCCTCCTGCTACACCGACCCGCTCGGCATCGAGCCGGCGACCGGTTCGTTGGCCGCGGCGATCGCGTACGTCGGGACCCACTCGTTCCCGGGTCCCGTCCAACTGCGCGCGACGACGAAGTTCGCGGACGTCGACCCGCTGCTCGACCTCCCCCACCACGGGCGCACGCGCCTGCGCTTCTCGCTCTCGCCGTGGCCGCGCTACGAGGGCGGCACCGACCCCGTCGGCGCGCGCGTCGCCGCACTCGGGACGCTGGCGTCGGCCGGCTGGCCGGTCGGGGTCACGCTGGCGCCGATCATTCCCGACGGCGGGTGGGAGGTCGCCTACGCGTCGCTCCTGGAGGACGTCGCGGCGGCCGTGCCGGCGGATGCGGATCTGACGATCGAGTGCATCACGCACCGGTTCACGCCGGGCAGCCGCGAGACGCTCGAGACCTGGTACCCGGCGTCGAAGCTGGAGATGGACCCCGAGCAGCGCAAGGAGAAGCGCGGCAAGTTCGGGTCGGTCAAGCACGTCTATCCGAACGACGTCATGGACCACCTGCGCTCGACGATCACCGATCAGATCGAGGAGCAGCTGCCGCAGGCCCGGGTCCTGTACTGGACCTGACAGTCTGCGTCGTATGTCGACCGTCTGGCCGGTCCTGCACTACGACGACACCGAGGCGGCGCTGCGCTTCCTGGTCGACGTCGTCGGGTTCGCCGAATCCGTGGTCGTGCGTGACGAGGTGGACGACGTGGTCCACGCCGAACTGGCCTGGCCCGGCGGCGGGACGGTGCTGTTGGGCGGGACGAAGCACGTCGGGGGCGCGCACAGCGGTCTGAAGGCGGGCGCGCTCTACCTGGTCACCGACGACGTCGACGCCGTGCACGACCGGTTGGTGGCCGCTTCCGCCGACGTCGTGATGGCACCGCACGAGACGTCGTTCGCCGCCGGCGGCCCGACCCGTGCGTGCTCCGCGAGGGACACGGAGGGCAACCTGCTGACGTTCGGCACCTATCGCGGCGGGACGCCCGCGAAGATCTGAACCTCTGTGGTGGCGCGCCCGAGGAGAACGGCGACTCGCCCCAGAGGTTCGGATCTTCATCGTGAGGGCGGCGCGTGGACGACGAACGGGCCGCCCGTCACGGTCTTCCGTGACGAACGGCCCGCTCGTGGGTCCGACTACTTCGCGCAGGTGACCGAGGCGTTGGGGCCCTTGGCCGAGTTCTGCGCGACCTGGACGCCGTCCTCGCGGATGGTGCAGGTGATCGTGTCGGAGCGACCGGGGTTGTCGAGGTCCGGGCTGAGGGTGGCCGTCATGTTCGGGCCCATGAGACCGGAGACCTGGGCGTCGGCGCTCCACGGCGCGGCCGCGTCGGCGACGGAGGCCATCGCGAGGTCGTCGTTCTGCGACTGGCTGTAGGTGACGGTCACGTTCGACTTCTTGGCCGTCGTGACCTCGTAGGTGACCTGGTGCACGGCTGCGCTCTGCTGCGCCACCGAATTGACGCTCCCGACGAAGACGGCGGTGTAGAGAATGCACATGAGCAGGGCGACGACGCCCAGGACGAGGCCGGCGATCGACTTCCCGCGCCCGCTGCGCGCCTTGCCGGACTTGATGAGGCCGACGAGCGAGAGCACCAGTCCGATCGGCGCGAGCACCCACGAGACGGTGCCGACGAACGGGATGAAGGACAGCACCGCGGCGATGATCCCGACGACGAGACCGGCGGTCGCGAGGCCGTTGGCCTGCGGCGGGAGCTGAGGGGTCGGCGGATGCGGCGGCACGAAGGCCTGCGGCTGCGGCGCCGGGACCTGCTGCTGCGGCCCGGCGACGCGCTGCACCGGGACCTGCGGGCGAGCGACCGGGGTGACCGCCTGCGGAATGCGGATCGGCGTCGTCAGCGCGTCGTCGAACGGCGAGTCCGCCGTCTGCCCGACGTTCCGACCGTGCCGCGATCCTGCGATTCCCTGCGTCATTTCCGTGCCCCCGATGTCCGCGCCGTTGTTGTCCCCCTTCTCGAGAATGACCTCCGCGTTGTTACCGCGCAGCGACCGATCCGTGATCTGTCACCCTCTCGAGCTACATCGCCCGGAGGTGCGGAGCCCACGGAGTCGAGACGGCTCGTCTCCCACGACGTCGAGGACCTCCGATGTCTCGGGGCGAACTCGCACCACCGGAGAGCAGACGTGAACTAGGCTCTTAGCTAACCGAGGAGGTGGGATGACTGCCGACCATGGCGCGCAGGCGTTCAACATCCACGAGGCGAAGACGAACCTCTCCCGCATCATCGAGCGGGTCGAGCGAGGCGAGGAGGTCGTCATCAGCCGCGCGGGGACACCGGTGGCAAAGGTCGTTCCACTCGAACCGCGTGCACGGCGGACCGCCCGCGGCTCATTGGCCGGTCGGATCGACCTCACCGGCGACTGGGACTCCGCCGAGACCAACGAGGCCATCGCTCGCGACTTCGGCCTCGCACCCTGAAGCGGTGGGCCTCCTCCTCGACACCCACGTCCTGCTCTGGTGGCTCGCCGACGCACCAGAGCTCTCGGACGACCTGAAGGAGCGACTCGATCTCGACCCCGACGTCCACGTCAGCGCCGTGACCGTCTGGGAGATCAGCCTCAAGCAGGCCCTCGGCAAGCTCACGGGTCCGTCCGACCTCCCGGAGATCGTCGAGCGAGCCGGTTTCCGCCCCCTTCCCGTCACGTCCAGGCACGGCATCGCCGCGGGTCGACTCCCACTCTTGCACCGCGATCCGTTCGATCGCATGTTGGTCGCTCAGGCGCTCAGCGAGGGCCTGACGCTGGCGACCCGTGACCACGATGTCCAGCGCTACGACGTCGACCTCCTCCGCCTCTGATCGGCATCTGGGAACGTGACCCCATGCCCACCCCCCGCACCGCCTTCCCGCAGGTCGAGGAGCACGAGGCCACCGGTGCTCTCGCCGAGGCCTACACGAGCATGCGCGGGACCCTCCGCGTGCCGTGGGTGATGTTCGCGGCGCGGTGCATGGCCCGCTTCGGCGACTACGTGCCCGCCGCGTGGGAGGCGGCACGACCGGTGTTCGGCACCGTCGGCCTGGAGCGCGCGTCCGACGAGATCCGGGCACTGGCCGCCCTGCCCGAACCACCGCCCCGCGTCGAGGTCCCCGACGACGTCCGCGCCGCCGTCCGCGCCCTGCACTACGGCAACGCCAAGTACCTCTTGCTGATCACCGCCTGGTCGGAGGGCCTGCACGGCCGGTCCTCGGGCGGTCACGACGACGGGTCCTGGGACACGACCGCGCTCCCCGGCGGCGCGCCCGCCGACATGCCCGAACTGACCCTCGTCGACCCCCGCACCGCCGGCGATGACGTCCTGACCCTGCTCGACCGGATCGTCGACGACCACCTCCACCACGGCCCGGCCAGCGACTTCCGGGTCCTCGCCGCCTGGCCCGAGCACCTCGCCGCCCTGCACCATCAGGTCCTGGCGCCCGTCGTCCGGACCGTCGACTACGACCTGCGAGCCCGCGATCTGCTCCACCGCGCCCGCGCGATCGTCGGAGCGTTCCCGACGCCGGCCGGCCTCTCCCCCGCGCAGGCCGGCGAGGTCGTCGACGACACCCAGCGCGCCGCACTGGTCGCGATGCTGTCGATGTTCCAGCGCTTCATCCTCGACGTCACGATGGACACGACCCGGCTCGCGCAGGCCCTCGACGGGCCCGAGGAGGGACTCCGCAGCCCCTACCCGACGACGTCCGGAAAGTTGTAGTCACTCGAACTTTCGTGTAGCACTAGCGCCGTGGCCGGGTTGCGGGAGCGCAAGAAGGCCGAGACGCGGCAGCGCATCGCCGATGTCGCGGCGCACCTGTTCGCGACGCAGGGGTTCGACGCCGTCGCGATGACCGACGTCGCCCGCGCGGCCGACGTCTCCGAGCAGACCGTCTACAACTACTTCCCGGCGAAGCAGGACCTCGCCCTCGACCGCGCCGACGCCATCCGACAGCGCCTCCACGACCTCGTCGTCGACCGGCCCAGGGGCACCAGCCCGGCGGTCGCGCTGCAGGTCGTGGTGTTCGAGGACATCGCGCGGGCCCGGACGGACGACCTGGCCGAGCAGCGCGGGCAGTTCTTCGCTCTGTGTGCCGGCAGCCCGGTGGTCCGGCGCTTCGGGCTGGAGGTCCGCGACGGCCAGGTCGGCGCACTCCGCGACGCCCTCGCCGTCACCGACCCGTCGTTGCACCCGGGCCTGGCCCACGTCCACGCGTCGGCGCTCGTCGCGATCCTCCAGTTCGTCGGGGACGCCATCGGGGCCGCGGTCCTCCGTGACACCCGTCCCGCCGCCGACCTCGAGGACACCGCCCGCGTCGCGATCGCCGACCTCGACGCCCACTTCCACCAGCTCGTGCACCGAGAGGCCCACCCATGACACGCGTCCTCATCAGCGGAGCCAGCATCGCCGGCCCCACCCTCGGCCTCTGGCTCGCGCGGTACGGGTTCGAGGTGACGATCGTCGAGCAGGCGCCGGCCGTCCGACCCGGCGGGCAGGCCGTCGACTTCAAGGGCGAGACCCACCTGACGGTGCTGCGTCGGATGGGCCTTCTCGACGACGTCGAGCGGCTCGCCACCGGCGGTGGCGGCGACGGCCGGATCGTCGACGCCGAGGGCCGGACCCTCGGCATCACCCCGGCGGCCTTCAGCGGCGGCGACATCGAGGTCCGCCGGGGCGATCTCGCGCAGCTGCTCGTCGAGCGCACGTCCGCGACCTGCCGCTACGTCTTCGACGACAGCATCACCGCGCTGCACGAGACGCCCGACGGGGTCGACGTGACGTTCCGCCGCTCGCCGTCGCAGACCTTCGACCTCGTCGTCGGCGCCGACGGCATCCACTCCACGGTCCGCCGTCTCGCGTTCGGCCCGGAGTCGGACTACGTGACCCACCTCGGCCACTACTACGCCCTGCTCGAGGTCGGTGGTGAGCTGGTCGCGGGCGACGAGATGTACAACGAGCCCGGCCGCATGGCCGCGACCGGCGGACCCAAGGCACCGGCCTTCTTCGTCTTCCGGTCCGACCCGCTCGGCGTCGAACGCGGCGACGTCGAGGCGCAGAAGCAGGCGCTGCGCGACGCCTACTGCGGTGCTGCGTGGAAGGTCCCGCAGCTGCTCGAGGCCCTCCCCGACGCGCAAGGCTTCCACCTCGACTCCATCAGCCGGGTGCACGTCGACCGGTACTCCCGCGGGCGGGTCGTGCTCGTCGGCGACGCCGCCTACGGCAACGCGCTCGGCGGCTTCGGCACCGGCCTCGCCGTCGTGGGCGCCTACGTCCTCGCGGGGGAGCTCATGACGGCGGGTGGCGATGTTGCGGCCGCGTTCGCGGCGTACGACCGCACGTTCCGCGGCTACGCGAAGGTCGCGGCCAAGGTGAACGCCGGCGCGCTGTTGGCGCCGTCGACCCGCCCGCGCATCTGGCTGCGGAACAAGCTCTTCTCGGTCGCGCCGCTGTTCAGCCGCGTCATGGCACTGATGGACCGCTTCGCGACCGACATCGAACTGGAGGACTACCCCTCGACGGCGTCGACCAGCACCGTGTAGAGCCGCGCGACCTTGCCGTCGGCGACCAGGCTCATGTCCACGCCCCGCACCACGGGCTCACCGTCGGGCGGCCCGAACCCCCACGGCGCGTGGATGAGGTCGTCGAGCACGTGCGCCTCGCCGACCGGGGTGAACACGAACCCCGGCGCGGAGTCGAGCAGGCCCTGCACCTTCTCGCTGAGCGGCGCGTGCCCGCGGAGCGATCCCTCGACGTCGGTGAAGACGATGTCGTCGGCGTAGACCTCGGCCATCACCTGCAGCCGGGCCTCCGGGTCGCGTTCGTTGAACACGCGCAGGGTGGCGTGGACGAGGTTCTCCATGTCGGGCACGGCTGGCTCCTTCTCGACGGCGGGGACGGACTCGTCCCAACGCCGGGCGCCCGCGGGATGATCCCGACCTCACGCAGGTGCCGGACCCGCCGTCGGGAACAGCGTCAGCCGCGCAGCGGCACCGTCGCACCGGGCGTCGCGCCGGCGTAGGAGTCGACGATCTTGTTGAGCTCGCTCTGGTAGTAGAGCGACACCAGACCGAAGGCGAAGCAGAGGAGCAGGCCGATCCCCGCGCTGCACGAGGGCCGGAGGCCGGCGGCGCGCTGGGCGTCGGCGATGCGGTTCCCGGTGTTGTAGAGCGACACGAACGGCGCCACGATCGTCCAGCTGAGGAACAGCAGGACCAGCATCGGGCCGGCGACCGGGACGACCCGGCGGCGGTCGAACTCGGCCATCTCGCGGTGGATCTTGTAGTACCAGACGTAGGTGTAGATGCCGAAGGTGATCAGCGGCAGGCCCAGCCACACGCCGACCGGGTTGCGCCGCTTCATCGCGAGGCCCGTGGGCAGCTGCTGCGGAGGCCCGCCGACCGGGCGCACCGCGGGCTGCCGGTACTGCGCCGGGATGTGCAGCTTGTCCGTGACCTCCGAGGAGGCGGCCGGCTGCGGCGACCAGGCCGTCATGGTCCGGGCCTGACCCCGCGGCGGCGTCGCGTGCCGACCACCGCTCGTCGGGCGGGGCGTGGAATCAGGCGCAACGGTCATTCGTGGGTCCCCCGACGGTCTAGGTCAGTGTCCGGCCCCCTCGCGGGTCGGACCTGCCCGGACTGTCGTGCCGTCGGAGCCGCTCGTTATGCGGCGATCGGGTGTCGCGTCTGGGCCGTCGGGAGGGTCCGACT
Organism: Actinomycetospora corticicola; assembly: GCF_013409505.1. Taxonomy (NCBI): domain Bacteria; kingdom Bacillati; phylum Actinomycetota; class Actinomycetes; order Pseudonocardiales; family Pseudonocardiaceae; genus Actinomycetospora; species Actinomycetospora corticicola. The sequence continues at coordinate 5,414,332 of NZ_JACCBN010000001.1, read as the reverse complement.
CGAGGACCGGTTCGCCGTGTCGCGCTGCCGCGATCGCCGACGACCTCGATCGGAACTTCGGTGGCGACACGCCGACGATCCGCGGCGCGTCGCCACCGAAATCGCGATCTTGGCCCGGCGGCCGTCTACGCCCTGCTGTCGACTTCGTGAGCGACACGCGCAAGCGCTGCTGCAACACGCTCACGAACTACCGCACACAGTCCGAGCGGCCACGCTGAGCAGCGCAACCACGACCCGGCGTCGGGAAGAAGCACGTGGAGCCGGCGCGGGGAATCGAACCCCGGACCTTTCGCTTACAAGTTGCCCTTGGACCGTCTCGACAGGGCTGCTGCACGCCCCTGACCAGCGCGTTCTTCTCCGACGGACTCTGACGAACGCTGCTGGACGGAGCCCGGCTGGTGCAGTGCTGGTGCAGTGCATCAGCACGGCTCGGAGGTCAGCGGGTGTGCGGCGTCCAACGCTGTCCGTCGTACCAGCGGGTCGTCCCGTTGCCGTCGTCGTACCAGCCGGCCGGGATCGAGTCCGGGACGTAGGGCGGCGGGGCCTGCGGCGCGATCTGCTGCGGTTCCGGCCAACTCTGCTGCTGCTGGCCGCCAGCCAGTATGTGCGCGTTCGCCTGCGATTCGACGTGGTGGACGCGATCCTGAGCAAGCTGCCGCCGCTGCTGGTCCAACATCATCATGTTCTGGACGACGGTGACCCGGGTGGCGTTCCGCGTCTGACGGGCGTACTTGGCTGCGGCCTCCTGCGCCTCGATGGCCTCGCGGGTCGCATCGCGGGTGTCACGGGTGTACTTCGCGGTCCGTTCCTTGTCGGAGCGGAAGTCGACCAGCCCGAGCGTGCTGATGCTGGTCATCTTGCGCATGAGACCCATGAGGTACCTCCGTCTCGGTGCGCCGCCCCCGCAGCGCGTCTGGAACTTGGATCGACCCCCCTTGCACTGTCGTTACCGGGTCTTGATCCAATAGAGACTGGCTTCGGGGTCTCTCCCTCGGCGGCGCGTGGTCGCCTCGGACGGACCGCTCGTGCAGGGGCAAGGGCCACTTTGATGCCTCTGCCGCCGGCTATCTCGCGAACCGTGGCCCTTGCGGCTGTGCGGGCGGGCTGTCAGACCCAGGAAGCGCCGACGTGGGTGAGACACCGTCCCGCACGCCACCACCTTTCCGCTACCTCGAGTTCGAGCCGTCCGGGCTCTCCTGAGGTCGGTGCCTTGGGTCCAGGGGCGGAGCGCCCTGGCCGCCGGAGGCGCGACGGCAGGGCTCTGTCACTGAGGTGGTGGTCCGACTGCGAGGTTGCGGTGCGCGGAGATCACGGTGGCGAGGGCGTGTGCGCTGTCCGCGACCGTGTCGTTGCGGCGACCGGATACCTGTTCCACGGCGCCGTCGAGGAGTTCGGCGACGCGGGCGAGGTCGTAGAGGACGCCGCTGGCCCATTCCTGCGGGTCATTGCCGGGAGGGCACAGGTCTCGGCCGTGCTGGGCAACGTGCAGCAGTTCCTCGACGGCGCGGCGGGCAGGGTTCGTTCCGTCTTCAATCGACATCGCAGCCGTTTGTACGGGTTCTTCCGTTGCTCCGCGAGTCCGTCCGTCGATCGCTCAGCGGTCTTGTCGTCGTCACCCCTCGTCGCCTACTGGCAGCTCTGATCGTTCGGGCTGCCTGACACGGCAGTCCATCTGCGCGCTCCGTACCGCAGGCCTTGTGGGCCCTGTGGCGATTCCGCGCGCCTTGGTCACGGTCTTCAGCTCGCCGGTCGGCCCCTCCAGCTTCGAGGAGCCCTCCTGTGTCGCACTCCCTCTCTGGTCTGTCCGCTGCTCGCGCGTCGTGGTCGCGCCTGCCTGATCCGTGGCGCTCGTACTCGCCCGGCCACCCCGCTTCCGCCGCCCGCGCTGTGGCGGCCGTGGGAGGCGTGGCCGGCCAGCTGGCGCGGGCCGGAGGCAGGAGCGCCGGCGAGGCCGTGGCCGCGTCCGACCCGGCCGCACCGCCGGCCGCCGGGGGCGGCCGGCCTGGGCTTGTTCTATGTGCCATATCGGGCCGCACCACCTCCGAGCAGCACGAAGAGCACGTCCCGGACACGGTCGCTGGGCTGTGGTCGCCGTCGTTTCCCTCGCCCGAGCTCGTCGACGCTGCCGCCTCAATGTTCCCCGCGATCCGCGAAGAGCCCGGGACGCTCGCGGAGGGCCCGCGCTGGGAGTTGACGGTGGGGCCGGGCATCTTCGCGGTGGCGTGCCGGGACTGGTCGCGCCGGGAGCGCACCGAGGAGCGGGCGCGGTCGGCGCGGGTGAAGGACGTGGACGCCGCGGTGGCCGCGTTCGTCGCCACCGGGGAGTGGCCGGAACGTCCGACGCCTCGGACGGCGATCACGTCCTGGTCGCGGAAGTCCCGGGCGAACATGGTGCGCCGTCTGTGCGAGCTGGACTACACCCCGCTCTACGAGGGCGGGCGGCTTCCGGCGATGGTGACGCTGACCTACCCCGGCGACTGGCTCACCTCGGTCCCGACGGGCGCGGTGCTCAAGCGGCACATGAAGGCGCTGCGCAAGCGCTACGCCCGCGCATGGGGCGAGGAGTGGGCCTGCGTGTGGAAGCTGGAGTTCCAGCGCCGGGGCGCCCCGCACGTCCACCTGCTCTGCACCCCGCCGCACGGGACCGCTCGAACGACCGGGCAGCGATTCGCGGTGTGGCTCTCCGCCGCGTGGGCGGACGTCGTCGCCCACCCCGACCCAGAGCAGCGCCGCCGCCACGAGCTGGCCGGAACCGCCCTCGACTACGCCGACGGCCTGCGCGCCACCGACCCGCGCCGGGTCGCGGCCTACTTCACCAAGCACGGCCTCATGGCGGCCAAGGAGTACCAGCACGACGTCCCACCGCAGTGGGCTGAGCCTGCCACCGGACCTGGCCGGTTCTGGGGCGTCTGGACGCTCCAGCGCGCGGTACGCACCGTGCAGGTGACCGCCGAAGATGGCCTTCGCGCCGGGCGCGTCGCCCGACGCTGGGCTCGAGCCCAGGGACGGGTGCAGACGCGCTGGGTGCAGCGCGTACGAAAGAGCACCGGACGCGTCTCTCACCGCCGCTCACGCTCCCGAGTGCGCTTAATGACTAACGGCAACCGCGGATGGGTTGCCATAAATGACGCCCCGAGCTTCGTCGTCAAGTTGAGTCAGCCGGATCATTCACGACCCGGTGAGCAAACTGACTACTGCGCCCGCCGCGCCACCTAAGAGCGTAGAGAGTGAGATCACTGCGATCTCAAACTCCTTCTTCCGAGTGGACTCCAAGGAGTCGACCGTCTCCCGCGCCGCCCTCAACTCGGCCGCGTTGGATTCGTTACGCGCGACCGAAAGCTCGCGATGAAGAAGTGGGGCCTCCTCATCTCCTTCAGACAGCTCGCCTATGAGGCTCGAGGCAAACGACCTTCCCTGAGCTTCCGATTTCTCGGCTTCGATCACTCGCAGGAGAACCGACCTCGTCCTCAGCCCACCGGCGAAAGTACGCTTCAGAGCTGGCCACGGGCCACGTCGCTGATACTGCTCAATCAGATCGTCCGTTAGCGCCGAAACTATGAACACCTGATCTCGATGGATATCTGCACGCTCCGACAGAGAGTAGTAGAGTGAGAGCTCCCGCGTAAGGTGGTAGAGGGCCAGACTAAACGCGAGTGAGACTCGATCACCTCCCTCTGGCGCCACAAAGGACGAAGGCAACGCTAGCGAGTAACGGAGTGGCCCACGACCACGGCTTCGACGGTAGATTAGCTCTCTGTATTGCCCCTCTGTATCATCAGGAAGTTCTGCCTCACTGGGATAGATAGAGAAATCGGCATGGAAAGGGCTCGGGCCGACGGACACCAGAAAGAGCTCGTGCGCATGAGCAAGCTCGCGCTGCAGAAACTCCCTCACGATCATCACTGCGTGCGACTGCAAGATCGATGACTCGTCATCGGCGCAGCGCGCGACGACCACCGGCCCGTGGTCCTCGTAATTAATCATGACAGCAAAGCGAGTGCCTCCGAAGTGAAGATCGAACGGATTGAGCTCTTTCTGAATTCGTTCTGGAATATTGACAGTAAATAGGATCTGGACCTTCGCTGGCTGAAAAACTGTTATCGGTTCAATCGTCTCGCCATCGAGTCCTGACGCTCTCACGTAAGTTGCCGGCACTGTAATTTCGAGGAATGTATCGACGGTCGGTACTTGTAGATCGGAAATAGCAGCAATTTTGCCTAGGGCTGACCCAACATTCTTAGACCACTCAGTGGGAGACGCTTCGAGGTCACGAGGCACCAAGATGAATCGTCCTACACCAAAATGAACAGCTTTCCTGTTCACTTATTTCCCCTTTGTTTCAAGCAGCACTAATAAGGACGAATGGGGACGATCAGCCGAACAGATCGGCGTCCAACTCCTCATACTCTTGCGTGCCCGGCTGAATTAGTGGGGCTAGCGTGTCCCGCATCCAAGCGAATTTTGTGCCCTGTTGGGTCAAACCCAAGCCAGTCGTCATTCGAGTGAAGAGTTCGCCCGATACACTTTTCACATCGTCGCCGCTTCCGACGCCATCCTCAACTCTTTTAACCAACAGGGCATCTCGTAGCTCGATAATTGAGTCTGCGATTTCCGAATGCCCTACGTTCGCGCAATAGGCCCTAATGACCCCGTCACCGAAGAGATAGTTCTCCAGGTCCCTACGGCGAAGGACGCGAACCCCGTCCTGTCGGTACTCCTCCCTTTGCTTCTCGCTCCTATCGTCGCGATCGATCACGCGAAGGACCTGAGTTGCCCGAGAGATGATCGGCGTTGTTTCCGTCAGATGGAGCGTATCGTCCTCAACATCGGCGGAGCCTCCAACGCTCATGAAGACCACATCGGGCTTAACTGACGAGAAGATGTTCTCGTAGCACCTCGCATCGAACGAAACGTTGGCGCGTCGGGTAGCCCCGTCTGTCCACCCAGGCTTGCCCTCTACCAGTACAAGCGTGCGCGGCGCGACGAGATCAGCAATCTCATCCAGTGCAACGCTGAGCGTCCTCTGCCAAAAGGCTCGATCGACTTTCGCTGGCTTTAGGACCTGACCCACTTGAGCTGGATTGAAGCTCTCGAAATCAAGAAAGGCGACGTCACCAAGTTGTTCAGCTCTCTCTCGAGCCTTCTTCATCATGCCAATGCTGTGTGACGCGATCCATAATTGACAGTTTGCAGGTAGAAGTCGCATCAACTCGACCAATAGAGCCCCTTGAACACGAGTGTTCAGGTGCAGTTCAGGCTCGTCGATGCAGTAAATAGTGTCATCGTAGCCCCTCTTCTTTACCGCCATGTCGAGTAGGAGGTCGAACGCAGCTCGCTCCCCCCCGGACAGATTCTTATAGTGCCATCTACGGCTCTCGTTCTTCGAGAAGTAGAATGATCCGCCGCCCAACGGGTCTGAGATGTTCTCCACCTCCAGTTCTCCGAAGATGTTCCTCATCGAATCTGTTATGTCCGCAAGGAGTGCGCGGCGAATATCCTCCGTTGTTTGAACCTTAGACGCGTCGAATAGCTCCCGGACAGCTTCCTCGATAATTCGATTGTAATTCTGACTGACAGCAGCGTCAGTTTCGGACATTCGACTGAATCTGGGGTCAGAGACGAGAGCCCCCATGCGAGGAACCCCGCCTGCAGAGCTGAAGTCCGCCTCAATGCGATACGCCGTTCTGAAGTAGAACGCTTTCTTAACCCGTTCCACGTCAGTAGCAACGTCTCCTTCGTAAAACTCGACGTTGGCCTGATCAGGACCAGTCACGGGAAGCGCCCCGGAACCGACTCGAACGAAGTAGTCTGGGTCCCAGTTCATCCCGTACCATCGACCTTGCCAGGCTCGGAAACCCTCAAATACGGTGCTCTTCCCGAGTCCGTTGGGACCCGCCAAGACGACCAGTCTGACGTCCGATGAAAGTCCGTCGATTGCGAGGTCTCGAAACCTACGGAAGTTGTCAAACTTCGCGCCTTTGACGTGCACCCAGGCCCCCGTGTTGTCTGCCGCCGCTGCCAGAGCTAGTACCTTGATGGAAGAATCTTCACGCCGTCGTGAGACCTACTCTGCACTCCGTACGTCGAATATCTCGCTGCATCCGTTACGCGCACCGCAAAGACAGGATTCAAGAGTTCGACTACTTCTGCGAGGGAGAACCATGCAACTTCGACACTCTCATCGGTCGGCGTAGCAATGCCCGCGATAGGACGGCACCTGAAAACTATCGCCACGATCCCGCGGGCGAGGTTCTTGTAAATACCAGTTATTCGCTCCGGTTGGACCTGAACCATCGTTTCCTCAAGGACTTCACGTACCACTCCAACTTCGAGACTTTCCCCGAGTTCTAAAACGCCGCCAGGTGCCTGCCACTCGCCATTGTCGCGGCGCCTAATCAGGAGGACTCGCCCGCTGTCGTCGAAGGTGACTCCAGCGACTGAAACGGAGTGAAGCGGCGTATCGCTCACGGAACGGTCACGACAGCCATGGTCTTGTCATCATGGACTTTGAAACGAGGAAGAAGGCGCGCATCAGGATCGCGCTCATCCTCCCAACCGTGAAGCTGTTCAAGGAACTCCGTTAGCCCAGCCGTAGTGCAGTTCAGGCCGATTGCGGGCGAGATATCGAGGTGGCGTAGCGGCTTGTCGACGCCATCGGTGAGCATCACGAGCCAAGGCACGGCGGCCGGCACGGTGCGCGTGATGGCGTGGTGCGCGGCTTCGGGTTGGGCCTCGGCGATCCAGTAGCCGCCCGGTTCGTTGAGCCACGGGAGCTGCTCAGCACGGACGGCGCGGACAAGATCGCGGTGGACGTCGTCGTAGCCGGACCCCTCGCGCAGCCGCTGGTTCGCCTTCGTGCGGCTTGGAAGGTCGAGCTGCGCCAACCGATCGTCGGTGAGGAGCTGGCTGTTGGGCCCGATGTAGACGGGGCTGTCGCCCAGAACCAGGAGGTCGACCTCGTCGCGGCGGCGGCGGGCGATGCTGACTGTGGAGGACGGCGACTCCCCCGGCATCAAACGGAGCGCGCCGATGGTGGAGCGGATCGCGTCGGCGAGGGCGTGAGGAAGCGGCATGTCCGGCTCGGCGTCCAGGACCTCGATGATGGAGCCCGCCAGGTGGTCGACGTAGTCGGCGACGGTCACTCGGGTGTCGCTGCCCGTGGCGCCGTCGAGGACGACGACGGCGTTCGTGCCGACACGGACGCGGTCCTCGCTGGTGGCGCCGTTGCCGGGCAGCTCCGCGGCGACGATCTCGAGCAGCGGGCTCATCGCTCGGTCTCTCCGCTCTTGGTGTCGTTCTCGGCGTTCCACTCGAAATGCATGACCCACTGGTGGGTAGGAAGCACGTCTTCCCGGTACTCGATGGCGGTGCCGTCGGGGAGGTACGAGATGTGGACGATCTCGTAGACCTGCTGGGTCTCGGCGAGGGCGAAGAAGCGCTCCTCGGCCGCGGTTGGTGTGCGAACTCGCAGGTCTTCGCTGAAGCGGACCGGGCCCTTCCCGATCTCGGCGAGGCGTGAGTAGGTGCCGCCCGGCCCGGTGTCGGTCTCGGTGACCCCGGCCTGCTCGGCGAGGATCCAAGGGAAGTACGACGTGGCGAGAAGGACCGGCTCGTCGGAGGCATACATCTCGCGCTTGCGGATGAGCACCGTGTCGGTGGCTTCCAAGCCGAGGACTTGCCGTGCGGTCTCGGGAGCGGGGACCTGTCCGAGCTGGGCGAGCTTCGTGGCCGGCTTCAGCCCGAGGCGCTTGAGCTCGAAGTCGAAGGCTCCTCGGCTGCCCTCCTCCTCTCGCGAGGACCGGGCGTAGCGCAGGTTCGAGTTCCGTCGGATCGGCGGGATGGCCCGCACCGCGGTGCCCCGGCCCCGCAGGACGCGGACCATGCCCTCACCGCGGAGGAGCTGCACCGCGCGGTTGATCGTCACCCGGGAAACGCCGTACTCGGCGGCAAGCTCGGACTCCGACGGCAAGAGCGAGCCTGGGGCGTACTCCTCCCGCTCGATCGCAGCCCGGAGCAGGTCGGCGACCTGCCGGTATTGCGACTTCGCCGCCTCGAGCGCCACCGGCTACCTCCTCAAGCTTGCTCCGGTTCTTGCACGTGTTGGTAAGGCTACTGACAGGACGTCCTACGTCCTACTTGCCCGAGCGGGTGTGTGGCATGCTTTGCTCGACACACCGGACGTCCTACGTCCTACGTGTACCAGGAGGAGCAGTGATGGACCCCCAGCCCGCGCGCCGTCCGTCCGACGAGTCCGTCGCGCGTCACCCACCCGTCCGGTCCGCTGATCCCGTCTCGACATCGCTCGCCGAAGCGTCTGAGGCGCTGCGGCTGGCGAACCTCGCCGCTCGGGCCGGAGTGGTCGACGTCGTCGAGCTCTACGAGGCGCTCGGGTCCGTGACCACGCTCGTCGACCGGCTCCCGCCGATCGTGCTGTTCACCCAGCGCTGCGCCCTCGCCAACGGCACGGCCGGGCTGCGCGACGACAGCCGGCGCGACCCGGGCGAGCGGCTTGTCGAGTTCGTCGGGGTGCTGACGCTCGCGCACACCGCGCTCATCGGCGCCGCCCGCGCTCTCGGCCGAGGCCATGCCGCCCTCTCCCACGTGCACCGCTACCCCGCCCACCCCTGAACGAGGAGCACCCGTGATCCAGAACTTCGCCATCGACCAGGCCGCGACCTTCGAGTCGCTGCTGTTCCTGTCCTGCGAGCCCAAGACCGCGTTCGGGGACTCGTTCCGGCAGGAGACCACCAAGGACGGCCTGCCCAAGTGGGAGGCCCAGCTCGTCGCCCGCTTCCGCCAATTCGGCCGGGCCACCAACGAGATCATCAAGGTCGGCCTCGTCTCCGAGCGTGCCCCCGGCGCCGACCTCGCCCCGGCCACTCCGGTCGAGCTGGTCGGCTTCGAGATCGGCGTGATGGACAAGAAGGACCGCAACGGCAACGTCACCGGGGCGCAGGTCTGGTACCGCTGCCAGGAGGTGCGCTCCACCGCTTCCACCGCGCCCCGCTCCCGCGCCGGCCAGGGCTCGCAGGCCGAGGCGGCGTCATGACCTGGCAGTGCGACGCGGCATGCCGCGACGCCGACCCCGAGCTGTTCTTCCCGCCCACCGACGACGACACCTCCCTCACGGTCGCTCGACACAAGATGGCGGTGGCGCCGATCTGCGGGCGCTGCCCGGTCGCGACGGACTGCCTGCGCTGGGCGCTCGACTCCGGGCAGGACCACGGCTTGTGGGCCGCGACGACCCCAACCGACCGACGCGCGATCCGCCGCGCCCGTACGGCCGGCGTCCCGGACCCGGTCGCCGACGACGAGCCGATGTGCCCGGCATGTGCGCTGCTGTTCCCGATGCCGGCGGTCGACGGGCAGCTCTGCTCGCGCTGCCTCGAGCGGCGGGCCGCGTGATGGCTGGCATCGACTGGCGCCCAACCCTCGTCACCCGCCTCCGCGACCGCTTCCTCGAGCAGCGCGCGGCGGAGGCGCACCGGCACCTCGAGGACGACCTACGGATGCTGTGGCGCGAGGCGTGCACTGGTGTCGGGCTGTGCCACTACGTGCACGTCGCGGCGGGCACCACGATCCGCACCCCGCGCTTCGGCGGCCTCCGTCACGGTGACGGCCTCGTGTTCTCCACGGAGCTGCTGCCCGGCCAGGAGCCCGACGACCTCCGCGCCCAGGCCACTCGCCTCGCCCACACCCTCGGCGCCCACGGCCTCCGGGTCGAGCCGCTGGCCGGCCGCTGGGTGCGGATCGTGCTCCTCCAGTCCGACCCGCTCACCGCTCGCGTGCCGCTGCCAGAGCTGCCCCTGGCCCATGGCGCGGGCCGGATGGTCCTCGGTCGTGGGGAGGACGGCACCGCGATCACGCACCGGCTCACCGGCCCGGCGCACCTCGCGGTGCAGGGCCAGAACGGGTCGGGCAAGTCGGTGTTCACTTACGGCCTGCTCGCCCAGCTCTGTGCCGCGCCCGACGTCCTGATCACCGGCTCGGACATCACGGGCCTCGTCCTAGGCCGCGCCTTCGATGGCACCGCCCACCGGGACCTCCAGGCCACCGGCACCCGCGATCTCCTCGAGCACGCCGCGATGCTCGACCGGCTCGTGGCGGAGATGGACCACCGGCTCGACGCGATGCCCGCCCGGCAGGACGCCGTCACCGCGTCCGAATGGACGCCGCTGGTCCTGGTCGTGCTCGAGGAGTTCCCGGGGTTGCTGCGGGCGGCTCAGGCGCGCGACAAGAAGCTCGCCGAGCGCATCACGAGCGCGGTGCTGCGGCTGGTGTCCGAGGGCCGCAAGGCCGCGTTCCGGGTGCTGATGCTGGCGCAGCGGTTCGAGGCCAACGCCGTCGGCGGCGGCTACGCCCGCGACCAGTTCGCCCTCCGGCTGTCGTTCCGAGTCCCGGCGGACTCGCTGGCGATGCTGCACGGCGACGACGCCCGCCCGCTCGGTCCCGCGCACGCCAACGCCGCTCCCGGCATCGCCTACCTGTCCGGGCCCGGCCACGACTGCACGAGGCTCCGCGCGCCCTACCTCGGCGGGTATGGCGAGTACTGCGACCGCCTCGCCCGTCACGCCCGTCGTGCGAGCGGCGAGACGTGGGCCGACTGGATTGAGGTCGCGTGAGCCGGCTCGCGGCCGCCGTCGCCGCCACGGCCGACCAGCTCCGCGCGGCCAACCACGCCACCGTTCGTGTTCCGATCACCGCGACGGAGGCCTACGACGTCGTCGGGAGCCTCGACGACCTCGCCCGCCGTCTCCCCCAGGTCCTCGACTTCCTCGTCCGCTCGCTGCGCCGCGCGGACCCGGCCGAGTACCTAGACGACCGCCGCTGGGACCCCGACCAGGCGCTCGGCCTGGCCCACGGCCACCTCGACGACGCCCGGCACCACGCCGCCCAGCTGGCCGCGCACCTGACCGCCACCCACAACCAGCTCGGCCACCTCGGCCGACTCACCCCGGAGGACTGAGAGATGGACGCCCTGCTGTTCACCGCCGAGGAGGCCGCCGAGATGCTGAAGATCAGCCGGTGCAAGGTCTACGACCTGCTCCGCAACCGGGACCTCCGCTCCATCAAGATCGGCGGCTCCCGGCGCATCCCGCGCACCGCGCTCGAGGAGTACGTCGCCGCGCTGCTCGAGGCGGAGGCCGTCGTCTGATGGCGGGCCCGAAGGAGCAGGACCGCGGCGGCCGGAGGCGGAAGGTCAACGGCGAGGGGACGATCTTCCAGCGCTCCAGCGACGGGCTCTGGATCGGCGCGGCTTATGTCCACACTGCGTCGGGGCGCATCGAGCGCAAGCGGGTGTCCTCGCGGTCGTTCGAGGAGACCCGCGCCAAGCTCGTCCGGCTGCAGTCGAACAACGAGCAGGGCATCCCGGTCCCGGACCGGTCGGTGACCGTGGCGGACTACATGGCCCACTGGTTGGCCGGCGTCGCCCAGGAGCGCCGCCCGACGACGCACCAGGGCTACGAGACGGTCGTGCGGCTGCACATCGTCCCGATCCTCGGGAAGAAGCGCCTCGACCGTCTCACCGGCGCCGACGTCCGGCACTTCATGGCCACCGTCCGCGCCAAGTGCCTGTGCTGCGCGAACGGGAAGAACGCCTGGCGGAATCCGGGCGGCGAGCCCTGCTGCCGCGACGGCCACCCGTGCTGCAAGAGGCACCCGACGGTGCGCCACGTCCAGTTCATCCACGCCGTGCTGCGGAACGCCCTGCAGAGCGCGTGGCGCGAGGAGCTGGTCCCGCGCAACGTCGCGCAGCTGGTCAAGGTGCCGACGCCGAAGTACAAGGTGGGGCGCGGGCTGCCGGTGTCGGAGGCCAAGGCGCTGCTCAAGGCGGCGGAGGGGACGCGCTGGTACCCGCTCTACGTCACCGCCGCGACCCTCGGGCTGCGCCACGGCGAGCTGCTCGGGCTGCGTTGGCAGGACCTCGACTTCGAGGGCGCGACCCTGACGGTGGAGCAGACCGTCGCCCGCGCCGGTGGTCGGCTCTACATCGGGCCGGCCAAGACCGACGAGTCGGCGGCGACGATTCCGCTGCCCAAGGTGACCCGGCGGGTGCTGCTCGAGCACCGCCGTCGTCAGGACGAGGAGCGAGCTTTCGCCCGGGAGGTGTGGCAGGACCACGACCTCGTGTTCCCGTCAACGATCGGGACGCCGATGGAGCCGCGGAACCTGTCGCGGGAGTTCACGAAGCTCCGCGAGCGTGCCGGGATGCCGGGCGTGCGGCTGCACGACCTGCGCCACACCGTCGTGAGCCTGCTGCTCGACCTCGGGACGCCGCCGCACGTGGTGCAGGCGATCGCCCGGCACGCCGACATCGACGTCACGATGACGATCTACGCGCACACCAACCTCGATGCCATGCGCCAGGCCCTCGACGCCATCGAGTGGGAGGATCTGTGAGCACCGTTGGTGCAGTCGTTGGTGCAGTGACAGCTCCCGCTCAGGGTCGGCGGGAAGCATCCGTGCAGGTGGGACGTGGAGCCGGCGCGGGGAATCGAACCCCGGACCTTTCGCTTACAAGGCGAGTGCTCTGCCGATTGAGCTACGCCGGCACTGAGGCACCATCGTAGGCGAGGGCCGGCTCACACCGCCGGTCGCCCGGTCGGACGACAACGTCGTCCGCCCCGCCCACGTCCCACGAGGTGCCTGAAGATGAAGTTTCCCGGGCTCGGTCCGCGGGATCACCCTGCGGCCGAACCGGACGCCGAAGAGATGGAGAGTCAGCCCGTGGGGGTGGCCGAGCGTGCACGTGGATCCATCAGGAGACACGTGCCGATCCCGACTGCTGAGGACCTGCGACGGCGGGCGGCGCTCGACGCGCCGACCGTCCGCGACAACCTGCTGCCGGCCGTCACCGGCCCGCAGGTCGCCGACGACGCCCTGGTGCTGCGCGTGCTCGACCTGGCGCTGCGCATCGGGGAGGTCCAGCTGGCGACCGGCGCCGGCGCGGCCGCCGCGCACGACACGATGCTGTCGATCGCCCGCGCGTACGGGCTCCCGACCTGCGACGTCGACATCGCCTTCTCCACGATCACGATGTGCTGCCACCGCGGCGTCGAGGCCGGGCCGGTCACGACGATGCGCAACGTCCGCTACCGCACCCAGGACTACACGCGCCTCGCCACGGTCGACGCGCTGATCAAGGACATCGTCGACACCGACTCCCCGGTGTCCTCCTCCGAGGCGCTGACCCGGCTCTCGGCGGCCGTCGCGGCCAACCACCCCTACCCCCGCTGGATCGCCGGGCTCTCCCGGTCGGTGTTCGCGAGTGCCGTCGCCGTGCTCATCGGCGGCGGGTTCGGGGTCGCGCTGGCGGCCTTCGTCCTCACCGGGATCGTCTGGGGCGTGGCGCGGTGGCTCGGGCGCCACGGCGTCCCGATGTTCTTCCAGCAGGTCTTCGGCGGGGCACTGGTCACGACGACGGCCCTCGTCCTCGCCTCCTCCGGCATCCTGCTCGACTCCCCCAGCCTCGTCGTCGCGACCGGCCTGATCGTGCTGCTCTCCGGCTTGTCCCTGGTCGGGCTCGTGCAGGACGCCATCACCGGCTTCCCGTTGACCGCGGCGGGGCGGGCGGTGGAGGTCGTGCTGGCGTCGGCCGGGCTGCTGGTCGGCGTCGTCGTGTCCATCAAGGTGATCGGGTCGATCGGCGGCGACGCCGTGTTCTCCCTCGCCCAGGACTTCTCCAACCTGACCCCGCAGCCCGACGCGAAGTCGCTCGTCGCGGCCGCCGCCGCCGGCGTGCTCTTCGCCCTGTCGGCCTACGCACCGCTGGCCTCGCTGCCCGTGGCCGGAGTGGCCGGGGCCGTGGCGTGGGGGTTCTACGCGTACGGGTTCGGCACCCTCGGCATGGGCCAGGTCGTCGCCAGCGCCGCCGCGGCGGCCGTCCTCGGCCTCATCGCGATGCTCATGCCGGCGCGGGCCCAGATGCCGCCGCTCGTCCTGGTCATCGCCGGCATCACGCCACTGCTGCCCGGCCTGCTGCTCTACCGCGGCTTCTCGCAGCTCGCGCTCGTCGGCCAGAGCTCCAACGTCCAGCTCAGCAACGGCAGCCTCGCGACCGGCTCGGTGACGATCCTGCTCGCCCTCACCGTCAGCATGGGCATCGCCGCGGGCGTCTCGTTCGGCGAGCAGATCGGCTGGCCGGTCTCCCGGCTCTGGCGTCGACCGGCGGCCGCTGCGCCGACCCGGCAGCGCCCGCGGATCTTCTGACGCCTTCCCGACGGCGGGTGCGCCGCACCCGTCGTCGGGAAGACCGTGCCGTCAGCGGTGGCACACGGCTGACGTTCGACGTCAGCAGCCCGCCACGCTCGCGACGGAGTGGCTTTCCTGCCACTGGACGACAGCAACGACGCTTCGCTGCCACACGAGCAGCTAGGACTTCGGCGGGCCCGACGTCTGGCGCACCATCAGCTCGGTGGGCAGCAGCAGGGTGCGGGAGCGCTGCCGGTCGCCGCGGTCGAGGAGCAGCTCCCCGGCGGCGCGGCCCTTGTCGAGCGAGGGCTGGCGGACGGTGGTGAGGCCCGCGCGCTCGGCGGCGGGGACGCCGTCGAAGCCGGTGATCGTGAGGTCGCCGGGGACGTCGCGTCCGGCCGCACGGGCGCCGCGCAGGGCACCGAGGGCGAGGATGTCGGAGGTGCAGACGACGGCGGTGACGTCGGGGTGGCGCTCGGCGAGCTGGTCGAACGCGTGCGCGCCCGCGGCCTCGGTGTGGTCGAAGCGCTCGACGACGGGGACGGTCGACCAGTCGACGCCGGCCGCGGTGAACCCGTCGCGCAGGCCCGCGAGGCGACGGCGCTGCACCTCGTAGCGGGCGGAGTCCTGGCGGGAGACCGAGGCGAACCCGTCGTTGCGGTCGAGCGAGAGGCGCATGCAGAGCACGCCGACCCGACGGTGCCCGAGGCCCGCCAGGTGCTGGGCGAGCTCGACCATGGCCGCCTGGTCGTCGATGCCGACGCGGTCGACGTCAGGCACGTCGGTCGGCTGGTCGCACACCACCACCGGGACGGGGCGTTCCAGCACGGCGGCGAAGTGCTCGTCGTCGTCGGGCATGGAGTAGACGACGAAGCCGTCCACGCCGGCCCGGGCCACCGCGCCGACGTCCTCGGCCTCGGGGCTCACCGGGACGAGCAGCAGGCCCGAGCCGTTGTCCTCGCACGCGAGCGCGAGGCCCTCGAGGAACTGGATGGCCACCGGGTCGCGGAACGCGTAGGACAGGGCCTCGGTGAGCAGCAGCCCCACGGCGCCGGCCTTGCGGGTGCGCAGCGAGCGCGCCACGGGGTCGGGACCGGGGTAGCCGAGCCGCCGCGCGGTGTCGAGCACCCGGCGCCGCAACGCCGGGGAGAGCTGGTCCGGGCGGTTGTACGCGTTGGAGACCGTCGTCCGGGACACCCCGAGCTCAGCGGCCAGCGACGCCAGGGTCGCCGTGCGCCGCGTCGACCTCCGGCCCTCGAGTGCCTCTGCCACCTGCGCAACGTAGCGACTGTTTCGATCTAGGGCCACCGCTCGCGTCCGGATGGCCGTCCTGTTCGTGTCACGGACACCACGCGGACCGCGCTCGTCACCGAAAACGGCAACGGTTATCGTTTGCCTCTCGCCCCGTTCGGGCGACCGTGAACCCGTGCGCCCCGAGGAGCCGCCCCCATGACCGTCGTCCGCCGCGCCGTCCTGACCGCGGGAGGTGCCCTCACCGCCCTCGCGCTGCTCGCCGGCTGCGGCGGGTCCGGGGACTCCCCCACCGCCGCGCCCTCCTCCTCGGCCGCCGCGCCGGGCGGCACGCTCACGGTGGTCGCCACCACCAACGTCTGGGGCGCGGTCGCGAAGGCCGTCGCCGGTCCGGACGCCGACGTCACGGCGATCATCTCGGACCCGGCGGGCGACCCGCACTCCTACGAGAGCACCCCGGCCGACGCCGCCGCGATCACGAACGCCGACGTCGTCGTCGCCAACGGCGGGGGCTACGACGAGTTCGCCGAGAAGATCGCGGACACCGACGCGGCCGCCAGGGCCAAGACGATCACCGCGTTCGACCTGCGCCCCGACAAGGCCGACGACAACGAGCACGTCTGGTTCGACCCGACCACCGTGAAGGCGGTCGCCGACCAGATCGCGCAGCGGCTCAGCCAGGCCGAGCCGGGCGAGGCGGCCGGGCTCGCCCAGCGCAAGCAGGCCTTCGACGCCCGCGTCGACCAGATCGCGCAGCAGACCGCGGCGATCGGCACCTCGCGCCCCGGCACGAAGGTCATCTCCACCGAGCCGATCGCCCACTACCTGCTCAGGACGGCGGGCGTCGCCGACGTGACCCCGCAGGACTTCGTCGAGGCCATCGAGAACGAGACCGACCCGTCCGCGGCGTCCCTCGTCGAGGTACGGAACGCCCTGAGCGCGAAGCAGGTCACCGCGCTGGTGTTCAATCCGCAGACGGAGACCCCGGTCGTCGCGGGCCTGCGCGACACCGCCAACGCCGCCCAGGTCCCGGTCGTCGAGGTCACCGAGACGCTGCCCGCCGGCGTCACCGACTACCTGCAGTGGGTGGACTCCACGCGCGCTGCGCTGGCCCGCGCCGTGGGTGCGCCCGCTTAAGGAGCAGATGGACATGGAACCGGCCGTCGAGCTGTCCGGCGCCGAGCTGCGCCGCGGGCCCCGGACGCTGTGGTCCGGCCTGGACCTGCAGGTCTCCCCCGGGGAGTTCATCGCCGTGCTCGGGCC
The DNA here is from genome assembly GCF_013409505.1 of Actinomycetospora corticicola. Lineage (NCBI taxonomy): Bacteria > Bacillati > Actinomycetota > Actinomycetes > Pseudonocardiales > Pseudonocardiaceae > Actinomycetospora > Actinomycetospora corticicola. The sequence continues at coordinate 5,397,625 of NZ_JACCBN010000001.1, read as the reverse complement.
CAACGGCTCGGGCAAGACGACGCTCCTGCAGGTCCTGCTCGGGCTGCTCGACCTCTCGGCGGGCACGGTGGCGATCCACGGGTCGCCGCCGCGCCGCGGGAACCCGACGGTCGGCTACATCCCCCAGCAGCGGGCGCTCGACCCACTGACGCCGCTGCGCGGGCGCGACCTCGTCGGCCTGGGCCTCGACGGCCACCGGTGGGGCCCCGGCCTCCGCGGCCGGAGCCGTCGTCGGGAACGGGTGGCGGAGGCGCTCGCGCAGGTCGATGCGCTCGAGTACTCCGACGCGCCCGTCGGCTCGCTCTCCGGCGGCGAGCAGCAGCGGCTGCGGGTGGCGCAGTCCCTCGTCGGCGACCCGTCGCTGCTGCTGGCCGACGAGCCGCTGCTATCGCTCGACCTGGCGCGCCAGCGGATGGTGGTCGACCTCGTCGACCGGCGGCGCCGCGAGCACGACACGGCCGTCGTGTTCGTGACCCACGAGCTCAACCCGGTGCTGCCCGTCGTCGACCGGATCCTCTACCTCGTCGAGGGCGAGTTCCGGATCGGGACACCGGCCGAGGTGATGACCTCGGAGAACCTCTCGGAGCTCTACCGCACCGAGGTGGAGGTCGTCCGCGTGCGCGACCGCATCCTCGTCGTCGGCGCCGAGGAGTCCCCGCTGCACTGCGAGGAGCCGGTCGAGGCGGGCGTCCGATGACGACGACGCTGGAGCTGCTGCAGCTCGACTTCGTCCGCGACGCGCTGATCGCGGGCGGGGTGCTCGCGCTGCTCGCCGGGCTGCTCGGGCCGCTGATCGTCGGGCGCGGCATGGCGTTCGCGGTGCACGGCACGTCGGAGCTGTCCTTCGCCGGTGGTGCGGGCGCCCTGTTGCTCTTCGGGGCCGGTGCGGTCGGCTGGGGCGCGCTGGTGGGGGCGGTCCTGGTCGCGCTGGTGTTCGGTGCCCTGGGGCTCGCCGCGCACGAGCGGGACTCCGTGATCGGCGTGCTGCTCTCGTTCGGCCTGGGCCTCGGTGTGCTCTTCCAGTCGCTCTACACCGGGCGCTCGGCGAACAAGTTCGGGCTGCTGGTCGGGCAGATCGTCGGCATCGACACCGGCGACCTGATCTCGCTGGCGGTGACCGGGCTCGTCGTCGTCGGGGTGCTCGCGCTGACCTACCGGCCGCTGCTGTTCGCCTCGCTCGACCCGACGATGGCCGCGGCCCGCGGGGTGCCCGTCCGGGCGCTGTCCGTCGCCTTCGCGGTGCTGCTCGGCGCGACGACGGCGCTCGGCGTCCAGATCGTCGGGGCGCTGCTGGTGCTCTCGCTGCTCATCACGCCCGCCGCCGCAGCAGCGCGCCTGACGGCGTCCCCGCTGCTCGCGACGGTGCTGGCGGTGCTGTTCGCCGAGGTCGCGGTGTTGGGCGGGATCGTCCTGTCCCTCGCGCCCGGGCTACCGATCAGCCCGTTCGTCGCCGGGATCGCGTTCGTGACCTACCTGATCTGCCGCGTGGTCGGCTCCGTGCGCACGAGGCGCCGCGCGAGCCGCACGGTGGTGCCCTCCGGGCCGGACGCGACGTCGACCTCGTCGCAGAGCGCCCTGGCCAACCAGAGTCCGCGTCCGCGGTCCTGATCCACCGACGGCGGCAGGACGCCGGGGAACGGGTCGGTGATCCGCCCGGCGTCGTGCACCTGACAGACGACCTCGTCGCCCGCCGTCCACGTCCACGCCGTGCCGATGCCCCCGCCGTGCTCGACGGCGTTGGTGGCCACCTCGCTGCACGAGTAGACGAGGTCCTCCCGGGCGTCCGCGTCCAGGCCCGAGGAGCCGACGACCTCGGCGAGCTCGCGGCGCAGCGTCCCCAGGTCCCCCACCCCGAACCGCCAGCGCCGCGCGTGTCCGGGCGCGGTGGCGATCATGACGGCGGGCAGGCCCCGCACGACGTCGCGCGGGGTCCGGTACGCGGCGTTGTCGTGCGGCTCCACGAGCGAGCCGACCTGCGGGTGGCACTGCTCGTAGGCGGGGGTGGCGCTGCGGTAGGCGCACCACAGCGTGGCGGGCAGCCCCGCCAGCGCGGCGTCGAGCGCGGCCTCGAGCCGGAGCCAGTACGCGTCCGGGCGGCCCAGCGGGCGCTCGTGCTGGGTGATGAGCAGGCTCTCGACGCCGGTCCGCGCGGCCTGCGCGACGAAGGTCGCCCGGCGGGCCGCGAGCTGGAAGGCGTCGGAGCGCCCGGGGCGGGTGATGTCGAGGAACTCCACGGCCGGGAAGCCGGTGCCGAGGGCCTCCCGCAGCGTGACCGCCGTGGGCTCCTCGAGCGCCACGGTGACCGCGCGCCCGCCGTCCAGCGCCTCCGCCACGGCCGGGGCGAGCGCGGTGCCGAGGCCCGCGGAGTCGGTGTAGGCGATCCCGCGGTGCACGAGCGCGGGCACCGACATGTCCCGCATGGTACTGATCACCCTTCCGGGTCTCAGTGCGGAGCGGTGGTGTCGGCTCTGGTCGCTAGGGTCCGCGCATGACGACGGATCGACCTCCGCAGGGTCTGAGCCTGTTGACGCGGCTCGCCCTCGTGGTGAACGTCGTCGTGCCGAACATCGTCGGCGCGGGCGTGGTGCTCGTGCTGGCCGCCTGGGTGCTGCCCACGGAGACGCTCTCGTCCGACCCGTCGGCGCTGACCCGCAACCTGATCGTGTTCGGGCCCTACCTGTTCCTCGCCGTGCTCGTCGGTGCCTACTGGGGGCACCGGCGGATGCGCGTGCCGGCCCTGCCCGACGACGCGGACGAGGAGGCCCGGGAGCGGCACTTCCGCCGGCTGCGCCGGGTGGTGCTGCGCGGGCCGCTGCGGCTCGCGCTCGTGCAGGCCGTGCTGTGGACCGTCGCGGCCGTCCTCTTCGTGCTGCTCAACGTCTTCTCCTCGGGCCGGCTCGGGTTCCAGGTGGGCGCGACGGTGGTGCTGGGCGGCATCGCGACGGTGTCGATCACCTACCGGCTCGTGGAGGTCGTGCTGCGCGGCGCCGCGCGGGAGGTCCTCTCGGTGCGGCCGCCGTCGGGCTCCGTGCTGCCCGGCGTGCTGATGCGCACCCTCGGCGGCTGGGTGTTCGGCACCGCCACGCCGCTGCTGGGGGTCCTTCTCGCCGGGGTCGCCGCGTTGACCATCGGCGGCTACACGCTCGAGCGGCTGGCGATCGTGGTGGTGGTGCTCGGCGGGGTCGCACTGGTCCTGGGCGGGGCGGTGATCACCCTGACGGCGCTGTCGACCGCCGCGCCGGTGCTCGCGGTGCGCCGGGCGCTGAAGAAGGTCGAACGCGGCGAGTACGACGTCGACGTCCCGGTCTTCGACACCACCGAACTCGGACTGCTCCAGGCCGGGTTCAACACCATGGTCTCCGGACTGCGCGACCGGGAACGGGTCCGGGACCTCTTCGGGCGCCAGGTCGGCGAGGACGTCGCCCGCCACGCGTTGGAGAACGACGTCGAGCTCGGCGGGGAGGTCCGCGAGGTCGCCGTGCTGTTCGTCGACCTCGTCGGGTCCACCACGCTGGCCGCGACCCGCCCCCCGACCGAGGTCGTGGAACTGCTCAACGAGTTCTTCGCCGTCGTGATCGACGTGGTCGAGCACCACGGCGGGTGGATCAACAAGTTCGAGGGCGACGCCGCGCTGGCGGTGTTCGGCGCCCCGACCGACATGGCAGACGCGGCGGGGTGTGCGTTGGCGGCGGGGCGGGTGATGGCGGTCCGGTTGGCCGAGGAGGTGTTCTCCGGCTCGGCTGAATTGGGTGCGGGGATCGGGGTGTCGGCCGGGGAGGCGGTGGCCGGGAACATCGGCGACCGCCGCCGCTACGAGTACACCGTGATCGGCGACCCGGTGAACGAGGCCGCCCGCCTGTGCGACCTGGCCAAGGACGTCGAGGGCGGCGTCGTCGGCTCCGGAGCCGCTGTCGCGCGGGCCGGGGACGAGGCGTCGCGCTGGACCTCCATCGGCTCGCGCACCCTGCGCGGCCGCACGACCGAGACCGAGATCCTGGCGCCCACCCGGCTGGCGGGCCGGCGGTCGACCGGGTCGTCCGAGGACTCCGCCGACCGAGACGCACACCAGGCAGCTTCCGAGGCCCACGAGCCTGCCTGAGGTGAACCTCGCGGCGCGGCCCGTCCCGAGCGAAGGGGCCCCTCGCTCACTAGTTTCGCCGGTGGGCGCCCCTGGCCAGGGGGACCCGAACCTGCCGTCGGGAAGGACCCCCATGACCCAGCTGCCGGAGCCGTTCACCTACCGCCGCGTGGACGCCGACGGGGTGTCGATCAACGTGGCGGTCGGCGGGCAGGGCGACCCGGTGCTGCTGCTGCACGGCTATCCGCAGACGCACCTGATGTGGCGGGACGTCGCGCCGGACCTCGCGCGCGACCACACCGTGGTGGTGCCCGACCTCCGCGGCTACGGCGCGTCCGACAAGCCCGCCCCCGACGACGACGCCCGCAACTACGGCAAGCGCGCCATGGCGGCCGACCAGGTCGCGGTGATGCAGTCGTTGGGCTTCGACCGGTTCGCGCTCGTGGGCCACGACCGCGGGGCCCGGGTGTCGCACCGGCTCGTCCTCGACCACCCCGACGCCGTGACGCGGCTGGCGCTGCTCGACATCGTGCCGACCCGCCACGTGTTCGCGAACGTCGACCGCGCCCTGGCGTTCGGCTACTTCCACTGGTTCTTCCTGGCCACCGGCGGCGACGTGCCCGAGACGCTGCTCCGCGGGGCGCCCGAGTTCTGGATCCGGACGATGGTGGAGCGGCTGCTGGCGCCCGGCGTCACGATGGAGCCGGAGGTCATGGACCACTACATCGCCGCGTTCTCCGACCCGGCCACCATCGCCGCCACCACCGCCGACTACAAGGCGGGCGCCGGGATCGACCTCACCGACGACGAGGAGACCTGGGAGGCCGGGCAGCGCATCGAGTGCCCCACGCTCGTGCTGTGGGGTGAGCACGGGTTCGTCGGGAAGAACTACGACCCGCTCGCCGTCTGGCGGGAGTACGGCCGCGACGTGACCGGCCGGGCGATGCCGAGCGGGCACTTCATCCCTGAGGAGGCCCCGCAGGAGACGCTGGCGGAGCTGCGGAGGTGGCTGTCCTGAACTGAGCGAGCGGCACCTTCGCAGCCTCTATGTGCGCGAGAGTGCCGCTCGTTCGTTTCGGGACTAGGCCGACCGGCGGCGCCGGGCCACCTCGGCCAACGCCACCCCGGCCGCGACCGAGGCGTTGAGCGACTCCACGTCGCCCGCCATCGGTATGGCCACCGTGCCGGTGCAGGTCTCGCGGACCAACCGGGACAGCCCCTTGCCCTCGGACCCGACGACGAGCACGAGCGGCCCGCGGGCGGCGTCCGGGCCGGCGACGGCGTCGAGGTCGTCGATCGTCGCCGACACCTCGCCGTCGAGCCCGACCGTCACGAACCCGTCGTCGTTCCAGGCCCCGAGCGTGCGGGAGAGGTTGGTCGCGCGGCCGATCGGCATGCGGGCCGCCGCCCCGGCCGAGGTGCGCCACGCGACCGGGGTGACCCCGACCGAACGCCGCAGCGGCAACAGGATCCCGTGCGCCCCGAACGCGGCGGCGGAGCGGATGACGGCGCCGAGGTTGCGGGGGTCGGTGACCCCGTCGAGCGCGACCAGCAGCGGTTCGGTCCGCGCGAGGTGGGCCGCCTGCCGGGCCGCCTCGAGCAGGTCGTCCGGGTGGAGGTACTCGTAGGCCGGCACGGTGAGCGCGATGCCCTGATGGACCGAGCCGTCGGCCATCCGCTCGACCTCGCCGCGCGGCACCTCGAGCACGCTGATGCCGCGGTCGCCCGCCGTGCGCAGCGCCTCGCGGACGCGGTCGTCGATGTCGATGCCCTGCGCCACGTGCAGCGCCGTCGCCGGGATGTGCGCGCGCAGGCTCTCGATCACCGGGTTGCGCCCGACCACCACCTGCGGGCCGTCCGGGGCGTCCCGACGGGCGGGCGCGCCACTGCGAGCCCGGCCGGCGCCGGCGCCACCCGGGCCGCCCGTGCCCCCGCCACCCGTGCGCGGTGCGGCCGACGCAGGACGACGGGAGGCCGCGCCCTGACCGGACTTGCCGGTCTTGCCGCCGCCCTCGTAGGACTTGTGGTTCGGACGGTCCTCCGCCTTCGGGGTCGGGCCCTTGCCCTCGAGGCCCTTCGCGCGCTTGCCGCCGGACCCCTTCGTGGGGCCCTTCTTGCTGCCGGGGTTGCGGCGCGCACCGGGGCGCCGCGAATTTCCTGCCATCGCTACTGCTCGTCGTCCTTCAGGGTCCAGACCGGTCCGTCGGGGGTGTCCTCGATCCCGACGCCGGCGGCGGTCAGTTGGTCACGGATCGCGTCGGCGCGCGCGAAGTCGCGGTCCTTGCGGGCCGCGGTGCGCTGCGCGAGGAGGTCCTCCACGAGCGCACCGAGCGCCGAGCGGGCGGTGGTGCCCCCGGCGGCCTCCGCCCCGGCCCAGTGCGGGTCGAGCGGGTCGAGGCCGAGCACGCCGGTCATCTCGCGGACGGCCGTCGCCGCCGTCCGGGCGCCCGCGTGGTCGCCCTCGGCGAGGGCGGTGTTGCCCGCCCGCACCTGCTCGTGCACGGCGGCGAGCGCGGACGGCGTACCGAGGTCGTCGTCCATCGCCGTGGTGAACGCGGAGATGTCCGCCCCGCTCGCCGGCACGGGGCCGACGCGCTCGGTCACCCGGGCCACGAACGTCTCGATGCGCCGGTAGGCGGAGGCCGCCTCGGCCAGCGCGGCCTCGGAGTACTCGACGGTGGAGCGGTAGTGCGGCGCCACCAGGTAGTAGCGCAGCTCGACCGCGCGGACCCGCTCGAGCACCGCGGGGATCGTCAGGGTGTTGCCGAGCGACTTCGACATCTTCGCCCCGGCCATCGTCACCCAGGCGTTGTGCAGCCAGAAGTTGGCGAAGCCGTCGCCGGCGGCGTTGGACTGGGCCCGCTCGTTCTCGTGGTGCGGGAACACCAGGTCCAGCCCGCCGCCGTGGATGTCGAACGACGGCCCGAGGTAGCGGGTCGCCATCGCCGAGCACTCCAGGTGCCAGCCCGGACGGCCGCGTCCCCACGGCGTCGGCCACGAGGGCTCGCCGGGCTTCGCGGCCTTCCACAGCGTGAAGTCGCGCGGGTCGTGCTTGCCGCGCGACGCCGCCTCGCCCTGCTCCATCTCGTCGGGCTTCTGCCCGGACAGCGACCCGTAGGTCGGCCAGCTGCCGACGTCGAAGTACACGTCGCCGGAGCCGTTGTCGCACGGGTAGGCGTGCCCCGCGTCGATGAGCCGGGAGATGAGATCGATCATCTCGGTGACGTGGCCGGTCGCCCGCGGCTCGACCGACGGCGGCAGGCAGCCCAGGGCCTCGAACGCCGCCGTGAACGCGCGCTCGTGGGTCGCCGCCCACTCCCACCAGGGACGACCCGCCTCGGCGGCCTTGGTGAGGATCTTGTCGTCGATGTCGGTGACGTTGCGGACGAGGCTGACGTCGAGCCCCTGGTGGACCAGCCACCGGCGCAGGACGTCGAAGTTCACACTGGACCGGACGTGCCCGACGTGCGGTACTCCCTGCACGGTCGCCCCACACACGTACATCGACGCCCGGCCCTCGTGCTGCGGGTGGAACTCCCGCAGCGCGCGTGCAGCGGTGTCGTACAGGTGCAGGCTCACCACGCGGATCCTACGGACCGCAGGTCACGACCCGTGCGGGCCCCTGCGCGGGTGGGAGGGCCCGGACGAGGACGACGCCGGGCGTCAGACCCGGCGGGCCAGTTCACGCGCCACCGCGAGCCGGTCCGCCGGCCGCACCCGGACCGCGTCGCCGTCCAGCTCGACGAGCGCCCGCCCCTCGACCCCGTCGACGACGGTCAGCGGCCCGATCCGCCGTCGGGCCACCCTCGCCCCCAGCTGCATCCGCCGGCGCGGTGGCTCGGCCCGCAGGGCGGCGATCCTCGTCCCGACGGCGGGTGGGAGCCGGTGGGTGGGCGCCCCGGCGAAGAGCGCGTCGGCGGGCACGGTCATCGCGGTGCCGGACGGTCGTTCCTCCGGGGCGCGGGCGAGGACGACGCGGGCGAGGGCCACCACGAGGTCGGCCGCGTCGGTCCCGGGTGGCCGGGAGACGAGGTCGACGGTCCAGGCGTGGTCGGGCTGCGGCTCGACCACGACCGTCAGCTCCCCCGACACCGCCGCGAACCACCCCCGCGCGTCGGGATCCCAGCAGCGCAGGTCGACGTCGACCTCCGGACGGTCGACCACCCGGAGGGCGTCGGCCAGGTCGCCCGTCGGGACCGGCGCACCCGCCGGACCGGTGACCGCGAGGCCCCGGCCGCGCAGCCCGCACAGCGCGGCGTGGTCGGCGGCGTCGCGGGCGGAGAGGGTCGCGCCGTGGTCGGGTACGTCGAGCAGCGGCGGCCGGTCGCCCAGGCGGAGGTGACGCCAGGTGGCGACGACGGCGTCCCGCTCCAGGTGGAGACGGCGGGCCGGGATCATCCGCCGATCACCGGCGGCGCCACGCGCGGCAGCTCGCCCGCCAGCGCATCGGGGTCGTCCTCGACGAGGTAGGACGCCAGCGACAGGCGCTGCTCGGTGGTCCCCGCGCCGCCGACGCCACCGATCGGGGCGAACGGCATCCCTGTCGCGGCAGCGTTCCGGGGCGGGACGGCGGGCTCCAGGACGGACCCGGTGCGGAGCGGTTCGACCGGTGACCGGCTCGTGACCGGCTCCGGCAGCCCGGGGCGGAGGGCGCCCGTGGACGTGCCGGTGCCCGCCGTTCCGCCGCTGCCGCCCGGCCCGAAGATCGGCTCCGTGGTGGTGGGACCGGGTCGCGACGACGCGGATGCGCCGGTACCGCTCGGGCCCGCCGCACCTGCCGTCGGCGCGCCGCCCGGGAGTCCGGGTCGGGACACGGGTACGCCGCCCTGCGCACCCGGGGTGAGCGACCCGAGAGCCCCGCCCGGGACACCGGGTCGCGGCGACGCTGGAGCGCCGACGCCCGGTCCGGCGGAGCCGGGCGTGCCAGGGGTCGGTACGGCACCCGGCGATCCGGGTCGCGGCGACGCGGACGCACTGCCGGGGCCCGGCGTCGGCACGACCCCGGGAGCTCCCGGTACCGGGGACGCGGACGGGCCGCCGGCTCCGGAGGGTGGCACGACGCCGGGAGCTGCGGGCGCCGGGGATGCGGAGCCACCGGGCACCGCGGAACCCGGGCCGGGTCCCGACGGTGCAGACCCGCCGCCACCCGCTCCGGGAGAGCCGGGTCCCGGCCGTGTGGACCCGCCGCCACCCACCCCGGGAGATCCGGGTCCCGGCGGCACGGTCACCCCGCCGCCGGGAGGCCCCGACACGAGCTGCACCTGCGGCGCGCCCTGCCCGGGCGACGAGAACTGCGGCAGCCCGGACGCCCGCAGCGAGCTGAACTCCTGGTACCGCCCCATGGCGGCACGGGCCCGCCGTTCGGCATCGAGCGAGGAGTTCTCCGCGGAGTCGACGTCGAGGGCCGCCAGGGCACCGACGCCCTCCCAGGTCTGCAACGTGACGGGCGGCCGCGGCACCGGCGGGCTCACCGCACCCCGGGTGGCCGTGAGCGCCCGGTTCTGCTCGTGCGAGGCCGACCCGACCGCGTCGCTGAACGTCCGCGCCTCGTCCGCCCACGGCCCCATCGGCCCGACCGCCCCGCCCGCCGCCTGGGCCGCGGGCCCGGTCCGGGTGGCCGCGATCCCCGACGTCGCCCGCTCGACCGATCCCGCCACATCGCGCAGCCGCGTCGCGAGCGAGTTCCACGCCCCGCCCGCGTCGGTGAACCCGCCACCCCGCCCCTGCAGCTGGGCATGGATGTCCGCGTGGGACCGCGTCTCCCAGTTGACGTCGAACACGCCCGCCTCCCCTCGGCGGACCCAGGCAAGCACGCCACCCCGACCCGTGGGTGCGCTTTGCGGAAAGTGCCCGGCGAGGTGCACACCAGGCAGCCCACGAGCCCGCAGGACCTGCCCCACGTCACTCTCGCGAGGAGAGAAGGACCTCAGCGCGGCAGCAGCAACGCCGTCGCGACGGCGGCGAGACCCTCGCCACGCCCGGTGAGCCCGAGCCCGTCGGACGTCGTGCCGGACACCGACACGGGCCCGCCCACGGCGTCGGAGAGCGCCTGCTCGGCCTCCCGACGACGGGTCCCGATCTTCGGGCGGTTCCCGATCACCTGCACCGCGGCGTTGCCGAGGGTCCACCCGTCGTCGTGGACGAGTCGACGCACCTCGCCGAGCAGGCGGACGCCGGAGGCGCCGGCCCACTCCGGGCGGCCCGTGCCGAAGACGGCACCGACGTCACCGAGCCCGGCGGCCGAGAGCATCGCGTCGCACAGGGCGTGGGCCGCGACGTCGCCGTCGGAGTGGCCCGCGCAGCCCGCCTCGCCCTCCCACAGGAGACCGGCCACCCAGCAGGGCGCCTCGGCGGACAGCGGGTGCACGTCGGTCCCGATGCCGATCCTCATGGGTCGAGCTCCGCTCCGCTCCGTCTCCCGGCCCTCACAGCGCGCGCACCAGGGCCTCCGCCATCGCGAGGTCGAGCGGTGTCGTGATCTTGAAGGCGCGCGGGTCGCCCGGGACGGTCACGATCCGACCGCCCAACGCCTCCACGAGCCCGGCGTCGTCGGTCGCCCGGTGCTCCCCGGCTGCGGCGTGCGCGCGTCGGAGCAGGTCGGCGTCGAAGCCCTGCGGTGTCTGGACGGCGAGCAACCCGGTGCGGTCGACCAGCTCCACGCCGCCCTCGGGACGGGCGCGGCGCACGGTGTCCGCCACCGGGATCGCGGGCACGACGGCGGGCGCTCCCGCGCGCACTGCCTCGACGACCGCCGAGACGACGGCCGCCGGGCACAGACAGCGGGCGGCGTCGTGCACGAGGACGACGTCGGCGTCGGGCGCCTCGGCCAGTCCGAGCGCCACGGACGCGACGCGATCGTGACCACCCGGGACGACCCGCCCCGTCGTCGTGACCGCAGCCATCTCCTCGAGATGATCCGGCGGTGCGACGACGATCACCTCGTCGACGACGCCCGAGGCGAGCAGACCGTCGACGGCACGTGTGACCATCGCGACCCCGGCGACCTCGACGAGCGCCTTCGGCGACCCGGCTCCGAGGCGTTCCCCGGAGCCGGCCGCCGGGACGACGGCCACGACCTCCACGTCAGGAGGCGAGTACCTGGTCCAGCAGGGACTCGGCGGCCACCTCGTCGGTGCCCTCGGCGAGCGCGAGCTCGCTCACGAGGATCTGCCGCGCCTTGGCGAGCATGCGCTTCTCGCCGGCGGACAGGCCGCGGTCCTTCTCACGGCGCCACAGGTCGCGGACGACCTCGGCCACCTTGTTGACGTCACCCGACGCGAGCTTCTCGAGGTTCGCCTTGTACCGGCGCGACCAGTTGGTCGGCTCCTCGGTGTGCGGAGCCCGCAACACCTCGAACACCTTGTCCAGACCCTCCTGGCCGACCACATCGCGGACGCCGACGATCTCGGCATTGTCCGCGGGGACCCGGACCGTGAGGTCGCCCTGGGCAACCTTCAGGACGAGGTACTTCTTGTCCTCGCCCTTGATCGTCCGGGTCTCGATCGCCTCGATGAGAGCGGCACCGTGGTGCGGGTAGACGACGGTCTCGCCGACCTTGAAAACCATGTGTCCTCTAGCCCCTTTCGCTGCCTCCAGGTTAACACGACCGCGACATGTCGTCGGAGGGGGATTGCGCCGTCTTCGCAGGTCAGGGGGTTGACAAGTGGCGCGGCGCCGTGCTCCCCGAGGTCGGGAGCCTCCGACGGCGGCGTGACGAGGCACGTCGGACGCGCCCCGGGACCCGCGCTGGCGCTAGGGTGACGCCGATCCGACGGGCCCCGCGCCCGCGGTGTGAGAGCAGCTGATCGAGGAGGACCACGCGCCATGACCCGCCGACCGACGGGACGTCCGCGGACCGCGTTGTTCGCCGCCACGCTGCTGGGCGCGGCCGCACTCGTCCTCTCGGGCTGCAGCGCCGGTGCCGTGACCCAGACCGACACGACGATCTCGTCGGTGCGGGGCACCGAGGCGCAGGTGGGCCAGGTCCTGCTGCGCGACGTCACGCTGGACGCCGGGACCCAGGTCGTCGTGCCCGCCGGCGCCACCGTCACGATCCGCGGCACGATCATCAACCAGGCACTGGCCGACGACCAGCTGGTGTCGGTGTCGACGCCCTACGCCTCGCAGGTCCGCGCCGAGGGCTTCACGACGATCCTCGGCAACTCCGCGACCGAGATCGTCGGATCACAGGCGGTGCCCGTCGGTCCCCCGTCCCCGACCCAGCCCAACGGCTCGATGCGCATCACCCTCGCCGGGGTCGGCCAGGTCCTGCACGCGGGGCCGACGTACCCGATCACCTTCACGTTCGCCCGCGCGGGCACGGTCACGGTGCCCGCCTTCCTCACCACCCAGTCCGAGGTCCCGGCCAGCTGATCGTCGGGGACGCCGGGTCCCGCCGGACCCGTCGTCGCGCGTGACTGTCGGGGGGTCGTCCTACTCTCCGGCGCGTGAGCACGAAGTCCCGTCCCCGCCCGTTCGAGTGCACCGCCTGCGGCTACACCGCGGCGAAGTGGCTCGGCCGCTGCCCCGGCTGCAACGGCTGGGGGACGATCGAGGAGGGCCTGCCCCCCGCGGCCGCCGTCGGCGTGCCCGGCGGGGCCCCGAAGGCCGCCGCCCGGCCGTCGAGTCCGGTGCGCTCCATCGGCGAGGTCGGCCTCGAGACGGTGACGTCGCGGCCCACCGGGGTCGGAGAGCTCGACCGGGTGCTCGGCGGCGGTCTCGTGCCCGGCGCCGTCGTGCTCCTCGCGGGCGAGCCCGGCGTCGGGAAGTCGACGCTGCTGCTCGAGGTCGCCGCCCGGCGGGCGCGCGGCGGAGGCACCGTCCTCTACGTCACCGGCGAGGAGTCCGCGGGCCAGGTCCGGCTCCGGGCCGAGCGGACGAACGCGGTCGTACCGCACCTGTTCCTCTCCGCCACGGCCGACCTGGAGGAGGTCGCGGCCCACGTCGAGGCGGTCGACCCCGGGCTGCTCGTGGTCGACTCGGTGCAGACGGTCGGGTCGGCCACCGTCGAGGGCACGGCGGGCGGCGTCTCGCAGGTCCGTGCGGTGACGTCCGCGCTCGTGGCGCTGGCCAAGCAGCGGGACCTCCCGGTGGTGCTCATCGGTCACGTCACGAAGGACGGGGCGGTCGCCGGGCCCCGCACGCTCGAGCACCTCGTCGACGTGGTGCTGAGCTTCGAGGGCGAGCGGCACTCGACGCTGCGCATGGTCCGCGGCCTGAAGAACCGGTTCGGCCCGTCCGACGAGGTCGGCTGCTTCGAGATGTTCGACGGCGGGATCAGCGAGGTCACCGACCCGACGGGGCTCTTCGTCGGCACGGTCACCGGCGGCGTCGCCGGGCAGGCCGTCACGGTGACGATGGAGGGCAAGCGTCCACTCATGGCCGAGGTCCAGGGCCTGGTGACGGCGGTCGGGAAGGACGCGCCCGCGCGACGCACGGTGTCCGACCTCGAGTCGTCCCGCGTGCTGAAGATCCTCGCGGTGCTCCAGCAGCACGGGCGGCTGTCGCTCTCGCAGTCCGACGTGTTCGCCGCGACGGTCGGCGGGATGAAGCTGCGCGAGCCGGCGGCCGACCTGGCGATCGCCCTCGCCGTCGCCTCGGCGGCGCGCAACAAGCCGCTCCCCTACGGCGTCGTGGTCTTCGGGGAGGTCGGGCTGACCGGTGAGATCCGGCGGGTCACCGCGACCGACCGGCGCCTGGCGGAGGCGGCCCGGCTCGGGATCCGGAAGGCGGTCGTGCCGTTCGGGCCGGGCACGATCACGCCCCCCGGGATGACGCTGACCGAGGTCGACGACCTCAAGGGCGCCCTCGCGGCCGTCGGCCTGGAGGGCGGCGCTACGAAGAAATCGTGAAGACGGCGGGCGCGCTGATCGTGTCGTCGAGGCGCGTCAGCAGCTGGTAGGTGCCGGCCGGCACGGCCGCGCGGTCCGCGGGGCAACCGGGGGCGGAGGTACGGCCGGCCCAGCGCACGGAGAACACCTGCTCCTGCCCGGGGACGAGGGTGCGGACGTCCGGGTCGCCGCCGGGCGCGCAGTCGTCACTGCCCCACAGGCCGTCACCGGGCTTGATGACCACGGCCATCGCGGTGCGGGCCGGCCCGAGGTCCCGGGTGCAGGGCTCCTTGCCGGTGTTCGTGACGACGAGGCTGAACTGCGGACGCTCCGCCGCCGTGTAGCGCGGCTTGTCGGTCCGGGCGGCGACCGTGAGGGCGGCGTCCCGGCACGGCTGCGGGCCGGCGGGCGCCGGAGCGGCGGCCGGGGTCGGGCCGGGGGGCGGACCCGCGGGCGGAGCGGCCGCCGTCGTGGGGGTCGGACGCTGCTGCGGGTCGGTCGACCCGGCGCCCAGCAGTGGCGGGGTGGCTCCGCCCGGGCCCGCAGCGGAGGTCGGGGCGGTGACGCCGGGGAGCGGGAGGAGAGGCGTGCCCAGGGCTCCGTTGCCCGGCGGCACCGCGAGGGCGCCGCTGGACGCGACCGGGGAGGGCGGTGCGCTCGTCGGGGTGGGCGCGGGGGCGGCGACGGTGTCCGTCCCGTCGGCGGAGGCCGCGGCGCTCACCGCCCACACCAGGAAGGCCAGGACGAGGACGACCACGACCACGGCGACACCCCGCCGCCGCCAGTACACGGACGGCGGGAGCGGTCCCACCGGCTCCATCATGTGACGCACGGTAGAAGTGGGTTCGCGCTCCGCCACCGCCCCGCGCCGGGCCGATCGTGGAACTCACCCCGTCGAGGCACGCCGCGGGCCGGGCGGCGAGGATCGCACGCGATGCCCGCCCTCGCCGATCGTCTCCTGCCCTGGTTCGCCGCGAACGCCCGCGACCTGCCGTGGCGCGCGCCCGACGTGACCGGCTGGGGCGTGCTCGTCAGCGAGATCATGCTCCAGCAGACCCCGGTCGTCCGCGTCGACCCGATCTGGCGGGAGTGGATGGCGCGGTGGCCCCGCCCGTCCGACCTCGCGGCGGCGCCGACGGCCGAGGTGCTGCGGGCCTGGGGCAAGCTCGGCTACCCCCGCCGGGCGCTGCGCCTGCAGGCCGCCGCGGCCGCGATCGCCGCCGAGCACGGCGACGTCGTGCCGGACGACGTCGACGCCCTGCTCGCCCTGCCCGGCATCGGCACCTACACCGCCCGCGCCGTGGCGGCGTTCGCGTACGGCCGACGCTGCCCGGTGGTGGACACCAATGTCCGGCGGGTCGTGGCCCGGGCGGTCCACGGGCGCGCCGAGGCCGGCGACGCGTCGGCCCGCGACCTCCCCGACACCGAGGCGCTCCTGCCCTCCGACGAGGCCGACGCCGCCCGCACCTCGGCCGCCCTCATGGAGCTCGGCGCGTGCGTCTGCGTCGCCCGCGGGCCGCGCTGCGCGGACTGCCCGGTGTCCGACCTCTGCGCCTGGCAGCAGGCCGGGCGGCCGGCGTGGGACGGGCCGCCGAAGAAGGGACAGCGCTGGGCGGGCACGGACCGCCAGGTCCGTGGCCGGCTGCTCGACGTGCTCCGTGGCGCCACCGGACCGGTCGACGCCGCGGCGCTGGAGGCGGCGTGGCGCACCGACCCGGCGCAGCGCGCCCGCTGCCTCGACTCCCTGATCGTCGACGGCCTCGTCGAGCAGCTCGCGGACGGCCGCTTCGCACTGCCCGGAGAGTCCGACGCACCGTCGTAGGGTGGAGCCATGTCCGTCGTGAAGATCAACGCCATCAAGGTCCCCGAGGGCAACGGCGAGGAGCTCGAGCGCCGCTTCGCCGCCCGGGGCGAGTCGATCAAGGACACCCCGGGGTTCCTCGGCTACGAGCTGCTGCGTCCCACCGCGGGGGACGACCGCTACTTCGTCTACACCCGCTGGGAGACCGAGGAGGCCTTCGTCAACTGGCGCGACGGCGGCGCGGCCGCCGCGGCGCACGCCGGTGAGCGCAAGCAGCCGGTCTCGTCGGGCGCGGACCTCATGGAGTTCGAGGTCGTCCTGTCCGTCGGCAAGCCCGGCGGGGAGTCCTGAGCGACCCCGACGTCGAGCGCGCCGCGGACCTGCTCCGCGGCGCCTCGGCCCTCGTCGTCGCGGCCGGCGCCGGCATGGGGGTCGACTCCGGGCTGCCCGACTTCCGGGGCCCGGAGGGCTTCTGGCGCGCCTACCCGCCCTACCGCCGACTCGGCCTGCGCTTCGAGGAGCTGGCCGACCCGGAGCACTTCGACGACGACCCGGAGCTCGCCTGGGGCTTCTACGGCCACCGCCTCGCGCTCTACCGCGCGACCGTGCCCCACACCGGCTTCCAGGTGCTCCTCGGCTGGTCGCGACGGCTGCCGACGCAGGTGTTCACCTCGAACGTCGACGGCGCGTTCCAGACGGCGGGCTTCGGGGACGACACCGTGGTCGAGTGCCACGGCGCCATCGGCACACTGCAGTGCACCCGGCCGTGCTCGGACGCGACCTGGTCCGCGGACGGCGTCGAGGTGCAGATCGACGAGGACACGATGCGGGCCCGGGACCCGCTGCCCACCTGCCCGCGGTGCGGGGCGCTCGCGCGGCCGAACATCCTGATGTTCGGCGACGGGTCCTGGGTGCCGGGGGCGCACGCCGAGCGGATGGCCGCCCACCGCGCCTGGCTGCGTCGACACCCCGAGGTCGCCGTGGTCGAGCTCGGCGCCGGGACCGCGGTGCCCACGGTCCGCCGGCACGCGGAGCTGGCCTCGGCCGCGTCCGGACGGCTCGTGCGCATCAACGTCCGCGAACCCGAGGTCCGGCACGGGCGCGGGGTCGGGATCGCCGCCGGCGCCCGCGACACGCTGCTCGCGCTGGACGGGCTGCTGACCGACGCCTGGACCTGAGCGGCCGTCCGCGCCCGCCGGACGTCAGCGGTGGCACACCGCTGACACCCGACGTCAGGAATCCACCACGCCCACCGCGCGCAGCCGCAGCCCTCGCGCCGCCGCCACCCGCTCGGCCTCCTCGTCGAGCAGGTCCCGCGGGAGATCGTCGAACGACGTGACCTCGAGCGTCAGCGCCGTCCCGCTCGCCCGCGGACGCCAGGTGCCCACGATCCCGGTCCCGACGAGCACCGCCCCCGGATGCCCCAGCGCGGGCCACACCGCCCGGCGGAGCCCGGCGTCGGGCACCAGCAGGGCGCGGTCACGGCCGGAGAGCAGCGGATCGAACGGGGGCAGCAGGCGCAGACCGGGCGGTGGCGGCGGGTCGGCCAGCAGCTCCTGCCGGTCCCGGGCCACCCAGGTGCGCCGCCCGTCCACCCGCACGGCGAGCAGATCGGCGGCCTCGACGGCCGGCCGCAGCGCCCCCGCGGACGTCCCGGCCCAGGCCGCCAGGTCCGCCGCGGACACCGGGCCGAGCACCCCGGCCGCGGCCGTGACGAGTCCGGCGACGTCGCCGACCTCCCCCGGCCCCTCGGGCCGCACCCACCCGTCATCGGGCGGCAGGGCCCGCAGGATCCGGCCCCCGTCGAGCGTGAGCCCGGCGGGCAGCGCGGCGAGCCGGAGGAGCTGGTCGAACACGTGCCACACCCCGCAGCCCGGGCAGTCCCGCTGCAGCGCCCGCGGGAGCTCGCGGCTGACGGCGGTGGACAGCTCGCCCTTCGTCATGGGGCCGGTGGCCACCGTCGACAGCACCTGCGCGGTGCGGTCGATCGCGTCGAGCGCCCCGAACGCCGCGCTCTGCTCCGCGGTCCAGATCAGTCGGCCGGCCGCGTCGGCCTCGGACAGCGGCCGCAGCGCCCGCGCCCACCGCGCGAGGTCCGCCGGGTGGTGCCGGTGCGGGGCCGCCCGATGCGTCCAGGCGAGCACCCCGCCGGCGGGTGGTCCGTCGAGCCGCGCCGCCAGCGCCACCGCGACGGACGACTCGCGGTGCTGCACCCCGAGGTCGAGCAGTGCGGCGGCGTCGTGCGCGTCGCGCCGTCCCAGCCCCTGCGCCCCGATGCGGAACGCGACGGCCTGCTCGCGGGTCACGTCCATCCGCCCACCCTGCCGCCCCGTGCCTGACACCTGTTGTCAGGTCGGGAGATGATGACCCGGTGAGCTCCGTCCGCGCCGTCCCCGAGACCACGGACATGCACGGCGAGGACCTCTCGGCCGACGACGCCTGGCACACGGCGAACCGGGTCGGCCTGGTCGCGCTGCTACGGGGGTCGTTCCTGCGCTTCCGCTACGGCGACGGCTTCAGCCACGCCCGCGCGTTCGCCCTCCAGCTCGCTCTCGCGACGGTGCCCCTGATCATCGCCGGCAGCGGCCTCGCCACGGCGATCGGCGCCGAGTCGGTGGCGCAGGTCGTCGCCCGCACGGTCGTCGCGGTCTCCCCCGGGACCGGCGACCAACTGCTCGCCGACGTCGTCGCGCGCGGCGCGGAAGGCCCCGTCGTCGGGACCGACGATGACGACGACGGGCCGGGCGAGAACCTCGGCGAGCTGGCGGTCGCGTTCGGGCTCGTGACGGCGTTCGTCGCCATGACGAGCGCGTTCGCCCAGCTCGAACGGGGCGCCAACCGGGTCTACGGCGTCGAGCGGGACCGCCCGGCCCTGCGGAAGTACTCGCGGGCCGCGGTCCTGACGGCGACGGCGGGCGTGGCGTTCGGCGTCGGGCTCGTCCTCATCGTGGCGGGCGGGCCGTTCGGGGACGCCATCGAGGAGGCCTATCACTGGGGGGACGTGGCGGAGACCGTGTGGGACGTCGTGCGCTGGCCGGTCGGGCTCGCCGCGCTCGTCCTGGCCGTGACGACGCTCTTCCGCTTCGCCCCGCGGCGCCACCAGCCCGGCCTGTCGTGGCTGGCGCTGGGCGCCGGGCTGACGGTCGGGCTCTGGCTGGTCGCCTCCGGCGCCATCGCGCTCTACGTGTCGGTCTCCGGGGAGTTCTCGGCGACCTACGGACCGCTCGCCGGGATCATGGTGCTGCTGCTCTGGGCGTTCGTCACCGGCGTCGCCCTCCTGGCCGGGATGGCGGTGTCGGCGCAGCTCGAGGCGGTCCGTGCCGGCGTGCTCGACCCGCTCCTGGTCGACGCCGACGACGACGGGGTCCCCGACGAGCGCGCGACGACGGGTAGCTGACATGACCTGTCAGCTCATCGGGTAGGACTGAGGCGTGCGCGCCAGTCGGTTGCTCTCCGTGCTGCTCCTCCTGCAGACACGCGGGCGTATGACGGCGCGCGAGCTCGCCGACGAGCTCGAGGTCTCGATCCGCACGATCTACCGCGACATGGACTCGCTCGCCGAGTCCGGGGTGCCGGTCTACGCCGACCGCGGTCCCGACGGCGGGTACTCCCTGCTGGAGGGCTGGAGCACGCGGCTGACGGGGATGTCGGCCGAGGAGGCGGACTCGCTGGCCCTCGCGGGCATGCCGGCCGCCGCGGCGGAGCTCGGGCTCGGGCGGGTGCTCGCGGCCGCCCAGCTCAAGGTCCAGGCGGCGCTGCCCGACGAGCTCGCGGAGCGCTCCCGCCGCATCGCCGAGCGCTTCCACCTCGACGCGCCCGGCTGGTTCCGGGAGGCCGAGAACGTCCCGACCCTCACCGGCATCGCCGACGCCGTGTGGAACCAGCGGATGGTGCGGCTCCGGTACCTGCGCTGGGGCGAGGAGGAGGTCGAGCGCGACCTCGAGCCGCTCGGCATCGTCCTCAAGGCCGGGGTCTGGTACCTCGCGGCGCAGCCGGCCGGGGGCGGAGAGCCCCGGACCTACCGCGTGTCACGGGTGCTGCAGCTCGAGACCCTGGACGCGCACTTCGACCGCCCGGCCGACTTCGACCTGTTCCGCTACTGGACCTCGGCCGCCGCGTCCCTCACCGCCTCGCTCTACCAGGCCGAGGCCGCGGTCCGGCTCTCGCCGTGCGCGATGGAGCTGGCCCCGGTGGCGCTGCGGCCGCACACCGCGCGGGCCCTCGCGGAGCGCTCCTGGCCGACCGACGACGAGGGCTGGACCTGCGCGGTGATCCCGATGGAGTCGATCGCCGCGACCCGGTCGGAGCTGCTGGGGCTGGGGCCCGAGGTCGAGGTGGTGTCGCCCTCGATGCTGCGCGAGCAGATGGCCTCGGCGGCGAAGGGGCTCGCGGCGCTGTACGAGGCGTAGCGCGGCACGCGGTCCTGCGGCACGCACGCGGTCCGGTCGGGTCCCTGGTCAGGGTGCGCCGGGCAACGCCCACCAGTCGCCGGTGGACGATCACGACACACGCGTATGAAACGCCCGTCCGCTACTGTTCATGCCGACGGCGGACGGGCCGCCGCGGGATCGGGGGGGCGACGTGTCCGACCGGGACGAGGCGCCGACCGCGCCCGACACCGCCCCCGAGCCGACCTCCGGCGGGACCGAGCGCCCGACCGAGCCCGTGAAGCGCCGCTCGCGGTGGCGCCGGGAGTACTCCCCGGAGGAGATCGAGGCCGCCAAGCAGCAGTGGCGGGACATGCGCCCGTGGGAGAGCCCGATGCCGCGGGCCGACAAGGTGCTCATGGGCTGCCTCGTCGGGGCCCTCGTGCTCGGTCTGGCCACCCTGCCGATCCGGCCGTTCCTCCTGGCGTCCCACCCCACCCTGCTGGCCGCCGTCACCGGCAGCTCCTCGGCGATCGGTGCCGGGTCCGCCTTCGCGCGGATCGGTCAGGCGGACCTGTGGCTGGTGATCGTCGCGGGCATCGTCGGGAAGGCGAAGTTCGACTGGCTGTGGTGGTGGGCCGGTCGACGCTGGGGCGCCAAGGGCGTGAAGCTGTTCGTGCCGACCGACCGCGCGCAGCGGTTCGTGGAGCGGGTGCGGTCCTGGCCGCTGTGGGCGATGTTCCTGCTGGTCATCGCTGCGGCCCTGCCCGGCGTCCCGTCGGTGCTGGTCTACCTGCTCGCCGGGCTGGCCGGGCTGTCCCTCGTCGGGTTCCTCCTGGCCAGCATCATCGGTGCGGGCCTGATGACCGAGTTGGTCGCGGGCCTGGGCTACACGCTCGGCCAGTCCGCGGTCGACGTGGTGCTCCTGGTCGACCGGTACGCCCTGTGGATCACGCTGTCCATCGCGGTCCTCATCGCGTTCCAGGCCGGGCGGGCGCAGAACAAGAAGCAGAAGGCTGCCGCGAAGCGCTGAATCAGCGGCGGCGCAGGGCGGCCCAGGCGCCACGCACCATGCCGGTCACGGCGGCGCGGGTGACGTCGGCCCAGTCGAAGTAGTCGCGCCACAGGGTGATCCGGCCGTCGCGGACCTCGAACGTGCCGCACACCCAGAAGGCGATCCGGACGCGGCCCGCGATCGCCACGTCCGTCCGTTCGGTCAGCACCGTCGACCCGGTCGCGGCGAGCCGGTGGGTGTGGATCTCGAACCCGGTGAGCGGGCGGGCCATCGAGCCGAGGACGCGTAGGGTGGCCGCACGCCCGTGGGCGGCCGGCAGGGAGACGTTCTGGTAGACGACGTCGGGGTCGAGCAGCTCCCCCACCGCCTCGACGTCGAGCCGGGCGAGTGCGGCGAGGAAGGTCTCGACGACCTGCGCCTCCGTGCTCGTGGGTGCGGTCATGCCAGACCTGTGCCCGCTGCTCCGCGCACACGAACGCCGGACACACGAACGCCCCGGCCACCACGAAGGCGACCGGGGCGTGCCGTGCGGGAGGACTACTCCGAGGCCGTCGCGACCTCGGGGGTGTCCGGCACCGGGGTGGGCTTGGGCTCGCCCCGGAAGGTGAACTTGGCCGACTCCGGAGCGGGCCTGGTGACGCCCTTGTCGTCGAGCTCGGGGGTCCAGCCCTCGACGTCGACGAGCACGATCTGGCCGGGCTCGATCTCCCCGAACAGGATCTTCTCCGAGAGCTGGTCCTCGATCTCCCGCTGGATCGTGCGACGCAGCGGGCGGGCACCGAGCACCGGGTCGAAGCCGCGCTGGGCGAGCAGCTTCTTCGCGGTGTCGGTCAGCTCGATGGACATGTCCTTGTTCTGCAGCTGCTTCTCGGTGCGACCGATCATCAGGTCGACCATCTGCACGATCTCGTTCTCACGCAGCTGGTGGAACACGACGATGTCGTCGATGCGGTTGAGGAACTCGGGACGGAAGTGCTTCTTCAGCTCGTCCGTGACCTTGTTCTTCATGCGCTCGTAGTTCGACGACGTGTCGGCGCCGGACTGGAAGCCCAGGCCCACGGCCTTCGAGATGTCCTGCGTGCCGAGGTTCGACGTGAACACGATGACCGTGTTCTTGAAGTCGACGACCCGACCCTGGCCATCGGTCAGGCGGCCGTCCTCGAGCACCTGCAGGAGGGTGTTGTAGACCTCCGAGTGGGCCTTCTCGATCTCGTCGAAGAGGACCACCGAGAACGGCTTGCGGCGCACCTTCTCGGTGAGCTGGCCGCCCTCCTCGTAGCCGACGTACCCGGGAGGGGCACCGAAGAGCCGCGAGGCGGTGTAGCGGTCGTGGAACTCGCCCATGTCGATCTGGACGAGCGCGTCGTCGTCACCGAACAGGAACTCGGCGAGCGCCTTGGTCAGCTCCGTCTTCCCGACGCCCGAGGGCCCCGCGAAGATGAACGACCCCGACGGACGCTTCGGGTCCTTGAGGCCGGCCCGCGTACGGCGCATCGACTGGGAGACCGAACGGACGGCCTCCTCCTGTCCGATGATCCGCTTGTGGAGCTCGTCCTCCATGCGGAGCAGACGGGTCGTCTCCTCCTCGGTGAGCTTGAAGACGGGGATGCCGGTCCAGTTGGCCAGCACCTCGGCGATCAGCTCGTCGTCCACCTCGGCGACGACGTCGAGGTCACCGGACTTCCACTGCTTCTCGCGCTCGGACTTCTGGCCGAGGAGCTGCTTCTCCTCGTCGCGCAGGCGCGCGGCCTTCTCGAAGTCCTGCGCGTCGATCGCCGATTCCTTCTCGCGACGGACGTCGGAGATCTTCTCGTCGAACTCGCGCAGGTCCGGCGGCGCGGTCATCCGGCGGATGCGCATGCGGGCGCCGGCCTCGTCGATCAGGTCGATCGCCTTGTCCGGGAGGAACCGGTCGTTGATGTAGCGGTCGGCCAGGGTGGCCGCCGCGACCAGCGCCGGGTCGGTGATCGAGACGCGGTGGTGCGCCTCGTACCGGTCCCGCAGGCCCTTGAGGATCTCGATGGAGTGCGCCACCGAGGGCTCGCCCACCTGGATCGGCTGGAAGCGGCGCTCGAGCGCGGCGTCCTTCTCGACGTGCTTGCGGTACTCGTCGAGCGTCGTCGCACCGATGGTCTGCAGCTCACCGCGGGCCAGCATCGGCTTGAGGATCGAGGCGGCGTCGATCGCGCCCTCGGCGGCACCGGCACCCACGAGGGTGTGGAGCTCGTCGATGAACAGGATGATGTCGCCGCGGGTGCGGATCTCCTTGAGGACCTTCTTCAGGCGCTCCTCGAAGTCACCGCGGTAGCGCGAGCCCGCCACGAGCGACCCGAGGTCGAGCGTGTAGAGCTGCTTGTCCTTCAGCGTCTCGGGGACCTCGCCCTTGACGATGGCCTGACCGAGGCCCTCGACGACGGCGGTCTTGCCGACGCCGGGCTCCCCGATGAGGACCGGGTTGTTCTTGGTCCTCCGGGAGAGGACCTGCATGACCCGCTCGATCTCCTTCTCCCGGCCGATGACCGGGTCCAGCTTGCCCTCGCGGGCGGACTGGGTGAGGTTGCGACCGAACTGGTCGAGCACGAGCGACGACGACGGCGTGCCCTCGCCGCGCTGGCCGCCGGACTCCGCGGGCTCCTTGCCCTGGTAGCCCGAGAGCAGCTGCAGCACCTGCTGGCGCACGCGGTTGAGGTCCGCGCCGAGCTTGACGAGGACCTGGGCGGCGACGCCCTCGCCCTCACGGATCAGCCCGAGCAGGATGTGCTCGGTGCCGATGTAGTTGTGGCCGAGCTGCAGCGCCTCGCGCAGCGACAGCTCCAGCACCTTCTTGGCGCGCGGGGTGAACGGGATGTGCCCCGAGGGGGCCTGCTGACCCTGGCCGATGATCTCCTCGACCTGCTGGCGCACGCCCTCCAGGGCGATGCCCAGCGACTCGAGGGCCTTGGCGGCGACGCCCTCGCCCTCGTGGATCAGTCCGAGCAGGATGTGCTCGGTCCCGATGTAGTTGTGGTTGAGCATCCGGGCCTCTTCTTGGGCCAGGACGACCACCCGCCTCGCGCGGTCGGTGAACCTCTCGAACATTCGTCACTCCTGACTGCTGCGCCGGCGGACACCCGCGCACTCCCCCGTCGTCACCGACGACGGGCCCGCGGACCCTGGCTGATGCTCACACCGTGACCGAGCACCGTACGACCCATCCTAGTCGCCGGGACCGACACCATCCGGTGTCGGCGGTTGCCGCACCGTGACGCCAGCCACGTCGAACCGGGATGCCCGATTCTGCTCGCACGGCCGCCAGTCGCGACCGTGCTCGGTCCAACGATGCCCGGTCCACCGCTGTTCCGGGAAGGCGTTCGCTACCGGAGAAACGCCGGATCGGGTGTTTCGGTGGCCCACGAGCAGATGTTGCACGCGCCCGGCACCGTCCGGAGCGGCCGTGCGCTCAGTCGGCAGGGGTCGCGAACGCCGTTGCGTGCGCCCGCGCCCAGTCGGCGAACCGCCGCGGCTCGCGGCCCAGCAGGGTGCGCACGGCCGGGAGCGGCTCGGCACCCTCGTCGTCGTGCAGCGTGCGCGCCACGACGGCGTCCACCACCTCGGGTGCGGTCCCGCCGGCGAGCATGCCGCGGGCGACGGCGTCGGGGTCGATCTCGCAGGCGGTGAGCGGACGCCCCAGCACCTCGCCGAGGACCCGCAGCTCCTCGAGCGGCGTGAGCGACTCGGGGCCGGTCAGCCGGGGCGCCGCGCCGACGAGGTCGCCGGTCAACCCCCGCACCGCCACCGCCGCGACGTCCGCCGGGTCGATCCCCGCGGCCGCCCGGCGCGCGAACCCGACCGGCACGGAGCCGTCGCCCACGAACCGGGCCCACGCCAGCGCGTTGGAGAAGAACCGCCCGGGGCGGAGCAGCGTCCACGGCACGCCGCTGTCGACCACGAGGGTCTCGCAGGCGGCGTTCCAGTAGCCGAGGACGTCGTCGCCCGCGGATCCGCTGAACACGCTCAGCAGCACCAGCTGCTCCACCCCCGCGTCCACGGCGGCACGGACCAGTGACCCGAGCACCTCGGGGCGCCCACCGGGGACGATCGGCTCGGCCGTCATGAGGAAGGCCGCGCGGGCTCCGGCGAAGGCCCCGAATGCGGCGACGTCGGCCACCTCGACCGCCGGGCCGGTCCAGCCGTCCGGACGGCGGGTCAGGGCCCGGACCGGCACGCCCGTCGCCGCGAGCTGCGCGACCACCTCCCCGCCCACGTGGCCGGTCGCGCCCACGACCGCGATCACGCGACGAGCTCGGGGTCGGCCACCCGGCGGCGGCTCACCGGCAGCACGGCCGAGAACCACACCAGCCAGAGCAGCCCGCCGAAGCGCACGACCGGCAGCAGGTACTGCAGCGGCGGCACGGCGAGACCGACCACGGCCACGACGGCGACCGCCGCGAGCACGAGCCCGGCCCACGCCAGGCCGCGCGGCACGACGCTCGCGAGCAGGGTCGGCACCGACACCCCGGCCATGAGCAGCCCGAACATCACCGCGAAGGTCGGGCCGCCGAGCGCGAACGACAGGGCGTTCAGCCCCGTGACGGCGGCCTCGCCGCCCGGCACGGCGGCGGCGACGGCCGCCCACTGCGCTGCACCGGACAGGGCCAGGGCCGCTGCCGCGAGCAACCCTCCGGCCAGACCCAGGGTCGGCCCGGCGACCCGGAGGCCGAGTCGCCCGAGCCGGTGGTGGACGGCGCCGACCCACACCGCGAACGGCGCCGCGGACGCGAGCAGCACGAGGGCGGAGAGCTGGGCGGACACCGGATGGTCGGCCAGCAGCGTCAGCGTCGTCGCCGGGTCGGCGGACGGCCGTGTCCCGGGGTGCAGCACCGCGGCGGCGACGGTGAGGGCGACCCAGGCCAGGGCCGGCGCGAGGAGGGGTGGGCCGCCGCGGCGGGTGTGTGGAGTGGACATGACGACTCTTCCGACGAGGTAATCGTTACAGGTTGTCATCGTCTTCCATCTGCATTGTTTGTCAAGAGCTATCGTCCGGCGCGTGGACCGCCCCTCCGGAGCCGCCTTCCTCCTCACCCAGCTCGGCACCCACGCCGCACGCCGCTTCGGCGAGCGGGTGGCGGACCTCGACCTGACCCCGCCCCAGGCCGGCCTGCTCCGCGCGGTCGCCCGGGAGCCGGGTCGCAGCCAGCAGGCGCTCGCCGGGCGGCTCGGGACACCGGCCACCCGGCTCGTCGCGCTGGTGGACGCCCTGGAGGCGCGTGGGGTGCTCGAGCGGCGCCGCAACCCCGGCGACCGGCGGCTGTACGCCGTGCACCTCACGGCCGCGGGCGAGGAGCTGGTGCGCGACCTCGGGCGCCTGGCCGCCGAGCACGAGGACGCCCTCCTGAGCAGCCTCGACGCCGACGAACGACGCTCCCTGGCGTCCCTCCTCGGCCGGGTGGCGGCCGCCGAGGGCCTCACCGCCGGGGTCCACCCCGGCTACCGGGACCTGCCGTCGTGACCCGGACCCTCGTCGTCGGGCACGACGCCGTCGCGGGCCTCGGCTGTCTCGAGGGCCGCCCCGAGTTCGGCGACGTCACCTGGTTCACCGCGCTGCCGGACACCGACGCCGTCTTCCCCGACCCGTCGTCGTACGACCTCGTCGTCGTCCTCGGCGCCCCGTGGCCGCGCTCGGCGATGGACTGGATCGACCGGGAGCGGCGCTTCCTGACGACGGCCCACGACGCCGGGGCCCGCGTGCTCGGCATCTGCTTCGGCGCCCAGCTCGTCGCCGAGGTGCTCGGCGGTTCGATCCGGCACCTCGACGAACCCCGCGTGGGCTGGTTCCCGGTCGTCCCGCACGACGCGCGCATCGCGCCCGGACCCTGGTTCTCCTGGCACGCCGACCAGCTCGACCCGCCGTCGGGAACGGAGATCCTCGCGACCGACGACGCCGGCGTCGCCGCCTTCCGCCACGGCCGCTGGGCGGGGGTGCAGTTCCACCCGGAGATGACGCCGGACCTGCTCGACCGCTGGCTCTCACCGCCGGGCGCCCCACCTGACGACGGGCTGCGGCTCGCCACCGCGCGCCACGCGCCGGCCGCGGCCGCCGCGGTCCCGGCGCTGCTCGCCGCGCTGTTCGGGTGAGTCAGGGACGCGTCGCGTCGGCAGGGACGCAGACGTGCACCTGGAAGGTCGGGTCCAGCGACCGCTGCGCCCGGCAGTGCTCTGCGACCCACACGAACCGGGGATCCGTGCTCGGGAACGAGAGCACCACGTGGAAGCGGCCGGCGGCGATGTCCGCGCGGAGCTGGTCGAGCGTGGGCGTGGGCCCGATGCCGGTGAAGCCGCCGATCGGGAGCACCTCGTCGCCGGTCGGGGCGGCGAACACCGACGCCACGGCGGCGGACTGGACCGCCATGAGGTCCGGGGCCCCGGCCCGCGACCGCTCCAGCCCGGGCAGGGTGCCCGCGGCCAGGCGCGGCGCCGCCACCAGGAGCACCCGCACGGCCCGGATCTCGCGGACGGACTCGTACGGCGTGTCGAAGGCACCGCCACCGAGGGCGAGCAGCCAGCCGGTGGCGGCCACGGGCAGGACCAGGACGGCCACCAGGGCGGTCACGAGCGCGCCACGCCGCGCGGTGGCCACCAGGCCGACCGCCCCCACGCCCAGCAGCACGGCGACGACCACCGGCGTCACCACCGGGTGCTCGGAGCGCAGCACGAGCACGGCGCTGTAGGCGATCGTGACGACGACGGCCGCGCCCGCCGCCAGGCGTGCACCCGCTCCTCCCCGCACCTCGAGGAGGTGGGCGAACGCCGTCCCGAGCAGCCCCGCGATCGCCGGAGCGAGCGTGGCGACGTAGTAGACGTTGACCACCGCGCCGGCGCTGAACGCGACCCCGTAGACGAGCAGCCACAGCCCGAACAGCAGGTAGGCCGCCCGCCGGGGGTCGGTGCGCGGGGACCGGCGGACCGCCCACAGCCCGACGACGAGCGCGAGCAGGGCCGCCGGGGCCAGCCAGCCCGTCGAGCGGCCCAGGTCGCCGACGAGGAGCCGCGCGATCGACGGGCCCTCGGCCCCCGTGCCCGGCGCCGTCAGTGCCAGTCCCTGTCCGGCGAGTTCCTGGAGCGGGTTCTGCGCGCCCAGCCGACCCAGCCCGTTGTAGACGAAGACCTGCGCGAGCTCGGAGTCGTCCGTGCTCCCGTCCACCCAGGGACGCTGCCCCGCCGGGACGAGCGAGACGGCCGCGATCCACGCGAAGGAGACGACGGCGGTGACCACGCCGCCGACCGCGGTGGCGGCGATCCGCCGCCCGAGCGGGACCGGGGCGGCCACCAGGAACGCGACGGCCAGCGCCGGGAGGACCAGCCATGCGGCGAGCATCTTGGCCTGGAACGCCAGCCCGACGGCGAGCCCCGCCACCGCGAGCCACGGCGTCGGACGCCCGGTGTGCAGGGCCCGCGCCACGGCCCAGGCCGCGGTCACCAGGAGCAGGATCATGAGCGGATCGGCGACGTTGCCCCGCGCGACCCCGACCGCTGCCGGGCTCACGGCGAGGACCATCGCCGCGACGACGCCGGCCGCCGGGCTGCCGGTCAGCGCCCGCACCGCGACGGCGAGAACCACCACCGCCAGGGCCATCGCGACCACCTGCGGGAGCACCATCGCCGTCGTGGAGGGCCCGGCCACGGCGACGACCAGCGCCTGCACCCAGAAGGCGCCCGGGAGCTTGTCCATGGTCAGCGTGGCGGCAGGGTCGAAGGCCCCGAACCAGAACGCGTGCCCGCTCCCGGCCATCGACCGCACGGACGCCGCGTAGTACGGCTCGAGGGGCTGGCGGGCGATCCCCCAGGCCCCGGCCACCACCGCGAACGCCGTCGCCGCCCCCACTCCGAGCCACCAGGTCCGGGTCCCCCGCTCGCCGCGCATCGCTCACTCCGCTCCCGGTCGCTCCGCCAACCCCGCGAGCAGGCGGGCGGCGAGGCCGAGCAGCCCCTGCTCGGCCTCGGTCAGTTCCGCGAGGGCCGCCGCGAGCCACGCGTCCCGGGGCGCGGCGTCCTCGCGCAAGAGCGTCCACCCGGACCGTGAGATCGTCAACATATGTTGACGACCGTCGTGAGGATCCGGAGCCCGCTCGAGGACGCCGGCCTCGACGAGGGTCGAGAGTGGCCGGGTCAGCGCCTGCGGCGTGGTGTGCGCACGACGAGCCAACGAGGCGGGGGTCTGCGGACCGTGGTCCATGATCTGGGCGAGGATTCCCCGCTGGACGTCCGTGAGCGGGCCGCGCGGGCGCTCGTCGCGGAGTCGGCGCGCGAGACGTTGCACCGCCCGCCGCAGGTCGGCCGCCTCATCGGTCATAAACATCAGCGTACGACCTGAGCGCGGCAGTGGTTCCCGGGACGACGAACGGGCCGCCCGCCACCGCTGGGAGGTGACGGACGGCCCGTCCGTGGTGGAGCGTCGGGATCAGGCGTGGGCCTTGTGGTAGGCCTCGCTGACCTCGGAGGGGATGCGGCCGCGCTCGGAGACGGTGAAGTCGTTCTTGCGCGCCCATTCCCGGATGGCCTGGTTCTGCTCGCGGTCGACCGACGCACGGCCACCGCCCTTGCGCACCGGTGCGGCCGGGGCCGCTGCGGCGCGCGCCCCGCCCGAACGACGACGGCCCGACACCTTGCGGGCGTGCGCCACGTAGTCGGCGAGCTCGTCGCGGAGCTTCGAGGCATTCGCGTCCGACAGGTCGATCTCGTACGTCGTCCCGTCGATACCGAACTCGACGGTCTCGTCGGCCTCGGTCTCGTCGAGGTCGTCGACGAGGCTCACGACCACTTTCTGCGCCACGCGATGAATTCCTTCCACGACCCCCCGAACGGCGGTCACGCGTCCCCGCGCGCCGTGAACCGGAATGGTTCGCGGCGCAGCGTAATTGTGCGCGCGTCGCCGTGTCGAGGCGGGTCCACCGTGACGCCCCGCGCACAATGGAATGGTGTGGAAGTCGTGAACGACTCAGTCGGGAACGGCCGACGAGTCGGGAACGACCACCGCGAACATGTCGGACAGGGCGGCGAGACTCGCGGACTGCAACGCCGAGGCCTCCACGACGCCGTCCGGACCGGGCAACGCACGGGTGGCCGTGGCGCCCGCCACGACGGTCGGGGCGAAGCCGAGGTTGAACGCGCTGCGCGCGGTCGAGTTGACGCACATGTGCGTCATGAACCCCGCGAGCACGAGATTCGTGACACCGGCGCCCCGCAGGTACTCCTCGAGGTCGGTGTTCACGAACGAGCTCGGGAAGTTCTTCACCACCCGGTGCTCACCGTCCCGCGGGGCGACCGCGGCGACGATCGCGCCGATCTCGGCGTTCGTGTCGTAGGGCGTGCCGGCGCCCGCCTCGTGCTGGACGTGCACGATCGTCGACCCGGCGGCGCGCGCACGCTCGAGCAGGCGGGCGGCCTCCTCGATGGCGGGCTCCACGTTCTCCAGCGCCATCACGCCGTGGGTGTAGGTGTTCTGCAGGTCGATCATCACCAGCGCGGAGCCGGTCAGGGACGCCGGGTCTCCGGGCATCCCGGTCAGCTCGCGGAGCGTGGTGCTGGCTTCGGTCACGGTCTGTTCTCCTCGTCGAGACGGTGCGGACGCACGAAGGGCACCCCGGCCCGTCGGCCAGGGTGCCCCTCGTGCGGTCGTGCGCGGAAGCCTCAGGCCCCCTCGAGCGCCCGCCACTCGTCGTCGGTGAACAGGCGCGAGCGGATGATGAACCGGACGCCCTCGGGCGCCTCGACGCTGAATCCGCTCCCGCGTCCCTTGACGACGTCGACGGTGAGGTGGGTGTGCTTCCAGTACTCGAACTGCGACGCCGACATGTGGAACCCGATCGGCTTCTCCAGCCCGGCCACCTCGAGATCCCCGAGGTGGACGTCCTGCCCGCCGAGTTTGAAGTCCCCGTCCGGATAGCACATCGGGGCACTGCCGTCGCAGCATCCGCCGGACTGGTGGAACATCAACGGGCCGTGGAGGTCGGTCAGCGTCACGAGCAGCTCGGCCGCCTGCGGCGACAGCGCGACCCGCGCGGTCGTCCCCGATCCGGGCACCTCCGGCACCGTCTCGGTGACGTCGGTACTCGTGCTGATCTCGCTCATCGGAGGCCTCCCGGTTCTCGTCGGCGCGGGCTCGATCAGAAGAAGCCCATCGCGTTCTGCGAGTAGCTCACCAGCAGGTTCTTCGTCTGCTGGTAGTGGTCGAGCATCATCTTGTGGTTCTCGCGGCCGATGCCCGACTGCTTGTACCCGCCGAAGGCGGCGTGCGCCGGGTACTGGTGGTAGTTGTTCACCCACACCCGGCCGGCCTGGATCTCACGCCCGGCGCGGTAGGCGGTGTTGGTGTCTCGCGACCACACACCGGCGCCGAGGCCGTAGAGGGTGTCGTTCGCGATCCGCATGGCGTCGGCGTAGTCGGTGAACTTCGCGACCGAGAGCACCGGCCCGAAGATCTCCTCCTGGAAGATCCGCATCGAGTTGTCGCCCTCGAAGATGGTCGGCTGGATGTAGTAGCCGCCCGAGAGGTCGCCCCCGAGGTCGCTCTTCTCGCCGCCGGTGAGGACCTTCGCGCCCTCCTGCCGACCGATGTCGATGTAGGAGAGGATCTTCTCGAACTGGTCGTTCGAGGCCTGCGCGCCGATCATCGTGTCGGTGTCGAGCGGGTTGCCCTGCTTGACCTGCTCGGTGCGCTTGACGGCCTGGGCCAGGAACTCGTCGTAGTGGCCCTGCTGGATCAGCGCGCGCGACGGGCAGGTGCAGACCTCGCCCTGGTTGAGGGCGAACATCGCGAAGCCCTCGAGGCACTTGTCGTAGAAGGCGTCGTTCTGCGCCGACACGTCGTCGAAGAAGACGTTCGGGCTCTTGCCGCCGAGCTCGAGCGTGACCGGGATCAGGTTCTCCGAGGCGTACTGGGAGATGAGCCGACCCGTGGTGGTCTCACCGGTGAAGGCGATCTTCCGGATGCGCGGGGACGACGCGAGCGGCTTGCCCGCCTCCACCCCGAAGCCGTTGACGATGTTCAGCACACCGGCCGGGATCAGGTCGCCGACGACGTCCATGAGGACGTGGATCGAGGCCGGGGTCTGCTCGGCCGGCTTCAGGACGACGGCGTTGCCCGCGGCCAGGGCCGGGGCGAGCTTCCAGATCGCCATGAGGATCGGGAAGTTCCACGGGATGATCTGACCGACGACGCCCAGCGGCTCGTGGAAGTGGTAGGCGACCGTGTCCTCGTCGATCTGGGAGAGCGAGCCCTCCTGCGCGCGGATCGCGCCGGCGAAGTAGCGCAGGTGGTCGATCGCGAGCGGGATGTCGGCGGCCAGGGTCTCCCGGCAGGCCTTGCCATTCTCCCAGCTCTCCGCGATGGCGATCTTCTCGAGGTTCGCCTCGATGCGGTCGGCCATCTTGTTGAGGATGTTGGCGCGCTCGCCGACCGAGGTGCGGCCCCAGGCCGGCGCGGCCGCGTGGGCGGCGTCGAGGGCCTTCTCCACGTCCTCGGCGGTGCCGCGGGCGACCTCGCAGAAGGTCTGACCGGTGACGGGGGTCGGGTTCTCGAAGTACTGACCCTTGGCCGGGGCGACGTACTCGCCGCCGATCCAGTGGTCGTACCGCGGCTTGAAGCTGACGACCGAGCCCTCGGTCCCGGGGGCTGCGTAGACGGCCATCGTTGGTCCTCCCAAAGTGGTCGGCCGTGCCTGTTCCTTCGGAGGGGCGGCGCCGCACGGCGGGCCTCGCCCCTGTGACCCAGGACGCTATGAGCGCAGGGGTTGCACGGACGTTGCACGCAGATGCGAGCAGCGCGGACGGCCTGTGCCCGCAGATGAGGGGCTCTGCACCGTTCGAGTAAGGGTTGCCTCACCGCGTGATCGGGCGCACGATGGACGTTCGGCCCGCCGGGGCTGCGGGAGAGGTCCACGGGGTGGTGGATGACGGGACACGTGGACGGCTGGGGGGACCCGGTCGAGCGGGCGGCCGTCCTCGCGCGCGTGCGCGACGCCGTGCTGGGCGGGGGACGCGCCGAGGTCGACCCGCGGTCGGTCGTCTCGGACTCCTGGCGCCGCTCGCTGGCCGCCCGCGTCGATCCCGAGCACGGCGCCCCTGCCCACGTGTTCGACGACGGCGAGCTCGCGGCGGTCCGCGAGCACCACCCGCTCTCCCCCGTGCTCCCGCTGCTGCGCACCACGTTGCTCGAGATCGCCGACGAGGCGATGCACGTCATGATCGTCACCGATGCCCAGGGCCACATCCTGTGGCGGGAGGGTGCGGCCGGGATGCTGCACCTGGCCGACGACCTCGAGCTCGCCGAGGGGTTCCGCTGGAGCGAGGACTCTGCCGGCACGAACGCGATGGGCACGTCCCTCGCCTCGGACGCCGCGGTGCAGATCCACTCCTCGGAGCACCTCGTCGCGCAGTACCACCGGTTCACCTGTGCGGCCGCGCCGATCCACGATCCCGACACCGGGGAGGCGGTGGGCGCGGTCGACCTCACCGGCCCGGTCCGCACGTTCCACCCGAGCACGTTGGCGCTGGTCACGGCGGCGGCGCGGCTCGCGGAGAACCACCTCGCCACCCGCCAGGCGATCCGCGACGAGCGACTGCGCACGCTGAACCTCCCCCACCTCTCCGGTCTCGACGCGCCCGGCGCGCTGCTCAGCCCGGCGGGCCGGGTGCTCGCCGCCACCCCGCACGGCTGGATCGACGACCGGATCGTGCTGCCCGGGGCCGGCGACCGGGTCTCGCTCGGCGAGCACGGCGAGGGCGTCGTCGAGCCCCTCGCCGAGGGTTGGCTGCTCCGCCTCGAGCGCCCGTCCGGGATGCGGGGCCGCCCGACGCTCGCGCTGCCCTTCCTCGGCGTCCCGCGCCCGGTCGCGCGGCTCGACGGACGGCCGGTCCGACTCGGCGCCCGCCACGCCGAGCTGCTCGCCCTGCTCGCCCTGCACCCCGAGGGCCTCTCCGCCGACGCGCTCGCCCTCGAGATCTACGGCGAGCGCGGCAATCCCGTCACGGTGCGCGCCGAGATGCACCGCCTGCGCCACCTGCTCGAGTCGCTCCCCAACGGCGCGGGGGTGGTCAAGACGCAGCCCTATCGGATCGAGGCCCGCGTCGACGCCGACTTCCTGACGTTGCGCGACGCCCTACGGTCCGGCGCCGTGCCCGACACCGCCCTGGTCGGGCGCGGGGAGCTGCTGCCGACCTCCGACGCCCCCGGCATCCGGGCACTACGCGACGAGCTCGACGTCGGGGTCCGCCGCGCGGTCCTGCGCGCGGGCGACACCGCCGCCCTCTGGGCCCTGGCCCGGACTCCGGCCGGTCGCGACGACCTCGAACTCGTCGAGCGCCTGCGCCACCTGCTGCCCGTGAGCGATCCCCGGCACGCCGAGCTGCCGGACGAGGCCGCCGGCGCACCCTGATCGCACCCCGGGCTCCCGACGACGGGTCGCGGGTCAGCCGGCGCCGACCGGCTCCGACCGGGTCACCGCCCGCGTGATCGCCAGGGACAGCACCGCCGCGACCAGGCAGAGCGCCCCCGCGCCCCACCAGGCGCCGTCGTAGCTGCCCGTGGTGTCCCGGATGACGCCCGCGCCGAACGCGGCGATGGCGGAGCCGATCTGGTGCGAGGCGAAGACCCAGCCGAACACGATCGGCCCGCGGTCGCCGAACCACTCCCGGCAGAGCGCCACGGTCGGCGGCACGGTCGCCACCCAGTCCAGCCCGTAGAACACGATGAAGGCCCACATGGGCGGGATCGCGGTGGGGGCGAGCAGCAGCGGGAGCACGAGCAGCGACGCGCCGCGCAGCACGTAGTAGACGGCGAGCAGCCGTCGCGGGTCCCACCGGTCGGTGAGCCAGCCCGACAGGATCGTCCCGGCCACGTCGAAGACCCCGACCACCGCGAGCAGGCCCGCCGCGGTGGTCGCCGGCATCCCGTGGTCGTGCGCAGCGGGGACGAAGTGTGTCCCGAGCAGCCCCACGGTCGTCGCGCCGCAGATCGCGAACCCGCCGGCGAGCAGCCAGAACGTGCGGGTGCGGACCGCCTCGCCGAGCACGGAGACCGCGCGGCGGGCCGCACCGCCCGAGGCACCCGGCGTCGGGAGAGCGGCCGCGACGGAGCCGGGGTCGGCGCCGTGCGCGACGGTGCCGACGTCGGACGGCGAGTCCCGCAGGAACAGGATCACCACCGGGACGACGACGAGCGCGCCCGCCGCCACCACCAGCGAGGCCGCCCGCCACCCGACGCTCTCCGACAGCGCCGCCATGAGCGGCAGGAACACGAGGCCGCCCGCGGCCTGCGCCGCCGTCAGGACCCCGCTGACGAGCCCGCGGCGCCGGACGAACCAGCGACCGGTGACGGTCGCGACGAACGCGAGCGCCATCGAGCCGGTGCCCACCCCGACGAGCACCCCCCACAGCAGCATCAGCTGCCAGACCTGGGTCATCCACACCGTCAGCCCGCT
Source organism: Actinomycetospora corticicola (assembly GCF_013409505.1). Taxonomy (NCBI): domain Bacteria; kingdom Bacillati; phylum Actinomycetota; class Actinomycetes; order Pseudonocardiales; family Pseudonocardiaceae; genus Actinomycetospora; species Actinomycetospora corticicola. The sequence continues at coordinate 5,362,078 of NZ_JACCBN010000001.1, read as the reverse complement.
CCCGGCCGCGACGAGGAGCAGCGCCCCGCCGACCACCCGGCGCATACCGAACCGCTCCATCAGCGCGGCCGCGAACGGGGAGATGACGCCGTAGAGCACGAGGTTGATCGACACCGCCGTGGAGATCGTGGCCGTCGACCACCCGAACTCCTCGTGCAGCGGCGCGATCAGCACGCCGGGCGCGGAGCGGAAGCCCGCGGCGCCCATGAGGGCGACGAAGGCGGTCGCGGCGACGGCCCACGGCCACCACGAGGAGCGCGTTCGCCGGGTCTCCGGCGCGCTGACGTCGGTCACGAGGAGAGAGGATGCCCGGCGTTCCCGGAGCGGACCAGTGGCAGGAACGCCACGAGATGCCAGAATCCGGCCATGACCCACGTCGTCGCCGTGCTCGCGCTGCCCCCGGTGGTCGGCTTCGACCTCGCGATCCCGCCGCAGGTCTTCGGCACCGCCGAGCGCGACTGCGAGCCGCTCTACGACGTCCGTGTGTGCGGCCTGGCACCCGGGCCGGTCCCGACGACGGCGGGCTACGCACTGCACGTCGAGCACGGGCCGGAGGCCCTCGCGGCCGCCGACACCGTGCTCGTGCCCGGGACGCACTTCGTCCCGGCCCGGCGGGACGGCGTGCTCCCGGCGGAGGTGCACGAGGCGCTGGCGCGGGTGCCGGAGGGCGCCCGCTGGATGTCGATCTGCACCGGCGCCTTCGTGCTCGCCGCGGCCGGACGGCTCGCGGGGCGCCGGGCCACCACGCACTGGGCCCGCGCCGCCCAGTTCCGGCGGCTCTACCCGGACGTCGAGGTCGACGAGGACGTGCTGTTCGTCGACGAGGGCGACCTCGCGACCTCCGCCGGACTCGCTGCGGGCCTCGACCTCTGTCTGCACGTGGTGCGCCGCGACCACGGCGCGGCGGTGGCCAACGAGGTCGCCCGGCACCTCGTGGTGGCGCCGTGGCGCGACGGCGGGCAGGCACAGTTCATCGAGCGGCCGGTGCCCGTCGACGACGACGGGTCCACCGGCCCCACCCGGACCTGGGCCCGGGAGCGGCTGTCCGAGCCGCTCGACGTCGCGACCCTCGCCCGGCACGCGGCCATGAGCCCGCGGACCTTCGCCCGCCGCTTCCGCGCCGAGACCGGCACGTCACCGCACGCGTGGATCCTCGCGCAGCGGATCGCGCACGCGCGGCACCTGCTGGAGTCCACCGACCTCGCGATCGACCGGGTCGCCGCCGACGCCGGCCTGGGCACGACGTCGTCTCTGCGTGCGCACCTCGCCGCGGACGTCGGGCTCTCCCCGGTCGCCTACCGCCGCACCTACCGGGCGTCGCCGCGGACGGCGACGAACCGGACTGCCACCTGACGGATGTGCTCGGTGTGGTCGCGCATCGCACGCGGCACAGCGGCGCCGACGCGGACACGCGCGTGGCATCAGGTGCTGGGCGTCGTCTCGTTCACGCTGACCGGCGGCGGACTCGTCGGTGCCGCCGTCGTCGGGCTGGTGCGCACGTAGCCGACCACGCTCGTGCCCGGCGAGACCTCGCAGTGCGCGACGCACACGGTCGGCGCCGGTCGCGCCGGCCGTGCTGCCACCGTCACCGCCGGGTGCGGCGCTCCTCGCGGGCACGCGCCGCCTCCTGGACCCGACCGAAGACCAGACGCAGGCCCTGCAGCGTGAGGTCGGGGACGTGGTGCGTGATCGTCGTGCACTCCGGCGCGACGACCGGGGCGAGGCCACCGCAGGCGACCACGGCCACGGGACCCCGGCCCGCCGTGTCCTTCGCCGCGATCTCCTCGCCGATCCGGCGGACGAGCCCGTCGACCATCGCGGCGGCGCCGAGCACGAGGCCCGCCTGCATGCTCTCCACGGTCGAGCGCCCGAGCACGGTCCGCGGCGCCACGAGCTCCACGGGGCGCAGCCCGGCCGCGCGCACCGCCAGCGCGTCCGCCGACACCGCGACGCCCGCGGCGAGCGCCCCGCCGAGGAACTCGCCCGCGGCGGAGACGCCGTCGACCGTCGTGGAGGTCCCGAAGGTCACCACCACGCACGGACCGCCGACGCGCTGGTGCGCCGCGAGGGCCTGCACCACCCGGTCGGCGCCGACCTCCTTGGGGTTGTCGACGAGCAGCGGCACCCCGGTCCGCACCCCGGGCTCGACGAGCACCCGGGCGACCCCGGGGAAGTGCCGGTCGAGCATGCCGCGCAGCTCGCGGAGCAGGGCGGGGACGGTCGAGAGCGCCGCGACGCCGTCGACCTGCGCGAGCAGCGGCCCGAGCATCCCGCGCACGCTCAGCGCGAGCTCGTCGGCGGTGGCCCGCCGCTCGGTGCGGATGCGCGCGTCCCAGCGGGAGGCGACCGCGGCCCCGTCGTCGGGAACCTCTCCCGACGACGGGTAGAGCGCCAGTGCCGTCTGCGTGTTGCCGACGTCGATGCAGAGCAGCACCAGACCCTCCGGCGTCAGTTCAGGGCGGCGGCCCGCGTGCCCGGGACCAGCAGCGACGCCTCGGGGGCGTCGGCCGGCACGTACGCGGGGTCGGAGCCCTGGTCGAGGACGCGGTTGCGATCGTCGACGAACACGACGCGCGGGGCGTAGGCGCGGGCCTCGGCGTCGTCCATCTGCCCGTAGGCGATGAGGATGACGAGGTCGCCGGGGTGCACGAGGTGCGCGGCGGCGCCGTTGATCCCGATGACGCCGGAGCCGGCCTCGCCGGGGATCACGTAGGTCTCCAGGCGGGCGCCGTTGGTGACGTCGACGATCGCGACCTGCTCGCCCTCGAGCAGGTCGGCCGCCGCCATCAGGTCGGTGTCGACGGTGACCGACCCGACGTAGTGCAGGTCCGCGTCGGTGACCGTCGCCCGGTGGATCTTGGACTTGAGCATCGTGCGCAGCATCAGACTCTCTCCGTCACCGAGACGTGGGCGTTGTCGATCAGGCGGGTGGCGCCCAGGCGGGCGGCGATGAGCAGGCGGGCGTCGCCGATCTGCGGGGCGGGTCCGAGCTCGGGGTCGCGCAGCTCGACGTAGTCGACGTCGAGCGCCGGCTCCGACGCGAGCACCTCGCGGGCCGCGGCCACCACCGCGCCCGGCCCCTGCTCCCCGGCGTACTGGCCGGCGGACAGCGCGGCGGAGATCGTGACCGCCTGCTGCCGCTGGGTCTCGTCGAGGTAGGCGTTGCGGCTGGACCGTGCGAGCCCGTCGGTCTCGCGGACGGTGGGGACACCGACGACGTGGACGTCGATGTCGAGGTCCCGCACCATCCGCTTGATCAGGGCGAGCTGCTGGTAGTCCTTCTCCCCGAAGAACGCGACGTCGGGCACGCAGATCGCGAACAGCTTGTTGACCACCGTGAGCATCCCGGCGAAGTGGCCGGGACGGGCGGCGCCCTCGAGCTGGTCGCCGAGCGGGCCCGGGTCGATCGAGGTGGTGAACCCGGCGGGGTACATGGTGTCGACGTCGGGCGCGAAGGCCAGCTCGACGCCCTCCTCGCGGCACATCTCGAGGTCGGCCTCGAACGCGCGCGGGTAGCGGTCGAAGTCCTCGGTCGGCCCGAACTGGCGCGGGTTCACGAAGATCGAGACGACGGTGGACGAGCCGGGGATCGAGCGGGCGCGGCGCATCAGCTCGCGGTGGCCGTCGTGCAGCGCGCCCATCGTCGGGACCAGGGTGACCCGGCGGCCGCCCCCGCGCATCGCCTTCGTCACGCGGCGCAGCGTGTTCGGGTCGGTGTGGACCGTCAGGTTGTCCTTGGCGTACTTCGGCCTGGAGCGCCCGAGCAGGTCGTGCGTGCGCAGGCTGGAGGGGCGGGTCACGGCGTGTGCCTCTCGAAGGTGTCGATGACGGCGGTGAACTCGTCGTCGCCGATGAGCCCGCCGGAGTGGGCGCGCTCGGCGGTGCGGCGGGCGAGGGCGCGGTAGAGCTCGGCCGACTCCGGCGCCCGTGCGTCGAGGTGGCGCAGGTGGGTGGCGACGGTGCCCGCGTCGCCGCGCGCGACAGGCCCGGTGAGGGCGCGGTCGCCGAGACGCAGGGCGTTGTCGAGCGCGGCCGACAGCAGCGGCGCGAGCACCCGCTCGGCCGGCTCGATCCCCGCGTCGCGCAACAGGTCCGCGGCCTCCCGGACCAGCGTGATCAGGTGGTTCGCGCCGTGGGCGAGGGCCGCGTGGTAGAGCGGGCGCATCGCCTCGGGGATGCGCACGGGCTCCGCCCCGATCTCGACGACGAGCGCCTCGCCGACGAGCCAGGCCGCCTCGGCGTCCTCGCTCGGCCCGTCGTGCGCGGTGACCCCGACGCACGCGCCCGCGAGCCGGGTGACGTCCTCCGGGCGGCCGGTGATCGTCATGGCCGGGTGCAGGGCGATCGGCAGCACGTCGTGCTCCGCGGCCGGGCCGAGTACGCCGACGCCGTGGGAGCCGCAGGTGTGCACGAGGATCTGGCCGGGCCGCAGGCACTCCGAGGCGGCGAGCCCGCGCACGAGGCCGGGCAGGACGTCGTCGGGCACGGCGAGCAGGGCCAGGTCCGAGCGGCGCACGACCTCGTCCGGCGGGAGGATCTCGGCGCCGGGCAGCAGGGCCTCGGCGCGGGCCCGGGAGGCGCGCGACACGGCGGACGCGGCGACGACCGTGTGACCGGCGCCCGCCAGCGCGGCACCCATCACGGCGCCGACCCGCCCGGCGGAGACCACGCCGACGTCGAGACGTGCGGGCCTGGGCCCGGCGTCGCTGCCGGAGGCGCTCACGAGGACACCCCTTCACCACTCGTCGTTCCCGTCCCGCTCAGCGGAGCGGGTACCGGACGATGCGGACGCGAGGGTAGACGCGCGCCGGCGGAGGGGTGGCCGCAGGTGATCGGGATGACACCGGGGTGCCCCGCCCGACAGGAATGGCCCATCGGTGTCACCCGACGCGTCGGAGGGGCCACCGACGCATCCGCCCCGTCCGACAGGAATGGCCCATCGGTGTCACCCGACGCGTCGATGGGTCCACCGACGCATGCCCGCTACCCCGGCGGCCGCTGCCAGGGCTGGGACGGCGGGTACGGCTGCTGGCCCTGGTACGGCCCGCCCTGGTACGGCGGGGGCTGCTGTCCCCAGCCAGGTCCGGGAGGACCCGGCGTCGGGAAGGGTCCCGACGGCGGGCGCGGGCCCGGGGGCGGACCGGGTGGCGGCTGCTGCCCCTGGGGCACGCCCGGGGCGGTGACCGCGGCCATGCGCGTGCGGACGACGTTGTCGAGCAGCTCGGCGTGCCAGCGCGGGTCGGGCGGGATCGCCCCGCGCTCGGCGCGGGCGCGCAGGAACGCGAGCTCGGACACCGCGTGCTGGTAGTGCACGACGGCGTGGGCGGCGGGCTTGCCCGCGGTCCGGCGGACGGCGGAGAGCCAGCGGCGGCGTCCGGACATGCTGCCGAGCAGCGGGACCTCGCTCTCGGCGATCCACCCGGCCGCGGCGAAGCCCGGCATCTGGCGGGCCAGCACGTCGCGCTCCCGGCGTCGCTGCCACACGACCAGGCCGATCAGCGCCAGGAACAGCGGCACCATGATGAGGATGTAGACGCCGAAGAAGCCGGGGCCGAGCTGGGTCGCGGAGTTCCACAGCGCGTGCAGGATCACGGCGAGGGCGTAGCCGACGACGATCGCGAGGGCCCCGAGCGCCCGCGACCGGACGCTGGCCGCGATCCCGACCCCGATCCCCGTCATCGCGGTGAACAGCGGGTGGGCGAACGGGGAGAGCACGCCGCGCAGGATGAAGGTGACGATGACGCCGGCCACCGGGGCCGTGCCGTCGTCGGTGAAGGCGCGGCCGAAGTAGATGATGTTCTCGGTGAAGGCGAAGCCCGCGCCGACGAAGCCCGCGTAGACCACGCCGTCGACGATCCCGTCGAACTCCCGCCGTCGGAACAGCAGCAGCCCCACCACGAACGCGCCCTTGACGAACTCCTCGACCAGCGGTGCCGAGATGACGGCGCCGATGAAGTCGCCTTGTCCCTGCCCGAGGAGCAGTTCCGCGGCGAGCACGGCGCTCGAGTTGATGATCAGCGCCACGAGTGCGGCGAAGCCCGCTCCCCACAGGAACGCGGTGAGCAGCAGGCGCGGCGGCTCGGGCTCCCAGCGGTCGACCCAGGCGAAGGCGAGCAGCACCGGCCCCACGGGGAGCAGCGCGCAGATCGCCCCGACGACGACCCCGCCGGTCCCGATCTCGGTGCTCGCGAAGCCCACGGCGACCAGTGCGCAGATGCCGAGCACGATCAGCCCGACCACGGGCCAGACGAGGGTGCGGCGCTGCTGCGGGGCGAGCCGGACCGGGGAGGCGATCACCCTGCCGCAGGGTAGTGGGTCCGGCCGCGGACGGCGGGTCGGCCGATCAGCGCGGCGGGCGGCGGCGGTCCTGCGCGTGCGCGGCGAGCAGCTCGGCGACCGTGCGACCGCCCGTCCCGCGGCCCGACGCCGACGGGTGCGACACCTCGTTGACGTGCTGGCGCGGCAGGCGCGGAGGGTTCCCGACGCCGGGTGGGGCGCCCCGGGCGGGCCCCTCGCCCGCGACGACGTGCAGGTGCGGCGGCAGGGGCGCCGCGCGGGTCTCGGCGTTCTCCAGGTGCGAGCGGAGCCGTTCGACCTCGCCGCGCAGGGCCGCCAGCTCCTGACCGGCCTCGGCGGCGACCTCGCGGCGCACCGTCTGCTCGACGGTCAGCTCGTGCTCGCGGCGGGCGTCGATTTCGGCGGCCAGCTCGAGCTCGTAGGTGCGGCGCATCGACTCGAGCTCGCGCTCGGGATCGGCTCCGCCGCCCCCGCTGCGGCGGGCGAGGGCCGCCACCGCGAGCAGCGCCGCCCAGAGTCCCGCGACCACGCCGAGCCGGAGCATGCGCCCGTCGTCGGCCAACACCACGGTGGCCGCGGCGAGCGCGGCGCACACCGCCGTCGCGACGAGCAGCACGCGGACGACGGGGTCGCCCGGCCGTCCACCACCCGTGGCAGGGGACGGGCGCGACCCGCGACGCCGGTCGGCCCCGGGGTTGGCCATGTCCGAACTGTACCGACCGTGCCCGCACGACCACGGTGTGGGCCGATGACCGACCTGGTCAGCGACGGTCCTCCGGGATGCGCGACTCCGGGTCCTCCGGCGTGCGGCAGCACCACTCCAGCGCCAGCGCCGCGCCGACGAGCACGGCGGCACCGACGATCCCGATCACTGCGGCCGTCGTGTCCGACGCCGCGGCGGCGAACTCGGACCGCCGGGGCAGCACGTGCGCGAGCACCCCGCACCACGCGCCGCCGACCAGGGACCCGGCGAGCGCCGAGGCCTTGGCCAGCGCGACGGCGCGGGCCGCGGCGAGCGCGTCCACCGGGCGGGCGCCGGGACGGCGCTGGATCCGGCGGTACAGCACGATCGCGATCCCGCCCTCGACGAGGCCGAGCACCAGGAACGTCAGGCCCGCGGGCGCCGGCAGCGGCGGGATCGAGCCGTAGAGCAGCCCGAGCGCGAGCTTCGTGGCGAGCCCCGCCGCGACCGCGATGACGAGCAGGACCGAGGGGCTGGTGCGCGTGGTCATCAGCGCGTCTCCGGTCCTCCGGGTCGAGCTCCGCTCCGCTGCGTCTCCGGTCCTCCGGGTCGAGCTCCGCTCCGCTGCGTCTCCGGTCCTCCGGTGTCCGGGACGACCCCGGCACGCTCGTCGTCGGGCAGCGCCGCGAGCAGGTCGGCGATCCGGCCGTGGTCCGGGACCTCGTCGTCCGGGGCGATCTCCGCCCACGGCACGAGGACGAAGGCCCGCTCCTGCAGGCGCGGGTGGGGCAGGAGCAGCTCGGGATCGGTACTGGTCACGGGCTCGCCGTCGGCGTCGGTGACCAGCAGGACGTCCACGTCGAGCGTGCGTGGACCCCAGCGGACGGCACCTTCGCCGCGGTCGCGGTCGCGGGCCTGCTCCGCGGAGCGGGCGCGGTCGAGCCACTCCCACGGGCCCGCCTGCGGGTCCTCCACGGTGACCACGAGGTTGAGGAAGTCGTCCTGGTCGACCCCGCCCCACGGGGCGGTGCGGTAGACCGAGGAGACCGCCCGCGTCCAGGGCGCGAGTCCCGCGAGGCCGGCCGCGAGGTGGGCGCGCCGGTCGCCGAGGTTCGAACCCAGCGACAGCACCGCCCGGGTCACCGGCTCTCCGGACGAATCGGACCACCGGGGTCGAGCTCCGCTCCGCTGCGTCTCCGTCGGATGCGGACCGCCACGTCGTCGAACGGCCGCTCGATGGGGGCCTGCGGCTTGTGCAGGGTGACCTCGACCTCGGACACCCGCGGATCGTCGAGGACCACCGCGGCGACGTCGGCCGCCACCGCCTCGATGAGCGACCGCGGCGCGCCCTCGACCACGACCGCCGCCGCCTCGGCGAGCGCGCCGTAGTCCACGGTGTCGGCGAGGTCGTCGCTGTGCCCGGCGGGCGCGAGGTCGACGTGCAGGACGAGGTCGAGGACGAAGTCCTGGCCGTCACGCCGTTCGTGCTCGAACACCCCGTGACGGCCGCGGACCCGTAGGCCGCGCAGCTCGATCGTGTCGGTCACGAGTCGGCCCTCGCGGCCCGGGAGGTACCCCAGTGCCAGGCGGCCGCGACGGCGACGGCGTCGAGCGATGCCCCCACCTCGTGCACCCGTACGCCCCAGGCGCCGGCGTTCGCGGCGAGGGCGGAGACCGCCGCCGTCGCGTGCTCGCGTCCGGCGGGCGGCCGGGGGGTGCCGTCGTCGTCGGCGAGCAGCGCGCCGAGGAACCGCTTGCGGGAGGCGCCGACGAGCACCGGGAAGTCCATCGAGGTGAACACGTCGAGCTTGCGGAGCAGCTGCCAGTTGTGGGCGGCGGTCTTCGCGAAGCCCAGGCCGGGGTCGAGGACGAGACGGGCCGGGTCGACCCCCGCGAGGACCGCCCGGTCGATCTGCTCGATCATCTCGGCGAGCACCTCGCCCACCACGTCCTCGTAGCTGGCGAGGTTCGCCATGCGGTCCGACGGGCCGCGCCAGTGCATGAGCACCCAGCCGCAGCCGGCGTCGGCGACGACCCGCGCCATGAGGGGGTCGGCGAGGCCACCCGAGACGTCGTTGACCAGCTCCGCGCCGGCCTCCAACGCCTTGGCCGCCACCTCCGCGCGGGTCGTGTCGACGCTGACCCGGACGCCGTGGGCGACCAGCTCGGCGACGACGGGCACGACGCGTTCGATCTCGGTGGCGGCGTCCACCCGCTCGGCGCCCGGCCGGGTGGACTCACCCCCGACGTCGACGTAGGTCGCCCCGCGCTCCGCCATCGCGACGCCGTGGGCGACCGCGTCGTCCCGGTTCAGCCACCGACCACCGTCGGAGAAGGAGTCGGGCGTGACGTTGAGGACGCCCATCACCAGACAGTGGTTGGGACGAGGCAGCGCGACGGGTGGCACGGATCGGCGCCTCAGTGCCGGATCAGGCCGAGCGCCTCGGCCCGGGTGCTGGCCGACGACTTGAGGATGCCCCGCACCGCGGACGTCGTGGTGCGCGAGCCCGGCTTGCGGACGCCCCGGGCCGACATGCACTGGTGCTCGGCGTCGATCACCACGAGCACGCCGCGGGCGCCGAGCGTGTGGTCCAGCGCGTCGGCCACCTGCGTGGTGAGCCGCTCCTGCACCTGCGGACGTCGGGCGTAGAGGTCGACCAGGCGGGCGAGCTTCGACAGCCCGGTGACCCGACCGTCGGGACCGGGCAGGTAGGCGACGTGGGCGACGCCGTGGAACGGCAGCAGGTGGTGCTCGCACATCGAGAACAGCGGGATGTCCCGCACGAGGACCAGCTCGTCGTGGTCCTCGGAGAACGTGCGCTTCAGCACCTCGGCCGGGTCGGTCCACAGGCCCGCGAACAGCTCACGGTAGGAGCGCGCCACCCGGGCGGGGGTGTCGCGGAGTCCTTCCCGGTCGGGGTCCTCCCCGATCCCGATGAGCAGCTCGCGGACCGCGGCCTCCACGCGCGCGGCGTCGAACGCCTCGAGCTTCTCCGACGCCGTCCTGGCGCCGTTCCGCCCGTTCTCGTCCTGGACGGGACGCTCCGTCTCCTGGCTGGTGGTCACGTTTCCCTCGCCCGTTTCTCGGGTGCGCGGGTCGGCCCGTGCCTCCACCTCCGGGAGGAGTGGCCGCCGCTGGTCAGCTCTCCGTTCGACCGTCTGAGCGACGGCCGTCCGGATCACCGTACGGGTTCTGCGGGCCCTCGCTCGGCGATGTGAAGGAGGTCCCGCCCGACGGGTCGTGGTCCGGGCCACCGCGGCGGGCGCCCGAGGACGTGCCGTCCTCCGGCGCCGCGTGCTGCCCACCGGTACTCCCCCAGCTCGGCGGCGCCGAGCCCGAGCCGTGCTGCCCGTAGGGACGTGTGTTCGGGTCCCAGGAGGTGCCGCGGGGCGTGGTGCCCGGCGTCCACCCGGGGGGTGCCCCGTAGTTCGGCGGCACCGCCGACGGCGGCTGCGACGAGCCTCCGGTGCGGTAGACGTCGGGAATGCCCCAGCCGGACGTGCCCGGCCCGGTCTGCCGCTCGCCGCCCGGACCGACGGCGGGCGTACCCACCGGCGGCGTGGTCGGCGCGCCCCAGCCGTGGCCGTTCTGCCCCGGGGCGGACTGGCCGTTGCCGGACTGGCCGTTCTGACCCTGACCGTTCTGGCCCTGGCCGTTGCCGGCCTGGCCATTGGTCGTCTGCCCGTGGGCGGTCTGCCCGTTCGGGCCGTGCCCGTTGCTGCCCGCACCGACGCGCGCCGGCTCGCGGCGCTCGTCCTCCGGCGGCCACGGCTCGCCCCGCTCGGTGGCGATCTCGCGGCGCGTCTTGATGGGCGGACGGTCGGAGGGCGTGCGCTCCCCGAAGTCGTTGAACGCCGTGATGCGCGGGCGCTTGGTGACCGAGGCGAAGACCCGCTCCAGGTCCTTGCGCTGCAGCGTCTCGTGCTCGATCAGCTCACCGGTGAGCGCGTCGAGCGCGTCGCGGTGGGTGTTGAGGATCTCCCACGCCTCGGTGTGCGCCGCCTCGATGAGCTTGCGCACCTCCTCGTCGATCTCGTGGGCGACCTCGAGCGAGTAGTCCGACTGCTTGCCCGCGGTACGGCCGAGGAAGGGCTCGCCCTGCTCCTGGCCGTACTTCACGGCGCCGAGCTTCGCGCTCATGCCGTACTCGGTGACCATCGCCCGGGCGATCTTGGTCGCCTGCTCGATGTCCGAGGAGGCACCCGTCGTCGGCTCGTGGAACACGAGTTCCTCGGCGGAGCGGCCACCCATGGCGAACACCAGGCGGGCGATCATCTCCGAGCGGGTCATCAACTCCTTGTCGTCCTCCGGGACGACGAGGGCGTGCCCACCGGTACGACCGCGCGGCAGGATCGTCACCTTGTAGACCGGCTCGATGTCCGGCATCGCCCACGCGGCCAGGGCGTGCCCGGCCTCGTGGTAGGCGGCGACCTTCTTCTCCTGCTCGGAGATGATCCGGCTCTTGCGGGCCGGACCGCCGATCACGCGGTCGACCGACTCCTCCAGCGAGGCTCCGGTGATCTGCTGCTGGTTGAGGCGCGCGGTGAGCAGCGCGGCCTCGTTGAGCACGTTCGCGAGATCGGCGCCGGAGAACCCGACGGTGCGCTTGGCGAGCCCGTCGAGGTCGGCGTCCGGGGCGAGCGGCTTGCCCTTGCCGTGCACGGCGAGGATCTGGCGGCGACCCGCGAGGTCCGGGGCCGCGACGGGGATCTGCCGGTCGAACCGGCCGGGCCGCAGCAGCGCCGGGTCGAGGATGTCGGGCCGGTTGGTGGCCGCGATGAGGATGATCCCGCCGCGGGCGTCGAAGCCGTCCATCTCGACGAGCAGCTGGTTCAGCGTCTGCTCGCGCTCGTCGTGCCCGCCGCCCATGCCGGCGCCGCGGTGGCGGCCGACGGCGTCGATCTCGTCGACGAACACGATGCAGGGTGAGTTCTGCTTGGCCTGCTCGAACAGGTCACGCACGCGGGAGGCACCGACACCGACGAACATCTCGACGAAGTCCGAGCCGGAGATCGTGTAGAAGGGCACGCCCGCCTCGCCGGCCACCGCACGGGCCAGCAGCGTCTTGCCGGTACCGGGCGGGCCGTAGAGCAGGACGCCCTTCGGGATCTTCGCGCCGAGCGCCTGGTAGCGCGTCGGGTTCTGCAGGAAGTCCTTGATCTCGTAGAGCTCCTCGACGGCCTCGTTCGCGCCGGCGACGTCGGCGAAGGTCGTCTTGGGCATGTCCTTGTTGAGCTGCTTGGCCTTGGACTTGCCGAACGACAGGACGCGGTTGCCGCCGCCCTGCGCGTTCATCATCCAGAACAGCAGCACCAGGACGAGGCCCAGCGGGATCAGGTAGATCAGCATCTGGCCGAGCAGGGACTCCTGCGTGACCTGGGTGTCGAAGCCGTTGCGGGCGGGGTTCTCCCGCAGCTCCGTGAAGATCTGGTTCCCGGCGGCGGCCGGGTACTGCGCGTAGATCTGCGTGGTGCGCGTCGGTGCCCCGGATGTGCCGTCCGCGGGCGGGACGTCGACGGGGTTCACCAGCGTCATGCGCAGACGCTGTTCCTTGTCCTCGAGCGTGACCTCGGCGACGTTGCGCTGGTCGATCTGCTGGAGGGCCAGGGACGTCGAGGCCTGGGTGTAACCACGCGTGTCGCTGAAGAACGACGACACGACCAGGTAGACGACGAAGAGCACCACGATCCAGATCAGTGGATTGCGGAGCAGGCGCTTGCGGTCCATGCGGTGGCGGCCGGTGCGGCCTCGACCCTCCCCGGGTTGACTCACTGCCGTCTGTCATTCCAGGGAAGCCCTGATGAGGCCAATGTACCCCGGCCCACCGACACCGACCCGGGCGCGGCGTGACGTGCGCGACCTCAGCGGCGCTTCGCCGTCCCGAACACACCGCGGGTAATCTGCTGCGTCGCCTCGCGGGCGACCGTCCGCACGATCTGCTTGAAGATCGAGCTCTTCATCATCTTCTCGAAGACACCGGGGCCTTCGTCGGCCTCGGGCGGCGGGGCCTGCGGGGGCGCCGGCTGCGGCGGCTGGTCGGCGGGGACCGGCTCGGCCTGTCCCTGCGGTGCCTGCGTCGCCCCGGTCCGCGCCGAGAGGCGCTCGTAGGCCGACTCCCGGTCGAGCGTCTCGCCGTAGCGTGCCCACAGCGGCGAGGCCTTCGCCGCCTCGGTCACCGCCGGCTCCCCGATCGCCGCCATGAGCGAGCGGGGGGCGCGCAGCCGCGTCCACGCCACGGGCGTCGGGGCGCCCCGCTCGGAGAGCACGGTGACGATCGCCTCGCCGATGCCGAGCGAGGTCAGCGACGTCTCGATGTCGTAGACCGTCGACTTCGGATAGGTCCGGGCGGTCCGCGTCAGCGCCTTCTGGTCGTCCGGGGTGAAGGCGCGCAGCGCGTGCTGCACGCGGGCGCCCAGCTGGGAGAGGACGTCGTTGGGGATGTCGGTCGGCAGCTGCGTGCAGAAGAAGACGCCGACGCCCTTGGAGCGGATCAGCTTGACGGTCTGCTCGATGCGGTCCAGGAACGCCTTCGAGGCGTCGGCGAAGAGCAGGTGCGCCTCGTCGAAGAAGAAGACGAGCTTCGGCTTGTCGAGGTCGCCCGCCTCGGGCAGGTCCTCGAACAGTTCCGCGAGCAGCCACATGAGGAAGGTGGAGAACAGCGTCGGGTCGGCCTGCTGGTCGGCGAGCTCGAGGAGCGTCACCACGCCGCGGCCCTCCTCGACGGCGAGCAGGTCGGCCGGGTCGAACTCCGGCTCCCCGAAGAACTCGTCGCCGCCGCGGGCCTCGAGGTTGACCAGCGCCCGCAGGATGACGCCCGCCGTCGCCGTCGAGACACCGCCGATGCCCTTGAGCTCGGCCTTGCCCTCGTCGGAGAGCAGGTGCTGGATCACCGCCCGCAGGTCCTTGGTGTCCAGCAGGGCGAGGCCCTGCTGGTCCGCCCAGTGGAAGATCAGCCCGAGCGTCGACTCCTGCGTCGCGTTCAGGCCGAGGACCTTCGAGAGCAGGATCGGCCCGAAGGCGGTGATCGTCGCGCGGACGGGCACGCCGACACCGGAAGCGCCCAGCGAGAGGAAGCGCACCGGGTACGCGGTCGGCGCCCAGTCGTCGCCGGTCTCCTGCGCGCGCTTGGTCGTCCGGTCGCTCGGCTCGCCGGCGCGGGCCAGCCCGGAGAGGTCACCCTTGACGTCGGCGAGCATCACCGGAACGCCGGCCGCGGAGCACTGCTCGGCGAGGTTCTGCAGGGTCTTGGTCTTGCCGGTACCGGTGGCGCCCGCGACGAGGCCGTGGCGGTTCAGCGTCGCGAACGGGATGCGCACCCGCGCCGCCGGATCGGTGGCCCCGTCGATCACCACCGCCCCGAGTTCGAGTGCGGCCCCGTCCGTGGCGTACCCGGCGGCGATCTGGGTCGCGGCCTCGTTCCCGGTCACGGCGGGGAGAGTAGCCGGTCACGCCCTCCCGTCCGTCCCGACGACGGGGGTGGTGGCGACACGCCGCGCCGCGTCGCGATTCCCACCGATCGGGCGAGCCGACCGGCCAGGAGCGGACGGCCGACGACGAGCCGGACCCGTCGTCCCCCACTCGCTCCCCGCGGCCCGCCTGTACAGCCCGGTCGGGGACCGCGCACGGTGACGCTCGGTCGGAACCGTCACCCTCCCGGCCGAGACACGCTGCGATCACGGCGGTACGCCTGCCACGCTGCGGACATGGCGCTCCCCACCGCCCAGCCCCGGGTCCCCGACCCCGGAGCGACTCCCCGCCGTCAGGTCTCGGCCGAGGTCGCCCGGGTGCTGGACATCGCATGTCACGAGGCCGCCGAGCGCGGCCACCACTGGATCGGCACCGCACACCTGCTGCGGGGCCTCGTCCGGGCCGACGGCCCGGAGGCCGGACTCCTCGCCGCGGCCGGCGTGACCGACCGCGGCAGCGACGCGGCCCTCACCCTCGCGGTGTGGTCCACGACGGGGGAACCCGACCCGTCGGGGCCGCCCGGGCCGCCCGTCGCGAACGCCGCCGTCCGGGAGGTGCTGATCGCCGCCCAGGTGCGCGCGGCCGGGGCCGACCGCGACGTGTCGGTCTCCGACCTGCTCACCGCGCTGCTCCGCCACGGCGGGGACCAGGCCGCGGACATGCTGACCACCCTGGGTGCGGACGCGGAGCGGCTGCTCGACGCCCTCACCGGGCTCGACGCCCTGACCGGGCCGGTGCCGGCGGAGGTCACGACGCGGCGCCCGTCCCCGGTGCGGCGGATCGTGCCCCGCGACCCGGGTGCGCTGCTGTCGACCGCGTGGCGGGCCGAGGAGTCGCGCTCCGCGTAGGTGGCCTTCGGCCAGGTGAGCACTAAGTGGGCCTATGACCCCACTTACTGCTCACCTGCGCCGCGCGCACCAGGTCCTCCGCCGTCCGGGCCGGTGACCCGGCGTCGTCGGGCACCGAGCCCCGCCAGCCGGTCCACGCGCGCCGGGCCGCCTCGAGCCCGGCACGCACGCCCTCGACGTCGGGGGTCACCGTCCAGACCCCGTCGGCCCCCGCCAGCGAGGCCGCCACCCCGGCGGACCCCGACACCACGACCTGCAGGCCCGCCGTCCGGGCCTCGATCGCCGTGAACCCGTAGACCTCCTCGGTCGAGGGCAGGACGAGGGTGTGCGTCTCGGCGAGCACCGCGGCCACCTCCGTCTCGCCGAGGAAGCCGTGGAAGACGACCCGGTCGGTGAGGCCGAGCTCGGTGGCCAGCGCCCGGAGCCGGTCGGCGTCCGCTCCGTCCCCGACGACGTCGAGCCGGGGTGCCCCGTCGAGCGCGGCGAGGGCGGTGAGCAGGACGGCGACGTTCTTCCGGGCGATCAGCTGTCCGACGACGACGAAGCGGTGCTCCCCGCCGGGGTCGCGGCCCGCCCGCAGCTTTCGGGGTCGGCGGGCGAACACGTCGTGGTCGACCGCGTTGACCGTCTCCACCACGCGTTCCGGCGGCACCCCGTCGGCCAGCACCGCCGCCCGCGCGGCCGGCCCCGGCACGACGACCGCGCCCGCCCCGCCGAGGAACCAGCGCCGCACCCGGTCGATCGGCCCCGCGCCCACCCGGCGGCTGTCCAGCGTGCTCTCGGAGAAGACGACGTAGGGCACCCCGCGCCGGCGCGCGACGAGTGCGACCGTGACCGACGCCAGTTGTGCCCACGTCAGCATCACGATCACGTCGGCGTCCAGCACCCGTCGCAGGGAGCCGGGCCGGAGCACGGCCTGGTACGAGTCGAGGCGCCGCAGGGGCCCGACCCGCGGCAGCCGCCACGCCCGCAGCACCTCGGCCGCGTAGCCGGGGTGGGGCCGGAAGGCCATCCGGCGCTCCGGCTCGACGTCGTACAGGAAGACCGCCCGGAACTCGCAACGGCGGGCGAGCTCGCACAGCACCGGCTCGCGGTACGGGGCCTGGACGTCGTCGAACCA
This sequence comes from Actinomycetospora corticicola, assembly GCF_013409505.1. Taxonomy (NCBI): domain Bacteria; kingdom Bacillati; phylum Actinomycetota; class Actinomycetes; order Pseudonocardiales; family Pseudonocardiaceae; genus Actinomycetospora; species Actinomycetospora corticicola. The sequence continues at coordinate 5,345,663 of NZ_JACCBN010000001.1, read as the reverse complement.
GACGAGCCGCACCGCTACCGGCCCGGCAGGTCGACCCGGGTGGCGATGATCTGACCGCGTTGGTCGCGCTCCCCGGTGATCGTGACCTGCTGCCCGGTCCGCACCCCCGCGACCCCCGCCGTCACCGGCGTGGCCACGATCGTCCCGGGCGTGGTCTGCAGCGGGGTGAGCGTGCCGTCGGCGGCACGGATCGTCAGCACCGGGAACCCGCTCGGCGTGAGGTCCACCGACTCCACGGTTCCGAGGACGGGCGCGACCGAGCCGGGTCCGGTGGCCGGCGCGGTCGCGCGGCCGACGAACAGGCCGATCGCGAGGAACACGACCGCACCCAGCACCAGCAGCAGGATCCGGGTCGAGCGGGCCATGCCGGGCCGGCTGAGCCGGTCGCGCAGCGGTACGTCGTCGACCGGCCGGTCGAGGACGCCGACCTGGGTGGGCTGTTCGGACTCCCAGCCCGCGGCCGGTCCCCCGTCGCGGCCCGCGCTCTCGGCGCCGAACGCCGGCTGCGGGCTCGGCGGCAGGATCGGTCCGGTGTCGGAGTTCTCCGACTCCTTCGGCTCGGTCATGGGTGTCCTTCCTCCACTACTACTCACGCCGCAGGGCCTCGATCGGGCGCAGGCGCGACGCCCGGCGGGCGGGGTATCCGCCGAAGAACACCCCGATGGCGACCGACACGGCGACCGCGAGCACGACGGCCGAGGGCACGACGACGGGCTTGAAGTCTCCCAGGGGGATCAGCGTCCCCGCGGTGCCCACCGCGACCCCGAGGAGGCCGCCGAGGACCGACAGGATCACCGACTCCACCAGGAACTGGCCGAGGATCGCGGACGGCGGGGCGCCCAGGGCCTTGCGGATGCCGATCTCGCGGGTCCGTTCGGTGACCGACACGAGCATGATGTTGGTGATCCCGATCCCGCCGACCACCAGCGAGATCGCCGCGATCGCCGCCAGCAGCAGGGAGAACGCCGAGAGCGTCTGGTCCAGCACCTGGGCCAGCTGCCGGGAGCTGATCACCTGGTAGTCCCGGTCGTCGGGGGTGGCGATGCCGTGCCGTCGGTCGAGGATCGAGTTGATCTCCGACTCGGCGGCGGCCTGCGCGTCGGTCGAGCGCGCCCCGACCACGATCTGGGACAGGTTGCCGTAGCCGGTCAGCGAGCTCTGCACCGCGGAGACCGGGGCGAGCACGTTCTGGTCGGGGTTCGCGAGCCCGCCGCCCTGACCGCGCGCCTCGAGCACGCCGATCACCTGGAACGGCACGTTGTCGAGCAGGATCACCTGCCCGAGCGGCGTCGAGTCCACCCCGAACACGTCGTCGGCCACGGTGCGCCCGATCAGCGCGACCTTCCGGGCCGCGTCGAGGTCGGCGGCGTCGTAGGCCCGCCCCGCCGCGATCTTCGTGTTCGAGCCGGGGAAGTAGTCGGGGGTGGAGCCGACCACCGTCGCCGTCGTCGAGTTGCGGCCCGACGCGGCGTTCACCGAGGTCTGCACCACCGGGGCCACGTAGGCGACGTCGGGCGCACCCTGCGGGTCCGCGATCGCGGCGGCGTCCTCGGCGGTCAGCGGACGGGCGGAGGCCCCCGACGTCGAGCCGGCGGACGCCCCCGCCGTGCGCGGGATGACCGTGATGCTGTTGGCGCCGAGCCCCGTGATCTGGCCCTGGATGTACTGCGCGGCCCCGTTGCCCAGCGCGGTCAGCAGGATCACCGCGGCGATGCCGATGATGATCCCGAGCATCGTCAGCAGGGAGCGCAGCCGGTTGGCGAGCAGCCCGGCGACCGCGAAGCGGACGATCTCGACGACGTTCACGTGACGACCTCGCCGACGGCCCGCCGCTGCGCGGCCGGACCGGCCTCGGTGAGCACGCCGTCGGTCACGACGACGACGCGGTCGGCCCGCGCCGCCACCTCGTCGTCGTGGGTGATCAGCACGATCGTCCGGCCGGCGCGGTGCAGGGCGTCGAAGAGGCCCAGGACGTCGGTGGTGCTCGCCGAGTCGAGGTTGCCCGTCGGTTCGTCGGCGAGCAGCAGCGCGGGGGTGGTGACCAGCGCCCGGGCGACCGCGACGCGCTGCTGCTGCCCGCCGGAGAGCTCGTTGGGCCGGTGGTCCTCGCGGCGACCGAGCCCGACCAGGTCCAGGGCGGCCCGCGCCCGCTCCCGGCGCGTCCGGCGGGAGACGCCGGCGTAGACCAGCGGCAGCTCGACGTTGGCCAGCGCGGTCGTGCGCGGGATGAGGTTGAACGACTGGAAGATGAAGCCGATCTGCCGGTTGCGCAGGATCGACTGCTGGCGCTCGTCGAGGTCGGCGACGTCGAGCCCCTCGAGCAGGTAGCGCCCCGAGGTCGGCGCGTCGAGGCAGCCCAGGATGTTGAGCAGCGTCGACTTCCCGGAGCCGGACTGACCGATGACGGCCACGTACTCCCCGCGCCGGACCAGCAGGTTCACCTCGCGCAACGCGTGCACGGCAGTCTCACCGCTGCCGTAGACCTTCGACATCGCCCGCACGTCGAGCACGGGCACGTCGGTCACCGCCCGCCGCCCTGGCCGCTCTGGGAGGTCCCGCCCTGGGTGCGCGGTGGCGGACCGCCCTGACCGAAGACGTTCGGCGTGTTCGGGTCGGGGAGCACCACCAGGTCGCCCATCGCGAGCCCCGACGTCACCTGGGTGACCGTGTCGGAGGACAGCCCCGTCCCGATCTGCCGCTGCTGGGTGGTGCCGTCCGGGGCCAGGACGTTGACCGTCGCCGCGCCCGAGTTCGTCCCGCCGAGCGGCGTCACCGCGACCGACGGCAGGAACAGCACGTTGTTCGCCTGCCGCACGGTGATCGACACGCTCGCCGACATCCCCGGACGCAGTCCCAGCGGCGGCGGTGTGAGGGCGACGGCGGTGCCGTACTGCACGGTGGAGCCCGAGCCGGGCAGGACGTTGACCGTCGACACCGCCCCCGGGATCTTGTCGCCGGGCAGCGCGTTCACCGAGACGGTCACGGGCTGCCCGCCGAGCACGCGGCCCACGTCGAGCTCGGGGATCTGCGCGAGGACCTGCATCGAGGCGAGGTCCGCGATGGTCATGACGGCGGGTGCGGCCGGGGCCGCGGTGACGCTCGCCCCGCCGGTCGCTCCCCCGGCGGCGGCCGCACCCGCGGCGGCCGCTCCGGAGGCGGCCCCCGACGAGGCCGACTGCCCCGACCCGGCGCCGCTGGAGATCGCCGACCCGTCGGGCAGTCGCCCGCCGGCCGGGTTGCCCGTGGCGGTCGAGCTGACCACGATCCCCTGCGGGCCGGCGAGCTGCCCCGCCACGCCGTCGAGGCTCACCACGGTGCCGTCCTGCGGGGCGACGAGGTCGAGGTTCTCGGTCGACTGGAACGCCTGGACGCGATTGGCCTTCGCCGTCGCGAGGGCCTGCTCGGCCTGCCGGACGGCGAGCTCGCCCGGGTCCTCGGAGGTCTGCGCGGTCTGACCGGTCGCGCCGGTCTGGCCCGTTCCAGACGTCGAGCCGGACCCGCCGCCCGGCGTCGGCGTCTGCTGCGCCGCGACGGGACCGACGGCCTCGACGCCCTGCGAGGAGCCGGAGAAGTTCATCGGCAAGAGGCCTGCGGACTTCGGTGCGGTCGAGGAAGGAACCGCTGCAGCAGGAGGCGCGGCGGCCGGAGGGGTCGCCGCCTTCGGGGCTGCCGTCGCGGTCGGCATTACCTGACCACCCTGGCCCGCCGTCGTCCCGGTACCCGTCTGCGTCTGCGTCGACTGCGGGTGGTCCTTGGCGTAGTTGGCGTCGTCGAGCTGCTGCTCGGCCGTGGCGACCTGGGCGTCCGCGGCGTCGAGGTTGGCCTGCGCGTACTCGCCGTCGAGGACGGCCACGGTCTGCCCCTTGGTGACCCGGTCACCCAGGCGCACCCGCACGTCGGAGATCCTGCCGCTGGTCGAGAAGTTGAGCGTCGCGCTGGTGGCGCTCGTGACCGTCCCGGAGGCGCTCACGGTCTCCGCCACCGTGCCGCGGCCCAGCGGGGTCGTGCGCAGCGAGGTGTCCTCGCTCGAGGAGGTCCGGGTGAGCCCGTACACGGTGCCGCCGGCCGCCAGGAGCACGAGCAGGACGACCAGGCCGTTCACGATCCACAGTCGCCGGGATCCACCAGCCGCCATGCGGCGCAGACTAGGACCAGCCGCACCCTCCGTTGCGCCCGGGGGGTGACGATCCGGCAGCGCACTCCCGGCTAGGTGACACGGACGTGACGCTCAGGCGTACACCGACGGGTCGAGGGTGCCGATGTAGGGGAGGTCGCGGTACCGCTCGGCGTAGTCCAGCCCGAACCCGACCACGAACTCGTTCGGGATGTCGAACCCGATGTAGCTGACGTCGACGTCGAGCTTCGCGGCCTCGGGCTTGCGCAGCAGCGTGACCACGTGCAGCGACGCCGGCCCCCGCGACTCGAGATTCTTGCGCAGCCAGGAGAGCGTCAGCCCGGAGTCGATGATGTCCTCGACGATCAGCACGTGGCGCCCGGAGATGTCCCGGTCGAGGTCCTTGAGGATCCGCACGACGCCCGAGGACGACGTGGCCGACCCGTACGAGCTGATCGCCATGAACTCGAGCTGCGTGGGGACCGGGAGGCGGCGGGCCAGGTCGGTCATGAACATGACCGCGCCCTTCAGCACCCCGACGAGCAGCAGGTCCGGCTCGCCCGGACCGGGAGAGCCGTAGTCGGCGGCGATCTGGTCCGCGAGCTCTCCGATCTTCGTCTGGATGTCCTCGGAGCTGATCAGCACGGACGCGATGTCGCCGTCGTACACCTCGAGCGGACCCCTTCGTCGCTACCGTTCGGAACGAGCTCTGCGCAAGGTCAGCCTCCCACGGGAGCGGATCACCTCCAAGCGGCCGGGGAGTGACGGCGGCCCCTGTCCGCGCCAGCGGGCCACCAGACCGTCCACGGCCCGCAGCTGCGCCTCGTCGAAGCCCCGCGCCCCCTGCGCGGCGAGCCACGACCGCAGCACGCGCCGCCGCACCGCCGCCGGCTCCTTCCCGACGACGGGTGCGGCGAGGCCCCCGTCGTCGTCCTCGGCCGCGCGGCGGACGTCCTCGGCGAGGGCGGACAGCGCCGCGTCGTCGTCGGCGAGCTGTGCCGCGGTGCGTGCCAGTGCCGACGCCACACCCCCGGCGAGCACGTCCTCGAGCAGGGGCAGCACCTCGTGGCGCAGCCGGACCCGGGTGTAGCGCGCGTCGGCGTTGTGCGGGTCCTCCCAGGGCTCGAGTCCGGCCTCCGCGCACGCCTGCCGGGTCGTGGCGCGACGGATGCCGAGCAGCGGCCGGCACCACGGCGGGTCCCACGTCGCCATCCCCGCGAGCGACCGAGCACCCGCGCCCCGGCCGAGGCCCAGGAGCACCGTCTCGGCCTGGTCGTCGAGGGTGTGCCCGAGCAGCACGGGCGCCCCGCCGAGCGCGTCGGACGCCTCGCGCAACGCCGCGTACCGCACCCGGCGCGCCTCCCCCTCCGGTCCGTCCGGCCCGGTCCCGACGACGACGGGTCGGACCGCCGCCCGGACCCCGAGGCCGGCGAGCTGCGCGCGGGCCCGCTCGGCCACCGCGCCCGACCCGGCCTGCAGACCGTGGTCCACGACGACGGCGTGCACCTCGTCCCGCACGGCCACCGCGGCCGCGGCGAGCGCCAGCGAGTCCGCCCCGCCGGAGCAGGCGACGACGACCGGCCCCGACCCGGCGTCGGGAAGGGAGTGCCGCAGCGCGCGTCGGACCTCGGCGACCGCGGGCGGCACGCGGCTCATCCGTGAACGCGGTCCATCCAGGCCGTCGGATCGGTGATCTCCGAGCGGCGGGGCAGCGTGTCGGGCGAGGTCCAGACGGCGTTGAAGCCCTCCATGCCGATCGTGCCGACGACCTCGTCGACGAACACGCGGCCCTGCTCGTACTGCTTGACCTTGGCCTGGACGCCGAGCAGCACCCGCAGCAGCCGGTCGATCGGGCCACCGCCGCGCCGGCGCGCGGAGAAGCGGCCGCGGATGGTCGACACCGACGGGATCACGGCGGGCCCGACCTCGTCCATGACGTGCTCCGCGTGCCCCTCGAGCAGGGTGGTCAGCGCGAGCAACCGGTCGAGGACCGCGCCCTGCTCGGGGCCCTGGAGGAGCTCGAGCATCGAGACGTCGCTGCGGGACCGGATGGCCTTCGTGATCTCGGGGAGCCGGTCGAGGGCCGCGGTCACCCCGCTCTCCATCCCGGAGGCGAAGGTGGTGACCTCGTCGCGGAAGTGGTCGCGCAGCCACGGGACGGCGGTGAACTGGAGCCGGTGGGTGGCCTCGTGCACGCACACCCAGAGGGCGAAGTCCTCGGCGTCGACCTCGAGCGCCTGGCGGGCGGCCGTGACGTTGGGGGCGACGAGCAGCAGGTGACCCGCGTTCGCGGGGCCGGCGAAGGGGTCGTACTGACCGAGCACCTTCGTCGAGAGGAACGCGAGCAACGTGCCCATCTGCGCGCCCGCGACGGTCGAGGTGACGCCCGCGGCGGCCCGGGTCAGCAGGCCGGGCGAGGTCCGCGCGGCGGTGGGGAGCCGGACCTCGGAGGTCAACGTGCGGATGCCCTCGACGCCGGAGGCGATCCAGCCGGGACGGTCGACGACGGCGGCGGCGGGGATGGCGTGGCCGGCGCCGAGGCCGGTGAGCTCGCGGACGTGGCCCTCGCCGATCCGCGCGCCCTCGCTCAGCCGCGCGACCTCGGCGGCGGCCTCGGCCCGGTCCACGGCGGGTCCGGGCGGCACGAGGCGGGAGCCGGTGGCGACGGCGAGGTCCCAGCGCACGGGCAGTCCGGTCGCGGGGCGCTCGGTGACGGTCACGTGCTCCACCGTACGGATTCCGGTCGGCCCCGATGACAGCGAAGCGTCGTTGCCCTCATCGGGTGACGGCAACGACGCTTCCCTGCCAGGTGGACGGCGGGCGGCCGATGTCAGCCGTGGCCCACTGCTGACATCGGACGTCAGCCGTGTGCCACCGCTGACGCTCAGCGACAGCCGCATCCGCGCAACGCCGTGGCGAGCGCGTCGAGGCGCGGACGGGCACCGACCGGATCGGGACCGTTGGACATGAAGGCGAACACGAGCAGGCGCCCGTCGGTGTCCGAGACGACGCCCGCGAGCGCGTTGGTGCCCGTCAACGTGCCCGTCTTCGCCCGGACCCAGCCCCGGCCGTCGGCGTTGGTCGACCCGGCGGTGTAGCGGTCGACCAGAGTGCCGGTGCCCGCGGCGATCGGCAGGCCGTCGAGGATCGGGCGCAGCGTGGCGGTGCGGGGGTCCGTCGTGGTGGGGGCCGCCGCCGGGGCGAGGACCGACGCCAGCGTTGCGGCCGGGATGCGGTTCTCGGTCGACAGCCCGGAGGCGTCGGAGGTGGTCACCCCGGTCGTGTCGATCCCGTTCGCGGCCAGGACGCGCCGGATCGACGTGGTCGCCCCCTCGAAGGACGCGGGCGCGTTCTCCCGGATCGCGACCTCCCGCCCGAGCGCCTCGGCCAGGAGGTTGTCCGAGTTGGTCATCGCCGTGTGGACCAGCTCGGTGAGCGGCGGGGACTCCACCCGCCCGAGCACGGCCGCGCCGGCGGGAGCCGTGCCGTCGCGCACGGTGACCCGGCCGCCGAGGCGCTCGCCGAGCGCGGCCCCGGCGTCCTGGGCGGGGGTCTCGGAGCGGGCGCCGTCGAGCGCGGTGGGGTCGAGCCGGGCGCCGTCGAGCATCAGCGGTCCCATCGGCGCGAGGTTGCCTCCGGCGATGTCGACCGGGTCCCAGCCGGGCGCCAGCAGGGGCCCGGAGTAGCGGGAGGTGTCGACGTACACCGTCGCGAGCGGCTGTCCGCCGCGCGCGGCCCGGACCTGCGCGACGAGGTCGTCGAGGTGCGCGGCGCCCGGGTAGACCGACTCCCGGCCGTCGGGCAGGGACGACAGGGACACGTCGCCGCCGCCGACGAGCACCACCGAGTCGGGCGTCGGACCCGCCGTCACGGTGGTCGCGAGGCGCGTCTCGGGGTCCAGCGAGAGCAGGGCCGCGGCCGCGGTCAGCAGCTTCGTGGACGAGGCGGGCACCTGCGGCTCGGACGGGTTACGGCTCCAGAGCGGGGTCTGCGGGGAGGCGGGGTCGAGCACGACGCCGGTCAGGTCCCCGAGCCCGGCGGTGCGACCGTCGAGCGCGGCGGCGACGCCGGCGGGGGTCGGGGTGGGCGCGGACGCCGGGAGAGCGGCGAGCTGCGGGCTGAACACCACGGGAGCGGGCGGGTCGACGGCGGCCGACACCGGCAGGCCCAGGGTGCGGGCGAGGGTCGGCGCGGTGAGCACGGCCGCCGTGCCGAGCCCGCCCAGCAGGGCCAGGACGACCAGCACGACGAGCGCGCGGGTGAGGATCCGCCGCGAGCGCGGGACCTCGGCGCGATGGCTGGTGGGCCGCTCCCCCGCCCGGCCCTCGGACCGCTGGTCGACCTCGCTCGCCGTCAGGAGTGCCTCCCCCGTCGATGCCGGTGCGACCTGCCCCACGCACGTCCGTGGCCACGTGGTCCTGCCGGTACGACACACTAGAGGCGACCGCCGACGGCACCGGCCCCGGTCGGGTGACCGACCCCAGACGATCGCAGTGAGGACCCGCCGTGGAGTTCGACGTTCTGATCGAGATCCCCAAGGGGAACCGGAACAAGTACGAGATGGACCACGAGTCCGGGCGGCTGCGCCTCGACCGGACGCTGTTCACGGCCACCCAGTACCCGGCCGACTACGGGTACGTCGAGAACACGCTGGGCCTCGACGGGGACCCCCTCGACGCACTGGTCCTCGTCCAGGAGCCGACCTTCCCGGGCTGCCTGATCCTCGCCCGCACCATCGGCATGTTCCGCATGACCGACGAGAAGGGCGGCGACGACAAGCTGCTCTGCGTGCCGGCGGGCGACCCGCGCCAGGAGCACCTGCGCGACATCCACCACCTCTCGGAGTACGACCGGCTCGAGATCCAGCACTTCTTCGAGGTCTACAAGGACCTCGAGCCCGGCAAGAGCGTCGAGGGCGCCTCCTGGGTCGGCCGCTCCGACGCCGAGCAGGAGATCCGCGAGTCCTACAAGCGCGCCGAGGAGCAGGGCTCGCACTAGGGCGGGCCGCGTCGGTGGCCCCACCGACGCACCGGACGACCCGGGTCGGCCACCGACCCGGGCCCCGGACGCACGACGGCCCGGCACCCCGGGGAGGGGGTGCCGGGCCGGCGCGGCGGGCGATCGATCAGTTGTCGGCGTCGATCGGGTTCGCGCACGACTTGGCGTTGGTGGCGGCGTTGCCGTGGCCGGCCTTCGACAGGATCGGGATCGAGCCCGCGTTGTCCTGGACCGGGACCTGCACGCCGAGCGCGTTGACCGGCACGTTGTTGTTGCAGACGTTCACCGGCGTGTTCGGGGCGAAGTCGGAGGAGTTGACCACGCCCTTCTGGTGGGTGTCACCGTCGTGGTCGTTCGCCAGCGCGAGGCCGGCGGTCGAGGTGAGGCCCGCGGAGATCATCGCGGTGGCGAGCACGGTCCTGCGCAGGAACGACATGAGAGTCCTCGGGTTCGGGGAGCGCCACGACGACACGTTTTCCGTGCGTCGTGATGACGTGTCCTCAACTCGCCCGATCCGCCTGCGGTGCGGGTGTCGCGTCGATGTCAGCCCATGGAGTGAGATCCACTCCGGCCCGGGGTACCGACACCCTGGATCACCACCGGGGAGGTCGGTGTGGAGAGATACCTGCTCCTGTCGGGGGCGGCGATCGCGATCCTCGTCCTCGGGACGGCCACGATCTGGGCGGTCCGCCGGACGCGGCAGGGCGCGCAGCAGTTGGCCCGTCGCGGCGCCGCGGCCCGTCGTCGGGTGGCGACCGCGGCCGACCGGGCGGACGCGGCCACGGACACCCTGGAGGTGGCCGACCGCTTCGGCGCGGGAGGCCCCCTGCTGCTGACCGCCGAGCCGCAGCCGGGCGACCTCCTCTACGCCGTCGCCGCGCCGTCCCCGCCGTTCGATCTCACCGCCCCCGGCGCCGCCGACGCCCTGCAGGACTGGGAGGCGGCCTCCCCCGCCCGCCGGCGGACCGTGCTGATCCGCGGCTACCTGGCGCATCCCCTCCCGCGGGTCCGGGGCGAGGCGCTCGACCTGATCGGCCGGTTCGGGGGCGAGGACGCGCGGGTCCCGTGGCACCTGGCGGCGCTGCTCCGCGACGACGCCGGGTCGGTACGGCGCAAGGCTGCGGCTCTCGCGTGGTCCGGCGACGTGGACGCGGTCGTCGCGGTGCTGCGTGAGCGGCCCGACCCCGACGCCGGGCGCGCCCACGCAGCGCTCGTCGAGCACGCCCCGGACGGACGCGAGGCCCCGCCGTTGCGCTGACGGCCTCGGCCGGACGGAGGCCCGCAACGCACGAACGGCACCCCCGCAGCAGCGGGAGTGCCGTTCGGTCAGGGCGGGGTACGGGTCAACGCACCACCGGCAGCGGAGCGGTCTCCGGGTCCGGCGTCGAGGTCGTCGACGTCGTGGCCGGGGAGGCCACCGGCTGCGGCGGGTCGACGGTGAGTTCGACGGCCGCGTGCCGACCGGCGGCCACGTCGACCTGCTCGGAGACCGGGGCGAACCCGCTCGCGGTGAGCAGGTAGCGGCCCTCGGCGAGGTCCTCCACGGCGAAGTGCCCGGACGCGTCGGTGACCGTGGAGGCCACGACCCGGCCGTCGGCACCCATGAGCACCACGAGGGACTCCGGCACCACCGCACCCGAGGTCGACCGGACCTGACCGCGCACCGCGTGCCGCGCGACCGGGACCCGGACGTCGTGGCGGGTGCTGCGTCGACCGGCCGGGGACGCCTCGGCGACGACGAGCCGCTCCGCGACCGGCTCCCGCCCGGGGGCGAGGACGGCGACGGTGTAGGTGCCGGGGTCGAGCTCCGGGCACTCCCACGAGCCGTCGGCACCGGTACGGCGCACGGCGCGGACACCGCCGGCCGCGTCGGTCACCGTGACCGTCGCGCCGACCACGGGGATGTCCTCGGTGTCGCGGACCGAGCCGCCCACGGGGGTGGCCCGGCGCAGCGCCAGCGGCCGGTGCACGGGCACGCCGTCGAGCGAGACGAGCTCGGCGTGCGGCTTGAACGTGCTCGGGTTGGCCACCACGACGTAGTTGCCGGGCAGCGGGGCGTGCAGCCGGAACGACCCGTCGGCGGCCGAGGAGGTCCGGTCGACCACGGTGCCGTCGAGGGCGTGCAGGGCCATCGGGACACCCGCGACGTCGTCGGTGAACCGCACCGACCCGTCGTCCGGGACGGGACCGTCGGAGAGCTGCCCGAGGACCACCGAGTCACCGCTGCGCTGCGGCGCCTCGTGGCGCCCGTGCGGACGGGGCGCCGGCGAGGGCCGGAGCACCCGCTCGGAGCCCGCGGCGCCGGCCGCGCCCACCGGGGGCGTGGTGGTCGGGACGTCGAGCGCACCGCGCGCCGGGCCGGTCACCTCGGCGGCCGAGTCGACGCTGCCGGGGCCCTGGGCCTGGCCGGCCTCCTCGGCCTGCCGGGCCTGGATGCCCGACGTCGTGCGCAGCGGCACCTCCTTGAGGAACCAGATCAGCACGAAGCCGACGGCGATCACGCAGGCGGCGACGAGGAACACCAGGTCCATCGAGGCCGCGAAGCCCTCGAAGAACGGACGGGCCAGCCGCGGGTCCATCTGCTGCAGCACCGAGGAGTCCTCGGTGACGCGGGCGGCACCGACGGCCGGGTTCAGCGCCACGGCGTTCGCCGGGTTGGCCGCCACCGCGGGGTCGGCCGCCGCGGCCCGGAAGCCGGGGTCGGACGCCGCCGAGCGGAAGGCCGTCGCGATGTTCCCGCCGAGCGTGGAGAACAGGATCGAGATGAACACCGAGACGCCGACCGTGCCGCCCATCTGGCGGAAGAAGGTCGCCGACGCGGTGGCGACGCCCATGTCGGACGCCGGGACGGCGTTCTGCACGGCGAGCACCAGGGTCTGCATGCAGTTACCGAGCCCGAGGCCGAAGACGACCATGAGGATCGCGATCTGCCAGTACGGGGTGTCGGCGTGCAGCAGGAAGTGGAACAGCACCATGCCGAGCGTCATCAGTCCGAGGCCGATGACGGGGAAGACCTTGTAGCGCCCGGTCCGGCTGGTCAGCTGGCCGGAGATGATCGAGGCGACCATGAGGCCACCGACCAGCGGGATCATCTCGAGCCCGGCCTTCGTGGGGCTGGAGCCGGTGACGATCTGCAGGTACTGGGGGACGATCGCGATCCCGCCGAACATCCCGATACCGGTGATGACGGCGATGACCGTGGTCAGGGAGAACACGCCGTTGCGGAACAGGCGCAGCGGCAGCAGCGCGTCGTCGCCGTAGGCCCGCTCGGCGAGGATGAAACCGATGATCCCGACGACGCCGATGGCGTAGCAGGTGATCGCCCAGGCCGAGCCCCAGCCCCAGGTCTGGCCCTGCTCGGCGACGATCAGCAGCGGGACGAGGGCGATGGCCAGGGCGGAGGCGCCGGGCCAGTCGATCCGCCGCTCGCGGCGCGTGTGCGGCAGGTTCAGCACCCGCCAGACGACGGTGAACGCGAGGATGCCGATCGGCACGTTGACGAGGAAGACCCAGCGCCAGCCGGTGACGCCGATGATCGAGTCGGCACCCGCGAAGAACCCGCCGACCACCGGACCGATGACGCTCGACGTGCCGAACACCGCGAGGAAGTAGCCCTGGTACCGGGCGCGCTCCCGCGGCGGGACGATGTCGCCGATGATCGTCAGCGCCAGGCTCATCAGACCGCCGGCGCCCGCACCCTGGATGGCGCGGAAGATCGCGAGCTCGTACATCGAGGTCGAGATCGTGCAGAGCACGGACCCGATGACGAAGACGGCGATGGCGAAGAGGAAGAACGGCTTGCGTCCGTAGAGGTCGGAGAGCTTGCCGTAGAGCGGCGTCGAGATCGTCGCGGTGATCAGGTAGGCCGTCGTCGCCCAGGCCTGCAGGTTCAGGCCGTTGAGGTCGTCGGCGATCGTGCGGATCGACGTGGAGACGATGTTCTGGTCCAGCGCGGCCAGGAACATGCCGAGCAGCAGCCCGGACAGGATCGTCAGGATCTGGCGGTGCGTGAAGGCGCCCGTGCTGGACGTCTTCGCCGCGCTCGCCGGCGGCGAGGCGGTGGTCGTGCTCATCGGTCCTCCTCGGCGCCCGCGGCGCCGGACTCGTGGTGGTTCTCGAGCGCGGTGGTGAAGCGGTCCATCAGCTCCACGAGCCGCTCGCGGTCGGCGTCGTCCCAGTCGCTCGTGACGTCGGAGATCCAGCGGTTGCGCAGGTCCCGGTTCGCGGCGAAGACCCGGTGGCCCTCGTCGGTGGCGGCCAGCAGGCACGCCCGGCCGTCGGCCGGGTCGGGCCGGCGCTCGACGTAGCCGATGCGGACCAGGGCGGCGATCTGCCGGCTGACCGTGGACGGGTCGGAGTGCACCGCCTCGGCCAGGGCGTTCGACCGGTGCGGGCCCTCGATGACCAACCGCGCGAGCAGGACGTAGGCCGCCCGCTCGACACCGTCCTTCTTGGCCTTGATGACCCGCTGCCGCTCGATGAGGCGGATCAGCCGGATCAGCTGGAGGCCGATCCGGTCCGAGGTCACCCAACGCTCGTCGACCCCCTCGGGGACCGAGAGCGCGAGGCGCTCACCGACTGCTGCGTTCATTGCGTGCTCCGTACAATCCGTTGTTCGGTACAACTATGCACCTCGGCGCGGACGGGCGCCAACGGGGCTACCCGGTCGGGGCGGTGTGATGTGCGAGTCAGGCAGCTGGTGTGACAGCGACGCGTCGTTGCTGTCACCCGGTGACGGCAACGACGCTTTCCTGCCACGGGGGGACCGCCGCTACCGTGCGCCCATGCCCGACGTCGCCGAGCGTTTCCACGACCGTGTCCGCTACGAGCGCACGGGTCACGTCGCGACGATCACCTACGACCGGCCGGACAAGCTCAACGCCATCGACGGCGCGATGCGCGACGGTCTCAACGCCGCCTTCGACCGGCTGCGGTCCGACGACGAGGCCTGGGTCGGCGTGGTGACCGGCGAGGGCCGGGCCTTCTGCGCGGGCGCGGACTTCACCTCCGAGCGGAACCCGGCCGGCGAGTTCCCGGGCTCGTACTGGGAGCGCCCGACGGTGAACTCGTTCGAGTCCGGGTGGGAGATCCACAAGCCGGTGATCGCCGCCGTCAACGGGCTCTGCCTCGGCTACGGGCTGACGCTCGTCACGTGGTGCGACATCGTGATCGCCTCCGACCGCGCCGCCTTCGGCTTCCCCGAGGTGAAGCTCGGCGTCCCGACGATCGTCGGCGCGCTCCGGCTCCCCGGCCGCGTCGGCTGGCAGCCCGCGATGGAACTGCTGCTGACCGGCGAGACGATCTCGGCGGCGCGCGCGAAGGAGATCGGCCTCGCCCTGCAGGTGGTGCCGCACGACGAGCTCGGGTCCGCCGTGGACGCGTTCGCGCAGCGCCTCCTCGCGGGCGCGCCGTTGGCCCAGCGGGCGATCAAGGAGGTCGCCCGCCGGGGCCCGGAGATGTCGCAGACCGACGCCATCCGCTTCGGCGAGACGATGCGCCGCGTCGCCGGGTCGACCGAGGACGCGAAGGAGGGCGGGCTCGCAGCGCGGGAGAAGCGGAGCCCGCGCTGGCAGGGCCGCTGACCCGTCGTCGGGACGCGTTCCCGACGGCGGGTGGCGGCACCCGCCGTCCGGCGTGGCGCCCTGCTGTCGTCCGGCGTCAGCCGTGTGCCACCGCTGACGTCAGGAGCGCGCTACGACAGCCGCTCGAACACCGCGGCGAGGCCCTGACCGCCACCGATGCACATCGTCTCGAGCCCGTAGCGGGCCTCGCGGCGGTCCATCTCGCGCAGCATCGTCGTCAGGATGCGGACGCCCGTGGCGCCGACGGGGTGCCCGAGGGAGATGCCGGAGCCGTTCGGGTTGACCCGCTCGTCGTCGATGAGGTCGATGCCCCACTCGCGGGCCACGCCGAGTGCCTGGGCGGCGAACGCCTCGTTCAGCTCGATGACGTCCATGTCGGCGAGCGTCAGCCCCGCCTGCCCGAGCGCCTTCTCCGTGGCGGGCACCGGCCCGATCCCCATGATCTCCGGCCCGCAACCGGCCACACCCCACGACACCAGCCGGGCCAGCGGCCGCAGCCCCAGCTCCCGGGCCTTCTCGGGGGTGGTCACGATGCACACCGCGGCGCCGTCGTTCTGGCCCGAGGCGTTGCCGGCGGTCACCGTCGCATCGGGGTCCTGTCGGCCCATGATCGGGCGCAGCTTCGCCAGCGACTCCAGGTTCGCGTCCGGACGGATGTGCTCGTCCTGGTCGACCACGGTGTCGCCCTTGCGGCCGTGGATCGTCACCGGCACGAGCTCGTCGGCGTAGCGACCCTCCTTGACCGCGGCCGTCGCCTTCTCGTGGCTGCGGACGGCGAGGCGGTCCTGCTCCTCGCGACCGATCGAGTACTTCTTGCGGACGTTCTCCGCGGTCTCGATCATCCCGCCGGGCACCGGGTGGTTCACCCCACCGGCGTGCACGCGGCCCTGGGCCAGGGAGTCCTTCATCTCGAACCCGCCGGCCTTGGTGCCCCACCGCACCTTGTCGGTGAAGTACGAGGCGCCCGACATCGACTCCGCACCCCCGGCCAGGACCAGGTCGTTCGCGCCCGAGGCGACGGCCATCGCGGCGTAGAGCACGGCCTGCAGGCCCGACCCGCACCGCCGGTCGATCTGGATGCCCGGCACCGTCACGTCGAGCCCGGCGTCCAGCGCCGCGACCCGCCCGATCGCCGGGGCGTCCATCGTCGGGTAGCAGTGCCCGAAGACCACGTCGTCGATCGCCTCGGCGGTCACGCCCGTGCGACGGACCAGCTCGCGGATCACGGTGGCGCCCAGCTCCTGGACCGGGACGTCGCGCAGCGACCCCCCGAAACCACCGACGGGAGTACGGATCGGCTCACAGATCACGGCGTCGCCCACGGCCGCCATCCTTCCCGACAGAGTTCAAGACAGCACGCCGATAGGGGGTCGGGCCGGTCCGTGCGATCCCGCACAGCGGAAGGTGCCTGCGGCATGTGAGCACTAAGTGGGGCTATAGGCCTCCTTAGTGCTCACAGGCGCGAAGCGCACCTACAGCACGTACCGCAGGATCACCTCGGCCACGCAGGCCGGCTTGTCCGAGCCCTCGATCTCCACGGTGCCGCCGATGGTGGCCTGCACCCCGCCCTTGACGTCGGCGACGTCGACGAGCCTGCAGTGCCCCCGGATGCGGCTGCCGACCGGGACGGGCGAGGGGAACCGGACCTTGTTCAGCCCGTAGTTCACCGTCATGGACACGCCCTCGACCTTGAACGTGTCCCAGCCGAACTTGGGCATGAGGGCGACGGTGAGGAACCCGTGGGCGACGGTCTGCCCGAACGGTCCTGCGGCGGCCTGGTCGGGGTCGGTGTGGATCCACTGGTGGTCGTCGGTGGCGTCGGCGAAGACGTTGATGCGCTCCTGGTCGACGAGGACCCAGTCGCTGGTCCCGAGATCCTCCCCCACCGCGGCGCGCAGTTCCTCGACGTCGGCGAACTTCCGCAAAGCTGCTCCTCGCTCCGTGCTGAACGTGTTGGACGTGTCGACCGTGTCGACCGTCGGGGTCGACCGGTCTAGCCGAGCTCGGAGGCGAGCTCCTTGGCCTGCCCGACCAACGCGACCCGCTCCGCCGTCGTGCCCCCGAGCGGCGTGATGTTCAACGTCGTGACGCCCGCGTCGGCGAAGGCCGCCATGCGCTCGGCGACGTAGGAGCGCGGTCCGATCAGCGAGATGGCGCGCAGGAGCTCCTCGGGGACCTCCTTCGCCGCCTCCTCCTTCTTCCCGGACAGGTACAGGTCCTGGATGGTCTCGGCCTCGTCGTCGTAGCCGTAGCGGCGGGCGACGTCGTTGTAGAAGTTCTTGCCCTTCGCGCCCATCCCGCCGACGTAGAGCGCGACCATGTTCCGCATGCCGTCGAGCATCTGCCCGGCGACGTGGGAGTCCTCGGTGACGAAGAACGAGGTCTGCAGGAAGACCTGCAGCGGTCCCAACGACGGGTCGCGCCTGGCCTTCCCGGCGGCGAGCGAGTCGCCCCAGACGTCCTGCGCCTTCTCCGGCACGAAGAAGATCGGCTGCCAGCCGTCGGCCTTCTCGGCGACGAGCGCGACGTTCTTCGGCCCGAGCGCCGCGACGAGGATCGGGATCGCCGACCGCACCGGGTGGTTGATCAGCTTGAGCGGCTTGCCGAGCCCGGTGCCCTGCCCCTCGGGCAGCGGGATCGAGTAGTGCTTCCCGGCGTGCTCCACCTTCTCCCGGCGCCAGACCTGCCGGCAGATGTCCATGATCTCGCGGGTCCGCCCGAGCGGGGCGTCGTAGGGGACGCCGTGGAAGCCCTCGATGACCTGCGGGCCGGACGCCCCGAGGCCGAGGGTGAAGCGCCCGCCCGAGACGTAGTCGAGGCCGGCCGCCGTCATCGCGGTGAGCGTGGGGGTCCGCGTGTAGATCTGCAGGATCCCGGAGGCGATCTCGACCCGCTCCGTGCGGGCGGCGATGAACCCGAGCTGGCTGACCGCGTCGAAGCTGTAGGCCTCGGGCACGAAGACGATGTCGAGGCCGGCCTTCTCGTGCTCGGCCAGCTCGGCGACCGTCTCCTCGAACCCGCCGGCGTAGTTGATCCCCATCCCGATGCGCACGACCCGGGAGCCTGCCACGATCACGCCCTCGTGAGCACTTCCGGCCACCACGAGTCCATCACCGTCCGCGGCTACGAGACCGACGCGAACCGGCACCTCAACCACGCGGAGTACCACCGGTACGGCGAGCACGGCCGTGAGGAGACCTTCCGCGCCGCGACCGTCGGCATCAACGCGCTCTCCGCGGACGGCATCGGGCCGGTGATCCTCGAGACCACCGCGCGCTTCCTCGCCGAGCTCGTCGTCGGCGACGAGGTGGACGTCGTCACGACGACGAGCTTCGGCGCCGGGAAGACCTTCCGGATGGACGCCGAGCTGGTCCGCGCCCGCGACGGCGTCACCGCCGCCACGATCACCGGCGTCATGGGACTGCTCGACCACGGCACCCGGCGCCTGGTGGCCGACCCGTACGGCCGCCTGCGGGCGATCGCCGAGGACACCGCCGCGTTCGACGCGACGATTCAGCCGCCCGCGGCCCCGGACCCCTCGTAGCCCTCCGGCCAGTCCTGCACGTCGATCCGGCGCTTCTCCAGGACCTCGCCGATCGTCGACCACTGGTTGCCGCCGAGCCGGGCCAGCGGCTTGAGGCGGTCGATCTGCGGCCGCCCGTCGACCAGGACGTCGTCGGAGACCGCGGCGTGCACCACCCGGCCGAACACCACCGTCGAGTCGCCCAGGCACACCGTGGAGTGCAGGACGCACTCGAGGACGACAGGTGAGCGGGCCACGCGGGGCGGACGGACGTGGGTCGACGGCTCGCGCTCGAGCCCGACCTCGGCGAACTCGTCGGCGTCGTGCGGGAAGTTCGTCCCGGTGGCGTTGACCTCCTCGAACAGCCACTCCGGCGTCAGCGAGACGGTCATCTCGCGGGTGGCCTCGACGTTGGCCAGCGAGTCCTTGCGCCCGACCGAGGTGAACTGCACGACCGGCGGGTCGACGCAGGCGACGGTGAAGAACGAGTGCGGCGCGAGGTTGTCCACCCCGTCGGCCGACGTCGTCGCGACCCAGGCGATCGGGCGCGGCACCACCACCGAGTTCAGCAGCTTGTAGAACGCGCCCGGGCCGAGCTCAGCGGGGTCGAAGTCGGTGCGCACGGCGCGGGGTCCTCCTGCTCGGGTCAGTTCGTGGGCGGCACCAGCGTCGTGGTCTCCGCCGGTTCGCGCGACCGGGACGTCGTGGTGCGTGACCCGGCACTCGTCGTCGTGGTCCCCGCCGGCGCCGTGGTCGTCGTGGCCGGGTCCCCGGTCGCGTCGTCCGGTTGCCCGGAACTCGTGGCGGCGGCCGACGGACGGGTGCCGATGACCTCGCCGACGCTCGTGCCCGCGCCGCCCGAGAGCGGAGAGCCCTTCACCCGCTCGATCCCGGTCACCACCACCATCGCGACGAGGAAGACCAGGAGCCCGGAGGCGACCAGCGCGGCGATCCTCGCGCGACTGCGCCGGGTCCCCCCGGAGGCGACGGGCCGCAGGTGCACGGTCGGCGAGTCGTCCGGCGGCGGCCCGTCCGGCAGCACCGCGGTCGGCGCCGGGGGCCGCCGGGCGTCCAGCCGGCTGCGCACGTGGTCGCGGGTCCGCTCCAGCGAGCGCTGGTACACGGCCTCCCCGACGGTCGTGACGACGGAGGCGACCGCGGCCCCCACGATCGTCCCGGCGGCGCCACCGACCACCCCGCCCGCGGCGGCCGTCGTCGTGGCGGCCAGCGCCTGCCCCGTCACGCGGAGGCCCGACAGCCTCCCCGCGGGGGCCGGGGCGTCCGGACGACGGGTCGCGGGGCTCAGCAGGACCGTCGCCGACTCGTCGGCGGGCGGCGGTCCCGGCCGAGGGTCAGTCCCCCGAGCGTCGATGACGTCCCCCGGAGCCGCGGAGCATGACGGGTCGCGAGGCCCGCTCCGGCCCGGCCGCACCGTCCTCCCCGCGGAAGGACCGCCGCTCGGAGAAGCGGTCGGCCCGTCCGAGCGAACGCCTGACTTCGTCGTAAATCGGCGTCTGGGTCATGCCGGGAGACCCTACGACCACCACACGCGATGAACCGGTCGGCCCCGCCCACCCGGAGGTGCCGTTTGCGACCGGTCTGACCTGGGAAAACGCGCACGTGTGGGGGCGATCGACCGCCTGTTCGGAGGCGGAGAGTTCCCCGACGCCCTTCGAGTCCACGCCATCGGGCGAATAGTGTGAACTACCCGACACTCTGTGTCACGAGAGGTCTCCATGTACGGCAAACGCCCCGACATGACCGTCCACCAGGTCGAACCCTTCAACGCCGAGCCACCGCGGGCGGCGCTCGCGGCCTCGACCATCACGCCGCTCGACGTCTTCTACTGCCGCAACCACGGCCCGGTGCCCGAGGCCGACCCCGAGACCTGGCGACTCGAGGTCGCGGGCCTGGTGACCACCCCGCTCTCGCTCTCGCTCGACGACCTGCGGACCCGCTTCCCGGTCGCCACCGAGACCGCCACCCTGCAGTGCGCGGGCAACCGCCGCGCCGGACTGGTCGAGGTCCGCGACATCCCCGGCGAGGCGCCGTGGGGCCCCACGGCGACCGCCACGGCCACCTGGACCGGCGTGCGGCTCGCCGACGTCCTGACCGCGGCGGGTGTGTCCCCGAGCGCGTCGGACGTCGAGTTCTTGGGCGTCGACGTCAGCGACATCGCGGACCCGCCGCAGGAGTTCGGCGGGTCGGTCCCGCTGCGCAAGGCGGGCATGCCCGAGGTGCTGCTGGCGTGGGCGATGAACGACGAGCCGTTGTCGCCGGTCCACGGCGCGCCCCTGCGGGTCGTCGTGCCGGGCTACATCGGGGCGCGCAGCGTGAAGTGGGTCCGGCGGATCGAGGTGCGCGACCGCCCGTCGGCGAACTTCTTCCAGGCCTCGACCTACCGGCTCCTGCCACCCGACGCCGAGGTCACCGCCACCCCGGGGGAGGGGGTCGAGCTCGGGCTGGTCGCCGTCAACAGCGACGTCCTCCGTCCCGACGACGGGTCGTCCCACCCGGCCGGTCCCGTCGCGGTCGCGGGCTACGCGTTCGCGGGCGGCGACCGCACGGTCGCCCGCGTCGACGTCTCCACCGACGGCGGCTCCACCTGGTCCCAGGCCGAGCTCGACGAGCAGGTCAGCCCGTGGGCCTGGCGCCGCTGGTCGATCACGGTCGACCTGCCGCGCGGGGACACCGAACTGCTCGCCCGGGCCTGGGACTCCTCGGCGGCGCTGCAGCCGGAACGTCCCGAGCACGTGTGGAACCCGAAGGGCTACGTCAACAACTCGTGGGCGCGGCTGCGGCTGCACGGGACGTGACGGCACCGGGCCCGGACCGGATCAGCCACACCAGCCCCGCGACGGTGACCACCGCGCAGCCGGCGGCGAGCACGGCCCCGCCCGGTCCCCCGGTGAACCGCTCGCCGAGCACCGCGATCCCGATCGTCCCGGCCACCACCGGGTCGATCGTGGTCTGCGTGGCGAGACCGGCGTCGAGCCCGCCGTCGCGGTAGGCGGTCTGGAGCAGCAGCAGGCCGAGCACGGGCAGGACGAGGACCGCCACCCCCGCCGTCAGGAGCCCGACGTCGAACGGGCCGCGGTGCAGCCCGTGCAGCACCGGCCGGACCAGACCCGACGTCGTCCCGGCGCAGAGCCCCGCGCCGGCCGCCCGGCAGACCGCCCGGGAGGCCGTGCGCAGCCGCGCGCTCGTGCCGACGAGCAGCGCGAGGACCACCCCCGCCGCGATCACCACGGCGACGAGACCCGCCGGCGGGGCCGTCCCGCCCCCGCCGTGGTGCGGGGCGAGGGCGAGCAGGCCGCCGAGCCCCGCGACGAGGACGGCCGCCGCCGCCCACTCGGCGCGCGTCACCACCCGCCGTTCGAAGCGGGCGTCGAGCGGCAGGGCGAGGACGAGCGCGAGCACCCCGATCGGCTGGACGAGCGTCACCGAGCCCAGGCCGAGGGCGACCACGTGGATGCCGGCCCCGGCCGCCATCGAGCCCACCCCGCCCCACCAGACGGGTTGTCGGACCAGGGCACCGAAGAAGGCGCGCCCGTCGTGCGAGCGGTCCCCGGTGCGGCCGGCGGCCAGGCGCTGCAGGGCGGCCGCGAGCGCGTAGAGGAAGGCGGAGCAGAGTGCGAGCCCGACGGCGAGGACCGGGTGCGCCGCGACCGCGGGCGGGGGCGGTCGCACGAGCACCCTGCGACGGTACGTCGCTCGCGGTCGACTGGACCGCGACGGGGTCCGGGCCGGAGGATCACGCCGCCGGAGAGAGGAGCACGGATGTCGGAGGCCGGGACGGCCCCACCCGAGGACGAGGAGCGCGAACCGGACTACCGGTTCACCCTCGCGAACGAACGCACCTTCCTCGCCTGGCTCCGGACCTCGCTGTCCCTGCTCGCCGCGGGCGTCGCGGTGGTGCAGCTGGTGCCGTCGTTCCCGATCCCCCACGCCCGCGGGGTCACCGGCGGCCTGCTCGCGGTGCTGGCGGTCGTCGCGGCCGCCTCGGGCGTGCTGCGGTGGCGCTCGGTCGAGGACGCGATCCGGCACGACCGCCCGCTCCCCCGCCAGCGTGTCCCCTGGGTCATGGCGACCGGTCTGGTGGTCCTGGCCCTGTTCGGGCTCGTGCTCATCGTGCTGCGCGGCGAGGCGTGACCAGCCCGAGCGACGCCGGCCTGCAGGCCGAGCGGACCGGACTCGCCTGGAGTCGCACCTCGCTGGCCGCCGCCGCGAACGCGGCGCTGCTCGCGGCCCGGGAGCTCACGCACCTCGAGTTCTCGCTGGCCCTGTTCCCGGCCGGCCTCGCGCTCGTCGTCGCCGCGGCGACCGCGCTGTACGGCCGCCACCGCACCCGGGTGCTGCGCCACGCCCCGCTGCCCACCCCGCTCGCCGCCCGGCACGCGGTGCCGGTCCTGGGCGGGGCGGTGGTGCTGCTGGCGGTCGTGTCGGCCGTGGTCCTGCTGGTGTGAGCGTGCAGCCCAACGCGGTCCCGTTCACGCTCGCGTGGCGGTTCTGGGTCGTCGTGCTGCTCGTGGGGGTGGGCGCGGGGCTCGCGGGCGGGCTGCTGACGCTGCTCCTGCACCTCGTGCAGGACCTCGCCTTCGGCTACCACGACACGTCGTTCCAGGCGGGGGTCGACGCCGCCCCGTGGTGGCGGCGCCTGCTCGTCCCCACCCTCGCCGGCCTCGTCGCGGGCCTCGGCTGGTGGTGGCTGCGCGGACCGGTGTCGCGACGCCTCGGCCCGATGCGGGGCGTGTCCGGGGCGGTGTGGACGCCGGACGCACGGATGGGCCTGCGCCGGACCGTGCTCGACGGCCTGCTGCAGATCGTCGTCGTGGCGATGGGCGCGTCCCTCGGCCGCGAGGGCGCACCGCGGGAGATCGCGGCGGCGCTCGGCTCCCGCCTCGGCGAGCTGACCGGGCTCACCGACGACCAGCGGCGCCTGCTCGTCGCCTGCGGCGCCGGCGCCGGACTCGCCGCGGTCTACGACGTCCCGTTCGGCGGCGCCCTGTTCACCCTCGAGGTGCTCCTCGGCTCGCTCGCGCTGCCGGTCGCGATCCCGGCCGCGGTCACGGCCACGCTCGGCGCGGTCGTCGCCTGGTCCATCGTCGGCGACGCCGCGGTCTACGCCGTCCCGCCCTTCCCGACGACGGGTGCCGCGGTCGTCTTCGCGGTCCTCGCCGCCCCCGTGTGCGGGCTGGCCGCCGTGGGGTTCGTCCGCCTCGTGACGTGGTCGCGGGGCCCGCGACCGACCGGGTGGCGGCTGCCGGTCGCGACGACCGTGGTGTTCGCGGCGATCGGTGCCCTCGCGACCGGGCTCCCGGAGCTGCTGGGCAACGGCAAGGGCCCCACCCAGATCGTGCTCGACGGCGACGGGCCGGTGCTGGTCCTCGCGGCCCTCGTGCTGCTCAAGCCGCTCGCCACCGTCGCGTCGTTGCGCGCCGGCGCGAGCGGCGGGCTGTTCACCCCGACGCTGGCCACCGGGGCCCTGCTCGGCGCCCTGCTGGGCCACGGGTGGGTGCTGCTGTGGCCGGGCAGCCCGGTCGGCGCCTTCGCGCTCATCGGTGCCGCGGCGTTCGTCGCCGCTGCCCTGCAGGCCCCGCTCGCCGCCGTGGTGCTGGTCCTCGAGCTGACCCGTGTGGGCACCGGCCTGCTCGTGCCGGTCACGCTCGCGGCCGTGCTCGGGGTGCTGGTGGCGCGACTGGTCGAGCCGCGCTCCACGACGACGGCGGGGCTGCTCGAGCCCCCTACCCCGCCGTCGGGAAGGAAGCCGAGCCTCGAGTAGTACTGACGTAGTACCTTCGGCACATGGCCGAGGTTCCCGTTCGAGCCCTCAACCAGGACACCGCCGGGGTCCTGGCGCGCGTCAAGGCCGGCGAGCACCTGGCGGTCACCGAGCGCGGCCGGGTCGTCGCCCACCTGACGCCCGCCGTCCCCGTCGCTCTCGCCGGTCTGGTCACCACGGGGCGGGTCCGGCCACCGAGCCTGCACGGGCCGCTCCCCGTTCCGCCCGGTCCGGTGGAGACCGACTCCGAGGCGGGAGCGCTGATGCGGCACCTCCGCGACCACGAACGTTCCTGATGCTCTATCTCGACACCGCGGCGCTGGTGAAGCTGGTCCGCCCGGAGCCGGAGACCTCCACCCTGCTCCCCTGGTTGAACGACCGGACGGGGACGCCCTGGCTCACCTCGGTGATCGCCGAGGTCGAACTGCCCCGGGTACTGCGGCGCGTCGCTCCGATGGCGCTCGGCGCGGTTCCCGCCCTCCTGGCGCGGTTGCACCGCTGCGAGCTGGACGAGGTCGTGCGGGCCACGGCCGCGTCCCTCGCCGGCGACCACCTCCGCAACCTCGACGCGATCCACCTGGCGACGGCGACGGTCGTCGCCGGGGCGGCGCTCGAGGAGTTCGTCACCTACGACCGTCGTCTCGCTCAGGAGGCCGTCGGGCTGGGACTCCGGGTCGCGGCGCCCGGGGCGGACCAGGGTCCGGCGTGGCCGTGATCCGGTAGCACTCAGGGCACGGCCCCGGCGGCCGCACCGGCCTGCTCCGCGGAGAGGTAGTCGTCGAGGTGCTCGAGCTCGACGAGCCCGCCGGAGCCGGTGGTCAGGCCGAGTCGCACCGAGCTGGAGCCGCCGACGCCGTGCAACGCCCAGTTCGTCGCCACCCGCGCCATCGCGCCGGGTGCCCGCAGCGCCCACAGGTGGTAGCCGCGGGTCACCACCTGTGCGGGGAGACCCGCGAGGCCGATCCCCAGGGGCTTCGCCACCGCGTCGGCGCCGCCGAGGTCGACGACGAGCCCGAGGTCGTGGTGGCGGTAGGGCGTCGTCGGGCGGCCGGCCAGCGAGGCCGCCACGTTGGCGGCGGCGACCGGCGCCTGGCGGGTCGCGTGCTGCGCGGTGGGCGGGCACGTCGCGTCGCCGCCGGTCACGAGGTCCGGCACCGACGCCGCGTCACCGAGCGCGGTGATCTCGGGCCGGCCGGGCACGGCGAGGTCGGCACCCACCACGAGCGCGCCGTGGCTCGTCGGGAGACCCAGGTGGCTCATCAGCGGGCTCGGCGCGACCCCGGCGGTCCAGACGACCGTGGCCGTCTCCAGCCGGCGCCCGTCGGAGAGCGTGACCGAGGTGTCGTCGACGACGGTGAGCCCGGTGCCGAGATCGACCCGGATCCCGCGTCCGACGAGCACCCGGTGGGTGTCCTCGCTCAGGCGCGTCCCGAGCCCGGGCATGAGCTCGGCCGCGTGCTGGACGACGTGCCAGCGGACCAGCGCCGGGTCGAGCCCACGGATGCGCCCGGCCACCGACGCGGTCATCAGCTGGAGGTTCGCCGCGGTCTCCACCCCCGCGTAGCCGCCGCCGACCACCACGAAGCGGCAGCGCCGTTCGCGCTCGGCCGGATCGGTGGTCGCCGCCGCCAGTTCGAGCTGGCCGAGCACGTGGTCGCCCAGGAGGGCAGCCTCGGCGAGCGTCTTCATCCCCCGACCGAACTCGCGCAGGCCCGGGATGTCCACGACCTTGGTGACGCTGCCCGGCGCCAGCACCAGCCGGTCGTAGCCGAGGACCTCCCGACGACCGTCGATGGTCTCGACCACCACGCGCCGCGCCGCCGGGTCCACGCCCACGGCCCGGCCGGGCACGAGCCGGGTGCGGCGGAGGCGACGCGACAGCGACACCGTCGCCGCGCGGGCCGGGAGGACCCCGGCGGCCACCTGCGGGAGCAGCGGGAGGTAGAGCGAGTGGTCGTCGGGACACACCAGCCGCACGTCGGCGTCCGGCACGAGCCGTTCCAACCGACGGGCGACCCCCGCCCCGGCGAAGCCGCCTCCGACGATCACGATCCGAGACCGCACGCGACTCTCCTGCTCTCGAGGACCGGAGGCTAACGGACGAAGGCGCTGTGCCCGGTGATCTTCTTCCCGACGATGAGGGTGTTCATCTCGCGCGTGCCCTCGTAGGAGTAGAGCGCCTCGGCGTCGTTGAAGTACCGCGCGATCCCGTTCTCCAGGATCGTCCCGTTGCCCCCGACGATCTGGCGGCCGAGCGCGACGGTCTCGCGCATCCGGTCGGCGCAGAACTGCTTGGCCAGCGCCGAGTGCGCGTCCGAGCCGCCCCCGCCGTCGATCAGCTGGGCGTTGCGCGAGGCCATCCCGAGCGACGCGGTCGTGTTGCCGAGCATCTGCACCAGGGCGTCCTGGATCATCTGGAACCCGGCGATCGGGCGGCCGAACTGCACGCGCTGCTGCGCGTAGCTCAGGGCCAGTTCGTAGGCCGCCATCTGCACCCCGACGCACGCCCACGACGCGTTGCCGCGGGTGCGCCGCAGCACCCCGCCGGTGTCGGCGAACGTGCCGTTCCCGCCGGAGAGCCGCCGGTCCTCGCCCACCCGGACGCCCTCGAGGGTGATGTCGGCGTTCTGGGTGATCCGCAGGGCCGTCTTGCCCTCGATCTTCGCCGTGTGCACGCCGGGGGTCTCCCGGTCGACGACGAAGCCGCGGACGGCCTCGCCGTCGCGGGCCCAGATCACGAGCACGTCGGCGAACGTGCCGTTGCCGATCCAGCGCTTGTGGCCGTCGATGACCCACTCGTCGCCCTCGCGGCGCGCGGTGGTCTCCATCCCGCCCGCGACGTCGGACCCGCCGTGCGGCTCGGTGAGGCCGAACGCGCCGATCAGGTCCATGCGCGCCATCGGGGGCAGCCACCGCTCCTTCTGCTCCGGGGTGCCGCAGGCGTCGATCGACCCCATCGCGAGACCGCTCTGGACGCCGAAGAAGCTGTTCGTCGAGGCGTCGATGCGGGCGATCTCGGCGTGCACGAAGCCCATGAGCACCCGTCGGGCGGGCTTCTCGGAGAGCTTCGACAGGCCGTAGGGCAGCCCGGCGAGGTCGAGCGCGGCGAAGCCGCGGCGGAACTGCTCCGGGAACTCCGCGGCCTCCCACGCCTCGTTCACCACGGGCGCGACGTCGGAGGCGAGGTAGCCGCGCAGCCGGCGCAGGATGTCCCGCTCGTCGTCGGTGAGCAGCTCGCCGTACGCGTAGAAGTCGGCGACGTGCGGGGCGTCGGGGTCGAGCTCGAGGTGCGGGCGGGGCAGGTCGGCGAAGGGGTCGCCGTGACCGCCGTCCTCGCCGGCGGTGGCGGGCGCGATGGAGGTGCGGTCGTCGGTGGGCGCAGCCATGCGCTCAGCGTGCTCCCGCGATCGGTCGCGCGCCAACGGATCGGTGGTGCACACCATCGGTGATCTCCCGAGCATCCACCGCTAGATGCTTGTACGATGAAAGTGAAATCTCAGGTGGTCCGCGGGGATTCGGGTGGCCGGGCGGGTATCGGCTCCGAGACAGTGGTTCGGCTCGCCCTCCCGTGTGACCCAGGGCGCCGAGTCTCGAGCGGTTGAGGAGTACGACGGTGGACGGACAGCAGCCGATCATGATCTTCGGGCGGATCACGCGTGGTGACGGCGGACCGCTCCCGGGGGCGGCGCTGACCCTGTGCGATCTCGCGGGCGACCAGCTCGACCGGACGGTCGCCGACGAGTCCGGCGACTACCGCCTCACGCCGTCGACCGGCGGCACCTACCTCGTCATCTGCTCGTCCTCCACGCACCAGCCGAAGGCGTCGCTGGTCGCGGTGTCCGACCGCGCGCTGCGCCACGACGTGTCGCTCTCCGGCGGCGGGGCCTCCCTCGAGGGCACGGTCGGCGCCTCCCGCGACGGCGCGCTCGCCGGCACCGCGGGCGTGGTCCTCACGCTCACCGACGTGCGCGGCACCGTCATCGCCGTCGCCCGCTCGAACGCCGACGGCGGGTACCGCTTCGCCGACCTCGACGAGGGCACCTACACGCTCACCGCCGCCGCCCCGGACACCACGCCGGTCGCCGAGACCGTGCAGATCCCGGGCGAGGGCCGCGTCACCCGCGACATCGCGCTGGTCAGCCAGCTGCGTCTGTCCGGCGTGGTGCGCTCGGCCTCCGGCGGCCGCCCCGTCGCCGAGGCGCTGGCCACGCTGGTCGGCGCGGACGGCAACGTCGTGGGCGCGGCGGTCACCGGCGAGGACGGCGGCTTCGACTTCCCCGAGGTCGCGCCCGGCACCTACACGATCACCGCCAGCGGGTACGCCCCGGTGGCCAGCGAGATCGAGGTCGGCGCCGGACAGCCCTCCGAGGTCACGCTCACCCTCACCCCGCCGGCCCTCGGGCCCGCCGACGACGCGCCCTCCGAGGTCACCCGGTCGTTCTCCGGCGAGGACTTCGGCGCCGACGCCGTGCCCGCGGGGGCGTACTCGAACGGCCACAACGGGCGCCACGCCACCGGTGACCTCTACTCCGACCGCGGCTTCGACGCCGACGGCGGGCGGCGGTGACCGCCACGCGGTCGGGGACCCAGCGCATCGCCGGGATCGCCGTCACCAGTGACGGCTGGCCGGTGCCGTTCGCCGTCGTCACGGTGATCGACGCCGCCGGCCAGCAGATCGGTGGCGCCGCGGTCGACGACGACGGGCGCTTCGTGCTCGACGGCCTGCCCGCCGGCCCGTGCACCGTGATCACCTCCGCCGTCGGCCACACGCCCTCCGCGCGGCCGGTGGCCGGCCCGGCGTCGGGGGACCTCGGTCGCGTCGTGCTCACCCGCACCGGCGCCCTGGAGCTCCCCGCCCCCGGGCGCTGGGAGATCGACCCGGTGCACTCCCGGATCGCGGCCTCCGCGTTCCACCTGGGCATCACCAAGGTGCACGGGCGGCTGCGCCGGTTCACCGGGGCGATCGACATGGGCCCGTCGCTCGAGACGTCGACCGTCACGGCCGCCATCGAGTCCGGCAGCGTCGACACCGACGACGAGCAGCGCGACGCGCACCTCCGGGCGCCCGACTTCCTCGACGTCCTGCGCTTCGGCGAGATCCGCTTCTCCTCGACGCGGATCGTCGGGCACACGGCCGACCACTGGACGATGCTCGGCGACCTCGAGCTCAAGGGCGTGCGGAACCGCGTGGCCCTGGACGTCGTCTACCACGGGGCGGGCCCCGACCTCTGGGGCGGCGAGCGCGCCGGGTTCTCGGCCACCACCCAGCTCTCCCGCGACGACTTCGACATCTCGTGGAACCAGTCGGTGATCGCCGGCATCTTCGCGATCGGGCGCACCCTGCGGATCGAGATCGACATCGAGGCGGTCCGGGTCGACGGGTGACCCCGCCGACCCGGCTCCGCTCCCCGAGGTCCACACCAGGCAGCCCCGGCCGCCCGGGAACCTGCCCCACGTGCATCTCGCGGCGGGCCCTACGCCGGGGCGCCCAGCACCACGTCGTGTTCCACGGACTCCCCGCCCACCGTCACCACGACGGCCCGGGGCCGCGCGGCGTCCCCGCCCATGCGGTGCGGGGTGCAGATGAGCACGAACTCGCCGGCCTCGGGCGGCCGCAGGTCGTAGCGGCCGTCCGGCTCGGTGTGGACGCGGGCGACCTGCTCCCCCGCCATGTCGACGAGGGTGACGGCGGCCGGGCTCGGTCCTCCCGCGCCGTCGACGACGCGCCCGGTCAACCGCCCGATGCCGTCCGCCGGGGCCTCGTCGACGACGTGGTGCTCCTCGACCGTGGCCTCGGCGTCCGGCACCTCGGTCTGCGGGTCCGGCGCGAACTCCGGCTCACCGGCGACCAGCCCGCCGTGGTTCGCGCGGGTGACGATCGCCATGAGCCCGATCGCCAGCGCCACGAGCAGCACGGGGACGACGAAGGCGAAGTCCGGCTCCACGCGGGCCACCACGGCGTTGCCGCCTGCGGCGACCACGATGATCGCGATGCGCAGCGGCGAGTTCCAGTTCCAGCGGAACGGCTGGTGCAGCTCGACCAGGCTCGACACCCAGTTCGTGACGGTGCCGGACAGGAAGCTCGTCGGGGTCCCGGCCGGGCCGACGTAGCGCATGGCCGCGGCCTGGATGCCCATCGCCAGCCCGGCCCCGAGGACGAGCACCACCACGCGGGGCTGGGCGAGCGCCTCGTCGTCCACCGAGTAGAAGAACACGCCGACCGCGATCAGCAGCGCGAGCTCCACCGTCAGCGCCACCCCGACGGCGTTGCGCCACGGCAGCCGCCGCATCGCGATCCCGCACACCAGGGTCCCGACGACGAGCCCGCTGCAGTAGCCCGTGATCGCGACGACGTTGTCGAGGGCCTGGTACCAGTCCCCCTGCCCGATCCCGAGCCCCAGCAGCACGAGGTTGCCGGTCATCGTCGAGGCGAAGACCTCGTTGAACGCGAAGAACGTGACGACGTCGATGGCACCCGCCGCGGCCGTCAGCACGATCGTGACCGCGCTGAGCAGCCCAGGCCGTCGCTCCGGATGGTCGAAACCGGTCATACCGTCTCAATGCCCCGGGGCGGCCGCTTCCAGATCGCGCGAGGCCGTGAGGAGCATCATCATGTTGTGCACGACCGGATGCGCTAGGCGCCCACCACGACGTCGTGGGTGACCGGACGGCCGTCCACCGCGACGACCACCGCGCGCGGTCGGGCGGCGTTCCCACCCATGCGGTGCGGGGTGCAGATCAGCACGAACTCGCCGGCCTCCGGGGGCTGGACGTCGAAGCGGCCGTCGGGCTCGGTGTGGACGCGCAGCACCTGACGGCCCTCCATGTCGACGAGCGTCACCGCGGCGGGGCTCGCACCTCCCCCGGGGTCGAGGACCCGGCCGCTGACCCGCCCGATCTCCCGGAGCGGCTCGTCGACGGGCCCCTCGGCCTCGGCCGGACCCTCGGGCTCGGCGTCCGGGACCTCCGTCCGGGGGTCCGGGGCGAACTCCGGCTCGCCCGCCACCAGCCCGCCGTGATTCGCCCGGGTCACCACCGCCATGCCGACGATCCCGACGAGCACCAGCAGCACGGGGACGGCGAACGCGAGATCGGGCTGCCACCCCTGGACGACGGCGTTCCCGCCGGCGGCGACCACGATCGCGAGGATCCGCAGCGGCGAGTTCCAGCCCCAGCGGAACGGCTTGTGCAGTTCGACCAGGCTCGACACCCAGTTGGTGACCGTGCCCGACAGGAAGCTCGTCGGGGTCCCGGCCGGGCCGATGTAGCGCATCGCCGCCGCCTGGATCCCCATCGCGAGCCCGGAGCCCACGACGAGCACGATCACCCGGCCCTGGGCGATCGCCGAGTCGTCGTCGGCTCCCCACCACACGGCCCCGACCGCCACCAGCAGCGCGAGCTCCACGGTGAGCGCGATCCCGACGGCGTTGCGCCACGGGAGCCGACGCATCGCCACCCCGCACACGAGGGTCCCGACGACGAGCCCGCCGCAGTACCCGCCCATCGCACAGAGGTTGTCGACGACCTGCAGCCACTCACCCTGCCCGAGCCCCAGGCCGAGCAGGACGAGGTTGCCGGTCATCGTCGAGGCGAAGACCTGGTTGAAGGCGAAGAAGGTCACCACGTCGATGGCGCCCGCGGCGGCCGTCAGCACCACCGTCACGGCGCCGAGCAGACGAGGCATGCGCTCTGGATGGTCGAATCCGGTCACGCCTCCCGACGATCGCGGACGCTCTTTACCAACGGGTTACCCGCGTCGGTGACGCGAGCCTCACCGCATCAGCGGCGGTCGAGCACCAGGTCCACGTCGACCGCCCCGCCGTGCACCGAGACCTGGGTGGCCTGCGGCGCCGCGACGTGCTCCGCGTCCTGCGGCGTCGCGATCACGAGGAAGTCCCCCGTCGTGGGCGGCTCGATGCGGAACCGGCCCTGCTCGTCGGCGACCGCGCGCCCGGCCTGTCGCCCGGCGCGGTCGACGAGGGTCACGACGGCGGGTGCGGGCGCCGCATCCGGGCCGGTCACCCGCCCGCGCAGCACGCGGCCACCCGTCGGGACGCCCACCAGGGCGCCGTCGGTGTCGTCGTAGCCGACCCCGGGGGCCTCGGTGACCGCCGCGCCGTCGATCTCGTCCGCCCCGTCGGAGACCCGCTCCCCCGGCTCGACGTAGGCGTACTTCCCACCGCGCAGCAGCGAGGCGAGGGCGGCCACCACGCAGCACAGCGCGGCGAAGACCAGGGCGAAGGTCAGACCGTCGGCGAACGGGCCGGAGATGAGCTGCGGGAAGAACGACCGGCCCGTGAGGAACCCGGCCTGCTGCGGACCGACCTGGGCGAGGACCTGCGGGCCGAGCAGCGTCTCCATCGGGTTGTAGCCGAGCAGCGCCGCGAACAGCGTCGAGACCGGCGGGAGCTCCGAGATCCGCTGGGCGGCGTCGGCGGGCACGCCGTGCGCGAGCAGCCCGTCGCGCAGCGCGCTCGGCAGGCTGCGGGAGAGACCGAGGATCAGCATCGAGAAGAAGATGCCGATCGACAGCACCGTCGCGCCGTTCTGGAACGTCGAGGTCATGCCCGCGGCGGCACCCCGCTGCCGGGGCGGCACGCTGTTCATGATCGCGGCGCGGTTCGGCGACGAGAACAGGCCCATCGACAACCCGTTGAGCGCGAGGATGAACGCGAAGCCGACGTAGGAGAAGTCGACCGGCAGGAACTTCAGCAGCAGGAAGCTCACGGCGGCGCCGAGCATGCCGACGGTCGCGTAGGCGCGGGCCCCGTGCCGGTCGGAGAGGATGCCGGACAGCGGACCGGCCACGAGGAACCCGATGGTCAGCGGCACCATGTAGATACCGGCCCACAGCGGCGTCGACTCGTAGTCGTAGCCGTGCTGGGGCAGCCAGATGCCCTGCAGCCAGATGATGAGGATGAACTGCAGTCCGCCGCGACCGAGGGCGGCGAGCAGGCTCGCGATGTTCCCGGCGGAGAACGCCCGGATGCGGAACAGCGACAGGTGGAACATCGGCTCGGCGACCCGGGTCTCGATGACCGCGAAGACCGCCAGGACGACGACCCCGCCGATCAGGCAGACCAGGACCGTGGGCGAGCTCCAGCCCATCACGTGCCCGCCGTAGGGCTGGATGCCGTAGGTGATCCCGACGAGCACGGCGATCAGGCCGACGGCGAAGGTGATGTTGCCCCACCAGTCGATGCGGGCCTCGTGGCGCTCGCCGGTCTCCCGCAGCTTGTAGTACGCCCACACCGTGCCGAAGACGCCGATGGGCACGCTGACCACGAACACCAGGTGCCAGGAGACGGGGGCGAGGACGCCACCGACGATCAGGCCGAGGAACGACCCCGCGATCGCCGCGACGGAGTTGATCCCGAGGGCCAGGCCGCGCTGGTGGGTGGGGAACGCGTCGGTGAGGATCGCCGTGGAGTTGGCGAGCAGCAGCGCGCCGCCGATCCCCTGCAGCACGCGCATCACGATCAGCCAGATCGCCCCGGCGTCGCCGTGCATCCACGTGACGGCGAGCAGCACCGAGAAGACGGTGAACACGGCGAACCCGAGGTTGTACATCTTCGTGCGGCCGTACATGTCGCCGATGCGCCCGAAGCTCACGACGAGCACCGCCGTGACCACGAGGTAGCCCATGATCAGCCACAGCAGGTAGCTGACGTTGGCCGGCGCGAGCGGGTCGATGTCGATCCCGCGGAAGATGTCGGGCAGGGCGATCAGCAGGACCGACATGTTGATCGTCACGATCAGCACGCCGAGGGTGGTGTTGGACAGCGCCACCCACTTGTAGCGATCGGTCGACACGCCGAACCCCCTTGTCGTTAGCCTATGCAAATAGACTGTACCCGCGTCGGGTCGGGGTGATGCGTGGTCGGGCTCAGGAGCCGGTGGGCACCAGGACGGGGAGCACCCGCTGCGCGAGGTCGACGAGCAGCGACCGCTGCTGGTCGGCCGACAGGTTCCCCCCGCGGGTGAGCGTGAGGCTGACCGTGACCTGCCGGTAGGCGACCACGAGGATCGGCCCGTCGGGGTCGGAGAAGAAGGTGCCCTGCGCCGCGCCGATCGGCGTGGCGACGCCCGTGACGCCCTCGCCCTGCAGCACCTGGTTGTTCACCGCGACCTGTGCCAGCGCGGCCTCGGGCGAGTTGTACCCGCTGGTCAGCAGCTTGAGCACCTGCGCGCCCGCCGGCGCGGCGCCCGGACCGCCGGTGGAGCTGTAGGTGCAGGTGACCCGCTCGAGCCGCCCGACCGACGGGGCGGGCACGTCCCGCAGCGACCGCACGTCCACCGTGCCCAGCGGCAGTCCGAGCAGGTTCGGCAGCTCGTCCTTGGACAGGATCTGGTTGCAGTCGGTGGGCACCAGCGTCGAGCGCGACGGCGGGGCGCTGGCCGGTGCGGCGGCACCGGGCCCCGGGAAGGTGGGGATCGGCGGTGTCGCGAGCTGTGGACCGGACGAGCAGGCCGCCGCGAGCGCCACCAGGGCGACGGCTGCCGCCGCCCGACCACATCGTCCCCGCACTCTCGTCCCCTCGACCGCACCGCCCTCGGGGCCCCACGGTATCGGGGCGCACCGACATCCCGCGTCGGCCGCACCGGTCGACCGTCCCCGATCAGGACTCCGGGATCTCCGCGAGCACCTTCTGGGCCACCCCGAACGCCCGATTGGCGGCCGGGACGCCCGCATAGATGCCCACCTGGAGCAGCACCTCGCGGATCTCCTCCCGCGTGAGGCCGTTGCGCACGGCCGCGCGGACGTGCATCGCGAGCTCGCCGTCGTGGTGCAGGGCGGCGAGCACGGAAAGGGTCACGATGCTGCGCTGGCGCCGGTCGAGCCCGGGGCGGTTCCAGACGCCGTCCCAGGCGTACTGCGTGATGAACGCCTGGAAGTCCGCGGTGGTCCCGTCGGCGTTCGCGATGGCGCGGTCGACGTGCTCGTCGCCGAGCACCTCGCGGCGGGTGGCGAGACCGGCCTGGTCGAGGTCGGCGGGGTCGAGGCTGCTCACGTGGGTTCCTCCTGGTGGCGGGCGGCGTGGCGGGCGGCGAGGAAGGCGTCGACGAGGGCCGCCGACTCCCCCGTGTGCGCCGCCGGGTCGAGTGCGGCGTCGATCTCCGCGCGGCTGACGTCGGTGCCGGACAGGGCATCCGCGAGCACGTCGGCGAAGGGGCGGCCCGAGTCGAGCGCGGTCGAGGCGGCCTCAGTGACCAGCGCCTTCGGGTCGTCCACCCGACCCCGCAGCACCGTCGTCACGTTCTCGGCGAGCAGCAGGCCGCCGGTGACGTCGAGCGCGGTCCGCACCGCGTCCTGGTCCACGACGAGGTGGGAGAGCGAGTCGGCGAGCCAGGCCGCCCCCGAGCCCGTCGTCCGGACGAGTTCGCGGAGCGGCACCCACTCGGCGTGCCAGGGGCCGGCGGCCCGCTCGTACTCGTGCCCGGACGCGGCCGTGAGCACCGCGGCCACCAGCCCCGGCGTCGCCACGGCGGCCGCGCGGGCCGACACGGCGCCGACCGGGTTGCGCTTGTGCGGCAGCGTGGAGGAGCCACCCCGACCGGGCACGTCCTCGCGGACCTCCCCCACCTCGGTCTGGGCGAGCAGCACCAGGTCGGTCGCCACGGAGCCGACCGCGACCCCCACGCGGCCGAGGACCGTGGCGAGCTCCGCGACCCGGCCGCGCTCGGTGTGCCAGGCCAACGTCGGTTCCTCGAGCCCCAGACGGCGGGCGAACGCCGCCCGCACCGCCCGGCCGTCGCCCGCGAACGCCGCGAGCGTCCCGACCGCCCCGCCCAGCTGGACCGCGGGACGCCACGTGCGCAGGGCCGCGACGGCCGCGTCGAGTCCGGCGGCCCAGCCCGCGGCGCGCAGCCCGACGGTGACCGGCGCGGCCTGCTGCAGCAGCGTGCGGCCGGCCGCGGGCGTGTCGCGGTACCGCGCGGCCAGGGCCGCCGCGGCGTCGGCCGCGGCGCTCAGGTCCGCCGTCACCGCGGCCACCGCCCGGGTGGCGACGAGCATCGAGGCCGTGTCCATCACGTCCTGGCTGGTCGCGCCACGATGGACCGCGGCGGCCGCCTCGTCCGCGCCGTCGGCGCGCAGGACGCCCCGCAGCGCCGCGACGAGCGGCACCACCGGGTTCCCGGAGGCCGCCGCCTCCGTCGCGATCGCTCCGGGGTCGACCCGGTCCGGCGCGCAGGCCCGGCCGACGGCCTCGGCGACGGCGGGCGCGAGGACACCCGCGTCGGCGGCGGCCAGCGCGAGCGCCGCCTCGGTCTCGAGCAGGGCGGCGAGCCACGCCGCGTCGGACACCGCCTCCCGGGCGGCCCCGCGCGCGAGGATCTCGTCGAACAGGCCGGGAGCGGTCACGCGCGCATCATGCCGCGCGCGTGGCCCCGGCCCGCGACGGTCCTTCCGCTCAGGCGAACTCCTTGACGATCGTCGCGCAGAACGCGTCGAGGTCGTCGGGGTTGCGGCTGGTGATCAGGCCCTGGTCGACGACGACCTGCTCGTCGACGACGTCGCCGCCCGCGTT
Source organism: Actinomycetospora corticicola (assembly GCF_013409505.1). Classification (NCBI taxonomy): domain Bacteria; kingdom Bacillati; phylum Actinomycetota; class Actinomycetes; order Pseudonocardiales; family Pseudonocardiaceae; genus Actinomycetospora; species Actinomycetospora corticicola. Next base: position 5,309,134 of record NZ_JACCBN010000001.1, on the reverse strand, counting down.
GCGGATGTCGGTCCGCAGGCTGGGGAACGAGGTGAGGCGCTTCCCGCGCACCAGGTCGGCCTCGACGAGGGTCCACGGTGCGTGGCAGATCGCGGCGATCGGCTTGCCCGCGCCCGCGATGGCCTGCACGAAGGCGATGACGTCGCCGTTCTGCCGCAGCGTGTCGGGGTTGCAGGTGCCGCCGGGCAGGATGAGCGCGTCGAAGTCGTCGGCCGACACGTCGGCGATCGCCCGGTCCACCGAGAAGGTGTCGCCGGGGTTGATGTCGCCGTTCATCGCCTGGATCTCGCCGGTGTCGACCGAGATCAGCGTGGTGCTCGCGCCCGCGTCGTCCGCGGCCTTGCGCGGCTGCTCCAGCTCGACCTGCTCCACGCCGCTGGCCGCGAGGATCGCGACACGCTTGCCGGAGAGTTCGTTCGCCATTCGGGCTCCCTCATCGAAGATCGAGTACTTCCCGACGACGGGTTGCCCACGACCGACCGCACGTGAAACGACTCAGCGGGCGAGCCGAGGCGGGCTCCCGGCCTCGAGGTCGCCGCCGGCCTCGACCGCGTCCGCGCGGGTCTGTGCCCAGGCCACGACACCCTCGGCGTCCACCCCGTGCCGACCGGCCACGGACGCCCCGGCCCCGAGGTTCTCCGCGCCGCGGCGGAGCAGGGAGACCGCGCCGCGCCGGTTCCCGCGCTGCGCGTGCGTGAGGCCCACCGCGAGCTGGGCGAGGCCCTGCCAGAACGGCCGCTCGTCGACGGCCCCCGACTTCCACGCCCCCTCCAGCACCTCGTGGGCGTGGAAGGGGAACCCGCCGTCGAGCAGGCGCTGGGCCTCGCGCAACGCCTCGTCGGGCGGGAGCACGACGTCCTCGTCGATCCGCTCGACGCCGGCCGCGCCGGGTGGCAGCGGTCGGCCGGCGGCGTCGCGGGGGCGGGCGTTGCGTGCCCGGCCCGTGTCGTCACGGTCTCGTGCGTCGGGGGAGGTCACCCCTCCACGGTGACACGGCCGCACGTCGCGGGCCGCGAGTGCGGCGGAGTGCGTCACCGGTGGCGCACTCCGCCGCAGTCGCGCCGTCGTGACACGGGCCCGCACGGACGAACGGGCCGTCCGTCACGGTCGATCGTGACGAACGGCCCGTCGGTGGGGTGCGGGGCGGTCAGCTCCGACGCGACGCGTCGGCCGGCTCCTCCGCGGACGCCTCCTTGCTCGACGCGGTCCCGTCCGACGAGGCTCCGGTGGAGTCGTGGTCGTCCGGCCCCGACGACGAGGTCTCGGCGTCCTTCTTCGGCGGCAGCCCGCGGGTCGCGTAGAGGCTGGTGATGGTCACGACCGTCAGGGTCACGAGGATCACCGCCAGCGACAGCCAGGTCGGCACCTCGGGGATGGCCGGGTTGATGTCGACGTGGAGCCAGTGGAGAACCAGCTTCACGCCGATGAAGGCCAGGATGAACGCGAGGCCGTAGGACAGGTGGACCAGGCGCTCCAGCAGCCCCACCAGCAGGAAGTACAGGGCGCGCAGTCCGAGCAGGGCGAACGCGTTGGCCGTGAACACGATGTACGCGTTCTGCGTGATGCCGAAGATCGCGGGGATCGAGTCGAGCGCGAACACGAGGTCGACCGACAGGATCACCGCGACGGTGATGAACAGCGGCGTGACCCCGAGCTTGCCGCCGACCTTCCGCCAGAGCTGGCCGTCGTGCTTGTCGCCCGGCTTCGTGTCCTCCTCGTGGACGGTCACGAGCTTGCGCGTCAGACGCACGGCGACGTTGTCGCTCATGTCCTTCGGCTCGTCACCGTGCGAGCGGATCAGCCCGTACGCGGTGTAGAGCAGGAACGCCCCGAAGATGACGAACGCGAAGCTGAACGCGTTGATCACCGCGGCGCCGATGAGGATGAAGATCGCGCGCATCACCAGCGCGCCGATGACGCCCCAGAGCAGCACCTTCTGCTGGTGCCGCTTGGGTACCGCGAACTGCGCGAGGATCACCGCGAAGATGAAGAGGTTGTCGACCGACAGGCTCTTCTCGACCAGCCAGCCCGAGATGTACTCGACGCCGGACTGGGCGCCCATGAAGTACCAGACGCCGGCGCCGAAGATCAGCGCGACGGCGATGTAGATGACCGACCACAGCGTGGCTTCGCGGAAGCTGACCTCGTGGGGCGATCGGGCATGCCAGATGTCGATGCCCACCAGGACGAGAATCCCGGCGACCGTCGCCCCCCAGACCCACAGTGGGACCGTCACGTCCTGCCTCCTCGAGCATCCTGCCGACGCATTCCACCATCCAACGACATGGGGAACCCTTTGAGTTCCCTTTACCCGGTAACACCGGTCACGCCACCCGTACCGGCGAACTCTTCCCGTGGCGACGCGTCGACGCACGTCCGCCTGACCCACACGGGCGACGCTGCTGCTCCGGGTTGGTGGTGGGAGGGTCATGACGGCAGGTCGGGTCGGTCTGGCGGCGCTGGTGGCAGGGGTCGTGCTCGCGCCGACCGCCCTCGCCGCTCCCCCTCCCCCACCGTCCCCGCCCCCGTCGGACGGGCGGGTCCTCGACACGCTCCTCAGCCCGCGCGGCGGCGACGTCCCCGGCACGGAGTACCGCGAGTTCACGACGACGGCGGCGGCCGGCCGCGTGCGCGGCCACCTGATCCGCGTGGACCTCGCGAACCGCACGGTGGCGGTGCGGCTGCTGCGACCCGCCGTCGTGACCGCGGTCGGCACGGTCCCGGACCTCGCCGCGAGGGCGAACGCGATCGGCGCGGTCAACGGGAACTTCTTCGACGAGGGCGGTACCGGGGCCTCGGTGGGCGTCGAGTTCGAGAACAAGGCCCTGATCAAGTCCGCCGTCCCCCTCGGGCGGCGGCCCGCGCCCCCGGGGCCACCGGGGTCGAGCCCCGACACGGTGATCGGCATCGACACGCAGGGCATCGGCCGGATCGGGCGGGTGCTGTTCTCCGGCTCGGTCCGCTTCGCCGGCCGTGAGGTCCCCCTGGCGGGGCTCAACCTCTACGCGGTGCCGGTCGGCGGGATCGCCGCCTTCACCCCGGCGTGGGGCGGCCGGACCCGGGCCCGCACCGTGTGCGGCAGCGACACCGACGCGAAGGCGCCCTGCGCGGGCGCCGCGGTCGAGGTGCGGGTGAAGGCCGGGAAGGCGGTCGCCGTCGGTCCGGTCGGCACGACCGCGGTGCCCGCCGGCGAGGTCGCCCTCGTCGCCCGGGACGGGGCCGCCGCACCGCTGCGGGCCCTGCGCCCCGGGGATCCCGTCGACGCCCGCTGGACCGCTCTCGCCCCCGACACCCCGCCGCTGCGGACCGCCCTCGGCGCGCTCGCCCTGGTCCGCGACGGCGCCCCCTGGCCCGGGCTGCAGACCACCGAGCGGGCCCCGCGCACGGCCGTGGGCCTCTCCACGGACGGCCGGACCCTGTGGTTGATCGCCGTCGACGGCCGCCAGGAGGCGAGCGTCGGCGCGACCCTCGCCGAGCTCGGCCGGCTGATCACCGACCTCGGCATCCCGCAGGCCGTCGCCCTCGACGGGGGCGGCTCGACGCAGATGGTGCGCCGACCGGCCGGCGGGGCGCTCGCCGTCGCGAACGTCCCGTCCTCGAAGCCGCTGCGGGCGGTGGCCGACGGTCTCGCCGTCGTCCCGGCGGGCTGAGAATTTCGGTCCGGGGCGGGAACATCGCCGCCTCGGACGTGGTTGGATCGGGTGTCCGGGCCGGGCGCCATGTGCCCCCGGGTCTCAATAATAAGAGCCGCCAGGGACGATCGTTCGGCTGAAGCCCTGGTGTGCCACGCGCCGCGAGGCGGCTCATCGCCCGGCTCGGACACCCTCTCCACGACGACGGGCCCGGCACCACCAGGTGCCGGGCCCGTCGTCGTTCGTAGGTCTACTGCCCGCCGCCGCCGAGGTTCGGCAGCTGGGACTGGAACTGCTCCTGGCACTGCGCGAGCGCCTGCTGTACGGCCGCCGGGTTGCCGGAGTTCTGCGCCTGCGCCAGGCACTGCTGCAACTGGTCGAGGGAGTTGCCGCCGCCGGACTGGAAGAAGGCGAAGAGGCCCACGCCGACGACGATCATCAGGATGATGTTCACGATCACGGACAGGAGTCCGAGGATCAGACCCGTCAGCGCGGCGCCCCCGTTGGTGGCCTGCTGCTTGCGGACCCGGCCGCGGCCGATGACCCCGAAGATCACGGCGAGCAGACCGAAGATGAAGCCGATGACCGGCAGCCACCAGCAGGTCAGGAGGCCGAGGATGCCGAAGACCAGGGCGGCGACGCCCATGCCGTTCTTCGGCTTCGGGGGCGGGGCGGCGGTGCCGGCGTCCCACTGGCCCTGAGGGAAGGGCTCGGTCACGTCGGATGTCCTCTCGGAGCGGGTCGGGTGCTCACCTTCTACCCGCCGCGTCCGGTTTCACACCGCTGAGCGGGCGCCGCCGACGGAACGAACGACCCGTTCGTGGCGTCTGGCTGCACGAGCGGGTCGTTCGTTCCGGATGGGCGCCGAGTCACCCCCGCGATCAGCCCCGCTGCGACGCGGTGTGCGCGATCGCCTCGTCCTGACGACGGGTCTCCGCGCCCGTCGCGATCGGCGCCCCGATCCAGCTCTCCGGGATGCCGAACGCGTCGATCAGCGTCCGGGCGTGCGGCCGCAGGGTGTGGCAGAGCTTGTTGATCTCCGAGGTGACCGCCTTCGAGCGCGCCGCGGAGATGCGGCCGTGCTCGAGGAACCAGCCCTTGTCCTGCTCGACCACGCTCAGCGCGAAGAGGTCGCACACCGACCGCATGAGCTGCCGGGCCGTCGGGTCGGTCTGGGCCTCGCACGCACGGTTGAACGCGTCGAGCACCAGCCCGTCGAGGTGGGCGCGGGCGGAGTGCAGCAGGTGGTCCTGGGCGCGGTTGAAGATGGCGAACGCCTTGTCCGGCGACACCCCCTTGCCGCGGGCGGGCCGCAGCCGACGCACCAGACCGTCGAGGGTGTGCTGCTCCCGGTCGTCGAGCAGCTTGATCTGCCACGACGCGTCGAGGAGCTCCTCGTCGTCACCGGCCGCCGCCCCGCGCAGCCGCTCGGCGAGCTGGTGCAGGGACGTGCGCTCGGCGACCGTGTCGAGCACCTGGTCGGCGACGAAGCGGATGGTGCCCAGGGTGTCGAGGTTGCCGAAGTCGTCGGCGTAGCCCGAGATCAGGCCCTTGGCCACGAGCTGGAGCAGGACCGTGTTGTCGCCCTCGAACGTGGTGAACACGTCGGTGTCGGTGCGCAGCGTGCCGAGTCGGTTCTCCGAGAGGTAGCCCTGCCCACCGCAGGCCTCGCGGCAGACCTGGATGACCTCGGTGGCGTTCCAGGTGGAGAGCGCCTTGATGCCCGCGGCCCGGGACTCGAGCTCGCGCTGGCGGTTCTCGTCGACCGAGCCGCCCGCCTCCCGCTCGGTCTGGATGTCGTGGAGCATCTCGACGAGCTCGTTCTGGGCGAACCGCAGGGCGTAGGTGCGGGCCAGGAGCGGGAGCAGCTTGCGCTGGTGGGCGAGGTAGTCGAGGACCACGATCTCGCCGTCGCCGCCCGGGGCCGCGAACTGGCGGCGGGCCTCGGCGTAGCGCAGGGCGATCGTCAGGGCGAGCTGCGCCGCACCGACGGCCGAACCGGACACGCTGATGCGGCCCCGCACGAGGGCCCCGAGCATCGTGAAGAAGCGCCGGTTCTCGCTGTCGATCGAGCTGGAGTACGTGCCGTCGGCCGCGACGCTGCCGTAGCGGTCGAGCAGGTTCTCGCGGGGCACGCGGACGCCGTGGAAGGCGAGCCGGCCGTTGTCGACGCCGTTCAGCCCCTCCTTGTGCCCGTCGTCGGTGATCTCGACGCCGGGCAGCACGGTGCCGGCCTCGTCGCGCAGCGGCACGAGCACCGCGTGCACGCCGTGGCGGGCCGGGACCTCGCCGGCGGGCGCGGACCACAGCTGCACGAAGACCACGGCCATGCGGCCGTCGCGCGCGGCGTTGCCGATGTAGTCCTTCTTGGCCGACTCGGTGGGGGTGTCGATCACGAACTCGCCCGTGGCGGGGTCGTACGTGGCAGTGGTGTGCACCGACTGCACGTCGGACCCGTGGCCGGTCTCGGTCATCCCGAAGCAGCCGGGCAACGACAGGTCCATCACCGACGGCAGGTAGCGCGCCTGCTGCTCGGGGCTGCCGAGGGCCTGGATGGCGCCACCGAACAGGCCCCACTGCACCCCGCTCTTGACCTGCAGGGACAGGTCGGCGAAGGCCAGCATCTCGAAGGAGACGACCGAGCCGCCGATGTCGCCGCGGCCACCCACCGCCGTCGGGAAGCCGTGCACGGCGTGGCCGTCGGCGGCCAGCTGCCCGAGCATCTCCCAGACGCGCTGCCGGTGGGTCTCGGTGTCGATGCCGGGCTCGACGCGCAGGTCGCCGAAGTCCTCCCGGCCGCGGATCTCGTCGCGCAGCCAGGACCAGCGACCGTCGAGCGAGTGCCGGACGGCGTCGACCACGGAGGCGGACACGTCGGACGTCGACGGCGGGACGGAGAGCGGAGCGGCCATCGGGAAGGCCTCCTCAGAGCTTGTTACTGGTCGGTAACCACGGTTGTACCGCGTACCGGGAGTACCCGCTTCCCCGGGTGGGGCGCGTCACCCGCTCAGGCGGACGCGGCGGAGGAGTTCACGGTGAGGTCGAGCCCGCCCCAGGCGAGATCGGCGACCTCGCCGGTGATGACCTCGCGGGAGACCTCCGGCCGGGCGGTCAGCCAGTGGTCGCCCACCGACCGCACCATCCCGACCACCGCGTGCCCCCACGTCACCGCGGGCGCGGGATCGCGGCCCTGGCGGTGCAGCTCGGTGGTGATGATCTCGCCGACGTGGTCGCCGATGAACGACGTCAGGTCGCCCACGAAGTCGCCCTCGGCCGCCGAGGAGGATCGGTCGGAGCCCGGCGGGCGCATCACGTAGCGGTAGATGTCGGGGTCGCGCTCGATGAGTGTCAGGTAGGCGTCGATGCCCTGGCGCAGGATCTGCTGCGGCGGGCCGGCGGTGCGCATCGCCTCGGCCACCTGCCCGACGATCACCGCGCCGACGCGCTCGCAGACCGCCTGGTACAGGTCGAACTTGTCGGTGAAGTGGCGGTACACCACCGTCTTCGAGGTCCGCGCCTGCGCCGCGACCTGGCTCATCCCGACGTCGGGACCGAACTGCCGGATCGCGACGATCGTCGCCAGGGTCAGTTCCTGACGACGGGCCCGACGGTGCTCGTCCCAGCGACTCGAACGTTTGTCGCGCCGGGGTGGCGGGGCAGTGTCCTGCTCCGGTGCGCCGTCGGTCACAGCGCCTTCCGACGAGGGGGTACGCCGGGCCCGGCGGCCCGACCCCTCGTCCTCGTGACGATGCGAACGACGACTCACGGCACCCACGGTACCTGCTACTTTTGAGTAACCAAGACCGAACCTCCCTGGAGGAACCATGGCCAGCCCCCGTCGCGCGGCGGTCGTCGGCGCCAACCGCATCCCGTTCGCCCGCTCCAACGGCGCCTATGCCCGCGCCTCCAACCAGGACATGCTCACCGCGGCGCTCGACGGTCTCGTCGCCCGCTTCGGGCTGACCGAGGAGCGGATGGGCGAGGTGGTCGCCGGCGCCGTGCTGAAGCACAGCCGCGACTTCAACCTCACCCGCGAGGCCGTCCTCGGATCGCGCCTGTCCGCCGCGACCCCGACCTACGACGTGCAGCAGGCCTGCGGCACCGGGCTCGAGGCCGCGATCCTCATCTCGAACAAGATCGCCCTCGGGCAGATCGAGGTCGGGATCGCGGGTGGCGTCGACACCACCTCCGACGCCCCGATCGCGGTGAACGACGACCTGCGCGAGGTCCTCCTCGAGGCCAACCGTGCGAAGTCGACCGCCGGCGTCGTCAAGGCCCTGGCCGGGCTGCGGCCCGGGCAGCTCGTCCCCGAGATCCCGGCCAACCGGGAGCCGCGGACCGGCATGGCGATGGGCGAGCACGCCGCCATCACCGCGGCCCACTGGGGCATCGAGCGGACGGCGCAGGACGAGCTCACCGCGCTGTCGCACCAGAACCTCGCGAAGGCCTACGACGCCGGGTTCTTCGACGACCTCCTGACGCCGTACCTCGGCCTCACCAAGGACAACAACCTGCGCGCCGACTCCACGGCGGAGAAGCTCGGCAAGCTCAAGCCGGTGTTCTTCCCGGCCGGTGGCGACCAGGCCGAGGCCACCATGACGGCGGGGAACTCGACCCCGCTGACCGACGGTGCGGCGACGGTGCTGCTCGCCTCCGACGAGTGGGCCGCCGAGCGTGGCCTGCCGGTGCTCGCGCACCTCGTCGACGCCGAGACCGCCGCGGTGGACTACGTGCACGGGGACGAGGGGCTGCTCATGGCCCCCGCCTACGCCGTGCCGCGCCTGCTCGAGCGCAACGGCCTCACGCTGCAGGACTTCGACTTCTACGAGATCCACGAGGCGTTCGCGTCGACCGTGCTCGCCACGCTCGCCGCCTGGGAGAGCCCGCAGTTCTGCAAGGAGCGCCTGGGCCTCGACGCGCCGCTCGGCTCGATCGACCGCGACAAGCTCAACGTCCACGGCTCCTCGCTGGCCGCCGGGCACCCGTTCGCCGCGACCGGCGCGCGCATCGTGCCGACGCTCGCGAAGACCATCCACCAGAACGGCGGGGGCCGCGGCCTCATCTCCATCTGCGCCGCCGGCGGCCAGGGCGTCGTCGCCATCCTCGAGGCCTGAGGGAAGAGGTAAGGACATGTCGCACGACTGGTACTCCGACTTCGTCAACTCGGGCTTCGGCCGCGCGGTCGCCGGCAACGTCGGGCTGCCCCAGGTGCCGAAGCTGCGCCGCTGGCAGCCCGGCCAGCCGCTGCTCTCCGGGGCCGCGCTGCTGGGCACCGCCACCGCGGACGGCCGCGTCGCCAAGGTCGTCCGGGCCGTCCTGGCCGACGCGCACGTCGAGGTCCACGACGACCCGGCCGCCCCGATCGGCGGTGGCTCGTCGACCTCGAAGGTCGCCGCCGCGGTCCTCGACGCGACCGGGCTGTCGAGCCCGCGTGACCTCGCCGCGGTCCAGCAGTTCCTCACCCCGGTCATGCGCCGGGTCGGCCCGTCGGGTCGGATTCTCGTCATCGGCGACGTCCCGGCGCAGGCCGAGCGGCCCGCCGTCCGGGCGGCCCGCCGCTCGCTCGAGGGCCTGGTCCGTTCGGCGGCCAAGGAGGCGCGTTACGGCGCCACCGTGAACCTCGTGCACGTCGCCGACGGGGCCGAGAACGACCTCGAGTCGACGCTGCGGTTCTTCCTCTCCTCCCGGTCGGCCTTCGTCGACGGGCAGCGCCTCGACGTCGGGACGGTGCCGGGCTACGCGGGCTCCTCGGCCGGCACCGACTGGGACCACCCGGTCACCGGCAAGGTCGCCGTCGTCACCGGTGCCGCGCGCGGCATCGGGCGCACGGTCGCGCAGACCCTGGCCCGCGACGGCGCCACCGTCGTGGCCGTCGACGTCCCGTCCGCCGGCGACGCGCTCGCCCACACCGCCAACGACGTGGGCGGGACGGCGCTGCAGCTCGACATCACGGGCGAGGGCGCCGGCGAGGCGATCCTCGAGCACTGCCGCCGCCACGGCGGGATCGACATCGTGGTGCACAACGCGGGCATCACCCGCGACAAGCTGCTCGCGAACCAGGACACCGACCGCTGGAACTCGGTCATCGACGTCAACCTGAACTCGCAGCTCGCCATCAACGACGTGCTGCTGGCCTCGAGTGACGACGACGGGTTCCACCGCGGTGGGCGCATCGTCACCGTCTCGTCGATGGCCGGGATCGCCGGCAACCGCGGCCAGACCGCGTACGGCGCCTCGAAGGCCGGCGTCATCGGTCTGGTGGAGGCCACCGCGCCGCTGCTCGGCGACAAGGACGCGACCATCAACGCCGTCGCGCCCGGGTTCATCGAGACCGCGATGACCGCCGCCATGCCGGTCGGCACCCGCGAGGCCGGGCGCCGGCTGTCGTCGCTCACCCAGGGCGGGCTGCCGGTCGACGTCGCCGAGACGATCGCCTGGTTCGCCCAGGGCGCCTCGTACGCGATCAACGGCCAGGTGCTGCGCGTCGACGGCCAGAACTACCTGGGGGCCTGAGCATGGCGCGGCAGACGAAGCATCAAGACGAGCACGCCGACAGGGGAGCTCGACCATGATGACCGAGACCCTCGACAGCCCGCCGACGCTCGGCGCGCTCTACGGGCGGGCGCTGCTCACGGCCCGGTCCGGCGGGACGACGCTGCCCGACCGGACCCTCGAGCTGGTGAACGCCACGGTCGACCCCGACGCGGTGGTGGACTACGCCCACGTGTGCGGGTTCCGGGTGGGCGGCGAGCTGCCGATCACCTACCCCCACATGCTGGCGTTCCCGCTGCAGATGCGGCTGATGACCGACCGCGAGTTCCCCCTGCCCGCCCCGGGCATGGTGCACCTGCGCAACGTCATCACCCAGCACCGTCCGCTCGCCGTCGGGGAGCCGCTCGTGGTGCGGGTGCACGCCGAGCGTCTCGCCGCGCACCCCAAGGGTGCGCAGGTCGACCTGGTCTCCACGGTCGGCCTTCCCGACGACGAGGCGGTGTGGCACTCGCGGTCGACCTACTTCGTGCGCGGTGCGTCGGCCGAGGAGCCGACCGACGAGGCCCCGCCGGAGCCGGCCCCGCGGGTCGGCGACCGGCCGCACGCCGTGTGGACCGTGCCCGGCGACATCGGGCGGCGCTACGCGGCGGTGTCCGGCGACGTGAACCCGATCCACGTGAACGGGCTCGCGGCGAAGGCGTTCGGGATGCCGGGGACCATCGCCCACGGCATGTGGTCCAAGGCACGCGTGCTCTCGGCCCTCGCCGGGCGGACCGACGAGGCCGTCACGGTCGACGCGGTCTTCCGCTCGCCGCTGCGCATCCCGTCGAAGGCGTTCCTCTACACGGCCGCCACGACGGACGGGTGGGACGCCGCGCTGCGCTCGAAGTCGGGCAAGGACCACCTGCTGCTGACGGTGCGCCCGGCGTCGTAGCCGCCACCCGTCCCACGTGAGGGGAACCCTCGAGCGCTCTTGTGGCTCGAGGGTTCCCCTCACGCACGTCCGGGGGTGGTCGCCCGCCGGATCGGACACGGCGGGACGAAGCCGGACAGGACGATCCGATCGTGCGCGACACGTGTCACGCAGGACACCCTGCTTCACCGTGACACTGCAGGTCAGGAGCACGATGACCGGTCGTGGCCCCGCACTCCCCGTCCGCTCTCGACCCCACCGGGACCGGACCCACCGATCGGATCGACCGCCCGCACGACCTACCCACTGTCGACGCCGCGGCCCCGACGGACACGGGTGAGGACGCCCCCGACCCGACCCCACCCGCCGTCGGGACGAGGCGGTGGGTGCGGCGGACGCTCGCCGCGCTGGTCGTCGTCCTGGTGCTCGCCGCGGCGGTCGCCGCACCGTCCCTCGTGCACGCGCTGACGCGTCCCGGGTCGGACACGGTCGCGGCGCGGCTCGCCGAGTGGGGGCGTGACCACGGCCTGGGGCCGGTCGTCACGTGGCTGGAGTCCGCGCAGTACCAGCTCGACCAGCCGCCCACCGGGGGCGCCCCGGCCGGCGGCATCCCGCGCGCGAACGGCGCCGAGGCCGACCACCCCGGCGGCAGTCCCGCCCCGCCGGCCCTCCCCGCGCCCGCCGGGCTCGCCCCGCTGCCCGGCGAGGGCCAGTGGCAGACGGTGGTCTCCACCCCGCACGGCGACGCGGTCCGGGTCGCCTCGGTGCGGCCCGACGCGCAGCACACCTCGTTCACCGTGGGCGTGCTGTGGATGGACCCGACCATCGTCCGCGGCACCCTGCACCCGGGGTCGGAGGACCCGGGCGGCACGTGGTCGGTGCCGTCGTCGATCGACCCGCAGGAGCAGCGGACGGTGGTCGCCGCCTTCTCCGCCGGGTTCCGACTGCAGGGCGACAGCCACGGCGGCTGGTACCTCGACGGCAGGGAGGCCCGCCCGCTCGTGCCGGGCGCGGCCAGCCTGGTGGTGCGGCGCGACGGGACCACCGACGTCGGGGCGTGGGGCAGCGAGGTGTCGATGTCGCCGGACGTCGTCGCCGTGCGGCAGAACCTGATCCCGCTGGTCGACCAGGGCGTGGTGAACCCGACCTGCGCCACCGGCGGCACCGCCGAGTGGGGATCGACCGTCGGGCAGGCGGCCTACATCAACCGGTCGGCCTTCGGGGTCACCGCCACGGGCGCCGAGGTCTACGTCGGCGGCCCGGCGTTGTCGGTCTGCACCCTCGGCGAGATCCTCCGCAGCGCGGGCGTGGTGCGCGGGATGGAGCTGGACATCAACCCGGCGTGGGTGTCCGGCGCCTACTTCCACCCGACCGGCAACCCGCGGCCCGACGCGTTCCAGCTCTTCCCCGGGGAGCAGGTCGGCGCGCAGCACTACCTGCAGACCTCCAGCCGCGACTTCCTGTCGTTCGACCTGCGGTCCGTCGCCGACACCGCCGGCGCGCCGCCCTCGGTCCAGCACACGGGGGCGAAGCACTCCGGCACGGGGAAGCACCAGCACCGATAGTTGCCCGATGGAAGGATGTCGGGGTGTCGACGCCGATCCCCCGCCTCCGGGCCGCCCTGCTCGTCGTCGCCGTCCTGCTCATCGCCCTGAACCTGCGCCCCGCCGTGGTCGCGGTGTCGCCGCTGGTGGCGCAGATCCGCGCGGACCTCGGGATCTCGAGCGCCGTCGCCGGGCTGGTCACGACGCTGCCGGTGCTCTGCTTCGGCCTCCTCGCCCCGGTGGCGGGGCGGCTCGCGCGGCGGATCGGGCTGGAGACGACGCTGCTCGCGGCACTGCTCGTCCTGACGACGGGCATCCTCCTGCGGCTCGCGCCCTCGCTCGCCGCGCTGCTGGCGGGGAGCCTGCTGGCCGGGGTCGCCATCGCGATCGGCAACACGCTCATGCCGGTGGTGGTGAAGCGGGACTTCCCGCACCGCACCGGACTGATGACGGGCGCCTACTCCACGATGATCTCCGGCGGCGGCGCGCTGTCGGCGGCCGTCATGGTGCCGATCGAGCAGGCGACCGGCCTGGGCTGGCGGCCCGCGCTGGCCCTGTGGGCGATCGGGGCGGGCCTCGCCATCCTGCTGTGGTCCCCGTGGGTGCTGGCGGCGCGGCGGGAGGCGGCCGCGAACCCGACCGCCGTGCGGGCCGCGCCGGTGCGCGGGCTCTGGCGGTCTCCCCTGGCGTGGCAGGTCACCCTGTTCATGGGCCTGCAGTCGCTGCAGTTCTACTCGTTCACCGCGTGGGCGCCGACGCTGTTCGTCGAGCGGGGACGGACGCCGTCCGAGGCGGGCCTGCTCCTCGGCCTCACCGGGGTGGCGTCGCTGGTGACCTCGGCCCTGACCCCGGTGCTCGCCACCCGTCGCCCGTCCCAGTTCCACCTCGTGGCCGCGCTGATCGGGCTCTGGGTCGTCGGCTACCTCGGGCTGCTCCTCGCCCCGGACGCCTCGGCGCCGCTGTGGATGGCGGTGATCGGTCTCGGGCAGGGCGTCGGCATCTCGCTGGCGCTGACGCTCATCACGCTGCGGTCCCCGGACGCCGCACACACCTCGGAGCTCTCCGGGATGGCGCAGGGCGTGGGCTACGTGCTCGCCGCCGGCGGCCCGTTCGTCCTCGGCGCCGTCCGGGACCTGACCGGCGGCTGGACGTGGCCGATCGTCGGCCTGCTCGTGTGCCTCGTGCCGCTCGCCGTGGCCGGCACCGGGGCCGCCCGGGACCGGCACGTCGGTGCCCAGGTGGCGTACGCCAGGTGAGCACTCAAGGTCGCTATCGCGACCTTGAGTGCTCACAGGAGCGCAGCTCACCTCGTCGGTCGCCAGGGCCCCGTGATCGCGTACAGCGTCCCGGGCTCGTAGAGGTTGGCGAACAGGATGCGCCGGTCCGCGGAGAACACGGGGCCGGCCATCTCGTTGGTGTTGAGGTCGTTGCGGGCCATCGTGAAGGTCTCGCCGCGCTCGGTGGCGCCGACGAGGTGCTGCACGCCCTCGCCGTCCTCCGCGATGATCACGCCGCCCCAGGGCGAGACCGTGATGTTGTCGGGTCCGTCGAAGTTGGTGCCGTCCTGGTCGGGGGTCGGGTTGACCCCGAAGCGCAGGCGCAGCGTCAGCGTGTTGCGGCGCGGGTCGTGGAACCACACCTGGCCGTCGTGGGGCACGGGGCTCTCGGCGCGGGCGAAGCTCGTGACGACGTACGCCCCGCCGTCGCCCCACCAGCAGCCCTCGAGCTTGCGCCCGCGGGTGACCTGCGGCGGCGTGACCTGGAGCCGGGTCGGGACCACCCGCGCGTCGCGGTCGGGCACCGCGGTCCAGGACACGGAGTACGTGGTGCCGACCTGCGTCGCGCGCGAGAGGTCGTCGACGGGGTTGCCGGCGGCGTCCCGGCAGAGCATCGCCTCGAACGCGCCGTCGGTGGCGCCGAGTGTGCGCAGCGCCCGCTTCCCGCCGCGGAACCCCGCGGGCGGGGTCCAGCGGTAGAGCAGTCCGTTCGGGGCCGCGGCGTCCTCGGTGAGGTACATGCGGCCCTCGCGCGGGTCGACCGCCACCGCCTCGTGGGCGAAGCGACCGAGGGCGCGGACCGGCTGCGGATCGCGGTTCGCGTCCTGGTCCACGGGGTCGACCTCGAAGACGTAGCCGTGGTCCTTGGTGAAGCCGTTGACGCCGGCGCGGTCCTCGGTCTCCTCGCAGGACAGCCACGTGTCCCACGGCGTGATCCCGCCGGCGCAGTTCGTCGAGGTACCGGCGAGCGAGACGACCTCTCCCTGCCGGCGACCGTCCCGGTCGGCGCGGACGGTGGTGGTGCCCCCGGGAGCCGCCGGGTCGTAGGTGAACCCGACGGGCGTCGGCACCACCAGGGGCCCGGCCGCCGCGCGTGCCCCGCGCAGTTCGTGGTTCTGCACCAGCAGCGTGGAGTTGCCCGGACCGCGGAAGGCGCCCATGCCGTCGGAGTTCGTCGGGCTCGGCTCGCCGCTGTCGAGCCTCGTGACGCCGGCCTCGGAGACGATCGTGTACCGGAAGCCCTGCGGGAGCGACAGCCGCTTCGCCGGGTCCGGGACGACGGGGCCGTACCCCGGCCCGCCCGGGCCGGCGGGTCCGGGCTGCGCGAGCCCGTTCGGGGCCGACAGCAGCCCGTCGACGCTGCCGGCCAGGACGACGCCGGCCCCGACGAGAGCGGAGCGGGACAGGAAGCCGCGTCTCGACAGTCCCTGGGCTTCGGTCATGGTGGTCGCTGCTCCCAACGTGGTGGACGCCGCCACTCGTCCGAGTGGCGACACCGACCACCGTCAGCGACGCGCGTGGACCGCCGGTGAACGCCCGTCGTCGGGATGACGAACAGATCAGCTGATCTTGACCAGTGCCTTACCCGTGTTCTCCCCGCGCAGGAGCCCGAGGAACGCGTCGACGGCGTGGTCGATCCCGTCGGTGACGGTCTCGGCGAAGCGCACGCGCCCGTCGGCGACCCAGGGGGTGACCTCCTCGAGGAAGGCGGGGAAGCGGTCGAGCGAGTCCGACACGATGAAGCCCTGGATCCGCAGCCGCTTCTTCACGATCTGGAAGAGGTTGTCCGGCCCGGGCGTCGCGTCGCCGTCGGTGTCGTTGTAGTGCGCGATCGCGCCGCACGCGGCGACGCGGGCGTAGTCGTTGGCCACGGCGACGGCGGCCTCGAGGTGGTCGGCACCCACGTTGTCGAAGTACACGTCGATGCCGTCCGGGGCCGCCTTCGCGAGCTGCTCGCGGACCGGGGCGTCCTTGTAGTTGAACGCCACGTCGTACCCGAGCTCGCTCGTCAGCCACGACACCTTCTCCGCGGAGCCGGCGCTGCCGATCACCCGCGATGCGCCCTTCTGCTTCGCGATCTGCCCGACGAGGCTGCCCACGGCCCCCGCGGCGCCGGAGACGAAGACGGCGTCGCCGGACCGGAACGCGGCGTGGTCGAGCAGGCCGACCCACGCCGTCAGACCCGGGGCGCCCAGCACCCCGAGGTAGGCCTTCGCGTCGACACCCTCGACGTCCGGGACCTTCTGCAGGTGCTTCGCCTTCGAGATGCCGTGGTCGCGCCAGGCGAGGTTGCCGAGGACGAGGTCCCCGACGGCGAGGTCGGTGACGTCGGGCCCGACGGCGGTGACCTCACCGACCGAGCGGCCGTCCATCGCCCGATCGAGCTGGAACGGGGGCACGTAGCTCGGCACGTCGTTCATCCGGCCCCGCATGTAGGGGTCGACCGAGAAGTAGCGGTTGGCGACCTCGACCTCGCCCGCGGCGGGCGCGGGGAGCTCGCGCTCGACCAGCGCGAAGTCGTCGTGCGTGGGGAAGCCCTGCGGGCGGCGGGCCAGGTGGACCTCGTGTGCGGTGGTCATGTCCCGACGGTTACCCCTCATCCCCGGCGTGTGTCATCCGGGGCGATCGGGAACACCCGGACACGGGCAGAGGGTTGAGCCGAGCCAGCTCAGGCCCGTCGCCTCCGACGGCGTCGGACATGAGTCGGACCGACTCAGGAATGAATCCGCGGGCGCCGTTGCTGACGACCACGACAGCCGCCGCAGACCACCGGTCGCAGGCGGCAGGACCCCTCTTGGAGAGGTACGCATGACCAGCGCATTCGGTCCCGGCGGCCCCGGGTCCGGCCAGTTCGACGACTTCCTGGCGCGATTCCTCGGCGGCTCGCCGCGGGGCGCCCAGCGCATCGACATCACCGCCCTGATGACCGAGCAGGCCCGCAGCCTCGTCGGCACCGCCGCGGCCCGTGCCGCCGAGCGGGGCAACGCCGACCTCGACGCGTGGCACCTGCTGATCGCCGGCCTCGAGGTCGCGCCGCTGCGCTCCCTCATCGCCGGGACGGGCGCCGACACCGACGAGCTCGCCCGGTTCGCCGACGCCCAGCTCCCGCGCGGCGAGGCGACCGACCAGGCGCCCTCGCTGACGCCCACGGCGAAGCGCACGCTGCTCGACGCCCACCAGATCTCGCGGGCGCTCGGGTCCAGCTACATCGGCCCGGAGCACATCGTGCTCGCCCTCGCGGCGAACCCCGACTCCCCGGCGGGCAAGGCCATGCAGTCCCGCGGGGTCGACCCGCAGTCGCTGCAGCGCAGCGCCTCCACCGGCGGGCGCCCCGCCCCGGGCGGCAACGCCGGGCAGGGCGACTCCGACACGCCCACGATCGACCAGTTCGGCGTCGACCTCACCGCGAAGGCGCGGGCCGGCGAGCTGGACCCGGTCATCGGGCGCGAGGACGAGGTCGACCAGACCCTCGAGGTCCTCTCCCGACGCACCAAGAACAACCCGGTGCTGATCGGCGAGGCGGGCGTCGGCAAGACGGCCGTCGTCGAGGGCATCGCCCAGCGCATCGTCGCGGGCGACGTCCCCGAGCAGCTCGAGGGCAAGCGGATCGTCCAGCTCGACCTCACCGGCATGGTGGCGGGCACCCGCTACCGCGGTGACTTCGAGGAGCGGATGACCAAGCTGGTCGCCGAGATCCGCGAGCACTCCGACTCGCTCATCGTCTTCATCGACGAGCTGCACACCATGGTCGGGGCCGGAGGCTCCGGCGAGGGTGGCGGCATGGACGCCGGCAACATCCTCAAGCCGGCGCTGGCCCGCGGCGAGCTGCACATCGTCGGCGCCACCACGCTCGACGAGTACCGCACCTCCATCGAGAAGGACGCCGCCCTCGAGCGGCGCTTCCAGCCGGTGCTGGTGCCGGAGCCGAGCGTCGCGGACACCGTCGCGATCCTGCACGGCCTGCGCGACCGCTACGAGGCGCACCACCAGGTCCGCTTCACCGACGAGGCGCTGACGGCGGCCGCCGAGCTGTCCGAGCGCTACGTCACCGACCGGTTCCTGCCCGACAAGGCCATCGACCTCGTCGACCAGGCCGGCGCGCGGAAGCGGCTGCGGTCCAAGGGCCCGCACACCGACACCCGTGAGCTGGAGCGTCGGCTCGAGTCGCTGCAGCGCGACAAGGACCAGGCCGTCGCGGACGAGGACTACGAGCGCGCCGGCGCGTTGCGCGACGAGGTCGCCGCGGCCAGCGCCGCGCTGGAGGACGCGCGCCACGAGCGCACCTCCGGGCAGGGTGGCGTGCTCACCGTCGGCGTCGAGGACATCGCCGAGGTGGTCTCCCGCTCGACCGGCATCCCGGTCGCGCAGCTGACCGAGACCGAGCGGTCGCGGCTGCTCGGGCTGGAGGCCCAGCTCCACGAGCGGGTCGTCGGCCAGGACGACGCGGTCCGCGCCGTCGCCGAGGCGGTCCGCCGCTCGCGCGCCGGCCTGGGCGACCCCGACCGGCCGATCGGCAGCTTCCTGTTCCTCGGCCCCACCGGCGTCGGCAAGACCGAGCTGGCGAAGGCCCTGGCCGCGACGATGTTCGGCGACGAGGACCGCATGGTCCGCGTCGACATGAGCGAGTACTCCGAGCGGCACACCGTGTCGCGCCTGGTGGGCCCGCCCCCCGGGTACGTCGGCTACGGCGAGGCCGGGCAGCTGACGGAGGAGATCCGTCGTCGGCCGTACTCGGTCGTGCTGCTCGACGAGATGGAGAAGGCCCACCCCGACGTCTTCAACACGCTGCTGCAGGTGCTCGACGACGGGCGGCTGACCGACTCGCAGGGCCGGACGGTCGACTTCCGCAACACGGTGCTGATCATGACCAGCAACGTGGGCTCGGAGCTCATCACCACCAACACGCAGGCCCTGGGCTTCGCGCCGTCGAGCGCGAACCCGGACCAGTCCCTGCAGGAGCGGCTTATGCCGCGGCTGCGGGAGTCGTTCCGGCCGGAGTTCCTCAACCGGATCGACGAGGTGATCGTCTTCAAGCGGCTCGACCAGGCCCAGCTGCGGACCATCACCGACCTGCTGCTCACCGAGACGCGGGAGCGGCTGGAGGCGCTCGACATCACCGTCGAGTTCTCCACCGCGGCGGTCGACCTGCTCTCCGAGCACGGGTTCCAGCCCGAGTTCGGGGCCCGGCCGTTGCGTCGCACGATCCAGCGCGAGGTCGGCAACCGGCTCTCGTCGATGCTGCTCGGCGACGAGCTCTCGGCGGGTGACCGGGTGCGGGTCGACGTGGCCGACGGCGAGCTGACGTTCGTCGTGGACCAGCCGTCGCTCGCAGGCTGATCACTGACGACGGGGCCCTCCGATCATCGATCGGAGGGCCCCGTCGTGCGTTCTGTGATCTTCGGCGACGCGCGGGGTATTCCTCCCACGAACCACCTCGGGGAAGGAAGTGCGCGATGAGCGCGAACGTCGGTGACCGGATCACCCTGCACGCCAATTCCGTCGACGCCCCCGATCGCACCGGCACGATCGTCGGGGTCCTCGGCACCGACGGGCCGCCCTACCGGGTGCGCTACGACAACGGCGACGAGACCATCCTGACGCCGGGTCCCGACGCGACCATCGAGCCGCCGTCGGTCCGGGAGCGGCTCGACCAGGCCACGGAGAAGGCGACCGAGAAGGCAGGAGAGCTCGCCGGCGAGGCCCGGGCGACCGCCGAAGACGTCACCGGTCGCGCGGCGCGCACCGTCGCCGACGCCGCGTCGAAGATCGCGGAGCGCTTCCAGCGCTGAACCGCGCGCCGTCCGTTCCGAGCGAAGGGCCCCCTCGGTCGATCTGGTCGACCGAGGGGGCCCTTCGCTCGTTCCCGACGGCAGGTCGGGCGGCCGGCCCGCGAGACTCACGTGGGGCAGGTCCCGGGGCGCCCGGGCCTGCCTGACGTACACCTCGCGGTACGGGCCGTGGGTCCGCGGCCCGCGAGACCCACATGGGGCAGGTCCCGGGGCGCACGAACATGCTTGAGGTGCACCTCGCGGAGCGGGCGCTCACACCCGCCGCGCCGCCGTGGCCCCGTTCGCGAGGAACAGCGAGCCGCGCTCGAAGTCCTGGCGCACCCCGCCGCTCACGGCGTACTGGTCCGAGCGCGGGTAGCCGTAGGTCGAGCGCTCGTAGCCGGCCGACGCCCAGGCGGACAGGATCGCCCCGCGCAACGGCCAGGCCCCGGTCTGCGGCGTCCAGTAGACGAACCCGGTGACGAACTGGTTGTAGCGGCCGCGCCCGTCCGGGGTCGTCCGCTCGTCGGTCCGCGGCAGTCCGATCGACGAGGCCGCGGCACCGAACGCGTCGTAGCGCCGGTTGATCTCGCCGATCACCGACCACGCTCCCGTCCCGGAGGACCAGTAGACCGCCCCGTTCGCCCCGGAGAAGCGGGTGACCCGCGCGTTCGCGGCCGTCGCGCTCTCCACCACCGACGGCTCGCCGAGCAGGCCGCGCATCGCCAGCCACTTGGTGCGGATCGGGTTGGTGGCGAGGTCCCCGACGAGCGCGGCCGTGCGGTCCCGGATCGTCCCCATCGAGCGGATGCCGGTGTTGCCCGGGCACTCGGTCGCCCCGACGTCGCGGTGGGCGAACACCGTCGGCAGGGTCACTGCCCGGCCCTTCGCGTACTTGGACGTGCCGCCCCCGGTGCTCGTGAGCGTCACCGTGGCGCGCGGGTCGCGGTAGAGCCCGCCGAGCTTGTAGGCCGCGAGCTTCGCCGTCGCCTCGAGCTGGGCGGCGGCCGGGGCGACCGAGGTGAAGTCGCCCATCATCCCGATCCCGAAGGTCTCCCGGTTGAAGCCGCCGGCGTGCGCCGCGATGACCGCGCGGTCCAGGCCGCCCTTCCGGCCCTCGAACACCGTGCCGAAGCGGTCGACGAGCACGTTGTAGCCGATGTCGCCCCAGCCCAGCGTCTTCGCGTGGTAGGCGTAGATCCCGCGCACGATGGCGGCGGACTCGGCGGCGGTGTAGGCGTTCGTGCCCGCCGTGTGGTGGATCGTCACCGCCCGCACCGTCGGCGTGTACTCCGGCGGCCAGGTCATCAGCTTCTCGTCCGCGCCCCACTGGGCGCGGGTGACCACCGACGGCCGGCCCGGGCTGCTGGTCGACGCCGCCATCGCGCGGGCGTCGTTGCCCGTCGTCGCCGGGTCGATCGACGTCAGCGCCATGCGCTGGGTCGCCGGGGCCCCGTCGTCCACGGCCCGCACCTGGACCTCGCGGCTGTCGGCGACCCACACCGGCTCGCTGCTCGCGACCGGCGCGGAGCGGCCGTCCCGCTCGGTGTCGACCGGATCGACCCGCGTCCAGGCGCCGAAGGCGCCGTTCGCGAGGCGGCTGCGCAGCTCGATCACGTCCGGCGTCGGGCCCGTCCAGCTCACCGCGACCAGCTTCAGCGGGTCGGGGCTGGTGGCCTGCCGGGCGTTCACCGCGTCGGGCGAGGGAGCGGGAGCGCCGAGCGCCTCGCGCTCGACCTTCGGGTCCACCGCCCGCGTGGGCGGCAGGGGCGCGACCGGCGGCGGGTCCCCCGCCGTCCCGACGACGGGTGCGGCCGGTACCGGGGCCGCGGCGGCCTCGGCACTCACCGGGCCCGCCACCACCCCCACGACGACCAGTGCCCCGAGCACCCGGAACCGACCCCACCCGCGCTGCGACCGCATGGTCCTCCCCCGTCACGACTGTCCGGTTCAGTCGCTGCAGCACCCCGGTCGTTACGCGATCCGCACGAAGGTGCGACGGGCTCTTCGACCCGTCGCTCGAACGGCCCATCCGACCTGTTCCACTCGTGACCTAGGGTCACCACATGGACGAAGACCTCAGCCTCCGCCACCACGTCCGCAGCCAGTACGGCCGCGCGGTGTCGGTCGGCGACATCCTGTCGTTCCTCGACTACCGGGTGAACGAGCTGTACGCCGCCGTGCTCGATCCCGAACGGCACGGCTCCCGGGTGCCGGGCTCGCCGGTGCGGATGTCGGGCCTGGACGCGGTCCTCAACACCGAGGCGAACGCCTGGCGCGCGGTGACCGAGCTGGGGCAGCGCCTGGACCGCGTCGAGGGCAAGCTCGACCAGCTGCTCGCCCGCCTCCCCCAGGCCTAACGCAGCGCCAGGTCCGCCCGCACCGGGGCCGCCGGGAGCACGACCGTCGTCCGCGTGTCGCCGGGCACGCTGGTCACTTCGACGGTGCCCCCGTGCTCGGTCACCACCGCCGCGACGATGGACAGCCCGAGGCCGGTCGAGCCGGTCGTCCGGGCCCGGGCGAGGTCACCGCGGGCGAAGCGCTCGAGCACGTGCGGCAGCAGGTCGGATGCGATCCCGGGCCCGTCGTCGCGCACCACGAGCCGGACCGAGCCGCCGGTGCGTTCCAGCTCCACGACGACGTTCGTGCCCCCGGGCGTGTGCGTCCGCGCGTTGGCGAGCAGGTTCGCCACCACCTGGTGCAGCCGCTCGGAGTCGCCCACGACCATGACGTCGCCGGCGTCCTCGTCGTCGGGCAGATCCAGCGCCCACCGGTGCTCCGGGGAGGCGGCGTGCGCGTCGCTGACGGCGTCGACGACGACCCGGGCCAGGTCGACGGGCTCCCGGGCGAGGGGCCGCCCGGCGTCGAGCCGGGCGAGGAGCAGCAGGTCCTCGACGAGCAGCGTCATGCGCTCGGTCTGCGAGCCGACGCGCTCCAGCATCGCCCCGACCTCGTCGGGCAGCTCGTGGGTCCGCCGTCGGGCGAGCTCGGAGTAGCCCCGGATCGCGGCGAGCGGGGTGCGGAGTTCGTGGGAGGCGTCGGCCACGAACTGCCGGACCCGGGTCTCGGACTCCTGACGCGCCGCGAGCGAGCGGGCGACGTGGTCCAACATCCGGTTGAGGGCCGCGCCGACCTGCCCCACCTCGGTGCGGGGATCGGCGTCGGCCGCGGGGACACGGTCCTCGAGCTCCACCTCGCCGCGTCCCAGCGGCAGCTCGGAGACGCGACGCGCGGTGGCCGAGACCCGGTGCAGGGGGCGCAGGGTGGCACGCGTGGCGAAGGCGGCGACGACCCCGGCGACGAGCACCCCACCCCCGAAGATGATCGTCTCGTAGACCGCGAGACTCCCCACCGTCGCGTCCATGCGGTTCGTGGAGATCCCGAAGTAGACCACCGATCCGTCGCCGGCCTCGCGGGCCGACAGCCGATAGGACGAGGCCAGGCCCGGCAGGTCGATCGTCTCCACCCGCGGCCGGTCGGACGGGTCGCCGGGGTCGTCGCCGGTGGGCGCCACGGCGAGCACCGGCGCCACGTCCGTCAGCGCGATCGACTGGTCGGAGGACCGGAAGCCTCCGAGGGCGGTGGCCGAGACCACCCGGCCGTCGACGCTGCGGACCTCGATACGGCTGGTGGCGGAGTCACCCCCACCGAAGCCACCACCGGCGTCCGGGGGCGGCGGGCGTCGGCCGTCGGCCCCGTCGGGCGGATTCGCGACGAAGCCGAGCGTGCGGGTGACCTCCTGGTCGAGCTGCTGGGTCAGGTAGTGCCGCAGGGACAGCGCGGCGCCGACACCGACCACCGCGCAGACGACGAACAGGAGCACCATCGTCGTCAGGACGATCCGCGCCTGGAGGGACCGCATGACCCGCAACGCTGTCACCCCGCGGGCTTGAGGACGTACCCGGCCCCACGCACGGTGTGGATCATGGGCGTCCGACCGGCGTCGATCTTCTTGCGCAGGTAGGAGATGTAGAGCTCGACGATGTTCGACTGGCCGCCGAAGTCGTAGTTCCACACCCGGTCGAGGATCTGGGCCTTGGACAGCACGCGACGCGGGTTGCGCATGAGGAAGCGCAGCAGCTCGAACTCGGTGGCGGTCAGGTCGATCTGGTCGCCGCCGCGGAACACCTCGTGCGAGTCCTCGTCGAGGGTGAGGTCCCCGACGACGAGCCCCGCGTCACCGCGGACGGCCGTCGCGACGGCGGCCCGGCGCAGCAGCCCGCGCAGCCGGGCCACGACCTCCTCGAGGCTGAACGGCTTGGTCACGTAGTCGTCGCCGCCCGCGGTGATGCCGGCGACCCGGTCCTCCACGGCGTCCCGGGCGGTGAGGAACAGGACCGGCACGTCGGGGTTGTCGGCCCGCAGCCGGCGCAGCACCTCGAACCCGTCGATGTCCGGGAGCATGACGTCGAGGACCACGACGTCGGGCCGGAACTCCCGGCCCGACGTCACCGCGGCGAGGCCGTCCCCGGCGCTGCGCACGTCCCAGCCCTCGTAGCGCAGCGCCATGGAGAGCAGGTCGGCGAGCGTCGGCTCGTCGTCGACGACGAGCGCACGGACCGGGCTGCCGTCGGGCCGCCGGAGCTCGGCGCGCACTGCTGCGTTCATGGTGCCCAGACTGACACCGTCCGGTTCACCCGAGCTGGGTGAACCCTGTGCGTCAGCTGTGCGGCAGCGCCACGGGCAGACGTTGCCAGCCGCGCAGGATGAACGTCGGGCGCCGGACCGCCCCGCCGGCCGGGGCGAGGTCGGGGAAGCGGGTGAACAGCCCGCGCAGGGCCACCTCCCCCTCCATCCGGGCCAGCGCCGCCCCGAGGCAGTAGTGGATGCCGCTGGAGAACGCGACGTGGTCCTTCGCGTTGGCCCGGCCCACGTCGAAGCGCTCCGGGTCGGGGAAGACCACGGGGTCGCGGTTCGCCGCGCCGAGCACGGTCACGACGATCTCGCCCTGCCGGATCGGCACGCCCTCGATCTCGACGTCCCGGCGGGCGATGCGGGCGGTGCGCTGGACCGGGGAGTCGTGGCGCAGCACCTCGTCGACCGCGTTGGACCACAGGTCGGGCTGCTCGGCGAGCAGGGCGCGCTGGTCCGGGTGCTCGAAGAGCAGCCGGGCCCCGTTGGAGATGAGGTTGACCGTCGTCTCGAAGCCCGCGGCGAGGATCAGCATCGAGGTGGCGACCAGCTCCTGCTCGGTCAGACCCGACCCGTCGTCGTCGGAGACCCCGACCAACCGCGAGAGCAGGTCGTCCCCCGGGTTCGACCGCAGCCCGCGGAGGTGCTCGCGCAGCCAGCCGTCGAACGCGGCGAGCGAGCGCTCGACCGTCGCGAAGCGTGCCCACGGGAGCCCGAAGTCCAGGGCCGCGGCCGCGCCGTCACCCCACTCCAGCAGCTCCGCCCGCATCTCCGGCGGCACGCCGAGCATCTCCGCGATGACCGTCAGCGGCACCTGCGCCGAGAAGCGGGACACGAGGTCGACCGGGCCGCGCGCCAGGTCGCGCTCGAGCCCCTCGAGCAGGTCGGCGGTGATCTCCTCGGTGCGCGCACGCAGGGCGGCGACGGCCTTCGCGGTGAAGGCCCGGGTGACCAGGCGCCGGCAGCGGGCGTGGTCGGGCGGGTCCACCGCGAGCATCGAGGGCGCGTCGTCGACGCTCGCGTACCGGCGCGGGCCGATGAGCCGCATCCCGGCGCGGACCGGGGCAGGGAAGACCTGGTCGCGGTCGGCGACCCCGAAGTCGTCGCTGCGCAGCACCGCGGTCGTGATGTCGTGGTGCGCGGTGATCCGGCCCATCGGCCCCTGCGCGAACGGGCGGTGCCGCCGCAGCTCGCGGTAGTGCTCCCACGGCTCGGCCTGCAGGGCGGGATCGCGCAGCAGCCGGGCGTCCGGGTTGCCCGCCCGAGCCCGCGCGGCGAGCGCCTGCCGGAGCAGCCCGTGGGTGAGGCCCCACCGCACCGCGAGGGCGGGGGTGGACGGCACCCCCGAGCGGGCACCGTCGACCAGGAACGCGACCATACCGACCACCTCTCACCGACCCGTCGTCGGGAACATACTCGGGGTATGTGACCGACCCCGACTATGGTCGGCGGCGTGGCCGAGGTCAAGAGTCGTCGCGGGGAGTACACCGAGGCGACGCGCCGTGCCCTGCTGGACGCGGCCGCGCGCCTGTTCACCGAGCGCGGGTTCGCGCGGACGTCGCTCGACGACGTCGCGACCGACGCCCGGGTGACCAAGGGCGCGATCTACCACCACTTCGCGAGCAAGACCGGGCTGTTCGAGGTGCTCTTCGACGAGGTCGAGGAGAAGGAGAACGACCGGGCGCGGGCCGCGTTCGTCGCGGAGCCCGACCCGGCGCTCGGCGTGCTCGCCGCCCTGGACCAGTTCCTGCTCGCCTGCTCGGAGCCGGTGTACGGCGCCCTCGTGTTCCGCGAGGCCCCGCTCGCCCTCGGCTGGGACGCGTGGCGGCGCTGCGAGGAGAAGTACTCCTACGCGCTGCTCTCGGACATGCTCACCGCACTCGCCGACGCCGGCCGCATCCCGCCGCACGTCGGCGAGGCGCTGCCCAGCATCGCGTTCGGCATGCTCGGCGCGGCCGGCCAGCTCCTCATCCGGAGCCCCGCGGAGGACCGGGAGCGCGTCCGTGCGGAATGCCGGCTGCCCTTCGTGGCCCTGTTGGCGGGTCTGAGTAGCACCACGGATTCCTGACGTCGGGTCGCGCGGCACGGTCGTGGCCATGGCTACCGCTCCGGCTCGTCCCGTCACCGCCGCCTTCGCCGCGCAGGCCGCGCTCTCCTTCGGCGCCTCGCTGGTCGCCCTCGGCGTGGGGCTGGTCTACCTCCCCGTCGACGGCTGGGTGCGCGGCTTCCTCGCCGTCGGCCTGCTCTGGTGCGTGACCTCGGCGTTCACGCTCGCCAAGGTCGTCCGCGACCGCCAGGAGGAGGGCACGATCATCGGTCGCGTCGACCAGGCCCGGCTGGACAAGCTGCTCGCCGAGCACGATCCGTTCGCGGGCTGACCCGCTCTCCCGTGGCAGCGAAGCGTCGTCACTGTCATCCAGCGGCAGGAACGCCGCTTCCTCAGCCATGCGGCCGGGGCGACGGGCGACCGGCCGCCCGCCGGCACCAGCCGCCGCGGGTGGTCGACATCCGCCGCTTCCGCGACGGCATGAACTCGCCGTGCAGGACGATCTCCCCGTCCTCGAACGCCCAGTGGAGGTACTGCTCCTCCCACGGGCGCTCCAGGAGGCTCAGCCGCTCCGACATCTCCTTCTGCTCCGCCCAGAACCGGGCGAGTCCGCTCCACCGCTTCACACGAACCATGCTCCGGGCCCGCCGTCATGATGAAAAGCGACGAGACCGGGGCCCGGGCTTAAGCTGAGCTTCATGCTCGACCCACGGCGCCTGCTCACCCTGCGCGCGGTGGTGCGGGCGGGCTCGATGACGTCGGCCGCCGCCGAGCTCGGGTACACGCCGTCCGCCGTGTCGCAGCAGGTCGCGGCGCTGGAGCGGGAGACGGGGACCCCGCTGCTCGTGCGCCACGCCCGCGGGGTGCTCCCCACCGAGGCCGGGGCGTTGCTCGTCGAGCACGCCGAGGTGGTCGCCGGACGCCTCGCACGGGCCGCGGAGGAGGTGGGCGACCTCACCGCGCTCCGGGCGGGACGGCTGCGCCTCGCCTCGTTCGCGAGCGCCGGGGCCCGGCTCCTGCCGGGGGCCATCGGGGCGTTCCGGCGCCGCCACCCGGCGGTGCGGCTCTCGCTGGAGCTGGCCGAGCCGGACGAGTGCCCCGACCGGCTGCGCGACGGGGACCTCGACCTCGCCATCACCTTCGGCTACGTGCCGGGACCGGCGCCGGACACCGACGGGCTCACCGCCACGTTCCTGTTCGACGACGCCGTGAACGTCGCCCTCCCGGCCGGTCACCCGGCGCTCGAGGACACGCTCGTCGCGTCCGACGAGATCGACGTCTCGACGCTGCGGGACGCCGCCTGGATCCGCGACGCCGGGAGCCTGTGCCGCGAGCAGCTCGTCGACATGTGCGCGACGGCGGGCTACGTCCCGAACATCGCCTTCGACTCGGACGACTTCCCGATGGTCAGCGGGCTCGTGGAGTCCGGTGTCGGGGTCGCGCTCGTCCCCGACCTCGCCGTGCACCAGATGGGGCGTCGGGTCGTGCTGCGCCGGCTGCGACCGCGCGTGGTGCGGCGCATCGAGGCGCTGACGCTGCCCAACCCGGCGCCTGCCACCGCCGCCATGCTCGACGTGCTCCGGTCACGTCGGGCGGCCTGACTCAGGACCCGAACGCCTCGAGGATCCGGTCGGCCGCGAGGGCCGGGGTGAGCTCGCCGTCGAGGACCTCGCGCTCCAGCTCGGAACGCAACTCCTTGACCTGCGGGTGGTCCTTGAGCCGGCCCAACAGGCGCTCGCGGACCATCTGCCACGTCCAGTCGACCTGCTGGCGGGCACGCTTCGCGGCGAACTCGCCGCGCTCGTCGAGGAACTCCTGGTGGGAGACCAGCGCCGACCAGACGTCGTCGAGACCCGTCCGCTCCTGCGCGGAACAGGTCAGGACCGGCACCGACCACGGGTCGCGCTCGCCGCGCAGCATCTTCAGGGCCGACTCCAGCTCGCGGGCGGCGCGCTTCGCGCCGCGGGCGTGCGGGCCGTCGGCCTTGTTCACCGCGATGACGTCGGCGATCTCGAGGATGCCGCGCTTGATGCCCTGCAGCGAGTCCCCGGTGCGGGCGAGGGTGAGGAAGAGGAACGAGTCGACCATCTCGGCGACCGCGGTCTCGGACTGGCCGACGCCGACGGTCTCGACGATGACGACGTCGTAGCCCGCTGCCTCCATCACCACCATCGTCTCGCGGGTGGCCTTCGCGACCCCGCCCAGCGTCCCCGCCGTCGGCGAGGGCCGGATGAAGGCGTCGTCGTCGGTGGCGAGGGCGTCCATGCGCGTCTTGTCCCCGAGGATCGACCCGCCGGAGCGGGTGGAGCTGGGGTCGACGGCGAGGACGGCGACCTTGCTGCCGGCCGCGGTCAGCTGCGATCCCAGCGCCCCGATGAACGTCGACTTCCCGACGCCGGGTACGCCCGAGATCCCGATGCGCCTCGCCCCTCCCGCCTGCGGCAGGAGCTCGACCAGCAGTTCCTGCGCGGCGTCGCGGTGGTCGGCGCGGGTCGACTCGACGAGCGTGATCGCCCGTCCGATCCACAGCCGGGAGCCCGAACGGACGCCCTCGACGTACTTCTCCAGGTCCACGGGGTCCCTTCCTAGACCTTGACGACGACGAGCCCGCGGACGCCGTCGAGGGCGTCGAAGTCGTCGTCCTGGGTCACGATCGGCAGGCGGTGCGCGACGGCGCTGGCGGCGATCCAGAGATCGTTCACGTTCACCCGACGCCGGCGTTCGGCCAGGTGCACCCGCAGACGCGCCCACTCGGAGGCGACGTACTCCGTCACGTCGAGGACCTCGGTCAGCGCGTACCTGTCCAAGGTGGTCAGACGCCGTGCCCGGGACTCCGAGTCCGGGGCCGCCAGCACTCCGGCATGCAGTTCGGCGAGGGTCACCACCGACAACACCGGATCGTCGGGAAGACCCGACTCGTCGATCGACCGCCCCGTCTCGGAGGCGATGAGGACACTGGTGTCGAGGACGGCTCGTCCGGTGGTCACCGGATGGGACCCAGGTCGTCGGTCGTCTCCCCGGCGAGTTCCCGCAGGTCGTCGCGGAGGCCGGGGTCCGCCTGGGCGTGGCGCACCGCGTCGATCAGCTCGGCGCGGGACATGCCCGTACGACGGCGCCGCGGAACCGGCACCAGCTGCGCCACCGGCCGACCGTTCGACGTGATGGTCAGCGACTCCCCCGCCTCGACCCGACGGAGCACGCCCGCCGTGTCGTTGCGGAGCTCTCGCGATGCGATCTCGGTCATGACGGCCTCCTGGTGTCGCAGCCTGTAGCGAAGTGTAGCCCTCTCCGCCTGGGACGGTGCGCGGACGAGACTGTCGGACCCCCGCTCTACCGTCGTCGCAGGAGATCGAGAGGGGGCCTCACATGGTGGAACGTGTGACGGTCGAGGGGCTGGACGCCGACGAGCTGGCCGAGGTGCTCGGCCCGGTGGTGTCGGAGCGAGGACGGCGGTACGCGCGGGACGGGGCCGTCCTGTACGCGGAGTGGCACGCCGGCACGCTGCAGCTGCGGGGGGTGGTCCGGGGCGGCGAGGGGCAGGTCTACTCGACGATCGTGCGCTTCGACGGCGGCCTGCGGCTCGTCGACGGCGAGTGTTCCTGCCCGGTGGGGGCGATGTGCAAGCACGTGGCCGCGATGGCGTTCCACGCGGTGCCGGCCCTCCCGGCCGCACCGAGCACGCCGGACTGGGAGCTCGCGCTCGACGCCCTGCTCGGGTCCGGCCCCGTGACACGCGCGGCCACGGGCACGCTGGCGATCGAGGTGACACCGGACGGCGTGGGCGGGCTCATGGCGCGGCTGATGCGTCCGGGGGCCCGGGGCTGGGTGTACGGCGGGCTGCAGTGGAACCGGATGCTGCAGGGCGCGGCCGAGGCCGAGCACCGGCCGGAGCAGCTCGCGGTCGTGCGCGAGCTCTACCTCCTCCACCACGTGGCGCAGGCCGGCTCCGGGTTCTCGCCCTACCGCTACTACGGCTACGGCGCCGACGAGAAGGTCATCGACCTCGCGGAGATCGCGAGTCCGCGCCTGTGGCCCCTGCTCGACGCGGCCGCCGAGGCCGACCTGGCGATCCTGCCGTCCCGCCACCGGCTCGGCCCGGTCACGCGGCGCGGGTCCGCGTCGCTGCAGCTCGACGTCACCGGCGGTCCCGACGACGGGGCTCTGGCGATCCGGCCCGTGCTGCGGTTCGACGGCGAGCCGGACGACGACGCCCGGCCCGTCGCGTTCCTCGGCGGGGACGTCGCGCACGGCGTCGTCACCGTCTCCGCGGCCGAGAACCTGGCGCCGGCCTCGTGCCGCCTCGCACTCGCCCGCCTCGACTCGCCGGTGAGCCGGGCCGTCTGGCAGGCCGCGCTCGACGGCACCGACATCGCCGTCCCGGCCGACGCGGTCGCCCGGTTCCGGTCCCGCTACGCGTCCCGGCTGGCCGAGGTCCGGGGCGTCACGTCGTCCGACGGCGCGTTCACGCCGCCGCGGATCGGCCCGCCGGTGCTCGTCCTGCGGGCCACGTTCGCGGCCGAGCACGCCGTGTCCCTGACCTGGGAGTGGTCGTACGACGTCGGCGGCTCCGACGTCCGGGCCGCGCTCGACCGGCCCGCTCCGGGCGAGGAGTTCCGCGACGTCCCGGCCGAGCGGGCGATGCTGGACCGCCTGGCCGACCTGCCCGTCGACTGGCGACGGTTCCGGGTCCGCCCCATCGACGGCCCGGGGCCGCACCGGCTCATCAAGCTCCTCACGGCCGCGTTCGTCACCGAGGTGCTGCCGGTCCTCGAGGACACCCCGGGGCTGCGGGTCGAGCGGTCCGGCGAACCGGCCCGCTACCGCGAGGTCGGCGACGAGCTGACCATCGACGTGTCGACCACGGAGTCCGACGAGGGCAACGACTGGTTCGACCTCGGGATCACCATCAGCGCCGAGGGCCAGGAGGTCCCGTTCAGCGACGTGTTCGCGGCCCTCGCGAAGGGCCGCTCCCACCTCCTGCTGCCCGACGGCGCCTACTTCTCCCTGGAGAAGCCCGAGCTGGTCGCCCTGCGCGCGCTGATCGACGAGGCGCGCGCGATGCAGGAACGTCCCGCCGGGCCGATCCGCCTCAGCCGCTACCAGGCGGGCTGGTGGGAGGAGCTGGCCGCGCTCGGCATCGTCGCCCGGGAGGCCGACGCGTGGCGCGAGCAGGTCGGCGGGCTCCTCGCCGCGGGCGCCCTCGATCCCGCGCCGGTGCCGTCCGACCTACGGGCCGACCTGCGCCCCTACCAGCGCGCCGGCTTCGAGTGGCTCGCGTTCCTGTGGCGGCACCGCCTGGGCGGCGTGCTCGCCGACGACATGGGGCTCGGGAAGACCGTGCAGGCGCTCGCCCTGCTCGCGCACGCCCGGGAGGTCGACCCGCACACGGGCCCGGTGCTCATCGTCGCGCCGACCAGCGTCGTGCCGAACTGGACCGCCGAGGCCGCCCGGTTCACGCCCGGTCTGCGGGTCGTGGCGCTCACCGACACGTTGCGCCGGCGGGGGCAGGACCTGGAGACCGTCGTGGCGGGCGCCGACGTCGTCGTCACCTCGTACACGCTGTTCCGGCTCGACGCGGAGGCGCACGAGCGGATCGGATGGTCGACTCTGCTCTTCGACGAGGCGCAGTTCCTCAAGAACCGGCGCTCGAAGGTCTACCTCTGCGCCCGCAAGGTCGGGGCGCCCGTCAAGATCGCGATCACGGGCACGCCGATGGAGAACGACCTGATGGAGCTGTGGTCGCTGCTCTCGATCACCGCGCCCGGGCTCTTCCCGAACTCCGAGCAGTTCCGGGAGACGTTCGCCAAGCCCATCGAGAAGGGTGACGCGGAGCTGCTCGCGCGGTTGCGCCGCCGCATCCGCCCCCTGGTGCTGCGGCGCACGAAGGAACAGGTCGCGCCCGACCTCCCGCCGAAGCAGGAACAGGTCCTGCCCGTGGAGCTCGCCCCGGCCCACCAGCGGCTCTACCAGCGGATCCTGCAACGCGAACGGGCCCGGATCCTGCAGCTGCTCGACGACGTTGACGACAACCGCATCGCGATCCTCGCGTCGATCACGAAGCTGCGGCAGCTGAGCCTGCACCCCGCCCTGGTCGGGGAGGACGGTGCCGGCGGTTCGGCGAAGATCGACCTGCTCGTCGAGCAGCTCGCCGACGTCATCGGGGGCGGGCACCGTGCGCTGGTGTTCAGCCAGTTCACCGGGTTCCTGACCCACGTGCGGGAGGCCCTGGAGGCGGCGGGCATCCCGTACGCCTACCTCGACGGCACCACCCGCGACCGGGCATCGGCGATCGCCGGGTTCACCGACGGCGACGCCCCGGTGTTCCTGATCAGTCTCAAGGCCGGCGGGTTCGGCCTGAACCTGACCCAGGCCGACTACTGCTTCCTGCTCGACCCGTGGTGGAACCCCGCCACCGAGGCCCAGGCGATCGACCGCACGCACCGCATCGGGCAGGACCGCACGGTGATGGTCTACCGGCTCATCAGCCGGGACACGATCGAGGAGAAGGTCCGGGCGCTCGCGCAGCGGAAGGCCGAACTCACCGCCGGGGTCCTCGACGACGGCGCGGCGTTCGCCGCCGGGCTCAGTGCCGACGACATCCGGGCGCTCGTGTCGTGACCCCCGACGAGGCCGTCGCGCGGGTGATCGCCGCGCAACGGTCCGCCGGCGAGACGGTGCAGCCGGGTGCCGACGCCGACCGGATCGCCACGGCGCGGGCCGCCCTGCGCGCGGAGTTCGGCGCCGAGCTGCCCGAGGCGTGCGCGGCGCTCCTGCGTCGGTGCGACGGCCTCGACCACGACGGGCTCGTGCTCTACGGCAGCGCTCCGACCCGAGCCGCACCGGGCCCGGGCGGGTTCTGGCAGGGCCTCGTGGAGATGAACCGGCTCTGGCGCGAAGCACCGGGGCGCGACGACGTCCTCGTGCTCGGCGAGACCGATCTGGACCTGGTCGTCGTGGCCCTCGACGGCGGGTCGCCCGCGTTGCGCGACAAGGTCGGCGGGGACGTCGTCGAGACGTTCCCGGACGTCGGGTCGGCCCTCGTCCGGTTGTTCTCGGCCAGCACCTGACCGGCCGGGTCGCGTCGCCCCGCGAGCTGCTCTCGGCCCGCACCCCACAGGCCGGGTCGCGTCGCCCCGCGAGAGCCACATCAGGCAGGTCCCGACGCCGCGGGACCTGCCTGATGTACGTCTCGGCACGAAGGGCGCGCCCGCCCCGCCGTGAGGGGAAGATCCGAGCGCTCTTGTGGCACGAGGGTTCCCCTCACGCGGAAGGGGTCAGGACGCGGAGTGGCCCAACTTGGTCGACAACTGACCCAGCAGCTCCTGCGCCGCCTCCGCGATCACGGTGCCCGGACCGAAGATCGCGGCCGCGCCCCCGGCGTAGAGCTCGTCGTAGTCGCCCGGCGGGATGACCCCGCCGGCCACGATGAGGATCTCCTCCGCGCCCAGCTCGGCCAGCGCGTCGCGCAGCGCCGGCACCAGCGTGAGGTGCCCGGCGGCGAGCGACGACACCCCGACGACATGCACGTCGGCCTCGACGGCCTGGCGCGCGACCTCCTCGGGGGTCTGGAACAGCGGGCCCACGTCGACGTCGAAGCCGAGGTCGGCGAACGCGGTGGCGATGACCTTCTGGCCGCGGTCGTGACCGTCCTGGCCCATCTTGGCGACCAGGATGCGCGGCCGACGACCCTCGGCCTCCTCGAACGCCGTGGCCGCGGACCGGGCCTGCTCGACCGCCGAGTTCTCGCCCACCTCGTCACGGTAGACCCCGGAGATCGTCCGGACGTCCGAGCGGTGCCGGCCGTAGACCTTCTCCAGCGCGTCGGAGATCTCGCCCACCGAGGCGTGCACGCGGGCCGCGTCGATCGCGAGCTTGAGCAGGTTGCCGTCGAGGTCGGAGCCGCGCTTGCCCTCGGCGGCCTCGGAGGCCGCGTTCGTCAGCGCGTTCAGCGCCGACTCCACAGCCGCACCGTCGCGCTCGGACCGCAGGTCGGCGAGTCGCGCGACCTGCTGGCGCAGCACGTCGGCGTTGTCGACCTTGAGCACCTCGACGTCCTCGCCGCCGAGCAGCGGGTACTTGTTCACCCCGACCAGCGCCTGGCGGCCGGAGTCGATGCGCGCCTGGGTGCGGGCGGCCGCCTCCTCGATGCGCATCTTCGGGAGGCCCTCGTCGATGGCCTTCGCCATCCCGCCGGTGTTCTCGACCTCCTCGATGTGCGCCCATGCCCGGCCCGCGAGCTCGCGGGTGAGGCGCTCGACGTAGGCCGAGCCGCCCCACGGGTCCACGGTCCGCGTCGTCCCCGACTCCTGCTGGAGCAGCAGCTGGGTGTTGCGGGCGATCCGGGCGGAGAAGTCGGTGGGCAGCGCCAGTGCCTCGTCGAGGGCGTTGGTGTGCAGCGACTGCGTGTGGCCCTGCGTGGCCGCCATCGCCTCGATGCAGGTGCGGACGACGTTGTTGTAGACGTCCTGCGCCGTCAGCGACCAGCCCGAGGTCTGCGAGTGGGTCCGCAGCGACAGCGACTTGTCGTTCTTCGCGCCGAAGCCCTTCACGAGCTTGGCCCAGAGCAGGCGCGCGGCCCGCATCTTGGCGATCTCCATGAAGTAGTTCATGCCGATGCCCCAGAAGAACGACAGGCGCGGCGCGAACCTGTCGACGTCGAGCCCGGCGTCCCGCCCGGCCCGCAGGTACTCCACGCCGTCGGCGAGGGTGTACGCGAGCTCCAGGTCGGCCGAGGCCCCGGCCTCCTGGATGTGGTAGCCGGAGATGGAGATCGAGTTGAACTTCGGCATCTTCTGCGAGGTGAACGCGAAGATGTCCGAGATGATCTGCATCGACGGCTCGGGCGGGTAGATGTAGGTGTTGCGGACCATGAACTCCTTGAGGATGTCGTTCTGGATGGTCCCGGCGAGCTGCTCGGGCGCGACGCCCTGCTCCTCGGCCGCGGCCACGTAGAGCGCCATCACGGGGAGCACGGCCCCGTTCATGGTCATCGACACCGACATCCGGTCCAGCGGGATGCCGTCGAAGAGCTGCCGCATGTCGAGGATCGAGTCGATCGACACGCCCGCCATGCCGACGTCGCCGGACACCCGAGGGTTGTCCGAGTCGTACCCGCGGTGGGTCGGCAGGTCGAAGGCGACCGACAGCCCCTTCTGTCCCGCCGCGAGGTTGCGCCGGTAGAAGGCGTTCGACTCCTTCGCGGTGGAGAACCCGGCGTACTGGCGCACCGTCCACGGCTGCGTCCGGTACATCGTCGGGTAGGGCCCGCGCAGGAACGGCGGGAGCCCGGGGAGGGTCTCCAGGAAGTCGAGGCCCTCGGTGTCGGCGGCGGTGTAGAGCGGCTTGACGCCGATGCCCTCGGGGGTCTCCCAGAGCAGGTCGTCGGCGTCCTTGCCGGTCGCCTCCTGCAGGGCGGCGGTCCAGTCGCCCTCGCCGGAGGGCGTGCCGAGCTCGACGTCGGCGAACGATCCGATGCTCATGGTTCAGGCTCCCAGCTCGTCGAGCAGGTCGGTCAGCAGCGCCGCGGCGTCACACCCGGTGTAGAGGTACCCGGTGAGGGCGTCGTCCGACAGCGTCTTCGGCGACCCGGCCAGCACGATCCGGGTCGCGCCGGCGTCGGCCAGCGCCCGGGCCAGCGGCGCCGCGTGCTCGGCGTAGACCTTGTCCGACGACGCGATCACGGCCACGGACGTCCCGGCCGAGCGGAACGCGGACACGATCTCGTCGAGGTCGGTGCCCCCGGGGCCCTCGGTGATGTCGATGCCGCCGGCGTGCAGCAGGTTCGTCGCGAACGACAGCCGCGCGGTGTACTGCGCGAGCGCGCCGACGGTGGCCAGGAAGGCGGTCGGGCGCTCGGAGGCGGCGTCGGCCCGGTCGCGCAGGTCCTCGAAGACCTGCGCGTAGCGCCGCCGCGGCAGACCGCCCTGCGCGTCCCCCGTTCCCGACAGAGCAACCGAGTACGCCGATAGGGGGTGCTCCCGGGTCGGCAGGGTCTCGTGCAGGTTCGGGAACTCGCTGACCCCGGTGATCGGGTCCGTGCGGTGCGCGATCCGGTCGGC
Organism: Actinomycetospora corticicola; assembly: GCF_013409505.1. Taxonomy (NCBI): domain Bacteria; kingdom Bacillati; phylum Actinomycetota; class Actinomycetes; order Pseudonocardiales; family Pseudonocardiaceae; genus Actinomycetospora; species Actinomycetospora corticicola. Next base: position 5,272,771 of record NZ_JACCBN010000001.1, on the reverse strand, counting down.
GCGCGCGGTCCAGGTCTCCTCGAGGGCCGAGGCGAGCGACCCGTCGTCGAGAACGCTCTCGATGCCCCCGTCGCGCTCGATGCCGGTGAAGACGTCCCACGCGGCGTGGGCGAGGGCGTCGGTGAGCGACTCGACGTACCAGGAGCCGCCCGCCGGGTCGATGACGTGCGCGAGGTGGGACTCCTCGAGCAGCAGCGCCTGGGTGTTGCGGGCGACGCGGCGGGAGAAGTCGTCGGGCAGGCCGAGGACCGAGTCGAACGGCAGGACGGTGACGGCGTCCGCGCCGCCGAGGCCGGCCCCGACCGCGGCGACCGTGGTGCGCAGGATGTTCACCCACGGGTCGCGGCCGGTGAGCATCGCCGGGGAGGTCACGGCGTGGGTGCGCAGCGCGCGGGCCGACTCCGAGGCCCCCGCGACCGAGCCGATCCGGTCCCAGCAGCGGCGGGCGGCGCGCAGCTTGGCGAGCGTGGCGAACTGGTCGGCCGTCGCGGCGAGCCGGAACTCGACGCGGGCGAAGGCGTCGTCGACCGACAGCCCGGCGTCGTTCAGCAGGCGCACCGCGTGGACGCCGGCGGCCAGGGTGGCGCCGAGCTCCTGGCCGTCGGAACCGCCCGCCTCGTGATGGGGCAGGCCGTCGGCGACGACGGTGGCGAGGTGCGGGTGCTGCTCCGCGGCGGTCCGGGCGTGCTCGACCAGCTTCTCCCGGTACGCGTCGGTCAGCGGTTCCCCGCCACGGGTCCGGGCCAGCAGCGGGTCGTAGCCGAGCGAGCCGCCGAGCGCCGTCGTCACGCCGTTCTCGGCCGCCAGCCGCAGCAGGGTCGCGGCGGCGTCCGGGGTGTCGCGGCCGGCCTCGAGCGCGACCGGGGCGAGGTCGAGGAACACGCCCTCCAGGAGCCGCGGCAGCGCGTCGACGTCCGGCCCGCCGGCCTCCCCGAGCACCAGCCAGAGCGAGGAGACGCCGTTCTCCAGCTCGGCCATCACCACGTCGTGGGCCGACCCCAGGTCGGTGAGCGCGTGCCGCTGCCGTCGGTACCAGCCGTCGGCGACGTGCCCCTCGGGCCGCGACGCCCGCGTGAACGGCGGGAGTCCCGGCGCCCCGGTCGGGACACCGGGCGCGTCCTGCGCGGTGTAGAGCGCGGCGATCTCGAAGCCGTCGTCGGTGGCGGTCGCGATCGCCCGCTCGGCGTCGGCCGCGTCGACCTCGCGCCCCGACTTCGCGAGCACGCCCGCGACGAGTTCCCGCCACGCGTCCCGCGCCGGCGTCTCGAACTCGCCGGCGAGCACGAGCTCCTCGGGCGCCTCCGGTGCAGTCATGCGCGGGATCGTAGAACGGTCAGCCCGGACCGGTTCCACGTCGATGGCGCTTCCCACCCGGGCATGCGTCACGGAATCGGTGCAGAGCCCGGGCTCCGCCGTCAGCGGTGGCCCACGGTGCACGCCCGGCGTCAGCGGTGGGCCACCGCTGCGGCCGCGGCGAGCGTGTCCAACAGCTCCACCGTCGTCCCCCACCCGACGCAGCCGTCGGTCACGCTGCACCCGCGCACCATGTCCGGGCCGATTTCCTGGCGCCCCTCGACGAGGAAGCTCTCGATCATCACGCCGGCCACCGGCCCGCCCGCGGCGCGCTGCTCGGCCAGGTCCGCGACGACGGCGGGCTGACGCCGGTGGTCCTTGCCGGAGTTGCCGTGGCTCGCGTCGACCACCACCCGGCCCGCGTGGCCCTTCGCCGTCAGCGCGGTGCACGCCGCCGCGACGGACGCCGCGTCGTAGTTGGTGCCGGCGGAGCCGCCGCGCAGGATCAGGTGCGCGTCCGGGTTGCCGGTGGTGGTGATGAGGCCCGCGAGCCCCTCGGGCGTGACGCCCATGAACGCGTGCGGTGCGCCCGCCGCGCCGACCGCGTCGACGGCCACCCCGACGTCGCCGTCGGTGCCGTTCTTGATCCCGATCGGCATCGACAGGCCGCTCGCGAGCTGGCGGTGGACCTGGCTCGCCGCGGTCCGCGCCCCGATCGAGCCCCAGGAGACGAGGTCCGCGAGGTACTGCGGGGTGATCGGGTCGAGGAACTCGCAGCCCAGCGGCAGGCCCAGCTCCGCCAGGTCGAGCATCAGCGACCGGGCGGTCCGCAGACCGCGCGCGACGTCGAAGGAGCCGTCCAGCCCCGGGTCGTTGATCAGGCCCTTCCAGCCCACGGTCGAGCGTGGCTTCTCGAAGTAGGTGCGCATCACGACGTGGAGCCGGTCGGCGTGCCGCTCCGCCTCGGCGGCGAGCCGGGCGCCGTACTCGCGCGCGGCGTCGACGTCGTGGATCGAGCACGGGCCGACGACGACGAGGAGGCGGTCGTCCTCGCCGCGCAGGATCGCCTCGGCGCCCGCGCGGCCGCGGCGCACGGAGGCGGCGACGGCCTCGGACGCGGGCAGCTCGTGGCGCAGCAGGGCGGGCGACGGCAGCGGCGTCACCGCGGCCGTACGCGCGCCGTCGAGCGGCGCGGTCTCAAGCAGGGTGGTCATCGGGGTCTCCTGGGCTCTCGGAGGAGCCGGACCCGATCCGCCGTCGTCGACCGCGAGCCGGGAACGGCTCGCGGGACGGTCTCTAGCGCAGCGGTCTACCCGCCGACCCCTCCCGGGCCGAGCACGTAAACCGGTACCAGCGCTGCACGGAGGTCACCCTACACAGGTCAGGCGGAACGGGCGCTCGCCCTCGGTGCTGCTCGCCCCGTCGAGGATGTCCCGGATCGCGCGGTGGGTCGGCGGATCCGCGTCGCGCAGCGGGCCGTCGACCCAGACCAGTTCCACCGGCCCCACCGGCAGCCACGACAGGTCCCGCACGCTCTCCTCGAGGGCGTCGAGGTTGGGCGCGACGTACCCCGGGAAGTGCAGCGCGCGACCGATCGCCGCGAGCGTGGACAGCTTGTCGGCGGCCTCCGCGACGACGCCGACGGTGCGCGCCCGGTCCCGCGCACGGGTGGTGGCCGCGTGGAGGTCGGTCACTGGCTCACGTCCACGACGACGAAACTCCCGTAGTGATCACCCGTGTAGTAGTACTCGCCCTGCGCGCCCGTGACGATGCGTCGCGCGCCCCGGTCCGACGAGCCCGGCGTCGGGACCGTGTACTCGTGGTAGTAGCCGGAGGCCTCCGCCGGCAGGAGGCGCTCGCGGTTGCCGAAGACGATCCCGTCCCGGGACGACGGGTAGGGCCCGCCGCGGCGGATCAGCCGCACGGTGTCGCCGGCCTGCGTCGGGAGGCTCGACAACGCCCGGACCGGCAGCCCGGAGTCCGCTCCGGGCACGGCCGATGCGACCGAGGTCACGGTCCCGACGGCGGGTGCGACCGGCCCCGCGCAGGCGGCGGCAGGGAGCAGGCCGATCAGACCAGCCAGGGCCAGGACGACGAGCATCACGTGCGCTCTCATGCCCGGATGGTGACCTCGGTCGATGCCCGGGCGCGAGTCGGTGCGGTACAACGTCATGGACCGGTCACGCCGCGTTCGTCGCCTGAGCAGACAGGGACGGCGGGTGACACCTCGCGGCCGTCGGACCGCCCCGCCCACGACCCGCGACGGTCAGCTGTCGCCCGTACCGTGAGGAAACGATGACGACGACGCATGTCCATCGACGCCCGCTCGCCCCGCACGTGATGACCTACCTCGTCGTCACCGTGCCGTTCCTCGCCCTGCTCGCGGCGGTGCCGCTCGCCTGGGGCTGGGGCCTGTCCTGGCTCGACGTCGGCCTCGCCGTCGTGCTCTACGTGATCTCGATGCTCGGCGTGACGGTCGGGTTCCACCGGTACTTCACCCACGGCGCGTTCCGCTGCGGGCGCGGCCTGCGGATCGCCCTGGCGGTCGCGGGCTCGCTGTCGGTGCAGGGACCGGTGCTGCACTGGGTCGCCGACCACCGTCGCCACCACGCCTTCGCCGACAAGGAGGGCGACCCGCACTCCCCGTGGCGCTACGGCACCTCGCCGGCCGCGCTGGCCAAGGGCTTCTGGCACGCGCACATGGGCTGGATCCTCGAGCGGTCGCTCACCGACCAGCAGCGCTACTGCCCGGACCTGCTCGCCGATCCCGACGTGGCGCGGGTCAGCAGGGCGTTCGGCTGGATCACCGCGGCCTCGTTCATCGTCCCGGCCGTGATCGGCGGGCTGGCGACGTGGTCGCTCTGGGGGGCGTTCACCGCGTTCTTCTGGGCCGGCCTGGTGCGGGTGTGCCTGTCCCACCACGTCGCCTGGTCGACGAACTCGATCTGCCACATGGTCGGCGAGCGTCCGTGGAAGGCGCGCGACCGGTCGACCAACGTGTGGCCGCTGGCGCTGCTGTCGATGGGCGAGTCCTGGCACAACCTGCACCACGCCGACCCGACGTCGGCCCGGCACGGGGTCGGCCGCTTCGAGATCGACCTGTCCGCCGGGACGATCCGCGTCTTCGAGAAGCTCGGCTGGGCCTGGAACGTCCGCTGGCCGAAGCCGGAGCGGTTGGAGAAGCTGCGCGCGACCCCCGAGCCCGGCGGACGGCCGGCCGGGCAGACGAGCGGGCAGGGCGTCTAGGGCGCGTCCCGGAGGGTCAGCACCACCCGCATGACCCGCTCGACCGCGGCGGCGAACAGCGACCCGCGCAGTTCGCCGCGGTCGGCGAGGTTCTGGCCCGCCATGTCGAGCATCCGGTCCGGGCCGAGGCGCCGCACCAGCAGGGCGGCGATCTCCTCGAGCTCCAGGCCGGGGTGGTCCAGGCGGGTGAGGGCGAACGCGACGATCAGCTCCTCGTCGGTCACGGGCCACCTCCTCGCCCGCCGAGCGTAGTCCGCGACCGGTGCGCTGCGCGCTGGTGAGCACTCAGTGGGGTTATAGGCCCCCTGAGCGCTCACCTGCGCGGAGCGCACCTACGAGCGGCGGAGCCGCGCCTTCTGCACCTTGCCCATGGCGTTGCGGGGCAGCTCGTCGACCACGACCACCTCGCGCGGGCGCTTGTGCTTGGAGAGCCGCTCGCCGACGAAGTCGATGACGGCCTGCGCGTCGACGGCGCCGTCCGGGCAGACGACGTGGGCGACGATGCGCTGCCCGAGGTCGGAGTCCGGCTCCCCCACCACGGCCGCCTCGCTGATGCCCTCGTAGGCCAGCAGTGCGGTCTCCACCTCGCCCGCGCCGATGCGGTAGCCGCCGGACTTGATGAGGTCGACCGACCGGCGGCCGACGATGCGGTGATAGCCGCCCGCGTCGACGACGGCGGCGTCGCCGGTGCGGAACCACCCGTCGTCGGTCCAGGTGTCGGCCGTCGCGTCGGGCCGGTTGAGGTAGCCGTCGAACAGGCAGGCCCCGCGCACCTGGAGCTCGCCGATCGACTCGCCGTCGGCGGGCACGTCCTCGTCGGTGGTGACCGGCTCGCCGGACTCGTCCTCGGTGACGGCGCGCAGTCGCGCCTCGACGCCCTCGACCGGCACGCCGACCCAGCCGGGACGACGCTCCCCGTCGGCCCGGACCGCCAGCGTGATCATGGTCTCGCTCATCCCGTAGCGCTCCACGGGCGCCTGCCCGGTGAGGTCCCGGAGGCGCTCGAAGACCGGGACCGGCAGCGGCGCGGAGCCGCTGACGAGCAGCCGGGCGTCGGACAGGGCGGCCGCGGCGGTCGGCTCGGCCGCGACCCGCGACCACACGGTCGGCACCCCGAACAGCAGCGACCCGCCGTGCTCGGTGACCGCGGCGGCGTAGTTCTCCGGGGTCGGACGGCCGGTGTGGACGAGCCGGGAGCCGATGCGCAGCGCCCCGAACACGCCGAGCACCAGCCCGTGCACGTGGAACAGCGGCAGGCCGTGGGCGAGGGTGTCGGCGTCGGTCCAGGCCCAGGCGTCGGCGAGCCCGTCGAGCCCGGTCGCCATCGCGGCGGCCGAGAGCAGGACGCCCTTCGGGGATCCCGTCGTCCCGGACGTGTAGAGGATGAGGGCCGGACCCTCGCCGGTCGCCTCGCGCACTTCGTGGCCGGCCCGACGCGACAGGTCGACCCGGCGCCCGGTCAGCGTGACGTCGCGGGGCTTCTCCCCGAACCAGGTCGTGGCCCCCGAGTCGGTGAGCACGTGCGCCCGCTCCGCCGGACCCGCGTCGGGCGGTACGGGGACCACCGGCGCCCCCGCGAGCAGACAGCCGACGATCGCGACGACGGTCTCCGCGCTCGCCGTGGCCCCCACCGCCACGGGGGCGGACGGCCGGTCCCGCTCGGCGATCTCGTCGGCGACGACCGCGGCCGCTCCGAGCAGCTCCGGGCCGGAGAACGCGGTGTCGCCGATCCGCACCGCCTCGGGATCGTCGAGGCCGCCGTCGAGCAGCGCGCGCAGCAGGGGCACCGAGGGACCTCCAACACCGTCGTTCGGGGAGCGCCGCACATTCTCACCCCCTCGGGGCCCGGCGCGCGCGGAACCTCCCGTGGACGCCGAACGTGCCATGATGCGCCGGGTGACCACGACGCCCGGTGCGCAGCCGCGGCCGTCCCTGCTGTACGCGGTCAAGCAGGTCGAGCTCATCGTCCGCTCCCGGCTCGACGAGCTGCTGCGCGACTCCGGGGTGACCGCGCTGCAGTACACGGCGCTGACGGTGCTGGCCACGCGCGACGGCCTGACCTCGGCCGAGCTCGCCCGGAACTCCTTCGTCACCCCGCAGGCGATGGCCGACCTCGTGACCGCCCTGGAGCGGGCGGGGCTCATCGTGCGGGACCGCGACCCGCACAACCGGCGTCAGCTGCTGATCGCGCTGACCCCGGCCGGCCACGACCTGCTCGCGCGCTACGCAGCGCCGGTGGCCGCGATCGAGGAGCGGATGGTGCGCGGTCTCGACGACGACGAGCGGGAACGCTTCCGCTCCTTCCTCAACGCCGCGCGGGCCTCACTGGCCCAGTGAGCGACGCAGGGCGGGCTTGTCGAGCTTGCCGGTGGGGTTGCGCGGCAGGGCGTCGACGACCTCGACGGTGCGCGGGGTCTTGAACCGCGCGAGCCGGCCGTCGAGCCACCCCACCAGGTCGGCCGGGGTGCTCGTCGCGCCGTCCGCGAGGACGACCCACGCGTGCCCGACCTCGCCCCACCGGTCGTCGGGAACCCCGACCACCGCGGCGTCGACGACCTCGGGATGGCCGGTGAGCTCCCCCTCCACCTCGGCGGGCGAGACGTTCTCGCCGCCGGAGATGTAGAGGTCCTTGACCCGGTCGACGATGCGGTGGAACCCGTCGTCGTCGCGGGTCGCGACGTCCCCGGAGCGGAACCACCCGGCGTCGGAGAAGGCGGCCGCGGTCTCCTCGGGCCGCTCCCAGTAGCCCGCGACCACGTTCGGGCCGCGCACGAGGATCTCGCCGCCGTCGGCGAGCGCGACGTCGCTGAAGAAGTGCGGGCGGCCCGCCGTCCCGACCTTCGAGCGCGCGTGTGCGGCGTCGAGCAGCAGGACGCCGGGGGCGGCCTCGGTCATGCCGTAGCCCTGGAGGAAGGCGGGGCCGCGGCTGGCGTAGACGTCGAGCAGGGCCGGCGGCACGGGCGCGCCGCCGCAGAGCAGGTAGCGGACGCTGGAGAGGTCGGCGTCGGCGAACCGGGGCGAGCGCGCGATCGTCGCGAACATCGTCGGCACGCCGAACATGATCGTGACGCCCTCGCGCTCGACGAGGTCGAGCGTGCGGTCGACGTCGAAGGCCGCCTCGAGCACCAGCGTGCCGCCCTTGAGCAGCACCGGCAGGCAGGTCATCCCGAGCGCCGCGGCATGGAACAGCGGCGCGGAGAGCAGGCAGACCTCGTCGGAGCGCAGGTCGACGTCGACGACGACGTTCAGCGCGTTCCACGTCAGGTTGGCGTGGGTCAGGCACGCCGCCTTGGGTCGGCCGGTGGTGCCGGAGGTGAACATCAGGACGGCGAGCGCGTCGGGATCGGCGTCGACGAGGTCCGCGGGGGCACTGTCGGCGATCAGCTGCTCGTAGGAGCCGCCCACCTCGAGTGACGGGAAAGCGTCGTCGCTGTCACCGGATGCAAGCAACGACGCGTTGCTGCCATCGAGGGTGACCACCACGCGCGGCGACGTGTCCCGGAGCGCGAACGCGATCTCCGCCGCGGCGAGCCGGGTGTTGAGCGGCACGAAGACCGCGCCCAGCCCCGTCGTCGCGAAGAGGGTCTCGACGAACGACGGGTGGTTGGGCCCGAGGTAGGCGACACGATCGCCCGGCCCGACGCCGAGCCCGCGCAGGCCCGCCGCGAGCCGGCGGACGCGGTCGTCGAGGTCGGCGTAGGTGGTGCGGTCGGGGCCGTGCACCAGTGCCACGCGCTCCGGGGAGTTGCGGGCGCGACGGGCGGTCCAGGTGCCGAGGCCGGGCGGCGGGGTCATGACCGCTCGTACGCCCCCAGGCCGGGGCGGTAGGTCTTGGCGTCGAGGAACTGGGTGAGTCCCTGCTGCTTGCCCTGCTCCGGGTCGTGCCCGGTCGCGGCGTCGAGCTTGGCGTACAGGTAGTCCTCGGCGACGTCCCAGGACATCTGCCGGACCTTCTTCACCCCGACCTTCGCCGCCCGCAGCACGTGGGTGTTCATGCCGGCCAGCTTCCCCGCGACCTCGACCGTCCGCGCGCGCAGCCGCTCGCCCGGCACGGCCTCGTTGACCAGCCGCATCGCCGAGGCCTGCCGGCCGTCGAAGCGCTCACCGGTCATGACGTACCACTGCGCGTCGCGCGCCGGGATCGTCTCGGCGAGCGCGCGGGAGACCAGCCCGCCCGGCGGGATGCCCCAGTTGACCTCGGAGAGCCCGAACGACGCGTCCTCGACGGCGATCGCCAGGTCGCAGCACACGAGCGGGGTGAAGGCACCGCCGAAGCACCAGCCGTTGACCATCGCGATCGTCGGCTTCGCGAAGTGGATCAGCCGTCGCCACTGCCACTCCGCCGACTCCCGGCGCGCCCGGATCTCGACGCTGGGCGGCCCGGCGTCGACCTCGCGGAAGTACTCCTGCAGGTCCATCCCCGCCGACCACGCGTCGCCCCGGCCGGTCAGCACGACGACGCGCACGTCGTCGGCCGCCTCCAGCCAGTCGAGGGCGTCGATCATCTCGCGGTTCAGCGTCGGGTTCATCGCGTTGCGCTTGTCGGGCCGGTCGAAGAAGAGCCAGCCGATGCCGGCCTCCTCGGGTCCCTCCCCGAGCTCGATCGCGACGGTCTCGAAGGTCGGCGGCGTGCTCATGGGACGAGATTAACAGGAAACCTGATGATTCAGAAGAGTCGTCCCGACGCCGGGTGCGGGCGGGTCGCGTCGATGGCGCCACCGGCGCACCCGGTGCCGTCGAGGGCCGTTCCCGACGGCGGGTCGGCGCCAACCGCCGTGCGCGAGTGGCTCCTCCGACGCGTCCGGTGCGACGGATGAGCCATCCATCGCACCGGGACACGTGGTCAGGCGCGGCCGGCCGGGACCGGCACGGCCTCGTCGTCGGGAATCGACGCCGCACGCCGTGACCGCCGGGCGTCGACGACCACCGCGAGGACGACGCCGCCGACCAGCGCGATCTCGCCCGCGAGCTGCAGCGGACCGGGGACACCGCCCTCGACGACCGCGGCGAAGACGAAGCCCCACGCCGTCTCGAGGGCCATGAGCTGGCTGACCAGGATCGGCGACAGGTGGCCGGCGGCGGCGTGCCAGAGCCGGACCGCGAGCCAGGACGACACGAGCCCGAGGAAGAGCACCACGGCGAGCGCGCGCAGAGGTTGCGCGGGCGTGCCGTCGATCAGCAGCAGGGCGACCGCGGCGGGCAGGGCGAGCGCCCCGGCGGCGAGACCCTGGGCGGCGGCGAGAACGGGGGCGACGTCGGGGCGCTCGTGCAGCAGCTTGTGCGAGTCGAGGCCGTACCAGGACCACGAGATCAGGGCGAGGACGGCGAGGGCGAGCCCGACGAGGGCGTCGAGCGACCAGTCCTGCCCCGGCCCGACGTGCAGCAGCACCTGCCCGAGCGCGACGAGGACCAGGGCGGGCACGAGCCCGGCCACCCGGCCGGTCCCGCGGGCGGACACCAGGGCCATGACGACGGGGACGAGGCCGATGGTGGCGACGGCGATGGTCGGGCCGGCGAGCCGGACGGACACCGCGACGAGGGCGTAGTAGAGCACCGAGCCGGTGAGGGCGTGGGCGATCACGCGACCCCAGGGCACGTCGGCCCGCAGCACCCGGCGGATCTGAGGCAGCGAGACCGCCCCGAACGCCACGAACCGTCCGGTCGCCAGCAGCAGGGCCGGGGCGAGCGGGGCCAACCCGGGCGCCACGAACACCGCTCCCCACGCCGCGCCGGCGACCACCATCGCCAGCAGGGCCACGTTCCTCGTCATGAGATCCATCGTGCGTCGATCATGGTGGGCGATGCCGGGCGACTTCCTCAGCTCCGAGCCCCGAGCGTGCATGATTCCGTCATGACCGCGCCCTCCACCGGACGAAGCACCCACCTCGACCGCGTCGACCGGTTGATCCTCGCCCACCTCGTCGATCACGGACGCTCCAGCCTGGCCGAGCTCGCCGAGGCCGTGAGCGTCTCCGCGTCGTCCGCCCAGCGCCGGCTGCGCCGCCTCGAGACCGAGGGCGTGATCCGGGGCTACCGGGCGGTGCTCGACCCGGAGGCGATCGGGCGGGCGCTGGTGGTGCACCTGTCGGTGGTGCTGGTCGACCACACCGCCGACACGGTGGGGCGGTTCGAGCGCTGGATCGTCGACCTCGACGGCCTCGTGAGCTGCCACCACGTGACCGGCGACGTCGACTACCTGCTGCGCATCGACGTGGCCGACGTGCACGCCCTCGACGTGCTGCTGCGCCGCACGCTCGCCCAGATCCCCGGCGTCGCGCGGTTCACCACGATGGTCGCGACGTCGGGGCTGGTCGACCGGTTCACGAGTATGTGACCTCCGGTCCCGTGAGCAGAAAAGGTCGTGGCAGCGACCTCTACTGCTCACCTGCCAGCGGCACACCCCGGTAGTTCTCGGCGATCGAGGTCCGGTAGGCCTCGGACTGCGCGATCAGCCGGAGGTGGGCGAGCGCGAGCCGGTCGTCGAACGGGTCCGCGTCCGGGTCCACGTGCAGCGTCGTCGTCATCGTCCAGCTGAAGTGCTCGCCCCGCCACACCCGCGCGAGCGCCGTGTCGGAGTAGGCGTCGACGAGGTCCTCCGACCCCTCGGTGCACCACGCCGCGATCGCCGCGGAGAGCACGCGCACGTCCGCGACGGCGAGGTTGAGACCCTTGGCGCCGGTCGGCGGCACGATGTGCGCGGCGTCGCCCGCGAGGAACAGGCGGCCGTACCGCATCGGCTCGGCGACGTAGGAGCGCATCGGGGTCACGCTCTTGTCCGTGATCGGCCCGCGGTTCAGCGCGAAGGTGCCGTCGCCCAGGGCGGTCCGGGCCTCGAGCTCGTCCCAGATCGCCTCGTCCGACCACGACGCCGGGTCGGTGCCGTTCGGCACCTGGACGTAGGCCCGGGTGACCGTCGGCGAGCGCATCGACAGCAGCGCGAAGCCGCGCTCGTGCCGGGCGTAGATCAGCTCGTCCGACGACGGCTCCGCGTCGGCCAGGATCCCCAGCCAGGAGAAGCCGTAGACGCGCTCGAAGGTGCGCACGGCCTCCGTCGGGATGGCCTGGCGGGCCACCCCGTGGAAGCCGTCGGTGCCGACCACGACGTCCGCGCGCAGCTCGTGCTCGACGCCCTCGTGCCGGTAGCGCACGAGCGCCTCGCCGTCGCGCGAGAGCGGCCCGTCGATCTTGTCGACCGCCAGGACCTCCGCGTCGAACAGCAGCGGGTCGCCCTGCTCGAGGCGCAGGGCGATGAGGTCCTTCACGACCTCGGTCTGCGCCCAGATCATGACGTTGCGCCCGGTGAGGGCCTGCATGTCGACGTGGATGCGCTCGCCGTGCACGTGGAGGGCGAACCCGTCGTGCGGCATCCCCGACTCGTCCATCCGCGCGTCCGCCCCGACCTCGCGCAGCGCGTCGATCGTGCCGTGCTCGAGGATGCCGGCCCGCTGGCGCGCCTCGACCCGCTCGCGCGGGCGGGACTCCAGCACCACCGAGTCCACGCCGTGGCGGCGCAGCAGGTGGGCGAGCATCAGACCCGCGGGACCACCGCCGACGATCGCGACGGTCGTCCGGTCCGGAGCGCTCACGAGTCACTCCCGACGAGGTCCAGGAACACGGTCTCCCCCGGCCCCTGCAGGCGCACGTCGAACCGGTAGCCCGGGCCGCCGAACCAGCCGTCGGGAATCGCCAGGAGCGTCGCCGCGCGCTCCTCGGGCAGGCCCGAGAGCAGCGGGTCGGCGGCATTGGCGTCGGTGTTGTTCGGGAAGTAGACGCGCGTGAACAGGTGGTGCAGCAGGCCACGGGCGAACACCGTGACGGCGAGGTGCGGTGCGTCCGTGGAGCCGGCGATCGACGCGGGACGCAGGGTCCGCACGGCGTAGTCCCCGGCCCGGTCGGTGGGCACCCGGGCGAAGCCGGTGAAGGACCGCCCGTCGCGGGCGAGCGACCCGGCGCGCACCGGGACCCGGCCGTCGGGCCCGGCCTGCCAGAACTCGAGCAGGGCGTCGGGCACCGGGGCACCCGCGCCGTCGCGGACGGTGCCGTGCAGCGAGATCGCGCCGGCGGTCCCGGGCGGCACGACGTCACCGCCGCCCTCGAACGGGAGCCCGAAGGCGAAGAACGGGCCGACGGTCTGGGAGGGAGAGGGGTCCAGGGTCATCTCACACCTCGTCCGGGTCGGGCGGGGTGGCGCCGGGACCGTCGAGGACGATGTCCCACTGGTAGCCCAGCGCCCACTCGGCGACGGTCGTGTCGTGGTCGTAGCGGGCGATCAGCCGCTGCTGGGCCTTCTCGTCGGTGACCGAGGAGAAGATCGGGTCGAGGTGGAAGAGCTGGTCGCCCGGGAAGTACATCTGCGTCACGAGGCGCTGGGTGAACGCCGTGCCGAACAGCGAGAAGTGGATGTGCGCCGGGCGCCACGCGTTGTGGTGGTTGCGCCACGGGTAGGCGCCGGGCTTGATCGTGACGAAGCGGTAGCGCCCGTCGTCGTCGGTCAGGCAGCGCCCGCCGCCGGTGAAGTGCGGGTCGAGCGGGGCGGGGTGCCGGTCGCCGTCGTGGGCGTAGCGGCCGGAGGCGTTCGCCTGCCAGACCTCCACGAGCTGGTTGCGCACGGGACGGCCGTCGCGGTCGAGCACCCGCCCGGTCACCACGATCCGCTCCCCCAGCGGCTCGCCGGTGGAGTGCACGGTCAGGTCGGCGTCGGTCGGCCGCACGTCCTTCGCCCCGAACACCGGCGCCGTCCGCTCGAGCAGGCTCGGGGTGGCGACGACGAGCGGCTGCGACGGGGCGCGCAGGCACGTCGAGCGGTAGGGCGCGTACGCGCGGTCCGGGTGGCCGCCGCGCTGCGGGGCGACCGTGGCGGCCTCCCGGATCGCGTCCGTGACCTCGTCCTGTTCCGTGCGTCGTCGCTCGGGTGCTCCTGGGCTCACGCCGCTCAGGGTGGCGGGGATCCCCGGGCTGCGAGAGGCTGGCTTCCGTCCACCGGAAGCAAAGGAGCCGCCGGTGACCTCGGACGCCCAGAAGCCCGTTCCGGCCCGGCCGGTCGGTCGCCCGCGCCGCCCCGGGCTGCCCTCCGGGAGCGGCCTGACCTCCTCGGCCGCGCGCAGCACCGGACGCGTCGGCGGCGAGACGGTGACCGGCCGCGTGTTCTCCATCCTCGAGGTGTTCGACCACGACCACCCCGCGCTGACCCTCACCGAGATCGCCCGCGCCGCGGCCCTGCCGGTGTCCACCGCGCACCGGCTGGTGGGTGAGCTGGCGGGCTGGGGCGCGCTCGAGCGCGGCGCCGACGGTGCCTACCGGATCGGGCTGCGCCTCTGGGAGGTCGGCTCGCTCGCGCCGCGCAGCGTCGGCCTGCGGGAGCGCGCCATGCCGTTCCTCGAGGACCTCTACGAGGCCACCCGCCAGAACGTGCAGCTCGCGGTGCGCGACGGCCACGAGGGCGTCTACGTGGAGCGGCTCGCCCACCCCGACGCGGTGCGGCTGTTCTCCCGGATCGGCGGCCGGTGGCCGCTGCACGGGACGGGCGTCGGCCAGGTGCTGCTCGCCTTCGCCCCGCCGGTGGTCCAGGAGTCGGTCCTCGCCTCCCCGCTCACCTCGTTCACCCCGCGCACGATCACCGACCCCGCCGTGCTGCGCCGCACGCTCGCCGGCGTCCGCCGCGACGGCGTCGCCGTGTGCGACGGGATGATCGACCTCGCCTCGCTCTCGGTCGCCGCCCCGGTGCGCGGCGAGTCCGACACCGTGGTCGCCGCGATCTCGGTGGTCGTGCCGTCCCCGTCGACCCCGGGCGGCATCGAGCCCCGGACGCTGGTCCCGGCGGTGCGCGCCGCCGCCCGCGGCATCTCCCGCGCGCTCGGCGCGCCGACCCCCAGTCGGACGCAGCGACCCGTCCGTCCGGAGGCCCCCCGCCCGTCGACGTGACGGGCCTGTGAGGTCTACTTCCCGCGACTCGACACCACGGGTGGCAGGAGACACACATGCGTCCGTTCCCGACGACGGGCCGTTGGGCCCGAGCGCTCGCCGCCGGCGCGATCGGGCTCGCCCTCGCGGCCGGACTCGCCACCCCGGCCGTGGCCGCCCCGACCTGGACCGGCTCCGCCGCCTCCGGCCCGGCGTTCTCGGTGCCGCAGGCGACCCTGGACGCCGCCGTCGCGTGCGGGCCGGGCACGACGAACACGTCGCGGCCGGTCGCCCTGTTCATCCCGGGCACGACGCTCACGCCCGAGGAGAACTTCTCCTGGAACTACTTCCGGGCGTTCCGCGCGGCCGGGCGGCCGTACTGCTCGGTCGAGCTGCCGAACCACGCGATGAGCGACATCCAGGTCTCGGCCGAGTACGTCGTCAACGCCATCCGCGCGGTGCAGGCGCGCAGCGGGCAGAAGGTCGCGCTCGTCGGCTTCTCCCAGGGCGGCATGATCGGGCGCTGGGCCCTGAAGTACTGGCCGGACACCCGCACGAAGGTCGGGCAGTACGTCGCGATCGACCCGTC
The DNA here is from genome assembly GCF_013409505.1 of Actinomycetospora corticicola. Lineage (NCBI taxonomy): Bacteria > Bacillati > Actinomycetota > Actinomycetes > Pseudonocardiales > Pseudonocardiaceae > Actinomycetospora > Actinomycetospora corticicola. The sequence goes on along the minus strand of NZ_JACCBN010000001.1, from coordinate 5,257,743 downwards.
CAACCACGGCACCCTGGACTCCTACCCGGTGTGCACCGTCGGCTGCGCCCCGTCGATCTGGCAGCAGGCCTCGTTCTCCCGGTTCCTCGGCGCGCTGAACGCCGGCGGCGAGACCTTCGCGGGCATCAACTACACCTCGATGTGGACCCCGACCGACGAGGTCGTGTTCCCCAACCTCCCGCCGGCCGAGAGCTCGCGGCTGAACACCGGCGCCGGGGGCCGGGCCAACATCTCGACCTTCGACGTCTGCCCGGGCCACGTCGCCGACCACCTGTCGATGGGCTCGATCGACCCGGTCGCCTACGCCCTCGTCACCGACGCGCTCGACCACGGCGGGCTCGCCTCGGCCGCCCGGATCGACCGCGCCGTGTGCCTGCAGGCCTTCCAGCCCGGCGTCGACCCCGTGGCCGGGCCCGCCCGGTTCGCGGCCTACGTCGCCGGCGCGGGGTTCCAGATCGCCACCTACCCGCGGGTGTTCGCCGAGCCGCCGCTGAAGGCGTACGCGACGGCGGGCTGAGCCGCCCCTCCCCCTCCTGGCAGCGGAGCGTCGTTGCCGTCACCCCGTGACGGCAACGACGCTTTCCTGTCACGGGGTGGGGGGCTACTCCAGGTCCGCCCGCTCCGCCTCGGCCTGGTCGAGGGCACGGCGGGCCTCGTCGGCGGCGGCCTCGGCCTCCTCGGACGCCTCGCGGGCGGCGTCGAGGGCCTCCCGGGCGGCGGACTCCTCGGCCTCGGCGCGCTCCAGGCGCTCCCGCAGCGACCGGGCCGCGGCGGCCGCCTCGTCATGGTCGGACGCGGCCTGCTCGGTGCGGTGCCGGGCCCGCTCCGCGGCACGGGCGGTGTCGTCGCGCTCCTCGCGGGCCCGCTCGACCGCCCGCTCCGCGGCCTCGCGGGCGCGCTCGCGTTCCTCCTCCGCCGGGTCCGGCCCGTCGTCGGGCTCCGGAGCGGCCTCCTCGTCCCGACGACGGGGCGCGGGTCGGCTCGGCGCGGTCCCGCGCGGCGGGGGCCGGCGGGTCGTGCCGCCGGAGCCGCGCGCGCTCGAGCCGCCCGTGAACCCGACGCCCGGCTCGAGCGGGGTGGTGAGGCGGCCGGCGGCGAACGCGCGCGCCGCCTCCGGGTCGGCCAGCGCCGCGGCGATGGTCTGCTCGAGGTCGCGGGCCACGGAGTCGCCGACCTTCTCCCCGTCCTCCCGCGCGAGCTTGCGCGCCCGGGCGACCAGCGCCCCCACGAGCTCCCGGCGCTGGGTGGTCAGGGTGCGCAGCGCGTCCCCCGACAACGACTCCTGGGCGTGGCGCAGCTGTCCGCCCAGCTCCTCGAGCGCGCCGACCTCGTCGGGGGACTCGCGGGCCAGGACGTTGGCGAGCCAGGCCCCGAGCGACGGCTTGCGCAACGCGCCGATCGCCGTCGCGGTCTCCTTGTCCTTGACCGCCTTCGCCGCCTTGACCAGCTCGCCGCGGCGCGGGACGAAGCGGTCGGGGTGCAGGCCGTACAGCTCGTCCGCCGCGTCCTCGAACTCCGGCGCCGCCGCCTCCTCGCTCACGGGTCCGCATCCTGCCCGGTCGGTCCCGCCCCCGTCAGGATCGACGGTGCCCGCCCGTCACACGGCCACGTGCGCCCGTCGCGGATCGGTGAGGGCGTCGACGTCCTCGGCGAGCAGGTGGAGCTGGGTGGCGAGCCGCGCCGCGCCGGCGGCCCACGACTCCGGGTCCGTCCCCGCGAGCCCCTCCGCGACCTCGTGGGCGGAGCGGGACCCGGCGGCCGGGTCGGTGTCGCGCGGGTGGTCGGCGAGGGCGTCGACGACCCCGGCGAGCTCCTCGACCCCGTCCACCAGCCGCGACGGGACGTCGTCGCCCCGCCCGACGACCTCGGCCGCGGTCCGCGCGAGCAGCACCGCCCCGGCGTGCACGTACTCCAACCCGTCGTACCGCCGCTGCATCGCGGCGAGGGCGGCCCGCTCGCGGCGGCCGCGCAGCGTGGTCCGCGCCAGCCGGTCCGACGTCGTCCGGGCGTCGAGGAACCCGGCGACGTCGCCGTGCCCGCCGCGCAGGTCCTCCGCGGCCGCCCGCAACGCCTCCGAGGAACCCGACCGCAGCCCGGACCCGACCTCGTGCAGGCCGTCGGCGAGGCGTCGCAGGGCGGTGCCGGCCGCGTCGCCGAGCTGGCGGGTGGGGCTCGGGGTGACGAGCACCTGGCTGACGAGCAGCGCGAGCGCCCCGCCGACCAGGGCGCTCGCGAGGCGCGTCCACCCCGCCTGCGAGGACCCGATCCCGACGACGAGCAGCGCCGCGATCCCCGACTGCAGCAGCGTCAGCGGGTTGATGCTGCCGAGCGAGACCACCAGCATCCCGACGACGACGGCGGCCCCGACCTGCAGCCACCCGCTGCCGATCACCACCTTCGCGAGCTCCCCGACGACCACCCCGCTGACGACGCCGAGCAGCAGCCGCAGCGCCCGCGGCCCGCGGGCGGCCGGGGCGTCGGTGAGGCAGACGACGGCCGCGATCGGGGCGAAGATCGGCGCGGGCTGGCGCAGGAGCAGCTGCGCCAGGACGTAGGCGACGACCGCCGTCACCCCGGCCAACGCGATCCGCACCCACGCCTGCCGCACCCGCTCGACGGCCCGACCGACCAGTCCGTTCACCACCGGTCGGACGTACCCGCTGCGCCCGGGGCTACCCGTGCAACTCCGCCGGTTCGGCCGCCGCCTCGGCCGCCTCGGCCTCCACCTCGCGCGCCACCTGGTCGGCCGGCATCGCCATCGCGACGGCGATGTAGAAGATCACCAGCGACCAGACCGCGACGACGAGCAGGTCGATCCACTCCGGGATGATCTCCGCGCCGTCGTACTGCCCGAGCGCGGAGATGACGAGCATCCCGCCCAGCCACGGCAGGATCCAGGCGAGCGAGCGGATCTGGAGGTCGGGCGCGAAGAACCGCAGCCCCTCCTGCGAGGCCCGGTACGCGCGGTACGCCGCGAAGAGCACGAAGCCCACGGCGATCATGACGCCGAGCTTCCAGTCCGTCGTCCAGCCCGACCAGTAGATGATCTCGTTGGCGGCGATGAAGGAGAGCGGGCCGATCACGGTGGCGGCGGGCAGGCGGTAGGGACGCGGCCGGTCGGGGTCGACCTTCCGGAGCGCGGCGAGGGTGAGCGGGGCGAAGCCGTACATGATCACCGTCGCCGAGGTGACGATCGAGACCAGCGACTGCCAGCTCGGGAAGGGCGCGAAGGAGATCAGCCCGACGACGAAGGCGACGACGGTGGAGACCCACGGGATGCCCCGCTTCGAGATCTTCGCCAGTCCCTTCGGCGCGAACCCGCTCTGCCCCATGGCGTAGGACAGGCGCGCCGAGGTCGCGACGTAGACGAGCCCGGTGCCTGCGGGCGAGACGAAGGCGTCGACGTAGAGCAGGATCGACAGCCAGGTCAGGCCGAGCGCCCCCGCGATCGTCACGTACGGGCCGAAGTCGCCCTTGCCGATCGGGTTCTCCCAGCCCGCCGCGAGCGCGGCCGGGTCGAGGGCCCCGACGAAGGCCACCTCGAGCGCCAGGTAGATCACGACGCCGAGCGCGACCGCCCCGATGAGGGCCCGCGGCAGGTCCCGCTGCGGGTCGCGGGCCTCCCCGCCCATCTGGACCGCCTGTTCGAACCCCTGCAGCGCGAAGACCACGCCGAGCGGGAGCGCCGCGAACACGCCGTGGGCGCCGTAGGGCGCGAAGCCACCGCCGGCGGTGAAGTTGCTGCCGTGGAAGGCGACGGAGATCAGCACGATCACGGTGAGCACCGGGATCGCGATCTTCCAGAGCACGGTGATGCGGTTGGTCTCGGCGAGCAGGGCGACGCCGAGCAGGTTGATCCCGGTGAACACGACCATGAGCGCGGCGGCGAGCACCAGGCCGAGGCCGGTGAGGTTGCCGTCGGCGTCGACGAGCCCGTGGAAGATGTGGTCGAGGTAGGACAGCGCGGCCTCGACCTCGATCGGCGCGATGGCGACCGCCTGCAGCCAGCCCACCCAGCCCGCCGTGAAGCCGGCGATCGCCCCGAACGCCAGCCGCGGGTAGCGCGCCGTGCCGCCGGCGACCGGGTACGTGGAGCCGAGCTCCGCGTGCACCAGCGCCAGCAGCACCAGGATCACGCCGGCCAGCACCCACGACAGGATCGAGGCGCCGCCCGCCGACTTCGCGGCCGTGAGGGCACCGAGCAGCCAGCCCGAGCCGATGATCGAGCCGAGCGAGATGAACAGCAGGGCGCTGAACCCCACGGTGCGACGCAGGCCGGGGCCGCTGGTGGCGGGCGCGGCGGCGGTGGTGGACAAGGCGGCTCCCGGATCTCGCGCGGTCAGGCGGACGGGATCGTGCTCATCCGTGGCCGTGCGCGCGAGCCGGTCATCCGGCGTCGGACCGGGCGCAACCGGACCGTGCGGTGAACATCGCCGGAACATTCGGACACGCCGTCACCAGAACGTCATGCAAGTTCCCGTCCGTCCGCCGTCCGGGACACCCACCCGAGTGGCAGGACAGCGTCGTTGCTGCCACTCGGCGACGGCAACGACGCTCTCCTGCCACGGAGGCGGGTGTCAGCTCGCGAGCGGGGGCCCGGCGTCGTCGTCGGCGAGGAGCTGGGCCTCCACCTGCGCGCGCAGCTGCGTGAGGGTCCGGGCGAGCAGCCGGGAGACGTGCATCTGGGAGATGCACAGCACCGACGCGATCTCGGCCTGCGTCTGCTCGTGGACGAACCGCAGCGCGAGCATCGTGCGCTCGCGCCGGGGCAGGGACGCCACCAGCCCGTGCACCAGCGACCGGACCTCGACCCGGTCGAACTCGGGGTCGACGGTACCGAGGACGTTGACCAGCGAGGAGTCGTCGCCCTCGCCGAGGGTCTCGTCGAGCGACGCCGGGTGGTAGGAGCCGTGGGCGGAGATCGCCTCGCTCACCTCGTCGCGGGAGATCCCCAGGTGCTCGGCGATCTCGGCCGCCGTGGGCGCGCGGCCGAGGCGCTGCGACAGGGCCGCCGTCGCGCCGCCCACCGCGAGGTAGCGGTCCTTCACGCTGCGCGGGGTGCGGACCGACCACGCGGAGTCGCGGAAGTACCGGCGCACCTCACCCATGATCGTCGGCACCGCGTAGGACAGGAAGTCCCGCTCGCGGCCGGGATCGAACCGGTCGACCGCGTGCATCAGCCCCACCGTGGCGACCTGCTCGAGGTCCTCGGTCGGCTCCCCGCGGCGCGCGAACCGCCGCGCGATGTTGTGGGCGACGGGCAGGTAGGCCACCACCAACCGGGCGCGCAGATCGGCCCGTCGCGGATCGTCCGCCGCGTACCCGGCGTGCTCGGCCAGCAACGGCGCGAGCGCGCGGTAGTCCTGCTCCGGTCGCGAGTGGTTCGTGGTCGTGGACGCCATGTACGTACCCCCGCCACCGCGTCCGAGGCACGGCACGCCGCGCTCCGGCGCGGGAGTCCGAGCCTGGTCATCGCGGCTGCGGGCTGAACCGGAGGACGTCGAGCGCGGACAGCGTTCCAGTCCGGCACCACGCAACGCAAGGACCCGATCACGCGCGCCGGAGGTCGGCGGCCGCCGATCGGGTGGTGGGAGCGGGCCGACCGGGGGGACGGCCGACCCGCTCGACACCGTGGGCACCCGGGGGGAGGGTGTCCACCGTGCCCCGCCGGGACGAGCCCGGCGGCACCGTCCAGGGTAGGCGGACGGGTCGGCCCCGGCCGCTCGGGCGCGCCGTGCTCAGGGTTCGACGGGCAGCACCACGTGCGAGGGGTGCGCGGCGTCGTGGAGCACCTCGCGCTCGCGGGCCACGAGCACCCGGCCGTCGCCGAGCGGGGCCCCGGTCCCCGGGTGCCGGGCGAAGCGCGGGTGGGCCCCGCCGGAGACCTGCACCCGGATCCGGTGGCCGGCCGCGAAGCGGTGCCCGACCGGCCACAGCTCGATCTCCACGGCGACCGTGCCGTCGTCGTCGGGCGCCGGCGTCCCGGGCCGGAGCCGCCGGATCCCGTCGGTCACGTTGACCGAGCGACCCGTCGGGTCGACGTCGCAGACCCGGACGAACACGTCGAGGTGCTCGACCTCCGCCCGCACGTGCACGGTGGCCCGGACCGGCCCGAGCGCCACGAGGTCGGAGCCGAGCACGGGGCCGGTGAACACGACGACGTCGTCGCGGGCCTCCAGCGCCGTCTGGTCCCGCGGCCCGGAGGCGCCGGAGAGGATCGGGCCCCCGACGGCGGGGGTGGGGTCGTTCGGGTCGTAGGTGATCCGGGTGCCGGCCCAGTACGGGGACGCGGAGCGCAGCGGAGCTCGACCCGGCTCGTCGTCGGTCACGGCACGGAGCGGTGCCCGGCCCGCGCGGTCGGGGGTGGGGAAGGTCGGCGGTTCGGTCCCGAGCCCGTGGTCGGTGTGCAGGTAGAACGCCTGCTCCACGGTGTGCTCCGGCGGCCAGTCCGGCAGCACCCGCTCGCCCCCGCCGCCGGAGAGCTCGAGGTGCACCCGCGGCCCGTCGTCCGGAAGGGCGTGCCCGAAGGTCTCGTCGAAGGTCCGCAGCGCGTCGCGGATGCCGGCCGCCGTCCCGGCGGGCGTCGTGTGCACCCACGGGCCGATCCGCAGCAGCGGGCGCGCGCCCGCGGCGCGCAGGGCGGCGTGGTCGGCGAGCTGCCAGGGCAGGAAGATGTCCTGCCAGCCGCCGGTCATGCTGATCGCGACGCCGCGGGCACCGACCTCACGCACCCCGGACGCGTACGAGCGCTTGGCCCAGTAGGCCGAGTCGGGGTCGTCCTCCCGGAGCCAGTCCTGGAAGAAGTCGATCGGGACGCCGGCGGCGACGAGGTCGGCCTGCGAGAGCGGGACGGTGCCGAAGCCCGCCTGCACCCGGTGGCGCACGGCCTCGACGAGCCGGCCGCCCAGCGACGGGTGCGTCATCATCGCCGCCCACGAGAGGGCGTTGTCCAGCGAGAACGCGCCGGCGGGGTAGGTCTGGTCGCGGAACTGCGAGGCCGTGACGAGCGTGCCCATCGCCGCGAGGGCGTCGCCGGCCTCGGGGGCCAGTGCCCACTGCGTGATGCCGAGGTAGCTCGGGCCGAGGGTGGCGATCCGGCCGTCGCAGAACGGCTGGGCGACCAGCCAGCGCACCGTCGCCGCCCCGTCGTCGGCCTCGTCGAACGGGGACAGCTGCCCCTGGGAGCCGGCCGTCCCCCGCACCGACTGCACCACCACCTGGTAGCCGCGCTCGGCGACGATCCGGCCGAACACGAGCCCCACCCAGCCCGCCCGGCCGTACGGGCTGCGGACGAGCACCACCGGCCCGCGCGACACCCCGGCCGGCCGGTGGTGGTCGTGGCGCAGGACGACCCCGTCGGGCATCGGGACCGCGACGTCCCGGGAGACCCGCACCCGCGGGGTGCGAGGGGCGGGCAGACCGATCCCACGGCGCAGCAGTCGGGTGACGGGGCTCATCGCACCATCATGACGCGCGCGGGCGCATTCGCGTCCACGCCGGCACACCGACCGTTTCGTCCCCTTCACCGGCCGTGTTCACCTCGTGTTCAACCGGTTTCGGATGCGCACGATCGACCACCGGGTGACGCTGCCCGTCGTGACGCGTACCCCCCGTGGCGAGGCCCCCGACGTCGGCGTCCCCGCGCACCTCGCCGAGCACATGACCGTCGCCGAGCAGCACGACTGGATCGCGGGCTTCCTGCGCCGCCACCCCGTCTCCCGCCGCAGCGCCCTGAGGCGCGGCTCCGGCGTGGTCGCCGCGATGGGCCTGGCGTCCGCGCCGTGGACGCTCGCCGCGTGCGCCTCGGCCGCGTCCGCCCCGGTGTCGGTGGTGGGCCGGCACCTGTCCTTCGGCGACGACCCGCTGCGGTCGATGGCGATGGCCGGGGAGCTGACGGCGCCGCCGCAGGGCCGGGTGGTGGTCGACCTCGGGCAGAACGGTTCCTTCGGCGCGACCCTGCCGGTCGAGGTGCGCCGGCTCGTGTCGCAGGTGCCGCAGGCCGACGGGTCGATCCGCGCCAGTGACCAGTACTTCGTCCACGCGCTCGCGACCGGTCTGCAGCCCGGCCAGGGCTACGACTACCGGTTCCGGCTGGCCGACGGCACCACCACCGACACGGCCACCTTCCACACCGCGCCCCGGCAACCGACCTCGCCGTGGAGCTTCACCGCCTTCGCCGATCAGGGCGTCGACATGGTCCCGCCGAGCGGCCTGTCGGGCTTCACCAACGCCTACTACAAGCCCGACGACACGCGGCGCACGATGACGCCGTCGACCTCGATGGTCGACCGCATCGCGGCGACCCGGCCCGCGTTCCACCTGCTCGCGGGCGACATCTGCTACGCCGACCCGTCGGGCGAGGGCGAGCCGGTGAAGAGCACCGGGACGTCGAAGTCGCCGAGCGGGTTCGACTCGTTCGACCCGACGGTGTGGACCACCTACTTCGGACTGATCGAGCGCAGCGCCGCCTCCACGCCGTGGATGTTCGCCACCGGCAACCACGACATGGAGGCGCTCTACGACGACAACACCGCGCGCGGGGCGCTGCACGGCTACGGCGGCCACGCCGCCCGGCTGGACCTGCCGAGGACGGGGCCGAGCGCGTGCCCGAGCGTCTACTCGATGCGCTACGGCAACGTCGGGGTGATCAGCGTCGACGCCAACGACCTGTCGATGGAGATCCCGACGAACGCGGGCTACTCCGGGGGTAGCCAGGTCGCCTGGCTGCGGCAGACGCTGCTCCAATGGCGCGCGGCGGGCTCGGGGATCGACTTCGTCGTCGCGTTCTTCCACCACTGCGCGTACGCCACGTCCTCCACGCACGCCTCCGACGCCGGGGTGCGGGCGGCGGTCGCGCCGCTGTTCGACGAGTTCTCGGTCGACCTCGCGCTGCAGGGGCACAACCACCAGTACGAGCGGTCGAACCCGATCCGCGCCGGTCGCTCCACCACGCAGGTCCCCGACGGCGGGACGGCGCGGCCCGAGACCGACGGCACCACCTACGTCTGCGTCGGGTCCGGAGGCCGGCCCCGCTACTCCTGGCAGCCCGGCGAGGTGGACCGCTACCGCGGCAACCCGGCGCCGCAGGGCGACGTGAACGTGGTGAGCTATCAGGCGGTCGGCGCGTCGGCGAAGGTCCCGGACGCCGTGGACTGGTCGCAGGCGCGCTACCTCGACTACGCGTACGTGACGGTGGACGTGGTCCCGCCGCCGGGCCCCGGGCAGGTCACGACGATGACGCTGCGCACGATCACCGACACCGGCGTCGAGATCGACCGGGTGACGCTGGAGCGCCGCGCCCGCTGAACACACGGAGAGGCCCGGACCGATGCGGCCCGGGCCTCCCGCCGTGCGCGACGGTGACGTCCCCGGGAATCCTCCGACGCATTCCCGCGGAACTGCCGGTGACGGAGACCCGTCACGTCACCGGAATCGTCGACCTCCGCATTCTCAGTGACGACGCTTCTCGTCGGCCATGACGCCGTTCTCGTCCTGCACGTCGAGGCGCTCCTTGCGGACCTCGTCGGAGAACGACTCGTTCTCCGTCACGGTCTCCTTGGCGAGACGCACGTTCTCCACCGCGTGGGCCTCCTTGCCCACGACCGCACGCTCGGCGTGCAGCGTCACCGACTGCTCGTCCTCACCGATCGACCCCCCGGGGCGACCGTCCCGGACGGGCTCGCGCTCGAGGCGGACCTCCTCGTGGCTGACCGGGACCTCGACGGTCTGGTTCTCGGTGACGACGTACTTGCGCAGGCGGACCTGACCGGTCTCGACCGTCTCCTTGCCGACGTTCAGCCGCTCCTCGGAGAGCGTCATGCTCTCGCCGGACCGGTCGTGACCTGCACGGTCGCCGTCGCCACGGCGGGCGTCGCGACGATCGGTGCCGGCGCGGCCGGCGGTGGGCGCGGTGAGGCCGTAGTGCGAGTAGAGCTCCTGCTCGCCGGTCTCGGAGAGCTCGCCGGAGCCGTCGTCCGAGCGCGGCGCGTTCTTGATCGTCTGCTTCGCCGGTGCCACGTGCAGACCGTCACGGCCCTGCTTCGCGCCGTCGAGCGGAACGAAGGTCTCCTTGGTGCCGAACAGGCCCGTGTTGACCGTGACCCACTTCGGCTCGCCCGTGGAATTGTCGACGAAGACCTCGCCGACCTTCCCGATCTTCTCGTCCTCGCGGTCGTAGACCTCGGTGCCCCGCAGGTCCTTCACCATGTCCGGCGTGATCGTCATCGGTGCTCGACTCCCTGATGAATCGTCGTGGTCGGTCACCGCGGGAGTGCTCGGGAATGCGTTCGCGAACACCTCGCCGGAGCAGGTTCCACCCCGTTGGTAAACGTGTCGCACGATTCGTCGACGCAGGGTCGGTCGGCACGCCCCGTCGGGTCGGGGGACGTCGCCCGCCGGTGCGGACGGTGTGACGCACGGTGATCGTCGCTGCGCCGTGCGTAGGAGTCGAACGTCCGTCTCGCCGAACGGACGTGCAGCCGTGAGGATGAGCGTGTGCCCCGGCGTCATGCTGTCCTCGAGGTCCTCGCCAGCCGTCTCGCGGAGGGCACGGGACCGGGCGACCGGACCGACGGTCACCGCGTCGCGCTCGCGATCGAGGGCGGTGGGAGCCGGGCGACCTACTCCTCGGGCATGGTGCTGGGGCTGGAACGGCTGGGCCTGGCCCGCTGCTTCGACGCGGTGTACGGCGCTTCCGCCGGTGCCCTCGCCGGGAGCTGGCTCGTCGGCGGCCAGACCGAGAAGTGCTGCGCGGGCTGGTGGGAGCCCGGGCTGATGGAGCGGGTGACCAGGCCGGTGCGCGGCCTGCGCGGGCGGCCCGTGGTCGACGTGGAGTACCTCGTCGAGACCGTCGGCGAGGAGATCGTCCCGGTCGACTGGCAGGCGATCGTCGACGCCGAGGTCCCGCTGCACCCGGTGGCGACCGACGTCGACACCGGCGAGGCGCTCGACCTGCACGGCACGATCTCCGACCCGGCCTCGCTCAAGCTCGCGCTGCGGGCGTCCGCGAACGTCCCGCTGCTCGCCGGGTTCCCGATCGAGATCCACGGCCGCCGCCTGGTCGACGCCGCCGTCGCGGAGCCGCTGCCCTTCCACACCGCACTGGACCAGGGCGCCACGCACGTGCTCATGCTGCGCACGCGGCGCGCCGACCAGGAGGCGATCGACGCGACGCGCCTGGAGAAGGCGCTCGTGACCCGGCTCGGGCAGACGAAGGTCCCGGGCCTGGTGCACGTGCTCGGCAATCGGCTGGAGACCCGCCGCGCCGACGACGAGCGACTGGCGGCAGCCAGCCTCGACGCCGGGAGCGAGCCGCCCCACCTGCTCGAGGTCCGCCCGCCCGAGGGCGCCGACACGATCAACCCGCTGGAGACCGACCCCGACCGGCTGCGCCGCGGTGTGGAGACCGGCTGCGACGCGCTCCGGGCGCTGGTGGAGCCGGCGCTCGAGGGTGCGCTTCGCGCCCGGGAGCAGAAAGTGTCGTCATAGCGACCCTTTCTGCTCACCAGCGTGCAGCGCACCTCCCCCGACGATCCGCGCCGCGTCCGCACCGGCCTGCCGCCGGTCCCCGGCCGACGCGTCGGCGGGCAGCACGACGACCGCGGCCGGCACCAGCGCGTGCCGGACCACGACCGTCCCGTCCGCCGCGATGCCCACCCCGACCTGCAGGCGGGACTCCACCGCGCCGCGCCGGGCTGCAGCGTCGGGGGACGCCCCGTCGTCCGGAAAGAGGCCCGTGGGCACGCCCTGCTCCTCCGCGCCGGCGCGGACCTCGCGCAGCACCCCGGGCGGTGCGTCGGGGTGTGCCGCGACCACCACCGTCGGCGGCCCCTCCGCCGCGTCGGTCACGGCGCCACCAGCGCCGCGACGTGGGCGTCGACGAGCCCCGCGGCCACCGCGTTGCGCGGCCCCTCGGTGCCGTGCACGTTGCCGATGCCGCACACCACCCCGTGCGGGGCGAGCGCGTCGGCGACCATCGCCGGGATCTCGAAGTCCAGCGCCGACCCGCCGAGCAGCACCACCGAGCCGAGCAGCCGCAGCGAGCCCTGCGGGGCGACCTGGGTGAGCGCCCGCAGCGCGTTGACCACGAAGACCCGCCGCTTGGCCTCCCGGCGCACCGTGCGCACCGCCTCCACCGGGCGCCGCACCGGCACCGGGACCAGGCCCTCGGGCGTCACCGTCACCACGCGGCCGAACACGTAGGGCGGCAGCGCCTCGTCGAAGAACTGCACCGAGCCGTCCTCGTGGCGCACGTGGAAGAAGCTCTCCACCTTCGCCAGCGGGTGCCGCTTGACCGACTCCGCCGCCTCGCGGTCGTCGAGGCCCAGCTCGGAGTCGATCAGCTTCGTCACCAGCTCCCCCGCGCCGGCGACGTGGACCGCCCACGTCTGCCCGTCCCGGTCGAGCAGGGCCGCGTCGGTGGACCCGCCCCCCATGTCGACGATCGCGATGGGTACCGCGGAACCCGGGGTGGTCAACGCGCCGCGGACCGCGACCTCGCCCTCCACCCCGCCGATCCGCACGTCGCAGCCCAACGCCTCGGCCACCTCGTCGGCCACCGCCTGCATCCGGCTGCGCGAGGTGCGCACCATCGCCGCGAGGGCCACCGCGTTCTCCCGCGAGACCTCCCCGGCGAGCCCGCCCTGCACCGTCACCGGGACCATCGTGTCCACCGCGAGCACGTCCCGGATCCGGATCTCGGCGGCGGGCTGCCCGGTCACGTCGACCATCGTGTCGCGGACGGCGGCGAGCATCCCGCCGACGTGCGTGCCCGGCTCCCCCGCCACGTCCTGCAGCGGGGCCACCCGGCCGATCGCCGCCATGATCGCCTCGGCGCCCTCGTCGACGCCGACGTCGATCGAGCGGGTCGACCCGGAGACGGTGAGGGTGCCGACGGGGATGCGCCGGTCGGTCACGTCGCCCTCCGGGGTCCGGACGACGACGGCGGAGCGCGTGCCCGCGAGCGCCCGCGCCACCGGGGAGACCTGGCGGGTCTGCTCGGCGTCGAGGGAGAACGTCGACGCCAGGCCGTAGGAGTCCGAGAGCGTGCGGATCGTCCGGCCGGGCGGTGCGACCTCGACCGCGGCGAGCATCCCGAGCGGCACCCGGTCGACCGCCGCGACCTCGTCGACGACCGGCACCGGACGGGCCAGCCGGTTCGCCACGAGCACCGCGTCGTCGCCGTGCAGCACCGCCGCGACGACGTCGACGCCCTGCTCGACGGCCCGGTTCAGCGCATGTGCCACGTCGTCGAAGTCCGCGCCGGCGCCGACCACCACGACGACGGGTCCGTCCCGGTCGGTGACGTCGCCGAGCTCGGCCAGCGCCACCGTCGTCCCGACCCCGAGCCCCTCGCCGCCGGGGGTCTCGGGGTTGTGCCCGATCATCGTGGACTCGGTGATGATCGTCTCGGAGATGGTCTCCATGGCCAGCCCGCTGATCACGGGGGTGGCCTCGTTGAGCAGCACCGTGTCCACCGCGGTCGTCGCCGACCGCCCGGCGGCCTCGAGGGCACGCCGGACGGCCGTCACGACCCCGGCCGCGTTGGCCGGGGTGCCCTTGACCCCCGTCGTCGGGGTGAGCGAGGAGGCGAGCCGGTCGGGCCCGCCACCGTCACCCACCTCCGCGGCACAGGCCTCGGTGGTGGAGTTGCCGACGTCGACCCCGACCACCAGCGCCGGTCCGGCCACTAGTCGACCCGCGTGATGACGGGCTCGACCTCCACCGCCGCCCGCGCGTGGTCGATGCACTCGAACTCCTTGAGGTGCAGCAGCGCGGCCTTGGCCTGCCACCGGGGGCGGGCCATCTGGTCGTTGCGGGTCGGCACCGGACGCGGCGAGCGGCTCTGGGCGTACTGCGCGGCGTTGGCCCCGATCATGCGGAAGACCTCGGCGTCGAGCAGCGGGGCCTGCGGGAAGAGCTCCAGGTTCGACAGCCGGGCGAGGTCGCGCTGGTGCACCACCGTGGTGCCCCGGGCGAGGATGCCGACGGCGATCCCGGAGCCGGAGAGCTTCGCCCCGAAGTGCGCGATCGCGGCCAGGTCGGCGGTCCGGTAGACCTTGATCGTCCGGGCGACCCCGCCCTGCTCCTCGATGCCCGCGAGGAGCTGGCGGATCACCTCGGCGTGCGGGACGTCGACGATCGTCTTGGTGAACGGGTCCCCGAACGCGGGGGACAGCGCGATGACGACCTCCTCGGGCCGGGTGCCGCGCTCGGCGGGCCCGATCTCGCGCAGGGTCAGCGTGCGGATGCCGGTCGCGGTCGTCATACGACCTCCTCCTCGGGGTTCTCGGCGGAGGTGACGTGGCGGAGCTTCTTGAGCTCCTCCCACCGTTCGCCGCTCAGGCGGTAACCGGTGCCGGGACCGGCGTAGTCGTTGGCGTCGTTGATCGCGGCCAGCGGGACGAAGTCGCCGGTGAAGATGGCCGCGGTCTGCAGCAGGTCGCCGGACACGCGCTGGCGCAGCACCTGCAGGTAGTTCTCGGCGACGTCGCCGAAGCCGCTGCGCTCGAGCACCTTGACCAGGTCGAGCCCGGTGACGCCCCGCTCCATGACGCTGCGGGCGCCCTCGAGGTCGGCGAGCACGTCGCGGTCGGGGTAGTCGTCACTGGAGTCGGCGTAGGTGGCCGCCTCCACCTCCTCGTCGGTGATCGCCGGGAGGTCGAGCTCGGCGAACACCGCCTGCAGCGCGCGGGCGGCCTTGTTGCGCATCTGGAGGATCACGTCCTCCCGGACGTGGCGCAGCCCGCCGTCGACCTGCATGTCGCGCTGGATGGTGTTCCAGTCGTCGTAGTCCTCGGTGTCGAGGTTGGAGCCCGCGAACATGTTGTCCTTGTTCGGCACCCCGGAGTAGCCGGAGCACACGAAGTCGGTGCCGGAGAACAGCTGCGGGACGAGCCGGCTCGTGCGGCGCATCGCCGAGTGCGAGAACGACTGGTCGTTGCCCGAGGCGCACTCCAGGTCCATCCAGCTCGCGACGAGGTTCTCCGCCGCGACCGCCCGGATGCCGCCGGGGACGGCCCCCGGGACGCCGATGCAGGAGATCGACCCGTTCTGCAGGCCCTGCACGCCCGCGCCCTTGGCCATGAGGATGCAGCGGATCTCGAGGAACAGCATCGAGCGGCCCTCGGCGTTGCCCATCTGCACCTCCGAGCCGGTGCCGGAGGTGAAGCGCATCTTGATGCCGCGCGAGGCGTAGGCCGACGCCAGGAAGGCCTTCGACCAGGGCGTGTCGTCGCCGTCGACGAACACCGACTCGGTGCCGTAGATCGAGATCGTCTCGGCGTAGGCGGTGATGCCGCGCATGCCGAGGTCGAGCTCGGTGGCCTCCTCCAGGGCGCACTGGGTGAGCACGCCGCCGCGCCCGACCTGGCCCCCGACCTGCAGGCCGATCGCCACGAGCGGGGCGTAGCGCAGGACGCCGAGGGTGGTCTCCAGCTCGGCGAACCCGCGGACGGCGGCCTCCGCCGCGTCGGCCGCGACCTGGATCGGGTTGTCCTTCGCGCTCGTCGAGTGCGCCTGGTTCGCCGGCGTGCGCCGCGACCGGACCTTCTGCATCCCCATCATGATCTCGACGACGTTCATCAGCTTGACGACGTCGAGGATCTTCGCCGGGGTGAGCCCCCGGCCCAGGGCGACGACGTCGGCCCGGCTGGTGCGGGGGTCGACGAGCATCCGTGCGATCTCGACCGACTCGGTCGCCATCGCCTGCTCGCAGGTGTCGACGTCGATCGCGTGGTCGGCGATGAAGGTGTCCATGAAGTCGAACTGATCGCGGGTCCGCCCGTCGAGCTCGACGATCCGGCCGTCCTCGACCCGGATCGACGGCTGCGGGTCGAAGTCCGACTCCATCGCGACGAGGCCCTTCTCGGGCCACTCCTCGACGAAGCCGTCGAGGTTCACGGGACGGTTCTCGAGGATCTCGGTGCGCTTGGAGGCGCGGACCTCGGAGGTCTGCGGGCGCGGTTCCACGGCGGTCATCAGGACTCCTCGGCGAGCAGGTTGCGGGCCGCGTAGACCTCGGCGGCCTCGCGGACGAGCGCGGCACAGGTGGTCGCGGAGTAGGTGCCCTCCAGGCGCGCGGCGATCTCCTCCAGCTGCGCGGCGCTGGAGGCGTTGGGGCGCAGCGCGTTGTACATCGCGAGCACCTCGGCGTCGGGGATGGCGGTCATCTCCGCCGCGCGACGGCAGTTCTCGCCCAGCTGACGGCGCCCCGCCGACTCGGCGATGCGGCCCTGCAGCACCAACGTCTCGGGCGTGACCCGCAGGTCCTCGGCGGTGACCTCGCCGGAGACGACGGCGTCCATCGTGATGTCGGCGAGCGCCTTGCCGGTGGGGGTGCGCAGCAGCTCGGGCCGGTTGATCGAGAGCGGATAGTCGGCCGGGGTCAGTTCGGTCGTGTCGGTGGTCATCGGGTGGCCTCCTTGCGGGTGGCGTCCCGGTCGGGGACGACGACGTCGGCGGGGTGGCGCGGATCGGCGTTGGCGCCGGCCTCGGCCGACTCCGGGGTGGGTGCGGGGGCCGGGGTGTCCGCCGTCGCGGGGACCTCGAGGCGCTCGATGAGCAGGACGTAGAGCCCGCCCCCAAGCACGGCGCCGATCACCGGCGCGACGATCGGGAGCCACCAGTACGGCGTGCCGTCCGGCGTCACCCAGGCCGTGTCGTAGCCGGTGACCCACGACGCCAGGCGCGGACCGAAGTCGCGGGCCGGGTTGATGGCGTAGCCCGCGTTGGTGCCCCAGGCGAACCCGATCCCGAGCAGCAGCAGGCCGACCATGAACGGCAGCAGCTGCCCGGCGGCGCCCTGCAGGGTCGCGAGCAGGGCGAACAGCACGAACACCAGCAGCGCGGTGCCGACGACCTGGTCGAAGAAGGCCGTCGTCACGCCGTGGTTCGGCAGCGTCGAGAAGATCGTCTGCGACGCCGAGGTGTGGCCCGGGTCGACCTTCGCGATGCCCGAGCCGTACACGCCGCGGGTGACGAGGGCGGCGAGGAACGCGCCGAGGGTCTGCGCGGCGGTGTAGGGCAGGACGTGGCGCCAGGGGAACTTCCGGTAGACCGCCATCGCGACCGAGACGGCCGGGTTCAGGTGGCCCGCCCCGAGCCGGCCGGCGACGTAGATGCCCATGATCAGGCCGGCGACCCAGCCCCACGTCAGCGTCGCCCAGTCCCCGGCGCCGCCCGACGAGACCACCATCTGCGCCACCGACGCGGTGCCGAAGATGATCAGGATGAAGGTGCCGGCGAACTCGCCGACGAGCTCGCGGCGCAGGGGGGAGACGGAGCGCAGCGGAGCTCGACCCGGGGAGGCTGCGGGGGTCATGCCGGCACCGCCTTGACCGCCGCCTCGGCGACCTGCACGTCCTGGTCGACCGACCCGGCGCTCACCCCGACGGCGCCGACGAGCACGCCGTCGCGGTACACCGGGACCCCGCCGCCGAAGATGACCATCCCGCCGGCGGTCTGCTCGAGCCCGTAGAGCTCGGCGCCGGGCTGGACGAGCGGCATGAGCGCGGCGGTGGGCGCCTCCATGAGGATCGAGGTGCGCGCCTTGCGCTGCGCGATGTCGATGCTGGCGCGGATCGCCCCGTCCTGACGGGCGAACGCGAGCAGGTGCCCGCCGTCGTCGACCACGGCCACGTTCATCGGCTGGCCGATCGCGTCGGCCTCGGCGAGACCGGCGTCGAGCGCGGCACGGGCGTCGGCCAGGGTCAGGCCCGGCATGGGGTACCTCCACGGGGGTGCACGGAGCGCCACGGAGGCTCGGCCGATCACGTGGCGGGGTGGGCGGGTGTGCCCGACGGCACGACGCTAGGAGTGCGCAGGGTCACCGAGCCACGGGGAGAGTCCCCACCCCCGGTCCCTGGGGGATCTCCCGTAGCCCGGACGCCGGTCCCGCGGTGGTCCGGTCGGACCGGTTCCCGCCGGCGGGTCGGGTCAGCGACCGAGCACGGCCGTGCGGGTGGCCTCGAGGTGCTCGGAGAGGCGGCCGTGGGCCTCGACGGACCGGTCGGGGCCGAGCGCGGCGAGGATCGCCTCGTGCTGGCCGAGGATCTCCTCGGCGCGGGCGGGTCCGTGGCCGAGCAGGGAGCCGAGGTTCATCCGCAGCTGACGGTCGCGCAGCGAGGTGTAGAGCTCGGAGAGGATCGGGTTGCCGGCGCTCTCCACGAGCACGGTGTGGAAGCGGCGGTCGCCCTCGGCGAACGCCTGCTCGTCCCCCGCCGCGAACGCCGCCCGCTGCTCGGCGAGCACCTCGCGCAACCGCGCCACGACGGCCGCTCGCTCGGGCTCGGTCGTCGCGCACAGCTTCGTCACCGCGTGCCCCTCGACCAGCTCGCGGGCCTCGAGCACGGCCTCGACCTCGGCCGGGGAGACCGGGACGACGAGCGCCCCGCGCTTGGGGAACAGACGCAGCAGGCCCTCCGCCTCGAGGCGCAGGAACGCCTCGCGCACGGGCGTGCGGCTCATCGCGAGCACCTCGGCCACCTGACCCTCGCTGATCAGGTCGCCCCCGGGGAGGCGGCCGTCGAGGATCGCCGCCTTCGTGTGCCGATAGGCGCGCTCCTTGGCGGAGACCACCACACGCGTCCCGTCCACCGTCTCCGGCTCCCGTTCGCCCCGCTCCGCCGGGCACCTTGCCCGCGAGCCCGTGTGACCCTACTCTCGCCCGCATTGATGCATCTTGTATGCATCTTCTCGCGGGGGCGGGGTCGAGGAGGACGCATGACGGTGACGGCGCCGGCACGACGGCTCGAGGCACCCGGCCCGACGTCGGGATCGCCCGGCGGCGCCCCCGTTCCCGACGGCGGGTCGGGCTCGCTGCTCGGCCGGGTGGTCACGCAGCTGCGCACCCTGACCGGCGCCCGCTCGGCCTGGGTGGTGCGGGTCGACGAGGCCGCGGGGACCTGGGCCGTCGACGTGGGCGAGGGGGCCGGCGCCCCGCCGGAGGACCTCGTCGCCGCCGTGGTGCGCGAGCAGGCCCCCGTCGTCGTGACGGTGCCGGACGCGACGGTGCTCGCGGTGCCGGTCCGGCGCGGTCCCCGGGTGATCGGGGTGTGCGCCGTGGCCGGCGACGCCGACGTGGCGCTCTCCCCCACCGACCGCGGGCTCGCCGAGCTGTTCGCCGACTACGCCGCGCTCGCCCTGGTCGACCACGGACCGCTCGGGGGCCGGACCCTGCTCGAGGCCGTCCGCCAGGAGCTGGCCTGGGTGGAGCGGGCAGGGGGTCTGCGGACCGACCTGGTCACGGTCGGGAACGGGACGCTCGACGACGCGCGGGCCGAGGAGATCCTCCGGGTCGTGCAGGAGGCCCTGGTCAACGTCGTGGCCCACGCCGGTGCGGGACGGGTGCAGGTGGGCGTCCTGCACGGTCCGGGCACGGTGACGGTGCTGGTCGAGGACGACGGTTCGGGCTTCGACGCGACCGGCCACGGAGGCCTGCACGAGGCCGCGTCCGGTGCCCAGCGCGGGCTGGTCGCGATGAGCGCGCGGGCCCGGCGGCTCGACGGCGAGCTGGAGATCGGCACCGGGACGGGCGGGGGCACACTGCTCCGCCTGACCGTCCCCTGCGGCCCGGAGCCCGTCGCGTCCGGGCGGGCGCGGCCGTCGGTGCTGGTCGCGGCGCGCCGACCGGTGGTCCGGGCCGGGGTGGTGCGTCAGCTCCAGCTGGGGGCGCCCGACCTCGGGATGGTGTCCGAGGTCGACCTCGGGGCCGCCCACGACCTCACCGCGGCCTGCCGCCTGCTCGGCCCGGACGTCCTCGTCGTCGAGCCCGACCTGCTGCCCGCCGACCTCACCGCCGCGCTCGACGCGCTCGCCGCCCTGCCGAGGGCCCCCGCCGTCGTGCTCCTCGCCGAGGCCTGCGCCGACCACGCGCTGCGCACCGCGGTGACCGCGGGCGCCCGCGGCTGCGTCGACCCGGACGACGGCGAGCGGCTCGTCGAGGTGGTCACGGCCGCGGGCCGGGGCGAGTCGACGTTCCGCCCCGACCAGCTCGGTCGGCTCGCCGCCGCGCCGCGGAGCCGGGGCATCACCGCCCGGGAGCGGGAGGTCTGCGACCTCGTCGCCCGCGGGATGACCGACCGCCAGATCGCGACGGCCCTGCGCATCTCGGCGAAGACCGTCGAGAAGCACGTGGGCTCGCTGCTGCGCAAGACCGGGGCCCGGAACCGGACGATGCTGGTGGCCGTCGGGCCGTAGCCCGTCAGACCCCGGCGAGCCCCCGCGCCACGCCGAGCGCGGCCGACACCCCGCGGACCGGCTCGAAGCGGTCGGACGCCTCGTTCAGTGCGGTCCACTCGTCCCCCGCGAGGACGATCTCGGCCGCCGCGCAGTTGCTCTCCAGCTGCTCGACGCTGGACGCACCCGGGATCGCGACGACCTCCGGGCGGTGGATCGTCCAGGCGAGCGCGATCTGCGAGGGCGTCGCGTCGTGGGCGGCGGCGACCTCGCGGAGCACGTCGATCAGCGGCTGGGCGCGACGCAGCGACTCGGGCAGGAACAGCGTGTTGATCTGCCGCACGCGGTTGGCCGGACGGTGGTCGGCGTCGAACTTGCCGGAGAGCAGTCCCTGCGCGAGCGGGCTGTAGGCGATGACCGCCCGCCCGGCCTCGGCGGCGTAGGGCAGCAGCTCCCGCTCCGGGTCGCGCGACACGAGGCTGTACTGGACCTGGTTGGAGATCACCCGCGACCCGAGCGCGGCCTCGGCGTCCTGCCAGCGGTCCAGCGAGTAGTTCGACACCCCGACCTCGTCGACCACGCCCGCGGCCTGCAGCGTGCGCATGCCGGGCATGGTGCGGCGGTCGCCGATCACCGGGTTGGGCTGGTGGACCTGGTAGAGGTCGAGCGGGCGGCGGACCCGCCCGGAGCTCGCCACCCCGCGCTGCTCGACGACCGGCCCGATCGGCAGGACCGGGAAGACCTTGGACGCGACGACGGTGGTCGCCGGGTCGGCGTCCGCGCGGTCGAGGGCGTCGCCCAGGATGCGCTCGCTGCGCCCGAAGCCGTACACCTCGGCGGTGTCGAAGACGGTGATGCCCAGCTCCAGGGCCCGCCTGACGATCCGTGCGGCCTCCGAGTCGGGGCCCGACGTGTAGTCGCCGCCGTAGCCCCACTCGCTCGACCCGAACTGCCAGGTACCGAGCCCGATGGCCGACCAGCGCTTGGCGGTCGGCAGCTCCAGATAGCGCATGCCTCCACCACTACCCGACGATCGCCGCGACGTCCGCCGCGGGCAGCGCCTCGAGGCAGGCCGGGCCCGTCGTCGAGAACGGGCAGGCGGCCTCCCACCAGCACTCCTGCTCGGTGATCGCGGTCGGTCGCCGGACCGGGCAGTCCGGGTGTCCCTGCAGGTTGCGGCCCTCCTCGAGTCCGTAGCGGCTCGCGAGGGTGGGGCCGAACAGGGCCACCGTGGGTGCACCGACGGCCGCGGCCATCCGCACCGGCCCGGTGTCCCCGCCCACCACGACGCCCCCGGCGCGGCCGACCGCCGCGAACCGCGCGGCGAGGCCCCGCAGGTCGGTCGGCTCCCAGGTCGGGACGCCCGCGACCGGGGTGACGGCGACGACGGGTCGGTCCCCGAGGGACGCCACGAGGTCGCGCCACCACGGCCAGCGCTTGACCGCCATCCCGGCATCGGGCACCAGCACGACGGTGCCGGGCTCCGGCTCCGCCACCTGCTCGTCGTCGCCGAGCACGATCCGCGGCGGGCGCGGCGGGCCGCTGATGACGCCCTCCGCGGCGAGGATCCGCTGGTAGCGCTCCCCCACCAGCTCGTCGGCCGGCGGCGAGCGCCACAGGTTCGTCACGGCCCGCGTCCCCCGCGCGGCGGCGTCGGCGTCGATCAGGTCGCCGATGCCGTCGAAGCGGGTGGTGGTCACGACGAGGTCGGGGGCGAGCTCCGCCAGGCCCGTCCCGACGGCGGGTCGCTCCGCGTGCTTCTCCGCGGTCCGCACGGCGGTCACCGCGGGGTCCCGGTCGAGCAGCACCGCGCCCGGGGCGTGGGTCAGCACGACGAGCTCGCCGTCGGGATCGGCGTCGCGCAGCGCGTGGATCGCCGGCAGCACCATGATCAGGTCGCCGAGGCCCCCGAGGAGGTCGACGACGAGGGTCCTCACACCAGCTCCGCGTAGAGGGCGCGGTGGCGCGCGGCGAGCGTCTCCCAGTCGCGCCCGGCGAGCAGCTCCCGGCCGCCGGCGGCGATCCGCTCGCGCAGGGCCGGGTCGTCGAGGAGCCGACGCAGGGCCGTGACCAGCACGTCGACGTCGCGGACGGCGGGGGCGACGACCACGGTCCCGGAGTCGACCAGCTCGGTGTCGTCGGCGAGCTGCGTGACGATCGTCGGCAGCCCGTGGTCGAAGGCGGCGAGCAGGGCGCCGCTCTTGGTCGTGGCGCCCGCGGTGAACGGGAAGGCCGCGACGTCGGCGGCCTGCAGGGCGGCGGAGACCTCGTCGGCGGGGACGTGGCCGGTGATCGTGACGCGGTCGGTCGCCCCCGCGTCCGCGACGTGCTTCGTCAGCTCCGCCCGGAAGGCCGCCGCCTCGTCGTCGGGCAGGGCCAGCGAGGTGAAGCCGCCGACGATCAGCAGGTGCAGCGACGGGTGCTCGGGGGCGAGCCGGGCGACCGCGTCGATCAGGTAGCGCAGACCCTTCACCGGGTGCACGAAGCCGAAGAAGACCACGACGGTCGCGTCCGCCGCGATCCCGAGCGCGCGACGGGTGGCCGCCCGGTCCACGGGCGGGGCCACGACGACGTTCGGCGGGATGGGTAGCCGGACCACGCCCGTCGTCGGGAAGCGGGAGCGCAGCACCGCCTCGTGGGCGCCGTTCGTGGTGACGACGCGCGCGCTGCGCGGGACGAGCCGGCCGCTCTCCGGGTCGGCGAGGCCGAGGCGGGCCGGGAGGCGCCAGGGGCGGGGCGACCACCAGCCGTACTCGTGGACGGTGGTGACCAGCGGGGCGGAGACGAGGTCGCCGAGCAGGCCGGGCCAGCTGGAGAAGCGGTAGGCCGACGGGGCGAACTGCAGGTGGACGACGTCGGCGCCGCGGGCGGCCCGCGCCGCCGCGAGCAGACCGCGGGGACCGGGGTCGACGGGGACGTCGCGCACCGGCGTGCCGTCGGCGCGCAGGGCCGCGACGAGGCGGTCGGTGTAGTCGGCGACGCCGTCGTGGGCGGGATCGGCGCGGCCGTGGAGCATCGCGACCGTGGGCTGGGGCACGGGGTCCGGTACCCGGAACCAGGGTCGCGGACAGCACGAACGGGCCGTCCGTCACCTCGGAAGGGGATGAACGGCCCGTTCGTGGGGTCGAGCGGGTCGGCGTCAGCTGACGGCGAGGTCCCCGCGGGTGACGACGCCGCTGGTGACCGGGGCGGGCGAGGTCCCGAGGGTCAGCGACAGGGAGTCGAGCGCACCGGTGCTCGCCCCGTCCTTCACCACCGCCGTGAACCCGACGACCGCCCCGGTCTGGGTGAGGGCCGTGCCGGTGATCGTCGCGGTGCCGGTGCCGTCACTGGTCACCGAGGTGATCGTGCGGCACACGATCCGCACGTCGCCGTCGCGGAAGGAGCAGGTGCCGGATCCGGAGGCCGCGGAGCCGGACACCGCGATCGACGCGCGGCCGTCCTCGCCGTAACGGACGTCGCCGCGCACGGAGGCCGGGCGGACGACCGGGCCCTGGTAGGTGACGACGACCGAGCCGGCCGCGGCGTTGGACGCCGTGGCGCTGCCACCGGTGGGCACGCGGTTCGTCCCGCCACCGCCACCGCCGCCGCCGGTGTTCGCGGCCGTCGCGCCGGCGTCACCGCCCCGCAGCCCGCCGCCGCCACCGCCCGCGCCGCCGGCGCGCTCGCCGGCGGCCGCGGCCGCCGTGGCCCCGGTGGTCGTGGCGCTCGCCCCGGCGGCCCCGCCGGGCGCGGTGTTCTGGCCCGCGCCGGCACCGCCGGCCGCGGCGGCGGCACCGCCGAGGCCACCGGTCCGGGTGGTGTTGTTGCCGCCCGCGCCGCCACCACCGCCACCGCCGCCGGCCGCGATCGCGACGGCCGAGCCGTCCTGCTGGACGACGGAGGCCGCACCACCGGCGCCACCCCCACCGCCGCCGCCGACGGCACCGCCGCCGGTGCCGCCGGCCCCGCCGCCACCTCCGGTACCCGCGCCCGCGCCCCCGGTCCCGGCCACGGCCGTCCCGTCGGTGCCGTCGGCACCGCGGACGCCGGGCCGGACGGTCAGGGTGGTCCCGGCCGCGCTCGGGAGCGCACCGGTCACGACCGCGCCGTTGCCGCCCGCCCGTCCGGCGGCGCCACCCCCGCCGTCGCCGCCCGCACCGCCGACGGCGCCGCGCACGGTGACCCGCACGTTCGTCGCGTTCGCAGGGATGGCGAGCGTCTGCTGGCCGCCGGAGGCGAGGTAGGTGCAGGTGACCGCGGAGCCGGACTGGGCGCACTGGCTCGGGAGGGCCTGCGTCGGCGCGGCGCTGGCGCTGCCGGGCAGGAAGAACAGGGCCATCGCGGCGGTGGCCGTGACGGCGGAGAGGCGGGTCGTCGACGACATGCGGGACTCCAGGGGGTTCTCGGTCGGACCTCGGGACGAGCGGGCCGGGCCTGTCGCACGGGCGACACGCCCCGTGGGGATCGAGTACGTGCTGTGCTCGACCGATCACGCAGCGGCATCAGGTGTGTCGTCCGGACGGAGCAGTGCGCTACGCGATCCGTCGCCTCGTTCGGGCGATGTCCGGAAACGTGTCGCAGGATGTGGAGGGCGTCGCCGCGGGACCCGGTGGCCCCGCGACGACGCGGTCCGTCCTCGTCAGCCCACAGTCAGGTTGCCGCCGCCGACGAGGCCGACGGAGACCTGGCGTCCGGACAGCGACACCGACAGCGAGTCGACGGTCGCCCCACCGCTCACCGCCCCGTCGCGCACGACGGCGACGACCGGCACGACGGCGCCGCGCACGATCCCGGCGACCCCGGTGACCGCGGCCGTCCCGACGACGGTGGCCGTGCCGACCCCGGTGCGCACCACCGAGAGGACGGAACGGCAGGTCAACGTCACGGAGCCGTCGCTGGTCGAGCAGGTGCCCGTGCCGGCGAGCAGCGAGCCGGAGACGGCGATCGACGCCCGACCGGCGGCGCCGTCGGTGACGTCACCCCGCACCGAGACGGTCTGGCCTAGCCGGATCTGGTCGGCCACGGGACCGGCCGGGGTCCCGGCGAGGGCGCTACCGGGCAGGAGGAACAGGGCCACCCCGACGAGGGCGGCGAGGGCGGAGAGGCGGGCGGACGACGACATGGCGGGCTCCAGGGTTCTCGATTCCGGATACAGCAGGGGCCGCGGCGTGTCCCCGCGTGGACACGCCCCACGTCACCGACCCGATGACTCCCCGCAGCCGGTCGGTGACGTAGCGAGAGGGACTATGTAGTCCTTTCGGACTAGTGCGCTACGGCCGTGACCGAACCGTTGCCGCTCGATCGGGCGATTCCGCCGAGCGGACCGTCCGTGCGGTGGCCGCTCGCGTGAGGCGGGGACCGGCGGGTACCTGCACCCCGTGTCGTCTCCGTCGTCCCTGCCGCTGCCCGCCCACCCGGCGGGCCACCGTCCCGGGGTCGACGACCCGGACTGGACGGCGATGGACCGGATCCTCGTGGTGCGGCCGGACAACGTGGGCGACGTGATCATGACCGTGCCCGCCCTGCGCGCGCTGCGGGCGGCGGCGCCGCAGGCCCGCCTCGAGCTGCTGGCCTCGCCCGCGGGCGCCGCGGCCGCGCCGCTGGTGGCCGAGCTGGACGACGTCGTGGTCGCCTCCGTGTCCTGGCAGCGGTTGCCGGCCGCTAGCGCCGCCGAGGACCCCGACCCGGACGCCGACCTCGTCGTGACCCTGGCCGCCCGGGACTACGACGCCGCGGTCGTCCTCACCTCCTTCTCGCAGTCGCCCTGGCCGGCCGCGGCACTCTGCCGTCGGGCGGGCATCGGCGTGCGCGTCGGCACCAGCAAGGAGTTCGGCGGGGACGCGCTCACCCACTGGGTCCCGGCCCCGCCCGACGGTGGCCACCAGGTCGACCGGGCGCTCGACGTCCTCGCCGCGGTGGGGGTCCCGGCCCGCGGCACCGATCTCGCCGTCACCGTCCCCGCGCCCACCCACGAGGCCCCGGCCGGGCGCTACGTCGTCGTCGCGCCCGGCGCGAGCTGCTCCTCCCGGCGCTGGTCCCCCGAGCGGTTCGCGACGACGGGTCGCGGCCTCGCCGACCGCGGCTGGACCGTGGTGGTCACCGGCACCGCGAAGGAGGCCGACCTCGTGACCCGCGCGGCCGCCGGGGTCCCCGACGCGGTGACGATGATCGGCGAGCTGGACCTCGGCGGGCTCGCCGCCCTCGTGGCCGGCGCGGACGCCGTCGTCGTCAACAACTCCGGGGGCGCACACCTCGCCGACGCGGTCGGCACGCCGGTGGTGGAGCTGTTCGCCGGCACCGAGGAGGTGGGGCAGTACGCCCCGCGCTCCGTGCGCGCCGAGGTGCTCACCTGCCCGGTGACCTGCTCGCCCTGCCGTCAGCTCGTCTGCCCGTTCGACCAGGAGTGCCTCGACATCGCGCCGGAGCGCGTGGTGGACGCGGTAATGAGGGTGGCTGCGCCCCGTGAGCAGAAACTGTCGTCATAGCGACCGAAAGTGCTCACATGGCGCAGCCACCTCGCGGGCACCCGGCCCCATGCCCCCGGAGCGGACGGCCGACGGCCACCACGTGGTGATCGACGGACGCCGTTGGCGGGCCACCGACCCGGACATCCCCGAAATCGACGCCGCCCGGTTGCGCCGGTGGCTGATGGCCGCCCGGCGGGACGTCGGGGCGGCGTTGAAGGCCGACGATCCCGACGCCGAGCGGGCTGCCCGCGACCGCGTCCACGCCGCGAAGACCGCGCTCGGCGAGCGTGGTCCCGAGTGGTGGGAGCAGTCGGCGGACGAGCGCCGCGCCCGCTGGTCGGCCGGGATCGACCGGGCCGCCGACGAGGGCTATTGACCGCTCCCACACGAACCTGGAGTCTCACCATGACGACCCCGCCCCTGCAGGACGACCCGAACCCGAACGACCCGAACCCGGCGCGCTCGAGCGCGACGCTGCACGCCTTCGCGGGTCAGGTGCAGCGTCGGCTGGGCCTCGACACCGAGAGCGAGGCCGAGGTGCTCACCCGGGCCACGCTGAACGAGTTCGGCAAGGCCGTCAGCGCGGGGCTCGCGCAGGACCTCACCGTCAGCCTGCCGCCGGAGCTCTCGGCCGAGCTGCGGGCGCAGCGCCCCTCCGACGACCAGGCCCGCTCGATCGGGCGCGCCGAGTTCGTCGACGCCGTCAGCGGCGCCGTGCACTCCGTGGACGCCGAGGAGGTCGAGCGTCAGGTCGAGCAGGTGCTGCGGCTGCTGCGCGAGTGGCTGCCGGAGTCCGACGTCGACCGCACCCTCGAGCAGCTCCCCGGCGACCTCGTGGAGCTCATGCGCTAGACCCCGGCCCGCCCGGTCGGCCGCTCAGCGGCCGCCGGGTGCCGTGGTCCTCGTCGGCGCCGGCGCCGGCGAGGGCGGGTCGGTCGGCTCCGGCTCCGTCGGGGGCGACGACTTCGTGGGCTTCGTCGGCGGGTCCTGCTCCGGCGGGTCCTGCGCCGGCGGGTCCTGCGGGGGCTGCGCCACCGGCGGCGCCACGGGCGGTACGACGACGGGTCGGGGCGCGGGTACGACGGGGCGCACCGGCGGCACCGTCGTCGGCACCACCGACGTGCGCACGACCGGCGACGGGTCGGGCACGTCGGCGGTGGTCGCGTCGGTCTCCGGCGCCGGCCCGAGCACCGGCAGCACCGGGGCGTCCGGCACCACGGCCGTCGACGACCCGACCGGCACCGTCGCCACCCCCGCCATCGCCGCGAGACTCGTCACCGGGGCCACCCCGGTCGCCACGACGACGCCGAGCGCGGCCACCGCCGACACCACGAACGCGAGCAGCGAGTGGGCCGGCTGGACCCCCGGCGCGCGCCCGCCGCCCGCACCGGGACGCCGACGCGGGGTCGGCTCGATGAGCGCGGTCTCCGACTCGGGCGCCGGCGGAGGTCCGGCGGGCGGCTGGGGCATCACGTCGGCGTAACGACGTCACCCGTTCAGGGGTGACGCTCTCGCCGTTGGCCACCACCTTCAGTGATCAGGTGTCACCGTGCGTCGCGTGTCGGGCAGGGCTCGACGTGGACCACCTTCGTCGCCGTCATCTCGTCCAGCAGCTCCGGGCCGTACCCGAAGCCGGCGCCGGAGAGCCCGCGCGGCTGGGCCGCCCCGCCCGGCGCGCCACCGAACGCGGCGTTGACCTTCACGGTGCCGACCGGCAGGGCCCGCCACGCCTCCTGCGCGTGCGCCATGTCGGGGGTCAGCACGGTCGCGGCGAGGCCGTGCGGGTCGTCGATCGCCTCGGTCAGGGCCTGCTCGAACGACTCGACGACCCGGACGGCGGCCACCGGGCCGAACGTCTCCTCACGCAGGATCCGCATCTGCGGGGTGCACCCCGACAGCACGGTGGCCGGGTAGAACGCGCCCGCCCCGTCGGGCACCGCACCGCCGACGTGCGCGACCGCACCGTCGCGCAGCGCCTCCGTGACGTGGGAGTGCACGTGCTCACGCTGCCGGCGGTCGACCAGCGGCCCGAGGGCCTTCTCGCCCTCCCCGGACGGCCGGTAGACCCAGCGGGTCGCCTCCTCGGCCAGCGCGGCGAGGAACTCCTCGGCGACCGCGGCGTGGCAGTAGACGCGTTCCACCGAGACGCACACCTGCCCCCCGTTGGCGTAGGACCCCAGCGCCACCTGACCCGCGGCCCACACCGGGTCGACGCCGTCGTCGACGATGAGCGGGTCGTTGCCGCCGTTCTCGAGCAGCACCTTCGCCCCGGTCCCCGCGGCCGCCTCGGCGATGGCGCGGCCCGCGGCGATCGACCCGACGTGCGCGACGACGTCGACGCCGGCGTGCCCGGCGAGCAGCGCCCCGGTCGGTCCGGCCCCGTCGACCACGGTCAGCACGCCGTCGGGCAGGTACGAGGCGAGGAGGTCGGCGAACCGGCGGCCCAGGTGCGGGCAGCGCTCGGAGGGCTTGTGCACGACGGTGTTGCCGGTGACCAGCGCGGCGCCGATCAGCCCGGCGGCGACCGCCACCGGGTCGTTCCACGGCGTGAGCACGGCCACCACGCCCCGCGGGCCGGGGACCATGAGGTCGGTCGCCGACCAGTTGCCCTGCAGCGACCGGCCGCGGTGCAGCGGGCCCAGCTCGGCGTACTGCTCGAGCGTGCCCGCGGCCGCGAGGACGCCGCCCAGCCCGTCGTCGAACGGGCGGCCGGTCTCGGTCTCGTTGAGCCGGGCGAGCTCCTCCGCGACGGCGCGCACGGCGACCGCGGCGGCCTTGACCAGGCCTGCCCGGTCCCCCGGCGCGGTCCGCGCCCAGTCGCGGCCGGCCGCGACCGCCCGGCCCACGGCGTCGTCGACCTGCTCCGGCCCGGCCGGGCGCACACGGCCCACCACCTCGTCGGTCGCCGGGTCGCGGATCTCGATCTCGGCCGTCGCGGTCGTCATGCGTCTCCTCGGTGCTGGAAGGGTGCGTCGCGGCGGGGTGCCCAGCGAGCCCGTGCCCCACCCGTGGTGCAGTCCGGCCGGTCGCGGGTAGCCGGTGATCATGAGTGGAGCACTGGACGGTGTGGTCGCGGCGGTCACCGGCGCGTCGAGCGGGATCGGCGAGGCGACCGCGCGGGCCCTCGCGGCCGAGGGCGCGGCCGTGGCGCTGCTGGCCCGTCGTCGGGACCGCCTCGAGGATCTCGCGCGGGAGCTGGGCGAGGCCACCACGGTGCACGAGGTGGACGTGACCGACGGAGCGGCCGTCGCGGCGGCGGTCGCGGACGTCGTGGCCCGGCACGGCCGCCTCGACGTGCTCGTGAACAACGCCGGCTACGGCAGCATGACCCCGGCGGCCGAGGCGGACCTGGCCGAGTGGCGCACGATGGTCGACGTCAACGTGGGCGGCGTGCTCGCCACCACGCACGCGGCCCTCGGGCCCTTGACCGACGCGGCCACGGGCGGGCGTGGCGTGGCCGACGTCGTCACCATCTCGTCGGTGGCCGGGCGCAAGGTGTCCGGCCCGGCGGTGAACGTCTACGCGGCGACCAAGCACGCCGTCGGGGCCTTCTCCGAGGCGCTGCGCCAGGAGTTCGCCCCACGGCACGTGCGGATCGGCCTGGTGGAGCCCGGCCTGGTGCGCAGCGAGCTGACCGAGGGCAACGGGGCGCTCGGCGAGGTCGGCGAGCTGGGCGTCATGGAGGCGGCCGACATCGCCGACGCCGTCGTCTACATGGTCACCCGCCCCCGTCGGGTGGCCGTCAACGAGATCCTGATCCGCCCGATCGAGCAGACCCGCTGAGCGGCTACAGCGCGAGGAGCAGCAGCGCGAAGGACGTCAGGTTGAACGTGGCGTGCGCGACGAAGCACGGCCAGATCGACCGGGTGCGCTCGTAGAGGACGGCGTTGAGCACGGCCAGGACTCCGACCGCGAGGAACACCACGTTCAGGCCGTGCGCCAACGCGAAGACGAGCGCCGACACCACCGTCGCGACGATCCGCCCGTACCGGCGCAGCGACCCGTAGCCGATCCCGCGGAAGAGGAGCTCCTCCCCCAGCGGCACCGCGAGCCCGCCCAGGACCACGGCCCACACCGCGGCGCCGCCGCCCGAGAACTGGGTGAGCGCGGCCTGCGGGTCGGTGGTGTCCCCGGTGACCGAGACGTAGGCGTAGATGAGGACCCGGGAAACGACCCACACCGCGAGCCCGAGCAGCAGCGCGAGGCCGACCGTCCGCCACGACACACGGCGGAAGCCGATCGCGGCGAACGACCGGACCCGCAGGCCGAGCGCGGCCGCGACCGCCCCGTACGCCGACACCGCCGAGATCGCGAGCAGCACCGGGGCCGACGGCAGGGCGCCGGTGGCACTGATCAGCACGAAGCCCGCGAGGACCTGGATCGCAACGTAGACGACCGCACCGACCAGGAGTTCGGGCAGCCCGAGCCGGCGACCCCGACCCCACCCGACCCCGTCGGGCGGCGGGGGCAAGGGGGCGCCCCCGAGGCCCGCCGGGCCGGGCCCGGTCGCGGGTCCGGTCACGGCGCCGTTCCCGACGACGGGTGGGGCGGGCTCCGCGGGTCCGGCAGGACCCGACGTCGGGACGTCCTCGCGCTCCGTCTCACTCACTCGCGGGCCTTGCGCGTCTCGCGGTCGTTCGCCTTCCGCAGCGCGTCCACGAGCTCGTCCTTGTCCATCGTCGAGCGCCCCTCGACGTCGAGCTCCTGGGCGCGCTCGTAGAGGTGGGCCTTGCTCGCGTTGGCGTCGACGCCGCCCGCGGACTCGCCGTCGGGGTTCGCGCCGCCGCTCTCCGCCCGGGAGTCGGAGGGGCCGTACTCCTCCTTCGGCTCCCAGTGGTCGCCGACCTTCTCGTGGGTGTGCTTGAGCGCGGCGTACGCCGTGCGGGCCGCCCGCTCGCCCTTCCCGTAGGTCTCCTCCGCGGACTCCTTGGCCTGCGCGTACGTGTCGCGGGCCTTCTTGTCCGAGCGCTGCAGCGTGGACGGCAGGTCCTCGAAGTCATCGGGCATGGCGGGGGAGTACCCGATCAGCCCCGGGAGCCGACCTCCAGCGAGGCCACGCTCTCCACGATCTGGTTCGGCCGGTACGGGTAGCGGTCCAGCTCGGCGGAGTCGGTGACCCCGGTGAGCACGAGGATCGTGTGCAGGCCCGCCTCCATGCCCGCGACCATGTCGGTGTCCATGCGGTCGCCGATCATCGCCGTGGTCTCGGAGTGCGCCCCGATCGTGTTCAGCCCGGCCCGGATCATCAGCGGGTTCGGCTTCCCGACGAAGTACGGCTTCTTGCGGGTCGCGTGCGTGATGAGGGCGGCGACCGACCCGGTGGCGGGAAGCGTGCCCTCGGCGCTGGGCCCGGTGGCGTCGGGGTTGGTGCAGATGTAGCGCGCACCGTTCTCGATCAGCCGGATCGCGCGGGTGATCGCCTCGAACGAGTACGTGCGGGTCTCGCCGATCACGACGTAGTCCGGCTCGCGTTCGGTGAGGACGTAGCCGACCTCGTGCAGCGCCGTCGTCAGGCCGGCCTCGCCGACGACGTAGGCGGAGCCGTTCGGCCGCTGGTCGTCGAGGAACTGG
Organism: Actinomycetospora corticicola; assembly: GCF_013409505.1. Classification (NCBI taxonomy): domain Bacteria; kingdom Bacillati; phylum Actinomycetota; class Actinomycetes; order Pseudonocardiales; family Pseudonocardiaceae; genus Actinomycetospora; species Actinomycetospora corticicola. Next base: position 5,225,548 of record NZ_JACCBN010000001.1, on the reverse strand, counting down.
GCGGTGGCCAGCGCCGAGGTCCACAGGTTCTCGACCGGGATGTCGATCCCGCTGGCGTGCAGCCGCGCCCGCAGGTCCCGCGGGGTGTAGATCGAGTTGTTGGTGAGGACGAGGAAGTGCTTGCCCGCCTCGCCGAGCCGGCGGATGAACTCGTCCGCGCCCGGGAGCGCGTTCTCCTCGTGGACGAGGACGCCGTCCATGTCGATCAGGTAGCTCTCGAGGTCCGGCAGCTCGCTCATGCCAGGTGCTCCCCGAAGAAGGCCAGGACGCGCCGCCACGAGTCCTCCGAGGCCGCGGCGTCGTAGCCCATCCCGAGCGGCCGGATCAGGCTCTCGGCGTAGAAACGCTCGTGGAACGAGTGCCCCGCACCCTCGTACGTCCTGATGTCCTTCTCGACGCCGAGCGTGGTCAACGCGGCCTCGAGCCGCTCCGGGTGGCCCTTGAGGCTCGCGTCCTTCGCCCCGAAGCTCCCGACGACGGGGCAGATGCCCTCGAGCTCCCGCTCGGCGTCGGTGGGGACGTGGCCGTAGTTCGGTGCGGAGGCGGCGAAGTCGTACCGCGCCGCCGCGAGCAGGGCGAACCCGCCGCCCTGGCAGAACCCGATGACCCCGATGCGCCCGGTGCAGTCGTCGCGCCCGGCGAGCCAGACGCGCGCGGCCTCGATGTCGTCGAACACCGGACCCTGGCCGCTGGTCATCGAGCGGAACACCGCCGCGACGCACCGGATGCCGCCGCCGCGTGGCGTGTAGAGCTTCGGGGTCACGGCGAGGTAGCCGGCGGCGGCCAGCCGGTCGGCGTGGGCGCGGATGTTCTGACCCACGCCGAACGCGTCCTGCAGGACCACGACGCCGGGCCACGGCCCGGTGCCGGACGGCGTCGCGAGGTAGGCCTCCTGGTGCGAGCCCCCGGCGGCGGGGATGTGCAGGTCGGGCACGGTCTCGGTCTCCTCTCGCAGTACGGGCCCGCCCAGCGTGGCAGGCTCGCGCGGACATCGCGTGATCGAGGAGGAAACGTGTCGGACGTGCGGGTACGGGTCGAGGAGTCCGACGGGGTCGTGCGGCTGGTCCTTGCCAACGGGGCCGGGCACAACGCGGTCGACTTCGAGTTCGGTGCCCAGTTCCGCGCCGCGCTCGCCGGGCCGGCACAGGCCGCGCGGGTCGTCGAGATCGTGGCCGAGGGGCCGAACTTCTGCGTGGGCGGTGACGTGCGCGGCTTCGCGGCGAACCCGGACTCCTCGCTGTCCTCCCTCGCCGACGACTTCCACGCCTGCCAGCGGCTCCTGCTCGACCTCGCCGTCCCCGTCGTCATCGGGGTGCAGGGCTGGGCGGCCGGGATCGGGCTCTCGCTCGTGCTGACCGGCGACGTCATCGTCCTCGCCGAGGGGGCGCGCCTGCGCCCCGCCTACACCGCGATCGGGCTCACTCCCGACGGCGGGATGACCGCGACCCTGCCCGCCGCCGTCGGCCGCGCCCGCGCGCTCGACATGTTCCTCACCAACCGGCCGATGGACGCCGCCGAGGCGCTCACCGCGGGCCTGGCGTCGCGCGTGGTGCCCGACGACGCGCTGCACGAGGAGGTCGCCGGGATCACCGCGGCGATCGCGGCCGGGCCGCCGCAGGCCCTGGCGGCGACGAAGAAGCTGGTGCGCGCCGCCGGGGGCGTCCTCACCGACACCCACTTCGAGGCCGAGGCCAAGTCGATCGGCGACCGCGGTCTGTCGGCGGAGGGCCGGGAGGGCGTCGCGTCGTTCGTGGCCAAGCGCCGCCCGTCCTGGTGAGTCGCGCGGGCCGCTCCGGGTAACCGCCCGGTATGGACATCAAGTACGTCGCCTCGGCCACCTCGTCGGGGGACGCCCGGAACGGGCACGTGAAGTCCGACGACGGGATCATCGACCAGGACATGGCGATGCCGAAGGAGCTGGGCGGTCCCGGCGGGGCCACCAACCCCGAGCAGCTGTTCGCGGCCGGCTTCGCCGCGTGCTTCCACCAGGCGCTCAAGCTCGCGGCCGGCAACGAGGACGTCGACGTGAACTCGTCGAGCGTCGAGGCGGAGGTCGGGCTGGGGCCGGACGCCGAGAGCTTCGGGATCGAGGTCGCGATCGTCGCGCACCTGCCCGGCGCCGAGCAGGACACCGCGGACCGGCTGGTCGCCCGCGCCCACGAGCTGTGCCCGTACTCGAAGGCCACCCGCGGCAACATCAAGGTGGACGTGAGCGCGACTGTGTGAGCTTCGCTCCCGTGAGCAGTAAGGGTCGTCATAGCGACCTTTTCTGCTCCCATGAGCGAAGCTCGCAGCCGTGCGTCTCCCCCTCCGGACCCGTGTCCTCGGTGCCCTGCGCACCGCCCTCGGCGGCTCGGTCGCCGACCTCCCGCCGCCCGAGGTCCCGGCCGCGCGGGAGCGCTCGGGGCGCATCCAGGCCGGGCCGGCCGGGCGGGTGGTGGTCGGCCGTCACGACCGGCGGGTCGTCACCGAGGACGCGTCGCTGACCGTTCCCGGGGCCGAGTTGCCCGTGCGGATCTACCGGCCGCCGCACCTCGCGGCCGTGCCCGCACCCGTCGTCGTGAACATCCACGGCGGCGGGTTCGTGCAGGGCGACCTCGACCAGTCGGACTGGTTCTGCGGCCAGGTCGCGCTGGTCGCGGGCGTCGTCGTGGTCTCGCTGGACTATCGCCTCGCGCCCGAGCACCCCTTCCCCGTCCCGGCGCAGGACTGCTACGCCGCCGTCGAGGCCCTCGTCGCCGAGCCGGGACGCTTCGGCATCGACCCGCAGCGGGTCGCGGTGATGGGCGACAGCGCCGGCGGCAACCTCTCCACCGTCGTCTGCCTCATGGCCCGCGACGCCCGCCGCCGAGGCGAGGCGGCCCCGACGATCGGGGCGCAGTGCCTCATCTACCCGGGCACCGAGATGGTCGACGTGCTGCCGTCCGAGCGCGCGATCCCGACCGCCCCGATCCTGCACGCGAGCGACATCCGCGGCTTCTCCCGGCTCTACCTCGCGGGCGCCGACGGGACCGACCCGTACGCCTCCCCGCTGCGCGCCGACCTCTCCGACCTGCCGCCCGCGCTGGTGCAGACCGCCGAGCACGACCCGCTGCGCGACCACGGCATCCGCTACGCCGACGCGCTCGCCGCGGCCGGGGTGACCGTCCGCTACACCGACTACCAGGGCGCCTGCCACGGCTACGTCTCGATGCCGCGCCTGTTGCCGACGACGGCGCACCAGGCGGCGTGGGAGGTCGCGTCCTGGGTGAGCACGTGCCTGGACCCCGCAGATCGGTCGTCGAGGACGCCGGAGGGCTCGCCTACCGTGGCCTCATGACCTCGACCGGCGCCCGCGTGCTCGGCGTGGGTGCGCTGGCACCCGCGCTGGGCGCGGCCGCGCACGTCGAGGCGGGGGGCGGGCTGCCCGAGCTCACCCTCCCGGTCCTGCTCGTCGGCGTCCTGACGGCGGGTCTGGCCGCTTCGGTGGTCCGGCGCCGGGTCGGGGTCCTGCGGCTCGCCGTCGTCCTCGCGGCCGGTCAGGTCGGCTGGCACCTCGCGATGGGTGCCGGGACCGACCACGCGATGCACGCCATGCCGGCGACCGCTCCGTCGTCGGGCATGGTCGCTGCCCACGGGCTCGCCACCGTGCTGGTGGCGCTCGGCGCCGCAGGCGCCGACCGGGCCGTCGGCGCGCTGGTCGCCGGGCGGGTCGGCGCGGTCCTGGCGGTGCTGCGCGGGGGTCCGACGATCGTGGTCGCGGCGCCCGCGTTGCGTGCGCTCCCGCCGTCGGTGGCCGTCCCGGTCACCGCCGCCCTGCTGCGCGTGCGTCCCCTGCGGGGTCCGCCGGTGCGTCCCGCCGCCGCGTGACCACCCCCGACCCCGCTTGAAGGGACCATGACCTCCTCCTCCGCGCCCCGTGGCGCGTTCCTCCGCCCTGCCCTGGTGGCCCTGCTGATCGGCCTCCTGGCGCTCGTCGGCGCCGGCCCGGCCGCCGCGCACGACGTGCTCGAGGGCAGCGACCCGGCCGACGGCTCGTCGGTCGCCACCGCCCCGTCGAGGGTCACCCTGACCTTCGGCGAGGCCCCCACGCCGAACACCGCCACCATCACCGTGGTCGGCCCCGACGGCACCACCCACTACGAGTCCGGCGCGCCGGTCTCGGACGGCGAGAAGATCTCGGTCGCCGTCGCCCCGCTCGGAGCGGCCGGTCGCTACGAGATCGGCTGGCGGGTCGTCTCCGACGACGGACACCCGGTGTCCGGCGCTCTGTCGTTCACCCTGACGACGCCGGGCCCGGCTGCCGCGGTCCCGTCCGCCTCGCCGGCGGCGGGTGCCCCGGGCACCAGCGCCCCGGCCGTCACGCCGAGCAACGCGGCCGCGGCCGCACCGGCCGACGACGAGGGCGGCGTCCCGGCGTGGCCGTTCGTGCTGTTGGCGGTCGTCGTCGTGATCGGGGCCGTCGCCCTGGTCCTGCGTCGCCGGGCCTGATCCCCCGCCCCCGGATCGAGCGAAGGGCCGCCTCGGTCGACTAGTCGACCGAGGGGGCCCTTCGCTCGGGACGGGGTGGGCGCTACGGGACGATCTGCACCCGGTCGTTCGGGTTCAGGTGCTCGAAGAAGCGCTTCGCGTCGGTCTCGTTCAGGCGCACACAGCCGGCCGACTGCCGGTCGAGGGTGCCCTGGTGGAACGCGCGGCCATTGCCGTCGAAGAAGACCGCGTACGGCATCTTCGCGCCCTCGAACTCTTGGCTGACGTGGTACTGGTCCTTGCGCTGGACGATGAAGTCGCCCACCGGGGTCTCGTGCCCCTTGCCGCCGTGCGAGTTGTCGACCGGGCCGTAGACGACCTTGCCCTGGCCGTCCAGCAGCCACGCCTTGTTCTCGGAGAGGTCGACGCAGGCCTTGATCGCCTTCGTCGTGCACGGCGTGCCGCCCACGCCGGGTGCGGTCCCGGCCGGCGCGGCGGCCGCGGCGATGCCGGACGCCTGGACCAGCCCCATCCCGATGGCGGCTGCTGAGAGGACGAAGCGCCCCGTGCCCGGGCGCTGCTGCTGACGGTGCCTGCCCTTGCTCAATGAACCTCGCTCGATCGTCCACGCGCCGGCCACGCGCCGTGCCGGCATGCACGCACGGCTCCCCCCGAGCGCGCACGAACGGGACAACGACGCGGCAACAGGACGGTCACGAACCGGATGGATGACGCGACATCGGTCGCAAGCAGGCAACCCGAGCCGCGACCACCCGTCGTCGGGAAAGTCGCGGGATGATCAGTGCGCAGGCTGAGCCGCGCGGGTGAACGCCTCGTACGCGTCGTCGCCGAAGAGGACGAAGCGCACCTCCTCGACGGCCGTCCGGGTGAATCCGACCGTCTCCACGGCGACGCGGGCGGCGTCGTCCATCGGCCACCCGTAGACGCCCGCCGAGATCGCCGGGAAGGCCACGGTGCGGGCGCCGAGCTCATCGGCGACGCGCAGCGACTCGCGGTAGGCGCTCGCGAGCAGCTCGGACCGGTCCTTCGACTTCGCGTAGACGGGCCCGACGGTGTGGATCACGTGCTGCGCCGGGAGCTTGCCGGCCGTGGTGGCGACGGCCTGGCCGGTCGGGAGACCGTCGGGCAGGGACGTGGCCCGCAGCTGCCGGCACTCCGCCAGGATCTCCGGGCCGCCCCGGCGATGGATGGCGCCGTCGACCCCACCGCCGCCGAGCAGGCCCGAGTTGGCGGCGTTGACGACCGCGTCGACCTCCTGGGTCGTGATGTCGCCCTGCACGAGGGTGATGCGCGCTCCCACGCCACGGCAGTACCCCCGGGCGTGCCACGATCATGCGTATGACGTCCGACCGCAGCATCGAGGTGTCCCGCCTGGTCGACGCGCCGCCGGAGCGCGCCTTCGCCCTCGTCGCCGACCCGGACCGCCACCCCGACCTCGACGCCTCGGGCATGGTGCGCGCCTCGCAGACCCACCTCGCCCTGACCGAGCTCGGTGACGTCTTCACGATGGACATGCACAACGAGCAGATGGGCGACTACACCGTGGAGAACCACGTGGTCGTCTACGAGCCCGACTCCGCGCTCGGGTGGGCGCCCGCCGGCCCCGGTCAGCGCCCGGCGGGCTACACGTGGACCTACACCTTCGAGCCCGACGGCGACGCCACGCGCGTGACCCTGACCTACGACTGGTCCGCCGTGACCGACCCGCAGCTGCTCGAGTTCTTCCCGGTCGTCGACGCCGACACCCTGGACGCCTCGCTGGGCCTGCTGGCGGAGGCGCTGGCGTAGTAGTCGGTCCCAGGTGTCAGCGGTGGCACACGACTGACACTCGACGTCAGCAGCGCGCCACGCCCGGGTCGGCCGCGGCGAGGTGCACACCAGGCACCTCCCAGGGCCGCCAGGCCTGCGCCATGTGACTCTCGCGCCGGGCCGGCCGGCCCGGGCTTCCCGAGGTGCACACCAGGCAGCTCGCGGAGCCGATCGACCTGCGCCCCGTGACTCTCGCGAACGCGCCGGACGCTGCCCCGTCCGCCAGGTTCACACCGGGCAGCTCGTCCGGCCCGTGGACCTGCCCTACGTGACCCTCGCAGTGCCGAGCAGCGCCCGGAACTCCTCGTCCGGCTCCGCCGTCACGGTGCGGCGCTGGCCGTCCGGGGCGTCGAAGGTCAGCCGGTGCGCGTGCAGCCCGGTGCGGGTCGTCGGGTTCTTCTCGAACAGCGGGTCCCCGACCAGCGCGTGCCCGATCCATGCCAGGTGAACCCGGATCTGGTGCCGCCGGCCGGTCAGTGGGTGGACGGCGAGCAGGGTCGTCCCCTCGCCGGACTCGAGCGTCGTGAACGTCGTCGTGCTCGGGTAGACGTCCTTCGAGGAGTCGACCGCGTCCTCGGGCACGCTCCACACCCCGTCGACCACTGTGATCGCCTCACGTGGAGCCGCGATCCGCACCCGGTTCTTGCGCCCGACGGAGAGCGGCAGCTCGATCCGCCCCTCGGCCGGCAGCCCGGTCGTCCCAGTGACCGCGAGGTAGCTCTTCTCGACGGTGCGGCGGTTGAACTGGCGGGTCAGGTCGCCGTGCGCCTCGAGCTGCTTGGCGAACAGCACGATCCCCGAGGTCACCTTGTCGATCCGGTGCGCAGGCCAGAGCTTCTCGCCGTCGTGGGCGGCGATCCGCACGATGTCCGTGTCGTGCCGCTCCCCCATCACCGACCAGCCGATGGGCTTGTCCAGCACCAGCGCGCCGTCGTCCTCGTACAGCGTGCGCGCCGCGCGCATGTCGGCCCAGGTGCTCACGCCACCAGTGTGACGGCACGCAGCACCGTCAGATGAGGTGGTCGAACTCTCCGCGCTTCGCGCCGTCGAGAAAAGCCGCGAACTCGTCGCGTGTGAAGAGCAGCGCTCCATCCTCGGGAGTCACCGAATGCCGCAGCCCCACCCCGCCCGGGAGAGAGGCGACCTCGACGCACATACCGCGACTCTCACTGAGTGCGGACTTCATCCAGGCGACCTGCTGCTGCGCCTGCATACGAACGAGCACCCTCAGCCCCCGTGGGTCCGCCTGGCAATTCGCGCCCCGGATCGCTGGACGTCCAAGGACCTCGGGCGGGCACTCTTTCTAGCCCGAACGATCCAGTGACGCCAGCCACGGAGTGCTGGCGAGCCTATAACCACCCGGAAGGGGCTCACTTCCGACCCCCTCAGGGCGGCTCTGACGTGCGGTGATTCATCGAAGGCGCGGCGCTCAGGGTTCCATCCCCTCGTACCGTCGCGCCGTTGCCACGAGCCGCGCGCCGGCGTCCTCTGCCCACTCCGCCAAGGACGACAGGTGGGACCAAGCTCTGTCGAACCTCTCGACGTCCTCCGGGCGATCAAATCTCATGGGTCCTGCCAGACCTTCGACGAAAACGACGTCCGGAGCCAAGCCCTCCCGCACACGGAGGGAGACGAACATGCTGTTCACTGCAGGATGAGCCCCGACCGCGAGAGGCACGACGCCGAAGGAGACCCGCCCGCTCGCGACCGCATCAGTGATGAAAGAAATCTGTTCACGCATCACCGGCGGACCTCCCACACACCGCAAGAGTACGGATTCGTCCACGATAATCTCGTACTGACAATCGCCATCCAGTACGGCTTGCCGGCGAAACCTCGTATCAATCGCCTCCGCGACCAGGTCCGCGGAAATGCCGGGCGTTCCGTCAACAATAGCGGCACTCATGTATTCGCGCGTCTGCAACAGCCCCGGAATCACCCCTCCGTTGAATTCGCGAATCCAGGAGGCGTCGCGTTCGAGATCGAAGAATCCGTCCTGACGGACGGTGACGTCATCGAGGGTGGGAGCGAAAGCCTGAGGAGTCGGCGTCCGACGCCGTCTTGCGAGTCGGGCCAGCGCTCGCATGTCGTCCGCGGCCGAGCCGCCCACTCCGAAGTAGTGGATCAACGACGAGATGTCATCAGACTGCACAGCGCGGTCCCCGGACTCGATCCGTGACACCTTGCTGAGCGAGAAGCCTAGGTCGTCCGCCACTTGCTTGGCCGTCTTCCCCGCGGCTCGGCGCAGCTCGCGAAGCCGCGCCCCGAGTTGCCGTCGCTGGGTGGTCGGGGTCGGCTCATCGGCCACCGGATGAACCCCCTCCGACGACACCGCCGATCGTGTGCACCCGAAACTGGTGCAGAGTTGTCACTTGCCAGTTCGAGTATGCGCTTGTCACAGTAGGGAAACACGGCGGGGGGACGTCGATGACGCGCCGGGAGTCTCGGAAGAGACCCCGGACGCGGACCTCCCCACAGCCGATCAATTCCCTGCTGGGGAGGAGTGATCGACTGGGACGAGGATCGACGCGACGCGGGATCACCTACCCGCGCGCCCACGGGACAGAGAAAAGGCGCTGCACGGACGTGCGGCAACACGTCTTGCACAGCGCCCTCTCTGCGATCACATCGCCGGATCACGAGTCCGGCCATGCGCGCCCGGGCCGAACACGGCCCGGATCACTTCCCCTCCCGGTCAGGAGCAGAAGCAATGCTGCCTTTGTACCGCGCGTGTCAACGCATGTGCAGACGACTAGCAGACGATCTCTTCCTCTCGGACGACCTCCGCGCCCACGCGCGCGGCTGGACCAACGAACCGATCCGACACGGCACCAGCCGCCGCTACCGCGACCCGCGGTGGGACCGGCTCAGCGCCTGCCCCCACTGCGACGCCGTCGGCCACCGCGGCATCGACCCGTGCCCCGCCTGCGCCGGCCGGGGCGTCCTCGACAGCGCAGCCGCACCCGCCGTCGGGAACGACGAGGAAGAGCGACGCGAGCCGCTCAAGGTCACGGCCGAGCGCCTGGACCTCCCACCCGGGGATGACCGGTGAGGGGCGATCCTGAGGACCTCCTCGGCGCCCTCGACCACGCGATCCGCCCGATCAGGCCGCCCAATCCCGTCGTCGCGCTCTACCGCTGGCGCTACGAGCTCGGGCTCGTCGTCGGAGCAGTAGCCATCGCCCCGACGATCGCCGCTCTGACCCCGGCGTTCGCCGTCGGGATCACCGCACTGGCGGTCCTCCCGCTCGGCATCCCTCAGGTCCGCCACCTGGTGTGGCTGCGGGTCCGGGCGGTCGTCCTGCAGCACCGCCTGCGCACCGCGTTCCGGGCCGCCCGCATCCACTCCAACTCCGGGCGAATCCCGGCGATCCTCTGGACCTCGCCGAGGACCCACGCCGACCGCGTCCGCCTGTTCCTGCCGGCCGGACTCACGCCGGAGCTGCTGGAGGGCCAGACCGACCGGATCGCGGTGGCCACCGGCGGCGCCTACGCGGAGGTACTCCCGACCCGGTACCGCTTCGTCGTGAAGCTCGTCATCGTGCGCTCGCCCTGACCGACCGGGCCCCGCTCACAGCGAGGCGAGCATCGTCTCCAGCTTCGTGGTGGTCTCGGCGAGCTCCGAGGCCGGCACCGAGGCGGGGACGATCCCGGCGCCGGCGTAGAGCCGGGCGGTCGCGCCGCGCACGTCGCCGCAGCGCAGGGCGACGACCCACTCGCCGTCACCGTCGGCGTCCATCCAGCCGACCATGCCGGTGTAGAAGCCGCGGGAGAACGGCTCCAGTTCCCCGATCGCACGGCAGGCCGCCTCGCGCGGCACGCCCCCGACGGCGGGTGTCGGGTGCAGCGCCCGCGCGATATCGAGAGACGCGACGGCGGAGCGCCCGCGAATCGTCGTCGAGAGGTGCCAGAGCGCGTCGGTGCGGATGAGCGTGGGCTCCGCAGGCACCTCGAGCGAGTCGCAGCACCCTGCGAGCGCGGCGGCGACCTCGTCGACCACGAGCGCGTGCTCGTGCCGGTCCTTCACCGAGGCGAGCAGTGCGGCGCCGGTCGCCTCGTCGTCGGCCGGGTCGGAACGCCGGGGCGCCGAGCCCGCGAGCGGGTTCGCCACGACCTCGCCGTCCCGTCGCGACACCAGCAGCTCCGGGCTCGCGCCGATCAACGAACGCGGACCCGACCCCGACGGCAGGTCCACCGCGAAGACGTAGCCCGCGAGGTTCCGGGCGGCGAGCTCGCCGAGCATGGCGGGCTGGTCGATCGGGGTGTCGCGGACGAGGTCGAGCACCCGCGACAGCACGACCTTCTCCAGGCCGCCCGCCCGCATGCGCCGCAGCGCGTCGGCCACCATCGCCTCGTAGCCGGCGGGCTCCGGGACGGGACGCGACTGCCAGTGCGTCGGGTCGGCGCCCTCGCCGCGGCGCCCGACCGAGCGGGGCAGCGGGGGCGCCCACGTGACGGCCTCGGGGACGACGAGGGCGGCGGGCGCCGCCGGGTCGAACGGCAGGGCCCCGATCACGACGGCGGGTGCGTCACCCGCCGCGTCGATCCGGCGCAGCCGGCGCCGGGCCTCGTCGGGATCGTCGAGCCGGTGGGCGACCCCCCGGGCGAGCAGGGCACCCCGCGGCCCGGAGAACCACGTGCCCTCGCCCGGACGCCACCGGGCGAGCAGCTGCGCCGAGTCGCCGGACCCCGTGGGTGGAGTCCCGGGCACTGGCAGCAGGTCGGCCGTGACCTCGCTCGTCACGTGGTGGCTCCTCCCGCTCGGGGTCGGTCGATCATCGCCGCACTCGCGCCGTTCCGCTGGCAGAGTGGATATCCGTTCCTCCCACTCTCACCCGGACCGTCCGGCCCGGCCACGTGACACGCGACGCATCGCGAGGAGAGCAGTGACCCTCCGTGACGATCTTGCCCTCGGCAGCCGCATCGCGGCGATGCGCGCGGGTGGGCTGGCCCTGGCCCTGCGGGGCGATCCGGTCGCCCGACTGATGCACAAGCCGTGGCGGCGGGACCCCTATCCCACCTACGCGACGGTACGGACCCCGCGTCGGGTGCTCCGCAGCCGCACCGGGATCAGTGCGGTCGCCACCCACGAGCTGTGCGAACAGGTGCTGCGGGACCGTCGCTTCGGGGTGCGCCTCGCCGACGGCCGTGCCCCGTTCGCGCCCGAGGAGGGTCCGTCGCTGCTCGAGCCGATCGACCTGTCCCTGCTCAACCTCGACGCGCCCGACCACACCCGCCTGCGCCGCCTCGCCCAGCCGACGTTCGCGCCGCGGCGTCTGGAGCGCTACCGCGAGATCGCGGAGACGATCACCGCCGACCTCCTCGACCGGGCCGTCGCCCGGGGGCGCTTCGACCTCGTGCGCGACCTCGCCGCCCCGCTCCCGATCACCGTGATCGCCCGGCTGCTCGCCATTCCCGAGGTCGACACGGAGCGCTTCACGGCGTGGGGTCGCGCCCTGGGCGGCGCGCTGGACGGCGTCCGGTCGGTCGCCCACGCCCACGAGCTGGCCCGCACGACGACGGAGGCCCGGGCGCTCTTCGAGTCGCTGGTGTCCCGACGACGGGTCGACCCCGGCGAGGACGTCGTCTCCCAGCTGGTCGGGGCGCTCGACGAGGGCCGGATGACGATCGACGAGCTCGTGTCGCTCGCCCAGCTGCTGCTGGTCGCGGGCTTCGAGACGACCACCAACCTCGTCGGGAACGCGGTCCGGGCGATGCAGACGACCCCCGGGCAGTGGGAGGCGCTGGTCGCCGAGCCCGGTCTGGCGGCCGGCGCGGTCGAGGAGACGCTGCGCTACGACCCGCCGGTGCAGCTGACGGCCCGCATCGCGCACGAGGACCTCGAGCTCGACGGCGTCCCGCTGCGCTGCGACTCCGGGCTCCTCGTGCTGCTCGCGGCGGCCGGACGGGATCCGGAGGCCCACCCCGACCCGGACCGGTTCGACATCGCCCGCGAGCAGACGAGCCCGCACCTGGCGTTCTCCGGCGGGGCGCACTACTGCCTCGGCGCCGCGCTGGCCCGGCTCGAGGGCGAGGTCGCGCTGCGGATGCTCGCGGAGCGGCTGCCGGGGCTGCGGACGGTCGGCCGGACCGTGCCGAAGACCGCGACGGTCCTGCGCGGTCCACGGCGCTTCCCGGTGGCGGCCTGACCGGACCCGACCCGCCGTCGGGAATCCGTCCGGCATGGCCGGGCGCGCATGGGATTGCGCGCAACCGGGCAGGCCACGGGTATGCCTCCGATCCCCGCCGTGCACCACGTCGCCATGTCGGTCCGCGACCTGTCGGTCAGCGAACCGTTCTACTCGAAGCTGTTCGGCGCCGAGCCCGCCATGACCCTGTCCGACGGGCCGTTCCGCCGTCGGGTGTTCGCCCTCGCCGACGGCCAGCTCTTCGGCCTCACCCAGCACGACGGGGTCTCTTCCGACGACCGGTTCGACCCGGCCCGCGTCGGGCTCGACCACGTCGGGTTCGGCTGTGCCGACAGCGATGCGGTCACCGCCTGGCGCGAGCACCTCGACAGCGTCGGCATCGAGCACTCCGGCATCGTCGAGGCCGACTACGGGCTCGCGCTGTCGGTCAAGGACCCCGACGGCAACGCGCTCGAGTTCTTCATGCTCGCCGGCTGACCGCCACCCCCACGACAGGAAAGCGTCGTTGCTGTCACCGGACGACAGCAACGACGCTTCGCCGCCAGGTGGGAAGGGGCGTCACGACGCCGGGGCCACCAGCGGCAACGGCGGGCGCCGCGCGAAGTCCGGCGCGTGCTCGGGCAGCACCCCGATCCCGACGGCCCGCGCCGGCACCCACTGCAGCACCGGGAACCGCTGCGCCAGCCGGAACGGGAGCGGGACCGCGTCCTCGCCGTCGCCCGGCCCGGCGTCGAGGACGGGAGCGACGACCCGCCGGTGGGCGAGGTCCTGCGCGGTCTGGGTGACCACCGTCGGCGGTGTGCGGCGGCGCTGCACGGCGCGCCCCGCCCGATCCACGGCCTCGGGGTCGTGCGCCAGCAGCGGGTGGGCCAGCAGGCGGGCCGCCGCGACCGCGTCCTGCACCGCGAGGTTGATGCCGACCCCGCCGATCGGCGACATCGCGTGCGCCGCGTCCCCGATGCACAGCACGCCCGGCGCCGACCAGCGCGTCAGCCGGTCCAGCGAGACCTCGAGGAGCTTGACGTCGTCCCACGTCATGGCGTCGAGACGGCCGGTCATCCACGGGTTCATCCCCGTCAGGACGTCGCGCAGCACCTGGACCGACCCGGCACGCAGCCGCGCGTCGTCGCCCTTGGAGACCACGAGCGCGCACTGGAAGTAGTCGCCGCGGTCGAGCATGACCAGGAACCGCCCGCGCCGGACCCGGCCCAACCCGCCGTCGGGATCATCGGGGTGCCTCGGGACCCGGAACCACTCGACGTCGATGGGCACGTCGTAGCGGTGCAGGGGCAGCCCCGACTCCGCGCGGACGCGCGAGTCCCGGCCGTCGCAGGCGACGACCAGGTCGGCCTCGAGCACCGAGCCGTCCCCGAGCCGCACACCCGTGACCCGGCCTCCGGTACGGACGAGCCCGGCCACCTCGGTGTGCATCCGCAGCGTGAACGTGGGTTCCTCCCGCGCCGCGGTGGCGAGCATGTCGAGCAGGTGCCACTGCGGCGTCATCGCCACCATCGGATGTGGGGCGTCCAGCCGCGACATGTCGCCGATCGTCACCTCGCCCTCGTCGAGCCGGAGCCGGACCCGGGTCAGCGCCCGGTAGGGCAGCGCGTCGAAGCGGGGCCACAGGCCGAGCTCGTCGAGCAGGGTCAGCGTCGAGGTGTGCACGGTGTCGCCGCGGAAGTCGCGCAGGAAGTCACCGTGCTTCTCGAGCACCGTGACCTCCACGCCGGCCCGCGCGAGCAGCAGACCGAGCACCATCCCGGCCGGGCCGCCGCCCACCACGCAACAGGTCGTCCGTTCCATGACCGCCTCCTCGAGCGCCACCGTGAACGAGCTTTCACTATGGTGGTCCCCGACCGGGCCGGAGTCAAGGCGAACGAGCATTCACGGAAGGTGGACCGGGCGTGCCCCGCATCACCGACGAACGCCGCGAGGAGAACCGGCGGCGCATCCTGGGCGCCGCGCGCCGGTGCTTCGCCCGCGACGGCTTCCACCAGACGTCGATGCCCGACATCGCGAAGGAGGCCGGGCTGTCGACCGGCGCCTTCTACCGCTACTACCCGAGCAAGGACGACGTCGTGCTCGAGGTGGCCGGGCAGGCGTTCTCGATCCTCACCGGCCGCCTGGACGACGCGGTGCGCGGGACCGCCGCCCCGTCCGTCGCCGACCTGGTGACAGCCGTCGTCGGGACCTTCGCCGCGGAGACGGCACGGCTCCCGGACGGGTCCGAGATCGATCTGGACGAACTCGTGCTCTGCGGGGTGCAGGCGTGGGGCGAGGCGACCCGCCCGGGGGTGCTGCAGGACCGCGTCCGCGGGGGGTTCCTGGCGTTACGCGAGCGGGTCGCGACGGGGCTGCGCCGCGGCCAGGACGCCGGACTGATCCCGTCGGCGCTTCCACCGGAGACCGGGGCCCATGTCGTCATGGCCGTCATCCCGGGCTTCGTCATGCAACGGGCCGTGTTCGGTTACCGCGACGTCGACGGGTTCGTCGCCGCGGTGCACACCCTGCTCGGGGCGGACGCCACCCTCCGAACGGCCAGGATGGGGTTGTCGCAGGACTAGTGCGACAAGCACGCCGTTGCGACACTCTTCACCCGGACATGACGAACGGGTGAGGAGCACGCATGACGACCGACGTGGTCGCGATGCACATGAGCGACGGCATCGTGAACGCCCCGGTGTCGCTGGCCTTCGGCGTCGTCGCGATCGTGGGCCTCGCGGTCTGCGTCGCGCGCGCCCGCCGCGACCTGGACGACCGCACCGCCCCCCTCGCCGGGCTGGTCGCCGCGTTCGTGTTCGCGGTGCAGATGCTGAACTTCCCGGTGCTGCCGGGCGTCAGCGGCCACCTCCTGGGCGGGGCTCTCACCGCGATCCTGGTGGGGCCGTACGTCGGCGCGCTGTGCGTCGCGATCGTGCTGGTGCTGCAGGCCCTGCTCTTCGCCGACGGCGGGCTCTCCGCGCTCGGCACGAACATCACCAACATGGCGCTCATCGGCACCTTCGTCGGCTTCGCGGTGGCCGTCGCGATGCGCCCGCTGGCCCGGCGGTCGCGGGCCGGGTTGCTGCTCACGGCGTTCGTCGCGGCGTGGGTGAACACCGTCGTGGCCTCGATGGGCTTCGTCCTCGAGTACGCCCTCGGCGGCCAGGGGCTCGCGCTCGGCACGGTGTTCGGGCTGATGGCCGGCTTCCACGCGCTGATCGGCATCGGCGAGGGCGTCATCACGGCGCTCACCGTGGGCGCGGTGGCGGCCGTCCGGCCCGACCTGGTGTACCTGCTGCGCGGCGAGCGCACCACCCTGACGATCAAGGAGTCGGCGCGATGAGCACACCACTGCGCAACCGCCGCTACGTCGCGTTCCTGGGCGGCTTCCTCCTCGTCGCACTCCTGCTCGCCGGCGGCGCGTCCTACCTCGCGTCGGGCTCGCCCGACGGCCTGGACGCGGTCACGCAGACCGGGTGCAGCGAGACCGAGGGCAGTCTGCAGGGGCAGTGCATCGCGCAGAACGCCGGCGACCACGCCACCGCGGAGAGCCCGTTCGCCGACTACGCGGTCGGCGGGGACGACACCCTCACCGGCGTCGCCGGGGTGGTCGGGGTGATCGCCACGCTCGTCGTCGCCGGAGGCCTGTTCTGGGTGCTGCGGCGCCGGTCGGGCCCCTGATGGGGGCCGGGCACGCACACACCCTCCACCACGCCGGCGACAGCGTCGTCCACCGGCTGCCGGCCCACGTCAAGATCGTCGCCGCGTTCGTCATGGTGGTCGCGGTCGTCGCCACGCCCCGCGAGGCGTTCTGGGTGTTCGGGGCGCACCTCCTGCTGCTCGGCGCGATCTGGGTGACGGCCCGGCTCCCGGTCGCGGCGATCGCGGCGCGGTCGCTCATCGAAGCGCCGTTCGTGGTGCTCGCGGTGCTCCTGCCGTTCTTCGCGACCGGTCCCCGCACCGAGTTCCTCGGCCTCTCGCTGTCGGTCGACGGCCTGCTCGCGGGGTGGAACATCCTGGTCAAGGGCACGCTCGGGGTGCTGATCTCGGTGACGCTCGGCATGACGACGCCGGTGCGCGACCTGCTCGCCGGCCTGTCCCGCCTGCGCGTGCCCGGGATGATCACCACGATCGCCACGCTGATGGTCCGCTACCTCGAGGTCATCGCCGACGAGGCCCGGCGGATGCGCCTGGCCCGCGTCGCCCGGGGGCACGACCCCCGCTTCCTCTGGCAGATCGGGCCGACGATCCGCGGGATCGGCACGCTCTTCCTGCGCTCCTACGAGCGCGGGGAACGCGTGCACCTGGCGATGCTCGCGCGCGGGTACACGGGGTCCATGCCCCTGCTCGGAGAGGCCGCGACCGGCCGCCGGACCTGGACCGTCGCCCTCGTCCCGGCCGCCGCGGCCGTGGTCCTCGCGACGGCGGGGTATGCGTGAACCCCCCGTCGCTGGAGGTCGAGGGGCTGGCGTTCGCCTACCCCGACGGCCACCAGGCGCTCTTCGGGGTCGACCTGCGCATCGAGCGCGGCGAACGCGTCGCGCTGCTCGGTCCGAACGGGGCGGGCAAGACCACGCTCGTCCTGCACCTCAACGGCGTGCACCGCGCGGGTGCGGGGACGGTGCGTGTCGGTGGGCTCGAGGTGGCGAAGCCGTACCTGCAGGAGATCCGGCGCCGGGTCGGTGTGGTCTTCCAGGACCCCGACGACCAGCTCTTCATGCCCACCGTCGCCGACGACGTCGCCTTCGGGCCGGCCAACTTCGGCGTCGTCGAGCCCGAGCTGTCCCTGCGGGTGAAGACCGCGCTCGACGCGGTGGGCGTCCCCGACCTCGCCGACCGCTCCCCCATGCACCTCTCCGGCGGCCAACGACGACGGGTCGCCCTCGCCACGGTCCTCGCCTGCGATCCCGAGATCCTCGTGCTCGACGAGCCGTCGTCGAACCTCGACCCGGTCGCCCGCCGGGAGCTCGCGGAGGTCCTGCTCGGGCTCGGGCGGACGATGCTCATGGTCACCCACGACCTGCCCTACGCCCTGCAGCTCTGCCCCCGCTCGGTGGTGATCGACGAGGGCGTCGTCGTCGCCGACGGCCCGACCCGCGAGCTCCTCGCCGACCCGGACCTCCTCGCCCGGCACCGCCTGGAACTCCCGTTCGGCTTCTCCGTCTGAGCCGTCCCGACGCCGGGTCGGGGCGGGTTCCGACCGAGCGAGCGGCACGTTCGCAGCATCTATGTGCGCGAGAGTGCCGTTCGTTCAGGACGCCGGCGATCATCCGGATCACCGTCGGAACACCGGGCCTGTGAGGATGCGGGCGTGAGGAACCCCCTCAACCGCATCCGCCGTCTCCGTCGGGAATCCGCGAACCGCCGCGACGTCCTCGCGCACGTCCCGCCCGGTCCGCCCACCCACAACATCCGCGACGTGGCCGGCCTGCCGACCGTCGACGGCCGGCGCACCCGGCCGGGCATCCTGCTGCGCGGCGACGCCCCGTTCGCCGAGGACGGACCGGGGTCGCCGGGCTGGCCGGAGGGGCTCGCCTGGCCGCCCGGGGTGGCGGTCGACCTGCGCAGCGAACGGGAGCTCGACCACCCGTACCCGCTCGCCGGCACGCGGTGGGTGCACCTGTCGATGATCGACGCCCTGGACCCGACGGTCCTCGCGCGGGACGAGAACGACCGGCTCCCCACCGACCAGCTCTACCTGGCGCTCCTCG
The DNA here is from genome assembly GCF_013409505.1 of Actinomycetospora corticicola. Classification (NCBI taxonomy): domain Bacteria; kingdom Bacillati; phylum Actinomycetota; class Actinomycetes; order Pseudonocardiales; family Pseudonocardiaceae; genus Actinomycetospora; species Actinomycetospora corticicola. Next base: position 5,207,428 of record NZ_JACCBN010000001.1, on the reverse strand, counting down.
ACGCCGCGCCGAACTGGCTGCCGACGCTGTTCGACGCCGTGCTCGACGGGCCGCACCCGGTGCTCGTGCACTGCGCGGCGGGGAAGGACCGCACCGGGGTGTCGGTCGCGGTCCTGCTCCGGCTCGCGGGCGTCACGCGCGCCGCGGTAGACGCCGACTTCACCCGCACCAACGCCCGCCGGATCGGCCTGCAGCGGCGGCTGGAACGGCGGCCGCTCCTGCGGCCCGGCGTCGTCCCGGCCGGCGACATCGGGGTCACCCGCGAGCACCTCCTGGGCGTTCTCGACCGGCTCGACGGCGACGGCGCCCGGGAGGTCGCGCGGGCCGCCGGCCTGGCCGACGACCGGGTGGAGCAGTGGCGGAGCCTGCTGCTGGGCTGACCGGACGCACGCTGTGGTCGACCACAAAATCGGCCCCGGCAACGCTGGTGCGCGCGACAGTGCCGGGCCGCTCCGTCGTCAGGAAACTGGACGGTGCACACGGTTCGACGCACCAGACGCACCCCAGGAGTGGACCTCATGACGACCCCCGCGACCTGCCCCTGCTGCGGGGTCGTGGTCATGCCGGAGGAGATGGCCTACGACTTCGCCGGGGAGACCGTCGAGTCGCTGACCCGTGAGGTCACCTACCTGCGCGAGACCGTCGCCCGGCTGCGCGCGGCGGTGCACAGCACCACCCCGCGCCCCGTCGCCGTCTAGCTCGTCCCGAGCCGGTCGGGCAGGTCCGCCGGCGTCGCCGCGCCGGTCCACTCCAGCAGGGTGGACTCCCACGCGGCGGTCGCGCGCGGACCCGCCTCACCGGTGACGTCGCCGTCCAGCACCACGCCGCGCGTCCCGTCGACGGTCACCGTCCGTCCCTGCAGCGCGGCGACCACCCCGTCCCCGCAGCCCACGACGCACGGCAGCCCGGCCTCCCGCGCGACCAGCGCGGCGTGCGAGGTCGTGCCGCCGTGCTCGGTGACCACCGCGACCGAGGCATACATCGCGGGCACGTCGTCCGGGGCCGTGAACGGCCGCACGAGCACCACCGGGCCCTCGGCGTCCAGGGCGTCGTCGGGGTCGGTGACGACCACCCCGGACGCCACCCCCGGCCCGGCGCCGACGCCCGTCGCGACCGTCTCCCCGCCCGTCGTCGACGAGCCCTCCAGGTACCCGCGCGGCCGAGCGGGCCGGTCGCGACCCGGCGTCGGTCGCGGTGTGGTCCTGCTTCGCGACGGTGCCCGACCATCTGCCCGAGGAGGTCCGTCTGAAGCGGACCGTGGCCCGCCTCGCGACCTACCTGCAGGTCTACGGCGACCTCATGGTCCGGACCAACGACTGGGACCCCGCCGTCCTCGCACGCTTCCGGGCCGACCCCGTCGTCACCGGGCTCGGCGGGTGGGCGGACATCGTCGCGACGCGCGCGGAGATCGAGCACCTCGGGACGCTCCTTCCCGACGACTGGCTCGCCGCGGCCGCCACCGGCAGTCCCGAGCAGTGCGCGAAGGCCGTCGCGGCCCAGTTCGACCTGGGCCTCGACGGCGTGATCATGCACGCCTCGACCCCGGCCGAGCTCGCGCCCGTCGTCGGGAGCTACCGCCGACCCAGCTGACCGGCGGACGCGCGGAGGACCGCGCCGAGTCGCGTGACCGCCTCGGCGAGCAGCTCGGGCGGGCCGGGGCGCCGCACGACGAGGCCGTGGACCAGCCCCTCGGCCAGGGCCTCGGCGGCCAGCTCGGCCGCGAGGTCCAGGCCGGGGGCGGGGTCCTCGCCGGCCGCGCGGACGCGGGCGAGGACGGCGTCGGGCAGGACGACGTCGGGGACCTCGTGGCGCAGGTGCTCCGCCTCGGCGAACCCCGAGAGCGGCGCGAGCGAGAGCAGGACGGGGACGTCGACCCCGGCCCCCGCCAGCACGCGGCGGAGCCGGTCGAGCTCGTAGACCGGGCGGGTCACCAGGAACTCCGCGCCGGCCTCGACCTTGAGACGCACCCGGTGCATCTCGCGGTCGAGGTCGTCGGTCCCGGACGTCACGCGCACCCCGACCCGGAACGGCGTCGGCGCGAGGCGGGCACCGTCGGCGTCCACCCCGGCCGTCAGGGACGCGGCCAGCCCGACCAGGCCCACCGCGTCGACCTCCCACACGCCGTCGCGCACCGCCCGGTCGGCGTGGACGGGCGGGTTGCCGGTCTCGGTGACGATCGTGTGCAGCCCGAGCGCGTCGAGGCCGAGCAGGTCGGCCTGCAACGCCATCCGGCTCGTGTTCCAGCTGGTCACCGTGAGCGCGACGTCCACGTCGAGGGCCTCGTGCACCCCGGCGGCCACCCCCGCCGTCGTGGTCCGCCGCCGCCGGGCCCGCTCCCGCCCCGCCCACAGCGCCGCGGCGCCCGCCGCCAGCGCGGCGCGGCCGCGCGCGACGTGGACGTCGAGGTCGTCGGCCCCCGGCCCGGTCACCTCCGCGACGAGCAGCGGGGTCCGTCGGGGCGCGTCGAGCCACCGGGCGACCGCGCCGCGGCCGGGGCCCTCCCGCCCTGCCCCGACCGCCGCTCCCTCTCCCCGTGGCAGTCCCGCCCCCTGTGGCAGGGAAACGTCGTTGCTGTCATCCAGTGGCAGGAACGCCACGTCGTCGCCACGGAGCGGGACGCCACGCACGATCGGGAGCGCCGGCGGCTCGTCGACGACGGGACCGCGCGCGAGTTCCGCAGCAGCCGCGGCCACGTGGGCGGGGGTGGTGCCGCAGCAGCCGCCGACCAGCCGGGCCCCGGCCGCGACGTAGCGCGCGGCGTAGCGGCCGAAGTGGGCCGCGTCGGAGGCGAAGCGGACGCTGCGGTCGGACACCACGTGCGGCAGGCCGGCGTTGGGCAGCGCCGTCACCGCGATCCCGTCGGGTACCGCGGCGGCCAGGCGGCGGACTACGGTGAGCAGGCCCTGCGGGCCGAGGGTGCAGTTGGAGCCCAGGGCGACCGGTCCGAGCGCCCCGACCACACGGGCGACGTCCTCGGGGGTCTCCCCGTGGGTCGTCACGGGCCCGCCGTCCTCCTCGATGAAGGTGGCCTGGGCGATCACCGGGAGGTCCGTCGCCGCCCGCACGGCCTCCACGGCCTCGGCCAGTTCCTCGGCGTGGGCGAAGGTCTCGCACACCAGCACGTCGACGCCGCCCTCGGCGAGTGCGTCGGCCTGCTCCCGCAGGGCGGCGCGCACCGCGGCGGCCTCGACCGGGCCGGCGATCCGCGGGGAGGTCGCCGGCGAGATCGACCCGGCGACGAAGGCCGGTCGGCCCGCCTCGTCCCGCGCCTCCCGGGCGAGCCGCGCGGCCGCCACGTTGATCTCCCCGACCTGGCGCGCCAGGCCGTGCCGGGCCAGCCGCAACCGGCTCGCACCGTAGGTGTGGGTCTGGATCACGTCGGCGCCGACGTCGAGGTAGCGCCGGTGCAGGGCGCCCACCAGCTCCGGGGCCAGCAGGACGAGCTCGCTCACCGCACCCTCGGCGCGGGCGCCGGTGGCCTGCGCAAGGGTGCCCATGGCCCCGTCGCCGAGCAGGGTCCCGGCGGCGAGGGCGTCGGCGAAGGTCATCGGCGGCCGGTCCCGTCGGTGGCGTCGGCCCCGTCGTCCATGTAGCCGAGGATCTCCAGGGCGACCTGCGCGGCGAGCCGGTCGGAGTAGTGGTCCAGCACGAGCCCGGAGAGCTCCTCGGCGCGCCGCAGCCGGTAGCCGATGGTGTTCGGGTGCACGGAGAGCGCCCGGGCGGTGCGCTGCGGGCTGCCGTCCTCCCGGAAGTAGCGCGCGAGGGTGCGGACCAGCTCGCCCGCGCGGCCCGACGGGTCGTCGACCAGCCGGCCCAGGACCTCGCGGGCGAACGTCCGGGCGTCCTCCGGGTCGGGGACCTGGAGCAGCAGCCGGTGCACGCCGAGGTCCTCGAAGCGCACGAGACGGCCCTCCCGGCCGAGCCGGCGGGCGGCCTCCACCGTGCGGCGGGCCTGGTCGTAGGAGCGGGCGAGCCCCGCGAGGTCGGCGACGGCCCGCCCGAGCCCGACCGTCACCGGCCAGCGGCCCCCGCCGCGGACGAGGCCCGAGGCGAGCCGGGCCGCCAGGTCGTCGGGGTCGACGCCCGCGGGGACGACCGCGACGAGTTCGCTGTCGCGCAGGACGGCGAGGACGTCGGGGACCAGCCGGCCGAGCCGCTCGCGGGCTGCCGCGAGCAGACCCGCCACCGCCCCGTCGTCGGGAACGAGGGCCATCACGCGGGCGCCGGGGACGTCGAGGCCGAGGTGCTCGGCCCACTGCGCCGCCTCGCCCGTCGAGCGGGCGCGGCCGAGCAGGAGCCCGGAGAGCAGGTCGTCGCGCACCTGCCCGGCGGCCGCGGCGAGCACCCGCTCGCGGCCGAGGAGCACGCCGACGATCGTCGCGGCGTGTTCGGCGGCGAGGAGCAGGACGTCGTCGGCGGCGCTGCCGTCCAGGGCGGCGGGGCGGGAGCGGTCGGCCGGGTCCTCCTCGGCGATCAGCACCGCCGCGGTCTCCCCCGCGACCTCGACCGGCACGACGACCCGCACCCACGTCCCGCGGCCCGGCACCCGCATCGCCCGCGCGCCACGCCGCGCCGCGTCGAGCACCCGGGCCCACCGGGGCTCGGCGAGCTCGGCACGGAGCACCGTCGCGGCGCGGGCGTCGTCCACCCCCGGCGCGGAGGCGGCGAGCACCGGGCGGGACTCGTCGGCGCCGACCACCGCGGCGACCGCGCCGAGCTGGTCGGCGAGCAGGCGCGTCACGGCGGCGGGCCCGTCGTCGGCCGCGGCGAGCCCGGAGATCCGCCGGTGGAGCAGCACGAGGCCGCGCAACGTCTCGGCGGGCGGGTCGGACACCGTCCGCGCGGAGCCCGTCGTCAGGCCGTTCGTCACCGCCACCGGTCCAGTGTGCCGCGCGCGGGCGTGCGCGAGAGGGTGATCAGGACATCCCCGTCGTCCAGGAGGGCCCCGTGGCCAACATCGCCGTCGTCTTCTACTCCGCCACCGGCAACGTCGCCGCGCTCGCCGAGGCGCTCGCGGAGGGCGCCCGGGGTGCGGGGGCGGAGGTCCGGGTGCGGCCGGTGGCCGAGCGCGCCCCGCGCGAGGCGATCGAGGCCAACCGCCGGTGGAAGGCGTGGGTGGACGACAACCCGTACGACACGGTCGCCTCCCTGGACGACCTCGAGTGGGCCGACGGGATCGCCCTCGGCAGCCCGACCCGGTTCGGCGGCGCGGCCGAGCAGCTCAAGGCGTTCCTCGACACCACCGGCGGGCTCTGGGCCCAGGGCAAGCTCGCGGACAAGGTCGGCACGTCGTTCACCTCGGCCTCCACCGGGCACGGCGGGCTCGAGACGACGACCGTGGCGATGAACATGACCTTCTACCACTGGGGCACGCTGATCATGCCCCTCGGCTACGCGGCCGACCCGTCGCTGATGTCCACCGGGAACCCCTACGGCGCGTCCTGGGTGGCGAAGAAGTCCGCGGCCCCCGACGACGACGCGCTCGGCGCCGCCCGGGTCCAGGGGACGCGGCTCGCGCAGGTGGCGGGGAAGCTGTCCGCGGGGTCCTGAGCCGCACCGCTGTGGCAGGAAAGCGTCGTTGCTGTCGGCCAGTGGCAGCAACGACGCTTCGCTGTCACGACGAGGGGGAGGTCAGTCCAGCGCGCGACGGACGAACCCGCGGATCCCGATCGCCCCGAACAGCAGGCAGGCGAGCACCAGCGCCGCGACGCACAGCCACCCGGGCAGGTGCGGGATCTGCGGGGTCAGGGCGCCGCGCAGCCCCTCCGCCACGTACGTGATCGGGTTGAGCGCGCAGATCACCTGGAACCAGCGCAGCGACCCGATCTGCAGGAACGGGAACTGCGTCGAGCCGGTGAACAGCAGCGGGGTGATCACCACGGCGAACACGATGTTGATCCGGCGCGGGCTCACCGACGTGCCGATGACGAGGCCGGACGCGCCGCCCGCGAGGGCACCGAGGACCAGCAGCAGCGCCGAGAGCGGCAGGCCGGAGAGGTCCCACGAGACCTCGTCGAGCACCAGGTAGCCGACCGGGATCATCACGAGCGACCCGATCAGCCCCCGGATCGCGCCGAACACGATCTTCTCCACCGCGACCATCCGCGTGGACAGCGGCGCCAGCAGCCGGTCCTCGATCTCCTTCGTGTAGCTGAAGTCGATCACCAGCGGCAGCGCCACCGCCTGCACCGCCACGAGGAACGCGTTCAGGGCGAGCAGGCCGGGCAGCAGCAGCTGGGCGTACCCCGGCGCGATGTAGCCGAGCTGGGAGAGCACCTTCCCGAACACGAACAGCAGGAAGAACGGCTGCACGAGCACCTGCGAGATGAAGCTGCCCAGCTCCTTGCCGGTCACCGCGACGTCGCGGCCCAGCACCCCGAGGAACGCCCGCCCCGGGGACACGCGGCGGAACGGCTCGACCTCGGTCGACCCGGTCGTCGTATCGGTGCTCACCGCAGCCCGCTCCGGCTCCGCCTCGCTGCGCGTCACCGCAGTCCCCTCCCGGTCAGGTCGATGAACACGTCCTCCAGCGTCGGCTCGCCGAGCCCGACGTCGGAGACGCGTCCACCCGCCGTCGTGACCTCCTCGACGAGGCCGGGCAGCGCGGCCCCCGCCTCCCCGTCGACGCGGATGCGCAGCCGCGCCGGCCCCTCGTCGGGAACCGCGAGCACCTCGACGCCCGCGGTCCCGCGGACCTCCGCGAGGCGGCGGCGCAGCGCTTCGGGGTCGACGCCCGTCACGTCGAGGTCGACGGTCGCGGAGCCGGAGAGGCCGGCGACGAGGTTCGCGGGCGTGTCGAGCTTGAGCAGCTCGCCGTGGTCGACGATGCCGACGCGGTCGGAGAGCTTGGCGGCCTCGTCCATGTCGTGCGTGGTGAGCACGACGGTGACCCCGTTCGCGGCGAGCTCGACGACCCGGTCGTGCACGAACAGGCGCGCCTGGGGGTCGAGGCCGGTGGACGGCTCGTCGAGGAAGAGCACCCGCGGGTCGTGCATGAGGCCGCGCGCGATGATCAGCCGCTGCGCCTGGCCGCCGGAGAGCTCGTCGGGGTTGGTGTGCGCCTTGTCGGAGAGGCCCATCCGCTCGAGCAGCTCGTCGGCGAGCGGACCGCGCCGGGCGCGCGGGACACCGTGGTACGCGGCGTGCCAGACGAGGTTGCCCCTGGCGTCGAGGCTGCGGTCGAGGTTCGGGCGCTGCGGGACGACGCCGATCACCGAGCGCGCGCCGACCGGGTCCTCGGCCACGTCGATGCCCGTGACCGTCGCCGAGCCGGAGGTCTTGCGCACGCGGGTGGTGAGCACGCCGATGGTGGTGGTCTTGCCCGCGCCGTTCGGGCCGAGCAGGCCGAACACCTCGCCGGGCGCGACGGCGAACGAGATGCCGTCGACGGCGTTGACCGTGGCCTTGGGGTAGCGCTTCACCAGGTCGACGACCTCGACGGCGGGCGGGACGGACGGCCCGGCGTCGGTGGACGTGGAGGTGGGATGCGTCTGGGTCGACACGTCCCGCGACGCTACGCGGAGATCGGCGGGCGGGGCATCTCGATACCGGGTGACCACACGGGCTCAGCTCGCCGCGCGGCCGACCGGCACCGCGATCAGCCGCGGCCCGTCGCCGTCACGCCCACGCTCCAGGGCGGCGCGCAGCTCCTCGGCCGTCGACACCGACTCCGCCGGTACCCCGTACCCCGCGGCGAGGGCGCCGAAGTCGACGGGCGGCAGGTCGAGGCCGGGCGCCTTCGGGGTGTTCTCCCGGGCGGCGAACCACTTGAGGATCGCGTACTCGCGGTTCTCCAGGACGAGCACGGTCACGGGCACGCCGAGCATCGCGGCCGAGGCCAGCGCCTGGATCGCGTACTGCATCGACCCGTCACCGATCGCCGCGAGGACGGGCCGGGACCGGTCGGCCAGCGCGACGCCGACCGCCGCGGGCAGACCGAAGCCGAGACCACCCGACGTCGTGAAGAACGAGGTCGACGGGCGGGAGACCGGACGGCGCGCGTGCAGCGCGCCACGGTTCGAGGGTGACTCGTCGACGACCACCCCGTCGGCCGGCCACACCGAGCCGACGACGTCGAACACCGCCTCGGCGGTCAGGGTGCCCGGGACGGCCGATGCCCGGGCGGCTGCCGCGGACGGCGCGGACCCGGCGGGCACGCGCGACGACGGGGCGACCTGGTCCAGCAGCGCGCGCACGACGGCGACCGGGGAGGCCACGAGCGCGTCGCCCATCGGCGCGCGGGCGGCCTCGTCGGGGTCGGACGTGACGTGCAGCAGGGTGGTGCCCTCGGGCAGGAACCCGCCGGGCACGTAGGGGTAGTAGCGGAACACCGCGGTGCCGAGCACGAGCACCACGTCGTGCGCCGCGAGCGTCTGCGACACCGGCGCGATGGCCATCGGCAGCGCGCCGCGGAACTGCGGGTGGCTCTCCGGGAACCCGACCCGGCCGTCGGCGGGCGGGCCGTAGACCGCGCAGCCCAGGCGCTCGGCCAGCGCCACGGCGTCGTCGAAGCCGCCGCCGGAGTCGATCTCCCCGCCGACGACGAGCGCCGGGGCGGAGGCGCCGTCGAGCGCGGCGACCCACGCCTCGAGACCGGTCGGCGCGAGCGGCGCCGTCACCCGTCGTCGGGACGCCCGCTGCGCCACCTCGAGGTCGTCGCCGGTCAGCTCGACGTCCCAGTCGTCCATCGGGATCGACACGAACACCGGGCCGGTGGGCGGGGTGGTCGCGAGGTGGATCGCCCGGGCCAGGGTCGCGACGACGTCCTGGGCCCGGGGCGGCTCCGCCGAGTACTTCACGGTGGGACGCGGGAGCTCGGAGGCCCGCGGGTTCGCGAGCATCGCCTCCAGCGTCATCATCGGCCGCACCTGCTGGCCGGCGGTGACCACGAGCGGGGTCCTGTTGGCCGCCGCGTTGACCAGCGCGCCCACCGCGTTCCCGACGCCGGGCGCGGTGTGCAGGTTGACCAGGGCCGGCCGACCGGTCGCCTGCGCGAACCCGTCGGCCATGCCGACGACGACCGCCTCCTGGAGCCCGAGGACGTAGGTGAAGTCGTCGGGGAAGTCCTGGAGCATCGGGAGCTCGGTGGAGCCCGGGTTCCCGAAGACCGTCGTCATGCCGTGCGCCCGGAACAGCTCGAGCGCGGCGTCGCGCACAGTGAGACTCACGCCGGAGGGTCTACCCCGCCGGCGCCCGCCTCACCAGGCCTGCTGTGGCACCGGCGTGGGCAGGTGCAACCTGCTCACCCGGACGACCACGTCGCGCAGGTCGTCGGAGTCGAAGTTCTGCCTGAGCTCCTCGGCGCGGAGTGTCGCGGCGACCCCTTCGTAGGGGCCGTGCGCGTCCATCTCACCGGTCTCCGGGTCGAACACCAGGACCACGTAGCCGTCGCACTCGTCCAGATCCGCCGCTGCCGCCAGCAGTGCCGCGGGCCGTTCGTTCAGCACGATGATCACCTCCGCTCCGTTCATCGCAACGATGACGGCCCGTGTGACAGCGTGGGCGGAAGATGCCACCTTCGGGGGACCGGCTCCATCCGACGGCGTGTCGGGGTGACACCCGGACGGATGCCTCCCCACGGCGCGTTCGGACCTGTGCCGTTAGCGTCGCGGCCATGGCCCCCGACGACGCCGCGCCGACCACCGCCGACCCGTCGTCCCCCACCCCGGCCGACCCCGACGCGGTCACGCCGTTCGTCCTCGACATTTTGTCGGACCAGGTCGCTGACCTGCACGAACGTCTCCGCCGGGCGCGCCTGGCCGAGCCGGAGCCGGTCGACGACTGGTCCCAGGGCATCCCGGTCACGGTCGTGGCGGAGCTCGCCCGGACGTGGCTCGAGGAGCACGACGTCGCGGCGCTGTCCGCGGAGCTCAACGGCCTCGGGCAGTACCGCACGGAGATCGACGGGCTCGGGATCCACTTCCTGCACGTAGAGTCACCGCGAGATGACGCACAGCCACTCCTGATCACGCACGGGTGGCCCGGCTCGGTGGTCGAGTTCCTCGACGTCGTGGGCCCCCTGACGACGCCCGAGGACCCCTCCGCACCCGCGTTCCACGTGGTCGCGCCGTCCCTCCCGGGCTTCGGGTTCTCCGACAAGCCCACGACGACGGGCTGGGGCATCGACCACATCGCGGATGCGTGGGCCGTCCTCATGACGCGTCTGGGCTACCCCCGCTTCCTCGCCCAGGGCGGCGACTGGGGCGCCATGATCACGACGGCGTTGGGGGTCCGGCACCCGGACCGCGTCGCCATGCTCCACACGACGATGCCGCTGGCCGACCGCCCCGAGGGGGCGCGGACCGAGGACCTCCCCGAGCTCGAGCAGCGCTGGCTCGCCCAGGCCCGGGAGTTCCGGGAGGTCGGCGGCGGCTACTCCGGCCAGCAGCGCACCCGGCCGCAGACCCTCGGCTACGCGCTCGTCGACTCGCCCGTGGGCCAGCTCGCGTGGATCGCGGAGAAGTTCGGGGTCTGGACCGACGGCGGGCTCGACTCGGTGACGCGCCGGCGGCTGCTCGACAACGTGGCCGTCTACTGGTTCGGCGCCTCCGGGGCCTCCTCGGCCCGCATGTACTGGGAGAACGCCCAGGTGGACCGCCGCTCGGAGGTCACGGTGCCCGCGGCGATCTCGATCTTCCCGGCCGAGATGGCGAAGATGCCGCGCTCGTGGGTCGAGGCGCGCTACACCGACGTGCGCCGGTGGAGCGTGCTCGAGCGGGGCGGACACTTCGCCTCCCTCGAGGTGCCCGAGCTGTTCGTCGCCGAGCTGCGCGAGTCCTTCCGCGGGGTGGTGTGCTGACCCCGTCCGACGCAGGGCTGCGGCGCCTGTGGCCGTACCTGGCCGAGCACCGCGGCACGTTGACCGTCGTCGCGCTGCTGTCCCTGCTCACGGCGGGCACCTCGCTGGCCCAGCCGCTGCTCGTCGGCCGGGTGATCGCGGCGGTGCAGGGCGGCGGGCCGGTCCTGTCGGCCGCAGCTCTGCTCGTGGCGGTGCTGATCGGTGGCGCGCTCGTGGGCGCGGTGATGTCGTTCCTGCTCCAGCGGACCGCCGAGGGCGTGGTGCTCTCGACCCGCCGCCGGCTGGTGGAGCGGGTGCTGCGGCTGTCCGTGCCGGAGTACGACGCCCGCCGCACCGGGGACCTGATCTCCCGGATCGGCTCTGACACCACGCTCCTGCGGGCCGTCGTGACGTCGGGGCTCTTCGAGCTCGGCAGCTCGGTCGTGGTCGTCGTGGGGGCGGCCGTCGCGATGGCCCTGGTCGACCTGGTCCTGCTCGGCGTCACGCTGCTCGCCGTCGCGGCGGGGGTCGTGGTCATCGGGACGGCGTCGCGCCGGCTGCGGGCGCTCTCGACGCTCTCCCAGGCGCGGGTCGGCGAGATGACCGCGGCGGTCGAGCGCGCGCTGGGCGCGGTCCGCACGATCCGCGCGAGCGGGGCGACCGACCGGGAGGTCGACGGCGTCGTCGGGGCGGCCACCGCCGCGTACGCGGTCGGCGTGCGCTCGGCCCGGCTGCAGGCCCTCGTCTCGCCCGCCGTCACGATCGCCACCCAGGGCTCGTTCATCGCCGTGCTCGGGATCGGGGGCGCGCGGGTCGCGGCCGGGCAGCTGACGGTCGCCGAGCTCGTGTCGTTCGTGCTCTACCTGTTCCTGCTCGTGCTGCCCTTCGCGCGCCTCACCCAGGCCTGGACGCAGCTGCAGACCGGGCTCGGGGCGCTGGCCCGGATCGAGGAGGTCGTCCGCCTGCGCGGGGAGTCCGCGGACGACGCGCCCACCGGAGCGGCCGCCCCCGGCGCGGCGCCCGCGCTGGAGTTGCGCGACGTCGGCTTCCGCTACCCCGACGGCACGGTCGTGCTCGACCGGGTCGGCTTCGCCGTGCCCCGCGGCACGCGCACCGCGCTCGTCGGGCCCTCCGGGGCGGGCAAGTCGACCGTCTTCGCCCTGGTCGAACGGTTCTACGACGTGACCGGCGGCGCCGTGCTCGTCGACGGGGTCGACGTGCGGGACCAGCCGCGGGACGCACTACGGGCCCGACTCGGCTACGTCGAGCAGGAGTCGCCCGCCCTCGCCGGCACGCTGCGGGAGAACCTCGTGCTCGCCGCGCCGGACGCCCCGGAGGCCGACCAGCTCGCCGTCCTCGCGTCGGTGAACCTCTCGGGGCTGGTCGAGCGGTCGCCGCTCGGGCTGGACGCCCCGGTCGGCGAGGGCGGGGTCCTGCTCTCGGGCGGGGAGCGCCAACGCCTCGCGATCGCGCGCACCCTGCTCGCCGAGCCGTCGGTGATGCTGCTCGACGAGCCCACCGCGAGCCTCGACGCCCGCAACGAACAGGCCCTCAAGGACGCCATCGACGTCGCCGCGGCCGCGGACCGGACCCTCCTGATCGTCGCCCACCGGCTCTCCACGGTGGTCGACTGCGACCAGATCGTCGTCCTCGACGGCGGGCGGGTCGTAGCCGTCGGCACCCATGCCGAGCTCCTCGACGCGAGCCCGCTCTACGCGGAGCTGGCCCGCTCGCAGCTACTGCTCTGACCAGATTCTCGTGGCAGGAAGCGTCGTTGCTGTCATGCCGTGACAGCAACGACGCTTTCCTGCCATCAGATGTCAGGTCAACGACACGAGCGGATCGCCCCGCGTGAGCTCCGGGTCGTCCGCGGCGAACGTCCGCGCCCGCCCCGGCCCGGTCGACCGCGTCTCGAACCGCACGGTGACCCGCCCGTGCCCGGCGCCCTGCACCCAGCCGTGCCCGTGCTCGGGGTGCGCGGCGTCGTCGCCGGTGCGCCACGGCTGCTCCGGGGGTGGGGTCGGGGCCTCCGCCGGCTCCGTCCCGACGTCGGGTGCGACCGGCTCGGGTGCCGCGCCCCCGGTCTCGAACAGCGTCCCCTGCACGGCCGTGGTGAGGCCGGCGTAGGACACCCCGACCAGCCGGACCCCGGCGTCGGGCAGCGCGTCGACGGCGAGCCGCTGGGCCACCGCGGTCAGCGCCGGCAGGTCGGTCGACGCGACCGTCGAGGTCTCCGAGCGCGTGTGGGTCACGAAGTCCCCGCCACGGACCTTCACCGTCACGGTGCGGGCGGCCCGCTGCGAGGCGACGAGCCGCGTGTGCGCCGAGGCGGCCAGGTCGGCCACCGCGCGCCGCACCCCGGCCACGTCGGAGAGGTCGGTGTCGAACGTGGTCTCCGCGCTGACCTGCTTCGCCTCGCCCCGCTCGGTCACCGCCCGGTCGTCCACCCCCTGCGCGAGCCGGTGCAGCGCACTCCCCACCGCCGAGCCGAGCAGCGCCGTGACCTCCGCCGGCGGCATCGCCGCGAAGGCCGCGATCGTGGTGACCCCGGCCCGCGCCAGCGCGGTCTCGGCGACCGGCCCGATGCCCCACAGCGACCGCACCGGCAACGGGTCGAGCAGCGCCCGCTCCCCGCCGTGCGCGACCACGTGCACCCCGTCCGGCTTGGCGAGCCCGGAGGCGATCTTCGCGACCTGCTTGCCCGAGCCCGCTCCCACCGACACCGCGAGCCCCGTCGCCTCCCGGACCTGCGCGCGCACGCCCTCGGCCCACGCGTGCACCTCGTCGGGGCCCGCTCCGGCCAGGGCGGCCGGTTCGGCGAACGTCTCGTCGTAGGCGACCTGCTCCAGCACCGGGGCGGCCGCCCGCACCACGGCGAAGAACGACTCGGAGAGCGTCCGGTAGACGGCCGTGCGCGGCGGCAGGGCCACCGCGGTGGGGCACGCCCGGCGCGCCTGCGCCATCGGCATCGCCGACCGGGCCCCGAACGCCTTGGCCTCGCCCGACGCGCCCGCGACGATGCCCCGCGGCCCGAGGCCGCCGACCAGCACCGGCCGCCCGCGCAACGTCGGCCGGGTGAGCTGCTCGGCGGAGGCGAAGAACGAGTCGAGGTCCAGGTGGACCACCCAACGGCCGGTCACGACGGCGGGTGGCTCCAGATCAGATCCGCCCCGCCCAGCACGTCCGCCGGGGTCCCGCTCCACGTCACGCCGACCGCGGTGAGCCCGTGCCGCCGCGCGGCCGCGACGTCCGTGGGGGCGTCGCCGACCATCGCCGCCCCGACGGCCCCGTCCGGCAGGACGCGCCCCAGCCCGAGCAGCGCCTCGACCAGCACCTCGTCCTTCCCGACCACACCGGGGCCGGTCCCCGCGACGTGGCCGAACCACGACGACCAGCCGAGCTCGTCCACCACGCGGCGCGCGAGGCCCGTCGGCGCGGACGTCGCGACGGCCATCTCCACCCCGTCCGCCGACCAGGCCGCGAGCAGCGTCTCGACCCCGTCGACGGGGGTGAGCCCACCGCGCTCGAGCAGCGTGCCGTCGAGGTCCCACACGACGCACGAGAACGGGCATCCGACCACGGGACGAGGATTCCACGGTTGCATCGCCGGAGAGCGGTCATCCCCCGGCCATGGGTTACGACGTCACGCAGGTCCAGAAGTCCCTCGGCGGTTTCGACTACCCGGGTGACCCCGAGCAGCTCGCCGAGCACGCCAAGTCGAAGGGCGCCGACGACCAGCTGGTCGAGACGCTGCGCGGTCTCGACAAGGAGCAGTTCGACGGCCCGAACGCCGTCATGAAGAAGCTCAGCGAGGCCGGCGTCCTCGGGGGCGGCTCCTAGCACGCCCGTCCCGACGACGGGTCCGGACCGGACCCGTCGTCGGGACGGCGGTCAGCGGGGCATCGACGACATGCGCCGTTCGACGACCTCGCGGGCACCCTCGAGAGTGCCGTCGTTGACCCAGGTGGACTGGTCGAGCTCGGACACGTTCCAGCCGCCCGGCCGCACCCGGGTGCCGTACAGGAAGACGTCCTTCTCCTGCACCCACTCGATCTCGTAGTCGATGGGCTGCTCGCTCTGCGACTGCCAGGTCCAGACCGCTCCGGAGCGGCGGCTGGACTCCCGGACCTGACGTCCGTCGATCTCCATCGTGCTCACGGCGTTCCTCCCCACGGGTCCGGTGGACACCACCGGAACGCGGCCGACCTTGCGCCGATCGGCGCATCAGCCTAACCGTTTCTGTCTCGTGGCGAGGCACCGTGACTCATCCGGGGAGCGCCTCGGACGGGCCCCATCCCTCCCGGCAGAGCGCTCCGACGATGCGGCGGGCGTCGGCGCGGTGCGCCTCCGAACGGTGCGAGGTCCAGCTCCACTCGGTGCACTCCCGGTGGAGCAGGTCCGCGACGATCGTCGAGGCGTGCTCCCGGTCCTCGATCGCGACCTGCGCGCCGCGGGCGAGCACGGGACGCAGCAGTGCGTGGGCGGGGGACGACGTGCTCATGGCGAGCCTCCTGTCGTCGGGGTCCCGGCGCGGGTGGGGTCCGGCGCGGGGACTCGGACGGGAACGTGCGAGGGCGGCGACGACGGCGCGCGGTGCACTGCTCGCAGGGTGGACGCCCGGGCGCCCGGGGGAAACGGCAGGGGGAGCAACGACACATCGTCTGGGCCGCCCGGAGTCGCGGCGGTCACGATGAGGCCATGACAGCTCCGTTCACCGTCGAACTCGACCCGACCCCCGGCCGCCGGCAGGGCGAGGAGCAGTTCCTGCTCCACCGTGGTGGCGAGACGCAGCGGGTCGTGCTGCACGACTACGCGACCGTCTACGACGTCCCCGGGCTCTACGAGGAGGTCGTGCAGCGGCAGCTCGAGTGCGCCTCCCCCGCCACCGTCGCCGACGCGGCGGTCGAGGCCGGCGCGGAGCTCGGTCTCGAGCCCGGCGCGCTGCGCGCCTTCGACCTGGGCGCGGGCAACGGGGTGGTCGGCGAGGAGCTGCGCGCCCGGGGCGTGACCGTGGTGGTCGGCGCCGACGGCATCCCGGAGGCGCGCGACGCCGCGCACCGCGACCGGCCCGGGCTCTACGCGCACTACCTCGTCGGCGAGCGGCTGGAGAGCGCCGAGGTCGCCCGGTTGGTCGGCGAGGAGCGGCTCAACGCCCTCGTCGCGGCCGGCGCGGTGGGCGAGGGCCACGTCCCGGTGGACGCGCTCGACGAGCTGTGGTCGGCGTTCCCGGCGAGCTCCGTACTCGCCCTGACCCTCAAGGACGCGCCCGACGACCACGACGTGTCCGACGTCGAGGCGATGATCGACGCCCGCTCGGACACCCGCATCGTCGTGCGGCGCACCTTCCGGCACCGGCTCTCGATGGCCGGCCACGAGCTCCACTACCTGGTGCTCGCCGCGGTGAAGAGCTAGTCGGCGAGGCCGCCCCGGATCACGCGCAGGCGCGGGCGTCGGACCAGGACGGGGAGGACCGCGCCCACGGCGTGGGCCGGGCGGCGCCGGGGGCGCAGGCAGGCGAGCTCGTTCACGAGGTCGTCCGCGAGCTCCTCGGTGAGGACACGCTCGAGGTCGTAGTCGTCCAGGACCTCCCGGCCCCGACGCCACGACGCATGCTGTCCGTTCCTGATCATCACTGTCATCGTCGGCGCAGGTCGGGCCCCTCCACAGGCCTGATGCCGCATGGAGTGATGACTCGATCGAGGGCCGTTTTCCGACGCGCCGCCCGTGGGGGTGCACCCGATCGTCGGCGTGGCGGGCCGTGCGTCGGTACAGGTGCGGATCACGCCCGCCTCCGACAGGATCAGTCCATGAGGACCCACGCCGTGGCGATCGTCGGCTCGGGCCCGTCGGGGTTCTACGCGGCGGGCGCCCTCCTCGACTCGGAGGACCCGCCGGTGCGGGTCGACATGTACGACCGGCTGGCCACCCCCTGGGGTCTCGTGCGCGCCGGCGTCGCGCCGGACCACCCGAAGATCAAGTCGGTCAGCAACCAGTACGAGAAGATCGCCGCCCGCCCCGGCTTCCGGTTCTTCGGGCACGTCCACATCGGCGAGGACGTCACGGTCGACGAGCTCGTCGAGCGCTACGACGCCGTGATCTACGCCGTGGGCTCCCAGACCGAGCGTCGGCTCGGCATCGAGGGCGAGGACCGGCCCGGCAGCCTGGCCTCCGTCGACTTCGTCGGGTGGTACAACGGCCACCCCGACTACGTGGACCTCGACCCGGAGCTCTCCGCGGAGCGCGCCGTGGTCATCGGCGCCGGCAACGTGGCCCTCGACGTGGCCCGGATGCTGCTGCTCGGCGAGGCCGACCTGCGCGCCACCGACACCGCCGACCACGCCATCACGTCGTTCGTGGGGTCGTCGGTGCGCGAGGTCGTCGTATGCGGTCGGCGCGGTCCGGTCGAGGCCGCCTTCACCACCACCGAGCTGCGGGAGCTCGACGAGATCGACGGCCTCACCACCGTCGTCGACCCCGCCCAGATCCCGTCCGCCGACGGCGACGCCGACCTGGCCAAGGGCACCCGCCGCAACGTCGAGATCCTCCGCGGCTGGGCCGAGCGCGGGCCCGACCCGGACGCGGAACGCCGGATGGAGTTCCGCTTCCTGCGCTCGCCCCTGCGCATCCTCGGGGACGGCGACGACGGGCCGGTCACCGGCGTCGAGCTCGCCGTCAACCGGCTCGAGGCCTCCGAGGACGGGCGGGTGCGGCCGGTCGACACCGGCGACCGCGAGACCGTCGAGTGCGGCCTGGTGTTCCGCGCGGTGGGCTACAAGGGCGTGGCGCTGCCCGGGGTCCCGTTCGACGAGGGCTCCGGCACGATCCCGCACACCGAGGGCCGCATCGAGGGCCGGGAGCGCGAGTACGTGGTCGGCTGGATCAAGCGCGGACCCACCGGGATCATCGGCACCAACCGCAAGGACGCCAACGAGACCGTCCGCCACCTCCTGGCCGATCTCGCGACCGGCGCCCGCGACGGCGCGTCCGTGGCGAGCGCGGAGGAGGTCGAGGAGTGGCTCTCCGGCCGCTGCGCCGACCTCGTCGACCTCGACGGCTGGGAGGCCATCGACGCCCACGAGCGCGCGGCGGGCGAGACCGGCGGGCGGCCCCGGGTGAAGGTCACCGACCGCACCTCCTTCATGGACCTCATCCGCTCCCGGTAGGACCTTCCCGACGACGGGTCCGGCGCCGGGTCCGTCTTCGTGCGGCAGACGTCCGCACATCCGTGACGCGTTCGCGCCGTCCCCGGCGCGGTCGGGCGACCCCGCTCGGCCCCCGGCACCCACTTCGCCCGACGACGGCTGGACCGCACCCCGGAGTGGGCACGCCCGCGCATCCCGGGGAGCGCCCCCGCGGACGACGCGGAACGAGGAGTGCCATGAGCGAGCCCGACGACACCATCCGCCTGCTGGGCGGGTTCCCCCGACCGGACCGCACCGCGGCTGCCGTCCTCGTCGACGACATGTTCGACGTCCTCGAGCGGATGCTCGCCGCCCAGCGCCGGTTCGCCCAGGCGATCCTGGCTCCGACGGAGGTCTCCCTCGCGGCCATCACGACGACGGACGAGAGCGGCGAGGGCCGCCGGGCGGGCTCCGCCGGCGGCACGTCCGTCGACCGGGCCGTCCCCGAGGCCGACGTCGACACCGACGGCGACACCCTCGCCGGCCACCCCGAGGGCGAGGAGGACGACGTCGTCGCGGACGACTCGGCGGACGCCGCCGAGGACAGCGAGGAGGATGTCGCCGGGTCCGACGAGGAGCAGATCGAGGACTCCGACGAGGACTCCGACGACGGGTGGGACGAGGAATCCGAGACGACCGCCCCCGAGGCCTCGGACGAGACCGCCGCCGATGACGACGAGTCCGACACGGACGACACCGTCGACCTGGTCGAGGACTCGGACTCCGAGTCGGAGGACGACGCGGAGGACACCGGGGGCCGGGTCGAGGACGTGGGGTCCACCGAGGACGACGACGAGGAGTCCGGACCCGTCGAGGCCGAGGACTCGGACGCCGAGGACCCGACCGACGCCGACGCCGACGCCGACGAGCAGGTGGGCACGTCCCGGGCCGCCACCGACGAGGGCAGCGCGGCGATCAACGACGGGGCCGACGACCGTGGGACCCGACGCACGAGCACGGCCTCGGGCCGCAGCCGATCGAGCACGACCGGGTCCACCCCGACCGCGGCCCGCAGCGGACGGCAGGGGCGTCCGGCGTCGGAGTCGTCCCGGACCTCGACCGCCACGCGTCAGTCCGACGTCAAGCGGACGCGTCGGTCGACCTCGCCGGTGATCCGCACGGACGACGAGGAGTCGGCCCGGCAGCAGCCCGGCCGCTCGACCTCCGGCACCCCGGCGCGCCGTCGCCCCCGCTAGACCCCACCCGCCGTCGGGAAGATCCCGTCCGCCGGGGACTCCACCGCGAGACTCACATCAGGCAGGCCCCGGCGTCCGGGAACCTGCCTGACGTACACCTCGCCGCACGGGCCACCAACCAGCCCGCCGCGAGACTCACGCCAGGCAGGCCCGGACGTCCGGAAACCTGCCTGACGTACACCTCGCGGCGGCACGGGCGGCCCGGGCACTACGCCGTGTCGGACGCCTCGTCGAGATCGATGCGCCGCAGGTCCCGCGCCTCCGGGGAGGCCAGGAGGTCGGTGACGTAGCCGATCACGTGGTGCCGGATCTCGGCGTCGAGGTTGCCGAGCCGGCGGACGAGCACGCCCCCGATACCCGACGTCTTCGTCTCGAGCGCGATGTCGTCGGGGCCGATCTCGTCGACCTCGACCACCACGTGGTCGGCGTCCGGCGCGAGGCAGGCCTCGAGCCCGATCCGCACGGTCATGCGGGCCTCGACCGGGACGGCGCGGGCGCCGATGTCGACGGTCAGGTCGAGCTGCACCGGGACGTGCACCTCGGTGCCGGTGCCGCCGATCTGCCGGCCGCGGAGCTTCCCGACGACGCCGACCGCGCGCGCGGTGGCCATCCCGCCGGGGCCGGCCGGGACGGGACCGAAGGCGATGCGGTCGCCGATGAGACCGGAGATGTCACGGACCGCGCGCTCCGGGGTGGAGATCGCGGCGAGGATCGCGTCGCGGTCGCTCACGCCGTCACCTCGGTGAGCACGGCGAACGGCGGGGTCGAGGTGCCGGCGACGCGGTAGCGGCCCCACGGGTCGACGTCGGAGAGCTCCCCGACCGCCTCGCCCTGTGGCGTGGAGACCACGGCCTGCGCCCGCTTGCCGCCGAGGACGGACTCGAGCCCGGCGTGGACCGCGACGCGGCCGTACCAGTGGTACCGGCCGTCGAGCGGCTCGACGTACCCGCGCAGGGTCACCTCGACGTCGAAGGTGCGCCCGTCCCCGAGATCCAGCGTGGCGGGCCCGCGGTACCCGTCGTCGTCATCGTCGTGATCGGTGGTCGTCATCGATCCCCGTTCCCAGCCTCGGCGACATCGGACTCGCTGTTCCCGGAGGATCCTCCGGGAGACATCTGGATCACCTTGTTGATTTCCAGCGGCACGTTCGGGTCGATGACGACGTCGCGCTGCCGCGCGAACCCGTCGATCGCCGCCCAGACCAGCACCGTCAGGTACTCGGTCACCGAGTCCCGACTCATCGAGCGGCGCTCCAGCCACCACTCCGCCGTGTTCTGGACGAACCCGACGATGCCGTAGGCCCAGGGCTCCGCCGCGCCGGAGTCCAGGCCGAAGGAGCGCAGGTAGTCACCGATCAACGCCGACAGGGCCGTGGCGATGAGCTCCTTGTCGGCCTGCACCACCTCCTGGCCGTGGCCGTGGCGGGCCAACACCCAGTACAGGTTCGGGTAGTCCTCCAGGGTCCCGAGCACCGCGTCGATCGACTTACGGATACGCGGGAGCGGCGCCTCCTCGGAGTTCAGCGCCGGGATCAGCCGGTCGAGCAGGATGTGTGTCCCCCGCTCACCCATGGCCTCGACCAGGTCGGCCTTGTCCGAGAAGTGGCGGTAGAGCACGGGCTTCGTGACGCCGGCCTCGACGGCCACCTGCTCGATGCCGAACTCGGGCCCGACCTCGGCCAGCACGCGCATGGCGGCCTCGACGAACTCGGCGCGGCGCTCCTCGCGGTGCTTCGTCCACCGGGTGCGACGCCCGTCACGAGATGGGGGCTTACTGCCCCGCGTCGGCTTGACACCATCCGCCATGGGCGAAGACGCTACCACCGGTTACGGTTACCAGCGGTAAGACGTACAACAAGTTGGGGATACAGTCCGTATCCCGCAGCTCGCTCCCCCGCTCGACCCTCCGAGAGGACGACGCCATGTCGGCGCCCGCCACGACCCGGACCACCCGCAACGAGGGGGACGCGAACGCCACTGCGGCGCGCCTGCTGCGCTCGGCGGCCAAGAAGTCCTACGACCCGGCCGTCGACATCGACTGGGATGCGCCGCTGGTCGAGGGGAAGATCTGGGTCCCCGAGCACCGCGTCTCGCTCTACGGCACGGAGCTCTGGGAGCGCCTGACCCCGGAGCAGCGGATCGAGCTGGGCAAGCACGAGGCGTGCAGCGTCGCGTCGGTCGGCCTGTGGTTCGAGACCCTGCTCATGCAGCGGCTGCTCAAGGACTTCTACGCCGACGACCCGACGAGCGAGCGCGCCCAGTGGGCCCTCACCGAGGTCGCCGACGAGTGCCGGCACTCGCAGATGTTCGCCCGCCTGGTGCACCGCGCCGGGGTGGAGCCCTACGGCCCGATCCCGTTCGTGCACCAGCTCGGCAAGCTGTTCTCGGTCGTCAACTGGGGCCCGGCCGCCTACGCCTCGATCCTCGTCGCCGAGGAGGTGCTCGACCGCCTCCAGCGCGAGCAGGCGAACGACGACCGCATCCAGCCGCTGATGCGTCAGGTCAACAGGATCCACATCATGGAGGAGGCGCGCCACGTCGCCTTCGCGCGGGACGAGGTGACCCGCGGGCTGGCGGAACTCTCCCGCTCCGAGCTCGCGTACCAGCGGTTCATGTGCGCGTTCACCTCGTTCTTCGTGGTGCGCAGCCTGATCAACCCGAAGGTCTACGCGGCCGTCGGCATCGACCCGGCCGAGGGCCGCCGCGCCGCCCTGGCCAACCCGCACCACCGCGAGATGATCCGTTTCGGCGGCGAGAAGATCCTCGCGTTCCTGGACGAGGCGGGGATGATCGCGGGACCTGGTAAGACCCTGTGGAAGAAGTCCTTCCTGCTGGAGAAGTGATGAACGAGAACGTCGGCCCCGTCAGCCTCGCCACGGGCATCACCCTGCGGGTGGCGCGGAGCGGGGTCCTGACGCCGGGCGTCCCCACCCTGGTCCTCGCCCACGGCTGGTCGCAGGACCTCCGCACGTGGGACCGGGTCGTCCGTGACCTGCGCCGGGCCGGGGTGACGAGCGAGATCGTCCGCTACGACCACCGCGGCCACGGCGGCTCGGAGTCCGGCGGCGAGCACGCGTCCACGATCGGCCGCGCCGCCGACGACCTGGCGGCCCTGCTGCGCGACCACGTCGACGGGCCGATCGTCCTCGCCGGGCACTCCATGGGCGGGATGACGCTCATGGCGCTGGCCGAGCGGCACCCCGACCTGGTCCGCGAGCGCGTCGTCGGCGCCGGGTTCGTCGCCACCGCGAGCGACGACATGGCGGAGCTGACCCTGGGCCTGCCCGGCCGGCGCGGCGCCTTCGTCGCCCACGGGGAGCGGGCGATCATGCCGTTCCTCGCGTCGCTGGGGAACCGCGCGCCGGTCGCTCGCGCCGATCCCGAGGGCAGCGGCACCCACGCCCGCTCGATCGCCCTCGCCCCCGTCGTCCGGGCCCTCGTCTTCGGGCGCCACGCGCGGCGCGCGGACGTGCTGAGCGTGGCCGAACAGACCTTCGCGGCCGACCCGGTCGCCGTACTCGCGTTCCGGAACTCGATCGGCGAGCACCGGCGGACGTCGTCGCTCGAGTCGCTGCACGGCGTCCCGACCGTGGTGCTGGTCGGCACGAACGACCGGCTCTGCCCGATCGACCACGCCCACACCATCGCCGCGGCCCTGCCCGCCGCCGAGCTGGTCGTCCTCCCGGGCGCCGGCCACATGATCACCTTCGAGCGGTCGCCGGAGGTGGCCGCGCACCTGCAGGGCCTCGTCGAGGCCGCCAGCGTCACCGCACCGGTCGTCGGGAAGGAAGCGTCCCTTGTTCAGTGAGGTCGTGATCGTCGGCTCCGGTTTCTCCGGGCTCGGCCAGGCGCTCGCCCTGCGCGAGGCCGGCATCACCGACGTCGTCATGCTGGAGAAGGCCCCGCGCGGCGTGGGCGGGACCTGGCGGGACAACACCTACCCCGGCTGCGCGTGCGACATCCCGTCGCACATGTACTCGCTCTCGACCGATCCCAACCCGGACTGGTCGCGCTCGTACTCCCCGCAGCCGGAGATCCACGACTACCTCGAGCGGCTCGCCGACCGCCACGACCTGCGCCGCCTCATCCGCTTCTCCACCGAGATGACGGGCGCGACGTGGGACGAGGAGTCGCGCACCTGGACGGTCCACACGACGACGGGTGAGTACCGCTGCCGCTTCCTGGTCTCCGGGATGGGCGCGCTGCACCTGCCGTCGAAGCCCACCCTGCCCGGCGCGGAGCGCTTCCGCGGCGAGACCTTCCACTCCGCGGAGTGGCGCCACGACGTGGACCTGCGGGGCAAGCGGGTCGCGGTGGTCGGCACGGGGGCGAGCGCGATCCAGTTCGTGCCGCAGATCGCCCCGCTCGTCTCGCAGCTCACGCTCTTCCAGCGCACGCCCGCGTGGGTGCTGCCCAAGGGCGACCACCCGATCGGCACGTGGCGCAAGCGGCTCTTCGAGAAGGCACCGCTGATCCAGAAGGCCTATCGGGGAGCGCTCTACGCCGGGCTCGAGTCCCGCGCCATCGGGTTCATGAGCCGCCCCGAGCTGCTCCGACCCGCCGAGTGGATCGCCCGCAAACACATCGAGCGGTCGATCTCCGACCCGGCGCTCGTCGACCGGCTGACCCCGCGCTACTCGTTGGGCTGCAAGCGGGTGCTCGTGTCGAACGACTACTACCCGGCGCTCGCCCGCCCGAACGTCGACGTGGTGGCGAGCGGGATCGCCGAGGTGACCGAGCACGGGGTCGTCGACCACGACGGCGTCGAGCACCCGGCCGACGTGATCATCTACGGCACCGGCTTCCACGTCACCGACTCGATGGACGGGCTGGAGATCACCGGACGGGACGGGCGCACGCTGCGCTCCGCCTGGGCCGAGCACGGCATGCGGACGCACTACGGGATCACGGTCACCGACTTCCCGAACCTGTTCTTCCTCCTCGGCCCGAACACCGGCCTCGGCCACAACTCCGTCGTGTTCATGATCGAGTGCCAGGCCCGCTACGTCGCCCAGGCGATCTCCGCGGTGCACGGCTACGGCTGCTCCGGGCTCGACGTGCGCGCCGAGGTCATGCAGCGCTCCGACGCGGCGGTGATGCAGCGGTTGGAGAAGGGCATCTGGACCCGCGGCGGCTGCACGTCGTGGTACCTGGACGCCGCCGGGAACAACCGGACCATCTGGCCCGGCTTCACGCTGCGGTACTGGGCGGAGACCCGGCGCTTCCGCCCGGAGGACTACGAGTTCTTCGGCCGGTCCTCGGACTTCGCCGTCCCGACGACGGGTGCGGCGGACTCGACCGGTCGGGCGCCGGTCCCGGCTCCGGTCTGAGCACCTCCCCGGTGCCGCCCACCCACGTGGCAGGGAAGCGTCGTTGCTGTCGTCCAGTGGCAGCAACGACGCTTCGCTGTCACGAAGGTCAGGGGCGGCGGCGCCGGATGAGGCCCTCCTGCACGACGCTCGCCACCAGCGTCCCGTCCGCGCGGTAGAGCCGACCGGACGCGAGGCCGCGCCCGCCGCCCGCGTTGGGTGACTCCTGCACGTAGAGCAGCCACTCGTCGGCGCGGAACGGCCGGTGGAACCAGACGGCGTGGTCGAGGCTCGCGAGGCTGACGTCGCGGGCCGCGGCGCCGCCCTGCACGTGCGGGAACACGGCGGCCTCGAGCAGGGTGAGGTCGCTGGCGTAGGTGAGCACGCAGACGTGGAGCAGGCGCCCGCCCGGGACGGCGGGGTCGGGCAGCTCGCCGTCGGCCCGGATCCACACACGGTTGCGCGGCGGGCGGTCGGTGGTGTCGTCCCAGGGCGCGTGGTCGACGTAGCGCACGTCGAGCGGCCAGGTCAGGGCCTTGCCCGTCGTCGTCCAGGCAGGGCGGTCCGCCGGCACCGGCGGCATGTCGCGGCGGGCGAGCCCGTCCGGGCCGGGAGTCTCGGGCATCGGCGCCTGGTGCTCCACGCCCTCCTCGGGGCGCTGGAACGACGCGGACATCGTGAAGATCGTCTCGCCGTGCTGCACCGCGGTGACCCGGCGCGTGGTGAAGGACCGGCCGTCCCGGGCCCGGTCGACCTCGTAGACGATCGGCGCGAACGGATCCCCGGGACGCAGGAAGTAGCCGTGCAGGGAGTGCACCGGGCGCTCGTCGTCGACGGTGCGGCCGGCGGCCACCATGGCCTGCGCGGCGACCTGTCCCCCGAAGACGCGCAGCAGCGACTCCTGCGGGCTGCGGCCGCGGAAGATGTCGCGCTCGATGGCTTCGAGGTCCAGGACGTCGCCGACGAGTTCGTCGAGGGCCTTGCTCATGGACCGGCATCCTTCCGGACGCCGATCCGGCGGTCGATCACTGCCCGAAGGAGAGCACCGAGACCTTCGCGACGCCGAGGTCGAGGCCGAGCAGCGCCCCGCCGCCCGACTGCTGCTGCGACCCGCCGTCGGAGTCGTCCGACTGCTGCGGCGGTGCGGTCTGCTCCGGCGCGTCCTGCTGGGAAGCGGCCTGCGCGACGGCGGGGGCCGCGGCCGGGCGGGCCTGCGGCGCCTGCGGTGCGGCCTGGCCGGCCCCGGAGAACGTCATCATCGACGGGGCGGCGGCCGGTGCCGCGGCGGCGATCGGCTCGGTGCGCGTCGGGGCGGCCGCCCGGTCACCGACGATCTTCGTCGTGGTGGTCGTGGGGGCCTGCGAGCCCGCACCCGTCGTCGGGATCGATCCGGCGGAGGTCTGGTCGCCCGGCGCGGAGAGCAGGTCGAGCGTGGTGGGCGGCGGGGTCGCCGCGAGGCCGTAGCTCTGGACCGGGGCCGCGGCGGCGCTCGTCGCCGGGGCGTCCTGCTGGTCGGAGAGAGGGGTGACACCGAGCACCGAGTGCGCGCCGAACGCGACCGCCGCCGCCACCGGGACGCCGACGACGACGCCCTTGGAGCGCAGCGGGTGCACACGCATGGCGTGGCGAGGGCGGGCCATGGGGTTCCTCTCCGGGAGCGGGTCGTCCGCGGGTCCTCCGCTGTCCCCCGACACACGGCGGCGTGACCACTCGCAGCGCCTAACGCGCCCGGTCCACCACCGTTACGGGTGACGTCCGGATTTCTTGAGCCGCCGACCCGGTGATACGCCGCGTGACCGGATTTCGCTCTCCGTGATCGGTGATCGTCCGACTGGCCGCTGCTCCTCGCACCGACCACACTCCTGCCCACAGGGCGTCGGGGCCGGTGGGAGGAGACGCGTGCAGCAGTTGTCGGGTCTGGACGCGGTGTTCCTCGCCGCGGAGGACGACCACCAGTTCATGCACGTCAGCCAGCTCGTGGTGTTCGACAAGCCGGACCCGGACTACGAGCCCTTCACGGCCTGGCGTCGTCAGCTCGCCGACCGGCTGCACCTGCTCGAGCCCCTGCGCCGGCGCCTGGTCGAGGTGCCGCTGGGTCTGGACCACCCGTACTGGATCTCCGACCCCGACTTCGACCTGGACTTCCACGTCCGGCACTCCGCCGTCCCGCCGCCCGGTGACGACGCCCAGCTCGACGAGCTCGTCGGCCGGCTCATCGCCGGCCCGATGGACCGCGAGCACCCGCTGTGGGTCTCGCACGTCATCGAGGGCCTCGCGGCGACCGAGGAGGCCCCGCACGGCCGGTTCGCCCTGCTGACGATGGTCCACCACGCCGCGATCGACGGGGCCTCGGGCGCCGAGCTGCTCACCCTCATGCTCGACGACGTCCCGGACGCCGAGCGGCCCTCCGACGCGGGCCGCTGGAGCCCGGAGGACCCGCCGTCGTACCCGGGGTTGCTCGGGCGCGCCGCGTGGCACGGCGTGCAGCGCCCCGGCCGCGCCCTGCTCCTCGCCGCGCAGGCCGGCCAGCAGGTCGCCGCTGCCACCCGGCACCCGGCCGTGATCGATCTCGCCGACCGGGTGCGGCGCAGCCTGCGCGGGCAGATCGGCGCCGTGCTCAACGTCGGGCGGGCCCGGGACGCCGACGCGGAATCCCCGCGCCTGCCCTCGACCCCGGCTCCGGCGACACCGTTCAACGCCCCGATCAGCCGCTACCGACGGTTCGCGCGCCGCTCGGTGTCGCTGGACGAGGTGAAGGCGGCCGGGAAGGACCACGACGCCACGGTCAACGACGTCGTCGTCGCGGCCTGCTCCGGCGCACTGCGCACCTACCTGCTCGAGCGCGACGCGCTGCCCGACGCCCCGCTCTCGGCGATGATCCCGGTGTCGCTGCGAACCGGCGAGGAGCCGGACATGTGGACCAACCGGGTCTCCGCCACCGTCGCCTCGCTGCCCACCGACGTCGCCGACCGGACCGAGCGCCTCGCGGCCGCCCACCAGGCCCTGCAGACGGCGAAGGCGGTCTTCCGCGCGACGCCGGGCGCGCTCGCGCCGGAGGGCGCGGGCCTCGGCGTCCCGGCCCTGACGACGCTGATCAGCCGGGTGACCACGCGGACCGCCGCCCGCGGCCTCGTGCCGTTCAACGTGATCATCTCGAACGTGCCCGGCCCCCAGGAGCCGCTGTACATGTCCGGGGCACGGGCGCGCCACTACTACCCGGTGAGCGCGGTCGCCGACGGCCAGGGACTCAACATCACGGTGCAGAGCTACGACGGGTCGGTCGACATCGGCCTCGTGTCGTGCGCCCGGCTCGTGCCGGACCTGTCGCGGCTGGTCGACCTGATCGCCGAGGAGTTCCACGCCCTGTACGGCGCGGACGCGTCGTGAGCGCCCGGGACCGGCTGCTGGCCCTGCTCACCGAGGAGCCCGCGGACGTCACCGGTCCCTGGCTCGATCTGGTGCGGGGCCGGCCGGGGTCCCGGGGACGCATCCAGGACGCCTGGGAGAGCACGTCCGGGGCGGGCGGGTACGACGGGCTGCTCGCGCTCGGCGACCAGGTGGAGGCCTACGTCCCCGCCCTGGTCGGCGGCGGCAACCTGCGGGCGTTCTACCGGGTCGACGACCGGCTCGGCCTCGTGGGCGGGGAGACGGTGCTCGACCTCGCCTGCGGGCCGGGCACGCTGACGCGGCGGCTCGCCCGCGCCGTCGGCCGGGACGGCCTCGTGATCGGCGTGGACCTGTCGGAGCCGATGCTCACGCGCGCCGCCCGGTCCACCGCCTTCGCCCAGGTGGACTTCGTCCGCGCCGACGCGATGGACCTGCCCTTCCACGACGCGGCGGTGGACGCCGTCTCGTGCTCGCTCTGCCTGCACCTGGTGCCCGACCTCGTCACCACGCTGACCGAGATCACCCGGGTGCTGCGGCCCGCCGGCGCGGCCGCGTTCGCGGTGCCGGCCCACGCCCCGGGGCCGCTGCGGCCGTTCACCGAGATGTTCGCGCGCTGGGGTCAGGCCCGGCTCTTCGGCCCGGGCGACCTCGCCGGCGCGCTGCGCGACCTGGGGTGGTCGGGCGTCTCGGAGCGCTCCCTCGGCGGCATCCGCGTGGTCGACGCGAGCGCCCCGGTCTGAGCCGCCCCTCCGTGACAGGAAAGCGTCGTTGCTGTCACCTGGTGACAGCAACGACGCTTTCCTGTCACCGGGGGTGGGCGCCTCATCAGCGCGCCGGCGGGCCGGACAGGGCCCGCCGGAGCCCGTCCACCACGAGCAGCGCTCCCCCGACCGCGGCGATGACCCCGTAGGCCGCGAGCACGTCCCCCGGCCGGTGCCAGCCGGCGGCGATCACGGCGACCGACGCCCCGGCGATGACCACGAGTCCGACGGCCCCGGCCACGTAGCGCAGCGCCGCGGGCAGGACGAGCAGTGTCGCGATCACGAGCGCGCTGATCACCGTGACGTGCCCGCTCGGGAGCGAGTTCTCCGCGCCGCCCTCCCGGGGCAGCACGGCCTTGAGGCCCTGTGTGATCGCCTGGCTGAGCAGGACCATGACCAGGCCGGCCCCGACCGCACCGACCCGTCGTCGGGACAGGCCGATCACGGCGATCGCGACGAGCGCGAGCCCGACCGACGCGACGCTGACCAGCCGCAGCAGGTCGAGCACCTCGGAGCGGACCCCGGAGAAGACGCCCTCCACCGCGACCATCACCGCGTGGTCGAGCCGCCGCCCGGAGCTCGAGTCGACCAGCAGCAGCCAGCTCGCGGCCGTGACCACCGTGCCGAGCACCCCGAGCACCAGCCCACCGACCACACGGCCGGCCCACCCGCCGTCGCGCCGGACGACCGGGTGCAGCGGGACGGTGGGGCGCGTCTCGAGGCTGGTCATGGCACCAGGGTCCCCGCCGGACCTGAGGATGGCGTGAGAGCGCTACCGCCAGGCCCGCTCGGCGTGCCCGAAGACGATCACGTTGTCCGCGTAGTTCCGGGTCGCGGAGTCGAAATCACCACCACAGGTGATGAGCCGGATCTGCGCGTCGCCGGTCGGGCCGTAGACCTGGGCGGTCGGGAACGCCCGCTTGGACGCCTGCTCGACCCGGTCGACCACGTAGGCCACCGACGACCCGTCGGCGCGGTGCACCAGGACCTCGTCGCCCGCGGTCAGCGCGGAGAGGTGCGCGAAGCCGCCCTCCACGCCGCGGTAGTTGACGTGCGAGGCGAACACGGCCGGCCCGTTCGTCCCCGGCGCGGAGCCGCGGGAGAACCAGCCGACGGTCGCGGCGTCCGGCGGGACCTGCAGCGACAGGTCCTCGTTGTAGCCGAGCTTCATGATGCTGTCGCGGGTGACGCCGATGGCCGGGATCTCGATACCGGTCGGCGCGGACGCCGCCAGCGGCAGCGACTCGGACGTCGCCCCGGCGGGCATCGACACGGTCGAGGTGCCGGTCCGGGCCGAGCGCGGTCCGACGTTCATCAGCACCGTCAACGCGATCACGGCGGCGAGGGCCGCGAGCGCCCACACGAGCAGCGGCGAGCGGGTGCGGGTCACGCGCGCACCTCGTCCTCGTCCTCTTCCCGACGACGGGTGGCCCCGGCCAGGCTCGCGACGCCCAGCCCCGCGAGCGCGGCCGCGGTGCCCGGGGCGAGGCCCGGCGCGGAGTCACCGGTCGCGACGCCGCCCTGGGGATAGCCGTCGTAGTCGGCGGTCACCGTCTCGTAATCGCGCGGGTTGTCCTCGCAGGCGATCCCATCGTTGTCGCCGTCGAGGTTGTTCGGGTCCGAGCGGTCAGCCTCGTAGATGGCCTGGGCCTGGTCGCCGGTCACCTCGTCGCAATTGATGTCGTCGCGGCCGTACCCGTCGTGGAGGTGGTAGCCGTAGTGGTGCGTGTTCTCGAGCCCGTGGCACAGCTCGTCGAGCGCCGCGACCAGGTCGGGCAGCGAGCCGTATCCGGTCGACGGGTCGAACGAGCCGGGCAGGGCGCCGCAGAACGAGGCGAACTGCTGGCCGATGGCGCCGGCCTGCCCGTCGTCGACGGTCACCTTGCTCGCCAGGAACAGGCACGCGTCCCGCGGGCTCGAGAAGGAGCCGGACGACGGGAAGTCGGGGATCGTCAGGTCGCCGAGGTCGAGGTTGCCGGTCGGCAGGTCCTTCAGCGCGTCGGCGATCGGCAGGCCCGACGCCAGGTCGAGGCCGGTGAGGTTCTGCAGGGAGGTCGTCACCTGCGCGGGCGAGATGGTCGGGACGGCGGCCGCCGCCTGCTTCTGCGCGGCGTCCGCGTCGCCGGACTCCGGGACGGTCACCTCGGCCGGAGTGGTACCGGTGGGGGTCGCGTCGGTCGTCGTCGCGTCGGCCGAGCCGGTGCCGGTGTCCGTTCCATCGGGCACGGTCGACCCGGACGTCGAGGGCGTGGACGGCGGCGGCGTCACGACGATGGTCTCGCCGCTGGAGCCACCCGAGTCCGCGTTGCTGCCGCTGTCGGCCGGACCGGAACCGGTCGACGACGGGAACACGCATTCCCCGCTCGCGTTCACCGTTCCGCCGGCGGGTGTGCAGGTGTCCTGCGTGTCCTGCGCGAACGCCATCCCCGGCGCCAGCACGGCGGCACCCACCAGACCCGCCATCAGCACCGCGGCGGTGCGGGTCGCCCTGCCAGACCTCACGTGAGCTCCTCGACGTCACCGCCCTGCTCCGTCGCAGGACCCGTTCGAGGGACGCATCGCCGTGAGATCCCGTTCGCGTTACACGTCCGGTTCCCGGCCTCGGGGTGCTCCGGTCAGACGTCAGTGGCACCGAGGCCCTCCACGGGCGCCCACTGCCAGGGACATCGACCCGGCCGGGTCACCCCGCACCGTCGATGTCCCATTGGACGCATCCAGTGCGACGGATTCGCCATCGACGCTCGACGAACCCCTGCTCCGGAGCGACGGGCCGCACCGTCGATGTCCCGTCCGACGCATCCAGTGCGACGGATCCGCCATCGACGCTCGACGAAGCCCTGCTCCGGAGCGACGGCCCGCACCGTCGATGTCCCGTTCGACGCATCCAGTGCCACGGATCCGCCATCGACGGTCGGGCCCGAGGGTTCAGCCCCGGACCGGCGACCGCCCGCGGCGCCGCCGGGCGACCATGTGGCCGGCGACGAGGCGGGCCGGGCTCTCCCGCAGACAGATCGACACGCCGGCGTCGAGCATCGCCACGATCCGTTCGGTCGGGGCGTGCCGGGCGAGCAGGACCACGACCTCGGCCCCGGGCTGGCGGGCGATCACGTCCTCGACCACCGCGCGGTCCGGCTCGACGAGGACGACGAAGTCGACGCACGGGTGGTGGGACGGCCGGTCGGTCGCGACGACGCGCCAGCAGGCCGGGGCCACCTCCCCGAGCATGCGCGCGGTCGAGCGGGAGGCGACGACCTCGACGGTCGCCGGGGCGTCGTCGACCAGCCGCGGGTCGTGGGGCCTCTCGACCGGGACGGGGGCCGAGGGACGGGGTTCCCGCACGACGGGCTCGGGCGTCCGCGGGCGCGGGACGGCGTGGCGGCCGGAACGCAGCGAGAACCTCATGACGACGATGCTGCGCCGGGTTCCTGGACGCAGCCTGAGCGCCGTCTGTGGGATTCGGGGCCGGCGGCGGACACGTCGACGCGGCGGCGTCCCGGGGGGCAGGACACCGCCGCGTCGGCTCGCACCGCTCGCGTCAGGCGAGCGGACGGCTCAGGTCGTAGACGGTCCTCCCGCCGACGTCGGTCTTCGTGAAGTGCGTCGTGACCCAGGTGGCGATCTCGCCGCTCACCCCTCGACCGGCCCGGCCACCCCGGTCCGCCGCGCCCGCGGCAGCATCCGGAGCGGCAGCATCCGGAGCGGACCCACCCGGAGCGGCAGCACCCGCCGTCGGGAAGCCCCCGGGTCCGCCACCGAACGGGCCGCCCTCGATGTAGTAGCGGACCTGTCCCGTGGCCACGTACTCCTGGAACTGGGCGAGGGTCGGCGCCGGGTCGCTGCCGCTGAAGCCGCCGAGAGCCATGACCGGGACGCCCGCGGCGAGCTGGATCGAGGCCTGGCTCATCGCGCCCGTCGTTGCGGCCGCCCAGCGGGTGCCCGCGCCCTGGAGGAGCGCGACCAGCTGCGGCGAGGTCTGCTCACCCTCCGGTCCGCCGCGCATCGCACCGCTGCGGTCGCCCGCGCGGCGCATCCCGCCGCCGGGGAAGCCCATCCCGCTGTTCGCGCCTGCCGAGACGATCGAGCCCTGGTGCGGGGTCGCCGCGGTCACGGCCGCGAAGGCGGTCGAGGCGCCGACCGTGCCGATCAGGGCGAGGACGGCGACGGCCATCGCGCCGAGCCGGCGGGCGGTCAGCCGCGGCAGGAGCAGCCCGATCGCCCCGAGCACGCCGGCGACGACCACCACCCAGCGCAGCCAGGACAGCGAGTCGGCCTGCGTCAGGATCACGGCGCTCCAGGCCGCGGTCCCGACCACCACGACGGCGAGCACCGCACGGGCGACGACCGAGCTGCGGGACCGCCACAGGATCGAGGCGCCCGCGGCCGCCGTGATCGCGACGCCGGGGGCGAGGGCGACCGTGTAGTAGGGGTGGATGATCCCGCTCATCGCGGAGAACACGACCGTGTGGACGACCATCCAGGCGCCACCGAGCAGGAGCAGCCCGCGCGTCCGGTCGGTGCGGGGCGCGCGTCGCGTGACCCACAGCCCGGCCACCAGCAGCACGATCCCCGCGGGCAGCAGCCAGGAGGCGTTCCCGGAGAACTCCGCGGTCAGCATCCGCCACGGGCTGGGTGATCCACCGAACCCGCCGCCCCCGGGACCGAAACCGCCACCGGGCGGCATCCCCCCGCCGGGCATCCCACCACTGGACATGCCGCCGCCGGGCATCCCGCCCCGGGGCATGCCACCCCCGCCGGGGCCGCCCCGCTCGGACCCGAGGATGCGGCCGAGGCCGTTGTAGCCCAGCGCGAGCTCGAGCAGCGAGTTGTCGGTGGACCCCCCGATGTAGGGCCGGTCGGACGCGGGCCACAGGTCGACGAGCGCGATGTACCAGCCCGCCGAGACGACGATCGCGACCCCGGCCGCGAGCAGGTCACCGATCCGCCGCCGCAGCGTGGTCGGGGCGACGACCAGATGGACCAGGGCCAGGCCGGGGACGACGAGCATGACCTGCAGCTGCTTGGTCAGGAACCCGAGCCCGACCAGCGCGCCCGCCGCGACCAGCCACCACGTCCCGGCCTTCGTGCCCGCGGCGTCGACGGCGCGCACCGTCACGTAGGCCGCGGCGACCATGCAGAGCACGAGCATCGCGTCCGGGTTGTCGAACCGGAACATCAGCGCGGCGACCGGCATGAACGCCAGCAGGGCGGCCGCGGCGAGTGCGGTCCGGGGCCCCGACCAGCGTCGACAGGTCAGGTACACCAGCGCGACCGACGCGACGCCCATCAGCGCCTGCGGCACGAGCAGCGACCACGACGAGAACCCGAAGATCCGCCCCGACAGCGCCATGACCCACAGCGAGGCCGGGGGCTTGTCGACGGTGATCAGGCCGGGGGCGTCGAGGGCCCCGAACAACCAGGCCTTCCACGACTGCGTCCCCGCCTGCACCGCGGCGGCGTAGAACGAGTTGGCGTAACCCGAGGCGCCGAGGTTCCACAGGTAGGTCACCGCGGTGGCGGCGAGCAGGACCCAGAAGGTGGGACGGACCCAGCGGGGGTCGTGCGGGGCCTTCCCGACGACAGGTGGTTCGGCGGGTGCGGCGGACGCGGGTGCGTCGGCGACGGTGCTCATGACGGGGTGGATGCTCCTGGCGAACCGGATCGACGGTGTGGTGTTCCTGGCGTCGGGTGCAAGCAGTGACGCTTTGCTTGCACCGGGAGGTGCTACGCGGACTGGCGGCGCGGGTGGAACACCCAGGCCCGGTAGGCGACGAAGCGCAGCAGGGTCGCGACGAGGTTGGCGACGACGAGGGTGACCAGCTCCGCGGCGTGCGAGGCCCCGGGCGCGAGGACGTCGAGCAGGGCCAGCGAGCCCGACGTCAGGACCAGCCCGAGCCCGAAGACCACGAGGCCCTCGACCTGGCTTCGCCCGGCATGACGGCGACCGCGGATCCCGAACGTCAGGCGACGGTTGGCGGCGGTGTTGCCGACCGCGGTGATCACCAGCGCCAACAGGTTCGACACCTGCGCCGGCATCGCGGTCCGGAACAGCGAGTACAGCAGCAGGAACGCGAGCGTGGACACGATCCCGATGGCGGCGAAGCGGACGATCTGCGCGGTCATTCCCGGCGCCACCCCGGCGGTCTCGTCGGCGGTTCCTTCGGCGGTCTCGCCCAGGGGTTCCCGCCCGAACTCCTGCCGCAGCTGCGCCACCGGCAGCGCGCCGGTCGCCAGCGCCTTCCCGACGCGGGCGACGCCCTTGAGGTCCGCGACCGCGGTCGCCACGACGTCGACCCGGGAGTCGGGGTCGTCGACCCAGTCCACCGGCACCTCGTGGATCCGCAGCCCGGACCGCTCGGCGAGCACCAGCAGCTCGGTGTCGAAGAACCAGCCGGTGTCCTCGACCAGCGGCAGAAGCCGCTGCGCGACGTCGCGGCGGATCGCCTTGAACCCGCACTGCGCGTCGGAGAACCGCGTCCACAGCGTGCCGCGCAGCAGCACGTTGTAGCAGCGGGAGATGATCTCGCGCTTCGCGCCGCGCACCACCCGCGAGGTCCGCGAGAGCCGCGACCCGATCGCGAGGTCGGAGTGCCCGGAGATCAGCGGCGCGACCAACGGGAGCAGGGCGGCCAGATCGGTCGACAGGTCGACGTCCATGTACGCCAGCACCGGCGCGTCCGAGGCCGACCACACCGTGCGCAGCGCACGACCGCGGCCCTTCTGGTCGAGGTGCACGACCTCCACCTCGTCGTACTGCGCCACGAGGTCCTTCGCGACGACGAGCGTGCGGTCGGTGGAGGCGTTGTCCGCCACGGTGATGCGGAACGGGTAGGGGAACGCCGCCGCGAGGTGGGCGTGGAGGCGTTCCACGCAGGGTCCGAGGTCGCGCTCCTCGTTGTAGACGGGCACCACGACGTCGAGCACGGGGGACGCGGGGGCCTTCTCGACGACTGGCCGGGGCTGCGCCAGGGGGGCGATGGCGGTCATGTCCTCACCGTCGGAGTCGGACGTGGACGACCGGTGGGCCTCGCCTGTGATCGTCCTGTGCATGACGATCAGCGTCGTCAGCGGCGATGTCCGCGCCCTGCGGAGAGGCTGTGCGCGAGCTGTGTCCTGTCCTGTCCGATTCGGCCACGCTGTGACCTGCGTCTCTCAGGAACTTTGCAGACACTTCCACAGTGACTGCACAGCCGACGGGGGAAACCTCGCTTCCATGACCGACCAGGACCCGTTCGCCCGGCCCCCGCAGTCCGGCGAACCCGCCCACGCCGCCGGCCCTGTCCCGCGGGACGGGTCCACCACCCCCGGCGGCGTGCGGTACGACGACACCCAGGGCGGCACCGCCACGATGCCGCGCAACGACCAGCAGCCCACCGGGGCGTGGAACCAGCCGACCGGGCAGCACTGGCAGCCGGGCCAGCCCGGCCAGCCCGGCACGCCCGCAGGCCCGCCGCCGCCCACGAGCCCGTGGTCGGGCGACGGAGGTGGCGGGGACGGCGGCGGTCGCCGTCGGCGCAGCCCGCTGGTCCTCGCGGCCGCCGCGCTCGCGGCGTTGCTGGTCGCGGGGGGTGTCGGCGGCGCGGTCGGCTACGAGGCCGCCTCGTCCGGCGGGGGCAGCTCCGTGCTCTCCGGGATCTCGGACTCGTCGTCCTCGTCGGCGGCGCCGGCCGCGGCCGGGTCCGTCGAGGCCGTCGCCCAGAAGGTCCTGCCGAGCGTCGTGCAGCTGCGCGGCGCCTCCGGCGAGGGCTCCGGCATCATCATCTCCCCGGACGGGCTGATCCTCACCAACGCCCACGTCCTCGAGGCGGGCCGGGCGCAGCAGCAGTCCCAGGGCGGCCTCGGCGGCCTCGGCGGCCTGCTCGGTGGCGGCCAGGAGCAGCAGCAACAGCAGCAGTCGGCGCCCCAGCTGCAGGCGGTGTTCCAGAACGGCGCGACCGCACAGGTCCAGGTCGTCGGCACCGACTCGAGCGCCGACCTCGCCGTGGTGAAGGCCGTCGGGGTCTCCAACCTGACGCCCGTCGAGATCGGCAGCTCCTCCTCGCTGCAGGTCGGCCAGGGCGTCGTCGCCGTCGGGTCGCCGCTCGGCCTGTCCGGCACCGTGACCAGCGGGATCGTCTCCGCGCTCAACCGGCCGGTGGTCGCCGGCGGCGAGGGCTCCAACCAGTCCACCGTCACCGACGCGATCCAGACCGACGCGGCGATCAACCCCGGCAACTCCGGCGGCGTGCTCGCCGACATGCAGGGCCGCGTCGTCGGCATCACGTCCTCGATCGCCACCCTCGGCGGCTCGTCCGGCTCCGGCCAGCAGAGCGGCTCGATCGGCCTCGGCTTCGCCATCCCGATCGACCAGGCGAAGCGGATCGGCGACGAGCTCGCGCAGCAGGGCTTCGCCACGCAGGCCGTGCTGGGCGTGCAGGTCGCCTCCGGCCAGCAGGGCGCGACCACCGAGGGCGCCCAGATCGGGCCCGTCACCCCGGGCGGGGCCGCCGCGAACGCGGGCATCGTGCAGGGCGACGTGGTGACGAAGCTGAACGACCGGGTCATCGACGACGGCGACGCCCTCGTCGCGGCGGTCCGCGCCCAGAACCCGGGCGCGCAGGTGACGCTGACCGTGCAGTCCGGCAACGCCGCCCCGCGACAGGTCCAGGTCACCCTCGGTTCGGAGCGGGCGCCCTCGAGCTGAGCCGCCCCGGCCCCACGGACGGGCCGTTCGTCACCGTCGACGGTGACGGGCGGCCCGTCCGTCGTTCTCCACCCCACCTCCACCCGGAGGCCGAGGTGCCGGGCGGCGGATCGGCGCAGGGTCGTCGCCATGAGCATCACGGCGATCTCCCCGAAGCACTCGAAGCACACGGCCCCGTCGACGTCGGGGATGCGGCAGCTGCACGGACTGCTGCTCGACGTCGGGCTGCCGGTCGGCACCTACTACGGGCTGCACGCGCTGGGCGTGGGCGACTCGACGGCGCTGCTGGCCGCCACGGTCGCCGCGGGGGCACGCCTCGCCGTGACCGCCGTGCGGGCCCGCCGGGTCAGCGCCTTCGCGGCCCTCATGTTGGCCGTCTACGCCGTCGGACTCGCCGCCTCGTTCGTCACCGGCGACCCCCGGGTGATGCTCCTCAAGGACTCGGTCGGCACCGGCGTCGTCGGCGTGGGCTTCCTCGTCAGCCTGCTCGTCGGCCGGCCGCTGGTCCTCGCCGCGCTGGAGAGCATGAGCCCGGCCCAGGCGGCCGAGGCTCGACGGCGCTACGCGGAGAGCCCCGCCGCGCGCCGCACCGTCCGGGGCGTCACCGCACTGTGGGGCGTCGGCCTGCTCACCGAGGCCGTCGTCCGCGTGCCGCTCGTGCTCGCGCTCCCGGTGAGCGTCGCGGTCCTCGTCTCCCAGCTGCTGACCCTCGTCGTCATCGCGGTCCTCGCCGTCGCCGGCGGGCTGTGGGTGCGGTCCGCCCGCCGCCGGGCGACCACCTGACCCACCTCGACATGCCGACGACCCCGCAACAGGTCTGGCGCGCCCTCGCCGACGCGGCCAAGGTGTCCTGATGGCCGACACGTCGGGTGGGCACGAGGGCATCCGCTACGACCACGGTGGCGACGAGTTCGTCTACGCGGAGGTGTCCACCGCGATGAGCCTGCCCGCGCACTTCACGGCGCTGGCCATCACCCGCCGCCTCGCCGAGGAGGCGATCCCGGGCGTCGAGGAGATCTGCCCGTCGAACGCCTCGTACATGGTGCGCGTCGACCCCGACCGCCTCCACCCGCGCGACCTCGTCCGCGAGCTGCAGCGGATCGAGTCCGAGGTCGGGGACCGGGCCTCGGCCGACCCGTCGTTCACGATCGACACCCGCATCGTCGACGTGCCGATCATGCTGAACGACCCGTGGACCCACGAGGTCCTGATGAAGTTCCGGGACCGCCACCAGGACCCGGACGGGACCGACCTCGACTACGGGGCGCGGATCAACGGCTACGACACCACCGAGGCGTTCATCGACGCCCTCGCCGGGTCGCCCTACCTCGTCACGATGATGGGGTTCGTCCCCGGCCTGCCATGGTGCTTCCAGCTCGTCCCCCGCGACCGCCAGGTCGAGGTGCCGAAGTACATCCGGCCGCGCACCGAGACCCCCGAGCGGGCGTTCGGCTTCGGCGGCGCGTTCGCGGTGATCTACCCGGTGAAGGGCGCGGGCGGCTACCAGCTGTTCGGCTCCGCCCCGGCACCGATCTTCGACGCCGCGCAGGAGCAGCCGGACTTCGCGGAGAACGACTCGGTGGTGTTCTTCCGCCACGGCGACGTCATCAACTTCCGCCGCGTCGACGAGGCCGGCTACGACGAGGTCCGCGAGCAGGTCGCGGCGAGGCAGTGGCGCTACCGGACGTCGCCGGTGGAGTTCTCGCCGAGCCGCTTCCTCGCCGACCCCGACGGGACGAACGCCGCGATGCTGGAGGGCCTGTACTCGTGAGCATCCTCGTGCACGACCCCGGCCTCGAGACGACCGTGCAGGACACCGGACGCTTCGGGCACTACGCGATCGGCTTCCCGCCGTCGGGGGCCCTGGACTCGTTCGCCTACCACGTGGGGAACGCGCTGGTCGGGAACGCACCCGGCGCCGCCGCGCTGGAGGCGGTCTACCTCGGGCCGACGCTGGAGTTCACCGCGGACACGGTCATCGCGGTGACCGGGGCGGACATCCCGGCCACGCTCGACGGCGAGGCGATCCCGCTCTGGGAGTCGGTCGCGGTGCGCGCGGGTCAGACACTCGCGTTCGGCCAGCTCGCGGGCGGGGCCCGGCCGTACGTCGCGGTGGCGGGCGGGATCGACGTGCCGCAGGTCTACGGCAGCCGCTCGACCTACACCCTCGTCGGGATGGGCGGCTTCGCCGGGCGCGGCCTCGCCGAGGGCGACGAGCTGACCCTCGGCGACGACGCGGTGTCGCCACGGGCCGGCCGGCGCCTCGCCGACGACGACGTGCCGGTCCACCCGGCGACCGCGGAGCTGCGCCTGCTGGTCGGGCTGCACTCCTACCGGCTGACCCCGGACAGCCTCGAGCGCTTCACCGACACCGCGTGGAAGGTGACCCCGGACGCCAACCGCGTCGGCTACCGCTACCGCGGCGCCGAGCTCGAGTTCGTGCCGCGCGAGCAGCCCTTCGGCGCGGGCAGCGATCCGGCCAACGTCACCGACTGCGGCTACCCGGTCGGGTCGGTGCAGGTCCCGGGCGGAGTGGAGCCGATCGTGCTGCTCCAGGACGCGGTGACCGGCGGCGGCTACGCCACGCTCGGCACCGTCGTCTCCGTCGACCGCGACCGGCTCGCGCAGACCAAGACCGGCGACCGGACGCGGTTCGTGGCCGTCGACCTCGACGAGGCCCTCACCATCCGCCGCGACCGGGCCGCCCAGCTCGACCGCATCCGATCCGCCCTGGCCTGATCCGCCCCGCGCCCGAGGAGCACCCATGGGACACACGATCACGGCGAAGACCCCCGGCGTCTTCTACCGGAAGCCCTCCCCCGACGCCGAGCCCTACGTCGCCGACGGCGCGACGGTCGCCGAGGGCGACGTGATCGGGCTGATCGAGGTGATGAAGACCTACCGCGAGGTGAAGGCGGACGCCGCGGGGACGGTCGCGACCTGGCACGTGGAGGACGAGGACGAGGTGTCGATCGGGCAGGAGCTGGTGGAGCTGGACACGTGAGCTCGGCCCTCGGGATCGGCACCGTGCTGGTCGCGAACCGCGGGGAGATCGCGCTGCGCGTGATCCGCGCGTGCCGGGACCTGGGGCTGCGGTCGGTGGCGGTCTACTCCGACGCGGACGCCCACGCCGCGCACGTCCGGCACGCCGACGCCGCCGTGCACCTCGGGAAGTCCTCGGCGTCGAAGAGCTACCTGAACGTCGACGCCCTGCTCGGGGCCGCCCGCGAGGCGGGCGCGGACGCCGTGCACCCCGGCTACGGCTTCCTCTC
The DNA here is from genome assembly GCF_013409505.1 of Actinomycetospora corticicola. Classification (NCBI taxonomy): domain Bacteria; kingdom Bacillati; phylum Actinomycetota; class Actinomycetes; order Pseudonocardiales; family Pseudonocardiaceae; genus Actinomycetospora; species Actinomycetospora corticicola. The sequence continues at coordinate 5,166,866 of NZ_JACCBN010000001.1, read as the reverse complement.
CGAGAACGCCGGCTTCGCCCGTGCCGTCGTGGACGCCGGGCTGGTGTGGGTCGGGCCCTCCGGCGACGTCATCGAGCGGATGGGCGACAAGGCCACGGCCCGGACGACGGCGGAGGCGGCGGGCGTCCCCGTCGTACCCGGCAGCGGCGTCGTCGCCTCGGTCGACGAGGCCGTGGCGGCGGCCGGGGACGTCGGCTACCCCGTGCTCGTGAAGGCCTCGGCCGGCGGCGGGGGACGGGGCATCCGGCCCGCCGCAAACGCCGACGAGCTGCGCCGGGTCGTCGACGAGGCGCGCCGCGAGGCGTCCTCGGCCTTCGGCTCGGACGCGGTCTACGTCGAGCGCGCCCTGCAGCACCCGAAGCACGTCGAGGTGCAGGTCCTCGCCGACACCCACGGCCACGTCGTCCACGTCGGCGAGCGGGACTGCTCGCTGCAGCGGCGCCGCCAGAAGCTGGTGGAGGAGGCACCCGCGCCCGGCCTCGACCCGGCGTTGCGCGAGCGGATGTGCACCGCGGCGGCGGACCTCGCCCGCGAGGTCGGTTACGTCGGCGCGGGGACGGTGGAGTTCCTCGTGGAGGAAGGGCAGCACGCCGACAGGGGCGAGTTCTTCTTCATCGAGATGAACACCCGCATCCAGGTCGAGCACCCGGTCTCCGAGCTGGTCACGGGCGTGGACCTGGTCGCCGAGCAGCTGCGCGTGGCGGGCGGGGAGCCGCTGTCGGTGACCCAGCCCGACGTCGTGGTGCGCGGGGCGGCGGTCGAGTTCCGCGTCAACGCCGAGGACCCCGACGAGGACTTCCTGCCCTCTCCCGGCGAGATCACCGCCCTGGAGCTGCCCGGCGGACCCGGCGTCCGGGTGGACACCGCCCTCGCCGTCGGCGACGTCGTCCCGCCGTTCTACGACTCCATGGTCGCGAAGCTCGCCGTGTGGGGCCCCGACCGCCCGACCGCCCTCGCCCGGGCCCGTCGGGCGCTGGCCGAGTACCGGGTCGAGGGGGTGCCGACCACCCTCGGCCTGCACCGCCGCCTCGTCGACGAGCCCGCGCTCGTCGCGGGCACCCACGACATCACCACGCTCGAGCGGCTCCTCGGCTAGCCCTCCCGGGGATCAGACGAGCTGCACCGCCGGCACGCGCTCGACGCCGAGCTCGTCGAAGCGGGCCACGATCGCGCCGCAGATGTCCGGCGAGTTCGGCCGGTCGCCGTGCAGGCAGATGGTGTCGACCTCGACGTCGAGGTGCTTCCCCGACGTCGACGTCACGTGCCCCTCGAGCAGGTCCACCGCCTGCTGCGCCACGGCGGCCGGGTCCTTCGCCAGCGGCCGGGGCTCGACGATGATGTGCGCCTCGTCGTCGTACTCCAGGTCGGCGAACCCCTCCCGGGCCACCTTCGCCCCGAGGGAGCGGGCGAGGTCGGCCGTGGGCCCGGCGAGCCAGAAGAGCAGGAGGTCGGGGTCGAGGCGCAGGACGGCCTCGGTGATCGCGGTGGTGATCGCGTCGTCGGTCAGGGCCATGCCGTAGAGCGCGCCGTGCGGCTTCACGTGCACCACCTGCGCGCCCTCCACCGCGGCCGTCGCCTGCAGTGCGCCGACCTGGTAGACGACGATCGCCGCGGCCTCGTCGGGGCGCAGCGCCATCCGCCGTCGTCCGAACCCGACGAGATCGGGCAGCCCCGGGTGCGCGCCGATCGCGGTGTCCGTGGCGGCCGCCGTCCGCACCGCGTCGCGCATCGTCACGGGGTCGCTCGCGTGGTACCCGCAGGCGACGTTCACCGAGGTCACGTGCTCCATCAGCGCGGTGTCGTGGCCGAGCGTCCAGAGTCCGAGGCTCTCGCCGGCGTCGGCGTTCAGATCGATCCGCGTGAGCACGGCGCCTCCAGGAGCGGTCCGGGAATCGGACACCCATCGCACCAGCGCGGCGCGGCCCGCGCCAGCCCTCTAGTTGATGCAGCCGGGCGCCGCGGCGGTGATCGGCGGGGTGACCGGGGCCGGGGCGGGAGCCGCACCCGTCGTCGGGACGGCCTCGGACTCCGTGGCGTCGTCGCCGGACACCGCGGCGTGCTCGCGCGCCGCGTCGGACCAGCCGACGGGCTGCGGGACCGGGAGCGGGCGCCCGCTGTCCACGGCGACGGCGTCGGCGACGAACTGCCGGACCTGCACCGGGTCCACCTCCACCGCGGTGCCGTCCGAGGGCGTGGCCAGCTCGGTGTCCCCGGTGGGGATGGTGCGGAAGGTGACCGCGCCCGCCGACAGCCCCTGCAGCTGCCCGGCGAAGGACAGCACGTTCCAGTCCGCGTCCAGCGTGACCGAGCGCCCGAGCACGGCGGAGAGGCGGTCGAGGGTGAAGGGGTTGGCGAGCGTGCCGGCGGAGAGGAGCTCGCGGGTGGCGCTCGCCAGGAAGGTCTGCTGGCGGGTGATGCGGTCGAGGTCGCCCCCGGGCAGGCCGTGGCGCTGCCGGACGAAGGCGAGCGCCTCGGCCCCCGACACCTCCTGCGGACCCGCCGGCAGACGCAGGCCGGAGTACGGGTCGTCGACCGGCGCCCGCAGGCACACCGGCACACCGCCGAGGGCCTGGCTGACGTCCGCGAATCCCGCGAGGTTGACCGAGGCGTAGTGCGTGATGGGCAGCCCCGTGAGCGCCTGGACCGTCGCGATCGTGGTGCGCGCGCCCGCCTCGAGCGCGGCGCGCCGGACCGCCGGATCGTCGGGCGAGGCCGCGGCGGAGGTCTCGGGCGCGAACGGGGACGTGGCCGAGCCACCCGCCGACCCCTCGGTGAGCGACTCGGTGGTGAACGCGACGGCCCGCGAGTACGCGGAGTTGACCTTGTGCTTGCCGTAGCCGTCGGCGAGCTGCACGTAGGAGTCGCGCGGGATCGAGATGGCGGTCGCGCGCCCCCCGCCGGCCGGGATGTGCACGACGGTGATCGAGTCGGCGGTGTCCCCGCCGTCGTCGCTGCCCCCGGCGTGCAGCGCCGCGAGCAGGTCCGCCGGCAGCGGGTTGCCCTGGGGATCGGTGCGGCTGTCCACCCCGAGCAGCAGGATGTTCTGCTCGGCGGTCGGAGCCCGCGGGACCGACGGCTGGATCACCGAGGCCGAGGCCGTGGATCGATCCAGATACTGCACCTGCACCCAGGCGAAGGCGGAGACCGCGAGCACGGCCAGCGAGACGGCCACGACGACGGTGCGCGCGGCCAAGCGCACACGCCGCCGCCCGTTCGTGGTTCCGCTCACCTCTTCATCGTTCCCGTTGTGCGCGATTCCGTCACCGTGAGATCCGACGTACCGGAGTGGGCGCGCCGACGCGCGGTGCTGCATCGATCCAGGCGTTCACAGTCGTCCCACAACTGCGGCCCACGAACCGGACATCCGGCCCCCGCAGGGTCGACACCATGACCACGACGACCTCGCTCCGGCCGCCCCCGGACGCGCCGCCCCGGGCCCGGCACGCCCGTCCCGCCCGGACGCCCTGGCGCGGCCCGGCCAATGCGCCGGCGTGGGAGCGCCCCCTCCTGCTCGTGCTGCTCGCCGGGACGGCCGTGCTCTACCTCTGGAACCTGGGGGCGAGCGGCACCGCCAACGAGTTCTACGCCGCCGCGGTCCAGGCCGGCACGCAGTCCTGGAAGGCCCTGCTCTTCGGGTCGCTCGACGCCTCGAACTTCATCACCGTCGACAAGCCGCCCGCCGCGTTGTGGGTCATGGGCCTGTCCGGGCGTCTCTTCGGCTTCAACGCCTGGTCGATGCTCGTCCCGCAGGCGCTCATGGGTGTCGCGTCGGTGGCGCTGCTGCGCTCGACCGTGCGTCGCTGGGCCGGCCCCGGCGCGGGGCTCGCCGCCGGGGCGCTGCTCGCGCTGACGCCGGTCGCGGTGCTGATGTTCCGCTTCAACAACCCCGACGCGCTGCTCGTGCTGTGCATGACCGCCGCCGCCTACGCCGCGGTCCGCGCGATCGACGTGGCGCACCGCCGGGCCGGCCTGTGGTGGACCGCCGCGACGGGCGCCCTCCTCGGGCTCGGGTTCCTGACGAAGATGCTCCAGGCCTGGCTGGTGTTGCCCGCCCTGGCCGGCGTGATCGTGCTGGCCGCGGCGGTGACCTGGCGCCGCCGGCTCCTGATGCTGGCAGTCGGGCTCGGCGCCATGGTGGTGTCGGTCGGCTGGTACGTGCTGCTGGTCGACCTGTGGCCGACCGACTCCCGGCCCTACATCGGAGGGTCGACCGACAACTCCTTCCTCGACCTCGTGCTCGGCTACAACGGCCTCGGCCGCATCCTCGGCGGCTCCGGCAACTCCGGCGGGAACGGCGGCCCCGGAGGCGGCTCCGGCAACACCGGCTTCGGCGGCTCGACCGGCATCACCCGCATGTTCAACGAGTCCTTCGGCGGCCAGATCAGCTGGCTCCTGCCGGCCGCGCTGATCGTGCTCGCGGCCGGCCTGTGGGTCACCCGTCGTGCCGGGCGCACCGACCGCACCCGCGCCGCGCTCGTCCTCTGGGGCGGCTGGCTCCTGGTCCACGGCCTGGTCTTCAGCTTCATGAGCGGCACCGTGCACGCGTACTACGCGGTCGCCATGGCCCCGGGGCTCGCGGGCACGCTGGCCGTCGGCGGCGCCCTGCTGTGGCGGCGCCGGGAGCTCCTCACGGCGCGCCTGGCCCTCGTCGCGGCCCTCGCCGCCACGACCGCCTGGAGCGTCGTGCTGCTGCGCCGCACCCCGGAGTTCCTGCCGTGGCTGCGCTGGGTCGTCGCGGTCGTGGGGATCGTCGCGGTCCTCGGGCTGCTGGCCGGCGCGGTGACGCGGCGCGCCTGGGTCCGGCGGGCGCTGCCGGTGCTGCTGGTCGGTGCGGTGCTCGCCGGAGCGGGCGGGTCGGTGGCCTACGCGATGGACACCGCCGCGACCACGCACTCCGGCTCGATCGTCTCCGCCGGGCCGGCGAGCGCCGACGGCGGGACGGGCGGCCCCGGTGGCGGCGGTCCGGGCGGACAGGGCGGCCAGGGCGGCCAGCCGCCGTCCGGCGCTCGTCCCGACGGCGGGGGCGGTCAGGCGGGTCAGGCCGACCAGGGCGGCCCCGGCGGGGCGACCACCTCCGCGGCACTGACCACGCTGCTGCAGGACGCGGGCACCCGGTGGTCGGCCGCGGTGGTCGGCTCGCAGGGCGCGGCCTCGCTGGAACTCTCGAGCGGGACCGCGGTCATGGCGATCGGCGGCTGGAGCGGCTCCGACGCCGCCCCGACGCTCCAGGGGTTCCAGGCCCTGGTCGCCGCGGGCGAGGTGCACTACCTGATCGCATCCGGCGACGGCGGCGGGATGGGCGGCCAGGGCGGCTCCGACTCCGTCGGCACGCAGATCACCGCGTGGGTGAAGGCGCACTACACGGCCACCACCGTGGGCGGACGGACCGTCTACGACCTCACGTCCCCGATCGCGAACTGAGGTCCGGCCCGGCCACCCCCGCGGTGGCCGGGCCGGTCGGGTCCAGCGGGTGGGCGATCTCGTCGGGGCCGAGCCGTCCGAGCAGCAGGGCCACCGCACCGACGACGAGCGGCACGACGGACGCCACCAGGAACACGGGCTCCAGCCCGACGACTCCGCTGATCGGCCCGGCGAGCGCCATCGACACCGGCATGAAGGCCAGCGAGACGAAGAAGTCCAGGCTCGACACCCGGCCGAGCAGGGCCGGCGGCACCCGGCGCTGCAGCAGGGTCCCCCAGATCACCTGCGGCGCGGAGAACAGCACGCCGACCGCGAACGCGGCGAGCGCCATCGGCCAGAGGCTCGTGGCCAGGCCGAAGACCGCCAGCGGGACCGACGCGACGGACCACATCGTGATCATCGCCGTGAGGTAGCGCCGCGGGGAGCGCAGGGACCCCGCCGCGAACGATCCGACCACCCCGCCGGCCCCGTAACAGGCCAGCACGACCGCGTGGTCGCCCGGACCGCCGCCCGCCCGGTCCTTCACCGCGAACGGCACCAGCACCTCGAGGGGCCCGAGCACGACGAGGACCATCAGGCTGGCGAACAGGAGCGTGACGAGCAGCCACCGCGTCCTGCGCATGTAGCGGAAGCCCTCGCGGAGGTCGGCGAACGCCGTCGGCCCCTCCCCGCCCTCCCGCTCCAGGACCGGTGTCGCCGGCAACCGCCACGCGCACCCGAGTGCCGCGAGCGACGCCGCCGCGACCACCACCAGCGCCCAGCCGGGGCCGGCGGCGGCCACGACCGCGCCGGCGATCGCGGGCCCGACCGCCGAGAGCAGGACCGGGCGGAGCATCCCCTCGAGACCGTTGACGGCCTGCAGCTCGTCGGCCGGCACGAGGCGCGGCACGACCGCGGAGTAGGCCGGGAACATCAGGCCGCCCGCGACCCCGATCACGCCCGCCACCACCACCAGGGCGACCAGCCCGAGCGAGCCGGAGAGCGGGAGGACCGCGACCGGCCCGACCGCCGCGACCTGCATCGCCGCGACCACGACCAGGATGCCGCGCTGCGGCAGCCGGTCGGCCAGGACGCCGCCGAGCAGGGCCGTGACCACCGCTCCGAGCGCGAGGACACCGCTGACGAGCGAGAACTCCCCTGCCCCGCCGCCGAGCGCGATCACCTGCCACACCACGGCGACGACCCAGAGCCCCTCGGCGAGCACCGAGCACGCGAGGTTCCCGGCCAACCACCGGTAGGCCGGGTGCCGCAGGGGCCGGATCGCTCGCACGCCCGGGAGGCTAGGACGAAGGGGACGTCCGGCGCGCGCGGTTTCCGCCGACGCGATCCCGGGCCTAGCGTCGTTCCGTGCCCCGTGCGACGACGTTCGGCCTCCGTGCCACGGACTACGACCGGCTGCGGCCCGGTCCCCATCCCGAGGCCCTGGAGCGGGTCCTGCCCGCGGACGCCGGGCGGGTCGTCGACCTCGCCGCCGGCACCGGCCTCGTCACCCGCGCGGTCCTCGCCCGGCCGACCCCACCCGCCGTCGTGATCGCGGTCGAGCCCGACGCCCGGATGCTCGGGCTGGTCTCCGGCGCCGTGGCGGTGCGGGGCACCGCGGAGCACCTGCCGCTGCGGGACGGCAGCGTGGACGCCGTCGTGGCCTCCTCGGCCTGGCACTGGTTCGACGCGGAGGCGGCGACGGCGGAGATCGCCCGGGTGCTGCGGCCGGGCGGGACGCTGGGGCTGCTGTGGAGCCGGGCGGATCCGACGGTGGACTGGGTCGCCGAGGTCCGCGGGATCGGGCGGGCGGCCGCGGACGGGTCGGCGCAGCTCTCGCGGCGCGGGTTCGCGTTCTCCCTGCCGGACGGGCACGGGTTCGTCGACGACACCCCGGACGCGGTGCACGTCGGGTGGACCCGTGCGATGACTCGCGACGAGGTCGCCGGGATGGTGTGCACCTACAGCGGCGTGCTCGAGCTCGACGACGCCGCGCAGCGGGAGGTCTTCCGGGTCGCGCGGGGCCGGCTCGACGACCTCGTCGAGGGACCGGATCCGATCGACGTGCCGTTCGAAACCGTGGCACGACGATGGACGCATCGTTAGTTGGCGCATTCATGATCTCGGCGCCGGGGTAGCCACGAGAGTCCCACCGTTCGGTGAGCGCACACCGGGAGCCGCCATGACCGCCACGCTGCCCAGCAACTCCTCCACCACGCCCGCGCGATCGGGGGGCGACCTCGACGCCGTCGACCTCGACGCGATCGACCCCACCGTCCCGGCCGAGCCGGTGAACGTCGCCGAGTTCGGCTTCGAGGGCCGCTTCGAGGACTGGACCGCGGACACCCGCTGGTTCGAGTACACGAAGGCCGCCGACCCCGTGGGCCTCGGCTACACCCCGAAGGTCCCGGCCGAGCGCTTCGGCCCGGAGCTGTGGCAGGGCGGGCGGACGCGGATCACCCCGCTCGACCTCTCCGAGCCCCTCGGCATCACCAGCGGCCCGGCCACCAGCCCCGGACTGGTCGCGAACTTCGTCTCGATCCGGGCCGGCGACAACGTCCACACCGAGGTCAACGCGACCTCGCAGCTCTACTACGTGATGACGGGCCGCGGCTTCGCGGTGGTGAACTCCTCGCTCATCCGCTGGCAGAAGGGCGACTTCATCACGCTGCCCGCGAGCAGCCCGGCGACGTTCCACGCCGAGGACGACGCGGCGATGTACTGGGTGCACGACGAGCCGCTGCTGCGCTACCTGGGTGCGGACGCCACGAAGCCGCGCTTCCGGCCGACCGTCTTCCCGCGCAGCCGCGCGGTCGAGGAGCTCACGAAGGTGGCCGAGGCGGACGGCGCGAGCGCGAAGAACCGCGTGTCGGTCCTGCTCGCGAACGCCGAGGAGGAGCAGACCCTCACGATCACGCACACGCTGTGGGCGATGTTCGGCCTGCTCCCCGACGACCAGGTGCAGAAGCCGCACCGCCACCAGTCGGTGGCGCTCGACCTGATCCTCGACTGCGAGGCGGGCTGCTACACGCTGCTGGGCCGGGAGCTCGACGAGAACGGCGAGGTCAAGAACCCGACGCGGGTCGACTGGGAGCCGGGCGGCGCCTTCGTCACCCCGCCGGGGCTCTGGCACTCGCACCACAACGAGTCCGGGCGCGACGCGCACCTCATCCCGGTGCAGGACGCCGGGCTGCAGACCTACCTGCGCAGCCACGACATCCGCTTCCAGCGGTTCGGGAACCACAGCTAGGTGCTCCGCAGGTGAGCACTTGGTGGGCCTATAGCCCCACTCAGTGCTCACCTGCGCGGAGCGCACCTGCACCTAGACGGGGCGGGGCATCCCGGGTCGGCGGGCGGCGAGGGCGCGGTGGGGGGCCCGGGCCGGGGCGGTGGCCCGCACGGGCATGGCGCCCGGCCGGCCGGCCCGACCTGCCGGGGCCGGCCCGCGCATGGGCGGCGTCACCGGCACGGGCCGGCCGGTGAGCACCGCGGCGAGGACGCCGAGCACGTCGTGGACCGACGCGTACTCGGCCTCGGGCACCCGGCCCAGCAGCTCGCGGGTCACCGTGTCGCACCCGTAGAGGTCGCCGGCCGTGAGGATCTGCCACCGACGCGCCGGGAAGTCCAGCTCGCGCAGGATCGGCACGAGGCGTTCCGCCAACGCCGCCGGGGAGCACTCGCGCATCGCGAGGCCGGGGACGACGACCGGCTCGTGGCCTGGGGTGGAGGGCATCGGGTGCTCCTTCGGGTCCGCGGCGCCATGCCGCACCGAGTGGTTGTTGCCCCGTCGTCATGTTCCATAACCCTTGTTCTGCGCCAGATGAGTGTCGAACGTTCCGGTGACCGGAATCAGCTCACGACGACGACGGTGCCGTGCGCGGGCACCGGATCCCCCGGCACGACCTCGCCCCCGGCCACCACGTCCCGGCCCGCGACCCCCGACGGCACCTCGACCGGCCCGTCCCCGAGCGCGGTCACCGACACCGCGGTGCGGCCGTCGGCGAGGGGCCGGCGCAGGACGAGGCGGTCCCCGGTCCAGGTCACGACGGGCGCCCGCCACGCCGGATCCTGGTCGATCGCGACGAGACCGGGGTTGTCCAGCAACGTCAGGGCGGCGGGGTCGTCCCGGGCCGCCGCGGCGACGTCAGTTCCGATCAGCAGCGGGGCCGCCAGCATCGACCAGACCGCCATCTGGGTCGCCTGCTCGGTCGGGGTGAGCCCCGGATTGCCGACCTCGAGCATGTCCGGGTCGTTGCCCCGCGCGTACGGGACCGCGGTGGTGAGCCGCACGATGTCGGCGACCGAGTCCCAGTCGTCGGCCACGTCGTGGGTGGTGCGCCAGACCTGGGCGATCCCCGCCGCCCACCGCCAGGGCGCCGAGTTCCCCTTGTCGCAGACCGCGAACACGATCGGCCGCCCGGTCGCCCGCAGCGCGGTCGCCATCGCGGTGTACCGGGCGATCGCGTCGGTACCGGCGGTGGAGCAGTCGTCCTCCTTGACGTAGTCGACACCCCACGCGGCGAACGACGCGGCGTCCGCGGTCTCGTGCCCGAGCGAGGCGGGGAAGCCCCGTGGGTCGCAGGTCGCGGTCCCGGCGCTGGTGTAGAGGCCGAGCCGGAGGCCGCGGGCGTGCACGTAGTCGGCGAGGGCGGCGATGCCGTGCGGGAAGCGCACGGGGTCGCCGACGAGGCGCCCGGACGCGTCGCGCCGCGGTGCGGCCCAGCAGTCGTCCAGGTTGACGTAGCGGTAGCCCCGGTCACGCAGCCCGGTCGCGACGAGGGCGTCGGCCTGGGCGTGCACCCAGTCCTCGTCGAAGGCGTCCGTGCAGCCGGTCGCGTTCCAGTTGTTCACGCCCATCGGCGGCGCGGCGAGGGTGACCACCGGGATCGGCACGGCAGGGCCGTCGGCGGCCGTCCCGAGCACCAGGAGCGTGGCGAGGAGCACGAGGAGGGACCGCATCGGGACCGACCCTGTCGCCCGGACCTGTGTGCACCATCGGTTACTCCTGAGTAGGTTCTCTCCCATGAGCGCCGTGCTGTCCTCCTGGAACCGCTTCTCCGGCTCGCTGCCCGGGCGGCTGCTCGTCAGCGGCGCGGTCTGGCTGCGGGCCCCGTACTTCCTGACGGCGGCTCCGGTGATCTCGGAGCTCGACCAGAAGCACAGCCGGGTGCGGATGGCGAAGTGGTGGCTGGTGCACAACCACCTGGGCACCGTGCACGCCATCGCCTCGTGCAACCTCGCCGAGTACGCGATGGGGGTGCTGGCCGAGGCCGCGGTGCCGCCCGGCCACCGCTGGATCCCGATCGGCATGGAGGTCCGGTACCTCGCCACGGCGACGACCTCCGTCACCGCGGACGCGCAGTGGGCCACCCCTCCGACCTTCGGGCCGGACAAGGAGGACGCGACCGTGGAGGTCGCGATCCGCGACGACCGCGGCACCGAGGCCGTGCACGCCTCCATCCGGCTCCGGATCTCGCCCCGCCCGCCCCGCTAGCCCGTCCCACGGCTCCCCCTCGACGCCCGAACGGCCTGCTCGCGCCGGGAGATCCGGCGAACGGGCCGTGCGCGCCCCGGTGCGTGTGCCAGGCTCGGGCGCACCATGACCGCTCCGCCCGAGTCCCCCGGTCGTCGTGGCGCCACGACTGGCCAGGTGGTCGCGGCGCGGTTCTCCGCACGGCGGATGACCTCGGCGCTCGTCCGGCGTGACCCCGCGCCGACGGTCGACCCGCTGCGCTCGCACGCCCGCGCCACGATCGCCGGGGCCCTGCTCGCCGCGCTCGGGCTCGGGGTGGCGGCCGTGCTCGGGGCCGTGCACCGGCCCGCCGACTGGCGGGCCGCGGCCATCGTCGTCGGGGAGCGCAGCGGCGCGCTCGCCGTGGTCTCCCGCGCCGACCCGCCCGCGCTGATCGGCGTCCCGAACCTCGCCTCGGCCCGGCTGGCGGCGGCCGCGGTGGCCGGTGCGCCGACGCCGGTCGACCCGGTGGAGATCGACGACGACGTGCTCGCGGCGGCACCGCGGGCGCGCCCGGTGGGGATCGTGGACGCCCCCGTCCTGCCGCCTCCGGACCTCCCCGGACCCGCCGTGTGGTCGGTCTGCGACACCACCGACCCCGCCGCCGACCGGGCCCGCCCCCGCACCGCGACGACGGTGCTCGCCGGGGCCCGGCCGCCCGGCCGTCCGCTCGCACCCGGCGAGGGACTCGTCGTGGTGGACCGGGCGGGGCAGAACTGGCTGGTCCTCGGCGGTACCCGCGCCCGGCTCGACGTCGCGCGGCCCGCCGTCGTCGAGGCCCTCGGACTCGGCGGCCTGCTGCCCCGACCCGCGAGCAGCGGGTTCCTCGCCGCGCTGCCGGAGGCGCCGCCCATCACGCCCCCGGTGATCCCGCGCCGCGGGGCGCCCGTGCCGGCCGACCTCGCCGGGGAACGGGCCGGCGGCATCGTCCGGCTGGTCGGGGCGGGCAGCACCGACACCTACCTGCTCGTGCTCACCGACGGGGTGGAGGTGGTGCCGGAGCTGCTCGCGCGCCTGATCCGGCTCGACGACCCCGCGCTCGCCGGGGTCCCGATCCCCACGGTGTCGCCCGCCCAGGTCGCGAACACGCCGATCTCGCGGGCGATCGACGTCGGCGCCTTCCCCGACCCCGCGCCCGTCCCGCTGCCGCCCGACCGCGCCCCGACCGCCTGCGCGGACCGCACGGCCGGGTCGGCGCCGGGTGCGGGCGTGACGGTCGCCTCCGACCCGTTGCCGCCCGGGGTCACGCTGCGCCAGGCGGACGGCTCGGGTGACCGCGTCGACCGCGCGGTGCTGCCCGGCACCGGCGTGGCGGTCCGGGAGGAGGACGGCGCCCTCGTCGTCGTCGGGGCGACCGGCTCCGTGCACGGGGTGCCCGACGCCGCCACCGCCGAGGCCCTCGGGCTCGGCCGGGCCCTCGCGCCGGCGCCGCAGGCCGTCATCGGGCTGCTGCCCACCGGCCCGCCGCTCTCGGTCGAGGCGGCCACCCGTCCGCTGGGGTGATCAGCGTCCGGCGGCGACGACCTGGTTCGGCTGGGGCTGCGGGTTCGGGTCGGGGTTCGGGTCCGGCACCGGCGCGGACGACGTCGACCGCCCCGTCGGCTCGGTGGTGACCGGCGGCGCGGGCTGCGTGGTGACGACGGGCGGCGCCGCCGGCACGACGGGGGCGACCGGCGCCGGCGTCGTGGTCGTGGTGCGGGCGCGGGCCCGCGTGGTGGTGACCCGGACCCGGGTCGACTCCACCCGCTCGGGTGCCTCGGTGGTGGTCGGCACCACGACGGAGGGGACCGGCGGGGCCGGGATCTGGGTGGGCACGGCGGGCAGCGGCGTGGCCCGCGCGCCGGCGACGAGCGTGTAGGCCAGCGCCGATCCCGCGACGAGGACGGCCGCCAGGGCGATCCCCACGGCCACGAGCACGCCGCGGCGACGGCCGGAGCCCGGCGTGGGCCCGGTGGGCGACTCGGCGACGTACGGGCCGGTCGGCGCGCCGGCGGCGACCAGGGGACCGGATGCGTGGACCGCCGGCCCCGGGGAGAGGGGCACCGCGTGGGTCGGCGCGGCCATGAGGGCCGGCGAGAGCACCGTCTCGGCGTCGAGCCCGATCTCGCGGGACACCGCCCGCATCGCCGCGAGCACCTCGTCGGCCTCGGGGCGGGCGGCCGGCTCGTCGGCGGTCATCGCGACGAGCAGCGTGCGCAGCGAGTCCGGGAGTCCGGTGGGGACCGCGGGACGGCGGTGCAGGCGGGCGACCGCGGCCTCGAGGGCGTTGCCCGGGTACTCGCGCCGGCCGGTGAGGCACTCGATGAGGACCAGGCCGAGCGCGTAGACGTCCACCGCCGGCGTCACCGCCTCGCCCCGGACCTGTTCCGGGCTCAGGTAGGACGCCGTACCGATGACCATGCCGGCCGCCGTGACCGGCGCCGCGTCCCGCACGGCGGCGATCCCGAAGTCGGAGAGGTGGGCCCGGCCCTCGGCGTCGAGCAGGACGTTGCCGGGCTTGACGTCGCGGTGGACCACGCCACGGCGGTGCACGTAGCCGAGCGCGTCCGCGAGGGCGGCCCCGAGCGCGACGACGTCCCCGAGCGGCAGCGGCCCGCGCCGGATCCGCTGGGCGAGGGTGTCCCCCTCGATGAGCTGCATGACGAAGTAGGCGCGGCCCCGGTCGTCCCCGACGTCGTAGACCGTGACCAGCCCGGGGTGCGACAGCGCCGCGAGCGTGAGGACCTCGCGCCGGTTGCGGGCGTCGGAGCCCTCCTCGAGGTCCCCGACCAGCTCGGCGGGCGGCGAGGACGGCCGCGGCGCGGAGCCGCCGTCGCCCGGGCCGTAGCGCGCGCCCTCGCCCTCGCCCTCGCCCGCCGCGTCGGGCGCGGGGGCGTCGGCACCGTCGACGGCGGCCTCGGCGTTGGCCGCGGCGACCACCTCGCCGCCGGCGCCGAACATCTTGATGGCCACGTCGCGGCCGAGCAGCTCGTCGCGGGCGCGGTAGACGTCGGCGGCACCGCCGCGACCGATGAGGTCGCCCACGGAGTAGCGCCCGCCCACGACGGCAGGCGGCCCGGCCTCGGTCGTGCTCACCGCGCCACCTCCTCGAGCTCCACCCGGGCCATCATCCCCCGGAACCCGGCCCGGCGTCCGCGATCCGCGCGGACGGGCCCGGGGTTCATCCCTGGTCAACGACGACGTCGGGCGTCGGACGCGCGTCGTTACGCTCCTGTGAGCAGGGTTGTCCCGATCGTGACGAACGGGAGGCCGGCACTCCACCGACCGCCCGGTACGGCTCAGCCGACGGGCGTGTCGGCCGCGGTCGCGAGCGCGGCGAGGACCGGCGGCAGCGGCCCGGGATGCACGACGTCGAGCGACCGCGTGGCCCGGGTGAGGGCGACGTAGAGGTCGTTCAGCCCGCGCGGGGACTCCTCGACCATCGCCGCCGGGTCCACCACGACGACGGCGTCGAACTCGAGGCCCTTCGCGTCGGACACCGTGGAGACGATGACGGCCACCTCGAGGTCGGAGCCGCCGCGCCCGTCGTCGGGGGTGGCGGCGCCCTCGGTGACCACGCCGTCGGCCACCAGCCGGGCCCGCAGGCCCTCCACCCGGCTCTCCGGCGCGAGCACCGCGACGCGGCCGTTGCCCTCGGCGTCGACGACCTCGTCGGCCGCGGCCCGGGCCGTGGTGGCCACCTGGTGGTCCAGCCCCTCGGGCTCGGTGGCGACCGCGCGCGGCGGCACGCCCGACTCACGCACCGACTCCGGCGGCTTCTGCCCCGGGTCGATCACGGCGAGGACGTCCGCGGCCACGGCGGCGATCTCGGCGGGCGTGCGGTAGTTGACCGTCAGCGACTCGCGGCGCCAGCGGGCCGCCACATAGGGCGAGAGCACGGAGTGCCAGGAAGAGGCGCCGTCGCGGGCACCGGTCTGGGCGACGTCACCGACCAGCGTCATCGAGCGGCTCGGGCAGCGGCGCATGAGCACCCGCCACGCCATCGGCGAGAGCTCCTGCGCCTCGTCGACGATGACGTGCCCGAAGGTCCAGGTGCGGTCCTCGGCCGCCCGCTCGGCGGCGCTGGCGTAGGACACCTCGCTGCTGCGGTCGGCGAGCACCGAGGCGTCGACGACGTCGGTCGGACGCAGCAGCTCCGGGTCCCAGTCCTCCTCCATCGCGAGGATCTCCAGCACCCCGGCGGCGTAGGCCTCGTCGGCCTCGCGCTTGCGCTCCGCCCGCTCCCGCTCGGCGGTGTCGTCCTCACCGAGCAGCTCGGCGGCCTCGTCGAGGAGCACGGCGTCGGCCGGGGTCCACCACTGCGGGTCGAGCGGGTGCCGGGGCCGGCTCTCCCGCGCGAGGAGGGCCCGGTCGGCCTCCGACCAGCCGCGGGTCGCCGCGGTGATCCGCTTCGGGTCGGTGAACAGGTCGACCAGTAGCTGCGGCGGGGTCAGCGTCGGCCAGAACGCGTCGAGCGCGGCCATGAGGTCGGGGTCGTCGCGCATCGCCTGGCGGATGTCGGCGAGGTCGCCGCGGTCGAGCAGGCGCCGGTCGGAGTTCGGCACCTCGGGGTGCGAGCCCTGCGTGGCGATCCGGTCGCGCTCCCGGCGCGCGAGCAGGTCGACCGCCTCGCGCAGGAAGGTGCGCTTGGCGTCGTTGTGCGGTCGGCGCGTGCGCCGCGCCCGCGTCCGGGCCTGCGCCACGAGGTCGCGGTCGATCTCCACCGGCTCGCCGTCGACGACGAGGCGGACCGGCCGGCGCGGCAGCTCCTGCCGGTCCCGCACCGCGGCGGCGAGCACCTTCGCCATGTCGAGGTCGCCCTTGCGGGCCGAGCGCGCGGACGTCTCGTGGCCCTGGGCGGCCAGGCCGGGGTACAGCTCGCCGACCGTCTGCAGGAGCACCGACGTCTCGCCCAGGGACGGGAGCACCTGCTCGATGTAGCGCAGGAAGGTCGGGTTCGGCCCCACGACGAGCACTCCGCGCTTCGCCAGCTGCCGCCGGTGGGTGTAGAGCAGGTACGCCGCGCGGTGCAGCGCGACCGCGGTCTTGCCGGTCCCCGGGCCGCCCTCCACGACGAGGACGCCGTTGACCCCGGCGCGGATGATCCGGTCCTGCTCGGACTGGATGGTGGCGACGATGTCGCCCATGCGGCCGGTGCGCCCCGCCGTCAGCGCGGCGAGCAACGTCGCCTCGCCGGTCAGTCCCCCGCGCTGCGCGCCGGACGCCGCGGCGGCCTCGGCCAGGTCGAGGATCTCGTCGTCGACGGCGAGCACCCTGCGGCTGCGCGTCCGCAGGTGGCGGCGGCGGCGGATGCCGTCCGGGTTCGCCGCCGTCGCCGTGTAGTAGGGCCGGGCGACCGGCGCGCGCCAGTCGATCAGCAGCGGCTCGTAGTCGTGGTCCTCGTCGAGCAGCCCGAGCCGGCCGATGTAGACCGTCTCCTGGTCGAAGCCCGGCACCTCGGGGTCGGCGTCGCCGGTGAGCGCCTCGGGCTCGACGTCGAGGCGGCCGAAGCAGAGCCCCTCCTCCACCGCCGACAGCGTCGCCAGCTGCTCGGAGTACATCGCGGCGGCCGCGTCGCGCTCCGAGACCGCCTGCGGGGTGCCGGTCGTCTCGTCGCGCAGCACGCGGGCGAGCAGCTCGGCGGTCTCCTTGCGGCGCACGTCGAGACGCCCGTAGAGCATCGAGACGTACGGCTGCTCGGCGGCGACCGGATCTCCGGGCGCCGGCTCGATCTCCGGTGCGGCGGGGGACACGGGGTGGGACAAGGACGACCTTCGTTCGCGCTCGTGCGTGCCTGCTCCTGCGACGGCACTCCAGCGTAACCGCCCCGCCGTGGGGTCCCCGTCCGGAGACGACGGGCGGGGCCGGGTCAGGCCCCGACCGTGTGGCGGGCGGTCCCGTCGTCGCCCTGCTCCCGGACCACCCGGCCCTGCGCGGCGAGCACCTCGAGGTGGGCGTCGGTCTCGAGGACCGCGAGCACCCGGTGGAAGCCCTCGAGGTCGTCGAGCTTGGACTCCCGGCGGGTCCACGTCATCGCCGCCGCCACCTCGGCCGCCGTCGCGTCGCCCGCCACCACCCGCCGCTCGATCTCGGTCAGCCGGGCGTCGTGGTGGTCGAGGAGCTCGTCGATCCGGGCGTGCACGCTGGGCGCCACCGGCCCGTGGGCGGGCAGCAGCCGCCGGTCGGGACGCTCGCGCAGCCGGGCGAGCGAGGTGAGGAAGCGCTGCAGCGCCCCCGGCCGGGCGTCGGGCTCGAAGCCGATCGACGGGGTGATGTGGGGCAGCACGTGGTCCCCGGCGAAGAGCAGCCGCTCGGAGGCGGCGTCCGCCCCCGCCGTCCCCTCGGCCTCGAAGACGAGATGGCCGCGGGTGTGGCCGGGGGTCTCGAGCGCCGTCAGGGTCCGGTCGGCGACCGCGATGCGCTCCCCGTCGGCGAGCCAGCGGTCGGGCAGGGCGTAGTCGGCCATCTCCTCGTCGGAGGGCGGGGGGATCGTGCCCGCGACCTCGTCGGCGAGCGCCGCCGCCCCGGCGACCCGGAGCCCGGCGAGCTGGGCGCCCATCGGGGTCGGGCGCGTCGCCATCAGCTCCAGCGAGTCCCGCTCCCCCGCCCCGAGCGCGACCTCGGCGCCGGTCTCGCGGCTCAGCGCCACGGCCTGCGTGTAGTGGTCACGGTGCATGTGCGTGACGAGGAAGCGGGTGATGTCCCCGACCGCCGCGCCCGATCCGGCGAGGGCGGCGTCGAGCACCTCGCGCGCGGTGGTGAGGGTCCACCCGCCGTCGACCAGGGTCAGCCCGTCGGGCCCGGACAGCACGTAGACGTTGACCGCACGCAGGGCGTCGAAGGGCAGCGGCAGGGGGACGCGCAGCACCCCGGGCGCCACGGGTTCCGGCTCGGGTCGGCTCCAGGCGTGGCGGTCTCCGGCGGCAGTCATCCGCTCAGGATGCCGCCCCCGCGCCCTCCCGCTCGTCGGACGGGGACATCTCACGTTCCTCCGCGGCCCGCGCGGCCTCCGCGGCGTCGGCCGCGTCCTCGGCCCGGCGGGTCGCCGCCGAACCGAAGAAGTCGCCGCCCTTCGGCGCCGTGGCGTCGGTGCCCCAGCGCCGGCGGCGATCGGCCGGGAGCATCCGCGGGATGTGCTTGCGGCAGTGGATGTAGGCCTCCTCGACCTCCACGACCACCCACAGCTCGGCCTTCCGGCCGGGCACCGGGTCGGACGGCAGGTCGGGGTACTCGTCGCGCAGCTCGGCGTCCTCCACCACGCGCGCGGTCCCGTTGACGTGCAGCCCGATCAGGTCCTCGACGAAGTCGATCATCATGAGGCCGACGTGCGGGTTCTCGGCGATGTTGCCGAGGCTCGCCATCACCCCGTTGCCGCGGTACTCGGGGTAGGCCACGTGGCGGTCGTCGAGGACCTCGACGAACCCCTCGGGCCCGGCGCGCAACGACGAGTCGCACTCGCCGTGGCCGTCCGAGGTCGCCACGAACAGCATGCTCATCCGGTGGACGAAATCCACCATCGACGGGAGCAGCCGGTCGCGCACCTGGTCGCCGTAGAAGCGTTCGGCGCGGGCGGTGGTGCCGAGTCGTTCCTGCAACCGGTGTTCGCCGCGCGAACCGGGCAGCAGGTCACGCGGATCCAGGGCAGCGTCGGTCATGGTCCTCGTCTCGCGTCGGGGGTCGCGGGGGGCCTCGGCCGACGATGGTACGGACGCCGACGATCGGCCCCCAACCGGCGGACGCGCAGGTCGGAGGCCGTTCGGAGCAACTTGAGAGTGAACTGCGTCACGCTCCGACCGCGGCCGTCGACGTGACCTGCACGTCCCGTTCGGGAGATCCGGCCGTGAGCAGGAAGAACGTGACCGATTCGTGATGAAGGCCTCGCGCGCGGGGCCCACGCCCGCACGACGGGATCACCGGGGAGTCCCTACGGTGGTGATCGACCGGTTCCCACTGCGGTTCCGGTCCCGGACTCGACGCGCCCGCCTGTCCCGGCGAGCCCGGCCCCCCGAAACCGGTGCGGGACAGGCGGACACGTCGCGACCCGTCGCGACACCGGCTCGCTCCCCCTCGACCGGGTCCCGTGCGCCACGACCGAGGACCGACCCATGGCTCGACATCGCTCCGGGTCCCCGACCCCCCGCACGGGGTCCTGGCCCGCAGCGCTGGACGCCCCGGCGACCGGACCCCGCCCGTACGGCGGTGGTCGGCACCGCGGCGACCCGGCGACCACCCCGCTCGACCTCGCCGCCATCGCCCGCGCCGCCGCCGAGGCCCGGGGCGGCGTGGACGGGCCCGCCACCCCGGCCGCGGCTCCGTCGGGCCCGCCGACCGCCGCGCCGCGGACCGGCCCCCTGCCGACGCCGCCGCGGGCCCACCGCGCCCCGCGGGTGCGGGCCCTCACCACGACCCGCGCCGCCGGCGCCCTGGCCCTCTTCGGCGCCCTCGCCGGAGCGAGCGTCGCCGCGGCGAGCACGGGCCCGACCTTCCTGGCCGATCCGCCCGCCGACACCGGCGAGTTCGTCCGCCCGGACACCCAGGCCGTCGCCCCCGCCGGGGTCTCGGAGGCCGTGGCACCGCGCGTCAGCCCGCACACCACGGCGCCCGCCCCCACCGCCACGACGACCGCGGCGCCCGCCACGACCACGAAGCCCGCCCCGCGCGACGACGGCGGCCGCACGCTGTGGTCGGCGGACTTCCGCGAGGCCGGCCTCGCCAACTTCAAGTCGACGCCGTGGAACAACCAGGGCGCGAAGTCGCCGACGCTGGCCGGCGGCCTGCTGAACTTCCTCATGCCCGGCGGCGGCAAGCGCTCCGAGGTGGAGCCGGACTTCAAGAGCCTGTCGGAGGGCGACGAGTACTACTTCGGCTTCTCGGTCCGGCTCGCGCCCGATTTCCCGGTGAACACCTCCGACTGGCAGGTGATCACGCAGTTCAAGAACGACGGCACCGGGACGCCGCCGCTCGAGCTGAAGGTGCAGGACGGCAAGTTCCTGATCGACGGTGACGGCGGCGGGTTCTCGAAGGTCGTCGGCGACGCCACGCCGGGCCAGTGGACCCACCTCGTGCTCAAGGTGAAGTTCTCGTCCTCCGACGGCACCGTCAGCGCCTGGCAGGACGGCGTCCAGCGCTTCGCCGACTTCGCCCCGCCGTCCGGGACGCTGTACCCCGGCAAGGACAGCTACGTGAAGACCGGCATCTACCGCGACACCTCGATCGGACAGGCCGGCAAGCTCTCGTTCGGCAGCTGGGCGATCGGCACGAGCCTCGGCTCGGTGAGCAAGGACCTGCCCGCCGGCACCGACTGAGCGCCGCGACATCCCGCACGACGACGACGGGCCCGGTCACCTCGCGAGGTGACCGGGCCCGTCGTCGTGATGGGTGGACTCAGCCAAGGGCCGAGACCAGCGCCTCCTTCTGGCGGGCGCCGAGGCCGGCGACGCGCCGGTCCTCGGGGATGCCGGCCTGCTCGAGCACCGCCGCCGCCTTGGCCGGGCCGTAGCCCGGCAGGGCGCGCACGAGCTGCGACACCTTGGTCTTGCCCGCGATCGGGTCCTCCTTGCCGCGGTCCAGCACGGCCGGGATGGTCTCGTCGCCGCTCTTGATCCCGGCGAGCAGCGCCGAGCGGGCCTGACGCGCCTCGCGGGACTTGGCCTGGGCGGCCTCGCGCTGCTCGGGGGTCAACGTGGGGAGTGGCATGGTCTCCCTCTCTCCTCACCTGCGCAGGTCTGGGTCAACTGCGACCGCGCCCCGGACGGGCCGGCCGGTGCCACCATCGCGCACCGCGTATCGGTGGTCGACGTCGGGGGCAGGTGGTAGCCCCGATGCCGGTGACGGTGGCCGGACGCTACACGGGGCCGCGATGCCACCACGGGCTGACCTGCTGTTATCGCACAACGTCACGTTAACTACGCCATTCGAGTGGCTGATGTCCGAGTTGCTTGGCAAAGAGCTCTACGAAGAGTGACGGTATGCGGCGTAGCCCGGCAGTGTCCGGACCCGCCGGCACCGCCGGCCGACCAGGGAGAACGCCATGACCCAGCACCTCGACCGCCCCGTCACCCCGATGATCGACACCGCCGTCGCCCCCGCCGCGACCACGCCGGTCGAGGGCACACCCCAGGTCCAGAACCCGGGGTGGCCGCCGCCCGGCCCCGCCGGATACGGGACCCCGACCGGATACGGGACCCCCACCGGATACGGGACCCCCACCGGATACGGGACCCCCACCGGATACGGGACCCCCACCGGATACGGGACCCCCGCCGGCACCGTCGCCCCGGGTGCCGTGGCCGTCGAGCCGCCGCTGAACACACTGTCGTGGCTCTCCGTGGTCGCGGCGTTCGTCGTCTCGCCGGTCGCGATCGTCCTCGGCGCGATCTCGCGCCGGCAGATCGCCCGCACCGGGGAGCGCGGCCGGGTGCTCGCCACGACCGGCATCGCCCTCGGCATCGTCTTCACGCTCATGGGGATCCTGTCGACGATCCTGGTGCTCTCGATGGTCACCACCGTGACGTACACCCCCGCGCCGGCCCCGGTCCCCGCCGGCGCACCGTCCCCGGCCGCCGCGGCGCCGGCCGCGACCGACGCCGGGGCGACCGGCTCGTCGGCGGGTTCCTCGGCCGGGAGCTCGACCGGGTCCGCCACCGGGCAGGCCGACCTGCTCACGGCCTACCTCGACCTGATCGGCGCCAACCAGACCTTCGACACCAATTGGCAGGCGCACGACACGGCGGCGGAGCTCCGGGCCGACATCTCGGAGTACCGGAACGCGGTCTCGACGTTCCGCGACGCGGTCGCCGCGGCGGACGTGCCCGCCGAGCAGCGGGCCCGGCTCGACAGCCAGCTCCTGCCCGCGATCGACAAGGTCCTGGCCGACTGCGACGGCATGCTGAACGCCCAGACCGACGCCAAGGTCAAGGCGGCGGCGAAGGCCTTCGACGCCGACAACCCGGCGATGGTCCAGACCGCCGCGGACGCCATCAGCAGCTGATCCACCGGGGGGAGAGGACGGCCCGGCGTCGGGAGCCACGCGGCTCCCGACGCCGGGCCGGTGTCATGTCCGGACCGGGCCGGCGGCACGGTGCACGACGGCGGGCGGCAGGTTGCGCCACACCGTCGGGCTGGTCGTCACCTCGCCGTAGAGCTCGCGGAGCTCCTGCTCGAGGGCTCGCGCCGGGCCCGCCCAGCGGGTGAAGGTGTACCCGAACTGCACGAACACCCCACCCGACGCGAGGGTCGAGGCCACGACCGGCAGCAGGGAGTCGTCGCGGCCGGGCCGGGTCGCGGACCACCCGAGGCCGCTCACCACGACGTCGACACTCCCGACGGCGGGCAGGCCGCGCACCGCGAGCAGGGTCGGCAGCTCGGCGACGTCGGCCGGCACCACCTCGACGGTCGGGAGCCGCTCGGCCAGGTGGTGGGCCAACGCGGGGTTCAGCTCGACCGCCAGGTGCCGGCCACGGCCACCGAGCCGCCGGGCGAGCTCCACGGTGAAGGCGCCCGACCCGGCGCCGAGCTCCACCACGACGGGCCCGCCCGGACGGCGGGGCCCGTCCGGGCGCAGCGCCGCGTCGGCCACGGTGCGGGCCAGCGCCGTCGAGCTGGGCCAGACCGAGGCCGTCGCCACGGGCGCGCGGACGAACTGGGCGGCGAAGCGGGCGTCGTCGCGCCAGTCGCGGGTCGGGAGGGGTTCAGGCGGCACGGGAGACCTCCGGGTGGCGCACGACCGGGCGCGCCGGGACGTGGACCGGCGGGACGGGGCGCGGGTCGGCGGCGGGCAGCGGCAGGGCCGCGCCGATCGCGGCCGCGGCGGCCCGGGCGCTGCTGCGGCGGGCGGGCCCACGCCCACCGGGCTCGACCGCACCGGTCCACGCGGGCAGCACCCGGACGGTGAGCACGGTGCGTCGCGCCGCGGCGACCCGGAGCAGGGAGGAGAGGAGGTCGTCGTCGCCGACGAACGCGGCGGTGGCGTCCACCGTCCCGTCGGCGTCGGCGTAGGACAGCGCCACCGGGACCACCGGAACGCCCGCGTCGAGGGCGGCCTGGAAGGCGGCCGGGCGGAACGGACCGAGGTCGCGCCCGCAGCGGGTGGTGCCCTCCGCGAACACCCCGACGCACCCGCCGGCCCGCAGGGTGTCGGCGACCGCGGCCACCGCGGCGGGCAGGGCGCGCAGGCGGTCACGCTCGAGGAAGACGGTGCCGACCCGGGCGGCCATCGCGCCGATCAGCGGCCAGGACCGCACCTCGACCTTCGCCAGCATGCGGACCGGGGTGATCCGGTTGAGTGCGAGCACGTCCAGCCAGGAGACGTGGTTCGCGACGACGAGCGACCCCGCGGCCGGGCGCGGCCCGGTCACCACCACCCGCACGCCGGCCGCCGCCAGCAGCCGGCCGCACCAGGCGGCCTGCATCCGGCCGACCGCCCGCGGTCCGAGCAGCGGCGCGACCACCGCGAGCGGCACGCCCGCGAGCACGACCACGACCAGCGCGGTCATCCGCACGACCGTGCGCACGCGGCGCCGGAACCGCACCCACCCGTCGTCGGGACGGGCGACCGGCAGGCACGCCGGGGTGCACGGCGAGGCCGGCAGCCAGGCGCTCATCCGTCCTCCCCCAGCAGGTGGCGGCGCCAGCGCGGGTCGATCGCGGTGTGGTCGAGCAGCACGAGCAGGTCGGCGACGCCGAAGTCGGGGTCGATCGCGGGGGCGCCGCCGATCTCGGCGCCGAGGCGCAGGTAGCCCCGGAGCAGCGGAGGGGTCTGCGCGCGGGCTGCGCGTCGCCCGTCGTCGGGACCGATGGGGGCGGGCCGGTGCGGGACCACCCGGCGCTCGGCGGGGGCGTAGTGCTTCTCCCGGACGAGGGACCAGACCGCGCCGGGCAGCTCGCCGTCGGCGGTCAGGGGCACGCTGGCGCACCCGACGAGCCAGCGGTGGCCGGAGAGGACGAGGTAGCGCCACATCCCGGCCCAGACCAGGGAGAGCACGGTGCCGGTGCGGTGATCGGGGTGCACGCAGGAGCGGCCGACCTCGACGAGGCCCGGGCGCAGCGGGTCGAGTCGACGCAGGTCGAACTCGGTGTCGGAGTACAGCCCGCCCGCCTCGACGGCGCCCTCGGGCGTCAGCATCCGGTACGTGCCGACGATCGAGCCGTCGGTGTCGTCGCGCACCATGAGGTGGTCGCAGAACGCGTCGAACCGGTCCTCGTCGCGCCCCTCGTCGGTGGCGACGCCCGGAGCGAGGCGTGCGCCCTGCTCGACGGCGAAGACGTCGTGGCGCAGGCGTTGTGCGGCGCGGACGGCGTCGGTGTCGCGGGAGACGAGCAGGCTGTAGCGCGTGGAGTCCCCGGCGCCGGGCCGCTGGCCGTCGTTCCGGACGGGCGTCGGGCCGGCCGGGGCGCTCGCGGTCGTGAGCAGGACCTCGGTGCTGGTCATGCCGCGGTGTCTACGGTGCCCGAGCGCCGCTGCGCCGACCCGCGCGTGACGTCGCGGTGTGCTCCGCGTGAATCGTCGGCGGAGGTCGTCAGCTCCGCGTAGTGGCCCAGCAGTTCCTCGCACACGGCGGGCCACGTGCGACCGGTGGTGGAGGCCCGGGCCGCGAGGCCCATCCGCCGCCGCGTCGCCGGATCGTCCCGCCAGCCCCGTACCCGCTCGCGGAGGCCGCCACCCGCGGGGTCGTCGACGTCGAAGAGCCAGCCGGTCACCCCGGGGTCGACGAGGTCGCGCGCACCCCCTGCGTCGGGTGCGATCACGGGCAGCCCGCTCGCCTTGGCCTCCTGCAGGGTCTGGCAGAACGTCTCGAACGGCCCGGTGTGGACGAACGCGTCGACGGCGGCGTAGGCGGTGGCGAGCTCGGCGCCGCCCCGGAAGCCGAGGAAGGCGGCGTCGGGGAGGAGCTCGGCGAGCCGCGGCCGGGACGGACCGTCCCCGACGACGACCGTGCGCACGCCCGGCAGCCCGGCGAGCGCGGCGAGCCGCTCCACCTGCTTCTCGTGGGCGAGGCGCCCGACGTAGCCGACCAGCATCTCCCCCCGCGGGGCGAGTTCGCGGCGCAGCGCCGCGACGGCCGCCCCGTGATCGGCGTGCTCGGCGGCGGGCCGGAAGCGCGCGGTGTCGACCCCCCGTCCCCAGCGGTGCACCCGGGGCACCCCGTGCTCGCGGAGCGCGTCGACCGCCCACGCCGACGGGGCGAGCGTGCGGTCGGCGCGGGCGTGCAGCCGTCGGGTCCAGCGCCACGCGGCGCGCGCGGTCAGCCCGACCCCGTACGAGGCGGCGAACCCGGCGACGTCCGTCTGGTAGACCGCGACGGTCGGCACCCGCAGCCGCCGGGCCGCGGTGATCGCGCGGGCGCCCAGGACGAAGGGCGAGGCGAGGTGGACGACGTCGGGGCGGAACTCCTCGAGCGTCGCGCGGACCGCGGGCGTCGGGACGCCGACGGGGAGGGAGTCGACCACGGCGAGGTCGAGCGCCGGGACCCGGATGACGGGCGTGCCCTCCACCTCGCCGGGGCCGACCCCGGGGGCCAGGACGAGGGCCTCGTGGCCCTGTCGACGGAGATGGGCGATGACCTGCAGGACCGAGTTCGTGACCCCGTTGACCTGGGGCAGGAAGGACTCGGTCACGACCGCGACGCGCACGGGGTGGACGTTCGCCGCCGTGAGGTCCGGGTGAGCGACGTCGACGTGACCTCCCGCCGAACCCTCTCCCAACAGCTCGGAGCGGCGGCGGTGTGACCCAGTCGTGATGACTGACCGACCGTGACGAAAATGTCCACGGAGCCCGACCCGGCTCGTCACGGAACAGGGTTTTCCGCACGAGGTCCTCACCGAACGGGGTCGTCGACGCCGGTCGGGACTGCTCCGGCCGTGTCGACGCGTTTGACAGGGGCGCGCCGCCCCCGCCTACTGACCGACGACCGCCCCCGTCCGGAGGCGCCCCGTCGGAGGTGGCCGCGTGCTGGAACCGCCGCGCCGGCACCGTCCCGACGCGCCCGCCCCCGCCACCCCGGGCGGGCTCGCGGAACGCGGGGTGCAGCCCCGGACGACCCTCGGGCTGCCGCCGGGCGCGGTGCCGGGACAGGCCGGCCCGCCCACCGACGAGGCCACCCGACCGCCCGCGCTGCCGGAGGAGTTCGAGCGCCCCAGCTCGGCGCGGGTCTACGACTACCTGCTCGGCGGGGCGGCCCACGGCGCCGTCGACCGCAGGCTCGGCGAGGAGCTGACCCGGGTCGCGGGCGACGTCGTGACGCTCGCCCGCGAGAACCGCGCCTTCCTCCGTCGGGCCGTCCGCTTCCTGCTGGCCGCCGGCGTCGACCAGTTCCTCGACCTCGGCTCCGGCGTCCCCACGATGGGCAACGTCCACGAGGTGGTCGCCCGCAGCCGCTCGACGGCGCGGGTGGCCTACACCGACGTCGACTCGATCGCGGCGACCCACGGGCAGACGCTGCTCGCCGGCGTCCCCACCGCGAGCTACTCCACCGTCGACGTGACCGACGTCGACGCCGTGCTGGCCGCCCCCGGGGTCGCCGGTCTGCTCGAGCTGGACCGTCCCGTGGGCCTGCTCGCCTTCTCCGTGCTGCAGCACGTCCGGGACGACGCCGCGGGCCTCGTCGGGCGCTACGTGGCGCGGCTGGCGCCCGGGAGCGCGGTGGCGCTGTCGCACTTCACCGCCGACGACCGGCGCGTCACGGACCACGTCGAGCGGCTCACCGCCCGCTACGCCCACGGCCGGCCGCGGCCCCGCACGCGCGACGAGGTGGCCGCGATCGTCGCGGGCACCGACCTCGTCGATCCGGGGCTCGCCTGGGCCGGCGAGTGGCGTCCCGAGGCGGGCCGGCCGCCGGCCGCCACCGACCCGCGTGGTCACTGGGCGGCGGTCGGCTTCGTGCGCTGAGCGCCCATTCGGCCGATTCAGCCGTTCGGGGTTGCTCCGTTCGCCGCCCACCGCCTGCGGTGCACCACTCACCGCGACACTCGGCAGCCATCCGGTCACGCGAGGTGACGGAAGGTCTCGGTTCGATTACGGTCCCGTCCCGCCGGTCCGCTCCCCACGCACTCCGGCCCGAGCGTCCCCGACTCGACTTGGAGCCGACGTATGTCTGGTCGCCACCGCAAGCCCTCCACCCTGTCCGAGACCACGGGCAGCATCGCCCTCGCCTCGCTCAAGGTCGGGGTGGTCGCCGCCTCCGTGACCGCTCCGGTCGCCCTCGCCGGCACCGCGATGGCCGCGCCGAGCGCGTCGGCCTCGCCGGAGAGCAACGCGACCTGGGACCGCCTCGCCAAGTGCGAGTCGACCAACAACTGGGACGCCGACACCGGCAACGGTTTCAAGGGCGGCCTGCAGTTCACCGACTCGACGTGGAAGGCGTTCGGCGGCAAGAAGTACGCCGACAGCGCCGACCAGGCCAGCCGCGAGGAGCAGATCGCCGTCGCGAAGAAGGTCCAGGACGAGCAGGGCTGGAAAGCCTGGCCGACCTGCACCAAGAAGCTCGGGATGCGCTAGGAGGGGGCTGCGCCCCGTGAGTACTTCTCCGTGCCAGGACACGGATTAGTACTCACGGGCCGAAGGCACCCTGCGGGCATGGAGCAACGACCACTCGGATCCCAGGGCCTCACCGTCTCCGCACTCGGGCTCGGGTGCATGGGCATGACCTACGCCTACGGCGGCCGGGACGACGCCGAGTCCCGCGCGACGATCGCCCGGGCGCTCGAGCTCGGTGTCACCTTCTTCGACACCGCGGACATCTACGGCCCCCGCACCAACGAGGAACTCCTCGGGCGCGAGCTGCGGGCCCACCGCGACGAGGTGCAGATCGCCACCAAGTTCGGCAACGCCGTCGCCCCGGACGGGAAGCCCGCCGGGCGCGTCGACGGGTCCCCGGAGTACCTGCGGCAGGCGATCGACGCCTCGCTGCAGCGGCTGGGGACCGACCACGTCGACCTCTACTACCAGCACCGTGTCGACCCGACCGTGCCGATCGAGGACACCTGGGGAGCGCTCGGCGAGCTCGTCGACGCCGGGAAGGTCCGCTACCTCGGCATCTCCGAGGCGGCACCGGACACGATCCGGCGCGCCCACGCCGTCGCGCCGCTCAGTGCCGTCCAGACCGAGTACTCGCTGTTCACCCGCGAGGTCGAGGACGACGGCGTGCTCGATGTCTGCCGAGAGCTCGGCATCGGGTTCGTGCCCTACAGCCCGCTTGGGCGCGGGTTCCTGTCCGGGGCCATCCGCAGCGTCGACGACCTGCCCGAGGGCGACTGGCGGCGCAACGCACCGCGGTTCTCCGGGGACGCCCTGCAGGCCAACCTCCGGGTCCTCGAGCGCGTCGAGGAGATCGCCGCGTCGAAGGGCGTCCCGACGACGGTGCTCGCGCTGGCCTGGGTGCTCGCGCAGCAGATCCCGTCCGGCGTGGTGCCGATCCCGGGCACCAAGCGCCGCGGGTACCTCGAGGAGAACGTCTCGGCGACGGACGTGACACTCACCGCCGACGAGCTGGCCACCCTCGACGAGGCGGCCCCGCTCGGCGTCGCGACCGGCGACCGCTACCCGACGGCGATGATGGGTGCCCTGCGCCGCTAGTACGGCTAGCCCTCGGCGTCCTTCTTCACGGACGCCAGGTTCTTGCGGGCCGAGCGGCCCATCGCCCGCTCGAGGCCCCACTCGGGCACCGGGACGGTGACCTCCATCGTGGAGGTCATCGTCAGCTCGGTGCCGTCTCCGGATTCGGCCGCCTCGTAGCTGATCGTGCTCTCCCGGATGAGCCGCCCGCCGTCACCGGAGCAGGTCAGCGTCACCGAGGAGTCGGTGTAGGCGACGTCGTAGATCGCCGCCGTGCTGAAGCCGATGGCCCCGAGCGTCACCTGGATGCGGGTCGGCCGCCCGTCGTCGCCGCGGGCCTGCACCTCCGCGCCCTTGGCCTCGTTCGCCCAGCGATCGGGGTTCTCGAGGTCGGCGACGATGCCGACGACCGTCGACACCGGCGCGGCGATGGAGATCGTTTCCTTCACGGGGCCCGCCATGTTCAGGAGATACCCGCGCCACGGTCCGCCACGCCCGGCGTGTCCAGGGCCATTCCCGACGACGCGTGGGGTCCGGTCAGGGCGATGCCCGCGCGCAGGGCCGAAGCGGCGTCGAGCACCGCGTCCCGGGCGGCCGGGATGAGCCCCGCGAAGCCCGCGTAGCCGTGCACGAGTCCGGGGAAGCGGCGGGCGACGACGGGGACGCCGACCGCCCGCAACGCCGTCACGAGCTCCTCGCCCTCGTCGCGGAGGGGATCGAAGCCCGCGGTGGCGACGTAGCTCGGGGGCATGAGGGCGAGGTCGTCGGCCTCGAGCAGCGCGGTCGGCCGGATCGGGTCGAGCCCCTCGGGGAGGTAGAGGCCCTCGAACCACTCCACGTCCTGGGTCCGCAGCCCGAAGCCGACGCTGAACAGCTCGCGGGAGCCGCCCTGCCGTCCCGCGTCGGTGACGGGGTAGAGCGCGAGGACGAACTCCGCCGAGGTCTCCCCGCGGCGCGCGAGCTGGTGGGCGGCGGTGAGGGCGAGGTTGGCGCCCGCCGAGTCGCCGCCGACCGCGACCGCTCCCGCCCGGAACTCCGTGCGGTGCGCGAGGACGTACCGCAGGGCCGCGACGGCGTCGGCGAGCCCGGCCGGGAACGGGTGTTCCGGGGCCAGGCGGTACTCGACGGACAGCACGCGGGCACCGGCCTGCTGCGCGAGGGCGCGGCAGAGCGGATCACCGGAGACGATGCTGCCGAGCGCGAACCCGCCGCCGTGGAAGAAGACGAGCAGACCCGCCGTGGCACCGGCGACGTCGACCGGTTCGTAGAGGCGGGCGTCGAGCGTGCCCGGAGCGTCCCGGGAGGGTCCGGTCGGCACCGGGATCGTCACCGACCGGCTGACCACCCCGCGCGTGATCTCGGCGAGGCCGGTCGCGGCCTCGTCGGTGAGCCGGCGCTGGTCGGACAGCGGTGGATCCTCGCCCGGGTTCGCGGCGAGGGAGATGAGCTTGATGATCATCTGGACGTCGAGGTCGAGGACCTGGCCGTCGAGCTCGACACGTCGCCCGGCGATCGCACGCTTGAACGGACGCGGCAGCCCGACCAGACCGCGCAGGACACGCCGCAGGATCGGGAACTTCACGCGCGTCACCCTAGGAGCGTCGTCGGCGGCGGGCACGTGGGGTCGTCGCGGATCACCCGCTGCCACACGGTGACTTCCGAGCGCTCGTACCCGAGCCGCGCGTAGAAGGCCGCCGCCCCCTCGTTCCCGGCGCGCACCATCAGCTGCACCTTCGGGACGTGGGCAGCGAGCCAGGTCTCGGCGGCCGCCACCAGGGCCCGTCCGACGCCGCGGCCGCGCTCGACCGCCGCCAGGTAGTACACCCAGCCGCGGTGCCCGTCGTGGCCGACCATCACCGTCCCGAGCAGACCCGCCCCGCCGTCGGGAAGGGCGACGAGCACCGTCGACGACGGGCCGGCGAGGGCGCGGTCGAGGTCGGAGCGCGGGTCGTTCCAGGGACGCGTGAGCCCGGCCGCGTGCCACAGGGCGATGGCGGCATCGTGCTCCGCGGGCGCCAGGTCTCGGATGCGCACGCGGCGATGATGGACCCGTGACCGTGCTGCTGGGCGTGCTGACCCGACTCCGGCCGTGGCGCGACGACGACGCCGAGGCCATCTTCCGCGCGTGCCAGGACGTCGACGTGCAGCGCTTCACGACGGTGCCCTCCCCCTACCGCCGGGAGGACGCCGACTGGTTCCTGGCCCACTACGTGCACGACGTCGAGGCCGACGGCGGGGCGTCGTTCTGCGTGGAGGGCCTCGCCGAGCCCGGTCGGGTGGCCGGGAGCATGGCGCTGCTGTTCGTGCGCGAGGGGGTCGGCGAGATCGGCTACTGGTGTGCGCCGGCGGCCCGCGGGCGGGGGTGGACCTCGGACGCGCTCGCGACGATGGCGGCGTGGAGCTTCGCGGAGCGCGATTGCGGGCGCCTGGAGCTGACGGTCGAGCCCGCCAACCTCGCATCGCTCGCGGTCGCGCGGCGGGCGGGGTTCGTGGCGGACCGGGTCGACCCGGCGAAGGAGCTCCGGGACGGGTCGGTGCGCAGGGTGGTGGTCCTCGCGCTGGAGCGGTGACGCGCGAGTGCGGCGGAGTGCGTCAGCGGTGGCGCACTGCGCCGCACTCGCCGCCTCAGACCGCGATCGTCCCGGCCACCCCGACGACGGTGTCGCCGCCGACCAGCACCTGCTCGCCGCGGTGCTCGACGTGGATCCGCCCCTTCCGCCCGAGCACCGTGCCCTGCGCCGCCACGTACGACGACGGGGCGTGCCCGGCCGGCACCAGCCACTGCGCGAGTCCGGCGTTGAGCGAGCCCGTCACCGGGTCCTCGCCGACCCCCAACGCCGGCACGAACGCCCGCACCTCGAACATCACGTCGGATCCCGCCGGGTGCGGGCCGACCACCCCGACCGCCCGGCTGACGTCGCTCGCGCCGAGAGCCCGCAGGTCGGGTTCCAGGGACAGGACCGTCGCGGCGTCCCGCAGCAGCACCGCGACCCAGCCGGGACCGTTGTCCACCCACGCCGCGTCGACCACGTCGTCCACGCCGAGACCCGCCGTCAGCACGGTGAGGTCCGCGGCGTCGACCGGGCCCGACCGCACCAGCGGCGGCGCCTCGAAGGACAACCGCTGCGCGGCCCGCACCCGTACGAGACCCGCGCCGCACTCCTGGACCGGACCGGCCCCGTCGTGGGGGACGCCTC
Organism: Actinomycetospora corticicola; assembly: GCF_013409505.1. Lineage (NCBI taxonomy): Bacteria > Bacillati > Actinomycetota > Actinomycetes > Pseudonocardiales > Pseudonocardiaceae > Actinomycetospora > Actinomycetospora corticicola. The sequence continues at coordinate 5,135,227 of NZ_JACCBN010000001.1, read as the reverse complement.
CCGCCTCCAGCCACGCGCGGGCGGAGCCCAGCGTCGGGTGACCCGCGAACGGCAGCTCGCGGCGCGGCGTGAAGATGCGCAGCCGGTAGTCCGCGCCGGGCTGCGTGGGGCGCAGCAGGAACGTCGTCTCCGACAGGTTCGTCCACGAGGCGATCGCAGCCATCTGCGCGTCGGTGAGGTCGTCGGCGTCGTGGACGACCGCGACCGGGTTGCCGGTGAAGAGCTCGTCGGTGAAGACGTCGACCTGGGTGAAGCGGTGCACGGCGGAGACCCTTCCCGACGCCGGGTCGTTCCCGGCAGAGCCACCTGGCACCGGGTGGCAGCGGGTACACCGGAGAGCGTGGAGGACAAGACCTGCGCGACCTGTGGACGGCGCATCGAGTGGCGCAAGAAGTGGGCCCGCGACTGGGAGAACGTGCGCTACTGCTCCGACGCCTGCCGTCGGCACAAGCCGAACGACACCGACCGCGCCCTGGAGACCTCGATCGTCGAGCTGCTGGACCGGCGCGCAGCCGGGAAGACGATCTGCCCGTCCGAGGCGGCGAAGCAGGTGGGCGGCGACGCCTGGCGCGACCTCATGGAACCCGCCCGTCGCGCGGCCCGACGGCTGGTCGACGCCGGGACCATCGAGATCACGCAGCAGGGCCACGTCGTCGACCCCTCGACCGCGAAGGGGCCGATCCGGCTGCGCAGGGTCTGACGGCCAGGAAGGTCTCACGCCCCGGGCTGCCCTCGTACCGGGCCGTGAGGATCTCGAAGTGGTGCCCGCCCGGGTCGTCGAAGTAGAGCCCGCGCCCGCCGTGGTTCTCGTTGATCGTGTTCGGCTCCCGGTAGCCGGGCCCGGGCCAGTAGGTGATGCCCCGCGCCTCGAGGCGCGCCCGGACGGCGTCGAACTCGTCGTCGGAGAGGTGGAAGGCGACGTGCTGGCCGGGGAACTCGACCGGCGGCACCGCGAAGTCGATGGTCAGCGTGTCGTCGACGTCGACGGCGATGAAGGGCGGCGCCGACCGCGGCTCCGGGAGATCGAGGATCTCGGCGAGGAAGCGGGCGGACTCCTGCGCGTCGTGCGCGGCGAGGGCGAGGTGGTCGAGGCGGACGGTCATGGTCGGGCCATCCGAGCGAACGCCCGGAGGACCGTCAAGGGGCCGACGGGGTCTACAGCGCCGCGTGGGTCCGCGCGTAGGCGCCGCGGTGGAACACCAGCGGCGGCAGTTCCGCCGTCTCCAGCGCCAGCACGGCCCCGACGACGATGAGGTGGTCGCCGCCGTCGTGCGAGGCGTCCAGGGTGCAGTCGATCCAGGCCGTCGCCCCGGCGAGGACCGGGGAGCCGGACACGGGGGCGGGGGTCCACTCGACGCCTGCGAACTTGTCGGTGCCCGACTTCGCGAACTGCGTCGACAGTCCGCCCTGGTCCTCGGCGAGCACGTTCACGCAGAACTGCCCCGTCCCCTCGATCTTCGGCCAGGACGACGAGTTGCGCCCCGGGAGGATCAGCACGAGCGGCGGGTCGAGCGACAGGGACGAGAAGGACTGGCAGGTGAAGCCGGCGGGCTCGCCGTCCACGATCCCGGTCACGATCGTCACGCCGGACGGGAAGTGCCCCAGGACCGACCGCATCGTCGTCGGGTCCGTGCTCGGCATGCGTCCTCCAGGTCTCGCCGTGTCCCACGTGCGGAGATCACGCTAGGCGTTCTCGGCAGGGCTGGCCATGTCCGCCTCCGTACGCTCCGGGCCCATGGAGCCCGTGTCGCCCGCGCCGTCCCGCCGCGGCCGTCCGAAGGACCGCAGCAAGGACGCGGCCGTGCTCGACGCGACGGTGCGCCTGCTCGCGGCACACGGCGTCGCGGGGACCTCGATGGACCGGGTGGCCGCGACCGCGGGCGTCTCGAAGGTCACCGTCTACACGCGCTGGCGAACCAAGAACGCGCTGGTCGGGGCGGCGCTGGCCCACCTGCGGCTCGGGGACGTCCCTGAGCCCACCGGCGACGTCCGCACCGATCTGGTCGCCCTGCTGGAGGCGATGCGCGCGCAGTACGAGGCGGTGAACGCGATGGGCATCCTGGGCACCTGCCTCACCGACAGCGACGGGGCCCTGCTCGACATCGTGCGGGAGAACACCCTGCTCCCGCGCCGCGCGCTGTTCGCCGCGGTCCTCTCCGCCGGGGTCGAGCGGGGCGACCTCCGGCCCGATCTCGACGTCGAGGCCGCGACCAGCCTCGTCGTCGGGACCCTCTACGCCGACCACCTGGCCGGGCGCTCCACACCGACCACGACCGTGGTCGACCTCGCGCTCACCGGACTCCGAGCCGCGCGCTGACCAGCCGGGCGCCTTCCGCCATCGCGTCGAACTTCGCCCACATCACGCGCGGGTCGACCTCCGGGCGGTAGGTGGCCTGGGAGGAGAACCCGCAGTCTGCCCCGGCCATGACCCGCTCGGGGCCGACGAGACGGGCGAAGCGCTCGAGTCTCTCGGCGATCAGCTCGGGGTGCTCGACGATATTCGAGGCGTGCGTGATCACGCCGGGTACGAGCACCTTGTCCTCGGGCAGGGCCACGGTCTCCCACAGGTGGTACTCGTGCTCGTGGCGCGGGTTCGCGGCCTCGAACGACACGTAGCGGGCGTTCACCGCGAGCACGAGGTCGATCACGTCGGCCAGCGGGACGTCGAACACCCGCGGCCCCTCGTTGATCGAATAGCAGGTGTGGAAGCGGACCCGCTCCGGTGGGATGCCGCGCAGCGCGTGGTTGACCGCCTCCACGTACATGCGGCCGCGCCGGTCGCGCTCGGCCTCGTCGTACCCGTGGAAGCTGAAGATCTCGGTGAGGAACGGATCGTCCACCTGGAGCGTGAAGCCGGCGTCGACGATCGCCCGGTACTCGGTGTGCAGCGCGTCCGCGACCGCGAAGTAGTAGGCCTCCTCGGTGTCGTAGTACTCGTTCACGCCGACACCGCTCGGGGCGATGGACGGGACGAAGGCCTCCGCCGGGTCGACCACGGCGGCGAGGTTGTCCAGGTCCCGCCGCAAGGCGTCCTCGCCGCGGTAGACCAGCGGCCCGGTGCACACGACCGGCTCGATCGTCCCGACCGTGCCGCCCATCATCGCCTGGTCGAAGTACCGCTCGTAGTACTCCGGGAAGGCCTCCTGCTCGGCCGCGAAGCTGTACACCGTCTCCGCGCCCGGCCGGCGCTCCAGTCCGCCGAGCCGCTCGGTGACGTAGCTGAAGAAACCGAGCTTGCCCATCTCGCCGTCGGTGACGACGTCGATCCCGTGCTCCCGCTGCACCGCGACGATCCCGGCGACGGCGTCGCGGGTCGCGGCCTCCCGCGCGGCCGGATCGGCCTGCGGGTCGGCGAGCAGGTCGAGCAGGGCGGTCGGGCGGGGCAGGCTCCCGACGTGGGTCGTGCGGATGCGGACCACGACGTCCTCTTTTCCTGTACCGAGTAGTTCAGGTGAAGCTAGACGGATTTCCGACGGCGGGTCAACCGTTCCCCTACTCAGATGCTCGGTATCTCAATCGTGCGCTATTCAGTGCTTTCTCCTCCGGGATGATGCGTGTCACGCTGACACGGAGAGTCCGACGACGGGAGGCGTTTCAGCGTGGAGACCTTCGTCCTGATCACCGGGGCCTGGCACGGCGGCTGGAGCTGGCGGCCCGTGGCCACGAAGCTGCGAGCGGCCGGGCACCGGGTGTACACCCCGACGCTGCCGGGGCTCGACCTCGGCGACGACCCCCGCGGCATCACGCTCACCGACTGCGCCGACGCCGTGGTCGACCTCGTCGAGCGCGAGGACCTGCAGGACGTGACGCTGCTCGGGCACAGCTGGGGCGGCTACGTGGTCTGCAGCACCGCGCCCCGGATCGCCCCGCGTCTGAAGCGGAACGTCTTCTGGAGCGCCTTCGTCCCGCACGACGGCGAGTCGCTCATGGACGCGGTACCCCCGCACTACGCCGAGCTGTTCACCGCCCAGGCCGCCGCCAGCGGCGACGCGAACACCGTCTCGCTGCCCTTCGAGGTCTGGCAGGGCGCCTTCATGCAGGACGCGACCGAGGACGCCCAGCGCGCCGTGTTCGGCCTGCTCGCCCCGCAGCCGATGGGCACCTTCTCGGAGGCGCCGAACCAGAAGCCCTTCTTCGACCTCGACGTGCCGAGCAGCTACGTGCTGTCCGTCGACGACGTCGCCCTGCCGCCCGGCGAGTACGGCTGGACCCGCTTCCCGGAGCGGCTCGGCGTCACCGCGATCGAGGCCCCGGGCAGCCACGAGGCCAACTTCACCCGCCCCGGCGAGCTGACCGACGCGTTCCTGAAGGCGGTCTCATGAGAGTTGCCGTCGTCGGCGCCGGCATCGGCGGCCTGACCCTCGGGCTCGCGCTGCGGGCGCGGGGGATCGAGGTCGACCTCTACGAGCGCGCCGACGAGCTGCGCGAGGTCGGCGCCGCCGTGGCGCTGTCGGCGAACGGGAGCCGCGAGCTGTACCGGCTCGGCGAGGCGAGCGGAGCGACGGGGGGTCGGCGCCTCGGGGACGCCCTCGACCGCGTCTCGACGATGCCGACCGCGCTGATCTACCGCGACGGCCGCTCGGGGGAGCGGATCGCCGCCCACCCCGGTGGCGAGGACTACCGGCGCCGCTTCGGGGCGCCCTACTGGGGCATCCACCGCGTCGACCTGCAGCAGACCCTGGCCGGGGCGTTCGGCCACGAGCACCTGCACCTCTCGCGGTCGGTCTCCGGCATCGGCGACGACGGGCGCTCGATCACGTTCGCGGACGGCTCCACCGTCACCGCGGACGTCGTCGTCGGCGCCGACGGCGTGCACTCGGTCGTCCGCGAGTACGTCGCCCCCGGGTCCGGACCGGTCTACTCCGGCACCAGCGCCTTCCGTGGGCTCGTGCCCCGCTCGGCGCTGCCGTCGCTGCCCGATCCCCTGGCCATCCAGTTCTGGGCCGGCCCCGACGCCCACCTGCTGCACTACGCCCTCGGCGGCGTCGAGCGCGACGACGACACCGTCAACTTCTTCGCCGTGCTCTGCGGGCCGGAGCGCTGGGACGGGGGCAACCAGGAGGTTCCCGACGGCGAGCTCCTCGCCGCCTTCGCCGGCTGGCACCCCGCCGTCGTCGAGATGCTGGCCGCGGTGCCGCAGAGCCCGCGCTGGCCGCTGCTCTCCCAGCCGCACCTGACCCGGTGGACCCGGGACCGGGTCGCCCTGATCGGCGACGCCTGCCACGCGATGCTCCCCCACCACGGCCAGGGCGCGAACCAGTCGATCGAGGACGCGGTCGTGCTCGCCGACCTGCTCGCCGCGGGCGACGCCGACGGTGACGTCGACGGGGCCCTCGCCGACTACCCCCGACGGCGCCGGGCCCGCACCCGCGCCGTCTCCACGAGCGCCTGGGACACCGGGACGCTGCTGCACCTGCCCGACGACGACGTCGACGGCCTGAAGGCGCGCGACGCGCGCTTCGAGGGCTACCTCGACGCCAACGCCTGGGTCCACGAGTACTCCGCCACCTCCGGCACCGCCGCACCCACCACGAAGGACGCCGCATGACCACCACCGAGGACCAGTCCGTCTCCGACGCCGTCACCGCCGGGTCGCACGCCACCGACATCGCCCGCTCCGGCGCGGCCACCTTCCGCACCGGCGGCGGCCAGGCCGACCCCGCCCGCGTCTCCGCCGTCGTCGGCGCCGCCCTCGAGGGCATCCGCGCCGCGATCCGCGAGCAGAAGGTCACCTACGAGGAGTTCGACGCCTTCAAGCGCTGGCTGATCAGCGTCTCCGACACCGGCGAGTGGCCGCTGTTCCTCGACGTCTACCTCGAGTTCGAGGTCGAGAAGGTCGCGGCCGAGACCCAGGACGGCTCGGTCGGCACCATCCTCGGCCCGTTCTGGCTCGACGGGCAGGCCCAGCTCGACTCGCCCGCCACCCTGCCCATGCGCGACGACGAGCCCGGCACCCCGATGATCCTCGCGGGCCAGGTGACCAGCACCGACGGCACGCCGCTGGCCGGCGCGAAGGTCGACATCTGGCACACCGACGAGGAGGGCTGGTACTCCGGCTTCGCCTCGAAGCCGCCGGCCGGGAACCTGCGCGGCGTGGTCACCGCCGACGACCAGGGCCGCTACGAGATCCACACCCGCAAGCCGGCGCCCTACACGATCCCGCTCGACGGGCCGACCGGGCAGATGACCCTCGCGGCCGGCTGGAGCCCCTGGCGTCCCGCCCACATCCACCTGCTGGTCACCGCGCCCGGCCACCGGACGCTCACCACCCAGCTGTTCTTCACCGGCGACCCCTACCTCGGCAACGACGTCGCCTCCGCCGACAAGCCGGAGCTGACGCTCGACCCACAGCCGACCGGGAACGGCGACGAGATCCGGTCCGACCGGGACTTCGTGCTGGCGCCGGAGTAGCGCCGACCTTGGACCTCCGGCAGCTGCGCTACTTCGTCACGGTGGCGCGGACGCGGCACTTCGGGCGGGCGGCCGAGCAGCTGCACATCGCCCAGTCGCCGCTCTCGCAGGCCATCCGGCAGCTGGAGTCGCACCTCGGCGCCCCGCTCTTCGAGCGGACCACGCGCCGGGTCGACCTCACGCCCGCCGGCGAGGCGCTGCTGCCGGAGGCCGTGCGCATCCTCGAGTCCGTCTCGGCCGCCCGCGACCAGGTGTCGCGGGTGGCCGCGGGCGACCTCGGCTCGCTGCGGGTCGGCGCCACCGGTCTCGCGACCTACCGGCACGTCCCCGGGCTGGTCCGGCGCCTCTCGGAGCACCTGCCCGGGCTCGCCCTGACCTTCCGCACCGAACTCCTGACGCCGGATCTCGAGGCGGCCCTCGCCGACCACCGCATCGACCTCGCCGTCCTCCGGCCCCCGGTCCGCGACGAGAGCCTGCGGACGCACCTCCTGGCCCGCGAGGGCCTCGTCCTGGCCGAACCCGTCCCGACGTCGGGTGGTGCGGCCGACGACGGTCCGGTGGACCTCGCGGACCTCGCCGACGCCGACTTCGTCGTCTACGCCGCCCCGGGCTCGGTGGTCGGCGCGGCGGCCGACCGGGCCTGCCGCGCCGCCGGCTTCGTCCCGCGGCACACCCACGAGGCCGGCCAGACCTCGACCGTGCTCGCGCTCGTCGCGGCCGGCCTCGGGGTCGCGCTCCTGCCGGAGTCCGTGCTCGCCGTGACCGTCGAGGGCGTGCGGTTCCGGCCCCTCGCCCACACCGGCGTGACCACCGACGTCGCCCTCGCCTGGCGCTCCGACGACCCCTCCCCCGCCCTCGCGCGGGCGCTCACCGTCCTCCTGGAGGAGCACCGACCATGAAGATCACCTCCGTCGAGGCCATCCCCCTCGCGGTCCCGTACCGCCGGCCCTTCGCCTTCGCCAGCGGCCGGGTGACCGCCGCCGACCACGTGCTGGTGCGGCTCACCACCGACGACGGGCTCGTCGGGGTCGGCGAGGCCCCGCCGCGGCCCTACACCTACGGCGAGACCGCCGCCTCCGTCGTCGCCACCGTCCGGGACCTGTTCGCGCCCGTCCTCGTCGGCGCCGACCCGTTCGCCCGCGAGCGCATCCGCGCGGACCTGAACCGCACGGTCGCGAACAACGCCGCGAAGGGCGCGGTCGACACCGCACTCTGGGACCTCGTGGGCCAGGCCTGCGGCCAGCCGGTGCACGTGCTGCTCGGCCACGCCGCCGACGAGGTCCGCGTCGCCCACATGATCGGCCTGGGCACGCCGAAGGAGATGGTCGCCGACGCCGCGGAGATGCGCGACGAGCACGGCGTCGAGGCGTTCAAGGTCAAGGTGGGCCGGGAGCTGGGCGTGGACCTGGCCGCCGTGCGCGCGCTGCGGGCCGAGCTCGGCGACCACGTCGAGCTCTACGCCGACGCCAACCGCGGGTGGGACGCCGACACCGCCGTCATCGCGGCCCGCCGCCTCGCCGACCACGGCGTGACGATGCTCGAGGAGCCGAACCCCGCCGACGACGTCCTCGGCCGCCGCCGCATCGTGGCCGCCTCGCCCATCCCCGTCGTCGGCGACGAGTCCACGATCACCCTCGGCGGCGTCGCCCGCTCGCTGCTCGACGGCGACTCGCAGTCGATCAGCGTCAAGGTCGCCCGCACGGGCTTCACCGAGTCGGCGAAGATCGTCGGGCTCTGCGAGGGCCTGGGCGTCACCACGATGATCGGCAACCAGATCGACGGCATGGTCAACACCGTGGCGTCGGCGGCCCTGGGCTGCGGCCTCGCCGCGCTCGCCCGCCACCCCGTCGAGGTCACCAACTTCCTGCTCATGACCGACGACGTCCTCGCCGAACCGCCGGTGATCACCGACGGCCGGCTCGCCGCCCGGCAGGTCCCCGGCCTGGGCGCCACGATCGACCCCGACAAGCTCGCCCACTACCGCATCGACCACTAGCCCCCCTCCTGGCAGCGACGCGTCGTTGCTGTCATCCAGTGGCAGGAAAGCCACACCGTCGACCTGGGAGTCACCGTGCAGTTCCTCGTCCGGATGGACGTCCGCCTGCCCCACGACATGCCGCAGGACGTGGCCGACGACCTGCGGGCGCGGGAGCGCGCGCGGGCCCACGAGATCCAGCAGGCCGGGAAGTGGCCCGAGCTGTGGCGCGTGGTCGGCCGCTACGCCAACTACAGCCGGTTCGACGTGGAGTCCGGCGACGAGCTCCACGAGCTGCTCTCCAGCCTCCCCCTGTTCCCCTACATGGACATCGAGGTGACGGCCCTGACCCGGCACCCCTCCAAGCTGGACCTGTGAGGAGCGCACACTGCCGGTGGCCGGAAGTCCCATGGGCACACATCGCCCGGTACGGAAGGGTGGCGGCGTGCGTCTCCACGTGACCGACGAGGGCCCCCGGGAGGCCCCGGTCCTCGTCCTGCTGTGCTCGCTCGGCTCCACCGTCGACATGTGGGCGCCGCAGCGGCGGGACCTGGCCGCCGACCTGCGGGTGATCACGATGGACACCCGGGGCCACGGCGGCTCGCCGGTCCCGGACGGGCCCTACACCGTGGACGAGCTCGCGGGCGACGTCCTCGAGACCCTCGACGGGTTCGAGGTCTCCCGCGCGTCCTTCGCCGGGGTGTCCCTCGGCGGCGCGATCAGCCAGGCGGTCGCGCTGCGGGCCCCCGAGCGGGTCGCGAGCCTCGCCCTGGTCTGCACCTCCGCCCGCTTCGGCGACCCCGACCCGTGGCAGGAGCGCGCGGCGACGGTGCGCGCCGGCGGCGCGGGGGCGATCGCCGATGCTGTGGTCGCGCGGTGGTTCACCGAGGACTACGCCGCGGCCGCACCCGCCGTCCGGAACGCGATGCGCGAGATGATCGCCGCGACGCCGGCCGAGGGCTACGCGTCCTGCTGCGACGCGATCGCCGCCTGGGACTCGCGGGCGCGCCTCGCGGACATCGCCGCGCCGACCCTGGTGATCTCCGGGGAGCAGGACCCCGCGACCCCGCCCGAGCACGGGCAGGTCCTCGCCGACGGCATCCCCGGCGCCCGCTTCGAGGTCGTCGCGGACGCCGCTCACCTGGCGTCCTACCAGCGGCCCGAGATCGTCACCCCCCTGCTGGCCGAGCATCTGAAAGGTTCTGTATGAGCGAGATCGACAAGGTGGTCGCGAGCGCCGACGAGGCGGTGGCCGACATCGGCTCCGGCTCCTCGCTCGCCGTCGGCGGCTTCGGCCTGTCCGGGGTGCCGATCGTGCTGATCGACGCGCTCAACCGCACCGACGCGACCGACCTCAAGGTCGCCTCGAACAACTGCGGCGTCGACGGCTGGGGCCTGGGCGTGCTGCTCGAGCAGCACCGCATCTCCCGCGTGGTGGCCTCCTACATCGGCGAGAACAAGGAGTTCGCCCGCCAGTACCTCGGCGGGGAGATCGAGGTCGAGCTCAACCCGCAGGGCACGCTGGCCGAGCGGCTGCGCGCCGCGGGCACCGGCGTCCCGGCCTTCTACACCCCCGCCGGGGTCGGCACGATGATCGCCGAGGGCGGCCTGCCGTGGCGCTACGACGCCGACGGCAACATCACCATCACCTCCCCGGCCAAGGAGGTCCGCGAGTTCGAGGTCACCGACGCCGACGGCACCCGCCGGCGCAAGGCCCACGTGCTCGAGACGGCGCTGGACATCGACTACGGCATCGTGCGCGCCGCCAAGGGCGACCGGCACGGCAACCTCGTGTTCAACAAGTCCGCGCGGAACTTCAACCCGCTGTGCGCGATGGCGGGCCGGGTCGCGATCGCCGAGGTCGAGCAGCTCGTCGAGCCCGGCGAGATCGACCCCGACGAGGTCCACCTGCCCGGCATCTTCGTCCACCGCGTCGTCGAGCTGACGCCCGACGAGGTCGGCCGCAAGCACATCGAGAAGCGCACGACGCAGGAGACGATGAACCGATGAGCCTCACCCGCGAGCAGATGGCCGCCCGGGCGGCGCAGGAGCTCCACGACGGCTCCTACGTCAACCTCGGCATCGGCCTGCCCACCCTCGTGCCGAACTACGTCCCCGACGGCGTCGGCATCTCGCTGCACTCCGAGAACGGCCTGCTCGGCGTCGGTCCGTACCCCTACGACGCCGACGTCGACCCGGACCTCATCAACGCCGGCAAGGAGACCGTCACGACGTTGCCCGGGGCGAGCTTCTTCGACTCGGCGCTCTCGTTCGGGATGATCCGCGGCGGCAAGGTCGACACCGCGATCCTCGGCGCCATGCAGGTCTCCCAGACCGGCGACATCGCCAACTGGATGATCCCCGGCAAGATGGTCAAGGGCATGGGCGGCGCGATGGACCTGGTCCACGGCGCCAAGACCGTCATCGTGCTCATGGAGCACGTCGCCAAGGACGGCTCGCACAAGATCGTGGAGAAGTGCGACCTGCCCCTGACCGGTGAGGGCGTCGTCCAGCGGATCATCACCGACATCGCGGTCATCGACGTCACCGACTCCGGCCTCGTGCTCCGCGAGCTCGCCGACGGCGTCACCGAGGACGAGGTGCGCGAGAAGACCGGCGCCGACCTGACCAGCGCCCTGGGCTGATCGCCACACCGCCGTCCCGAACGAGCGGCACGTTCGCAGCATCTATGTGCGCGAAAGTGCCGCTCGTTCGTTCCGGGGACTACGCCACCCGGAGCACCACCATGCGCGCGCCGACGTCGGCGGCCCGCCGGTAGTCGACGACGTCGGTGGACACGATCTCGACCAGCGCCATCTGGGCCAGCCGGTCCACCTCGGCGCGGTAGCCGCCGGCGTCCCAGATGTCGTCGAGCACCGTCGCGACGATCGTCCCGCCCGGCCGGGTCAGCCGGACGAACTCGCCGAACGCGCCCGGGCCCACGTGGCCGTGGGTGAGGGTGCCGACGCAGACCACCACGTCGTAGGCGTCGGCCGGGCTCGGCAGGGGCCGCGACAGGTCGGCCGGGGCGAGCCGCCGGTACGCCCCGGTGGCCTTCGCCCGGGCGAGCATCCCCGGGGACAGGTCGACGCCGTCGATCCGACGCGCACCCGCGTCGGCCAGCGCCACGCCCACGAGGCCGGTGCCGCACCCGGCGTCGAGGATCTCGCCCTCGACCCCGGCCGCCTCGACCACCGTGCGGGCGGCCAGCTCCGGGCCGACGTAGCCCTGCGCCTCGCCCGTCAGCTCGTCGTCGTAGGTCGCGGCCCACTCGTCGTAGAGCTCGCGGGCGTCGTCGGGCCCGGTGAGGGTGTAGGCCCGCTGCAGCCAGGCGCTTCCGGCGGTGTTCGTGTCGAGCGGGTCGGGCGCGGCGGCGGTGTCGGCCGGGGTCTCGGACATGCCGCCCATCCTTCCCGACGGACCGCGGTCCTACCCGGGGAACGTCCCCGCGCGCGGCAGCAGTGCGGGCACCCGGTAGCCGAGCTGGTCGGACAGGAAGCCCGCGATCGGGATCAGCTTCTCCAGGTCGAGCCCCGTCGGCACGCCCATCCGCTCCAGCAGGTACACGAGGTCCTCGGTGGCGATGTTGCCGGTCGCGGCCGGGGCGAACGGGCAGCCGCCGATGCCGCCGTTGGACGAGTCGAGCCAGGCCACGCCCGCCTCGTACGCGGCGACGGCGTTGGCGAACCCGGTGTTCCGGGTGTTGTGGAAGTGCGCCCGCAGGACGACGTCGGGCGCCACCGACCGCACCCCGTCGAGCAGCGTCCGCACCTGCGTGGGCACCCCGACCCCGATGGTGTCGGCGATCGCGATCTCCTTCGCCCCCGCCGCCGCGGACCGGCGCGCGACCTCCACCACACGGTCCGGGTCGACCTCCCCCTCGAAGGGGCAGCCGAACGACGTGGCAATCGTGACGGTCGCCGGCAGGCCGGTCGACGCCGCCTCGGCGCAGACCTCCTCGGCGACCGCGGTGAGTGCGTCGGTGGTGGAGTTCTGGTTGCGCTCCGAGAACGTGTCGGAGGCCGGCACCACCACGTTGACCTCGTCGACGCCCGCCGAGACCGCCCGGTCGAAGCCGCGCCGGTTCAGCACGAGACCGATGTGCGAGACGCCCGCGGGCCGCGGCACCCGCTCCATCACGGCCTCCGCGTCGGCCATGGCCGGGACGAGCTTCGGGTGCACGAACGAGCACGACTCGATGCGCGTGACGCCCGCGGCGATCGCCTGGGTGATCAGGTCGACCTTGGCGTCGGTCTCGAGCAGCGTCTTCTCGTTCTGCAGCCCGTCGCGCGGGCTGACCTCCACGATCCCGACCATCGCCTGCAAGTCCTCCTGATCGTGCCGGCCCGGAGGACCGACCCTAACCGCCGCCCGCACGCGCCGTGACCGTGCAGGAACGCCCGTCGGGAGCCTTTCCGCACCGAAGCGGACATGCGATCGTCGTCACACCATTCGCCGGACGAGGGAGTCGACGATGCGCATCCGGGACGTCCTGAAGGCCAAGCCCGCCGGGGTGCTGACGGTGGAGCCGACCACGCCCGTGCCGAGCCTGCTCGCGGCGCTGGCCGCCCGCGGCGTCGGGGCCGCCGTCGTCGTCGACGACGCGGGCGGCGTCGTCGGGATGGTGTCCGAGCGCGACGTCGTCCGGCACCTCCACCACCGGGGCCGGGCCGTGCTCACCGACACCGTCGCCTCGATCATGACCGCCCCCGTCACCACCTGCGGTCCCGACGACGAGGTGGACTCCCTCGGCGCGATCATGACCGAGCGCCGCATCCGCCACCTCCCCGTGCTCGAGGACGGGAAGCTGACGGGGATCGTCAGCATCGGCGACGTGGTCGCGACCCGGCTCGACATGCTCGAGGCGCACCGCACCCAGCTCGAGGCCTACATCGCCGGCTGAGCCGGCCGGCCCCAGGCCTCCACCTCCGCGGCCACGTCGGCCGGCGAGGGGATCGCGGCGACCTCCGCCGCCAGCGCGCGGGCGGAGGCCCGCTCCGGCCCGTCGTCGAGCAGCTCCCGCACGGCCTTCCGGACGCCGGGTGGGGTCGCCTCGGGCCCGAGGAGCTGCCGGCCCGCGCCCGTCGCCACGACGGCGGCGGCGTTGAAGAACTGGTCCGCGCCCTGCGGCAGGAACAGCTGGGGCACCCCCGCTCCGGCGCAGGAGAGCGTGGTGCCGCTGCCGCCGTGGTGGACCACGACGGCGGGCCGGTCGTCGGACCGGAGCAGCTCGGCCTGCGGCACGAACGGCTCGACCTGGACGCCGTCGCGGTCGAGGTCGGCGAGCTCGCCCGCGTCCACCGAGCCGGTGGCGACGAGCACGTCGAGGTCCGGCGCCGCGAGGCCCTCGACCGCCGCGCGGAGCACACCCGCATCGCCGAACGCCGTCCCGAGGGTGAGCAGCACCCAGCGGGTCCCCGGTCGGCGGCGGAGGACGAAGTCGGGGGTCGGCGGGTTCCACCCGGTGGGCCGCAGCGGCAGCTCGGCGAGGCCCGTCAGGGTCCCCGCGGTCTCCGGGTCCTGCATCGACGGCGGGCACACGTCGAGGTAGGCGTGGCCGAGCGGGGCGTCGACGGCGACCTCGATCCCGACCTCCGCCGCGACCCGCGCCAGCGGTTCCCGCGCCCGCACGGCGAAGGGGGCGACGGGGACCGGGCGGCGCCCGAAGGAGTGCAGCACGCACGGGGTGCCGGTGGCGTGCGCGGCGAGGGCCGCCCCGGGCGCGCCGGTCTCGGCGATCACCAGGTCCACGGGGTGCTCGGCCAGGTGGTCGCGCAGCGCCGGGGCGTACTGCCGCGGCATCGCCGCGCCGAACACCTCGCCCGCGATCTCCCGGGTGCCCTGCGTCGAGGTGGGCGGTCCGGTCATCCCCCGCGCCACCATGACCTCGCGGAACACGTCGAACAACGGCCGCCCGACGGCGAGGGTGGGCACGCCCGCCGTCGCGATCGTCGGCGCGACGTCCGGCCCGGTGGCGAAGGTGACCTCGTGCCCGGCGTCCTGCAGGGCGGCCGTCAGCGGCACGAGGGGGAAGGCGTGCCCGGGCGAACCGAGGGCGGCCACGAGGATGCGCACGTCGTCGTACTGTGCCGAAGATCGCCGGTGCCGGGGCGCCCCTGCCCGATACGTCCCCGTATCGCGCCACGGGCCCCGGGGTAGCCGAGGAGCATGAAGACGACGAGGCTCGGCAAGACGGAGCTCGAGGTGTCCCGGATCGCGTTCGGGACGTGGCAGGTGTCGGGCGAGTGGGGCTCCTACGACGCGGACCAGGCCCAGCGCGCGATCCGCCACGCCCTCGACCTCGGGGTGAACTTCTTCGACACCGCCCAGGCCTACGGGTTCGGCGAGTCCGAGGAGGTCCTCGCGAACGCCCTGCGCAGCGAGCTCGACTCGAACCGCGACTCCGTGGTCATCGCGACCAAGGGCGGGATCAACCCCGGCACCGACCGGCCCCGCGACTCCAGCCGCGAGTACCTCCGCTCCGGCGTCGAGTCGAGCCTGAAGGCGATGAAGATCGACCACATCGACCTCTACCAGATCCACTGGCCGGACACCGACACGCCGTTCGAGGACACCGCCGGCTACCTGCAGGAACTCGTCGACGAGGGCAAGATCCGCCACGTCGGCGTGTCGAACTACGACGAGCAGCAGTTGGCGGCCTTCGACCGGCGCCGGCCCGTCGAGACGCTCCAGCCACCGTACCACCTCTTCCGCCGTGGCATCGAGGAGAAGATCCTCCCCTACGTGCGCGAGAACGACATCGGCACGCTGGTCTACTCCCCGCTCGGGTCCGGGCTGCTGACCGGCACCATGGACTCCTCGACCACGTTCGAGGACTCCGACTGGCGCTCGCAGGCCTCGGCGTTCCAGGGCGAGAAGTTCGAGAAGAACCTCGCCGTGATCGAGCGTCTCAAGTCGTTCGCCGCCGACAAGGGCGTCGAGGTCTCGCAGCTCGCGATCGCCTGGGTGCTCGCGCAGGAGGGCATCGACGTGGCGATCGTCGGCGCCCGCTCCGACCGCAACATCGAGCGCTCCCTCGCGGCCGTCGACGTCGAGCTGTCCGCCGAGGACGTCGCCGAGATCGAGAAGATCACCGCCGACGGCGTGCAGGTCTCGGGTGCCTCGCCCGAGGGCGTCGCCTGACGCTCCCGCCCCGGCCCCGCGTGAGGGGACCCTTCGAGCCACACGAGCGCTCGGGGGCTCCCCTCACGCGTCAGTGGTGGTCCGGCAGCGCGAACTGGATGCGCCGGATCTCCGTCGAGATCGGCGCGAACAGTTCCTGCCGGATGCGGTTGTGCTCCGGGTCCGCGTCGTAGACGCGGTAGGCCTCGTCGTCGGGGAAGTCGACGGTGAGGCAGTAGGACGCGTTGCCCGGACGCAGCCCGCGGTCCTGCCCGGCGAGCAGGTCGAACTCCAGGCCCTCGACCCGCAGGTCGCGCAGGGCCTGCAGCGCCTCCTCGACCTGCTCGGCGGTCACGCCGTCCTTCGCCACACCCACCACGACGTTGCGGATCATGGCGTCATCCTGCGACGGCGGACCGGGACGCGCAGCGCTCGAGCACCGCGCCCAGTCCGGCGCGGGTGGCGACGACGAGGAGCCGGTCGCCGACCTTGAGCCCCCGCTGCGGCCGCGGCGGCATCTCCAGCACCGCGTCCGGACCGGCGCCCCGGAACACGCCCACCACCCGGACCTGGCCCACGTCGGTGAGCACCCCGACCGGCAGCCCGGTGACCAGCGACGCCCGCTCCACGGTCACCTCCGCCATGAGCAGGATCCGGCGGCCGACCGGGATGGTGGCCAGCACCTGGCCGTCCCGCAGGGCCGCCGCGAAGACCGGCGCCGCGACGTAGGAGACGCTGCGCGAGATCGCGTCCATGCTCCGCTCCACCCGCGCCGCGAGGTCGTCGTCGCGCAGCCGCAGCACCACCCGCACCGTCCGCTGCACCGAGCGGGCCACGAGGGCCGCCTGCAGGTTGGTGGCGTCGTCGGTGGTCACCGCGACCAGCGCCCGCGCCTGCTCCACCCCCGCGGCCCGCAGCACCTGCTCGCTGCTCGCGTCGCCGTGCACCACGGGCACCCGCGACCGGCCCGCGGCGGCCGCACCCGGCGAGTCGGCGTCGCGGTCCACGGCCACCACCGGCACGCCGCGGTCGCGCAGGGCGGTGACGATGCGCTGCCCCACGTCGCCCAGCCCCACCACGACGACGTGGTCGCGGCGCGGCAGGCGCCCGCCGCGCTCCACCGCCCGCGAGCTGACCGCGCTCTCCACCACCACGGCGGTGACCAGCGGGATGATCGCGATGCCGACGACGGTGACGCAGGCCTGGATCACCCGGACCGGGAGGCTCGCCTGGGTGTCGGGCTGCGCGGCGCCGGCGGAGTCGAGGACCGCGAGGTAGATCGCGTCGCCCAGGGAGTAGCCGCCGACGGTCGCGAAGGCCGCGGTGCCGAGCAGGAACAGCACGACGAGCCCGAGCGTCGCACGCGCGAGCCGGCGCGTCAGCGTGCCCCGCACCCGGGTCATCGCCCGCCCGACGACGTCCGCGAGCGCCTGTCGCCAGCGCCGTCGCCGCAGCTGGTCCCGGCGCTGCGCCCGCGACTCGGCGAGGGCGAGCACGTAGTCGGCCCGGTCGTCGGTGTCGTCGGGCAGGAGTCGCGGACCGCCGGCCGCCCCGGTCTGGGAGTTCGCGGCGAGCCCGCAGACGACGGCCGCCTCCCGCACCTCGTGCCGGCCCGCGACCACGAAGGCGCGACCGCCGACCCGGACGTGCTGGCGGGTGTACCGCCCGATCGCCTGGGCGACGAACGCGGGCGCGGCGGTCTCGGAGACCGAGAGCACCGTCGCCGTCGGGAGGATGGACTCGATGCGGGCGGCCAGGCCGGTGTCGAACAGCCGCAGCACGAGCCGGACCGACGGGTCGATCTCCTGCACCCGCAGCGCCCGGTGGATGTTGGTGACGTCCTCGCGGTCGACCAGGGCGACCGCGGTCGCGCCGCGGACGCCGGCCGCGAGCAGGGTGCGGTCGTCGTCGGAGGGTCCGCCCTCGACCACCCGCACGCCGGGCGCGGCCTCGATCCGGTCGACGTAGCGCCCGGTGCGGTCGGCGACCACGACGACGATCTCGGTGCCGTCACCCCGCTGACGCCGCAGCGCCTCCACGATCCGGAGCGTCAGCAGGTTCTCCCCACAGATGACGAAGCGCTCCGTCCGACTGCCGGGCCGCGTTCCCCCGGACGGTGCCGCCCCCGCCGTCGTCACGAGCGGGGACCTTAACCGCGCGTGACCTCGTTCGTGGCGGGAACGACGTCGAAGGACGGCGTGACGTATCGGTCGCGGGGCACGGCGACGTCGGTGTCGGCGGTCCGGCCGCGCAGCCGTTCGGCCCCGATCACCAGCCAGCGCCGGGCCTCGTCGTCGCCGGCCCGCGCCAGCGCCGCCCCGGACGCGACGACCCCGCGCCACGCCGCGTCCCCGCTCTCGCCCCAGCGGCGGCTGCGCTTGGCGAGGTCGCACAGCCGGGAGGCCTCGTTCACCGGGTCGCCGATCACGGTGTACTCGTAGCGCCGCGCGTCCCCGACGTGGCCCGCGACCGCCTCCCCGGCCGACACCCCGATGCCCGCGTGGGCGCCGGTGCGCTCGAGCCGGTCGGCCAGTTCCCGGGCCGCCGCCAGGGCCCGAGCGGCCGGGTCGTCGAGCTCCTGCGGGGCCCCGAACACCGCGAGCGCGGCGTCGCCCTCGAACTTGTTCACCCAGCCGCCGTGGCGCTCCACGCCCTCGACGACCTCGGAGAAGAAGACGTTGAGCCGGGCGACGACCTCCGTCGGGGGCCGGGTCGCGGCGAGCGCCGTGGAGCCCACGAGGTCGACGAACAGCACGGCGACCTCGCGCACCTCCCCGCCGAGCTCCACGTCCCCCGCCACCGCGGCCTCCGCCACGGCCTCGCCGACCTGGCGGCCGAACAGCTCCCGCACCCGGTCCCGTTCGCGCAGGCCCGCGACCATCGTGTTGAAGCCGGACTGGAGGAGCCCGAGCTCGGTCGTGTCGGAGACCTCGACCCGCGTCTGCAGGTCGCCCCGCTCGACGCGGCGCAGCGCGCGGCGGACGGCGGTCACCGAGGCGACGATCGAGGTGGACGACAGCACGGTCACGAGGAAGCCGACGCCGAGCGCGACGAGCGCGAGCACGAGGACGACGAGGCCGAGCCGCTGCACGGTGAAGTAGTCGGCGTAGACGAGCGACGTCCCCGCGGTGATCAGGACGCCGAGCAGGGGCACCCCGGTCCCCATCACCCACGCCCCGAGCGAGCGCACCGCCACCCCGGGCAGGCCCTTCTCGGTCGGCGGCTCGTGGACGAAGACGCGGGCGACCTCACGCCGCAGCAGCAGCTCGGAGAAGCGGTAGGCGACGGTGACGGTCGCGATGCCGCCGAGCGCGATCATGCAGGCGACCGCGACGGCGAGCGTCCGCGACCAGGTCGCGTCGACCACCGCGAACAGCGCCACGCCGATCGTCCACGGCACGGCCTGCACCACCGCGAGCCGGATCGGCGCCCGGAGCACGACGCGGCGCGCGCGTTGCCGGTGGCAGGCCAGGTCCGCCTCGCTCGGGTGCGGGCCGGGCGGGTCGGGGACGCGCAACCAGGCCCAGCCGAACGCGAAGGCGGCGAGGCCGGCCGCCGGCGCGTAGACGGCGAGCAGGACGAGGTTGGCGCGCAGCGCGGTCGTCTCGTCGGCCACCAGGGCCCGGAAGGGCAGCACCCACCCCGCCAGACCGACGAGAATCGCGGCGCCGACGACGTTCGAGATGACGATGAGCGCGCCGACCCACACCTTGGTCGACCACGCGACCTGGTGCGGGGCTTCCCGCGTCTCGTCCGGCATGTCACCGAGCGTAAGCACCACGGGGCCACCCGAGGACGATCTGTGGCGGGATCGACCCGACCGGGTCACGCCTGCGCCGCGAGATCCTGCCCCTTCCCGACGCCGGGTCGGGCCGCGTCGGGCTCGCAGGCCTCGTGCGCGGCGAGGCGGTCCGCAGGGGCCGAGTACTCGGTCTCCTCGTGCCGGCCGCGCAGCGCCGCCAGGCCGACGACCTGCCAGCGGGCCCGCTCCTGCGCCCCGGCCCGGGTCAGCGCGGCACCGGAGGCCGCGACGCAGCCGGGCACCGTCTTGGCCAGGTCGGTGAGCCGCGCGGCCTCGTTCACCGGGTCGCCGATGACGGTGTACTCGTAGCGCCGGGCGTCGCCGATGTTGCCCGCGACGGCCTGCCCCGCGGACACCCCGATGCCGGCCGACACCGCGTCCAGGGCGTCCAGGCGGGCGGCGAGGTCCCGGGCGGCGGCGAGGGCGCACCCGGCCGGGTCGGCCAGGTCGCTCGGCGTGCCGAACACGGCGAGCGCCGCGTCGCCCTCGAACTTGTTGATCCAGCCGTGGTGGGCCTCGACGGCGTCGACCACCTCGGCGAAGAACGTGTTGAGCAGTTCCACGACCTCGGTCGGCGGCCGGTCGACGGCCATCCGCGTGGAGCCGACGAGGTCGACGAACAGCACCGCGACCTCGCGCACCTCCCCGCCGAGCTCGAGCTCGCCCTCCAGCGCGGCCCGGGCGACCTCCTCGCCGACGTGCCGGCCGAAGAGCGCCCGGATGCGGTCGCGCTCGCGCAGGCCGCCCGCCATGGTGTTGAACCCGGCCTGCAGCAGCCCCAGCTCCGTGGCGTCCGTGACCGCCACGGTCACGTCGAGGTCGCCGTCCTCCACCCGGCCGAGGGCCCGGCGGACCGCCACCACCGGCCCGGCGATCGACGCGGCGGTCAGGGCGTTGAGCCCGAACCCCACGACCAGGGCGATGAGCGTCAGCACGAGCACGGCGAGCCCGAGCGAGCGCACCGTGTACTGCTCCGGGACGAGCAGGCTCGTCGCGGCGACCAGGGCGACGCCGAGCGCCGGGACGCCGGTGCCCAGGACCCAACCGCCGACGGAGCGCACGCCCACGCCGGAGAGCCGGTAGCCGCTGGGCGGCTCGTGGGCGAGCACGCGGGCGACCTCGCGACGCAGGGCGAGCTCGGAGAGCCGGTAGGCGACGGCGACCGTGGCGAGACCGCCGAGCGCCACCACGCACGCGACGACGAGGGCGAGCCGGAGCGACCAGAGCGCGTTCATGCCCGCGAACAGCGGGACGGCCAGCAGCCACGACACGGCCTGTACGACGGCGAGCCGGGTCGGCACCCGGAGGACGACCCGGCGGGTCGCCCGTCGGTGCCGCTGCCAGCGGGACGGGGACGCCCCGCCGTCGGGAGGGCGGGGGACGCGGACCCAGGAGATGCCCCAGACCACGCCGACGACGACCGCGACGACGAGGTACGCCGCGAAGACCGCCACGTTGGTCGTGACGGCCCCCGCGACGTCGGTGACCAGCGAGCGCGTCGGCAGCACCCACCCCGCGAGGGCGAGCACCACCGCCGCTCCCACCACGTTGGCGACCACCACGAACGCACCGAGGACGACCTTGGTGCGTCGTTGCAGGTCGCGGTGTGCCGGGCTCGGCCCGGCGGTGCTCACGTCTGGCTGGCCGGCGAGACCGAGGTCGGGTGGCCGGGCGTCGACGACGGCGCCGGAGCGACCGAGGAGTTCTCCGCACCCTGCGGCGTGATCTTGCCCCGCTGGCGCGGCAGCCCGGCCTCGAGACGCTTCTGGTTGGCCTCACGGATCTTCCTGGCCGGCAGCGACAGCCGCCAGATCGACCGCGTGGCCTGCCAGAACTGCTTCGGGAACGACCCGGTGGTGTAGGGCAGCTCGTACTTCTCGCACAGCGCCGTGACCCGCTCGGCGATCTCGGGGTAGCGGTTCGAGGGCAGGTCGGGGAACAGGTGGTGCTCGATCTGGTAGCCGAGCGACCCCGACATGATGTGCATCAGGCGGTTGCCGGTGAAGTTGGCCGAGCCGAGCAGCTGGCGCAGGTACCACTCGCCCTGCGTCTCGTTCTCCAGCTCCTCCTCGGTGAAGACCTCGGCGCCGTCGGGGAAGTGCCCGCAGAAGATGATCGCGTAGGACCACACGTTGCGGATGATGTTCGCGGTGAAGTTCGCGGACACCGTCGACGCGAAGTTCGGGCCGGTGAGCGCCGGGAACAGCACGTAGTCCTTGCCGGCCTGGCGGGCCTGCTTGCGCAGGATGTCCAGGAACTTCTGCTTGAACTCCTCGGGGTTCTCGAGGCGCATCTTGACGAGGCCGTCGATGTCGAGGTCGTGCAGCGAGACGCCGTACTCGAAGAACGTCATGAGCAGCGCGTTCACCACGGGCTGCGTCAGGTAGTACGGGTGCCACGGCTGGTCGGAGCGGACGCGGAGGATCTCGTACCCCACGTCCTTGTCCTTGCCGATCACGTTCGTGTACGTGTGGTGCAGGTAGTTGTGGGAGTGCTTCCACTGGTCGGCGGGGCAGACGTTGTCCCACTCCCACGTCGACGAGTGGATCTCCGGATCGTTCATCCAGTCCCACTCGCCGTGCATGACGTTGTGGCCGATCTCCATGTTCTCGAGGATCTTGGCCACGCCGAGGGTCAGGGCACCCGCCCACCACAGCTCACGGCGGTTGCTGCCGAACATCATCACGCGGGCGGCCACGTTGAGCCGCCGCTGGATGGTGATCAACCGACGGATGTAGGCGGCGTCCTTGTCGTTGCGCGACTCCTCGATGTCGGCGCGGATCTGGTCGAACTCCCGACCCAGCGCCTCCACGTCGGCCTCGGTGAGGTGGGCGAACTCCTTGACGTCACGGATGGCCACGACGGTCCTCCTCGGTGCTGATCGGTCGTGCGGTCGTACTTCTCACGCGTCGATGACGCAGTCGCCGGCCGCAGCCGTGACACAGGTCTGGATCTTCACGGCGTCCCAGCTCTGACCACCGGAGCCGTCGGCCCGGTGCTCGGTGCCGTCACGCAGGTCGCGCACCACGCCGTCACGCAGCGGGACGACGCAGGTGTGACAGATGCCCATGCGGCACCCGAAGGGCAGTTGCAGACCGCCCTGCTCGCCGGCCTCGAGCAGCGTCGTCGCACCGTCGATCTCGATCTCGGTGTCGGAGGCCGAGAAGGTCACCGTGCCACCCTCGGCCTCGCCGCCCGCGAGGTTCGCGGAGAACCGCTCGACGTGCAGGTTGTCGTCGAGTCCGGCCTCGGACCACACCCGCTCGGCGTCGTCGAGCATCTCGTTCGGTCCGCACACCCAGGCGGCGCGTTCCTTCCAGTCCGCGCACACCTCGTGCAGCGCGTCCAGGTCGAGGTGGCCCTCCTCCTGGGTGTGGCGGCGGACCACCGTCACCGAGTCGTAGCGCCGGTCGAGGTCGTCGAGCTCGTCGGAGAACAGGAAGTGCTCCGGGTCGGGCGCGGAGTGGACCACGACGACGTCCGGCATGGACGACCGCCGGTCCAGCGTGCGGAGGAAGGCCATGATCGGCGTGATACCGGAGCCCGCCGTCAGGAAGAGGATCTTCTTGGGCGGCGGGTCGGGGAGGACGAAGTCGCCCTGCGGGGGCGCGAGCCGGACGATCGTGCCGGGGGCGACGCCGCGCACCAGGTGCTGGGACAGGAAGCCCTCGGGCTGCGCCTTGACCGTCACCGACAGGTGCCCCGCGTCGCGCTTGGGCGGCGAGGTGAGCGAGTACGACCGCCAGTGGAAGCGCCCGTCGACCTGCACGGCGATGCCGACGTACTGCCCGGCCTGGTGGTCGAACGACCAGCCCCAGCCCGGCTTGATGACCAACGTGGCGGCGTCGTCGGTCTCCTGCACGACCTTGACGACCCTGCCCCGGAGCTCGCGGGCGGACCACAGCGGGTTGAGCAGGGTCAGGTAGTCGTCCGGTAACAGCGGGGTGGTGAAGCGGGCGGCCGCGTTCCGCAACCGTTGGACCGGTCGGGGGAGCTTTGCCGACGTCTCGTTCACGACCGCCTCCGTATCGCCACTGACCGACCGCGCGCTGCGTCCCGGCGGGTGAACCGGGAGTGTGGCGCGGGGATGTCCCCTGTGAGACAGATCAAAACATGCTCGCGTGTCATATGACATCACGAGATGTCACATGGGTTCCCCGCCGCCGTCCTCGAGCACCTGCGAGGCCTCGCGGACCAGCTCGCCGACGGCGCGCGGCATGGTCTCGCGGAACGCCGACATCACCGTGCGGGCGGCGATCGGCTGCAGGTTGGTCACGGCGTGCCGCACGTCGTCCAGCCGTTCCGGCGGGAGGCCGGCGCCGACGAACTCCTGCCACACGGTGCGACGGAAGAGGTCGACGAAGCCGTCGGCGACGTCGTCGAGGTGGGCGAGCACGGCCTGGCGGGTCCGCAGGAGCGCCTCGACCGGGAGCCCGAGACCCGCCGCCTCGACGCCCGCGCGCACCATCTCGGGGCTGTGCACCCGGACCCGGTCGCCGTCGAGCTCCTCGACCATGCCGGCCTCGACGAGCGCGGTGAACGACGCGGGCTCGCCGCCGACCCAGGAGGTGAACTCCTCGCGGGTGAGCTCCACCGGCGGCTCGGCGCGCCACGGCGTCAGCATCTCCAGGTACTGGGAGAGCGCGCGCTCGGCGGACTGGCTGGGGGTGGCCTCGACGAGCCGCTCGATGGCGGCGAGCGAGAAGCCCTCGCCCTGCAGGTGGGTGATGAGGTCGAGCCGGGCGAGGTGGTCCGAGCCGTAGAACCCGGTCCGGCCCTGCATGCGCGGCGGGGGGAGCAGGCCGCGGGCCGCGTGCGCGCGGACGTTCCGCACCGTCATGCCGGCGTGCGCCGCCAGACGGTCGATCGTCCAGTCGGCCGGAGAGCCCACCACGTTTCCCCACGCTACGGAACCGGAACGGGGAGATCGGTTCGTGTTACGGCCGGTACCGCCTAGCGGCCTCCCGAACAGCGGTGCCCCGGTGTCGGGGGGCTGTGGAACATTGCGGGCCATGCACCTGTGCGCGATCGCACCCCCGTCCCTCCTGCTGCGGCTCGCGGACGCCGGGTCGGAGTCCGCCCGCGAGGCGGCGCTGGAGACGGTCCGGGTCACCGAGCGCCTCCGGAGCCGCCGGATCGCGGTGGCGCGGGCCCTGCGCGAGCAGGGCGGGGCGGTGCCGCCGGACCGGCCCGGCGTCACGGCCAACACGGTGTTCGACGTCGAGGGCGGCGAGGAGTCGGCGCTGCCCGGCCGTCAGGTGCGGACGGACGGCGACCCGCCGTCGGCGGACATCGCGGTCAACGAGGCGTACGACAACGCCGCGACCACGGTCGCCTTCTACCGCGACGTGTTCGCGCGCGAGTCGGTCGACGGGCGCGGGCTGGACCTCGTGTCCTCGGTGCACTTCGGGCAGCGTTACGACAACGCGTTCTGGACCGGCGAGCAGATGGTCTACGGCGACGGCGGGGGCGGCACCTTCGTCGCGGGCGCCCTCACCCGCTCGCTCGACGTCATCGCCCACGAGCTGACGCACGGGGTCACCCAGTACACGGCGAACCTCGTCTACGAGGCGCAGAGCGGCGCGCTCAACGAGTCGTTCTCCGACGTCTTCGGGATCCTCGTCAAACAGCGCGCGGGCGGGATCGACGCCGCCACGTCGGACTGGCTGATCGGCGAGGGCGCACTGGAGCCGTCGCTCGGGAAGGCGCTGCGCAGCATGCTCGCCCCCGGCACCGCGTACTCCGGCGACGACCAGCCCGCCGACATGGACGCCTACCGGGAGCTCCCCGTCGACGACGACCCCCGCAACGACAACGGCGGGGTGCACATCAACTCCGGCATCCCGAACCGCGCCTTCGCCGAGGCCGCCCGCACCCTCGGGGGCAACGCCTGGGAGACGGTCGGCCCGGTCTGGTACACCGTGCTCACCGAGCGGCTGCGCGCGAACGCGCAGTTCGCGGACGCGGCGGCCGCCACCATCGCGGTCGCCGGGGAGCGGTACGGCGACGGCTCGCGCGAGCAGGACGCGGTGCGCGGCGGCTGGGACGCGGTCAAGGTCGTCCCCACCCCGGACCCACGATGAGGGTCACCGTGGTGCGCGGGGGCGGGATCGCCGGGCGGGTGGTGACGACGGTCGTCGACGACGCCGAGCTCGACGACGCCCGCACCGAACGGCTCCGTTCGGTCGTGGCGAGGTGCTCGTTCCGGGAGCGCTCCGGTCCGGTCGCTCCGGCGGTGCGCGACGGCTTCTCCTACGAGGTGACCGTCGACGCCGACGACGGCTCGTCGCAGGGCGTCCGCTTCGTGCAGGGCACCGCGCCGGACGGCATGGGCGAGCTGCTGCGGTTCGTCGACGACGAGTCGGCGGGCCGGGAGGAGGGCGACCGGTGACGAACGGACGGCAGCCCCTCAGCTCCTTCCCGCGCGGCAGCGCGCGCGGGGGTGTTCCCGACGACGAGCTGCGCGTGGCCTGGACCCGCTGGCTCGGCATCCTGCGCACACGGGGCTGGGACCCGACGCCGGTCCTGCGTCCCGGAGCCGCACCCTCGTCGATCGCGGCGGCCGAACAGACCGTCGGGTACGCGCTGCCCGACCCGGTGCGCGCGCTCTACGCGATCACCGACGGCCAGGAGTCCCCGGCCGACACGGGCGGCCCGGTCCTCTTCCCCGCCCGCACGTTCTGCCGGCTCGACCACGCCGTCGCCCTCTGGCGCGGCCGCGAGCAGGACGACCGGTGGCCGCTGGGCGAGGGCACCGACGGCGGGCTCCTGCTCCTCGACGAGGCCGGCCGGGTGGTGGGGTCGGACGCCCGGGAGCTCGCGGCCGGGATCGTCGACTACCTCGCGCTGCTGTCGGTCGCCGAGCTCGACGGGCCGTCCCGGACCGAGGCGGTCGGCGCCGTGCTCTGGGACGCCCCGGCCCTGCGGTAGCGGCCCTCCCCGTCGACAGGAATCGCCCGTCGATGTCACGGGGTGCGCCGGAGGAGCCACCCACCCAGGCGCCGGCCGCACGCCACGGGCCGCCTCGCGGACAGGAATGGCCCGTCGATGTCACTGGGTGCGTCGACGGGGCCACGCACCCACGCGCCGGCCGCACGAACCCGGCCCTCGCCCGATGCCTTGTCGCTGTGTATCACGGTGACAAGGCACCGGGCGGGTGGAGCGTCCCGGCTCAGCGGTGGGTGGTGACCCCGTGGTGCGCCGCCGGCAGGTGCTGCGCGCCGAGCTTCGTGGCGTGCGCCTTCGTGACGTGCCCCGTCGCGGCCGGGACCTTCGTGGCCGGAGCCTTGGTGGCCGGAGCCTTGGTCGCCGGAGCCTTCGTGGCCGGAGCCTGCGTGGCCGGAGCCTGCGTCGCGTGCCCCTTCGTGGCGTGGGCGGCGTGGTGGCCGGCCGGCGCCACGGGTGCGGTCGTGGTCGTGGTGCCGCCGTGCGGCGCGGGCGCCACCGGTGCGGCGTTCGCGACCCCGACGGCTCCCACGGAGGCGGCAGCCACGAGTCCGGCCGCGACGGTGATCCTGCGGAACGTGCTCGTCATGACGAGCTCCTCTCCCCGACGCCGGGCGGCCAACCCGCCCGGACGGTCGCGAAAAGTAGCCCCGTAATCACTCTGCGAAGTCGCCCACCCGAAGCCTCCGCAGGCGCCCCGGAGCGGGTCAAGCGCAGGTCAGCCGCACGTCAGCGGCGGGTTCACCAGCCCCCGGTGTCCCAGCCGCCACCGGCCCAGCCGCCACCGGCCCAGCCGCCGTCCAGACCGCCACCGTCCCAGCCGCCGTTGTCCCAACCCGGGCCGCCCCACCCGCCGTCGGGAACACCCCCGAAGCCACCCCCGAAGCCGGAGACGAGGGCGTCGGCGAGCAGTACACCGCCGACCGCACCTACCCCGCCGAGCAGCATCGGCTTCCACCACGGCTCGGAGTACCACCCGGCCGCGACCGGACGACCCGCGACGGTGCCACCCGGGTAGTAGTGCGCGTTGCGGGCCGACGGGTCGGGCGAGCCGGTGACGGTGCGACCCCCGACGTCGACGGACCGGTCGCCCGTGAGCTCCCCGGCCCGCGCGCGGTCGGCGCCCGACGGCAGGTCCGGGCCCGGGTCCATGCCCAGGGCCGTCCGCGCGGCGCGCACGAAGTGCAGGCCTTCGAGCGCGGTGTCGCCCACCAGTCGCCACTGCGCCGGCGTCGAGGCGGTCGCGAGCTGGGAGCCGGCCGCGGTGTACCGCTCGGAGGCGTCGGCGAGGGCCTGGCGGGACGGCTCGTCGGTGCCGGACAGGGCGAGGACCTGGCCGCCGAGGCGGTCGTACCAGCGGCGGGCCTCGGCCTCGGCGTCCGCCGCACCGACGGGGTCGACGGGGCCGGCTCCGGTGGGCCGCCCGGACCGGCGGCCGATCGCGAGGGCGATCAGTCCGCCGACGACGAGGAGGAAGAGCAGGACGGTGAGCACGTCCCCGACGATCCGCCCGGCGACTGAGCGTCGGCTGTGGCCCTCCTGAGCATCGGCACGTGCGGGATGCCGTCCTCGTCGTAGCCCGGCCCCGACACCGCGAACCCGAACCGCTCGTAGAACCCCTGCGAGCGGACCTGGGCCCCGAGCACCACCGGTCCGGGCAGCGTCGCCAGCGCGGCCGCGAACAGCGCCGCACCCGCCCCGGTCCCGCGCACCGCCGGCGCCGAGACGACCCGGCCGATGCGGGTCGTGCCGTCGGGCTCGGCCAGGACCCGCAGGCAGGCGGTCAGCGCGCCGTCGGCCGCCCGCGACCACCAGTGCTCGGCCTCGGGGTCCCGGCCGTCGATCTCGGGGTAGGCGCACTCCTGTTCGACCACGAAGACCGCGACGCGCAGGGCGAGCACGTCGTGGAGGTCGCGCGGGGTCATGTCGTCGAGGGGCGCGTGGTGGATCACCGCACCAAGACTGGCACCGGAGGCGGTCGTCGGTGTAGGAACTGCGTGTGGGCATCGTCGATCTCGAGCGGTTCTGGCCGAGCCGCCGCCTCGACGCCTTCGACGAGTTCTGTCGCCCGAGCGCCTGACGTCCCCGTCGACGTCACCTGACGTCCGCTCCGCGACCACTCCCTCGAAGGACCTCACCCCGCCATGACCGCTGTCAGCGTGCCCACCCCCGTCGTCGTCGCCCTCGACCCGGTCCACCACGGACTGGTCGACCCCGTCGGCGGGAGCCGTGACCTCGACGCGATGCTCGACGAGGCGCGGGCGGCCGAGCGGGCCGGCGCCGACGCCGTCCTCGTGCCCGCCGCCAGTGCGGGCGCCCCGGCGCCACGGCACTGGCCGGCCACCGCGCAGGCCCTCGCCGTGCTGCTCGCGACGACCTCCGTCCAGGTGGTCGTGCCGATCCGGGCCCGCGCCTGGGACGTCGAGGCGGTCGCCCGCTTCGCCGCCAGCGCCACCGGCCTGGCCGGCGACCGGCTCGTCGTCCGCGTGCTCGGCGTCGGCGCGACGGCGTTCGCGACCCGGCTGCGAGCCCGCTGGGCCGGCCCGGTCGAGGTCGCGGCCTCCGAGACCGTCGCCGCCTGATCCCGTCGTGGGCCACGAGGCCCACGACACACCCCCAACACTTGAAGCTTGAAGCGTGAGTGCTAGGCTCAGACCTATCAGTTGATGCTTCAAGCGTCTGGAGAACACCATGACCGAGACCACCGCCCCGCAGCTGACCCTGGCCGGCTCGTACCAGATCGACCCGGCGCACAGCCGGATCGGCTTCACCGCCCGCCACGCGATGGTGACGAAGGTGCGGGGTTCGTTCGGGGAGTTCCGCGGCACCGCCGTGATCGACGAGGCGAACCCGGCCGCGTCCTCCACCGAGATCATCATCGCCGCCGCGAGCTTCGACTCCAGCCAGGAGCAGCGCGACGGCCACGTCAAGAGCGGCGACTTCCTCAACGTCGAGGTCTACCCGGAGATCACCTTCCGCTCGACCGCCGTCGAGAAGGCCGGCGACGACGTCTGGCGCATCACCGGTGACCTCACGATCCGCGACGTCACCAACTCGATCACCATCGACTTCGAGCAGAACGGCGTCGCGAAGGACCCGTTCGGCAACGAGCGCGCTGGCTTCGAGGGCTCGACCACGATCAACCGCAAGGACTACGGCATCACCTTCAACGCCGCGCTGGAGACCGGTGGCGTGCTGGTGAGCGACAAGGTCGGCCTCGAGTTCGACATCTCCGCGATCAAGCAGGCCTGATAGACACGCCCGCATGAGTGCGGCACAGCAGCCCGGTCGGACGGCCCTGGTCCTCGGCGGCGGTGGAGTCACCGGCATCGCCTGGGAGATCGGCGTCCTGGCCGGGCTGCGTGCTGCCGGGGGCCCGTCGGCCGCCGCACTCGACGCGCCCGCCCTCGTCGTCGGGACCTCGGCCGGCTCGGTCGTCGGCACCCTCGTGGCCGCGGCCGCCGACACCGGCCCGGGCTGGGACCTCGCCGACGCCCTCGCCGCCCAGCACGCGCCCTCGACCACCGAAATGCCCCGCGACGTCGACCTCGACGCGCTCGTCGAGCGGATGGCGGCCGCGTCGTCGGACGATCCGCTCGAGGCCCGCCGCGGCGTGGGCGAGCTGGCCCTCGGCGTGGACCGTTCGGTCTCGGACGAGCGCCGTGCCGCCGTGGCCGCCCGGCTGCCCGTGCACGACTGGCCCGCGACGCCCCTGCGGGTCACCGCCGTCGACGCGCACTCCGGCGAGCTCGTCGTGTTCGACGCCGCCGCGGGCGTCGCGCTCGACGACGCCGTGGCCGCGAGCTGCGCGGTGCCCGGCGTGTGGCCGGTCGTCCCGATCGGCGACCGGCTGTTCATGGACGGCGGGATCGCGTCGCTCTGCCACGCCACCCTGGCCGCCGGCCACGACCGCGTCGTGGTGCTCGTCCCCTTCCCCGCGGCCGGGGGCGCCGGGACGCGCCCGCTCGACGACGAGCTCGCGCACCTGCGGGAGACCGGCGCCGAGCTCGTCGTGATCGGCCCCGACCCGGACTACCTCGCCGGTCCCGGCCGTGCGGCCCTCGACCCCGCCGGCCGGCCCGCCGCGGCCGATCTGGGGTATCGGCTGGGCCGGTCGATCGGGGAGGACCGCACCTGACCCGCCCGGGGTGGCCCGGTGGGGTCACACCCGCCACACTGACCACCCACCGTCGGTGACCGAGAGGGGTAGGTCGTGGATTTCGACGTCTTCGTCGAGGTACCTCGGGGCAGCCGCAACAAGTACGAGCTGGACCACGAGTCCGGCAAGCTCCGGCTCGACCGGACGCTGTTCACCGCCACGCAGTACCCGGCGGACTACGGCTTCATCGAGGACACCCTCGGGCAGGACGGCGATCCGCTCGACGCGCTCGTCCTCGTCCAGGAGCCGACCTTCCCGGGCTGCCTGGTGCGCAGCCGCGCCATCGGCATGTTCCGCATGACCGACGAGGCCGGCGGCGACGACAAGGTCCTGTGCGTGCCGGTGGACGACCCGCGCCTGGAGCACCTGCGCGACATTCACCACCTCGACCAGTACCACCGCATGGAGATCCAGCACTTCTTCGAGGTCTACAAGGCGCTCGAGCCCGACAAGAAGGTCGAGGGCCACGAGTGGGTGGGCCGCGCCGCGGCCGAGAAGGAGGTCCAGGCCTCGGTCGACCGGGCGACCCGGGAGGGTTTCCACACGTGACGACCGACGGCGGGCTGTTCGGGTCCCCGCGCCGCGAGGGCCCGACCCCGAAGCTCGTCGTCATCGGGATCGCCTGGGCGGCCTTCGGGGTCGTCGCGCTGATCACGGCCGTGCTCATGAAGTCCGTGGGCATCGCCGTGTTCGGCCTGCTGTGCGCCCTCGCCGGCGGCGGGCTGTACCTGGGACAGCGGGCCCGGGAGCGCCTGGAGGAGGACGAACGCTCCTGGCGCTCCGACCCGGGCGGGTTCGACGACGACCTGGACCCCGAGCCCGACGACGATCCCGACGCCGTCGACGACGTGGCCCCGGACGACGACGGGCAGCACGACACCCGCGTCATGTCGACCGCCTCGCGCGACCACGACGACATCGTCGACGCCGAGTACACCGAGTACTACGAGCCCTCACCGTCCGAGCAGGACGACGGGACGGGCTACGACGACGAGGAGACCGCCTTCCGGCGACGCCGGGAGGAGGAGTGGGAGCGGGAGACCCGCGCCCGGGAGGACGAGCCCCAGGTGATCGAGGCCGACGACGAGGACGACCGGTTCGAGGGCGCCGGCGACCACGGGACCGGCGGTTCCGGCCGCTCGAACGGGGACCACCCGGACGACGGGACCGACCGCGACGGCACCGACCGCACCGACGGCACCGGCCGCACCGACCGCACCGACCACGGCTCGCGTTCGACGCGGGACGCGCAGCCGTGACCGTCACGACCGGGGCCGAGGCACCCGTCGTCGTGACGCCGTCCGGGGCGGTCCGGGGGCGCCTGCATCCCGACGGCGGGGTCGTGGAGTTCCTCGGGCTGCGCTTCGCCCGCGCCGAGCGCTTCGGCGCGCCCGAGCCGGAGCCCGCGTGGAGCGGGACCCGGGACGCGCGCACGCCCGGACCGCAGTGCCCGCAGCTCGCGTCGCGCATGGACGCGATCGCCGGCCCGTCGAACGCCGACGACCTCGGCCAGGACGAGGACTGCCTGCGGCTGACGGTGCGCGCCCCGGCGGATCTCCGGCCGGACGAGCGGCTGCCGGTGTTGGTGTGGATCCACGGCGGCGCCTACGTGATCGGCGGGGTGGACCTCGCCTGGTACGACACGGCCCGCCTCGTGCGGGAGGGCCGCGTCGTCGCGGTGAGCGTCGGCTACCGGCTCGGCATCCTGGGGTGGCTGCGGATGTCGGGCGTCGCGCCCGGCAACCTCGGCCTCGCCGACCTCGCGGCGGCGCTGCGGTGGATCCGTGAGCACGTCGGGGCCTTCGGCGGCGACCCGGACGCGGTCACGCTCGTCGGCGAGTCCGCCGGCGCGCACGCCATCGCCTGTCTCATGGGCGCCCCGGAGCTGCGGCCGCTGTTCCACCGGGTGATCCTGCAGTCCGGGCAGCTCGGGCTGGGTCTCGGCACCGGGCGCACCGCCGCGCGGGTCGCCGGGTACGTGCGCGACGCCCTCGCCGGCGCCGACCCCCGGACCGTGCCGATCGACGACCTGCTCGAGGCCCAACGGCGGGCGATGGTGCGCCACGCCGGCCCCGGCGGGATCAACTCCGCGCCCGCGTTCACGCCGGTCGCGGGTGTCGCACCGCTGGTCGGGGTGGCCGCGCGCGACCCGTGGGTGGCCGCCGCGCACTCCGGGCACCCGATGATCATCGGGTCGACCGCCGACGAGGCGAACACCTTCATCCGCATCGCCCCCGGGCTCCGGCGTCTCGAACGCCGATTCCCGACGGCGGTCGGGCTGGGCTCCCGCCTCGCCACGCACCGCGTGTTCGGTGCGCCCGCCCAACGCCTGGCGACCCGCGCCGCCGCGGCCGGCACCACCGTGAGCACCTACCGCTTCACCTGGGGCGCCCCGGACTCCGGGCTCGGCGCCTGCCACGCGATCGAACTGCCGTTCCTGTTCGGCGGCCGGGCGGCCTGGCAGGACGCCCCGATGCTGGCCGGGGCGTCCTGGGACGACGACGTCGAGCCGCTGGGCCGGGCCCTGCGGGCCCGGTGGTGCGGCCTCGCTCACGAGGCCGCGAGCGCCTCCCGGTAGCGCGCGACGTTCGCGAGCTTGACGTCCTCGTAGCCGCGGACCATGTCGGGCAGCGACGCGATCGCCACCGCCCGGTCCACCGCACCGGTCGCGGCGAGCTCCACCAGCCGCGGCACGAGCGCCCGGTACTCGGCCACGAGTTCCCGCTCCACCCGCCGGACCTCGGCGCGCCCGAACGGGTCGAGCGGCGTGCCCCGGAGACGACGCATCGCGCGCAGCGACACGTAGCCCGGCCGGAACCACGGGCCGAGCGTCAGCTTCCGGCGCAGCCCCATCGCCCGCAGCGACGGCGGGTGCAGCTTCCACGAGATACGGCTGTCGGCCCCGAACTCCGCCCGGACCGAGACCCCGAACGCGGGGTCCAGGGACAGCCGTGCGACCTCGTACTCGTCCTTGTAGGCCATCAGCTTGTGCAGCCCGACGGCCACCGCCTCGGCGAGCGCGGGAGGACCGTCGACCAGCCCCCCGACCACCTCGGCGTAGGACCGGGCGTACGCCGCGTCCTGGTAGGCCACCAGCTCCGGCACCCGGATCCCGACGAGCCGCTCCAGCTCGGACCCGGCCGGCGCACCGATCGACGCGACGATCTCCGCCGCGGCCGCCGCACCCGCCGTCGTGAGCCCGGGGACACCGTCCGACGCCGGACGGGTCACCGCCTCGACCACCGCGGCGAATGCGGTCGGGTCCGCCACCGACTGCCGGCCCCGCCGGAACGCCTGCAGGTTCTTCTCCACCGCGGCCCCGTTGAGCTCGAACGCCGCCTCGACCGCGGACGCCGGGAGCGGCAGCGCCCCGAGCTGGTACGCGGCGCCGAGGAGCATCGACAGCGCGAACTGGTCGTCGCCGAACAGCGCCTCGGCGAGCGCCCGGGCGTCGAGCACCGCGCCCACGTCGGCACGCACCGCGGACCGGATTCGGCCCAGCACCGCGTCCACCGGCGGGTAGGTCACCGTCGGGTCGACCACCTGGTCGCCCGTCGGGATCTTCGCGCTCGAGACGACGCCGACCGTGCGGGACGACGAGGCGGCCTTCAGGTACGTCGGGTCGGCCGCGACGAGCAGGTCGGCGCCGAGGTAGAGGTCGCACTCCCCCTCCGCCGCGCGCCCGGCCAGCTCGCCGTCGCCGATCTTGACGTCGGAGACGACCGCGCCGCCCTTCTGGGCGAGCCCGGTCTGGTCGAGCCCGCGCGTCGGGCGCCCCGCGATCCGCGCCGCGGCCGCGAGCACCTGCGCGATCGTCGTGACCCCGGTGCCGCCGATCCCGGCCAGCCGCACCACGGCGTCGTCGGGCACGGTCCGCGCCGGCTCTCCCAGCACCTCGGCGGCCAGCGGCCCGACGGTCGCGGTGTCCCGGTCCCCGCCGGGCTCGACGACCGTGAAGGCCGGGCAGTCGCCGTCGAGGCAGGAGTAGTCCTTGTTGCACGACGCCTGGTGGATGCGGGTCTTGCGCCCGAACTCGGTGTCGACCGGCGTCACCGACAGGCAGTTCGAGGTCTGTCCGCAGTCGCCGCAGCCCTCGCACACGCGCTCGTTGATGACGACGCGGGTGGTCGGGTCGGCCAGCGTCCCGCGCTTGCGCTTGCGCCGCTTCTGCGCCGCGCACTCCTGGTCGTGGATCAGCACCGTGACGCCGGGCGTGGCCGCGAGCAGCTCCTGCGCCTCGTCGATGCGCGAGCGGTCCCAGACGACGACACCCTTCGCCAGCCGCACCCGGCGGTAGCGGGACACGTCCTCCGTCGTCACGATCACCCGCGCGACGCCCTCGTCGAGCAGCACCCGTACGAGCTGCGGCATCGAGAGCTCACCGACGGCGTCCTGCCCGCCGGTCATCGCCGCGGCGCCGTTGCGCAGCAGGCGGAACGTCACGTGCGCGCCCGCCGCGACGGCCGCACGGACCATGAGGCTGCCGGAGTGGTGGAACGTGCCGTCGCCCATGTTCTGCACCCAGTGCGAGGCCTTCGCCGGGTCGGCGAACGGCTCCGTGCCGAGCCAGTGCGCGCCCTCGCCGCCCATCTGCGTGATGCCGGTGACCTCGCCGACCTGGGCCTCCGGCATCAGCATGACCATCGTGTGGCAGCCGATGCCGGCGCCGACCAGCGAGCCCTCGGGCGCGGTCGTCGTCGAGGTGTTGTGCGGGCAGCCGGAGCAGAAGTACGGGTTGCGGGTCGCCCCCGCGAGCGGGAGGTCGATCCGGGTCCGTTCCCGACGACGGGTCTCGGCCCAGGCCTCGACGCCCGGGATGCCGACGAGTCGCGTCGCCAGGCCCTTCGCGACCGCGTCCGGGTCGAGGTCGCCGTGCTCGGCGAACAGCGGACGCCCGTCGGGGGTGCGCTTGCCGTGCACCGCGGGCGCCCCGGTCCGGCCGTAGAGGCGGTCCTTGATCTGGGTCTCGAGGAAGGCCCGCTTCTCCTCGACGACCACGATCTCGTCGAGCCCGTCGGCGAAGCGGTCGACGATCCCGCCCTCGAGCGGCCAGGGCATGCCGACGCGCAGCAGCCGGACCCCGCGGCGGGCGAGCTCGCGGTCGTCGAGCCCGAGGGTGGTGAGGGCCTGCCGCAGGTCGAGCCAGGACTTGCCGGCCGCGACGATCCCGATCCGCGCGGGGCCGGAGCCGACGATGGTGTTCAGCCCGTTCGCCGCCGCGTACCGGCGGGCGATGACGAGGCGCTTCGCGTGCAGGTCGCGCTCGAGCGGCGCGAGGCGCGGGCCGAGGAGCTTCGCGTGCGGCTCGTGGCGGAACTCCCGGCCGTCGAAGGTGAGGTCCGGGATCACCGGGAGGAGCCGGTCCGGCGCGACGACCGCGGTCCCGGAGCCGTCGGCCACCGCGGTCACCATCTTGACGCCGACCCAGAGCCCCGAGACGCGGGAGAGCTCCACCGCGTGCCGGCCGAGGTCGAGGACGTCCTGCACGTCGGCCGGGTAGAGCACCGGCAGCGCCATGTCGGCGAGGGCGGCCTCCGAGGCGCAGGGGACCGACGAGGACTTCGCGGCCGGGTCGTCACCGACGATCGCCAGGGCGCCGCCGTACCGCGAGGTCCCGGAGAGGTTGGCGTGCCGCAGCGCGTCGGTGGCGCGGTCGAGGCCGGGCGCCTTGCCGTACCAGTAGCCGGTGACGCCGTCCGCCACGTCCGCGCGCAGCGCACCGGTGGACGGGGCGAGCTGCCCGCCCTGGACGGCGGTCAGCGCGATCTCCTCGTTCAGCCCGGGGGCGAAGACGACGCCGAGCGCGTCGAGCAGGTCCCGCTGCCGGGCGAGCTCGAGGTCGTAGCCCGCGAGCGGCGAGCCCTCGTAGCCCGAGACGTAACCCCCGGTGCGCAGGCCGGCCGCGGCGTCGGCGCGCCGCTGGTCCATCGGCAGCCGCACCAGGGCCTGGACCCCGGTGAGCGCCACGGTGCCGTCGGTCTCGGTGTAGCGGTCGCGCAGCGAGAACGGCCGGGCGGCGGGGGCCGGGGGCGCCACGCGGGGTGCGGGGCGGGCCGGAAGGTCGAGGGTCATGGTGGCGACCTCCGATCGGGGACCGGGGCGGACCCGCCGTCGGGGTGACCGACGCCGGACCGCCCGAGCGTTCGTGCTCGGATGGTCGATGAAGTTAGCCACCTACTCGCCAGTGGTCCAAGCCATCTCTGCTGTACTGGGCCAGTGGTCCAGCAGACCGTGATCGAACCCGGCCACGAGCGGACCGTTGGACCAGCGGGGGGACCTCGATGACCCTGGACGACCTCGACCGCGCCCTGCTCCTCGCGCTGCTCGAACGGCCCCGCGTGGGCCTGCGGGAGCACGCCCGCACCCTCGGGGTCGCGCGCGGCACCGTGCAGGCACGGTTCGAACGGCTGCAGGAGGCCGGTGTCATCACCGGCTTCGCCCCCCGGATCGCCCCGGAGGCGCTCGGCTACGGCGTCCTCGCCTTCGTCACCCTGCACATCGCGCAGGGCCGCCTCGACGCCGTGGCCGGGCACCTGGCGTCGATCCCGGAGGTCACCGAGGCGCACTCGATCACCGGTGACGGCGACCTGTGGGTCCGGGTGGTCGCGCGCGACAACGCGCACCTGGAGCAGGTCATCCAGGGCGTGCTGGCGTCGCCCGGCGTCGAACGGACGCAGTCGGAGATCTCGTTGACCGAGCGGGTGCCGGCGCGCGTGCTGCCGCTGGTGCGCTCGTTGCCGCGCTCCGACCGCCGGTGAGCGACCCGTCCGTGTCATCCGCGTCACGTGTGCGGTTCCGGGGTATCGCAGCTCCAGGTGCACCCGAGGAGGACCGCATGACCAGCCCCGAACTCCGCCCCGCCGCCCTCGACGAGACCGCCCTGGCGGACGTCCGTCGTCTCGAGGAGTCCCTCGGGACGCCCGTCGTGGCCTACGAGCCCGAGAGCCCGTTCGCCGAGCTGTCGGAGGCCCAGCTCGCGGAGGTCCGGCGCGTCGAGACCGCGCTCGGCGTCCGGCTGCTCGCCTACCGGCCCTAGACGGCGCTCACGCCGGGACGCCCGCGACGTGGTCCTCGCCGACCACGGCCGCGGGAACCGGCCGCATCACCGACACCGGGGCGACCACCCCCACGGGCGCCACGACCCCCACCGGGACCGGCACCCGCCGCGGCGGCGTGCCCACCTCCGGCGTCGCGAGGGGCGCCGTGGCCGCGAGGGCGTCGGCGAGGTCGTCGAGGTCGTCGGAGTCCACGCCGAGCCGACCCAGCAGGTCGGCGACGCGCCCGGTGCGGGCCACCGCCACGGCCAGCTCGGCCGCGGTGACCGCCCGGTCGGCCCGGGCCGCGCGGTGGGCGGCCCGATGCAGCACCGTGCGGGCCACCGAGCTCAGCGCGGGGCGCACGGGGTCCCCGCCGACCAGGTCGTCGGCGGTGTCGGCCCCGGCGTCGTCCAGCGCCGCCAGCAGGACCGCCGGGCCCACCCCGCGCATCCCGAAGGCCCGCCCGACGTCGCCACCGGCCCGCACCGCCGCCAGCAGCAGGTGCACGCTGTCCACCCAGGGGCGACCGAGCGCGACGGCCTCCCGGCGCGCGCCCTCGAGCAGCCGCGTGACCTCGTCGTCGGGACCGCCCTCGGCCACGACGTCGGACTCCAGGCACCCGCGCCCGAAGGCGGCGGACCCCACCACGGCGCCCGGCCGTAAGGACCGACGGGGCTGCCCGGTGGTCCCCCGCGCCGACGGCGCCACGGCCGCGGCCCGGCTCGCCACGAGGTCGTCGAAGATGGGCGTGACGGTCAACGGGCGGCGGCCTCTCCGGGGACGGTCGATCACGGACGGTCCAGGTATAGCCGCGCCGGGGACGCGGATCGGGGACCCGTCGCGCCTCCGGCACGGGAGGGTGATCCACCGATCGAGTGGGTCGGCGGCGCGGGGTGACGACCACGCCCGGAACGGGCGATGCGGCCCCGCGTGGCGCACCGCACGGTCGGCCCAGCGTCGTCGCCCGGGGACGCCGCGGATCACCCCGCAGGGTGTCGCTCCGGGCCCTGACGACTCCATCGGGTGGATCCCGACGCCGTCGCGTGGGCCATAGCCCGCCCGACCGTCGCGCGTTCTCGTGTGTGACGCTGCGGTGAGCCCCTGCAGCGCGACGGACCGACGAGGAGGCGGGTGGATGAGCACGGTCGGTCGGCACGACACGCCCGCTCCCGCCCCCGTCCGCTCGGCGCGCACCCATGCCGTCGTCACCGCCCTCGCCGCGGTCGCCCCGCCGGCCCGGGACCGCGACGCCGGGGCCGAGGCGGCCGCGATCGTGCGCTGGGCCGGGACCCGCCACCGCCACGGCGCCCTGGCCACGGACCTCGACACCCCCCAAGCGGCCTCCCGCCTGGTCTCCCTGCTCACCCGGCTCGGCGCGGCCGACGGCACGGTGCAGGGCGACACGGCGCGCGGTCGCTGGCGGGTGGAGGTCGGTCCGGACACGGGGTCCGGCGACCCGCTGGCCGTGCGCCTGGGCGTCGTCGACAACCGGGGCCGTGCGCTCGCCGCGCCCCCGGAGTGGCTCACCGGCGGCTCGCTGCCCGGCGCGATCGCGACCTGGCGGGGCGCCCTCCTGGCCCGCGGCACCGTGGGCGACCACGCCGTGACCCTCGACTGCCCCGCCCCCGGCGCCGCCCTGGCCCTCGCCGAGCTGGGCCTGCGGCTCGGCGTCCGGGCCCGACGCCCGGGGGCCGGCACCCGACTCGTGGTGACCGACCCGGCCGAGGCCGCCCTCCTGCTGACCACCTGCGGAGGGCGGGCCGCCGCCGAGGTCGCGGGGTTCGCCGACGCGGAGGACGCCGAGGCCCCGGAGTCCCCGAACGACGCCCGGGCCCTCGTCGCGGCCTCCCGCGCGGGAGCGGCGGTGGCGGAGGCCTTCGCGACGCTGGAGCGGGCCGGGATCGCGGTCCCCGGCCCCCTCGCCGAGGCGGGCCGGCTGCGGCTCGCGCACCCCGACCTCGGCCTTCCCGAGCTCGCCGCCCGCGCCGAGCCGCCGCTGTCCAAGGACGCGCTCGCCGGACGACTGCGCCGCCTGCTCACCCTCGCCGCCCGGCACCGCTGAGCGGCTCCGCACCGCCGAGCGGCTAGGCACCGCCGAGCGGCTCCGCACCGCCGAGCGGCTCCGCACCGGCCGCGCGACGATGGCCGGATGGTGGCCACCGTGCGCGGAGACCGGGATCCCTCGCAGCTCGGGACGACGCTCATGCACGAGCACGTCTTCGTCCTCACCCCCGACCTGCTCGCGAACTACGGGGCGGACTACTGGGACGAGGAACTGCGCGTCGAGGACGCGATCACGAAGCTGCGCCGGCTGCGGGACCTCGGGGTGGAGACGATCGTGGACCCGACGGTGGTCGGGCTCGGCCGCTACGTGCCGCGCGTGGCCCGGGTGAACGCCGGGGTCGACCTCAACATCGTGGTGGCGACGGGGCTCTACACCTTCGCCGAGCTCCCCCGGCAGCTGCAGAACCTCGGACCGGGGACGCCGCTCGGCGGCCCGGAGCCCCTGACCACGATGTTCCTGCGTGACGTCCGCGAGGGCATCGGCGGGACCGACATCAGGGCGGCCCTGCTCAAGGGGGTCGTCGAGGAGGCCGGTCTGACGCCGGACCAGGCCCGGATCCACCGGGCGATCGCGGCCACCCATCGCGAGACCGGTGTCCCGATCACGGTCCACACCAACTCGGCGCACCGCACCGGCACGCTCGCCCTGGACTTCTACGCCGCCCACGGCGTCGACCTGACGAAGGTCGTGGTCGGCCACGCGGGCGACTCGAACGACCTGGACTACCTGCGCTCGCTCGCCGACCGCGGCGCCACGCTGGGCTGCGACCGCTTCGGGCTGGACAAGTTCAACACCACCGACCGCCGGGTGGCCACCGTCGCCGCCCTGTGCGCGGAGGGCTACGCGGACCGGATCGCGCTGTCCCACGACGCGTCCTGCTACATCGACTTCTACGCGGGCGACCACGGGCAGCAGGCGCTCCGGGCGGCGGCGCCGAACTGGCACTACGAGCACATCAGCCGCGACGTCCTGCCCGCCCTGCGCGCCGCCGGGGTCACCGACGCGCAGATCACGACGATGATGGTCGACAACCCCCGGCGGTACTTCACATCTGAGTAGCACGGGACAACTCAGTCCCTCTACGCTCCGGTCCGTGGAGTGGACCGGAGCGCGCTACGCCGACCAGCCCGAGGTGTCCGCGGACACCTGGATCGCCGCGCCGCCCGAGCGGGTCTGGCCGCTCGTCGCGGAGCTCGAGCGGATGCCGGCGCGCAGCACCGAGCTCGAGTCGCTGACGTGGCTGGGTGACGGGCCGGGCGCCGGCGCCCGCTTCCGCGGGCACAACGAGCACCCCTCGCTCGGCCGCTGGTCGGTGGAGGGCACGGTCGTCGAGTGCGACGCCCCGAGCCGCTTCGCCTGGGAGATGGACGGCGAGGACGCCCCGTCCGCGCGCTGGAGCTTCGACCTCGTTCCCGACGACGGGGGCACGCGGCTGACCCAGCGCGCCCGCATGGGCCCGGGCCGGTCGGGCCTGAGCCGGGCCATCGACGCGATGCCGGACAAGGAGCAGAAGATCGTGTTCGTGCGGCTGCGCGAGTTCGAGGCCGCGATCACCCGCACCCTCGAGGCCATCCGCGCGGAGGCCGAATCGTCGGACGAGCGCGCATGAGGACCGCGACCACCGTCGAGGCCGCGTCGGATCCCGACCTCGCCACCTTCGTCGTCGAGGCCGAGCGGATCGGGCTCGACGAGTGCTGGGTCGCCGAGGCGTGGGGCAGCGACGCGCCGTCGGTCCTCGGGTTCCTCGCCGCGCGGACGGAGCGGATGCGACTCGGGAGCGGCGTGATCCAGCTGGGGACCCGCTCCCCGGTGGCGATCGCCCAGGCCGCGCTGACCCTCGCGGAGCTCTCCGGCGGGCGGTTCTCGCTCGGGCTGGGCGCCTCCGGGCCGCAGGTGGTGGAGGGGCTGCACGGCGCGGAGTTCGCCCGTCCGCTGACCCGCATGCGCGAGACGATCGCCGTGATCCGCCAGGCGTTCGCGGGCGACAAGGTGTCCTTCACCGGGCGCTCGATCGCGATCCCGCGCCCCGGCGGCGAGGGCCGACCCATGCGCCTCTCGATGCGCGCGGACCCCGACATCCCGATCTACGTCGCGTCGCTCTCCCCGCGGATGCTGCGCCTGACCGGAGAGGTCGCGGACGGGTGGCTGGGCACCAGCTTCGTCCCCGAGGGCGCGGCCGCCTACCTCGAGCATCTCGACGCCGGGCTCGCGACGGCCGGGCGCGAGCGGAAGGACCTCACGGTCTGCCAGGGCGCCGAGGTCGCGTTCGCCGAGTCCCCCGAGGAGCTCACGACGATGGTGGCGGCCCGGAAGAAGGGCCTCGCGTTCTCCCTCGGCGGGATGGGCACGGCGAGCACGAACTTCTACCACGACGCCTACGCCCGACAGGGCTTCGCCGAGGTGGCCGAGGCGGCCCGGGAACGCTGGCAGGCGGGCGACCGCGACGGCGCGGCCGCCGTGGTGCCCGACGAGATGGTGCTGGCCACGACCCTGGTCGGCACCGAGGACATGGTCCGCGACCGTCTTCGGGTGTGGGCCGACGCCGGGGTCGACACCGTGCGGCTCTACCCCGCCGGCGACACCCTCGACGAGCGCCTCACCACGCTCGGCCGCGCGATCGACCTCGTCCGCGGTCTCTAGGGCCCGACGAGCACGACGTCGAGCCGCCGTGGGCCGTGCACGCCCTCGACGCGGTCGAGCTCGATGTCGCTCGTCGCCGACGGGCCGGACACGAACGTCAACGGCGACGACGGGTCCAGCCGGGCGATCGCCTCGGGCACCGAGCACACGACGTCGGCCGCCCGGATCACGCACACGTGGTGGTCCGGGACCAGCGTGATCGCCCGTCGACCCTGGTCGGAGGCGGCGGAGGCGAGGACGAACGTCCCCGTGTCGGCGATCGCCACGACCGCTCCGGTGATCACGGCGTCCACCGCGTCGAGCTCGTCGACCGCGAGCGGCGGGCCGTCCCGGCGCACCTCGCCGCCGTACCCGGTGAGCCATTCACCGGGCAGCCCCGGCGGCACGACGATGCTGCGCGCCTCGCTCAGCACGCCCGCGACGGCGTCGGCCACCCCGGCCTCGGTGTCGACCCGGTGCACCGTCGCCTTGTAGTCGGTGAGCGTCTCGTCGAGCCGCGCGAGCACCTCCGCGCTGCCCGGGGCGAGCGCGCCCGTCGTCCGGAACTCCCGGGTCACGACGACGGGCGACGCAGGCTTCCCGGCCTCCCGCGCGGCGCGGAGCCGGGCGAGCACCTCCTCGCGGGCGGTCACGCGTCCTCCCCGGTCGACGGTCCGGCTCCGCTGCGCTGCGTGTCCCCGTGGGTGCGCGACCACCACTGCCGGAACGTCTCCTGCGGCGGGGCCGGGAGGTCGCGGGCGTTCGTCCATCCCGACATCGGCCACGGCAGGCCGGTGATGCGACCCTTCCGACCGGCGAGGACCCGGCCGAGCCCGAGGGCCTTCTCGGCGAACTTGAACCGTGCGGGCGTCGTCATCGCGATCGCCATCGCCTGCATCGTGAGGTCCTGCGCGGTCGGTCGGGTGTGCGCCGCGACCGCCTCCGCGCGCTGCTGCACCAGCAGGTGCGGGATGTCGATGCGCACCGGGCAGGCGTCGAAGCACGCCCCGCACAGCGAGGAGGCGTACGGCAGCGAGGCGTTGACGTCGTCGGGACCGGAGATGCCGGTGAGCTGCGGGGACAGCACGGCCCCGATCGGCCCGGGGTAGATCGAGCCGTAGGCGTGCCCGCCGGTGCGTTCGTAGACCGGGCAGACGTTCAGGCACGCGGAGCAGCGGATGCAGTGCAGGGCCTGCCGTCCGTCGGGCGAGGCGAGGACGTTCGAGCGGCCGTTGTCGAGCAGCACGAGGTGGAAGGTCTGCGGTCCGTCGCCGGGGGTCACGCCGGTCCAGGTCGACGTGTAGGGGTTCATCCGCTCGCCGGTGGACGACCGCGGGAGCAGCTGGAGGAACACCTCGAGGTCGGACCACGTGGGCACGACCTTCTCCACGCCCATCACCGTGATGAGGGTGTCCGGCAGCGTCAGGCACATCCGGCCGTTGCCCTCGGACTCGACCACCGACAACGTGCCGGTCTCCGCGACGGCGAAGTTGACGCCGGAGATGCCCACCTTCGCCGTCAGGAACTTGCGCCGCAGGTGCGCCCGGGCGGCCATCGCGAGCCGGCGGGGCTCGTCGGTGAGCGCCGGGTCCACGCCCGGCATCTCGCGCAGGAAGATCTCGCGGATCTCGGCGCGGTTGCGGTGGATCGCGGGGACGAGGAAGTGCGACGGTCGGTCGTGCGAGAGCTGCACGATCAGCTCGGCCAGGTCGGTCTCGAACGCCGCGACCCCGGCCGCCTCGAGGGCCTCGTTGAGCCCGGTCTCCTGGGTGGCCATCGACTTGACCTTGACCACCTCGTCGGCGCCCGTCCCGCGCACGAGGTCGACGACGATCCGGTTGGCCTCCTCGGCGTCCCGGGCCCAGTGGACGTGCCCGCCGCGCG
The DNA here is from genome assembly GCF_013409505.1 of Actinomycetospora corticicola. Lineage (NCBI taxonomy): Bacteria > Bacillati > Actinomycetota > Actinomycetes > Pseudonocardiales > Pseudonocardiaceae > Actinomycetospora > Actinomycetospora corticicola. The sequence continues at coordinate 5,091,208 of NZ_JACCBN010000001.1, read as the reverse complement.
CGGTGACCTGCTCCTCGAGCTGGACCAGCAGCTCGGGCAGGCGCGCCATGGTGTCGGCCTTGATCGACTCCCCGGCCCGGCGCAGCTCCTCCCAGTCGTCGACCTCGCCGACGACGGCGGCCCGCTTCGCCCGGATGGTGCGCGTCGCGTGCCCGAGGTTGCGGCGCAGCTGCGTGTCCGCGAGGGCCTTGTGGGCGGCCTTCGGGAACGACTCGGTGCCGCGCAGGTGGCCGTGCGGGTCCGACGCGACGGTCGGCATGCCCAGCTGGACGGTCGTCATCGCGCCACCCCGTGTCCGTGGGCCGCTCCCGCGGCCTCGCCCGTGCGCTGCGTGGAACGACTCCCCGCCCCGCCGCCGACCACCGCGTCCACCGAGGCGTCCCCCTCGTCGGTCGAGGCGAGGATCTCCGCCAGGTGCACCGTCCGGACGCCCGAGCGCAGCCGGGACAGGCCCCCGCCGATGTGCATGAGGCACGACGAGTCGCCGGCGGTGCACACCTCGGCCCGCGACGAGAGCACGTTGGCCATCTTGTCCGCCAGCATCGCCGTCGAGGTCTCGGCGTTCTTCACCGCGAACGTCCCCCCGAAGCCGCAGCACACCTCGGCCTCGGGCAGCTCCACCAGCTGCAGGCCGCGCACGTGGCGCAGCAGCTGCAACGGCTTGTCCCCGACCCGCAGCATCCGCAGCGAGTGGCACGTCGGGTGGTAGGTCACGCGGTGCGGGTAGTAGGCCCCGACGTCCGTCAGCCCGAGCACGTCGACCAGCAGCTCGGAGAGCTCGTAGGTCCGCGCCGCGCCGTGCTCGGCCGCCTGCGCGAGCCCCTCGTCGCCGGCCCGCCGCGCGACCATCGCGTGCTGGTGGCGCACACACCCCACGCACGAGCCCGACGGCGCGACGATCGCGTCCACCCCGTCGTCGAGGGCACCAGCGAACACCTCGACGTGGTGGCGCACCACCGGCAGTGCCGTGTCCAGGTAGCCGGTGTTGACGTGCATCTGTCCGCAGCAGGTCTGGTCGGCCGGGAAGACCACCTCGTGGCCGAGCCGTTCGAGCAGCTGCACCGTCGCGATCGGTGCCTGCGGGAACATCGCGTCCCCCAGGCACGTCGCGACGACGGCGATCCGCATGGGCGGTCCTTCCCAACGGCGGGTGGTGGTCTTCCGAGTCTGCCCGGTCCGCCGGAACGGCGCTCAGCGTCACGGTCGTCGCGCGCCGTCGCCCGCAGGTGTAGCCATGGTGTCACGCTCCGCATGCAGTAGTCGCCGTTCCGACTACTGCACTGCGCCGCGAACCGTTCCGTCGTCACCGACCGTCGTCGACAATCCCCGACATGTCTGACATCGCGCTCCCCGCGGCGAGGCGGGGCCGCGCGATCCATCGTCGGGAACGCTGACGATGACGGGCCGGCTGCGGGCGGCGGGGGGCGAGGAGGTCGAGGCGGCGCGCGACCCGATGGTCGCGGGCCTGCCGGGGGCGGTGGGGCTGCTGGGCGCCCACCGCGCCGACCCCCGCGCGCCGCTCGCGGCCGCGGTCGTCGGGCCGGGTGGGGCGGGGAAGAGCGCGGTGATCTCCGCGCTCGTCCGCTCGGCCCGACGACGGGGGGTGAGCACCCGGCGGATCCGCTCCGGCGACACCGTGCCGTTCCCCTCCGACGAGGACGCCCTGCTGCTCGTCGACGACGCCCATGCCCTCGACGAGGCCACCCTCGCCGAGCTCACCGACGTCGCGGACGACCCGGACGCCCGGCTCGTGGTCACCGCACGGCCCTGGCCCTGCCCCCGCGCGCTGTCGACGTTGTGGCTCGCGCTCGGCCGGGAGCGCGCCCCGGTGACCCTCGAACCGCTGACCGTCGCCGGGACCGCCGACCGCGCATCGGCCGTGCTCGGGTCGCGGTGCCCACCCGCCCTCGCGGCCACGCTGCGCCGGCTCTCCGGGGGCTCCCCCGCGGTCGTCGACCGTCTCGTCACCCAGATCCGCGACGCCGGGCCGCGCGGGGTGTCGGCCGCGGCCGAGCGGGGCTCGCAGGAGATCCCGCCCGGCGTCCTCGACCTGTTCCGCCACGAGATCGGCGGGCTCGACGACGGGACCCGGCGGCTGCTGCTGGCCCTCGCCGTCGGGGCGCCGCGGGTCCCTGCTGCGCTCGCGGACGTCCTCGAGGTGGACCGCACGACCCTCGAGGACCAGCGCGAACGGGCCCGCGCGAGCGGTCTGCTGCTGCCCGCCCCGGACGCTCCCACGGAGCTCGGCGCCCCGACGGAGGCCGTCCCACCACTGGCCCGACGGGGCCTCGTCCGCTTCACGGCCGCCGACGAGCGCCTCGACCTGGAACGCCGCATCGCCGAGCAGGCGCTCGCCCGGGGCGCCTCGGTGCTCGGCCCGGCCCGGCGGCTGCTCGGCTCCGGGCTGCGCGGGGACGACCTGGCGCGGGTGTTCACCGCGGCCGGCGACGAGGCGCTGGCGTCCGCCCCGCACCTCGCGGGCGCGCTGTACGCCGACGCCGTGGCCGCCGGGGCGCCGCCCGGGTCGGTCGTCCTGCGCCGGGCGGAGGCGGCGGCGCTCGCGGGTGACCTCGACACCGCCCTGCGCCTCGCCGACCCGCTCACCGCCGACCTCGACGACCGGGAACGCGCGCGGGCCGTCACGGTCGTCGCCGCGGTGATGGCCCACCGCGGGACCGGGCGCTGGGGCGCCGAGATGCTGGCGGCGGAGCCGGGGCTGCGGACGCTGGCCGCACCGGGCCTCGTCGGGACCGGGGACCGCGCGCGGGCCGACGCCCTCCCCGAGGGCGGGTCGGCGTTCGGGTCCACCACCGTGCGCTCGGCCGTCGCCCTCACCGCCGAGGGGGTCCTGACGTCGCTGCGTCCGGACCCGGGGGCCGCGACGGCGGCGCTCTCCGAGCTCACCCGCGCCGCGTCGTTGCTCGAACCGCTCGGCTCCGGCGTGCTCCTGCCCGACTCCCCGGCAGCCCTGGCCGCTCTGGTCGCCCTGCACGCCGGTGAGGTCGACGTCGCCGAGTCCGTGCTGAACCGGGCCGTCGCGACCACACCCGGAGGACCCGCCCTCGCGCCGCGGCACCAGCTGCTGCTCGCCTGGGTCGCGATGGTGCGCGGCGACGTCGGCGGCATCCGCGCGCACGTGACGGCCGCCCGCGCCGCCCGCCCGCTGGAGCCCCGCGACGAGTTGTCCGCCGCCGCCCTCGAGGTCGCCGTGGCCCGTCGGACCGGCGACTCGGCGGGCCTGAAGGCCGGGTGGAGCCGGGCGCGGGAGGCCCTCGTCCGGCACCCGGTCGACCTGTTCGTGCTCCTCCCCCTCGGGGAACTGCTCGTCGGGGCGGCCCGGCTGCGGGAGCGCTCGGCGGTGCGGGTGGCCTGGGACGCCGCCGACGCGCTGCTGACGTCGCTGGGCGATCCGCCGCTCTGGCGGGCCACCACCAGCTGGTACGGCCTCGCCGCCGCCGTCACCGCGGAGGACACCGGGGAGGTCGGGCGTCAACTGGCCGCGTTGCGGGCGGTGGAGCACTCGTCGGTCCTGGCCGGCGCCCTCACCCGGTGCGCCGAGGTGTGGTCGGCGGCGCTGGGGGGCGTCGTCGACGCGGCGGCGGTGGAGAACGCTGCCCGCGGACTCCACCGGCTCGGCTGGACGTGGGACGGCGCGCGCCTCGCCGGGGAGGCGGCCATCCGGACCCGCGACCGGCGCGACATGGCGACCCTGCTCGCCTGCGCCCGTTCCCTGGCCGACTCGGGCCGCTCCCCCGCCGACGGCACGGAGGCGATCCCGACGCCGGGTCCGGTCCCCGAGGCCGGGGACGTCGCGCTCTCCGAGCGCGAGCGGGAGGTCGCCCGCCTGGTCCTCGCCGGGTTGACCCACAAGCAGATCGGCGCGCAGCTCTACATCTCCGCCAAGACCGTCGAGCACCACGTCGCCCGGATCCGGCAGCGGCTCGGCTCGACCAGCCGCGGGGAACTGTTCGCCCGACTGCGGGAGCTGGTGGGCGGCCCGGGGTCGTGAGTGCGGGCAGCAGGATCGTGACCGGTTCGTGATCTTCGCGAGTACTCCGAGCTGGGCTTTCCCGGCCGTGACTGTCGGGGGTTCGTCCTAGTGTTCGAACTATGGCGGTGGAGGCGGGGTTCGCGGTCGGGGACGGGGTGTTCGACACCCCGCTGCCCGCCGTCCCGCTGACCGACCCGCGGGAGAGCGTCGGTCAGGAGTGTGAGGCCGGGTTGGTGGCCTGGCAGGCCCGGTTGACCCACGACGAGTGGCGCCGCGCGTGCTGGATGCTCGAGACCGCCCGCGCGCGGGCCGACACGCTGCAGCGCTGGCCCGACCCGGACGCGCGGGTCATCGCGGCGGCGTTGGGGTGGTCGGTCACGATGGCCGCCGCCCGTCTTGAGACCGCGGCCGGGGCTCTGGAACGGCTGCCGCGGCTCGGTGCGGCGATGTGTGAGGGCTGGTTGGAGCACGCCAAGGCCGCGGTGTTCGTGTCCGGTCTGCGGGATGTGACCGATGAGCAGGCCGCGGTGGTGGTGGACCGGTTGATCGGGGCCGCCCCGAAGCTGGGGATGTTCGAGCTGGGGCAGCGGGTCGCCGCGGCGGTCGCCGACGTCGACCCATTGGGCGCGGAGAACCGGCGCAACGCCGCGGTGGCCCGCTCGCGGGTGTCGACGCGGATCGCGCCGTCGGGCGCGGCGGAGATCCACGGCCTGGACTTGGACCCGGGGATGGCGATACCGGCGTTCGAGCGGATCCTCGCGGTCGCCGAGGTGGCCCTCGAGCAGTTGAAGGCCGCGGGGTCGTCGGTGGGGCCGGCGAAGGTGCAGGCCCAGGTCTATCTCCGGCTGCTGCACGGCTGCCCCGACGGCTCGGACGACCTCGCGGTCGCCGCGCAGGTCGTCCTGGACCTCACCCCGACCCCGCCGGCGCAGGACCCGATCGACCTCGACGACCTCCCCGACGGTCCCGACGACCTCCCCGATGACGGGCCGGACGATCGCGGTCCCGACAGCAATGGTCACGACGGCGCTGGCCCCGACGGCGATGGCCCCGACGGCGATGGCCCCGACGGCGATGGCCCCGACGATGGCGGCTCCGGCGGCGGCGCCGACGACGGCGATTCCGAAGACCTGAACGACAACAGCGAGCCTCATGGCGAGCCGGTTGGCTCGAACGAGGACCGCGCCGACGACCGCCGCGATGGCTCGAACGACAGCGGCTCGAACGACAGCGGCTCGAACGACGGCATCTCCGGTGCTGCCGATTCCCGCGGTGAACAGCCCGCCCCCTCCGGTCCTGACGAGTCCGTCGACGACGCGGCTCACGGGTCCAAGGGATCGGGCGATGACGGACGGGCGGTCGATCGGGGCAGCGCTGACGCCCCGGACGACGCGTGGCCGGGCTGGACGGCGACCCCGTCGCCGCAGCCCTCACCGGCCGGGTGGCAGCCCGGGGACCCCGAACCCGACCCACCGCCACCGGACACCCCCGACCCGCGGATCCCGACCACCGACCCGCCGCCGCCCCTGGCCGCGCGGCTGACCGAACGCGGGCTGGTGTTCTCCCCGGCCACGTTGCGCACCACCTGGGCGACCGTGCTCGGGCTCGAACGCGCCCACGGCCGCCTCCGCGCCGGCACGTTGACCGGGTGGGACGCCTACCGCGCCGCCTGGACCCGAACGTGTGCCCAGTGGCGGGTCCTGCTCTACAACGACATCGGTGCACTGCAATGGGTGCTGCTCGTGCGGCCGCCGCTTCAACCCGACGCCGACCCGCGATATCGCCGACAGGTCGTCGAACTCACCGCCCACACGCGCGAGGTCGACGCCCTCGACCTCGACGCTCCTGACGACGATGGATCACTGGTGGGGATCTGGGCCGAGCTGGCCCGCCGCACGAAGCAGGCGCTGGCTGCGGCCCGCGCCCGGCCACCCGAGGAACACCCCGCGGTCACGACCCGCGACGCCGGGAACCGGTTCCCCGGAGCCGAGCTGACCCGCTGGATCCACGCCCGCGACTACACCAGCCGCTTCCCCATGTCCACCGTGCCCGCCGTGGCCTGCCCCATCGACCACACCCACGACCACACCCTCGGCGGCCCCACCCAGGCCGACAACCTCGGCCCCCTCTCCGTGGGCGACCACCTCCGCAAACACGACCCGCTCTCCGGGTGGACCGTCCGCCAGACCCGCCCCGGCCGCTTCGTCTGGACCGCGCCCACCGGCACCCACCACACCGTCGAACCCGACTCCTACCGGCCCCTCCGGCCGGTCGCGCGCGCCCCGTTCGACCACGGCATCACCGACACCCGCACCGAACCCCGACCCCAGACCCCCTGGCGGCCCCGCACCGACCGCCACGGGCACATCACCGACGCCCAACGCCACACCCTCGACGAACTCGACCGCCGACGACGACACAAAGAACGACGACCCCCGAACCCCTTCGACGACGACCCGCCCTTCTAGACGGGACGGCCTCCCGGGCAGCACGGTGCACGCATGCTCGTGGCGCACCTGTCGGACCTGCACCTGGACCCCGACCGCCCGGAGACCCTCCACCGCGCCGAGCGGGTCGTCGATCACGTGCGGTCACTCGAGCCGCAGCCGGATCTCGTCCTGGTGACCGGGGACGTCGCCGATCACGGCACCGACGAGGAGTACGCGCATGCTTCAGCGCTCCTCGACGGGCTCGACGCGCACCTCGTGCCGGGCAACCACGACCGGCGGCCGGCCATGCGCGCGATGCTCGACCACACACGGACCGACGAGCCGATCACGGCGACACTCGCCATCGGCAGCGTCACCGTGGTGCTCGCCGACTCGCACGTCCCCGGGCACGACCACGGGGAACTCGCCGACGAGAGCCGGGCTCGGATCGCCGCTGCGGCCGAGCGGCCCGGCGTCCTGGTGGTCGCGCTGCACCACCCGCCGATGCCCGTCGGGAGCGGGCTGTTGAATCCCATCCGGCTGCTCGACGCCGAGCCGCTGCTCGGGCCGCTCCGGGATCGCGCGGACCCGTCGATCGTGCTCTGCGGCCACGCCCACACGGCCCTCGCGACCAGCGTCGACGGCATCGCGGTGCGCATCGCCCCGGGTGTGGCGTCGACGCTCCGGCTGCCCTGCGAGCCGCACCCGGACACCCTCGACCGGAGCGCGCCCCCGGGGTTCGCCCTGCACCTGCTCGACGAGCACACGGGGGACCTCACGACCCACGTCCGCATGCTCGCGCCGTGAGGGGGACGCGTCCCGGACCCGACCCCCGTCGGGTCCGGGACGCGAGGATCAGGAGGCCGTGCCTGCGGCCCCGGCACCGACGACGGCGGGCACCGGCAGCGGGCCGGAGGAGATGCGCGGGGCCGGGAACGGCCCGTCGTCGGGAAGGGTCCCGACGGCGGGTCCGCGCCGGAACTCGAGCGTCATCGGCTCGAAGCCGAGCAGCCGCTGGAAGTGGCGCAGTCCGGCGTCGAGCCAGAGCGCCGTGTCGACGGCGAGGTGGCGGACGCCGCGCTCGATGAGCTCGCCGACCAGGTGGGCCGAGAGCAGGTAGCGGGCGGGGCCGGCCTCGCGGTCGGGAGCCGAAAGCATGAGGTCGAGCCGGGCGAAGGTGCCGTCGACGGAGGTGAGGGCGATGACCTCGGTCGCGTCGTCGGCGTCGCGGGCCACCCAGGCCTGCACCACGCCGTCGACGAGGTCGGTCCGGACGCCGGGGAGCAGCTCCTCCTCGTCCCGCGCCCGCAGCAGGGCCGCGATACGGACCTCGGCCTCGACGCGGCCCATCCGACGGCAGGTGACGCCGGCCTCGCGGGCCCGGCGGCTGTTGGTGCGCAGGGCCTGCTTCGAGCGGCCGCGCAGGTAGTCCTCGGGCGAGCCGGGCAGGGCAAGCACGGAGACCGCGAGGCGCCGCGGGACCCCGGAGCGTGCCCCGTCGTACTTCGCCGCCATCCGGTCGCCGCCGACCGAGTCCGAGCAGGTCACGGTGAGCTGAGGGAGGTCGGCCAGAGCCGGGACCCGCTCCCGGACCGCCGGGACCGCGCACGCGACGGTCGCCGCCGTCCGCCGCAGTCGACCTTGCATCCGGTGCCGGCGCTGCAAGGCCTCGCCGAGACGCACGAACTCAGGATCCGCCAACCCGCTGCCTGCCGAGCCCACACACGCCTCCGTCGTCGGGGGTCCGCCCCACCGCGAGACGATCACGGCGGGCGCTGTCCACCACCGTCAACGGCGCGTCCGTATGGCCTTCCTGATACTCCGATTGGTGTACTGACTCTGCGTCCGTAAGCACCACTCGTTCGAGTGTCAGGTCGCCGCGATCGTCGCCAGCATCCCCTCGCAGCTCCGGACGACGACCGCGCAGGCGTCCACCGTCGCGCGGTCGGACACCGGGTTGGCCGCCCGGCGCCGCCACCGTCCGAGCGCCTCGACCACCACCTGCCGTCGGGTCGCGGCGTCGACGTCGTCGGGCAGCCCCAGGCGGGCCGGCAGCCGCGACCCGTTCCCGCCGACCAGCCGCTCGGCCTCCTCGCGGGCCTCCGCGGGCAGGGGGACGGACCGGGAGCGGAGGGCGGCGAGCAGCCGCAGCTCTGCGAACTCGTGGGCGCTCGCCACCAGGCGCTCGACCTCGGTGGCCAGGCGTGCCCCCGCGGGCCGCGGTTCGCGCTGGACCACCAGCTCCACGGCGAGCAGGGCCGAGCGCGCCTTCAGCAGCTCCCGGCGCTCCCCGAACTGCGTCGCGAGCACCTCGCGCAGGTCGTCCAGGCCGCTGGCGGCGACCAGCTCGGCGGACAGCCGTGCGGCGTCCGGGGCGTGGTCGCGTAGGGCCGCGATCGCCGTCCGGATGCCGTAGACGCCGAGCCGGGTCAGGAGGAGACGACGGGTCGCGGACTCCGGGACGCCGGTGCCGAGCCGGTCGACCAGCGAGTCCGGCGGGGTGACGAAGCGGTCGGCCGAGAGCAGGAGGGCGTCGGTGACCTCCGGGGGCAGCGCCGCGAGCGCCCGCAGCGCGAGGTACTCGTCCTGGCGCATCGTCCGGCCGGCCAGCGCGACGAGACCGGCGACCGCGACGACCGTCTGGCAGAGCGCGGCGATCTTCTCGTCGGTGCGGTAGCGCCCGGCGATCCGGCGGGCGGACGACAACGCGTCGAGCCGTCCGGCGCCGATCTCGTCGGCCCGGGACAGGACGGCGATCGTGGACACCGGGGTCGCGCGCGCGACGTGCCGGTCGTGGAAGGACTCGAGGAAGCGCGCGTCCGCCGAGTGCAGGTGTCGCATGAGGTAGAGGACGGCGTCGGCCTCGCTGGGCGCCTCGTCGGAGGACAGGAACCGGCTCGCGCGGGCCGACGTGTCGACGCTCGTCGAGGCGATGCCCGGCGTGTCGATGAGCGAGGTCGACCGCAGGCCGGAGGAGGGCCAGTCGACGGTGAGGCGGTCCACCGTGGCGGGGTCGGCACCGTCGAGGTCCACGACGAGACCACCGCGTTCCGAGCGCCGGGTCCGGAGCTGGCGCGGCGGGCCCTGCATCGGGTGCAGCAGGATGCGGGGGCTCGGGCCGTCCTGGTACCAGGTGACCACCCGGGTGCACTCCCCCGCGTCGGTCGCCGCGATCTCCTCCCCCACCAGGGCGTTGAGCAGCGTCGACTTGCCGGCCTTCACCTTCCCGGCGATGGCGAGCCGCAACGGCTCGTCGAGACGGTCGAGGTGGTGCCGCAGCCAGCCCGCCGCCCGCGGGCTGTCGCCGTAGGCCTCGAGCGCGTTCCGCAACAGGGTGCGGGTCCGGTCGCCGAGCCCGGCGGTGGACGTGGTGGAGGCCGTGGACGTCGGGGACTCAGTCATGGGCGACCAGGGCCCTCGCCTTCTTCTCCAGGGTGGCGAGGCGGTCCAGCTCCGCCGAGAGGTTGCGGGCCCGTTCCTCCCGCTCGCTGGTCACCGTGTTCACCGCCGCCTGGGCGGAGGCCACCGACTCCGACATGGACGTCGACACCTGCTGCGCGATCTCCTGGAAGTGGTCGCGCAGTGCGCGTTGGACGCCCCGGAGCATGTCGCGGGAGTCCTTGCCGACCTGGAAGGTGACGTCGTCGATGTGCCGGCGCACCGCCTGCTTCGCGTCCGACCGCCGCCGCTCGAGGAGCCGCTTGCGCTCGTCCCGCACGCCCTTCGCCCCGAGGAGCAGGGCGGCCGCACCGGTGATCGGGTTCAGCATCGCCATCCCGGCGAGGCTCGTGATCAGGCCGAACATCATCACGCCGCCCTGGCCGCCCCGCATCCCGGTGATCAGGGCGCTCCCGAGGTGCAGCTTCGCCATCTCCGGCCGGACCAGCGGATGCACCTGACCGTTCCCGGACGGCGAGCGGCGCGACAGGTCGGGCAGGGCCACCTGGCCGCCCGCGACGAAGTGGTCGGCGACGAGGAGGGAGAGGTGCTGCGCCCGCTGGCTCGCCCACACGAAGTTCGTCGAGGCCGACTGGGCGACGGCGGCGTGCAGCCACTCGGCGAACTGGTCCCAGACCTCGGCGGGGTCCTCCGTCTCCAGGTGTTCCTCGGCCTCCTTCTGCAGGGCCCGCATCCGGTCCCGCAGGTCGTGGTCGATGTCGGACTGGAGGTCGCCGAAGCCGTCGTTGAGCGTCGTCTGCCAGCGCGCGGAGCGGGCCTTCAGGTCCTCCGCCCGCTGCTTGGCCTGCTGCAGCTGCGCGATCAACCGGTCGGCCCCGACGGGATCCGCCTGCGCCTGCAGCTCGGCCCGCATGCGGTAGGAGATCTGCTCGACGATCGCGACGACGTCGTCGGAGGCCGCCCGGCGGTCGTTCCGTTCGGACTGCGCGAGCACCTGCTCGCGGAGGTAGGTCACGAGCGCCTTGAACCCGGACTCCTCGTTCAACGCCGCGTCGTTGGAGGCCGCGGCGGCCCGCCGCAGCACCGAGGAGACCGGGAGCAGGGGGACCCGGACGCCCCGACGGTCCAGGTGGCCCCGGTCGAGTTCCACGATCCGGCGCCACTCCGGATAGAGGTCGGTCTTCGTGACCACGCACGCGACCGTCGGGCACAGCGCCGTCGCCTGCTGGAGGAACCGCAGCTCGGGAGCGGTGTACTCGGTCGCGCTGTCCGACACGAGCAGCACCGCGTCGGCGGTCGGGAGCGCCGCCATCGTCATCGCGCCGTGGGCAGAGCCGAGCCCGCCCACACCGGGGGTGTCGACGACGACGAGCCCGGTCGAGAGCAGCTTCCGCGGGACCGTCACCTCGACGTGGCTCACGTGCTCCCGGTTGCCGGGGTTGCCCGCCTCGGAGACGTAGCGCTGGAGATCGGTGAAGGGGACGTCGGTGCGCTCGGCGCGGACCTCGCCGGACGGACCGGCCGACTCCCGGACGACCGTCACCGACGGGTTCCCGTCGGTGTAGCGGACCGCCGTGGTCACCGCCGTCGCGATGTCGTCGTCCACCGGGCAGATGTCGGCGGACACCAGGGCGTTGACCAGGGCGCTCTTCCCCTGCTTGAACTCCCCGACGACGAGCACCCGCACGTCCGGGTCGGCCACCCGCCGTCGCGTCGCGTCGAGGCGTTCGGTGAGGTCGGGACGGTGATAGGCGGTGGTCGCCTTCTTCGCGAGGTCGATCAGATCCAGGGCCGGCGTCGACGCCACGGGGTGCTCCTTCCGGACGGGGCTCGGGTCAGCCGGCGTGGTCGCCGAGGTCGTGCTCGGAACCGGGATCGTGCTCGTGAGCGGTGTCGTGACCGCCGTCGTGACCCGACCCGTCGTCGTCGTGCCGGTCCTCCTGCGTCCCGTGCGGCCACGAGCCGTCGCCGTCATGGCCGGAGTCACCGGCGTCGTCGTCGCTGTCGTTCGTCGCGCCGCGCTCGTCCGGTCGGCCGTCGTCACCCGATCCGCCGCCCCCGGAGCTGCGGCCCGGGACATCGACCGGGACGGGCGCCGCGTCGCCGGTCGCCCCCCGACCGAAGTCGGGCTCCCCGTCGTCGATGGGGCTCGGCGGCGTCGGCACGGCCACGTCGTCGAGGTCGTGGTCGGCTGGTGCGGCCGGGGCGTCGACCCACTGCGCCGTGACCTCGCGCGGACCCGCGAGGCGGTCGAGCAGGGCGTCCACGTCCTCCCGGATCGCAGACCCCGCCGCTCCCACGGCCGCCGACCACGACGACGGGTCGGTCCACGACGGGTCGCGCGGGCTTCCGGGTTCGGCGGTGGTCATCGGTGCGCTCCGGTCGTTCGGGGAGGTCGGGAGTGGTCGGAGGTGGTCAGAGGTCGAGCAGGTCGTGCCCGGGGACCGGGTGGTCCGGGTGGTCCGGGTGATCCGGGTGATCGGAGTGGTCCGGGTGGTCGGTCGGGGGTGGGTCCACGTCCGCCGGGACGTCCGGTGGGAGGTCGGGCACCGTGTGCAGGACGACCTCCTCCACGGACGCGGGGGCGGTCGCGACGGCGGGCCCGGAGCCGGCTCCGTCACCGGGCGCGCGGGGCTCGTCGGGGAGGAGCGCGGCAGCGCCGGACCCGACGTCGGGAAACCCGGGGTGGTGCAGGCCCGGGAGGTCGTCGAGGAGCGCGGTCGGGTCGAGGGACGGGTCCGCGTGCGTCGGGTCGTGGCCGGCGGTCGCTGCTGGGACGCCGGGATCGTCCAGGTCGTGCGGCTCCTCGACCGGTCCGGCGAGGACCGCCTCCGACACGTGCACGAACTGGCGGGCCAGCGCGTCCACCGGGTGCTCGCCCGCCCGTTGGGCGTCGACCCCCTCGACCAGGTCACCGTCGACGTCGCGGCCCAGCCGGGCGGCCACCGAGTCGGTCACGAGCGGCAGGGCGTGGTGGAGATCCGCGGGTGGCACGCGCGCGAAGCCCTGCTCGTCGAGCAGGCCCCGCGGGTCGGCGGCGAGCCGGGCCCGGAGCTGGGGGTCGACGGCGAGCCGGGTCGCCCACTCGAGCAGGCTCGGCGATTCGTCGGCCAGGTCGCTCACGGCGTGGCTCACCTCCTCGTGCCCTCGGGTCGGACGGGACACGACGCCCGGCCCGCCACGGGTGGCGGACCGGGAGTCGTCGGCGGGCGCCCTCAGCCGAAGGCGTGGTCGCCGCCCCCGCCGTGGTCGCCGCCACCGTGGTCACCACCGTGGTCGCTGTGGTGGTCGGAGCCGGAGTCACCGGAGTGGGAGCTGCTCGACGAGCCGTGGTCGACCTCCTCGGCGCCGACGTGCACGGGCTCCTGGTCCAGGTCGGAGGGGCTGTCGTGCGTCGGCTCCTGCGGGGTGTGCTCCGGCGTGGACGCGTCGCCGTGCGACCCGTTCTCCGTCGTCGTCCGCGGCGCGGGGGCGCCGAAGTCGAGGTCCTCCGCGGAGCCCCCCGCCGGCGGGGTGGTCGGCGCCGGAGATCCGAAGTCCGGGTCGCCCGGGTGACCGTTCTCCCCGGAGGTCGGCGGGGTGCTCGTCGCGCCTCCGGCCGGCGGGGTCGAGGAGGTGCCCGCGGGCAGGTCGTCCAGGCCGGGGTCCGTGCCCGTCGGGTGTGTCGGGTCGACCGGAGGCGTCGTCGGGTCGGTCGTCCCGTCGGGACCACCCGGGTGGGTCGGGTCGGTGGGCGTCGTCGTCGACCCCGTGGGGTCGTCCGGACCGCCCGGCTGCGACGGGTCGGTGGGCGTGGTCGTCGACCCGGCGGGGTGGTCGGGGTCGCCCGGCTGCGCGGGGTCCACCGGGGTCGACGAGGTGGACGCGGTGGAGGACGACGGGGAACCGGAGTGCTCCCCGCCCGTGGGGTCGCCCGTGGAAGGTGGGGTGCTGCCGGACTGACCGCCCAGCGGGTCGAGGGGGGCGCTCGCGTCGACCGGGACGACCACGGGCGACGGGGTCGTCGAGCCGGTCGGGGCCGGCTGTCCCGGCTGGCCGGTCTGCCCCGTGGTCGGCGGCGTGGTGGTGGTCCCGGGCTGGCCGGGGGCCGTCGGCGTGTGGCCGGCCGGATCGCCGGCCTCCGTCCCGGTCTCCGTGATCGGCGGGACGTGCGTGCCGACGGGGTCCGGGTGGTGCGGCCAGTCGTCGATCGGGATCGGACGTCCCACGACCACGTGGCCGTCGATGTCGACGTGGATCTCGATCCGCACCAGGACGGTCTCCCGGAACGTCTCGTTGCAGTGGTGGGCGAAGATCCGGTCGCAGTTCTCGTGCTCCCAGCGGTCGTCGTGGCTCCCGTGACCGTCCCAGTGGTCACCGCCCGACCAGCCACCGCCCCAGTGCTCGCCCCCGCCGTAGCCCCCGCCGTGGTCACCGGACCACCCACCCGACGAGTACCCGCCGGACCAGTGGTCACCGCCGTGATGGCCACCGGACCAGTGGTGCGACTCGCGCTGGTAGCACTGCGACCGCTCGATCACGAGCGAGAAGGTCGCGCTGGAGCTCACGTCGATCCCGAACCGCGCGAAGAGCGCCTGCCGGTCGGCGAGGGCGAGCGCCTGGTCCTCCGGGGAGAGCCCCCCGAGGTACTCCATCATCGAGTCGAAGTGCGCCGACTGCTCCGCGGTCGCCTCCGGCGGCAGGGCCTCCCGGAGGTCGTCGACGACGGCACCCGCCTCCGTGGGGGTGGGAGTGCCGGCCGAACCGTCCGGCGTGTCCGGCGCGTCGAGCGTCGCGGTCGGGTCAGTGCTGCCCGAGGTGCTGCCCGAGGTGCTGCCCGAGGTGCTGCCCGGCGCGCTGCCGGTGTCGGCGGCCCCGGACGACGAGGGCGCGTCGGTGGACGTGTCGGGGGCGCCGGACCCGGCCGGGTCGGCGGAGGTCTCCGTCGGGAGGGACTCGGTGGACATCGGACACTCCTGGGGTCTCGGGGCGATGCGCTCGCCGGGCGTCGGACCGTCGTGCCGGGGCAGGGCCCGGAGCAGCGGATGACCGGGAACGCTAGGAACCCGCGGGGCCGGGGCCATCGGGGCGAGACCGACGGCTCCGGGGGAGCACGTCGGGGAGTGTCGTGACCGACCGTGCGGGGTGACAGGGGATACTCACCCGAACGGCGGAGGGGATTTGCCCTAGTCCCGCCGACGACGGCCGACATGGTCACGTCCGGCCGCGATACTGCGGACCATGACCTCGCCGCGCCCCTACCGCCTGGGCATCGACCTCGGCACGACGTACACCGCGGCGGCCGTGTCCCGACGGTCGGGCGCGGAGTGGTCGGAGCCCGAGATCGTCGCGCTGGGCACCCGGACGGCGTCGGTGCCGTCCGTGCTCCACCTGGCCGCGACGGGCGAGCTGCTGGTCGGCGAGGCCGCGGAGCGGCGCGCCCACACCGAGCCCGACCGGGTCGTCCGCCAGTTCAAGCGGCGCATCGGGGACGACGTGCCCCTCGTCGTGGGCGACGAGGTCCACTCCGCGCAGGCGCTCGCCGCCCGCCTCGCGCGGTGGGTCGTCGACCGGGTCGCCGAGCGCGAGGGCGGCCCCGCCGAGGCGATCGCGCTGACCCACCCCGCCAGCTGGGGGGACCACAAGCGGCGGCTGCTCGCCACGGCGCTGCAGGACGCCGGCGTCCCCGGGACGACGTTCCTGCCCGAACCCCAGGCCGCGGCCGTCGCGTATGCGGCGAAGGAGCAGACCGGCACCGACGCCGTGGTCGGGGTCTACGACCTCGGCGGCGGCACCTTCGACGCGGCCGTGGTGCGCCGGACCGCCCGGGGCTTCGAGCTGCCGGGGCGTCCCGAGGGCATCGAGACCCTCGGGGGTGTCGACTTCGACGACCGCGTCGTCGACCACGTGCGCGCCGGGATCGGCGCCGCGTTCGACGAGATCGACCCCGAGGACCCGGACGTGCTCTCCGCCCTGCGGCGCCTGCGCCTGGAGTGCGTCGAGGCGAAGGAGGCGCTGTCCGCGGACACCGAGGTCACGATCCCGGTCATGCTGCCCTCGATCCGGGAGAACGTCCGGCTGACCCGGCACGAGTTCGAGGCGATGATCCGGTCCTCGCTCGACCACACCGTCGCCGCCCTGGCCCGGACGATCGCCTCCGCCGGTCTGTCGCCGGACGACCTGCAGGCCGTCCTGCTGGTCGGCGGTTCGTCCCGCATCCCCCTCGTGGCGCAGATGGTCTCGGAGGAACTCGGTCGCCCGGTCGCGGTGGACGCCGACCCGAAGACCTCGATCGCGGTCGGCGCGGTCCTCGCGATCGCCCCGCGACAGACCGCCCCCGCGCGACGCGCGTCCGCCGGGGCGAGCGGGGCGAACGCCGCGGTAGCCGCGGCGGCCACGTCCAAGCTCGCGACCGGCGGGACGGGGACCGGCCCGTCCTCGGGTCTGCTCGACCTCCGCTCCGCCGCCGCGGCCGCGCCGGCCCGCCCGGTGCGCTCCGGCCCCCCGGCCGGCCCCGTCCCGACGACGGGCACCCCGTCGCGCTTCCCGCCCGCGACGACCGTGCGCGGCCGCGCCACCGGTCCGGGCTCGGGCCGGTTCCCCGCGGCGCCGGACGTCCTGCGGACCGGTCCGGGCTCGGGCTACTTCCTCTCCCCGGAACGCGGCCTCGGTCCGGCGTCGGGAGCCTTCCGGTCCCCGGCGGACGATCGCACCACCCTGACGGCGGGTGGACGCGTCCCGCCGTCCCCGGCGGACGATCGCACCACCCTGACGGCGGGTGGACGCGTCCCGCCCCGACCTCCCGTCGCCGCCCCGGGCGCCCGTCCGGACGAGGAGCAGCCGCCCGCACCGGAGCCGCGGTCGCGGACCCGACTGCTGGTGACGGCCGCCGCCGCGGTGGTGGTGGTCGCCGCGCTCACCACCGGTGGGGTGGTCTACGCGCGCAGCGCGTCCGTCTCGGCGACGGTGGTCCCCCCGACCTCGGCCGTCCCCGCCCCGCCGCCTCCGGCGCCCCAGGTGGCGGTCGCCCCGGTCGACGCGCAGGCCGGTGTCGGCGCGGGCTCCGGCAGCGCCGCGGGCGGCGGGTCGCGCGGAGGCTCGTCCGGCAGCAGTAGCGGCAGCGGCGGGTCGTCCAACGGCTCCGGCGGCGGGTCCTCCGGCGGGTCGCGCGGGTCCTCCGGGCACCACGGCTCCGGGACGACGAGCACGTGGCCCACCACGAGCGAGGCCGAGGACACGCCCCCGGAGCCGAAGCCGACCCCGACGAGCTGACGCCGACGAACTGACGCCGGACTAGCGGGGGCCCACCACGTCGTCGCGGGCCCGCACCGACGGGAACGGCAACGTGTGCACCTCGCCGTCGGCGCTGACCCGGTCGTCCAGCGGGCGCTCGTCGACGGTCCCGCGGGTCTGCACCCACAGCCACGCGCCCCACCCGGCGGCGGCGACCCCGACGAAGCTGACCAGCCGGTAGAGCAGGACCGCCGCGAGCGCGGGGTGCGAGGGGACCCCGCCGGCGACGAGGGCCGCGAGCAGCGCGCCGTCGACGAGGCCGAGCCCACCCGGCAGGAACGCGAGGCTGGAGGCCGCGGTGGCGGCGGCGTAGGCGACCAGCACGAGCGAGATCGTCATCCCGTTGGCGCCGACCGCGACGCAGCAGGCAGCGAGGCAGGAGATGTCGAGCAGCCAGTTCGACAGGGCGGAGAGGCCGACGACGACCCGGCCGCGGCCGTCGAGCTCGATGAGCGCGAGGCTCTCGATCTGCGCGACGAGCTCGGGCACGCCGGTCTCGCGCGGCCGCCGGCGGACGCGGTTGACCAGCCGGAGACCGGCCGAGGCGGCGGCGGTGATGAGGCCGGGGCGCCGGCTCACCACGACGATGAGCGCGCCGAGCGCGATCACCCCGGCGAGCTGGAGGAGCTGGGGACCGAGCGTGGTCGCGCGGCCGTTCACCACGAGCGCCGACCCGACCGCGATCCCGGCCAGCGCGAGGCTCGCCGCGACGCCGCCGGCGACCATCGTCCAGGTGGTGACGGGACCCGTCGCCCCCCAGGCCCGGCGCTTGCGGAAGGTGTAGGCGGTCGACAGCGCCGCGCCGCCCGGCACCGTCAGGTGCAGGGCGTTCGCCGCGAGGGTCACCATCACCACCGCGCGGAACCGGACCCGCACGGCCGCGGCGCGCAGCAGACGGTGGTGCAGCAGGGAGAAGGCGAGGATCGAACCCGCCTCGCACGCGACGGCCAGCGTGACCCACATCGGGTCGGCGTCGGCGAGGGCCGAGGCGGCCGCCTCGATGGTCGGCCAGATGAGGACGCAGCCGACGACGAGGCCGGTGACCACGAGGGCGCCCAGGACGACGCGGGTGCTGCGGGCGGACGCGACGCGCCGGACCCGACCGATCACCTCGCCCGTCGTCACCGTCACGCCCTCCACTGTCCTCCATCGGCCGCTTCCGGTGGACGCGGGGTGTTCAGCATCGCCGATCGGATTAGCCGTTCGGCGGCACCGCCACACCCCCCGACCGGCGTGTCCCGTGGGGCGTGCGTCTCACGGCAACGGGCGCACCCACCACCACGTCGCGGCCTCCTCCTCCCGCCCCCGGTCCCGCACGAATCCGCATCTCGTGAGCACGGTCGTCGACGCGTTCGGCCCGGGCGCGGTGCGGGCGAGGACCCGGGTGAGACCGGCCGTCCGCGCGCGGTCCACCCAGGTCCGCACCGCCGCCGTCGCGAGCCCGCGACCCCGGCGGTCGGGCGCGACGTGGTAGCCGACCTCCACCTCGCCGTCGCACGGCGGTCCCGTGAAACCACCCATCCCGACGACCTCGCCGGCGTCCACGAGCAGGTGCGTCAGCCACCGGGGGTCGACACCGCCCTCCAGCGCCTCGACCGTCGGCTCGAGCGTCCCGGGTTCGTCCCAGCCCGCGACGAGGGCCAGCCCGAACCGCTCACCGAAGGCCTCGGGCTCGAAGGCGAGGGTCACCGCCTCCTCGACGGTGACCGGCCGGACGTCCACGCGCGTCACCGTAGGACGGGACGGCCCGGGGGTTGCGCCCGTCACGAGAATCGGGGCCATGGGATCCCTGTGGCACCCCTTCTCCGACATGGCCGCCGTGCGCGAGCACGAGTTCGTCGTCGACCGCGCCGAGGGGGCGTGGGTGTACGACGAGGCGGGGCGCGCGTACCTCGACGGGTGCGCGAGCCTCTGGTACGCGAACGTCGGCCACGGCCGGCAGGAGATCGTCGATGCGGCGATGCGCCAGATGAGCCGGCTCGAGGCCTACTCGTGCTTCGCCGACATCGCGAACCGTCCCGCCCTGGAGCTCGCCGACCGGCTCGCGGCCCTCGCACCCACCGGGCCGGACTCGAAGGTGTTCCTCGGCTCGGGCGGCGCGGACGCGATCGACACCGCCGTGAAGATCGCCCGGTCCTACTGGCAGGCCCGTGGCGAGCACCAGCGGGTGCACGTCGTGTCCCGCGAGACGGGCTACCACGGCACCCACGGCTACGGGACGTCGATCGTCGGGATCCCCGCGAACCGGGAGGGCTGGGGCGTCCTCGCGGGCGAGAACACCGTGGCCCCGCAGGACCTCGAGGGGGTCGAGAAGGTCTTCGCCGACGTCGGGCCGGAGCGGATCGCCGCGTTCGTCATGGAGCCGGTCACGGGCGCGGGCGGCGTGCACATCCCGCCGCCGGGCTACGTCGAGGGCGTCGCCGAGCTCTGCCGCCGCCACGGCGTGCTGCTCGTGATCGACAGCGTCATCTGCGGGTTCGGCCGCCTGGGCACCTGGTTCGGGATCGAGCGGTTCGGCGTGCAGCCCGACCTGGTCACCTTCGCCAAGGGCGTGACGGCGGGCTACCTGCCGCTCGGCGGCGTGCTCGTCTCCGCGGACGTCGCCGCCCCGTGGTGGACGACCCCGGGCGAGCGCACGCTGCGCCACGGGCCGACGTACTCCGGGCACCCCACCTGCTGCGCCGCCGGGCTCGCCACGCTCGACGTGTACGAGCGGGAGGACCTGATCCCGAAGGGGCAGGAGCTGGAGACGGCGCTGGAGGCCTCGCTGGCCCCGCTGGTCGACCACCCCTACGTCGCCGAGGTGCGCTCCGGGTTCGGGTTGCTGGCCGCGGTCGAGCTGACCCCCGAGGTGCTCGCCTCCGTGCCCGACGCGCCCAACAAGGTCCTCGCCGGGGCGCGGGCGGCCGGCCTGCTGGTGCGCGGGCTCGGGAAGGGCGTGGCCGTGTCGCCGCCGTTGATCGTCACCGACGAGGAGATCCGGCTGCTCGGCGAGGGCATCCGGGCCGGGCTCGACGCGCTGCCGGCCGAGCAGCCGGTGCCGAGCGCGCCCGGGGCCTGAGGGGCGGTCACAGCCAGTTGCGGCTCTTGAAGATCAGGTACAGCGTGACGGCGGCGACGATCATCAGCCCTACGGCGAAGGGGTAGCCGAAGGCCCAGTGCAGCTCCGGCATCTCGTCGAAGTTCATGCCGTAGACGCCGGCGATGACCGACGGGGTGAAGATGATCGCCGCCCAGCTGGAGATCTTCTTCACCTCGTCGCCCTGCGCGAGGCTGGTCTCGGAGAGCCGCCGCATCTCCTCGTTCTGGCGCTGCCCGACGAGCGAGGCGTTCACCGTGAGCAGCCGTTCGAGCAGCTGCCGGAAGCCGTCGGCCGCCTCCACGCAGGACTCGACGTGGTCGGCCACGTCGCGCAGCCCGCGGTGGAGCTGCACCGCGCCCTCGTCCTCCGCGGTCTCGTCCAGCAGGGTGCGCAGCATGGCGCGCAGCGGGTCCGTCGCCCGCTGGAACTCGATCACCTCGCGGGAGAGGTGGTAGATGCGCCGCGAGACGTCGGGGTCGCCGCCGAACACCTCGGTCTCGATCTGGTCGATGTCCCGGCGCAGCTCGTGCACCACGGGCCGGTAGTCGTCGACGATCCGGTCGAGGATGCCGTACAGCACCGCCCGGGGGCCGAGCCGGAGCAGGCCGGGGTCGTCCTCGAGGCGCCGCCGGACGTCGGCGAGGTCCGGGGTCTCGGCGTGTCGCAGGGCGACGACGAAGTCCGATCCGAGGAAGAGGTGGACCTCGCCGACCTGGACGTCCTCCTCGGCGTCGACGTACCAGGCGGGACGCAGCACGACGAACTCGACGTCGTCGTAGCGCTCGATCTTGGGCCGCTGGTGGGCGTGCACCGCGTCCTCGACGGCGAGCTCGGGGAGCGCGAAGTCGCGCGCGATGTCCGCGATCTCCTCGTCGTCGGGACGCAGCAGCCCGATCCACGCGAAGTCCGCCGACGACCGCCCGTCGCTGGACTCCTCGTCCCGCAGCACGCTCAGCGTGCCGTCGAGGGTGTCCGGCTCGACCTCCCGGCGGCCGGCCCGGTAGACCGCGTTGTCGACGACGCTCATGCGGGAGCAGGTACCCGACGGCAGGTCGCGCTACGACCCCGCCGTCGGGAAATCGTTCGTCCGGCTCACGAACGATCGGACGCCGCCGGACGGTGCTCAGCGGATGGGGACGGTGCGCGTCTGCCCGACCGGGGGGAGCTGCGAGGTCCCGGACGACGCCGCGATCGGCTGGACGCTCGGCTGCGGAGGTCCCGACGACGGGTGCGCCGCGGTGGCGACGTCGTCCGCCCGGGCGTCCGACCAGGAGTCCTGCGGACCCGGGGAGTCGTGGTCGTCGGACGAGGAGTCCTCGTCGTCGGAGGAGTCGGCGTCGGGCGTCCCGGAGAAGGGGAGCCCGAGATCGGCCAGCGTGTCCCGCACCGTCCGCTGCGCCTCCGCCCGCGCCTCGTCGGCCGGGTCCCCGGAGGTCGCCGAGGTCGCGTGGTGACCGTGTCCGCCGTGCTGACCGGCGCCGTCGTCGTGGGCGAGCGCGGTCCCGCTGCCGATGATCCCGGTGACGGCGACCGCCAGTGTCGTCGTCGCGAGGCGCGCGGCGGTGCCGGTGGTGGTGGCGGTCGGCCCCGTCTCGCTCGTGCGGGCCGCGTGGGCTCCCATGGTGGTGATCTCCTGCTCCCGGGTCACGGTGGCATCACGAACGTATCCCGTTCCGGGCACGGCCACACGTCCTTCCGTCGGGGCCTACGCTGCGGGAGGTGGCCAGGTTCTACGACGTGCACCCGCAGAATCCGCAGCGGCGGACCATCGCGCAGGTCGTGGCGCTGCTCCGCGACGGCGGGTTGATCGTCTACCCGACCGACTCCGGGTTCGCCCTGGGCTGTCGGGTCGACGCCCGCGACGCGGTCGACCGGATCCGCTCGATCCGGCACCTCGACGACCGCCACCACTTCACCCTGGTGTGCCGCGACTTCGCCCAGCTCGGACAGTTCGTCGAGGTCTCCAACCCGATCTTCCGGGCGGTGAAGGCCGCGACCCCGGGCCCGTTCACCTTCATCCTGCCCGCCTCGCGCGAGGTCCCCCGGCGGCTGGCCCACCCGAAGAAGCGCACGGTGGGGGTGCGCATCCCGGACAACGCCGTGACCCGCGACCTGCTCGACGAGCTCGGCGAGCCGCTCCTGTCGAGCACGCTGCTCCTCCCCGGCGAGTCCGAGCCGCCCACCGAGGGCTGGGAGATCGCCGAGCGGCTGGAGCACCAGGTCGACGCCGTGCTCGACTCCGGCGACCAGGGCAAGGAGCCGACGACGGTGGTCGACCTGTCGGGGCCGGAGCCGGAGATCGTCCGGCAGGGCGCGGGCGAGGAGCGCGTCTGGCGGTGGTGAGGCTCAGCCGCGGGTGACCTCGAAGCGGACGTCGCGGCCCTGCACGCTGCTGACGGTGGCCTTGAGGTTCAGCGGCTGACCGTTCTGCGTGCCGGTGCAGATGATCGTCGCGCCGACCGTGGCCGGGAGCGCCCCGGGGCACCGGACGCTGCCCGCAGGCAATCGGGTGGCCTGCTCGATCTGGGTCTGGACCTCGGCGGCCGTGACGTCGGTGGACGGCAGCCAGCTGGTGGGGATGCCGACGGTCAGGGCGACCACGAGGGCGATCTGCAGCAGGGTGAGCACCACGCCGAGGACGACCGCGGCGGTGGCCTTCCCCCGCCCGGTGAGCCGCTCGCGCGGTTCCTCGAACACCGTGTCGAAGGTCGGCCGGGCCGAGGCCGCGATGCGCCGGCGCGCGACGACCCCGAGGACGAGACCGACCGGAGCCACCAGCACCGCGAGCACCAGCGCCACCACGGCCAGCCGGGAGGCCCGGGAGGGCGGCGGGGTGGCCATCCGGTTCGGACCGCCCGGACCGTAGACGGACTGCACCGGCGGACGCGGGGGTGGCGCGGCGGGACCCCCGGCTCCGCCCGGCCCTCCGGGTCGGGCCGGGAACGGGCCGGTCGGCGGGCGCGGCGGCGGGGGCGGCGCCCCGTGCCCGCCCGGGTAGGGCCCCGGCTGCCCGTACGGTCCCGGCTGCCCGTACTGACCCTGCTGCCCGGACCGGCCCTGCTGCCACCCGGGACCGGGACGGCCGGGCGGCGGGGGCTGCGGAGGCATCGGTGTCTCCCGGCGATCACGGACGTGGCGAGGTCCAGCGGATGGTAGCGACCTCCCCCGACACCGGGCACCGGTCACGGCGGGCCCGGACACGACGACGCCCCGCCGGGCGGGGGCCCGGCGGGGCGTCGGTCCGGGTCGGACGGGGATCAGGCCTCGGCGGTGCCGGAAGCCTCGGTCGCGCCGTCGGTCGCGCCCTCGGTCGTGCCGTCCGCGGTGGCGGACGGCGTCACGCCGGCGATGTCGATGCGGCGCGCCTCCGGGGTGACCGGCTGCGGGGCGACGTGCGCACCCGCGATCCGGACGGAGAGCACCCCGGCGTCGTACGACGCGCTCACGGCGTCGGCGTCCACGTGGCGCGGGAGGCCGAAGATGCGACGGAACGAGCCGCGCCGCGACTCGCGGAACCCCTCGCCCTCGTGCTCCTCGCGACGCTCACCGGCGACGACGAGTCGGTGGTCGACGACCTCGACGCGGACATCGGCGGCGACGTCCACCCCGGGCAGCTCGACGCGGACGACGGCGTCGTCGCCGTCGCGGACCACGTCGGCGGCCGGGACGAACCAGGCCGACTCGGCCGGACGGGCGGTGCGGACGCTGCTGCGGACGAGCGCGTCGGCCACGCGGAAGGGCGCGAACGGCCCGACGAAGCGCGGGTACCGGAAGGTCAGTGCAGAACTCATGGTGGTCCTCCTCGGACTCGGAAGGGAGCCCGACCTTGCGGGCTGCTGACTCCTACAACCTGAGCCGACCCGACTCAATTCCCGCTCCGACCGGATTCTGGGAGCCTGGGACCATGAGCGAGCCCGGACCCGACTACACCGCCGACGGCGTCCCGACCTTCGACTTCGTGCGCGACCGGATCGAGCAGCGCGCGGCGACGGCCGACGGCGCCGGCGAGCTGGACGCCGCGACGCCGGAGGCGCACGACCTCGACCGGCAGGAGGCCGAGCGCGCGGAGGCCGCCCGGGCGAAGCTCGAGGAGATCCGGCGCAGCCTCGGCGGCTGATCACCGCCCCTCACCGGACCCTCAGCCGGCCCACAGACTCCGCGCGGACGGTGGCGGGGGACGACGAGGAGGCCGACATGACGGTGACGACGGCGGGCGCGGGGACGGGGCGGCGTGCGGCGGCGGCGCTGTCGTGGTGGGCGGCCGACGCCCGCGGTCCCCGCCGGCACCAGGCGGACGCGGCGGCCGGCTTCACCGGACGCGGACACCGCCACGCCGTCGCCGTCGCCGACGGGGTCGGGGACTCGCCGGCCGCGGCGCGCGCCGCACGGATCGCGGTCGACCACGCCGTGCGGACGGCCGTCCTCGACGGCCGGGCCGACCTCGCCGTGCTCGCCGCCCGTGACGTGCTCCTCGGGGCGGGCCTCCCCGGCGACGCGGCCCTCACCGTCGCCCTGGGCCCCGACGTCCGGCTCGCCGAGGCGACCTGGACCGTCGCCTGGGTCGGCGACGTCCGCGCGTACGCACTCGGGCCCGGGGGTCCGCAGGCGCTCACCCGCGAGCACACCGTCGGGGCCGAGATGCGCGCGTCCGGCATCGCCGTCGCCGACCACCTCGACCACGTCCTGACGACGAGCGTGCGCACCGTGCGCGGGGCCGTCGAGGTCGGGCTGGCCGCGATCGCGGAGCCGACCGCTCTCCTCCTCGCCACCGACGGCGTCCACCGCGCCCTGGACCCGGACGTCCTGGCGGCCACCTGCGCCCGGGTGCCCGCACCCGACCTGGCCCGGGCCGTGGTCGACGCGGCAGGGGCCGCCGGGACCCGGGACAACGCCACCGCGCTCGTGGTCGCCACCGCGCGCTGATCCGGGTCGAGCTCCGCTGCGCTCCGTCTCCCGTCTGACCCACACTGGGCGCCGTGCGTGCCCTGTTCGACCTGACCGCCGCCTACGAGCCCACGGACGCCCAGCGCCGCGACCCGGTGCCCCCGGTCGAGGCCGTGCTGTTCGACTTCTCCAACACGCTCTTCCACATGATCGACACCCCCGCCTGGTTGCGGTCGGTGGGTCTCGCGGCGACCCGCGAGATCCCTTGCGCGGCCACGCTGGACGACCTCGCCACGGCCGCCGCCCGACCCGGCGTCGCCGCCGCGCAGCGGGGTCGCGACCTCTCGGACGACGCCCACCGCGCGGCCATGCGGATGTGGTTCGCGCAGGTCGGAGCGCTCCGCGGGATCGAGGACACGGCGATCGACCTGCTGCGGGCGCCCGAGGCCTGGGTGCCCTACCCCGACAGCGCCGAGGTCCTGCAGGCCCTGGCCGACCGCGGGGTGCGGGTCGGCGTGGTCTCCGACATCGGGTGGGACATCCGGGTGCACGCCCGCGCGGCCGGCGTCGAGCACCTCGTCGGGACCTGGGTGCTCTCCTGCGAGCTCGGCGTCGAGAAGCCGGAGCCCGCGATGTTCACCACGGCCTGCACCGCGCTCGGGGTCGACCCCCGGGCGACGCTCATGGTCGGCGACAACCCCGCCCGCGACGGCGGGGCGGTGGCGGCGGGGTGCCGGGCCTTCCTGCTGCCGAGCGAGTTCCGCCTCGGTGAACGCGGGCTCGGGGCCGTGCTGTCGCTGCTGGGATGACGCTGCCGGCGTGACGGCTCACCCGACGGACGACGCCAGGGCCGCGGCGAACCGCTGCTGCCCCTCGGGCGACCGCGCGAGGGCGGCGTCCGCGGGATTGCCCAGGTTGGCGCACTCGACGAGCACGGTCGGGACGGTCGCGAGGTTCAGCCCGGCGATGTCGTCGCGGGCGTCGAGGCCGCCGCGCCCGATGTAGGTGGCCGGCGTGAGGCCCGCACCGCGCAGGCTCCCGACCGTGGCGTCGGCGAGCGCGCGGGCCGGACCGCGTTGCGCCGGGTTCAGCGGCGGCGCGGAGTAGAGGACGTGGAACCCGTGTCCGGCGGCCGGCGCGCCGTCGGCGTGCACCGAGAACACGGCGGCCGCCCCGGCCCGCTCCCCCGCCCGCCCGCGGTCGTCGACGCAGGGGCCGACGCCGACGTCGTCCGGCCGCGTCAGCACCACGCGGTAGCCGCGGGCGCGCAACAGCTCGGCCAGCCGCTGGGAGACCGCCCAGGTGAAGGCGTGCTCCGGGTAGCCGTCCGCCGTCGACGCGCCAGTGGTGTTGCACGGCTTCTCCCCGCCGCGCCCGTCCGGCACCGGGCGCGCGATCGTGGCGGCGGCGCGGGCGTTCCCCCCGTTGTGTCCGGGGTCGATGACGATCGTCGCGCCGGCCGGGACGACGAAGGCGCCGGGACGCGGAGCGGGGGTCGTGGCGGTCGGCGCAGGAGGTGCGGCGGGTGCGGCGGGTGTGGGAGGCGGAGCCGGGGCGGCGGGCGCCGCGGGTGCCGCGCACGAGGCCAGGACGACGACCAGGGCGGTGACCAGAAGCGCGCGCGACACGGCGCCCGATGGTGCCGCACCGGGTGCGTCGGGCCCGGCAGCGCGGCGCCAGAATTCGCACGCATGGAGGAGGTCCTGCTCTGCGACGTCGACGGCACGCTGGCCCTGCGCGCGGACCGCTCCCCCTTCCCCGGCCCGCAGGGTGAGCTGCGGGCGGGCGAGGACCGTCCCAACCTCCCGGTGATCCGCGTGCTCGACGACCTGCGCCGCTCCACCCCGCACGTCGTGTTCCTGTCCGGGCGCACCGAGGCGGCGCGGGTGCCCACCGAGTGGTGGCTGCACGCGCACGTGCTGGGCGGCCGGGAGTGGCCGGAGCTGTCGCTGCGCGCGGTCGGCGACACGCGTCCCGACGACGTCGTGAAGCGCGAGCTCTACGAGAGGGACGTCGCGGGCCGCTACACGGTGCGCCTGGTCCTCGACGACCGCGACCGCGTCGTCGGGATGTGGCGCGGGCTCGGGCTGACCGTGCTCCAGGTGGCCGACGGCGACTTCTAGGCCGCCTCGCGGGCGCGCAGCGCGGTCACCGTCCCGAGCACGGCGACGATCCCCATCCCGCCGTAGAGCAGCGTCGCGGAGGCGGCGGTGTCGCGTCCGAGGGCCACCCCCACGCCCGCGAACGCGGCCCCGAGGGCCACCGCGAGCATCTGGATCATCGTGATCGCGGCCGACGCGCGATCGCCCTCGCCGTCGTCCTCGGTGCCGTCCGCGGCCGTGCCGCCCGCCATCGCCCCGGCCGCGAGGTGCGGCCACGCCACCCCGACGCCGAGCCCGGCCAGGACCAGCCCGAACGCCCAGAGGGGCACCGCGCCGGTGGACTGGGTGAGGGTGAGCAGCGCGAAGCCCGCCACCCCGAGCACCGGTCCGATCCCGACGGCGAGCCGTCCCCGGCCGACCGACGCGCTCGTCATCTCCCCCACCACCCAGCCGCAGGCGAGGGCCACGCCGAGGAAGCCGGCCCACACCGGCGAGAGCCCGCCCAGGCGCTGGCCGAACAGCGGCACGAAGGCCTCGACGGCGGACACCCCGATGAGCACGGCAGCGGTCACGTACACGGCCGCGAGCGGGCCGCCCCGGGTGAACGTGGCCAGGGGCAGCACCCGCGCGGCCCCGGGCCGGCGTTCGTGCGCCACCAGGGCGACGAGCAGCGCGAGGGCGACGACGATCCCGCCGCCCGCGACCACGAGGCCACGCGTGTCCGCCCCCGAGCCCGAGACCGCGAGCCCGGAGACCGACAGCACGGCCGCCGCCGCGCCGACCAGCAGCACCGAGAGCAGGGGGAACGGGGTCCGTACGGACGGGGGCCGCGCCGCGGCGCGTCGGAGCCCGGCCGGGACGCCGAGGGCCACCACCACGGTGACCACGACCATCGTCACGAACGCCCCCCGCCACAGGCCGGCCTCGGCGAACACCCCGCCGAGGACCGGCCCGACCAGCAGGCCGACGCCCCACATCGCGGAGATCGCCGCGCTGCCGCGGGTCCACAACTCCCGGGGCAGCGCCGTACGGATGAGCGCGTAGGCGAGCCCCGCCAGCAGCCCGCCGCCGGTGCCCTGCACGGCCCGCCCGAGGAGCAGGACCGCCATCGACGGCGCCACCGCGTCGATGGCGGTGCCCACGCCGAACGCGAGCAGGGCGAGCAGGTAGGCCCGCCGCGCCGACCAGGTCGCCAGGGCCCGGCCGGTGAGCGCCGAGGTCACCACGGCGGGCAGCAGGTAGACCGTGACCACCCACGAGTAGAAGCGCTCCCCGCCGATCTCGGCGACCGCGGAGGGCAACAGGCTCGCCGTGACGTAGGTGTCCACCGCGAAGAGCAGGACCCCGCCGCAGAGCACCCCGACGGCCCCGCGCCGCCCGGGCGCGAGCATCGAGGCCCATCCCGCCGTCATGATCGCCGTCCCCGCACGGGACGAGGATGCTCCGACCGACCGGCCGCGACACGTCGGGAAACAGGCTCCCGCCCTGTAGTCTCCGACCTTCGGACCAGTCACCGATCCCGGAGGACGCCGGCGTGGCCGAGAACGCTCACGAGGGCCCGGACGGCTTCGACGGACCGGACGACCCCGGCCCCACGGCGCGCCGGATCATCGTCGGCGCCCAGCTCAAGCGGCTGCGCGAGGAGGCGTCGGTGACCCGCGGCGCGGCGGGCTACCACATCCGCGGCAGCGAGTCGAAGATCAGCCGGATGGAGTCGGGCAAGGTCGGCTTCAAGCACCGGGACGTCGACGACCTGCTGACGCTCTACGGCGAGGGCGCCACCGAACGGCGCGCCCGGTTGCTCGAGCTCGCGACGCAGGCCAACGAGCCCGGCTGGTGGCAGCGCCCCGGCGAGGCGGTGCCGGACTGGTTCTCCGAGTACGTGGGGCTCGAGTCGGCCGCGGTCCGCATCCAGACCTACGAGCTCCTCTTCGTGCCCGGGCTGCTGCAGACGCCGGAGTACGCGCTCGCGATCGTCACCCGCGGTCACCCGGAGCAGGCGACGCCCACCGAGCACGAGCGGGTCGAGGTCCGCATGAAGCGCCAGCGCGTCCTCGAGCGCCCGGGGGCCCCGCGGCTGTGGGCCGTGGTCGAGGAGGCGGTGCTGCACCGCCCGATCGGCGGGCACGCGGTGCTGGCCGCGCAGCTCGACCACCTCGCCGAGCTGTCCCGCCGACCGAACATCACGCTGCAGGTCCTGCCCTCGGAGCTGTCGGGCTACGGCAGCGAGACGGCGTTCACGATGCTGCGCTTCGCCGAGCCCGACGTCCCGGACATCACCTACATCGAGGGCCTCACCGGCGCGCTGTACCTCGACCGCCGCGCGGAGGTCGAGGAGTACTCGCGCCAGATGGACGAGCTGACGATCGACGCGCTGAGCCCGGACGAGAGCCGGAGCCTGCTGGCGAAGCTGCGCGAGCGGGGCTGACGTCGCAGGCGCTACGTGCTTCTGCACATGCAGATGACCCGGGTCGGTGTTACCGTCGTGTCGGATTCAAGCACCGACGGCGGACGGACCACCGATGCACACCACGGCCTCGCACCTCGTGGGCGCAGCGTGGCGCCGCAGTCGGTACAGCGGCAAGCAGGGGAACTGCGTGGAGCTCGCCGCCGTGACCGACGCGGTCGGGCCGGTCGGGCACGTCGCCCTCCGCAACTCGCGTTTCCCCGACGACGCGGCCCTGCTCGTCACCCGGGCCGACCTCGGGGCCTTCCTCTCCGACGTCCGCGCCGGCCGGTTCGACGATCTGCTCGAGGACGCGTGATGGCCGCCCCCGTCGATCACGGTGCCGATCGCGCGCACTGGCTGACCTGCGCCCTGGACGGACGCGACCACGCGGTCCTGGAGCACGACCCGGTCACCGGGGCCCACCGCGCCGCCTGCGCCCGGACCGTCTGGGCGTCCTCCCTCGCGAGCCCGCCCGCCGCGCGCTGCGGCGAGTGCGCCGACGCGACCGGGGAGACGGACGCGGAGCGCCGCCCGTCCCTGCTCGCGCGGTTGCGCGGACTGCGCGCGGCCTGACCCCTCCTTCGGGGGGACGTCCTCTTCCCGACGGCAGGTGGCGCCGGACGGCGGTCCTCCTACCGTCTCGTCGCATGATGCCCGAGGTGGACGTCGTCGTCGTCGGAGCGGGGATCGCGGGTCTCACCGCCGCGCGGGAGCTCCGTGGCCGCGGTCTGGACGCGGTCGTCCTCGAGGCCGACGGCCACGTCGGTGGCCGCATCCGGACCGAGCACCGGCCCGGCCTGCTGCTCGAGCACGGCGGCATCTTCCACACCGCCGGTTACACCTCCATGGTGCGGATGCTCGGCGAGCTCGGTCTCGGCGACGCCGCACGGGCAACCGACACCGGATTCCGGGCCGGCGTGCGGCGGGACGGCACCTGGCGGCACGTCGACCTGGGCTCGCCGACGGGTCCGGTGGTGACACGGTTGCTGGGCTGGCGGGACAAGGCCGCGCTGCTCCGGGTCGCGGCCCCATGCTGCTCGCCCGTCCCCGCGACCTCGGCGACCTGGTCTCGATGCGCCGCTTCGACGGCCGGTCCGCCGCCGCCGGGCTCACCCCGGCCGGCGCCGACTACCTCACCGCCGGTCCGCACGAGTTCCTCTGGGGCGAGCGATCCGCAGAGCTGACCGCGGCGATGTTCGCCCTGCAGCTGCACGTCTTCACCGGCGAGCTGCGGGAGGTCCGGGGCGGGATCGGGCGCTTCGTCGGCGCGGTCGCCGGCGACACCCCGGTCCGCCACCACGTCGAGGTCACCGCGGTCCACCCGCGCGCCGACGGGGTCACGGTGGAGGTGTCGACCGGGCTGCCGGTGACGGCCCGGGCCGCCGTGCTGGCGTGCCCCGCCGACCGGGCCGCCGCACTCTGGGCCGAGGCGCCGCTCCCCGTCCGGTCCCACCTAGCGTCGATGGACCACTCGCGGATCGACTACGTGTACCTGCGCACCCGCACGCCGCTGGAGCTGCGGGCCGAGGGCCGGCCGGTGGGCATGGAGGTCGTCACCACGCCCGAGGTCGGGGGTTCGACGCTGGGCGGTGTCTACGTCGCGAACGCCTGGGCCGACGAGGGCGGACTGCTGCTCGTGACCGCCGCCCGCGCGGCGCAGGCGGCGAACCTGTCCGACGACGAGCTGGCCGACCGGCTGCAGACCGACGTCGAGAAGCTCCACCCGGAGGTGGTGGGACAGGTGACCGAGCGGGTGGTCATGCGCCACCACCCCTACACGCCGACCTTCCGGCCCGGGTCCGTCCTGCGACTGGAGCAGGCCCGCGCCCACCTGCCCCACGGGCGGATCGACCTCGCCGGGGACCACATGGCGGCCCCGTGGGTCGAGGGCGCCATCCGCAGCGGCGAGCAGGCCGCCGCCAGGACGGGGGCGGCGCTGCGCGCCTGAGCGTCCCGGAAGCGAGGTCAGCGGGTCCCGACGAGGTCGGCCATCGTCTCCAGGGTCGTGCGGTCCCCACCGATCACCATGGTGGTGACCAGGGAGTCCTGCCACGCCGTCAGCTCCTCGGCGATCTTCTCCCGAGGCCCGACCAGCGCCACCTTCTCGACGAGGGCGGTGGGCACGGTCCGCGCCGCGTCCGCCTTGCGCCCCGCCAGGTAGTGCTCCTGGATCGCGGCGCACTCGTCGTCGAACCCCATCCGCGCGAAGACCCGGTAGTGGAAGTTCACCTCCTTGGAGCCCATGCCGCCGATGTAGAGCGCGAGGTGGTCCCGGACGCGGTCGGCGGCGGCCTCGACGTCGTCGTCGATCTCCACCTGCACCATGCAGACGACCTCGTAGCCCTCGGGGCGGCCGCCCTCCCGGCGGGCGAAGCCCTCCTCGAGGGACGCGCGGTAGTGCCCGTCGTCGTACGGGGAGTAGAAGAGCGGGATCCACCCGTCGCCGATCTCGGCGGCGAGCGCGACGTTCTTCGGCCCCTCGGCCGCGACGAGGATCGGCAGGTCGGTCCGGCGCGGGTGCAACGTCGAACGCAGCGGCTTGCCGAGGCCCGTCCCGCCGGGGTACGGCAGGGGGTAGTGCTCGCCGTCGCTGCGGAGCTTCTCGCGGGCGATGGCGTCCCGCAGGATGCGCACGTACTCCCGGGTCCGCGCGAGCGGCTTCGGGTAGGGCGCGCCGTACCAGCCCTCGACGACCTGCGGGCCGGACGCCCCGACGCCGAGCGCCACCCGCCCGTCGGAGAGGTGGTCCAGGGTCATCGCGGCCATCGCGGTCGCGGCCGGGGTCCGCGCCGACATCTGGACGATGGAGGTGCCCAGGCGCACGCGCGAGGTGCTCGCGCCGAGCCACGCCAGCGGGGTGAAGGCGTCCGAGCCGTAGGCCTCGGCGGTCCAGATCGAGTCGAAGCCGAGGTCCTCGGCGGCGCGCACCTGCTCCACCAGGCCCGGCGGCGGGCCGGCACCCCAGTACCCCAGCGTCAGTCCGAGCTGCATGTGTCCTCCTCGTCGGGTGTCCCCGGGGGCAGGGTGCCCCCCGGACCGGAGATCGTCTTGCGCAGCCGCCAGACGTCCACGTGGTGCGCGGGCAGGCCGACCCGGGTCTCCTCGGTCCACGCCACGACCCCCGCGCCGCTGATCTCGTAGCCGAGCGACTCGAGCAGCCGACGCCCCGGCAGGTCCGGGGCGTCCACCGCGCCGACCAGCCCGAGGCACCGGCGGGCGATCGAGCGGAGCTCCAGCGTGGCGAGCAACCGCCGCAGGTCGACCACGGCGTCACGGCCGGAGGTCAGCACCACCGTCGCGTCGCCGAACGGCGTCCGGTACCCGGCCGCGGCGGCCGCGCACACCTGCCCGCCCTGCCCGACGGCCACGACGTCGCCGTCGCCCGCCCGCGCCAGGGCGTCGGCGGCCTCCACGAGGAACCGGATGCGCGCGGTCGGGGAGTGCGGGAGGAGGGCCGCGAGATCCTCCCCGCGCAGGTCGCGGACGGTCGACGTCTCGCGGCCACCGTCGGGAAAGGTGCTGTTGGAGGCCATTCGTCTCTCGTTCGGAGTATCGCTATGGTGTGTTCGGCGTTACACGAGTTATGCCTGCGCTCAACGAGGAGGCGCTCATGACACTCGCGACGGCCGGTCGCACGTCCCCCGGGGTGGTGGCGGACGACGAACGCGTCGGATCGCTGCGACCCACCGACCGCGACGACGTCCTGGATCTCGTGGCAGCGGCGGCGTCCCTGACGGGCGGCGCTCCCTCCGTCACCGCGGACCGCGTGCGGGACCACTGCGGAGCCCGGCGGGCCCTCGAGTCGGCATGGGACCGCACGCTCGCCGCGATGACCACCGACGCGGGGGTCACGCCGGAGGCGGTCGACCTGCTGCGACGCATCAAGACGGTGGACGACGCGCTGCTCCGGCGCGACATCGAGAACCGCAACATGCTCTTCCACCGCGTCCGCGAGGGTCTCGCCTCGCTCGCGGACATCCAGTCCACCGCGGCGCTCGTCACGAAGGTCCCGTCGGTGGTGTGCGCCCTCGGCTTCGACCGGGCCATCGTCTCCCGCGTCGAGGACTCGGTGTGGATCCCCGAGCACGTCGCGATCGAGCGCGATCCGACGTGGGCAGGCCAGATCCTCGAGATCGGACGCGGCAACCCGCTCCCGCTCACCGCCGCCCTGCCGGAGAGCGAGATCCTGCGCCGCCGGGTGTCGCTCGTCGTCGAGAACGTCCAGCAGCGGGAGAGCATCAACAAGCCCATCGCCGACGCGTCGCTGTCCTCCAGCTACGCCGCGAGCCCGATCATCGCCGGCGGCGAGGTCGTCGGCTTCCTGCACGGCGACTGCTACTACCAGCAGCGCGACCTCGACGAGACCGACCGCCAGGTGCTCGCCACCTTCGCCGAGGGCCTCGGGCAGGCGCTCGCCCGGACCCTCGTGCTCGATCAGGTCGGGTCGGTGCGCGCGGGTCTCGACGAGATCGCGAGCCGGCTCGGGGCGCCGGGCCTCGGGAGCTTCACGGGTGCCTTCGGGCTGCCCGGCTCCGGGCCGACGCCCCCGCGCCCGGCCGCTCCCACCGGCACCGAGGGCCCGGGCTTCGGCCGACGGCAGCAGGGCACCGTCCCCGTCGCCCGCGCCGAACTCACGCGCCGGGAGCTCGAGGTCCTGCGGCACATGGCCGCCGGCGACACCAACGCCCGCACGGCGCGGCGCCTCGTGATCTCCGAGGGCACGGTCAAGTCGCACGTCAAGCACATCCTGCGCAAGCTCGGGGCCGCGAACCGGGCCGAGGCCGTGTCGCTGTGGTGGCAGATGCAGGGTGGGGGCGCCGCCTCCTGAGCGGTTCCCCCGCCCGGTACGGAGCGAAGGGCCCCCTCGGTCGTGTCGATCGAGGGGGCCCTTCGCTCGGGACGGGGCGGTGTCAGCTCTCGACGAGCGTCAGGGCCTCCGTCGGGCAGGCCTCGCACGCGGCGCGCGCGATCTCGATCTGCTCCGACCCCGGCGAGTCGTCCAGCACGACGAGCGACCCGTCGTCCTGGACCTCGAACAGGTCCGGGGCCTCGGCCTCGCAGAGCCCGAGACCGCTGCACTTGTCGTGGTCCACGACGATCCTCATGCCTGCGTCTCCGGGGTGAACCGGAACGGCATGCGCTTGACGCCGCGCATGAAGTTCGTGCCCAGCAGCTCCGGCTCGCCCGCCTCGAAGTCGGGGAGCCGGGTGAGGAGCTGGCGGAACAGCTCCCGCAGCGCCGACTTCGCGAGCTGGTTGCCGAGGCAGAAGTGCACCCCGCCGCCCCCGAAGCCCACATGCGGGTTCGGCGACCGGGAGAGGTCGAACCGGTCAGGGTCGGTGAACACCTCGGTGTCCTGGTTCCCGGACGGGTAGAACATGACGACCTTGTCGCCCGGCACGATCGTCTTGCCGCCGAGCTCGGTCTCGACCACCGCGGTGCGACGGAAGGTCATCACCGGCGACGCGTAGCGGACGAACTCCTCGATCGCACCGTCGATGCGGCCGTCGAAGTCCTCCATCAGCCACTCCTGCTGGTCGCGGAAGTGGGTGAAGGCGCGGACCGTGAACGCCGAGGTGTGCTTCGTGGTGTCCGTGCCGGCCACCGACATCAGCACGAAGAACGCGCCGATGTCGAAGTCGTCGAGCTTCTCGCCGTCGATCTCGGCGTTCATCAGCGCGGAGAACAGGTCCTCGGTGGGGTTCTCCTTGCGGGCGTTGATCAGCTCCTCGGCGATCTCGTGCAGCGCGGCCGCGGCCTCGACCTGCACCTCGTCCGCCGGACGGCCGGCGAGGTACTCCGGGTCGGCCCAGGCGACGATGTCACCCGCGGCGCGGACGGTGCGCTTGCGCATGTCCTCCGGGATGCCGAACATGTCGCAGAAGATCCGCTCGGGGAGTCTTTCCCCGCACCGCTCCGGGAAGTCGATCTCGCCCGAGGGGTCGGACGCGAACGAGTCGACGATCTCCTTGGCCGCGAGCTGGATCTGGGCCTCGAGGCGGCGGACCTGCTTCGGGGTGAACGCCGAGGCGACGAGCTTGCGCAGCTTGTCGTGCTTCGGGT
The DNA here is from genome assembly GCF_013409505.1 of Actinomycetospora corticicola. NCBI lineage: Bacteria > Bacillati > Actinomycetota > Actinomycetes > Pseudonocardiales > Pseudonocardiaceae > Actinomycetospora > Actinomycetospora corticicola. The sequence goes on along the minus strand of NZ_JACCBN010000001.1, from coordinate 5,055,537 downwards.
TGTCCATCGCGAGGAAGGACTGCGTCATCTGCAGGAAGATCTCCGGCAGCATGTCGAACAGCACGCCCTGGCCGCTGATGAAGGTCTCGTTGTCCCGGCTGACCTTCACGATGTCGGCGTGCTTGACCAGCGCCCAGTAGCCCGGGTCGTCGGGGTCGGGGGTGACGGCGTCCTCGACGGGGCGCTGCCACGACACCGGGTCGGTCTCCCGGAGCTGGGAGAACCGCTTGTCCCGCTCCTCGGAGGTCTGCGCCCAGAACTCCTTGGACGAGATGTCGATCTCCGAGTGCGGCGGCTTGCCCTCGCCGGAGGCGGGGATGAACTCGACGCCGTCCTCGGTCTCGTCGTCGTCGAAGAACGCGTCCCACTCGGCGGGGGCGTCGGTCTCGGTGGTGGTCATGGCTTCCCCCTCTAGTCGGCGTGGCTCAGCAGGACGTCGTACGGCCGGGCGTCCCGGCTGCCCGAGAGGTCGAGGTGGATGCCCTTGACCTCGGTGAACGCGTCGAGCGCGTCCGGGCCCAGCTCGCGTCCGGTGCCACTCTGCTTGTAGCCGCCGAACGGGACCGCGCAGTTGATCTGGTGCGCGTCGTTGATCCAGACCGAGCCGGCCTGGATGCGGTCCGCGATCTCGAGCGCCCGCGAGTTGTCGGCGCTCCACACCGAGGCGGCGAGGCCGTACTCGGTGTCGTTGGCGATCGCGACCGCGTCGTCCTCGTCGTCGTAGGCGATCACCGACAGCACCGGGCCGAAGATCTCCTCCTGGGCGATCCGCATGTCGTTGCGGACGCCGGTGAAGATGGTCGGCTCGACCCAGAAGCCGCGCGTGAAGCGCTCGCCCTCGGGGACGCCGCCGCCGAGCGCCACGGTGGCGCCCTCCGCCTTGCCGCTCTCGATGTACTCGAGCACGCGCTGCTGCTGCCTGGCGCTGACCAGGGGACCCATGTCGGTCTCCCAGTCGCGGGTGTCGCCGAGCTGGATGGTCGAGGCGCGCTCCACCAGCCGGTCGACGAACTCCTGCTCGCGCTCGCGCGGGACCAGCAGGCGGGTCATCGACTCGCAGACCTGGCCGGAGTAGAGCATGCAGCCGTAGAGCACGCCGTCGACCGTGGTCTCCAGGTCGGCGTCGTCGAGGACGACCGCCGGCGACTTGCCACCGAGCTCGAGCGTGACCGCCTTGACGGTGCCGGAGGCGAGCCGCATGACCTCGCGGCCGATCGCGGTCGACCCGGTGAACCCGATCTTCCCGACGCCGGGGTGCGACGCCAGCCGCGAGCCCGCGTCGGCCCCGATGCCCGGGACGACGTTGAAGACGCCGGGCGGCAGGCCCGCCTCGAGGCCGATCTCGGCCAGGGCGAGCGCCGAGAGCGGGGTCTTCTCGTCCGGCTTGAGCACCACCGAGTTCCCGACGGCGAGCGCGGGCGCCCACTTCCACAGCGACAGCAGCAGCGGGAAGTTCCACGGCGCGATGGCGCCGACGACGCCGATCGGCTCGCGGCGCACCGAGCTCTGCCCGAGCGTCGGGAACGCCGCGCGCGGACCGGGTCGCTCGAACTCGTAGCGGGCCGCGAGGTCGGCGAAGTACTCCAGGTGCGGCGCGCAGTAGCCGACGTGGAAGCCGGTGGCCTGGCGGACCGTGGCCCCGTTGCCCATCAGCTCGAGCTCGACGATCTCGTCGAGGCGCTCGCCGAGGATGGTGGACATGCGGCGCAGGACGTCGGCGCGGTGGGCCGGCGTGGCGCGCGACCAGTCGCCGGCCTCGAAGGCCCGCTGCGCCGCCTCGACGGCCCGGTCGATGTGCTCAGCTGTGCCGCAGGCCGCCGTGGCGACGACCTCGCCGGTCGACGGGTCGACGATGTCCAGCGCGGTCTCGGTGTCGACCTTCTCGCCGCCGATGACCAGCGGGAAGTGCTTGAGCTCGGTCGTCGTCATGAGGTCGGGTCCAGGACGATCTTGGTGGCCTCGCGGGCCTCGAACATCCGGTAGGCCTCGGCCGCCTCGCTCATCGGCATGCGGTGCGAGACGAACCGGCTCGGGTCGAGCTTCCCCGCGGCGATCAGCGCGAGGGTCTCGTCCATGTAGTTGATGATGTTCGCGACGCCCTGGTGGATCGTGACGCCCTTGAGGTACAGCTCGCCGAACGGCAGCTCGATCGAGTCCTCGGTGTAGACGCCGGGGATGGAGATCGCGCCGCCGGAGGCGACCAGGGAGCACGCCGAGAGCAGCGCCGACGGGTGCCCGACCGCGTCGATGACGACGTCGGCCCCGCGCCACTCGGTGATGTCCTGCACGGCCTCGGCCGGGTCGACCTCGGAGGCGTTCACGCCGATCGCGCCGATCGCCTCGGCCTCCTTGAGGCGGGCCGCCACCTTGTCGACCACGGCCACCTGGCCGGCGCCGAGGACGTTCGCGGCCATCGCGGCGCACAGGCCGACCGGGCCGGCGCCGACGATCGCGACGGTGTCGCCGGGGCGCATCACCTTGCGGACGGCCTCGTAGCCGGTCGCCATGATGTCGCCGACGAAGAGCTTGTCCTCGTCGTTGCCCCGGCCCTGGTCGTCGATCCTGCGCATCGTGAGGTCGGCGTTCGGCACGACCACGTACTCGGCCTGGCCGCCGGAGAGCGACCCGAAGACGATGCCGAGCCCGAAGATGCGGGTGCCGAGGCACTGGCCGGGCCGGGACCGGCGGCAGTTGTAGCAGGCGCCGCAGCTGACGACGCAGGAGGCGACCGCGCGGTCCCCCTCCTCGAACTGCGTCACCGCGGCGCCGACCTCGACGACGGTGCCGAGGAACTCGTGGCCGAGGACGACGTCCTCCTCGAGCTCCAGCCGGCCCTCGTAGGGGTGCAGGTCGGTGCCGCAGATCGCGGTCTTCTCGACCTTGAGCAGCACGTCACCGGGGTCGGTGACGGTGGGGCGCTCGACCTCGTCGACGCGGACGTCGTGGGCCTTGCGCAGCAGGACGGCGCGCATGGTCGCCATGTCGGGGGGTCCTCCTCCTCGTCGTCTCTGGGATCGCCCGGCGTCAGGCCGAGGCGTCCTTCTCGGCCACGAGCTCCCGGTACATCGGGAAGAGCGGCTTGGTGAGGGGGACGAGCTTGAGGATCTTGTTGACCGGGCCCTTGGCCTTGACCTCGCCCTTGGCCAGGCCGACGGCGAGGTTGTACTCGCCGCGCCAGAACTTGTCGCCGGTGTCGGCCTTCATCATCAGCGTGATGTCGGGCTTCTCGTCGGTGGAGCCGAGCGACACCTCCATCGTGGGCTCGTGCATCACGATGTTCATCTCGGTGGCGGGGTCGGTGTAGAAGACCTTGAGGAAGATGCCCGACGACCGCAGCTTCGGGCCGGACTCGGGGTGGTCGTTGGCGGCGCGGAAGACGCCACCGATGTACTTGTCGACCTCGGCGGAGTCGTTGAAGAAAGCCATGCGGGCACTCCTCGCATCGTGGGGTGAGGGGCGCACCCGGCGGGCGGACCGCGCTCGGGGTCGCGGTCCGCACCCTCGCCGTGCGGTGCGTCGTGTCACTCATGGTCACGGGGCGAGAGGGCACTCGAACCTCCCCCGGGAGGGAGGCGGCTCCCCCCTTCGATCCGAGGGGTTTCCCGGCCTGGAGCTGCGGGAGGATCAGCCGCGCAGCACCGGCGTCGGGGCGTTGTCCGGGCCGAGGGAGAGCACCTCGACGAAGCCCTCGACGAGGCAGCGGCCGAACAGCTCGCGGTCGGTGATGGCCGCGGGGTCGATGTTCGCCCCGAGGCAGCAGGTGTCGCCGTGGGTGAGCATCGTGATCATGGCGGCGCAGCCCGGCCGCGGGGCGTAGGGGAACATCCGCTCGACCTTCGCGCCGGCCAGGAACACCTCCTCGCGGATGCCGGGCACGTTGGAGGCCTGCAGGTCGTTGCCCTTCGTCACCCCGCCGGCGACGGCGGCCATGACGCTGCCGGGCAACCGGGCGAGCAGTGGGGAGACCAGCCCGATGTCGTCGGCGGCGGGCTCGGCGCGCCCCGCGGCGACGTCGGCCGCGATGGTCGCCATGCGGGCCGCCGGGTCCTTCTCGGAGAGGTGGCCGGCCAGCCGCAGGGACGCGATCCTGTTCCCGCCCGCCCCGTCGCCCTCGCCGCGCAGCGAGACCGGGATGGACATCCGGATCGTGTCGGTCGGGCTGCCGAGCGCCTCGTGGTAGAGCCGGAACGCCCCGAGCAGGGCGGCGATGTAGGCGTCGTTGATCGTGCCCCCGCCCGCCTTCGCGGCCGCCCGGAACGGGGCGAAGGGCAGCTCCATCGAGACGAACCGCCAGTCCGGGCCGCGGGTCGCGAGCAGCGGCGACGGGGTGGCGCCCGGGTCGCCGATCACCCGGATCGCGGAGAGCCCGAAGGCCACCGCCTCGCGGGCCTTGGCGATCGGGTCGCGCAGCGCGGCACCGGCCGCCCGCACCATGTGGACCGGGACGGACGCGAGCGACTCCGCGTCGTGGCGCACCTGGCGCCCGAGCGCGGCCCACGGGCCGGGCCCGTTCTCCACCGGCGGCTCCGGCTGGGGCTTGCCGGGGTCGGTCTCGCGGGAGCGGTTGAGCAGTCCGTTGAACAGCTGCACGCCACCGAGCCCGTCGGTGGTCGCGTGGTGCATCTTGAGCAGGTAGGCGGCCCGGCCGTCGGGCAGGCCCTCCACGAGCACCGCCTCCCACGGCGGGCGCTCCCGGTCGAACGGGGTCAGCGCGAGGTGCTCGGCGATGGCGAGGACGCCGTCCCACCCCTGCCCCGAGGGCACCGACACGCGGCGGACGTGCCGGTCCAGGTCGAAGTCCGGGTCGGGCGACCAGACGGGCGCCCCGAGACCGAGCGGCGGCTCCACGACGCGCTTGCGGAACCGCGGCACCATGCGCGTCGCCCAGTCGTGCGCGGCGACGAGGCGTGCCCAGTCCGGCGTGGCGTCGAGGTCCGCGACCGCCACCATCGTGGAGCGCAGCGCCGGGTCGGCCTCCGCCCGCCACATCATCGTCTCGAACGCCGACATCTCGTCGGAGTCCGCCCAGGACAACCCCGCCTCGGTCACTGCTTCTCCCTCAACCCGAGCGTCTCCAGGAACAGGCCCCGCACGTGCGCCACGTGGTCGTCGAGAGTGTCGACGCTCCAGGCGGCGGTGTCGATCGGGGGCAGGACGGTCGCGCGCACGGTGCCCGGCCGGACGGTCGCGTCGTGGCGCCACATCAGCTCGCCCGCGTTCTCCAGGACGATCGGCACCATCGGCACGCCGGCCTGCATCGCGATGTGGAAGGCGCCCTTCTTGAAGCGCCCGGGCCGCGGGGTGGGCGACCGCGTGCCCTCCGGCGCCATCAGCAGCGACATCCCCCGGCGGATCTTCTCGACGGCGGGTTCCAGCGCCTCCTTGGCCTGGCGGGTGTTGCCGCGCTCGACGAACGCGACGTCGGCGAGCACGAACAGCTGCCCGAACAGGGGCATGGACCGCGCCTCCGCCTTGGCGACGCCGGTGAAGTCGTGCCGCAGCATCGTCATGGTGACGATCGGGTCCAGGGCGCTCTGGTGGTTGAACACGAACACCGCGGGGCGGTGCGACCACAGGTGCTCGGCGCCGGAGACCTCCACGTCGACCCCCGCGATCCCGAGGGCGAGCTCGGAGCCGAGCGACCCCGCGAGGTTGATCGCGTGGTGGCGGGAGAGCCGCAGGGCGCCGGAGCCCATCGCCGCCAGGGTCGCCGAGAGGAAGCCGCCGTAGAAGCCGACGGTGCCGCCGATCGCCTCGACCGGCGGCACCGCGCCGCGCGGGGCGACCGGGAGGGCCGGGTGCACGCCGTCGGGCCCCCCGACGACGACGGGGTGCGCGGCCAGGTCGAGCAGCGCCCGGTCGTCGGCCGGGGCGTAGACGAACGCCTGCCCGAGGTCGACGTCGTGGTCGTCGGCCCAGCCGACGACGGCCGCGGCGGCGTCCGGCCCGGTGCAGACCGGGGAGCCGAGCCCCGCGACGACGTCGCCGTCGGGCCCGCCGTACGAGAGCCGCGTCGCCACCACGTCGTCCGCGCCCAGCGCCTCGGCCAGCGGAGCCACGTCGAGCGGGGTCGCCGCCGACACCAGCACCACGCGGTGCCCCCATCCCGCGTGCCGGACGGCCAGCCGCCACACCTCGGGGTGCAGCCACGAGGCGGTGGTGCCGCGGAAGGTGGCGGCGCACTCGTCGGCGACCTCGTCCACGGTCCGGCCGCGGCGCGCGCGGACCACGCGGACGACGTCGTCCGGGGTCACGACGGCGGGTCCGGCCACGCCGGCCACCACGTCGGCCACGAAGCGGCCCCAGAGCGAGTCCGGCGTCGCGAACGGGGCCAGCGGGCTGCCCGCGAGCAGGCCGCCGTCGACGGCGACGAACGCCGTGACCGTCTCGCCGGGCGGGGCGGCGTCGATGCGGGCGGCCAGGGAGCTCTCGGCCCTGACGACGGCGGTCATGCCAGCAGCTCCTCGGTCCGTCGTTCCTCGAGCCGGGCGAGCTCCACGAGCCGGCCCCGCACCTCGTCGATCTCGGCGAGGAAGGCCGCGCGGTCCTCCCGGCTCGAGTCCTCCAGCAGGCCCCGGTTGCCGGCCAGATCCAGCGCGGAGGCGTACAGCTCCGTCGAGACGGAGTCGGGCCGGGCCACCCGGCCCTGACGCAGCATCTGGCGGCCCAGCCCGAGGCACTCGGCGGTGAACGCCTTGCGGTCGACCTCCCGGGCGGGGTCCAGGGCCGCGAGCTTCGTGGCCACCACCCACTGGGCGTCGACGAAGGAACGCAACGTGCGGGGGGCGACGAGGAATCGGGCGTCGGCCAGCAGGTCGGCGGCCCCGTCGCCCTCCGCGACCCGTTCGCGCCACCGGACGTCGATCAGGTCGGTCTCGGCGCTGATCGCGTCGGAGAACCGGCGCTTGGACGGGAAGAAGAACTCGAACTTGAGCAGGTCGCGCAGCGCGAGCGCGTCGGTCCACGCGGCCTCGACCGGGTCGGTCCCGGCGGGCGCCCGCGAGGCGGCCAACAGGGCCATCTCGACGATCGCCCGGTCGACGAAGTGGTGGATCGCGCCGTTGCGGTAGAACGCTGCGACCCGGTGGCGGCCCTCGCGGATCGACCAGACCGGCTCGTCCCCGCCGTCGTAGCGCTCGACCACCTCCCCCGTGACCAGCCGGTCGAGGGTGCGGGAGAGCCCGCCGTCGTGCAGACCCTCGCGCGGGCCGGGGCGGCCGAGCGCGTCGAGGTGGTCGAGCAGCGGCTCGGTGGACACCCGGATCTGCTCGTGGGTGAGCGCGCGCCCACCCGTCCCGAGCAGCGCGAACGTGACCAGGGCGGTGGGCGTGGCCGGGGTCGCGCGGTTGATGCCGTCGCAGATCGCGAACGCGACCTTGTCCAGCCGGTTGGGGCCGTCCCCGGCCTCCGCGAGCGCCTCGGCGAGCGAGAACGGCTCCCCGAACCGGACGCGGGCGTTGCCGTCGTTGCGGGCCTGGCCCCGGATGTAGCGGGCCATCCAGCCGAGGCCCTCCGCCGACTTGTCCGCCCCGCCCTGCTCGGCGGCCATCGCGTCGAGCTCGTAGAGCCGGTCGTAGACCAGCGAGGTCGGGACGAGCTGCACGTCCGGGACGCGGCCGTCGTCGAGCGCGCCGACGAGGTAGGAGAGCAGACCCATGCTGGGGCGCCGCAGCTTCCCCGTCCGCGACCGGCCGCCCTCGATGTACCACTCGAGGTTGAACCGCTTCGTCACGAGGTGGGCGATGTACTCGCGCAGCGCGAGCCGGTAGACCTTGTCGTCGCCGCTCGAGCGACGGATGAACACGACGCCCGCGCGCTTGCCGAGCGGGCCGATCGGCCAGAACGACATGTTGTTGCCGCCGAGCACGGTGTTGCGCGGCAGGTCGTGGTCGCGCAGCACCTCGCCGAGCACGAGCGGGTCGGCGTAGGAGCGGTGCGTGGGCAGGAAGACCAGCGGCGCCGTGCGGTTGAGGGCGCGGAGCGGCTCCACGGTCTCGGCGTCCACCTCGACCTGCCACGCCGACGTGTGCATGGGCGAGAGCGCGGTCCGGAAGGCGTCGATCGAGAGCGGGTTCTGCACGGCGGCGAGGTCGGCGAGGCGGGCCCGCATCGCGTCGAGCACCTCGCCGAAGGCCCGGCCCTCCTTCTCGGCGAGCTCCCGCACCTTCTCCCGCACCGCGGTGGACGCCACGATCTGCTCCACCACGAGCCGGGGCACCGTGTAGTGATCGCCGATCACGGCGCGCTCGGCCCGCTCGCAGGACAGCACGCCCGCCCGGTGGACGTAGTCCTCCAGCGGCTCCTCGGCGGCCTGGTCGGCGTGCCGGCGGGTGAGGTCCGCGACGGTCGCCGGCTCCCCCTCGACCACCTGCACCCGGTCCGGGGCGTTGCGCGCAAGCCGGCGCTGCCAGAAGGCGGGCGGCCGACGATGACCGATCAGGGCGAGCAGGTCGACCGCCTTCGGCCGCTTCGGCGGGGCGCCGCTGCCGTCGGCCCACTCCGCGGCGCGGGTGGGCGGCAGCCACGTCACGCGGATCGGCACCACCTCCGCCGTCGGGGTGGCGTCGGCCAGCGCGCGCTCGAGGTCCTGCGGGGTCAGGCAGACCGGGGCGCCCGGGTGGTGCTGCGCGGCCCACTCGCCGATCAGCTCGCGTTCCGGCGCGGTGCGTGCCGCGCCGAGCACGATCACCTCTCCGGCGTTCCCCGTCGTCGGGACTTCCTCCCGGACGCCCACGGCCATCGCTACACCCCTGCCTTCATGGTCGAGCTCCGCTTCGCTTCGTCTCCGCCTGCCTCGAGGTACTGCTTGCGGAGTTCGCCCTTGACCAACTTGCCGGTGGCCGTGCGGGGCAGGTCGTCGACGAAGTCGACCGACCGCGGCGCCTTGTAGCGGGCGATGGACGCCTTCACGTGCTCGATCAGCTCCGTCGCGAGCGCGTCGGAGCCCTCGTGCCCGGCCGCGAGCTGCACCACGGCCTTGACCTGCTCGCCCATCTCCCGGTCGGGGATGCCGATGACCGCGACGTCGAAGACCGCCGGGTGCATCGTCAGGCAGTTCTCGATCTCCTGCGGGTAGATGTTGACCCCGCCCGAGATGATCATGAACGCCTTGCGGTCGGTCAGGTAGAGGAAGCCCTCGTCGTCGACGTAGCCGACGTCGCCCGTCGTCGTCCACGTCCCGTGGTGCGGGTGCGTCGCCTCGCGGGTCTTCTCCGGGTCGTGGTGGTACTCGAAGGGCCGCTGCGGGCGCTCGAAGAAGATCGTGCCGACCTGCCCGGCGGGCAGCTCCGGCGCGTCCGGGTCCTCGGTGTCGCAGATCCGGATGGTGCCGAGCTCGGACTGGCCGACCGAGCCGGGGTGGTCGAGCCACTGTTGCGGCGAGATGAGCGTGATCCCGTTGGCCTCGGTGGAGGAGAAGTACTCCCAGAGCACCGGGCCCCACCAGTCCATCATCGACTGCTTCACGTCGACCGGGCACGGCGCCGCGGCGTGGATCGCGACCCTGACCGTCGAGCAGTCGTAGCCCGCGCGGACCGCCTCGTCGAGCTTGAGCATCCGGACGAACATGGTCGGGACCCACTGCGAGTGCGTGACGCCGTGCTCGGCGATGACGCGCAGCGCCTGCTCCGCCTCGAAGCCCTGCGTCATCACCAGCGTGCCGCCGGTGGCGAGCACCATCCCGCCGAAGCGCAGCGGTGCGGCGTGGTAGGTCGGCGCGGGCGAGTAGTAGACGACGCTCTCGTCGAAGCCGAACAGCGGGCCGAAGATCGAGACGAACGGTTCGCCGGGCTCGTGCACCTCGCGGGTGGGCCGTGCGGGCTGGATGCCCTTGGGGCGGCCGGTGGTGCCGCTGGAGTAGAGCATGTCCACGCCCGCCGGCTGGTCGGCCGGCTCCTCGCCGGACGCGGCCGCGAGCGCGGCCTCGTAGTCCTCGAAGCCCTCCACGGCACCGCCGTAGGCCAGGCGCTCCGCGACCTGCGGGGTCCTCCCGACGACGGATGCGGCCAGCTCCGCCCGGTCCGCGGAGACGATCAGGGCGGTCGCCCCGCAGTCGTCGACGATGTAGGCGGCCTCGTCGACGGAGAGGTGGTGGTTCACCGCGGTGATGTAGAGCCCGGAGCGCACGGCGGCCCAGTAGACGACGAAGACCTCGGGGCTGTTCGTCGCGATGAGCGCGACGTGGCCGCCGGGCCGCAGGCCGGCCTCGCGCAGCACGTGGGCGAGGCGGATCGAGCGGTCCTCGAGCTCGGCGTAGGTGAGCGACTTCCCGGTGTCCGCCATGACGACGGCGGGCTTGTCGGGGCTGGTCCTCGCGAACGTTCCGGGGTACACGGGTGGGTCCTCGCTGCAGTGTCGGCCGTCGTTGGTCGCCCCGGATGGTTACCCACGCCACAGTCGATCACATCAGCCGCGGGCGGGGAGTTCCTGCCTCTTCGGGGCTACCCCTCCCCCGGACCGCCCGGCTCAGCCCCGCATGGTGAACCCACCGCGCCGACGGTAGGCGGCGGGCGCCTCGTGGAACTCCTGCTTGAACCGACGGCTGAACGACGCCAGGTCGGCGAAGCCGCACGCGTGCGCGATCTCGGTGAGGCTGAGGGCCGCGTCGCGCGGGTCGAGCAGTCGGCGCCGGGCGTGCTGGAGCCGGCGCAGGCGGACCAGCGCCGCGACGGAGAGGTCGCTGTCGGCGAACACCCGGTGCAGGGCGCGGACCGAGAGGAAGTGGGCGCGGGCGATGTCCTCGGGGCCGAGCTCGGGGTCGGCGAGGTGGTCGGTGACGTAGGCGTCGACCCGCCGTCGCAGGTCCTCGGCGCTGCTCGGCGACAGCACCTCGTCGCGGCGCAGGGACTCCCCCACGGCCGTGCCGAGCAGCGCCGCGAGCTGGCCCGCGAGGCGGCCGCCCGCGGGGTCGCCCAGGTCCGGCGGCGCGGTCGCGGTCTCCGCCAGGGCGTGGCCGACGATCACACCGAGCCGGTCCTCGCCGAGGGTGCGGGCGGTGGCCGCGCGCGTGACGTCGACCCCGAGGGGCACCAGCTCGCGGGGCCAGGTCAGCACGTTGAGCGTCCAGGGGCCGTCGAAGTGCCACGCGAAGGGCCGGTCGGTCTCGTAGACGGCGTAGCGACCCGGCGTCAGGACCGCCTCCCGGCCGTCCTGCTCGAGCACCGCGCGGCCCCGCGTCACCATGCCCACCTGAAGGTAGGTCCGGGGGTCGCTGCGCACCAGGCGGGAGGTGCGGCGGGCGCTCTGGGGCATCGAGCTGACCACCGACGCCGAGAGGTGGCCGACCAGCGTGCTGCGCACGGTGGAGACGAACCCCCGGTCGGCGTCCACCGTGTCGTCCACGTCGAGCGCGACGAAGTGCTCCCGCAGCAGGTCGTTCCACCGGCCGAGCCCCTCCGCCGTCTCGGCGGCGCACGCGTTCCCGGGCTCGTCGAAGGGCCCGACGGGGTGCATGGCTCGTGTCATGGGCGGATGCTTCCGGTGGTGGTCGCCCGACGCTATGGCGCCGGTCACCCTCCCGCAAGGTCGGCCGTGTTTCCGTCGTGTAGCGGTCGGTGCCCGCGCGACCTTCTGGCACGGAGTGACAAGCCCGCTCGCCGGAGCGGGGGCGAGCATCCGGAGATCGACCGGCCTCCCGACCACCACCAGGAGTGCACGTGACCGCTCTGGACGACCTGACCCTGACGCCGACCACCACCACGGTCCGCGCCGCCTGCCCGCACGACTGCCCGGACACCTGCGCGATGCTCGTGACCGTCGAGGACGGCCGCGCGACCAACGTCGCCGGCGACCCCGACCACCCGGTCACCCGCGGCGGGCTCTGCGTCAAGGTCAACAACTACCCCGACAAGACCTACAGCCCGGACCGCCTGCTGTACCCGATGAAGCGGGTCGGACCGAAGGGCCTCGGCCGCTTCGAGCGGATCTCCTGGGACGAGGCGCTGGAGACCATCGCGTCGACGTTCCAGGCGAAGATCGCCGAGCACGGGGCCGAGACCGTGATGCCGGTCAGCTACCTCGGGACGCAGGGCATCCTCAACGGCCTGTCGGCCGGCGACGCCTTCTTCCACCGCATGGGCGCCACGGTCACCGAGCGCACCTACTGCGACTCCGGCGCCTGCACCGCCTACGCCTCCACCGTCGGCGCGACGGCGGGCGTGGACCCCGAGAGCATCGTGCACTCGAAGTACATCATCATCTGGGCCTCGAACACGATCTCCACGAACCTGCACCTCTGGCCGGTCATCGCCGAGGCGCAGAAGCGCGGCGCGAAGGTCGTCTGCATCGACCCGATGCGCCACAAGACCGCCCGCCGCGCCGACTGGCACATCCCGATCCGCCCGGGCACCGACGGCGCGCTCGCCCTCGCGATGATGCACGTGATCATCACCGAGGGCCTGCACGACGAGGAGTACGTCCGCGAGCACACCCTCGGGTTCGACGAGCTCTCCGAGCGCGTGGCGCAGTACACCCCGGAGTGGGCCTCCGAGGAGACCGGCATCCCGGCCGAGGACATCCGCACCCTCGCCCGCGAGTACGCCACCACCGACCCCTCGATGATCCGCATCGGCGTCGCCATCGAGCGCCACGCCGGCGGTGGACAGACCGTCCGCTCGATCGCCTGCCTCCCCGCCCTCGTCGGGGCCTGGAAGCACGTCGGCGGCGGCCTGCTGCAGCTGCCGCTGTGGGCGCACCCGGTCAACTGGCCCGCGTTCATCCACCCCGAGTACCGCACCCCCGGCACCCGGGTGATCAACCAGTTCCTGCTGGGGCGGGCGCTGACCGGCGAGATGGACCTCGACATCCCGGTGACGGCGTTGATGGTCTACAACTCGAACCCCATGGTCGTCTCCCCCGAGCAGGAGAAGATCGCCAAGGGCCTGGAGCGCGAGGACCTCTTCACGGTGGTCAGCGACCACTTCCTGACCGACACCGCGCGGTACGCCGACATCGTGCTGCCCGCGACCACCCAGCTCGAGCAGCACGACATCATGTTCAGCTGGGGCCACTTCTACGTCACGCTGAACATCCCGGCGATCGAGCCGGAGGGCGAGTCGGTGCCCAACACCGAGCTGTTCCGCCGCCTCGCCGCGGCCATGGGCTTCGACGACGACTTCTTCCAGCTCTCCGACGAGGAACTGCTCGCCCAGGCCTACGACTGGTCGGCCCCCGCGATGGAGGGCATCACCCTCGAGTCGCTGCGCGAGACCGGATGGGCCCGGCTCAACCTCCCCGGTCCCGACGAGTACCGCCCGCACGCCGACGGCAACTTCCCGACGCCGTCGGGGAAGACGGAGTTCAGGAGCTCCGCGCTGGAGGCGATGGGCAACTTCGTCGTGAACTTGTTCCGGCAGCTCTCCGACGACCACCAGCCGGGCACCCCGGTCGACCCGCTGCCGCACTACATCGCCCCGCGCGAACGCAGCGAGCTGTATCCGCTGAACCTGCTCTCGCCGAAGTCCCACGCGTACATCAACTCGAGCGCGGGCGACCAGGCGATGCAGAAGCGGGTCCAGGGCGAGCAGACGGTGACGATCCACCCGGCCGACGCGCAGGCCCGGGGCATCGACGAGGGGAACTACGTCGCGGTGTCCAACGACCGCGGCCGGTTCGTTGCCCTCGCGAAGATTTCCGAGGAGATCGCACCCGGCGTCGTGGTCTGTCCCATGGGATCGTGGGGCAAGAACGCGAAGGAGGGCACCACGGTGAACGCCGTCAACCCGTTCGTCTTCGCGGACCTGGGGAACGCACCGACGTTCTCCGACACCCGCGTCGAGGTCACCCCGGTCTGATCATGGGGACCGTCGCCGAGGCCCACCTGCGGACACCCAAGGTCCACGGACCCGACGTGTCCGTGGGCGCGGCACGCGCGTTCTTCCTCGACGGTCACGTGCACGCGCTGCTGCTCGTCGACCGCGACGTCCTCGTCGCGGTCGTCGAGCGGGCGGACCTCGAGGGCGTCCCCGACGCGGCCCGGGCCCGCTCGGTGGGTGCGGTGACCGGGCGGGTGGCCGCTCCGGGGGACGACCTGGAGACCACCCGGCGGGCGATGGCGGCCCGCGGTCAGCGGCGGCTCGCCGTCGTGGACGCCGCCGGGGTCCTGCTCGGCCTGCTGTGCCTCAAGCGGCACGGGCGCGGGTTCTGCTCGGCCGCCGACGTCGCCGCGCGCGACGCGGACCGGGCGGCTCACCAGGTGGGCTGAGCGCACCACCCCCGACACGACCGAAGCCGGCCCTCCCGTCGCGGGAGGGCCGGCTTCGTCGTCGTGGGCAGGCCTCAGAGGTTGAGGTGCATCCCGCTGAGGGCGGCCTTCGAGCCGTCCTTCGCCTCGTCCTTCTTGGCGCCGTCGTCCTTCTTGGCGCCGTCGTCCTTCTTGGCGTGCTTGCCCTCGCCGGTGTCGGCCTTCTTCTCGGCCGCCTTCGTGGTGTCGGCGGCGCGGTGCTTGCCGGCCTCCTGGGCCGGCGCCACCTGCTGGGCGGCCGCGGGCTGCGCGGCGGCGGGCTGGGCGGTCGCGGGCTGCGCGGCGGCGGGCTGCGCGGCCGGGGCGGGCGCCGGCACGCCGGTGAGCGCGCTGAACACGCTCATGATCGGCGACTCCGGAGCGGCTGGCTGCGCGGCCGGCTGAGCCGCAGCGGGCTGAGCGGCGGCGGGCTGGGCCGCGGCCGGCTGAGCGGCGGCCGGCTGGGCCGCAGCGGGCTGAGCGGCGGCGGGCTGCGTGGCGGCCGGCTGGGCCGCGGCTGGCTGGGCCGCGGCCGGCTGCGCGGCGGCGGGCTGAGCCGCAGCGGGCTGAGCCGCAGCGGGCTGAGCCGCAGCGGGCTGCGCGGCGGCGGGCTGCGCGGCGGCCGGCTGGGCCGCAGCGGGCTGAGCAGCGGCCGGCTGGGCCGCAGCGGGCTGGGCCGCAGCGGGCTGAGCAGCGGCCGGCTGAGCAGCGGCCGGCTGCGCGGCAGCGGGCTGAGCGGCGGCCGGGGCCGGGGCGGCGGCGGGGGCCGGGGCGGCGAGCGCGACGGCCGGCGAGGCGGCGGCCACGGCGAGCACGCCGACGGTCAGAGCGCGGGTGCGCGCGGACAGGGACACGGACGACCTCCACTGCGGGGGGAGCTGGACGAGCAGACGGGGCGGACCCGCCGGGGGATGTTGTCGACGTAACGAGTCCCATGGCGCAGCGGTGCGATCCCGGGCCCGTATCTGCCGATCGAGGGCACCGATCCCCCGCTGGGGGTAGGCCCCGGGACCGTCCCGCTGCCGAGCGTCCACCCCGCCGGGTCGGCGTCCGGGGCCGATCGTGGGCGCCCTGCGACGAATGATCAGAACGTGACGACGTTGTCGATGACGCCCGACAGGATCGCGATCAGGGTGGCCAGCCCCATGAGCAGGAGGACGAGGTAGACCGCCCAGTGCCACGAGGTCACCTCGCGGCGGGCGTCCTCGACCCGCGCGTAGGTGCTCCGGCTCCGGTCGTCGGTCTCGGCGAAGGACGTGCTGAAGCCGAACCGCCGGTCCCAGGTCTCGGCGTCGACGACACCGTCGAGGAGCTCCGCCACGGGCCCGGTCTCGACGATGCGGCCGGCGAGGATGACGACGAGGTCGTCTCCCAGGGCGCGAGCCATCTCGATGTCGTGGCACGTCAGGACCATGGTCGCGTCGGTGTGCGCCCGGGCCCGGCGGATCGACTCGACGAGGGTCGTGCGGTTGGTGCGGTCCATCGCCGCACCGGGATCGTCGAGGACCAGCAGGTGCGGGTCGTCGACGAACGACTTCGCGAGCGCGAGCCGCCGTCGCGTGCCCGAGGACAGTGCGTCCGGGAGATGGTGGGCCACGTCGACGAGGTCGAACTCGACCATCCGGTTCCACCCCCGCGCCTCGACCGTGGCCGCGTCGTAGCCGCGGGCCTCGAGGGGATAGCGGACGTTCGCCCACGCGCTCATGGAGGCGAAGACCGAGCCCTCGTAGACCGACGTGCCGCCGAGGAGGACTCCGAAGCCCTGACGGAACTCCCGGAGTCGCGCCGGGTCGAGGTCGCCGACGACATGGCCGCCGATCGTCACGTCACCGGACCCGTCGTCGGCCGTCTCCAGGCCCAGCAGGATCCGCGTGAGGGTCGTCTTCCCGACCCCCGACGGCCCCATCACCACCAGGGTCCGACCCGGGGCGACGTCGAGCGAGATGTCCTCGAGGACGCGGTCGCCCTCGAAGGACTTGCTGATGCCGTCGACCTGGATCGCCGGCGCGGTCGTGAGCCGCACCGCCCCGTCCCGGTTCGGCCGTCGACGCGCCGGGGTCATGCCGTGGCGTGCGACCGTCCGCGCGCCGCGCAGCGGCTGCAGGCCGTGAAGCCCTCGTCGCGGGCGTCGTCGACGGTGAGGTCCTCGACCTGCTGGCCGTCGATCACCTGGCAGCCCTGCACGTGGTAGCGCATCCGGCCCGGGACGACGTGGACGACGGTCGTCCCCGCGAGCTCCGGTGCCGCCGCGGACGTCTCGGGCGCCGTCGTCACGGCGGGCGAGGTCGCCTTCTCCGGCGCCTTCTTCTCGGGCGCCTTCGCGACGGCGGGCGTGGCCGCCTTCTCCGGCGCCTTCTTCTCGGGCGCCTTCGTCTCCGGCGCCTTCTCCGGTGTCTTCGCGACGGCGGGCGCGGCCGCCTTCTCCGGCGCCTTCTTCTGCGGCGTCTTCTTCTCCGGCGTCTTCGCGACGGCGGCTTCGGTCGCCGTCGCCCGTTCCTGGTCGGTGCCCGCAGCCGCAGCGGTCTTCTCGACCGGCGCCTCCGGCCCGTCCTCCGCCGTGGCAGCGGCCGAGCCGTCGGCGCCGTCCGGGTCGCGCCGCAGCGCGATCACGTACAGGACGGCGGCCGCGAGGCTGACCACGAGGGCCGCTCCCGCCAGCACGGTGGTGCCGGTGAGGAAGGCGCTGATGAGGAGCGCGAGGGCCACGACCACGAGAACGCCGATGAGCATGGGACGGAGGTCCTCCCTGGGCGCCGTGGTGGGGACCGGCACGGCGATGTCCGGTGTGACGACGGGACCGGTGGGGAGCCCGGTCGGCTCTCGCTCAGCTCGCGGTGGACCGCGAGCGGCCGGCGATCCGGCCGGCCGCTCCACCGACGACTGCTGCCGCCACGAACGAGAAGACGGTGTACAGCGGGTCGAACGTGCCCTGCAGGAACATCAGCGGCACCACGAGCAGGTAGCTACCGACCGCGGCGCCCGCACCGTGCAGCGGCGGGTTCGGGCAGGCGAGCCCCACGCGGTAGCCGGCGAAGGCGAAGGCCGTGACCGCGACGAGGATCAGCCAGAACATGCCGACGACCGGCACGAAGGCGGTGACGACGGGCTGGATGAGCCCGCCGAAGACCAGGATCATGAAGCCCGAGCTGATGCCACGGGCGATGGCGCCGACGTCGACCTGCGCGGGCCGGGCCGCCGGGGCGGCCGTCGTGGAGGTGGGCTTGGCCGGGGAGGGCCGCGTGGACGACGCCGTCCGCGGCTGCGGCGGGGTGGTCGCGCCCTTGGGCGGCTTCGGCAGCGGCTTCTGCTTGCCGGCGGGCTTGGAGGCCATCAGGGCGTCACGGTCCTCTCGGTCGACTCGGCCGGCGGCCCGACCGCGGAGTCATCCTGGCGCGGGCCCTGGAGGTAGCGGTGCGTCGGGAGCAGGACGAGGAAGACCGAGCCGACGAGGAAGCCCGCCATCGCGGGGAACACCTGCCAGGCCGCGCCCAGCGCGAGCCCGACGACCGCGATCAGGCCACAGGCGGCCAGCGGGATCCGCGACCAGCCCTGCGCCAGCAGCAGGGCCACGGCGAGCAGGACCACCACCACGCCCAGCCAGGGCAGCAGCGGCACGAACCAGTTGTCCTGCGCGGTGGTGGACACGACCGTGCCCGCGTCGTTCAGCGTGTCCCGCTGAGCGTCGGCGTCGGTGGGGGTCGGCACCCCGATCTGCGAGGTGAGCAGCGAGACCGCCACCACCACCCAGCACACGACGGCCACCAGGAGCTGCCACGGGTAGCGGCCCACCCTCCAGTCCTGGACGACCGCAGCCATGGGACGCGTCACCTTGGGCAGAATCACGTTTGCATGATAGAAGGCCGTCCGGACGCGCTCGCGTCCCCCGCCCGGGGCAGGGGCCTCCCTCGGACGGACACGCTTCCCCGTCGTCGGGGTCTGTTCCCTCACAGTTCTCCTACAGTGGCTCCTCGTGCGTGCAGCGGCGCCGGGGATGCGACTGACGGGGATCACCACCGTCATCGACGACTCCCCCGTGCTGCACCGGCTCGGCCTCGACGTGCCGGCCGGGGAGATCACCGTCGTGATGGGCCCCTCCGGGGCGGGGAAGACCACGGTGGTGCGGCACCTGACCGGGTTGCTCGAGCCCGACCGCGGCACCGTCGAGATCGGCGGCCGCGACGTCTGGGGCTCCGGCCCCGACGGTCTGCGGGAGATCCGCAACGGGATGGGCGTCCTGCTGGGTGGCTCGTCGCTGTTCGACTCGTCGCTGTTCGCCTCGCTCACCGCCTACGAGAACCTCGACTACGTCCTCAAGCACCACGGGTTCGGCGAGGCCGAGCGCGAGCAGCGGGCGATGGCGATGCTGCACGACCTCGCGCTCGACGGGGTGGCGTCGTCCCTGCCCGACGCGATGCCCGCCCACGCCCGCCGTCGGCTGGGGCTCGCACGGGCCCTGGTGGCCGACCGCCCGGCCCTCATCCTCGACGACATCGACGTCTGCCTCGACGCGGCCCACTCGCCGCGCATCCTGGCCGCGCTCGCGGGCTGGCGGGAGCGCACGCAGGGGACGCTGCTGCTGACCACGCACAACATCCGGCTGGCCCGCGAGCTGGGCGATCACCTGGCGATTCTCTGCAACGGGCGGATCATCACCACCGGCAGCGCGGCCGAGCTGCTGAACGGCATCGACTCGAACGAGGACTTCGACCACCGGTTCCGGGTGTCGGACTTCCTCGGACCTCCCCGGATGGCGGACATCCTCGCCGACCGGGAGCGGGACCGGGAGTCACGGCGCGGCCTGCAGATGACGATCGACCCGATGATGGTGCGGGCGGCGATCATCGGGATCGTCGTGGTCACCCTCGTCGTCATGACGCTGACGCTGGCGCACCTGATCTGACGTCCCGGACACCCCGCCCCACGAGGTGTCCGGGACGGCCACCGCACTACAGCGGGGCGATGACCGGCGAGGTCGGGGCGACCGGGGCGCCGGAGCCGCTGACGGCGGACCAGACGCCGCCGAACTGGTTCAGCCCGGCCCCGCGGATGTCCGTCGGGCGGACCGGGTCGCCCGGCGCACCGTCCTCGGCGTAGTAGTACAGCGGGTGGCCGGCATAGGTCACCTGCGCGCGGCCGTCGGTGCGCGTGATCGTGCCGATCTGATCGTCGTCCAGGGCGTTCTTGTTCCCGTCGGCCGACCGGGGCTCGCCGTTCGCGAGGTAGGGCTTCCACACCTCGGCGCACGCGTCGTTGCAGGTGGGACGCCCGGGGCTGTCCCCGGCGAACTGGTAGAGCGTGCGGCCCGTGCCGTCGGCCAGCGTGGCTCCGTAGAAGCTCGGCCGGACCTGCAGCGTCGTGTCGGTCCCGGCGAGCTGCGGTGCCGGCCCCTCGTCCACGGACTGGCCGCAGCCGGCGAGGCCGACGAGGGCCACGAAGAGGACGGGCAGCGCGGTGGCGCGCCGGACGACGGTCATGGGAGCTCCAGGTCGGGAGGGAGGGACATCAGAGGTAGGACGCGATGATCAGGCCGACGAAGGCGACCGCGACCACCAGGCAGGCCACCGAACCGCGCTTGTAGACGCCGCGGCGCTTCTCCTGCGTGCGCTCGTCGAGCGGCATCGAGAGCGCGAGCGCGTCCGCGTTGCGCCAGCCCCAGACCCCGACCACGACGAGCAGGGCGGCCGGGATCAGGAGCCAGAGGGCGCTGATGGTCACGAGCCACCCGGGGTCCCGCCGAGACCCACCGGAGCGCCGTCGGGGTCGGCCGGGCGGTAGGCGTCGGCGTAGCGGACGTGGGAGGAGCGCAGCTCGTTCTCGAGCCAGGCGCTCCAGGCCGCGGTCTTGCGGTCGGTGAGGACGGCCTGCTTCAGAGGGATCTGCGCCTGCGCGAAGTCGGCCGGCACCCCGGGGACGACGTCGTTCACGAGGCCGACGTTCCAGCCCTGCTGGGTCTGCACCGGCCCGAACGGCTGTCCCTTCGGAGCTGCGAACGCAGCCTGGGCGTAGCCGGCCTGGAGCTTGTCCGCCGTCACCGGCTGCCCGAGGTCGCCGCCGGCGTCCTTCGTGCTGCCGTCCAGGCTCTGCGTGCGGGCGAGGTCGGCGAACGGGGTGCCGGCGCGGAGCTTCGCGAGGACGTCGTTCGCCTGGTCCTGCGTCTGGACGACGATGTTGGAGAGCTTGCGCTGTTCCGGCGTGCCGAGCTGCGCGGCGTACTTCGGGAACTCGGCGGGGAGTTCGGCGTCGCTGACCTGGACCGGGTCCGTGACCTGCTTGATCAGCTCCGCCGACGCGTACTGCTGCCGGATCTCGTCCAGGACCTCCGCCTCCGACGTCCCCACCTGCCCGAGGGCGCCGACGAACTTCTGGTACCCGTCGGGTCCCTGACCGAACTGGGCCTGGACCATCTGATCCATCGCCTGCCGGATCCTGGTGTCCGGGATGACGATGCCGCGGTCGGCCTCGGCGTTCGTCAGGACGTCGGCCACGGCCATCGCCTTCGCCGAGTCCCGCCGGAAGCGGTCGGCGCCGGCCGGGTCGGTCGGCTCCTGCGCACCGTAGAGCGCCTGGATCGTCTTCAGTCGCTTGTCGTACTCCGCCCTGGTCACCGTCCGGTCGCCCACGGCGAAGGCGGCGTCGGCCGGCAGCGGCGGCGAGTACACGGCGGGGACCAGACCCATCACGACCGGGACGGCGACGGCCGACGCAACGGTCAGCACGGCGACGAGGACGCCGACGAGGATCCGACGCAGCCGTGTCCGGGGCGGCCGTGGGCGCCGGATCGCGTCCACGGTCGAGGAGAGGCGGGGGCGTTCGACGGTCAGCATCAGCGGGCTCCCATGCTCGCGGGGACGGAGGACGCGGGATCGGGCTCCGGCGCGGCCTCGGGCGCGGTCGCGGTGACCGGCGCGTCACTCGGGGGCCACACCCAGACCACGAAGAGGGCCGCGGCCCAGGACAGGACGACCGAGGCCGCGAGGAGGAGACCGAACTCCCGCATCAGGGCGAGAGGCGAGACCGCCAGCACGGCGTAGCCGATGGCCGACGTCCCGGCGGCGAGCGACACCGCGCGCCGCAGACTGCGGTCACGGCGCCGCACGGACTGCGACACCATCACGGTGAACTCGCACCCGACGGCGGCCGTGAGCGAACCGAGGGCCACGGTCAGAGGGCTCAGCGCGGTCCCCGTCGACCACAGCAGGACGAGTGTGCCGCCGGTGGCGATGACCGCCGCCAGGACCGCCCGGACGGCGTCCACCCGACGGCGCAGCCCGAGAGCCAGCACGAGGCCCGCGGCCAGCACCCCGGCCACGCTGGCCAGGTAGCGGTCGGAGGACACGACCTCGTAGCCCCGGACGGCCACGGTCGGCAGGCCGGTCAGCTCGGCCGTCATCCCGGGCGGTGGCGGCGGGAGTTCGGCCGTGACCTGCCGGGTCACGGCGGCCAGCGCGCCGAGATCGTCGAGCGACACCCCGTAGGACATGTTGGCCATCCGGCCGTCCCCACGGACCACCGAGCTCGTCAACGCACTCGGCATGAGCCGCAGACCGGCCTGGATCTGGTCGGCGGTGGGGGCGGGGCCGAGGAAGTCCAGCAGTCCCGGCAGCGAGAGCACCGGGCTCATCACGTCACCGTGGTCGACGACGATGCGCTGGTTGGCGGCCTGCATCCACTGCCAGGCCTCCGGGCTGCGCACGTCGGCCTCCGGGGTCGCCGGGTCGTCGTCGGAGCGCAGCACCAGGTTGAGCTCACCGTTCGTGCCGATCACGTCCTGGACGTGGTTGGCGTCCGCGAGGGCGGGCAGGCCGCGCGCCAGGTCCTGGATGTTGGTCTGCAGCGGCATCGTGCCGAGGAGCGCCCATCCGGCCAGCGCAAGGGCGAGCACTCCGGCACCCAGCCCGAACCGGACCCCACGAGGCGCCGCAGGAGCAGGCTCGGGAAGGACCGGGACGGGTGCGGCCACGGCACCGTCCGCCCCCCGCCGGACCAGCACGGCACCGAGTGCGACGGCGAAGGCGATCCCGACGGCGAGGGTGATCCCGAGGTCGCGGACGAACGCCAACGGGGTGAGGGCGAGCGTCGCGAAGCTGAGGGCGGACGCCCCCGCGACCACGAACACGACCCGGCTCCGCGCCCGCTGGGCGAAGTAGGTCGGGTAGTAGCTGCCGAGGCCGAGCAGGACCGGGAGGAAGGCGAGGACCCCGAGCGAGAGGGGATGGCCCACCCAGCCGAGACCCGCCACCGTCATCCCGGTGGCCAGCAGGGTCACCGCGAGCGGGAGGAGCCGACGTCGGCGTCCGGTCCACGGCACCAGGAACAGCACCAGTCCGATGGCTGCGACCGCGACCGCTCCGATGATCGGTATCTGCGTGTCGACCGACGCGCCGAGCGCCGCGACGATCGTCGGCACACCCGAGACGGTCACCGTCGTCCCCGGCGGCAGGGCGGCGCTGTGGGCGGCCTGCTCGACGGTGGCGACGAGCCGCTGCGTGCCGGCCTGGTCGAGCTCGGCACGGGGGCGGACGAGGATCGCCAACGAGTTCGCGTTCGGCACCACGTAGTGCCACCGCGGCTTGACCGTGCCAGTCGGGTCGAAGACCACGTTGGAGACGAACCGGGGGTTCTTGAGCGTGGGGAGGCCAGTCGGCAGCGCCTCGATGATCGTCGGCGCGTACCGGTTGTCGAACTGGGCCTGGGCCTGGGCGGCGGCCGCGTCGGCGTCCGCCGCGGACGCGCCGGCCTTCAGGGCGTCCTGTCGGGCCGCGTTCCCGAGGCCGTCGCGCCGACCGAGCATCTCGGCGATGACGAGCTGTGCCTGACCGGCGATGTTGTTGAGGGTCGTCACCGGCCCGTAGAGCGCCGCCACGTCCGGGGCGCTGCCGAGCTGCTGCTCGAGGTCGAGGACCCCGGGCAGCTGCTGGGTCGCGAGCAGGGCCCGCGGCTGCGGGTTCTCGAGCAGGACGACGATCGGGTCCCCGCCGAAGGACTGGCCCAGCTCGTTCAGCCGGGCCAGCGAGGGATCGCCCGACGGGAGGAACGAGTCCGCGCCGGTCTCGACCCGGACCTGGGCGAGGCCACCGACGAGGAAGACGGCGACCAGGAGCCCCGCCACCAGGCCCACCACGTCCCGCCGGCCCGGGCGGCGGAGCCGCCGCCCGAGCGCCGCGAGCCGCTCTGTCGGGGAGACCCGCGGCGAGGCGCCCGCGGCAGCGGGGGCGCCTCGCCGTAAGAGCCGTGATGTCCACATACGGAGCGATTCTGGCCAGTTACCGAGTGTAGGGCTTCAACGGGGTGTTGCAGCCCGCATTGTTGAGGCCCGGCTGCTGACCGACCGCGTTGCGGTTCGGCGGATTGCCGACGTCGTAGCTGAACGCGAACGGGCTGAGGTTCAGCGGGAGCGCCGCGGGCGGCTGGAGGGTGTCGTAGCCGAACTGCGGGGCGACGCCACCCACCGTTCCGCCGTCGAGGCCGTTGGGCCGGACGAGGCCCTTCGAGAAGTTCACGAAGAACGGCGCGACGTTCGGGCCACAGGGCTTGAGGTAGGCCAGGACCGGGTTGAGCGCCGAGAAGAACTCCCGGCCCGGGGGCACCACGGCCCGCAGGTTGTCCGAGAAGTCCGGCACCCGCTGCAGCGTGGCCGGTGCCTTATCGAGCACCGAGTTCAGCGCCGGCAGCAGTCCGCGCAGGTCCTTCGCCGTCCCCGGCAGCTGGTGGAGTGCGTCGTTCAGCGGTCCGGAGGCCTCGTTGAGGTTCTCCGCCACCGGCTGCAGCGCCGCCCCGAGCCGGGACAGATCCGGGCTGGCGGCCTGGGCGGTCACCAGCGTCGGCGGGAGCTTCTGGATGACGGCGGAGAGATCGTCCCGGCTGTCCGCGGTCACCTTGGTGACCTTCTGCGCGTCCTCGACGAGCTGTGCGATCTGCCCCTGCCGGGTGTCCAGCGCGTCGAGCACCTTCGCCGTGTTCGACGAGAGCTGGCGCAGGGCCACCTCCTGGCGGCTCAGGGCGTCGAGCGCGGCCGGCACGTACCGGGTGGGCTCCCCCAGGCTGCCGATGGTCTGCGAGATACCGGCCTGCTGGCCCTGGGTGACCTTGTCCAGCGACTGGATGGTCGCGCCGAGGTTCTTCCGGTCGGCCTGGGGCAGGGCCCGGATGACCTCGTCGGTGTCGACCGGCGGGGTCACGTTGCCCATCGGGATGACCGCCTGGTCCGGCAGCGGCGGGCCGTTCCCGTCGGTGATGTCGACGTAGGTCTCATTGATGAGGGTCTTCGTCTTCACCTGGGCCTTGACGCCCTCGTGGAGCGGGCCGTAGTCGGGCAGGTCCCCGAGGCCGGTCCGCACGTGCGCGATCCCGTCGATCACCTCGAGGCCGATGACCCGCCCGGCGGGCACGCCGTTCAGCGTCACCTGGCTCTGGTCGACCAGGTTCTTGTTGATCGGCGACAGGAACGTCACCGAGTAGGGCGTGGACGTGACGAGCGGAATCTTGCCGCCGGCCCCCACCCAGAAGATCGCGTAGAACACCAGGCTGACCACCATGAACACGACGAGGATCGCGGTCTGGATCCACGGGAGCGCTTTCTGCGAAATCTTCACCGAAGGCTCCTATCGACCGGTGGTCTGGTTGTTCGGGGCCGCAGCCGGGCTGGCGGAGCCGGATGCGCCGGTCCCGCACAGCGGCGGCACGCCCGGGATGGTGCACACACCGCCCTGGAGCAGGGCGCGGGCGCTGTTCCTCCCGTTGCCGTCGCCGAGGTCGGAGATCGACCGCACCTGGTAGACGAACGCCGTGAGGTCCGGCAGGTAGGGCAGCAGGTTCGTCGTGATCGGGTTGTCCAGCTGCTTCACGATCGGCTTGAGGTCGGGCGTCGTCCGCTTGACGTCGCTGACGAACGGACGCAGGTCGGCCGCGGTGGGCCGGAGCTTCGCCGCCACCGGCGCGAGCTTGTCGACGGTGGCGCTCGCCGTGTCGACGGTGTCGGTCAGCTTCGAGAGCGAGTCGGGGAGCGTGTCGCTGGCGGCCTTGATGTTGTCCAGCGTCGGGTCGAGCTGGTCGGACAGCCCCTGGATCGCCCCGGTGCTCGACTTGAGCTTCTCGGTGACGCCCGGTAGCTGGTTGAAGCTGTCCCGCAGCTGGTCGCTCCGGTCGGACACCGCCTTCAGCGTGATCTGCAGCGAGTTCGCCAGGTTGGTCAGGCGGACGTCGTTGCCACCCACGGCCTGCGAGAGCTGCCCGACCGCGGTGATGAGCTGACGGATCTTGTCACGCCGCGAGTCCAGCTGGGCCACGACGGGCTTGAGCTCGACGGTGAAGTCGTGGACGGCGTCCACGCCGCCGGGCAGGTCCTGCCCCGCCCGGGCGAGCGCGACGTCGGCCTGGCTCAGCAGCGCGCGGGTGGCCTCCCGGGTGTTCTCGTCCAGGTGGCTCAGCGGCTGGTCGATCTCGACCGGCGAGGTGCTGTTCGCGAGCGGCAGGACCCCCTGCTCGGGCACCGCGGGCGCCGACGGGTTACCGGGGTCGAGCTCGATGTACATGGTGTTCAGCGGCGTGGTGGGCCGCATGACGGCCGTGGCGTTCTGGTAGATCGGCCGGTCGTACAGGTCCTGGTTGATCGACATGAGGACCAGCGCGTGACCCTTGTTGTCGATCTTCGCGTCCTGGATCTGGCCGACCCCGACGCCGTTGATCTGCACGGCCTGGCCGAGGCCAGGGGCCACCGACGCCGCCTCGGCGAAGGTGGCCCAGACCTCGGTCTGGCCCTGCCACGGCGGGGTGAAGCGCTGGTTGGCCAGCACCGTCCCCCCGATCCCGAGACCCAGCACCACGACCACCGCGACGGCGATCACGTTGCGGAGCAGCCCTGGCTCGGTCCGGACGAACTTGGCCGCCCGGCGGAGCCGTCCGGGGTTGTCAGCGCTCATCGGGTCCCTCCGGTGGTTCCCTGCCCCAGCAGGCCGGCGACGGGGGCGGGCACCGCCCCGGTCAGCGCAGCGGTCGGCGCGGCGGTCGCCGCCCCGCCGCCCTGGAGCGCGGTCAGCAGCAGGTAGAGGTTCGGCAGGGAGATGCCGTTCGCGCCGGCGATGCTTCCGGAGCCCACCCCGACGTTGAAGGCGATGCCGTGGCCGTTGGCGTCGTTGTACCCGGCCACGCCGTTGACGCCGCGCAGCATCGGACCGACCTCCTTGTAGAGCTGGTCGGCCGACTCGCGGGTCGTCGGGATCGGCGTGTGACGGCGACCTGCGTCCGCACCTTGGTTCGCCGCGTAGGGCCCCGTGAGGGTGTCGTAGATCGGTCCGTTGACACGGTCCAGCGTCGGGTTCAGCCCGTCGAAGATCGTCGTGAGGTCCCGGCTGACGGGCGTGAGGTCCTGCACCACCGGGCGCAGGTCGTACAGCGCCGCCCGCAGGTCGCCGATCACCGGGCGCGCCTTGACCAGCACCGGGTCGAGGTGGTCCAGGAGCACGCCGGCCTGCTGCACGACGGGGCGGGCGGGGCCGGCGGTGTCGCGCAGGCGGTCCAGCGAGCCGCCGAGCCGGGCGAGGCCCGGCTTGGCGGTGTCGAGCGCGTCGGGCAGCTCCCGGATCGCCTGCGAGGTCGCCTTGCTCGAGTCCCGGAAGGCGGTGGTGGTGGCGTGGAGGTTCCCGAGGATGGACTCGATCTGCCCGTCCTGGCGGGAGAGCACCGCGGTGGTCTGCTGGAGCCCGTTCACCACGGCGGGCAGGTCGGTGCCCGGCTGCGTGCCCTGCAGCGAGTCGATGACCCCGGCGCCCGGGCCGAGCACGGACGGCGCGTCCTTCGCCAGGCCCTGGAGCGACTGCCCCGCGCCCGCCTTGAACGCGCGGTCGAAGCCGTTGATCGCACCGGGGATGCCCTTGATGGCGTCCGGCTGGATCGCCTGGACGACCGCGCCGACCTCCGTCGGGAGCTGCGTGCGCTCGATCGGGATGTCGTCGACCCACGGCTGCGTGCGGTCGCCGCCCGGGATGATGTCGATGTAGATGACACCGCCGAGGAGGCTGACCGGACGCACGTTCGCCGAGGGGGCGGAGCCGACCTTCTGCGCGACGTCGTCCGCGATCCGCAGGTGCATCACCGCGGTACCGTCCGGCTGACGCTCGACCGAGTCGATGCGTCCGACCTCGACGCCGCCGACCTTCACCTTGCTGGAGTTGTCCAGGATGAAGTAGTCGCCGGTGGTGTGCACGTCACGCGTGGTGAAACCCCACATGAGGTACTGCTGCCACTCGGATTTCGTGATCCCGAGGAGCATGCCGATGGCGATGACGACGGCCACGACGGTGCCGACGAGCGCGTAGTTGACCTTGCGGACGTTCGGGCGCTTGACGGTGCCGTTCTCCCCGCCGTTCCCGCCGTCGCCCTTGCCGGGCAGCACGGAGCTGAGCTTCATCGGTGGTTCCCTCCGCCCCAGCTGCTGCCGTGGTCACCCCAGCTGTCACCGTGGTCGTTGTCGTTGAAGTTCGGCTGCGGGCACGTCACGTTGTTGACCGCGTTGAGCTCGGTCCGGATCGGCACACCGCCGATGAGGCCGCCCTGCGGGACGAGCTCGAAGCGGGCCGCGTTGCCCGTCTCGTCGCCCTGCTTCGTGACCTCGGCCAGGCTGGAGAAGACCTCGCCGACCCCGGTCTGCGCGTTCTTGTAGCGGTCGGCCTGCGAGCGCATGTCGGCCAGGCACACCAGCGGGAGCCGGGCGTTCTGGGCCGCCGTGCGGATGTCCACGATCAGCGGACGCAGGTCGCGCAGGGCGGGGGTGAGGGCCTTGAGGGCCGGCTGCCCGACGTCGGAGACACCGGGGACCTTGTCCAGGACCGGCGGTGCCTCACGGAGGACGCCGCGCACGTCCGGGGTCGCCCCCGCCAGGTCGCGGACCCCGGGGCGGATGTTGGTGACGGCCGCGGTGGTCGTCTCCAGCGGCTGCTGCAGGTCGATCAACGCCTTGCGGACGTCCCGGAGCGCACCCGGCGCCACCTGCAGCAGGTCGCCCAGCGACTTCCCGCGGTCGACGTTGACGGCGTCGAACGTCGTCGCGAGCTGCCGGTTGAGGTCGGTGATCTGCTGCTGGCGACCCTCGAAGCGATCGGAGAGGTTGCGCAGCGAGGTCAGGACGGTCTGGATGTCCCGTCCGTTGTTGTTGTTGAGCGCCTGCGCCACCGTCCCGAGCCGCGGGAGGTTGTACGAGATGCCGTCGACCGCGTCGCTGAGGTCCTTGCCGTGGCCCTCGAGGCCGGCCCCGAGCTGCCCGAGCGCGCCCTGGGCCGCGAGGGTCGTCCTCGGGTCGAAGATGTCGGCCAGGTCCAGGATCTCGACGGCGGGCTGGGTCTGGCTCGTCGGGATGACGGCGTCGGAGGCGAGCGTCCCCGATGCCTGGTCGCCGCGGGCGATGTTGACGTACTTCTGCCCCAGGCCCGAGCGGGAGACGACGGTGACGACGGCGTTCTTGAACACCGGCCGCGTGTCGTCGAAGGCGAGCCGCACCGTGGCGACGCCGCCACCCTCGTAGTCGATGGAGTCGACCCGGCCGACGCGGACGTCGGCCTCGCGGAGGTCGTCACCGACGTGCAGGTCACCGGTCTCGGTGAACTGCGCCTTGACGTAGGTGTGGTCCTGACCCGGGAACCCCTTGGCGGAGTTCAGGGCGAACAGGGCGATCAGCGCCGAGGCCACGACCACGACGACGCCGATGACGCCGGAGGTGAAGCGTGCCGACCGCTTCGGCTTGCCGGCCATCAGCGTCCTCCCATGAGGGTGCCCAGAGCGCTCTGCTCCTGGGTCGGGGTGAGACCGGTGGCGCTCCCGGAGGCGGTGGGCTGGCCCTGGAGCAGCGTGTTCCCTGCGGTGGGGAGCACCTGGGGAAGGCCGGCGGGGAGCCCGGCCGGAGCGCCGAGGACGAAGAAGACGCGGAAGTAGTGGCTCAGCGCGTCACCGCCGTTGGTGGTGAGCGCCCAGTTGTGCAGGAAGCCGAGCAGCCCCTGGATCCGCGGGTCCTGGCAGTTCGCGACCGGCGCCGCCGGTCCGCAGACCTTGTCGGGCCCCGTGCCGTACGGGCCACCGATGTTCTTCGAGAGCGAATCGACGATCGGTCGGGCCGCGTGGACCGTGTCGTACAACGGCTTGCCGGTCGTCTTCGCCTCGGCCGCGAGCGGCCGGGCCTCGTCGAGCAGCTCGTTGGCGCGGTCGAGCAGCGGGTTCAGCGACTCCAGCGCGGGCTGCGCGGAGTCGGTGAAGGTGCTCAGCTCGCCGGAGATCGCCGCGAGGTTGTCCGAGGTCGGACGCAGGTTCGCCAGCGTCTCCTGGGTGGCCCCTGCCGTGCCGGTCAGGTCGTCGAGCGTCTTCTGGGCGGCCGACAGGGTCGAGGGCAGCTCGGTCAGCGTGTCGCGGAGCTGCTGCTCCTTCGCCGCGGTGGTGGCGAGGAGGTCCGTCGCGGAGCCCACCGTGCGGTCCAGGGTCTTCCCCTGGTCCGCGGCGAGTCCGTTGGTCACCGGCTGGACCTGGTCGATGACCTGGCCGAGCAGCTGGTTCTGCCGACCCAGCGAGTTCGCCAGCGCCGCCGTGTCGCCGAAGGCCGGCTGCAGCTCGCGGATGAGGGTCTGGACCTTCATGCCCCGGTCCTCGACGCCGCCGCCGAGGGTGCGCAGGATCGACGAGAGGCCGGCCGCGGTCGGGTCGTTCAGCGCCTGGACGATGTTCTGGTAGTCCTCGGCGAACGCGGTCTGCGTCACCGGGATGGACTGGCCCGCCTCGAGCACCGGCGCCGACGGGGTGCCCGGGTCGAGGTCGATGAACTTCTCACCGATGAGGCTGAGCTGCCGGATCGTCGCCTTGGCGTCGGTGTGCAGCGGCAGCGCCTTCTGCTCGAGGTTCATCGGCACGATGGCGAGCTTGCGGTCGGGGTCCACCGTGGAGTCACCGGTGGTGCCGACGACGACGCCGCCGATCTTGACCTGCGCCTGGCTGGTCATCGAACCGATGTTCTTGAACTCGGCGACGACGAGCTGCCCGTCGCCCTGGGCCGCCGCGAGGCTCGTGGTCGCGGCCGTGGCCCCGAGGAGCGCCACGAGCGCGAGCAGCAGGATCTTGACCTTGCCGACCGACCGGAACGGGCTCGGGCCGGAGGTAGTACGCGGGGAGCGCGTGGCCATCTAGTTCAGTCCTCCGAGTCCGTTCGCGACCTTGTTGATCACGCCGCCACCCGTGCCGCCGAGGGGACCCTGGTGCTCCGGGGTGCAGCCGCGCTCGATCGACTTCGCGAACGCCGCGCCGAGGTCGACAGGGGTGTCGTCGACGCTCTCCGGGCCTTCACGGACCGGGACGTGGACGTACTGGCCCTTCGCGTCGTAGTAGGCCGACGCGGAGCCCCAGGTGGACAGGAAGCCCACGGCACAGGGGGAGAAGGGCTGCAGCTCGCGGACGATGGGGGCGTACTTGCCGAACGTGTCCCCGACCTTCGGCAGGGTCACGTCGCCGCTGTCGAGCAGGCCCGGGGTCACGTCGAGCAGCTGGGAGGCCGCCTCGAGCGTGGGCTTCAGCTCCGCGATGGTGGGACGGAGGTCCTTGAGCACGGGAGCGAGGTGCGAGGCGACCGACGGCAGCTTGTCCGTCGTGGTCTTCGCGTCCTCGAGCAGCGGCACCGTGGCGTCCGTCGTGCCCGGGACCTTGCCCAGCGTGTCCTTCGCCTGGTCGAGCACCGGCGGGAGCTTGTGGAGAACGTCCCCGAGCTGCTGGCGCACCTGCGCGGTGTCGTTGGCGCTCACCGACAGGTCGTTCACCACGCCGGACAGGTCCTGGCTGCGGGCGCCGATCCGGGCCACGAGCCCGTTGGTGTCGGTGACGAGCTGGTTGATCGCGGGCCCGTCGAGGGCCACGCCCTTGAGCACGTTGCCGATCGCGACGAAGGCAGGACCCGCCGTGCCGAGGGTGTTGTTCAGGTCCTGCTCGTGGCCGGCCAGTGTCGTCCGCAGCTGGTCCACCACCGGCGCGATGCGGCTCCGGGTGGCGGGGTCCAGCCCGGCGAGGACGTCGCTGAGCTCCATCGGCTGCGGCATCTTCCCCTCGATGCGGCCGCCGTTCGGGATCTCCGGATTGGTGACCGGGCCGTCGTTGACCTGGATGCGGCGCTCACCGACCGTCGAGCTCCACTGCACGAACACGACCGCGCCCGCGTGGAAGGGCGCCACGTCGCGGTCCGCGGCGATGGTGATCTCGGCGCCCTGCCCCGAGGGGACGAGGCTGTCGACCGTGCCCTTGTCGAACCCGTTGATGAGCACCGGGGCGCCCACGATGATGTTCGGGTTGCCGGCCGGCAGGAATGCCGTCGCCTTGTAGCTCGTCGGCGTCACGAACAGGGTGACGGCGCCGGCCACGAGCAGGAGGATGATCACCCCCGCGAGGACGCGGGCGCGTGTGGATCGCATGTCGGTCAGTCCATTCCGAGGGGGCCGGCCGAGTCGCCGGCGAGGAACTGCTTGACGAACGGGTCTTCGAGTTCGAAGGCTTCCTTGGCGGGGCCGTAGTGCACGACCTCGCCCTTCCAGATGACGCCGATGTAGTCACTGACCTTGCGCGCGGTCGCCATGTCGTGAGTGACCAGCAGATACGTGCCGCCGTGGCGGGAGTGGACATCGAGGATGATGTCGCAGAGCAGGCTGGTGCGAACCGGGTCGAGACCCGAATCGGGCTCGTCGAAGATGACGAACTCGGGGTCCATCACCATCGCCCGCGCGAAGCCGGCGCGCTTCTTCATACCGCCGGAGATCTCGTTCGGAGCCTTGTGGGCGGAATGGCCGAGACCGACCTCCTCGAGGAGCGGCATGACCTTCGCCTCGATCTCCGACTCCGACATCTTGGTGTGCGTGCGGAGCGGGAAGGCCGTGTTGTCGTAGAGGTTCATCGACCCGAAGAGCGCGCCGTCCTGCCAGCACACGCCGAACCGCGTGCGCATGGAGTAGCGCTCGTCCTCGGACATCGCCCAGATGTCGTCGCCGTCGACCAGGACCTCGCCGGTGTCCGGCTCGAGCAGGCCGACGAGGTGCTTGATCAGCACGCTCTTGCCCGTGCCCGAGGGCCCGAGCACGGTCGTGATCGAGTTCTCGACGAAGTCGAAGTTGATGTTCTTCATGACCTGGGACGACCCGAACGACTTCGACAGGTTGTGCACCTGCAGCTTGCTCGTGGTGCCCGGGACCTTGCCGCTGCTCGACTGCGTGGGGCCCTGCTGCTGCACGCCCCGGGCCGTGTTCATGGGGATGGGTTCGGTTTCCGACATGACTGCCCTCCGGGAGCGCCTTTTCCCGTCAAACGACGGGGGACGACGAGAGTTACGGAATGTTCGCGAGTGGGTACGACATTCAGTGGACAAACGAAAAAAGGCACGACCCAGCCCCAGGGGAACCCCTCGAGGTCCCCTGGACCTGGGTCGTGCCTAGATTTCCGGAACGGTCAGTTGGAGATCGGCGCGTTCACGTCGATGCCCCAGAAGAACAGTGTCCCGAGTGCGCCGATCACCGAGATCAGCACCATGTTGAGAATCATCGATTTCGCTGTCGCCTGACCCACCCCGACGGGTCCGCCACTCGCGTTGTAGCCGTAGTAGAGGCCGACTCCGCAGATGACGAGCGATTCCACCATCACTTTCGTGAGTGAGGCGAAGAGGTCGTAGGGGCTCTGATAGAGCCAGAAGATGTAGAAGTAGCCACCGGGCGAGACCTCGCCGATGTTGACCACCGTCATCAGGTACTGGCCCAGGTAGAGCATCCCGAGGCCCGTGGCCCAGAGGAACGGGAAGGCGATCATCGCGGAGGCGATGCGCGTACCGACCAGGTAGCTCTTGGACTTGACGCCCATGACCTCCATGGCGTCGATCTCGTCGGAGATGCGCATGGAGCCGATCTCGGCGACGTAGCCGCAGCCGACCTTGGCCGCGAGGATCCAGCCCCACATGTAGACCGAACACTCGCGCAGGCCGCAGTAGGCGTTGAACACGCCGGAGTACAGCGGGGCGCCGATCTGCTTGAGGACGTAGCCGGCCTCGAGGCCGCACTCCAGCCCCATGATGAACATCATCATCCAGAGCACGAGGGCGCTGGAGATGATCAGGAGGCCGAGCTGGCGGAACATCTCCGGGACGTAGCGCCGGATCATGTCCGGGAAGTCGCGGATGGTGCCCTGGACGAAGACGCCGATCTCGCCGGCGACGTGGAGACCGTCCCTGACCTTCGCACCCAGGGTGGAGAAGGAGACGGTGACCGGCTCCGGCTTGGGCGCCCGGTTCGGCGCGCTCTCCCGGTCGAGCTGTCTCGTCTGGTCGTCGATGCTCATGCTGCCCCCCTCACTTGAAGACGTAGAGCGACGGGCTGAGGCCGAGCAGCAGGCTCGTGAACACGAAGTTCACGATCCAGACGCCGGCGAAGGCGATGACGACGGACTGGTTCACGGCGCGACCGACGCCGATCGAGCCGCCCTTGACGTTCAGGCCCATGTAGGTGGAGACCACCCCGATCACCAGCCCGAACACCGCGGCCTTCCCGAGGCTCGCGATGACGTCGGGCAGGTTGAGCAGGTCGTACATGCTCGCGATGTAGGCGGGCAGGTTGGCCCCGAACACCGGACCGGCGGCGAGGTAGCCGCTCACCAGACCCATGATCAGCGCCATGATGTCGAAGATCGCCGTCATGAAGGTGATGGCGAGGACCCGCGGGAGGACCAGCGTCCGCACCGGGTCGACGCCGAGGACCTCCATGGCGTCGAGCTCCTCGCGGATCTTGCGGGCGCCGAGGTCGGCGGTGACCGCC
The DNA here is from genome assembly GCF_013409505.1 of Actinomycetospora corticicola. Taxonomy (NCBI): domain Bacteria; kingdom Bacillati; phylum Actinomycetota; class Actinomycetes; order Pseudonocardiales; family Pseudonocardiaceae; genus Actinomycetospora; species Actinomycetospora corticicola. The sequence continues at coordinate 5,021,517 of NZ_JACCBN010000001.1, read as the reverse complement.
GTCCCGACCACGCCGGCGACCACCATGCCGTCGATGAACGGGGCGAACTCCCGGATGCTCGCGAACACGAAGAAGGAGCCGAGCCGGGAGGGGATGCCGAAGATGTGGAAGATCGCGCCGCCGGACAGGCCGGGGGCCCCGAAGCCGAACCCGAAGGTGGCCACCGCCATCGGGAACCAGCACAGCTTGAGGATGCTGTAGCTCTGGTCGCGGGTGTCGGCCCAATAGCCGTAGGGCTGCCGGATCGCCATCCCGAAGACGCGGAAACCGAGGCGGAAGATCTCGCCGATGGTGACGAGCGGGTCCAGCGACTTCCCGATCCACCGCGGCGGGGTCAGCGTCGAGCTGCGCTCCCGGGTGTCGGGGATGGCTCCCGCGGTCCCGGGCACCGAGCCGCCGTCCAGCCTGCTGGTGTCGGTGCTCACTGGGCTTCCTCCTCTCGAGAGACCCACGCAGATGCTGTGCGGATCACGTCGCGCTCAACGTGGACGTCACACCGACGTCACGTCGTCCCTGCCGAAAGGGGCAGAGAACCTCGCCCTACGAGGGGGTGTCGGACGGAGACACGCCGACCGAGGGGCCCTCACGGAGCGGAGGCCCGTGTGTGCGCGCGGCCACGGACCCCCGACGACCATGGTCGGCGTGGGACAGCAGCCGAACATCTGCCTCAGGGAGGACATGCCGTACCCCTTGGGGGGTCGGTCACCCCCGGACGCCGGGGCTCAGGCGGGGAAGAGGTGGGTGAAGCCCACCCACACGAGCGCCAGCGCGGCGAGTACCCCCACGGCCACCGCCGCTCCCGTGGCGCGCGCGGTGCCCACCCGGCCGTCCTGGTGGTAGCGGTAGGAGGTCCGCACGCCGAGGAAGCCGAGCCAGCAGATCAGCGCCACCGCGAGTCCGACCGCGGACCGGGCCCAGCAGGGCGCGCCCGGGTCGGAGACCAACCCCTGGTGTACCGCTGCGAGCATCCCGCTCCTCCTCGCTCGACGTCGTCCGTCGCCACGAGCGTCGCCGGGCCGGACCCACCACCGCGTCTCCCCCGGGAGGGTGATCGCTGACCCCAACGACCCGCCACCGGCCCCGGTGCGCCCGCGATGGCCGCCGCCGGTCCAGGTGTGGTCCGATCCCGCGCATGGACGAGGGCGACTACGACGTCGAGTCTCCGGTGTGGTGGGACCCGAAGGTCCGCCGCGTCGTCCTGGACGCGAGTTCGTTCGAGCCGGCCCTGTTCCTGGTCCGCGGCACCACGTTCGTGCTCGCGACGGTGGCCGGCGTGGTCTGCTCGGGGGACCTGGGAGCGGCCGACCACGCCTGGCCGGAGGTCGCCGGGCTCCCGGTCTGCGACCTCACCGTCGAGGGCCGGACCCACCGGATGTACTTCTGCCACCCCCACCCGCGGGCGCGCACCTTCGAACCCGCGATGGTCGAGCGGATCACCGCGGCGGTCGTCGCGGCGGGCCACCCGGGAGGGGTGTGGACCCGCCGGATCTCGGTGATGCGGATGCCGTCCCACACGAGCCTCAACCCGGGCGGGAAGCGCATGCAGCGGTTCCGGGCCCTGGTGGGCTGAGCGCTAACGTCTGTCCGATTGGCGTAGCTTCCGCTGGACGGACCAGTGGCGTGCGACCGGGAGGCCCACGATGTATCCGACGGCGGACGTACTCCTCCCCACGTGGTGGCGGGCGGTCTGGGTGGTGCTCCTCCTCGGTGTCCTCGTGGTCCTGGCCCTCGCCGCGGCCCGGGTGACCGGTCGCCCCCGGGCCTGGCACGCCGTGTACGCGGGCGCCGCGGCCTGCATGGTCGTCATGTACGCGGCCAACCCGATGGACACCCCGGGCTTCAACGGTGCGGCACTGACCGTGTTCGTGATCGCGCTGATCGGGCTCGCGACCGTCGTCGTCGCCGGATTCCGGGGCGGGATCACCGCGCCCTGGGTGATCGCGGTGGTCGACGTGGTCACGCTGGCCTACATCCAGATCCCGGCGGACGTCCGGCCGGTGATCGTCTGCGTGCTCTTCGCCTGCTACCTCGCGGTGCAGGTCGCGCTGCGGCTCACCGTCGCCGTCCGGGCGCTGCGCGGCGCCCCGCAGCGGGCCTCCCGGACGCTCGTCGACCCGAGCGGTCGTCCGACGTCCGACGGTCTGGCGGCTCCGACCACCACCCGCGCCGACGCCGTGGTGCCGATCGCCCTGGCCGTGCTCGCGCTCGGCATGCTCTACATGCTCTCGGTCTGAGCTCGCGCCGCCGCCACCACGACGGCGGGGTTGACCCGGTCCACCGGCGTGCGCGGCAGCCAGCGCCGGACCGCGACGCCGTCGACGACCACGGCGTCCCCGCCCATCTGGTGCACGTCGACCCGGCCCACGGGCACCGGCCCGGTCCGCGCCGCGCGGCGGTAGAAGGCCAGCGTGCGCGGTGACCACACCCGCCACCAGGGCGCCCGCCCCATGCCGAGGCGGGCGTGGAGTCGGCGTGCGGGGTCGGCCAGGAACGGCGCGGTCCACCCGAGGTGGTCGACGAGCGGAGCGAGGTCGCCGGGGGCCTCGAACCCCACCGCGACGACGGGGACGTCACCTGCGGCCGAGGCCTCCGTGGCCACCTGGACCAGATGGTGCTGGCAGGGCAGTCAATGCCGGTGCCGGATCACCACGAGGGCGGCCGGACCGTCCAGGGCCCCGAGGTCGACCACGCGACCGTCGCGGACGTCGGGGAGCACCAGGCCGGCGAGGTCCACCGGGTCGGTCCGCAGCCGGGGCATCAGCGGCGCACCGGCGTGATCGGCAGCAGTCGCCGGAGCTCGGCGTTCTCCCCCGGGTCGAGCACGGAGTGCTGGACGCACGCCGGGACCAGCGACCCGTCGTCAGGATGGGCCATCGTGTAGTGACAGGCGGCGAGCCGCTCCTGGATGTCGCGCACGGACGGGTCGGCGGCGACCTCCCCGCGCTGCGTCGCCTCCCAGGCGGGCGCGACGTCGGCGGCATCGATGAACGAGTGCATCACCACCGACATCGGCCGGGCCCCGTGCCGGAGCACGCGGCGCAGACCGCTGAGGGTCGAGCTCCGCTCCGCTCCGTCTCCCACCGCCAGCACCCGTCGTCGGGACCAGCCGAGCGCGATCGGCACGGTCCGGGGATGCCGGAGCACCACCCGGAGGACCTTCACCAGGAGGACCGGGGCGCTCGACCCGATGAAGTTCACCGGCCCGAAGTGCTCGAGGAACGCGTCGCGGGCGGCGAGGTCGCGCGGGTCGTCGCCGTCGGCGAGCGGGTACCACCGTTCGCCGACCCAGAAGCCGTAGACGACGCGGTTGCACCGCAGGTCCCCGTGCTGGACGAACGTGTGGTCCAGCCGGGCGCCGAGGCCGCGCTCGATCTCGGCCCAGACGTCGTCGTCGGTCATGGCGCGGTAGGGCTCGTGCCAGCGACGGTGGTCCCCGACGAAGGCGGCGGGCTGGAAGGCGAGCATGCCGAACCCCATGCGGCCGGCCGCGTGTGCGACCTCGGCGACCTCGGCGAGGTTGGCGGGCGACACCGTCATCGTGTGGGCCACGAAGAAGCGCACGCCGTGCTCGCGGCGCAGGCGCTCGAAGCGCTCCACGAAGGCGCGCCGGTAGGGGTGCAGGGACGCCTCGTCGGGCGGACGGGGGATGCCGCGCCGGCCCGTCATGAGCGAGTCGAAGTGCCCGGCGAACGAGATCCGGCGCAGGCGCCGGCGTCCGTCGGGGCCGAGCGCGAGGCGTTCCAGGTAGTCGTCGTCGAGGTCGCCGTGGGTCATGCTCATCGGCTCGCGGCCGTGACCGCGCATCGTCAGGAGCGCGGCGGCGTGGTCGTCCGGGCCGAGCAGCGTCACCTCCCCGCCGATGAGCTGCGCGTGCGCGACGGGGCCCCGGCGACGGCGCAGCAGGGCCATCTGCGCGTCGACCTCGCCCACGGTGTGGGCGCCGTCGGTCCGCACCCGGTTGGCGTCGCGGGAGTGGTAGCAGGGGGTGCAGGACAGGTTGCAGCGCGGGAAGACGCCGTGGGTGCCCTCGCAGCCGACGGCGTGCCGTCCGATGACCTGCGCCGGGGTCCGTGCGATCGCGGGGAGCTCGGCCCAGCGCCGGGCGAGGGCCGCGACGAACTCCGGGTCGGCGGGTCGGGTGCTCCGCCACCAGGCGCGGAGCCGCCTCACCGCCGGCCCGCCCGCCGGAGCGTGACGCCGGGGCCGCTGCCGGTGGCGAGCGCCGCCGCGGCCTGGCGGACGGCGAGGGTCCACGTCGGGTAGGCGTGGACGGTCTGCGCGAGGCGTCCCGTGACCGCACCGATCCGCATCGCCAGTGCCACCTCCGCGATCATCTCCCCCGCGTGCGCCGCCACGATCGTCGCACCGAGCAGCCGTCCCCCGCCGACGCGCCGCAGCCCGTCGCGGGTCAGGCGCGAGGTCCCGGGCAGCGGGCCGGCGACGAGGCGGACGAACCCGTCCTCCCGTCCCGCGGTGACGGCCCGGTCCACGGCGGACAGCGGGATCTCCGCGACCCACGCGTCCGGTCCGGCCTCGTCCTCGGGGAGGCCGACGGTGGCCACCTCCGGGTCGGTGAACACCGCGCGGGGGATGCGGTCGGCGCGGAAGCGGTGCCGCCGCCACCGCGGTCGGCCGAGGTTCCCGACGGCGAGCCGTCCCATCTCGTCGGCGGCGTGGGTGAGGGGCGAGAGCCCGGTGACGTCGCCGACCGCGAAGACGCCGGGCGCGGTGGTGGCCAGGTGCCCGTCGACGACGACGGCGCCGCGAAGGTCGACGGCGACCCCTGCTCGGTCGAGGGCGAGGCCCGTCGTCGTGGGGCGTCGGCCCGCGACGACGAGGAGGCGGTCGGCCTCGATCCCCGCCACCCGCACCCGGTCGCCCGGCAGCGCCTCGACCCCGTCGGGGGTGGTGCCGGGCCGCAGATCGACGCCGTCCCGCCGCAACGCGTCGGCGACCACCGCGCCCGCGTCGGCGTCGAGGCCGGGGAGCACCTGCCGTGCGCGATCGACGAGCGTGACGGTGGTGCCGAGCCGCGCGAACGCCTGGGCGAGCTCGCACCCGGCGGGCCCCGCCCCCAGGACCACCAGCGTCTGCGGGGCGTCCTCGAGCGCGAAGACGGTGTCGGTGGTCAGCGGGCGGGCGGCCGCGAGCCCGGGCAGGTCCGGGAGCAGCGGATCCGCTCCGGTGGCGAGGACGACGCGGGGCGCCGAGAGGACGCTGCCCCCGACCGTGATCCGCCGGTCGCCGGTGAAGCCCGCCCGCCCCTCGACGACGTCGACGCCCTCGCCGCGCAGGACCGTCGCGGTCTCGGTGGCGGCGACCCGGGCGACGGTCGCCCGCACCCGGGCGAACGTGTCGGCGGCCCCGGTCCCCGCGGCCGCCGCGGCGAGCAGCGTCTTCGAGGGCACGCAGCCGGTGAACGTGCAGTCGCCGCCGATCGGACCGTCCGTCACCAGGGCGGTCGAGAGCCCCGCGCGGACCCCGGCGCGGGCGGCGGAGAGTCCGCCGGCGCCGGCGCCGATCACGAGCAGGTCATGGGTCATCGGCGCTGCGCCTCGTAGCGGCGGCGGATGACCTCGGGCTCGGTGCCGAGGAGGTACTGCAGCTTGTAGACCTGCATGAGCACCAGCATCCGGAACGGCCCCTGCTCCACCAGTCGTCGGGCGGAGGCCGTACACGTCGTCGGCAGGACCGCGAGGCGCCCACGGCGGGCGAGGCGCCGGGACATCTCGAGGTCCTCCATGATCGGGATCGCCGGGAAGCCGCCCACCTCGTCGAACACGGTGCGCCGGACGAACATCGCCTGGTCGCCGAAGATCCAGTGCAGGTACCGGGCCCGCAGGTTCGAGGTCCACTGCAGCCACCGCAGCACCGGGCCGTCACGGTCGAAGCGCAGCCGGCAGCCCCCGCCGACGACCCGGGGGTCCGCGAGCGCCGCCCGCAGCAGGGGCAACGCCCGCGGATCCACCTCGGCGTCGGCGTGCACGAACCAGAGGACCTCGCCCCGCGCCGCCGCCGCACCCGCGTTGAGCTGCGGCCCGCGCCCGCCGTCCGCGTGGACGACCATGGCGAACGGTTCCGCCCGCGCCACCGTGGCGTCGCGGCTCCCGCCGTCGACGACGATCAGCTCGCAGTCGGCGAACGACGCCCGGAGGCCCCGGAGCGTCCGCTCGATCCCCGCCTCCTCGTCGCGGACCGGGACGACGATCGAGACGGTGGGCACGGTGCTCAGACCGCGCACCGGTAGATCGTCGGCAGCGACCCGTCGCGCTGCCGGAGGGTCAGGAAGCGCTCCACGACCCGACGGCGGGCCTCGACCAGCGACAGCTCCGGGCCGCCGACGAGCAGGTCGGGCGAGGTCGCCCGGTCGGCCCCGGCCGGGTGCCAGAACCAGCCGTCGGCGGCGACGGTGAGTTCGGGGACGGTGCCGGCCTGGTCGACCGGCATCCCGTCGGTGGAGTGCCCGCGGGCCACGAGCGGCCGGACCGCCACCTGGTCCGGGGCGACGTCGTGGCGTGCGAGGAGGTCGCGCAGCGCGTCGCCCTGACCCGCGTTGGCGCTCGTCTCGGTCATCCCCACCCGGACCGGGAGGCCCAACGACCGGGCGACGTCGACCCCCGCGAGCGCGCGGGCCCAGGAGCCGCGGCCGCGTTGCGCGTCGTGGGCGGCCTCGGTGCCGTCGAGCGAGGTCTGCAGTGTCAGCCCGGGGCGACCCGCGAGGCGCCCGAGCTCCTGCCGACGGCGGCCGCGGTAGAGCATCCCGTTCGTCAGGCAGACGACCGGGAGCCGCTCGGAGGCGTAGAGCAGCATCTCGACGAGGTCGGGCTCCAGGAACGGCTCGCCCCCGGTCACGTAGATCTCGCCGACCCCGGCGTCGACGGCCTCGTCCACCAGCGCGGTGAAGCGGTCGAGGCCGAGTCGCCGCGGGACCGCCCGCGGGGAGGAGGCCACCGAGCAGTAGCCGCAGGCGAGGTTGCAGTCGAAGTTCGTGTAGATCCAGAGCCGGTCGGGGAAGAGCGCGGAGCCGAACAGCGGGACGACGGGTCGCTCGGAGGGCGCCGGCTCCTCGCCGCTCAGCTGCGCCAGCACCGAGCGGTAGAGCTGGAAGCGGCCGCGGGAACGTTCCGTGGGCGGAAGGATCTCCAGGCAGGAGGTCCACCACCCGGTCTCGATCACCTCGGCGAACGCCTCCGGTAGGCCGGCGGCCCGGATCGAGGCCGCCTGCGCGCGCCAGTCGTAGTCCAGCGGGACCAGCTCGACGGACGCGGACCCGTCGTCGAGATCGAGCAGGGCGTACCAGACGTGGCGCCCGCCGTCGTTGGCCGGACGTCCGAGCACCCCGACGTTGACCGCGAGCGTCTCGCCGCCGTCGGAGCGCGTGATCGTCCGGGTCCACGGGAGGCCGGAGTGGGTGCAGCAGACGACGTCCGCGCCCGAGGCGTCGGCCCGCAGGCGGTGGGCGTCGTCGTCGAGCGACTCCCACCAGAAGTCGTTGAGCGCGAGCGGTGACCCGTGGACGAGGTGCAGGTCGACGCCCCCGACGGCGAGACGCCGCTCGGTGGACAGCGTGGTCATCCAGGACGCGAACGCCTCGGAGGTGTGCGCGAAGGTGTAGTCGTAGGCGATCTGCCCGAAGACGTTGTCGGTGTCGTCGGTGTAGCCGCACAGGCAGTCGGCCTGGCGGGAGCCGATCGCGACCTCGTAGTTGCCGGCGATGCACTCGACCCCGTGCTCCTCGAGCAGCGGCCACACCGCCTCGGGTTCGGCCCCGTAGGCGCCGAGGTCGCCGAGGCAGATCAGGCGCTCGGCCCCCCGACGGCGGGCGTCGGCCACGAAGGCGCGCAGGGCGTAGGGGTTCGAGTAGATCCCCCCGCACAGCGCCAGGCGTGTCACACCTCCACCGTAGGCGAGAGTCCGATCAGTCCAGGTCCGCCAGGACCCGGCGGAGGTCGGCGACGGTGGCGAAGCCGAACCCGACGGTATGCACGTGGCGGTGGCGCAGGAGGCCGTCCTCGTCGACGACCATCACCGAGCGCCGCGTCCCCACCACCGGGACCGCCGCCCCGTACGCCGCGGCCACCGTGAGGTCGGGATCGGAGAGCAGCGGGACGGTGAGGTCGTCCCGCCGGACGAAGCGGCGGTGGGACTCCAGGCCCTGGCCGTTGATCCCGACGACGGTGGCGCCGAGCTCGTCCAGGGCGTCCTGGTTGGCCGCGTAGGAGCGGAACTGGCGAGCGCAGACCGAGCCGCGGTCCATCGTGTAGAAGAGCAGCACGACCCGCTCGCCACGGTGCTCGGAGAGGGTGAAGGGGCCGTCCGTGCCCTCGAGCGTGAAGTCCGGGGCCGGCTGCCCCACCTCGGCTGCTCCGTTCACAGCAGCGCACTATAAGTTGACTCACGCCGACGACCCCGACCGGTGGGACCTCCATGCTCTGGATCGCGCTCGCGGCCCTCGCGGGGGCCATCGCGGTCAACTGCGTCGCGGTGTGGACCCAGAAGCGCCACCGGTTCTACGACCGGGTGTTCGGACGCCGGGCCTGGCCCGCCCACATCGCCCTGCTGGTCGCCGTGTGGGGCGCGGCGATCGTGCTGATCGTGGTGCTGGTGCTGGAGGGCCCGGAGATCTCGTGGCCGCTGCCGGTGTGGGTGCGACCGATCGGGCTGGCGGTGAGCCTCGCCGCCACCCTGATCTTCGGGCAGGCGATCCGGGCCCTGGGCGCCCAGGCGCTGTTCAACGGCAACTTCTTCGGGCGGGCCCGCTTCGCCGAGGGCGGCATCTACGGCCGGCTCCGCGACCCGATGTACGTGGCCTACACCCTCAGCTTCGTCAGCCTGGCGCTGCGCGAGGCCGACGCGGTCTACCTGCTGTTCGCGCTGGTCAGCCTCGTGGGGCTGCAGGGCGTCGAGGCCCGGGTGGAGCGGATCGACGTGGCGGCCGCAGTCGCGGCGTCGCGGCCCTCCCCCGGAGGTTCCTGACGTCGGGCCGACCCGACTTCAGCGGCATCCGGTGCTGTCAGCTCATCCCGGTGCCACTGAGATCAGTTCGTCGTCTCGATGGCCGGGGAGTCCGCCATCTCGGCCTCGGAGAAGACGACGGTGTTGCGCATCGACCCGATCCGGATGCCGTACGCGTCCTCACCCGTGGGCACGCCGGAAACGGTGAAGGAGAACGTGCAGTCGGTCGCGTAGCCGTAGCGCCCGTAGGCGCTGGTGCTGTCGGTGGTGACCTGCCCGCTGTCGAGCCTGCCCGTGGCGACGAGCGCGCCACGCCCGTCCACGACCGTGACCGGCGTGCCCGGCGCATACAGCCCCGACCAGCATTCCGCCCCGCTGGCTAGCGGCGCGCTGCCATGCGCCGTGAACGCGCCCTGCACCGTCATCGTCCCGGGCATCGCGAGCGTGGCCAGCAGGATGACGGCGGAGAGGACGAATCCGCCCAGGACCGCGAAAGCGATCCGCGGGTGCCGGCGGATCGGCGGTGGAATCTCGTGCAGCCCGTTCGGGCCGAACGCCTCCTCCAACCGCCGACCGAGAGGCGTCCTGGCCCCTGTCGGTCCGCCGCCGTGGGCCCACGCCATCCCGAGTCCGGCCGGCGCCTCCGTGGGGTGCAGGTAGGCGGAGGTCAGGTGGGCAGAGGGGAACGGAGCGGCGGGCGGGGCCCAGCCCTCGGGGCGGGCGTGGCGGCCGCCGACCGCAGGGCGCTGGATCGGAAGTCGGACGGTGGGAGCGTCGTCGCGGGCGAGGGTGTTCATGGTCGCGATCTCCTTCTCGCAGGCGTCTCAGGACCGCGGCACGGTGGTGCCGGCGGGACCGCCCGAGTGCGACAGCTTCTTCGCGAGGCAGTCGTCGGCGGGGAAGCCCTGGGCGTCGCACCAGGCGTTGGCCGCGGCCGCCGTCGTGAAGGACTGCGGGTAGACGACCACCCAGTAGTCGCTGCCGTTGAACACCGGCCAGTCGCCGGACCACAGGACGGCCGCCGACGGGTAGCGAGCGGCGAGCGAGGAGTAGTGGGACAGGATCGACGCGTCGTCGTAGGTGATGCCGTCGGCCTTCGTGCCCTCGTGCTTCGCCGACAGCTGGGGCACCCAGGAGCCGACGACACCCTCCACCGTCGACCGGTCCGACTCCACGAGGCCCTGCAGGGTCGCGGCGGCCGCGGAGTCCGTTCCGGACGACGGGTCGGTGCTCGTCCCGGTGTCGGTTCCGCTCGACGCCTCCCGCGCGACCGGCACGCCGACCGTCACCGTCGGCACGGCGACCGGGGCCGGCACCGCGACCGTCGTCGGGTCGGCGGGCCGCAGAGCCAGCAGCAGTCCGAGAGCGAGCAGCACGGCGGCGACCGCGGCGGAGACCCCCGCGACGATCCACGGCGCGTTCGAGCGGTGCGGGGTGACGGCCGGCCCGGGGTGGGTCATCGGCATCGGCGGGTGACCGAACGGGGCGGCCGTCATCGGCACGGCGACGTTCGGGAGTGACGCCATGGGGCTGGGCGGCCTCGGCGCGGGCGGCGGGGTGGGCATCGCCGCGGGCGGCGGGGTGGGCATCGCCGCGGGCGCCGGGTAGCCCGGCCCGGCCATCGCCGGGACGCGCGGGGCGACCGCGGTTCGGCGCGCGCCGCAGCTCACGCAGAAGTGCAGATCCGGAACCAGCGAGGCCCCACACCGGCAGCGCGCCATCACGATCATCCCCCGACGACCTGGTCGGGTGACTCCCGACCGTTCACCCTCTGCATCGGTGCAGCGAGACGCTCGTTAGCCGTTGCCACTCGAACGAGTGACGTTCTCAGTTCAACTCGTAGTCGAAGTCCACTAGGTGTGTGCCGTCATCGTCGACCGTGAGGCTCCCGCCCCCGTGGATACCGGTGAGGTCGCCGGTCCCGCTGCCCGCGACGATGCGGAAGAACGTGTCGCTGCGGTCGGTGCCGCCGGTCGAGGCGGAGTGCACGTAGGCGAACGTCCCGCTCCGCCCGTCGAGCGTCCCCTCGAACGCCTCGAGCGCGACGTAGGTCCCGACCTCGCCGCCGTACGCCGAGGTGAAGACCGTCGCCGAGTGCCCGGTCACCCCTCCGGCGTAGGTCTTGGTCATCCGGGCGACCCCGATCGGGAGGGCAGTCTCGACCGGTGGGGCCAGGGGGACGTCGACGGCCTCGAAGAGGGTCACCTCGAAGGTGCCGCTGGTCTGCATGACGCGGACGCTAGGGACGTGGCCCATCGTCGGGATTGAAGATTCGCGACCCCGTGCCAGGGTGACGCCATGGTCAGCCACACCGCGCCCGGGATCGCCGTCGTCACCGGAGCGGGCTCCGGGCTGGGACGGGTGATCACGCGGGCCCTGCTCGACGACCGGTGGCGGGTCGCGCTGGCCGGTCGCCGGACGGAGGCGCTGGAGGAGACGGCCGGTGGGCGCGACGACGCGCTCGTCGTTCCGACCGACGTGGCGGACGCCGACGCCGTGGCGGCGCTCTTCCGGGCCGTGCTCGACCGGTGGGGGCGGCTCGACCTGCTCGTGAACAACGCCGGGATGACCGGACCGGTGGGCACCCCCGACGAGGTCGACGTGGAGGGCTGGAACGCGACGGTCGGGGTCAACCTCACCGGCTCGTTCCTCTGCGCGCGCGAGGCCTTTCGGATCATGCGCGCCCAGGACCCGCAGGGCGGACGCATCGTCAACAACGGCTCGATCGCGGCGCACGTCGGACGGCCGGGCGGAATCGCCTACACCGCGACCAAGCACGCGATCACGGGGATGACGAAGACGATCGCCCTGGACGGGCGGCCGTTCGGGATCGCCTGCGGGCAGTTCGACGTGGGCAACGCCGCCACCGACATGACCGCCCGCATGCGGGAGGGGATCGTGCAGCCGAACGGCGAGCGGATGGTCGAGCCGACCTTCGAGGCCGAGCACGTCGCCGACGCGGTCCGCTACATGGTCGGGCTGCCGCTCGACGCGAACGTCCCCTTCCTGACGGTCATGGCGACGACGATGCCCTACCTCGGCCGGGGCTGAGTCGACCCTCAGAAGGGTGGGTCGTCGTCCTGCGCGGGTGCTGTCGTTCGGCGGGCGGGGCGGGTGGCGTGCAGGTATTCGAGGGTGCCGCCCGCGGTGCTCGAGACGTGGTCGCGCTGGTCATAGTGGTCGGTCCGGTCGTGGGTGCGGTGGGCGGGCATCGGGTCGGGTAGGGGGCGAACGACGCGACTCTCGGTGTGGTGGACGGTGCCGGTGGGGTCGGAGATGGTAAACCGGCCGGGGGCCGGTTGTTCGTGCGTCCAGCCGCAGGCATGTTTGGCGCGGTGGTCGGCTGTGCAGAGGTTGGCCAGGCCGTCGGCGCGGGTGCGGCCGCCGTCCTGCCAGTCGCGGGTGTGGTCGTGTTCGCAGCGCCGGGCGAGGGTGCGGCAGCCGGGGGCGACGCAGACGGGGTCGCGGGCGTCGATCCAGCGGGCGAGGGCGGCGCCGGGCAGGCGTCGGTCGCTGTCGCGGCCGGTGGTGGCGGGGTGCTCGTCGGGCCCGGCGGCGCGGGATCGGTGGTAGGCGGCGAGCAGCGCGACCAGCCACGGGTCGTTCTGTCCCTGTTGTTCGAGGGCGTCGAGCAGTGCCGCACCGGCGGTGATCTGCACGGTGCGTCGGCGGTGTCGGGGGTCGCGGTCGGCGTGGGGTGGGGCGCGCAGGGCCAGGAGGTGGGTGAGGTGGCCGTGGTCGTCGTGGACGAGGACCTGCCAGGTGGCGGCGCCGAGGTCGTGGGCGCGGCGGCGGGCGATCTCGGGCAGGGTGCCGCCGAGGGCGGGTAGTTCGGCGGGATGATCGTCGTGGCCGAGCATGGTCGACAGCCGCATCCGCAGCGCCACCTCGGGGAGGTAGGGCTCGACCGTGGGCTCGCGTCGACCGATCCTGCGATCTGGAAGGTCTCTCCCGGAGCGGGCCGGTGCAGCACCGCCGAGCGGGCCGGCGTCGTCCGGACCCTGATCGTCCGGGCCCTGGTCGTCGAGGCCGTGGTCGTCCGGGCCGTCGCCATCCGAGCCGCCTTCGGAGGGGCTGTCGTCGGGTGGCCCTCCACCGTCGGGGCTGTCATCCGAGCCGTTGTCGTCGGGCCCGGGGGTGTCGTTCGGGCCAGGGCTGCCGGGGCCGTCGAAGCCTGCGGGTGGCGGCCCGGCGCCGTCGAGTTCGGCGACGATGGCGTCCTGCACGCCCGGGTCGTCGAGGCCGGCGAGGGTGCCGTCGAGCAGCCGGGTGAAGATGCGGGCGGAGATGAACCCGATCCCGAGGTCGACCCCGAGCCACGCCAGCCGCGCCTGCACCGGCCCGGCCAGCGCGTCGAGGTGGGCCTTCGCGTCCTGGGCCAGATCCGGGGGCAGGTCGTAGCCACACAGGTCGACCGCCCCCGACGGTGAGGGGCGGGTCGCCACCCGCGCCCGGGCGACCGCCGCCGCGAGCCGTGCCGCCGCCCACGCCGGGTCCAGGGCGCGGGCGACCTCGAGGATCCGTTCCCGCAGCGCCTGGTAGGCCAGCCCCGGCGCCTCGGGCAGCACGATCCGGATCACCTCGGCGATCTGGTGGTCGGCGAGGCCCTCGGTGGCCGCCTCGAAGATCTCGGCCTTGCGCTGCTCCAGCTCACCGCTGGACATCGCCGCGCCCAGGGCGGGGTGGGCGTCGAGCACGAACAGCGCCAGCCCGTAGCGGGCCGAGGCGGTGATCGCCGACCAGCCCAGATTGGCCGCGACGACCCGCGGCGCGAACCCGTCGTCGAGGACCCGGCGACACGTCCCGGCGCGGGAGCGGCAGGTCTGGCGGACCGCGTCGAGGAACACCGCGTCGTCGTGGTTGCGTTGCCGGAAACTCGCCCGCAGCCACGCCGCGACGTGCTCGCCGGGCAGGTCGGACACCGTCACCGCCGCCAGCGCCGCAGCGAGTACCGGCCCGGCGGGGACCCCGGCGAACGGGTCCCCGCCCGGGGTCTCGGTGAGCACGACGGCGGCCATGGTTCGAATACTAGTTCGAGGGTCCGACAATCACGGACGATTCGCCCACCGGCACCGTCGTCCCCCTGCTCAGCGCGCCCGCGACCCGACCCCGCCCTAACGTGATCACGTGCTGGCCTTCTTCATCCTCGGGTTCCTCGTGGTGCTCGGGGCGCTCACGGTCCTCGCGGCGGCGGTCGGCTCCGCGGCGTGGTGGGTGCTGCTCGGGCTGATCGGCGTCCTGCTCGTCGTCGGGGTCGTCGACGTGGTCCAGACCCGGCACTCGATCCTCCGCAACTACCCCGTGATCGGGCACCTGCGGTTCCTGCTCGAGAAGATCCGCCCCGAGCTGCAGCAGTACTTCATCGAGCGCAACGTCGACGGACGCCCCTTCCCCCGCGACACCCGCACGATCGTCTACGAACGCGCCAAGGGGATCGCCGGGGAGAAGGCGTTCGGCACCGAGCTCGACGTCAACGCGGTCGGCTACGAGTACCTCGTGCACTCCGCGGCCCCCGCTGACGAGCCGGCGCAGCCGCACTACGTCCGGGTCGGCGGGCCGGACTGCACGAAGCCCTACGACATGGCGCTGCTCAACGTCTCGGCGATGAGCTTCGGGTCGCTGTCGGCGAACGCGATCCGAGCCCTCAACGCCGGGGCCGCGCTCGGCGGCTTCGCCCACGACACCGGCGAGGGCGGACTGTCGAAATACCACCTCGAGCGCGGCGGGGATCTGATCTGGGAGCTCGGCAGCGGCTACTTCGGCGCCAGGCTTCCCGACGGCGGGTTCGACGCGGCCCAGTTCGCCGACAAGGCCTCCCACCACGCGGTGAAGTGCGTGTCGCTGAAGCTGAGCCAGGGCGCCAAGCCCGGGATCGGCGGCGTGCTGCCCGGCCCGAAGGTGACCCCCGAGATCGCCGAGGCGCGGGCCGTCCCGGTGGGCGAGACCGTCACCAGCCCGTCCCGGCACACCGCCTTCTCCACCCCACGGGAGCTGGTGCGCTTCATCGCGCACATGCGGGAGCTGGCGGGCGGCAAGCCCGCGGGCTTCAAGCTGTGCGTGGGCACCCGGGTCGACGTGCTCGCCGTCGTGAAGGCCATGGTCGACGAGGGCACCACGCCGGACTTCATCGTCGTCGACGGGTCCGAGGGCGGGACCGGTGCGGCGCCGCTGGAGTACGAGGACCACATGGGGACGCCGCTCACGGAGGGCCTGATCCTGGTGCACAACGCGCTGGTCGGCGCGGGCCTGCGCGACCGCGTGCGGATCGGGGCCTCGGGCAAGGTCGCCACCGGCACCGACATCGTCAAGCGGCTCATCCAGGGCGCGGACTACACCAACTCGGCGCGGGCGATGATGATGGCGACCGGCTGCATCCAGAGCCAGCGCTGCCACACCAACCAGTGCCCGGTCGGCGTCGCGACGCAGGACCCGAAGCGGGCCCGGGCGCTCGTCGTCGACGACAAGCTGCACCGGGTCCACCGCTACCAGCGGGCCACCGTCATGGAGGCGACCCGCATGACCGCCTCGCTCGGTGCCTCGTGCCCCGCCGAGCTGCACCCGCGGATGCTCCGGCGCCGGATCACCCCGACCGACACGCGCTCCTACGCCGAGCTCTACGAGTGGCTGCGCCCCGGTCAGCTCCTCGCCGAGCCGCCGATGGGCTGGGTCGACGACTGGGAGCGCGCGGACCCCGACCGCTTCTAGTGCGCGGACCGGTAGGCCGCCCAGACCTCCGGACGGAGCCGGCCGCGGTCCGGCACCTCCCACCCGGCGGAGCGCGCCCACGACCTGACCTGGGCCGTCGTCGGCTCCCGCGCGGGGCCGGCGGTCCCGAGTTCGGACGCGGCGCCCGGGATCCGCGCCCCGATGACCGCCTCGTCCTGCGCCCAGGTCCACGCCGCGGCGAGGAAGCGGTAGGTCCACTCCTCCGCCAGGCCCCGGGTGTCGGTGAAGACGATCGGCACCCCGGGGTAGCGCACGGCGAGCTCCGCGATCCCGTCCGCGACCAGAGCGGGCCGCACGTACTCCAGCGCGAAGACCTTCGAGTAGCGCTCCTCCACGACGACGGCCGCGCGGGGCAGCGTGGCCAGCTCGGCCACCGCGTGCCGGAGCGTCGAGTTCGTCAGGCTCGACACGAGGTCGGGCAGCGACTTCCGCTCGACGGCCGCGACGACCCGCCCGTCGACCTCGACGCCGTAGTCCCCGCAGCGCAGGGTCCGCTTCGTCGTACGGACCTGTTGCCCGGAGAACCGGTAGGCGTAGCGCTCGTGGGAGTCGACGAGGATCTCCAGCTCCGCCTCGGTGCCGGCTGCCCGCGCGGTCGGCGTGCGGACCTGCGGGCGCGCCTGCTTCCGGGTGTTGGGCGACTGCCAGAACACCATCTCGCGCCCGCGGGCCCGCGTGTGCACGATCTGCGATCGCCGTTCGGTGCGGCGGTCGGCGATCACGTCGATCGCCGCGCCGGTCCGGGAGCAGGACACCAGTGGCACGCGCTCGACGACCTCCGGATCCTCCGGCCACTCGTCGAGCCCGACCGGGTGGCAGTAGAGCGCCTTCGTCCGGGGGCCACGTCCCCGACGTGCGGAAGACGAGCCCACCCGCCGTCGGGACCCGGAGCAGGAAGGGAAGCGTCGAGTCCGGGTCGGGGTTGCGGGCGATCAGGAGTTCCGCCACCCGGTCGACGGTAGTGGTCAGCCGCGGATCTGCTCGCGCATGGCGTCGAGGGCGGCGTCCTGCTCCGCCGTCGTGGGCCGGGGTGCCGCCGGGGAGATGCCGCCCTTGTCCTTGTTCATCAGCAGGGGGATGTCCGGCTCGCCGTCCTCGGTGACCCGTGCCATCGACCACCGGCCGAACACGCGGGCGGCCGTCCCGGTACCGAGCATCTCGACGCGGTCGTGCCGGGGGTCGCGCTCGATCACGTCGTAGAGCTCCCGCACCGCGGTCTCGTCGCCCTCGAGCGTCTGGACGACCTGGTCCTCCCACACGAGCAGGGCGCCGGTGATGCCCGACTTCGTGTTCTTCGAGCGCGCGGTGCTGAAGATGGCTCCCAGCTCGGCCTTGCGGTCGTGCGGCGGCACGCGCAACCGGCTCCGGTAGGTCAGGCGGAAGACCTGATCGCCGTCGGCGCCCGCGGTGGTGTCGGCCATGTGCCTCGTCCCCTCGTGGTGGAGCACCCGTCGGCGGGTGCCACCCGACGCTAGCGGCGGATGAGTTGTGTCACATCAAATCGTCGCGATGTGCAGATGCTGACGCCGGTGATCGCGAGGCGTGGACCCGAGGAGTACGGTTCGTTGCCGAAGCGAAGGGGAGTAGCCCCCCGCACCGGTGTCGACATGCTGGCGGTCCTCCGCCCGGCCCGGTGGCCCCGATCCGGGGTGGGCGAGACCTTCGGTGCCCCAGCCGTCCCGCGCGGCCGCACCGAGGTCGGTCCGGTCGCGTGACGTCCCGAGAGGTCCAGCCGTGAGCCTCGCCGTCGCCGGCCTCGTGTTCGCGATCATCTTCCCGGCCGAACTGCCGGACAAGACCGCCCTCGCGAGCCTGATGCTGGGCAGTCGGTACGACCCGCGACCGGTGTTCGTCGGGGTCGCCGGCGCCTTCCTGGTGCACGTCTGTCTCGCCATCGCCGCGGGCAGTCTCATCGCCCTGCTCCCGCACCGGATCGTCGAGGGCGTGGTCGGGGCGATGTTCCTGATCGGCGCGGTCCTGCTGCTGCGCGGGGCGCGCGGCGAGGACGCGGGCGAGGAGGAGCCGACTCCCGGCTCGTCGTCGGTCGCCGGTTGGCGGGTCGCCGCCACGAGCTTCGGCATCATCCTCGTGGCGGAGTTCGGGGACCTCACCCAGATCGTCACCGCCAACCTCGCGGCGCACTATCGGGACCCGCTCGCCGTCGGGGTCGGCGCGACCCTCGCGTTGTGGGCCGTCGGCGGCCTCGCGATCCTCGGCGGCCGCAAGGTGCAGCGGATCCTGTCGCTGACCTGGCTCACGCGGATCGCCGCGGTGGTCATGATCGTCCTGGCGGGGTTCAGCCTGGTCTCGGCCGTCAGCGGGTAGCGCCCCACCCGTCGTCGGGAACACCTCCGGGGATGACCTCGCCGGGGGCGTAGGGCTCGCGGGTGAACACGAAGCTGCCGAGGTCGAGATGGCTCACCGACCCGTCCGCGTGCCGGACCGCGCGGAGGGTCTCCCCCGCGTAGTAGCCGTCGAGGCCGACCCACGTCCCGTCCGGGCGCGGCGAGAAGCGCGACGCCCGCGCCCCGCCGCCGAGCCCGCCGACGGTCAGCTCGTCGGTGCCGCGCAGACGCAACGCGATCGGTGCCGCGCCCCAGTACCAGGGCCCGAGCAGCGCCAGGACCTCCTCGGTCACGACGGCGGGTCGCCACGGCTCGGGCAGGAGCGGCTCGCGCTCGGCGACGATGCCGATCAGCTCGGCCACGAGACCACCGATCGCCGGTCCGGACGTGGCGTTGGCGAAGGCGACGGCCGCGAGGTCCTCGGCGGGGTCGACCCAGAGCGTCGCGACGAAGCCCGGCATCGACCCGGTGTGGCCGGCCAGCGCCCGCCCGGAGTGGCGGAGCAGCTGCAGCCCCAGGCCGTGGGAGCGGTCGGCGTCCCCGGCCTCGGACGGCGCCGAGGGGCGGCGCATCTCCTCGACGGTGCGTGCGGAGAGCACCCGGTCGTCGCCGTGCAGGAGGAACGCGCCGAAGCGGGCGAGGTCCGCCGTCGTCGACCACATCTGACCGGCGGGCGCCATGAGCGCCGCATCGTGGGCCGGTTCGGGGTGCAGGAGATCGGCCCACGGGTGGACCGCCCAGCCGTGCGCGTGCGGGGCGGACGGGTGGTAGGTCGTGCGCGTCATCCCGATCGGCTCGAGGATCTCGGTGCCGACCGCGGTGAACCAGTCGTGGCCGCGCAGGTGGCCGACGAGTGCTCCGAGCAGGCCGTACCCGACGTTCGAGTAGTGGTGGCGACGACCCGGCGCACGCAGCGGCGGCTCCGCGACGAGGCTCGCGAGGTCGGGCCGGACGGACCCGTCGGAGCGCTCCCACCAGGGAGCACCGGTCTCGGCCGGCAGGCCGGAGGAGTGGGCGAGCAGCTGCGCGATCGTCGCGTCGGCGACCGGGGTGTCGGGCAGGTGGTCGCCGAGGCGGTCGTCGAGCGCGAGCCGGCCCTCGTCCCGCAGGCGGAGCACCAGCACCGCGACGAACGTCTTCGTGATGGACCCGATGCGGTACTGGGTGTCGTCGGTGGGCGGCGCGCCGTCGACCTCTCCGCGCCCGCCGCTCCACAGCACCGTGGCGCCCCGCGACACCGCTCCCACCATCGAGGGCGCCCGGCCACGGGACTGTTCGACGGCGAGGCGGTGGGTCAGGGCGTGGGCGGTGGTGTCGAGAAGCACCGGCCCAGTGTGGATCAGGTGGTCGACGCGCCGGTGTCGGGTAGCCGCCGGCCATGACCTCCTACGGCTACTTCCTCTCCAGCGAGCAGTACTCGCCGCGCGAGCTCCTCGACCAGGCCCGCCGCGCCGAGGACGCCGGGTTCGAGCGGCTGTGGATCTCCGACCACTTCCACCCGTGGAACGACGCCCAGGGCCAGAGCCCGTTCGTGTGGGGTCTGCTCGGCGCCCTGAGCCAGGTCACCTCGCTCCCGGTGACGACCGCGGTGACCAGCCCGATCATCCGCATCCACCCGGCGATCCTCGCGCAGGCGACCGCGACCGCCTCGGTGCTGCTCGACGGCCGCTTCGTCTTCGGCGTCGGCACCGGCGAGGCGTTGAACGACCACGTCCTCGGCGACCCGTGGCCGCCGGTCGGGGAGCGCTTCGAGATGCTCGAGGAGGCCATCGGGATCATCCGGCGGATGCACGAGGGCGGCGTGGTCAACCACCGCGGCAAGCACTACCGCGTCACCGACGCCCGCATCTACACGCTCCCGGAGCAGCCGGTCCCGATCTACGTGTCCGGCTTCGGCGAGCAGGCCACCGAGCTCGCCGCCCGCATCGGGGACGGCTACTGCGGGGTCGCCCCGGACGCCTCGCTGCTGGAGACCTACCGGTCCACGGGCGGGCAGGGCCCGACGCAGGGCGGCACCAAGGTCTGCTGGGGCGACGACCGCGAGGCCATGATCGACCACGCCCACCGGATGTGGCCCAACGACGGCTTCCCGGGTCAGCTCGCCCAGACCCTGCCCCGGCCGTCGGACTTCGAGGACGCCGCACAGCTCCTGGCGCGCGACGCCGTCCCCGGTCTGTTCTCCTGCGGATCCGACGTCGACGAGCACGTCGGGCAGCTCCGCTCCTACGCCGACGCCGGGTACGACGAGGTCTACGTGCAGCAGATCGGCCCCGACGTCGAGGGCTTCTTCGCCGCGTACGCGAAGGAGGTCCTGCCCGCGCTACGGGGCTGAGTCGGTACGGGCCGAGTCGTCACGGGCCGGGTCGTCGGACCGGCGGCCCGCCCGCCGGCCCCGCAGCCACTCCAGCCACACCGGCCCGAAGATCGGGACGGCGATGAGGAACAGCACGAGCAGCGGGATGCCGGCGAAGACCCCGGCGCCCTCCCAGTAGGTCACGATCGCTCCAGATCGGGTCGGGGACTCATGACGGTCGCCGCGTGCGCCAGCGGGACCGACGGCGCGGCAGGGCGCTCGATCGGCCGACGCACCTGGTGGGAGATCCGCAGCAGGACGGCGACCAGGACGTAGTTGGCCAGCAGGGACGAGCCGCCGTAGGACAGGAACGGCGCCGTCAGGCCGGTCTCGGGGATCAGGTCGGTCACCCCGCCGACCACGATGAACAGCTGCAGGGCCAGGGAGAACGACAGGCCCGCCGCGACCAGCGTGGAGAACGGGTCCCGGGCGGCGGTCGCGGTCCGCAGGCCGCGTCCGATGAGCAGGAGGAACACGCACAGGACGGCGGTGAGACCCGCCAGCCCGAGCTCCTCCCCCAGCGCGGCGATGATGAAGTCGGTGTTCGCGAGGGGGACGAGGTCCGGGTGACCGGCCCCGAGCCCGGTGCCGAGCAGACCGCCGTAGGCCAGCCCGAACAGCCCCTCGGAGAGCTGGTAGCCGGTGTTGGCGAAGTCCGCGGTCGGGTCCGCCCACACCGCGACACGGACGCCCACGTGGGCGAAGAGGTGGTCGGCGAGGATGCTGGAGCCGACGAAGAACCCGAGCCCGATCAGCACCCACGAGACCCGCTCGGTGGCGATGTAGATCATCGCGAGGACGATCCCGAAGAACAGCAGGGACGCCCCGAGCTCCTTCTCCAGCGCGAGCACCCCGACCGCGGCGAGCCACGCGATCAGCAGCGGCGCGAGGTCCCGCGGCCGCGGCAGCTCCATCCGCCCGAGCCGCCGACCCGCCGTCGCGAACAGCGCGCGCTTCTCCACCAGGAAGGCCGCCGCGAACACGATGATCGCGAGCCGCGCGAACTCGCCGGGCTGCAGCGAGAACGGGCCGATCCGGATCCACAGCTTCGCGCCGTTGACCTCGGAGATGCTCGACGGCAGCAGCCCGGGCAGCACCAGCAGGACCAGCCCGACCAGGCCGAACAGGTAGCCGTAGCGGGCGAGCACGCGGTGGTCGGGGAGCCGCCAGAGGACCACGACGAGCAGCACCACGGCGCCCGCGGCCCAGGCCAGCTGCCGGGGGGCGTCGGCCGAGGGTGCGGCGTCGCCGGCGAGCAGCGCGTCGGTCACGGCCCCGAGGTCGAGGCGGTGGATCATGACGAGGCCGATCCCGGTCAGCAGGGCGACGCACGGCAGGATCAGCGGGTCCGCGTAGGCCGCCCACCGCCGGACCGCGAGATGCGCCCCCGCGAAGAGCGCCAGGTAGGCGAGCCCGAGGTAGCCCAGCGTCCAGCTCAGCTCGTGCTGCTGGTCCAGCTCCACCGACACCAGCGACGCCGTGGTGATCGCGGCCGCGAGGACGAGCAGCGCCAGCTCGGTGCGGCGCCCGGTCGGGGGCGCGGGGGTTCCCGACGACGGGTCGGGGCGGCTCGTGTCCGCCGCCCCGGCGGGACGGTCGCGGACGGTCACGACGGCCTCCTGCGGGGCGCGGTCAATCGACGCACGGGACTCCTCCGGCCTGGACGGGGCCCCCGGAGGGGCCGGCGGCGGACGCGGTGGACGGTGCGGCCGGCGGGCGGTAGCCCGTGCCGAGCACGATCCGCAGGTGTCCCGCGGTGAGCCCGGGGTCGGTCGCCGTGGTGACCCCGCCGCCGAGCAGGGAGGCGGCGAGCGTGGCGGCGGCCGCGTCCCCGGGGGCGGCGACGACGGTGGAGGCGGCGCGGTCGGTGACGGTGCCGGTCGCCCCGGGGCTGAACCCGTGCCCGACGAGCATCGTCTCCGCCGAGGCGGCCTCGCCCGGCGTCCCCGAGGCGTTGTCGACCTGCACGGTGGTGCCCGCCGCGGCGGTGGGATCGACGGGCGGGGCGGGCGCCGCCGGCGGGGCCGGGGGTGCGGCGGCCGCCGCGATCTGCTGACGGATGAACGCCTGCACGTGCGCCGGGTCGACCTCGTTGTCGTCCTCGTCGTTCGCCTGCACGTAGCCCTCGATCGGGAGCGTGTAGAAGGCGGCGTCGCCGCTGGTGAGGTTGGACGCGGAGGCGGCGAAGGACAGCACGTCGAACCCCTGGTCGAGGACCACGTCGCGGTGGGCGACGTCGAGCAGCGCGGCGAGCTTCGACGGGTCGGTCCACGTGCCGGCCGCGGTGACCTGGTGCATCGCGGAGGACAGGAACGCCTGCTGGCGGTGGGTCCGGTCCAGGTCCCCGTTCGTGAGCCCGTGCCGCTGCCGGACGAAGGCCAGGGCCTGCGAGCCCGTGATCTGCTGGACGCCCGCGGGGAAGTCGGCCCCGGAGTACGAGTCCTGCACGGCGTGATTCAGGCAGACCGTGACGCCCCCGAGCGCGTTCGCGAGGTCGTAGAAGCCCGCGAGCGTCACCTCGGCGACGTGGTCGACCGGCAGGCCGGTGAGGGTCTGCACCACCCCGACGGTCGCCTGCCGGCCCGCGGCGCGACCGGCCTGTTCGAGGGTGGCCGGGTCGGTGACGCCCTGGGCGGTCATCCGGTCCTCGACGGCGGCCTTGGTCACCCCGTACGCCTGCTTGATCTTGTCCGGCCGGTAGCCCGGGATCGGGACGAGGTCGTCGCGCGGGATCGAGAACGCGGTGACCTTGCCGCCGTCGTCCGGGACGTGGAGCAGGATCAGGGTGTTGGTGTTGTAGCCGCCCTCGTTGCCGTCTCCCGCGTGCAGCGCGTCGAGGACGGCCGTCGGCAACGGCCCGCCGTCCTGGTCGCGCCGGGTGTCCAGGCCGATGAGCAGGATGTTCGTCGAGCCGTCGGCCGAGTGCGACCCGGTCGTCAGGGACGTGAGGGACGTGCCGGTGAGCGACCGGTCGAGGGCGTAGCCGGTCCCGCCGGCGAGCAGCACGAGGGCCGAGCACACCGTGGCCACGATCCGGCCGACGCGCACCCCGCGCGGACGGGGCGCGGTCGTCGTCGGGGGGTGGGGAACGGGACCGACCGGCGGACGGGGCGGGTGGGGGCGGGACGACCCCCGACCGACCGGGCGGCGCCCGGCGTCAAGCACCACGGCGTCGCCGGCGGGCGGGCGGGGTCTGGCGCAGCTCCTCGTGGTGGGCCACCGCGCCCCGGACGAGGTCGACCACGTGCGGGTCGTCCACGGCGTAGATCTGCCGCTTGCCGTCCCGACGCGCACTGACCAGGCCGGCGAGCCGGAGCTTCCCGAGGTGGTGGCTGACGGTGGCGACCGACTGCCCGGTCAGCTCGGCCAGCGTGCCGACGTCGCGTTCCTCCTGTGCGAGCAGCCAGACGAGCTCCACGCGCACGGTGGCGGCGAGGAGCCCGAACGTCCCGGCGGCGTCCTGGACGACGGCCGGGTCCGGCCGTTCCCCGGGTCCCGGTGGGGCCATGCGCTCCTCCTCGATCGACGTGAGCCACCATACTTGCACGATCGTTTGACTGTTCCGTGGACGCGGGGTCTACTGATCATCGCTCGACCGGCGACAGGGACCGACCATGCCGACCCACCCGTCCACCAGCCCGCCCACCGGCGCGCTGCCCGACACCGCCGCGCTCACGCAGGCCGCGAGCGCGTCGGCCTTCGAGGTGCTGCGCACCCTCGACACCGGACCGCACGGCCTCACCGAGGCCGAGGCCGCCCGCCGTCAGGACACCCACGGCGAGAACACCGTCGACCTCGAGCCGGCGACGGCCCCGCTCGCCGCGACCTGGGCGGCCCTGCGCAGCCCGTTCGTCGCCCTGCTCTCCGGGCTCGCCGTCGTGTTCGCCGCCGTCGGCGACGTCCGCGGCGCGGTGACGGTCGCGGTCATGGTGCTGGCCTCGGTGGCCTTGCGCCGCTGGCAGCAGGTCCGGTCCGACCGGGCGGTGCGCGCGGTCGGCGCCCGACTCGTCACCACGGTGACCGTCCGGCGACGTGCGGACGACGACGCCGACCCGTGTCCGCGCGAGGTCCCGCTGTCCGACGTCGTCCCCGGCGACGTCGTCCTCCTCGGACCCGGCGACGTGGTCCCCGCCGACCTCCGACTCGTCACCGGCGCGGACCTGTTCGTCGACCAGGCCGTGCTCACCGGCGAGACGCTGCCGGTGGCGAAGTCCGCGACCGGCGCGTGCGACGGCGGCCCGGAGGACGCGGCCGTGCTCTGCCTGGCCGGGTCCGAGGTGGTCGCCGGGACCGCGACGGCCGTGGTCGTCGCCGTCGGCGGCGCCACCTACTCGGGGGCGCTGGCCCGCCGGGCCGGGCGTGAGCGGCCGGAGTCGTCGTTCGACCGCGGGGTCCGCGGGGTGAGCCGGACGCTCGTGCGCTTCATGCTCGTGCTGGTCCCGATCGTGTTCGCCGTCAACGGCACCGTGACCGGGGACTGGGAGCAGGCGCTGCTCTTCGCCACTGCGGTGGCGGTGGGCCTGACGCCGGAGATGCTTCCCGTCGTCGTCACCACCGCCCTCGCGCGGGGGGCCCGCCGGCTGGCCCGCGCCCACGTGATCGTCACCCGGTTGAACGCGGTGCAGGACCTCGGTGCGGCCGACGTGGTGTGCCTGGACAAGACGGGCACGCTCACCGAGGAGCGGCTCGTGGCCACGCACAGCCTGGACCCGTGGGGACGTCCCGACGACGAGGCCGCGGCCTACGCGGTGCTCGCGGTCCGGTCCCAGATCGCGCCGGCGGGCCGGCTCGACGAGGCGGTGCTCGACCAGCTCGCCGACCCGACGGACCCGCTCGACGACGCCGTCTACTCCCCCGAGGACGAGATCGGCTTCGACCAGGTGCGCCGCCGGGCCTCGGTGGTGGTCCGCCGCCAGGACGGCGAGCGGCTCATGATCACGAAGGGCGACCCCGACGAGGTCCTCCCGCGGTGCTCGCAGGCGCGGGTCGAGGGCGACGCGGTCGAGCTGGACGCGGGTCGCCGGTTCGCCGCGCACGACCTCGCCCGCGCCCACGCCGACCAGGGCCTGCGCCTGCTCGCGGTGGCGGCGAAGCGGCTGCCCCGGCTCGGCGCGGTGGACGAGGCCGACGAGCAGGACCTCACGCTGGTCGGCTTCGTGGGCTTCGTCGACCCGGTGCGCGAGAGCGCCCCCGCGACGGTGCGCGGCCTTGCGGAGCACGGCGTCGAGGTCCTCCTGCTCACCGGCGACAACCGCCACGTCGCCGCCCGGGTGGCCCACCAGGCGGGGATCCCCGCCTCCGAGGTGGTCGTCGGGGAGGACCTCGACGCGCTCGACGACGTCCGGCTCGCGCGCCTGCTCGAGCGGGCGCGGGTCTTCGCCCGGGTCACCCCCGCCCACAAGGTCCGGGTGGTCACCGCCCTGCGGGGCGCAGGCCGAGTGGTCGGCTTCGTCGGCGACGGTGTGAACGACGCGCCCGCGCTGCGGATCGCCGACGTCGGCATCGCGCCCGACTCGGCGACCCCGGCCGCGAAACGCGCCGCCGACCTCGTCCTCACCGACCCGGACCTCGCCGTCCTGGCGGCGGGCGTGGTCGAGGGACGCCGGACCCTCGGCAACACCCTGAAGTACGTCACGATCACGGCGAGCTCGAACTTCGGCAACGTGCTGGCCCTGGTCGCGGCCGCCGTCCTCCTGCCCTTCCTGCCCATGCTCCCGCTGCAGCTCGTGGTGCAGAACCTGCTCTACGACGCCGCGCAGCTGGCGTTGCCGTGGGACCGCGTCGACCCCGAGTACACCGCGCGGCCCCGCCGGTGGGACACTTCCGAGCTCGTCCGGTTCATGCTGACGTTCGGACCGCTCTCGTCGCTCTTCGACCTCGCCACCTTCGGGGTCCTGTGGTGGGGCCTCGACGCCTCCGGTGCACCCGCACAGTTCCGCGCCGGCTGGTTCGTCGAGGGCCTGCTCACCCAGCTCGCGATCGTGCTCGTGCTGCGCACCCGCGGCGCGCCCTGGCGTCGTCTCCCCCGCCGTCCGGTGGTGCTGGCCGCGCTCGCCGTGGCCGTGACCGGGCTCGGACTGAGTTTCGGGCCCCTGGCGGGTGCGCTCTCGATGCAGAACCCGCCGCCGGTCTACCTGCTGTGGATCACCGTCGCGGTGCTCGGCTACGCCGGCCTCGCGCAGGCACTCAAGGCCGTCCACCTCCGCCGACGGGGCCGCTGGCTCTAGGCCCACCCGACGGTCGTGCGTCTAGGGTCCCGCCGCGTGAACCCCTGGTCGGAGCACGTCGTCCCCCGCGTCACGGACCTCGTCCTCGGTCGCTCTCCCGTGACCCGGCTGCGGGAGCGGGCGCTGGCGCCCGCGCGCGGCGTCGTGCTCGACCTCGGCTCGGGGTCGGCGCCGAACCTCCCGCTCATGCCGCCCGCCGTCGGGAAGGTCCTCGCGGTCGAGCCGTCGATGACGGCGCGCCGCCTGGCCCGGCGGCGGACCGGACCGCCGCTCGAGTACGCCGGGCTCGACGGTGCGGCGCTGGACCTGCCCGACGACGCCGTGGACACCGTCGTCTCCACGTTCACCCTGTGCACCATCCCGGACCTCGACGCGGCCCTGCGCGAGGCACGGCGGGTGCTGCGCCCGGGCGGCCGATTCCTGTTCCTCGACCACGGGCTCGCCCCCGATCCCGGGGTGCAGCGGTGGCAGCACCGGTTGACGGGCGTGCAGCAGAGGCTCGTGGCCGGCTGTCATCTGGAGCGGGCCGTCGACCGCCGGATCACTGCCGCGGGCTTCGAGATCGAGTCGCTGGAGCACGCCCGGATGCCGGGACCGTCGGTCATCTCCCATCTCTACCTCGGGTGTGCCGCCTGACACGGAGGGGTTGGAACCGGACGCCGTGAGCCATCCCACCGCCATGAAGGTCACCGTGTTCGGGGCGACCGGCGGGGTCGGCCGGTTCGTCGTCCACCACCTGCTCGCCGACGGGCACGAGGTGACCGCCTTCGTGCGGTCGCCCGGGAAGATGGGCGACCAGCAGTACGCGGTCGAGGTCGTCGAGGCGGAGCTGTCCGACACCGACGCCGTGGCGCGGGCGGTCGACGGCGCCGACGCCGTCATCACCGCGTACGGCCCGCCCATCGACCCGTTCCTCTCGGACACCCCGCTGACCGACGGCACGCGGACGATCGTGAAGGCGATGCACGCGGCGGACGTCCGGCGCCTGGTGTCGCTGGTGACGGTGAGCGTGCCCGACCCCCGCGACCGGCCGCGTCTCCTCGACCGGCTCGTCCCGATCGGCATCGGCGTCCTCATCCCCGGCGCGCTCGCCGAGGTGCAGGGCATCCACGAGGCCGTGACCACGTCCGACCTCGACTGGACCGTCGCCCGGATGTTCGCGCCGATCGACGTCCCGGGCGGCAACCCGATCCGGTCGGGCTTCCTCGGCGTCGACCCGATCGGCGTGGAGATGGCCCGCGCCGACGTCGCGCGGTTCATGGTCGACCAGCTGACCAGCACCGCGTACCTGCACGCGTCGCCGGCGATCAGCAACTAGGTGGCCTGCGGCCAGGTGAGCACTAAAGGGGGCTATAGGCCCCTTTAGTGCTCACAGGACCGAAGGTCACATCCCGTACGTCTCCAGCAGGCGCAGCCACACCTCGGACATCGTCGGGAACGACGGGACGGCGTGCCAGAGGCGCGCCAGCGGCACCTCGCCGACGATCGCGATGGTCGCCCCGTGCACCATGTCGGCGACGTCCTGGCCGACGAAGGTCGCGCCGACGATCACCTCGCGGTCGGTGTCGACCACGATCGTCGCGAAGCCGTCGTAGCCGTCGGCGTGCAGCGACCCGCCGGCGGTGTTCCCGATCTCGTAGCTCACCGCGCGGACGTGCAACCCGGCCTGCTGCGCGGACGCCTCGGTGTGCCCGACGGCCGCGATCTGCGGGTCGGTGAAGATCACCTGCGGCACCGCGGTCTGCTCGGTCGTGGTCGCGGTCTTCGCGTAGCGGCCGCCGACCGACGCGCCCTTCGACCGGGCGACGAGCACGTCCCCGCAGATGCGGGCCTGGTACTTGCCCATGTGCGTCAGCTTCGCACCGGTCGAGGCGTCCCCCACGGCGTAGAGCCAGTCGCCCTGCACCGTCGTCGTCTCGTCGGCGTCGAGCGGCTTCCCCGGCTCCAGGCCGACGGTGTCCAGCCCGAGGTCGGCCGTCCCCGGGCGCCGGCCCGCGGCCACGAGCAGCTCCGCGCCCCGCAGTTCGGTCCCGTCGTCGAGCGAGGCCACGACTTCCGCCCCGTCCCGCTTCACCGCCGTCATCGACGTGCCCAGCCGGACGTCGACCCCGTCGGCCTCGAGCGAGGCCTGCAGCCGCCGGGCCGCCTCGGGCTCGACCCCGGGGACGAGCCGCTCGCCGTGCTGCACGACGGTCACGCGGCTGCCGAGGCGCTGGTAGGCCGTCGCCATCTCCACGCCGACGACCCCGCCGCCGAGGACCAGCAGCGAGTCCGGCACGTGCGAGGCCTGGGTGACCTCGCGGTTCGTCCAGGCGTCGACGTCGGCGATGCCGTCCACCGGCGGGTAGGTCGGCACGGACCCGGTGGCGACCACGACGTAGCGGGCGGCCACGTCCGTCGTCGTGCCGTCGGCGTGCTCCACCGCCACCGCCCGCTCACCCGTGATCCGCCCGCGACCGCGCAGCAGCGTGATGCCGGCGCCGTCGAGCCAGTCGGCCTGCCCGGAGTCGTCCGGGTTCGCGAACTGGTCGCGCCGCTCGAACACCTTGGCGGCGTCGACCGGACCGGCGTCGACGCCGGGCATGCGGTCGACCGCCGCCTTCAGGTCGACGGGGCGCAGCAGCGCCTTGGAGGGGATGCAGGCGTAGTAGGAGCACTCGCCGCCGACGAGCCCCGCCTCCACGACCGCGGCGCTCAGCCCCTGCTGGTGGGCGCGGTCGGCGACGTTCTCGCCCACCGGTCCCGCCCCGATCACCACGACGTCGACGTCCAGATCAGCCATGCTCCGCATTCTCTCCCGTCGGTCCGAACCGTTCGATCCGGATGCTCGCCTCCGGCTGCCCGGCGGACAGGAGGTGTGACTCCATCGCGAGGGTGAATCGTGCCGAGCCGCACACGAACGCGGTGGCCCCCGGGTCGGCGATCGCGGCGATGACGGCGGCGTCGAGCCGCGAGCCGCCCTTCTGCCGCGAGTACGCGACGAGCGCGCCGGCCGCCTCCAGCTCCTCGCGGTAGGGCAGGTGCTCGGCCGTCCACGCCGACACGGCGAGGTGCAGCAGCTCCGGGCGACCGACGGCGCGGGCGTGGCGCAGCATCGACACCAGCGGGGCGACCCCGCTCCCGCCGCCGATCCCGAGCGCCGGGGTCGCGCCGTCCCAGGCGAACCAGCGTCCGATCGGTCCGCGGCACTCCAGGACGTCGCCCGGCTCGACCACCTCGGCGAGGAACCCGGACACCTCGCCGTCGGGCACCTTCTCCACGTACAGCTCGACGAGGTCCTCCGCCGGGCCCGAGACCGCGGAGTAGGACCGGCTCGCCGTGTAGCCGTCCTCGGCGCGCAGGCGCAGGACGTAGTGCTGGCCGGGACGGTGGACGACCCGGTCCGGCACGTGGAGGCGCAGGATCACGCCGAGCTCGCCGTGGTGGTCGACGGAGACGACCTTCGCGTCGCGCCAGGTGGCGGCCCGCTGCGGATCAGTCGCCATCGAAGCGCTGCTCCTGCCACGGGTCCCCGCGGTGGTGGTACCCGTTGATCTCCCAGAAGCCGGGCTCGTCGTGGTCGAGGAGGGTGACCTTGGAGATCCACTTGGCGGACTTCCAGAAGTACAGGTGCGGCACGAGCATCCGGACCGGCCCGCCGTGCTCCCGCGTGAGCGGCTTGCCCTCGTGCTCCCAGACGATCCACGCCTTGCCGCCCGTGACGTCGTCGAGGGGCAGGTTGGTGCGGTAGCGCGTCGTCGACTCCTCGACCACGAACCGCGCCTCGGGCAGCGGCTGCGCGATGTCCAGCAGCGTGTCGAGGCTGATGCCGGTGAACGAGGTGTCGAGCTTCGACCAGGTCGTCACGCAGTGGATGTCGCCGCGGTAGGTGTCGGTGCCGAGGGCCTTGAGGTCCTTGAGCGACCACGACGTCGGGTTCGCGACGAGTCCGTCGATCGTCAACGTCCACCGCTCGGCGTCGACCCGACCGGTCGGCTCCGCGGTGAGCACGGGCCACGACTTCCCGACGTCGTACTGGCCCGGGGGCAGCCGCGGGTCGCGCTCTGCCTGCTTGCGTCGTCCCGTGAATCCCCGCGTGATCGCCATCGCCGGCTCCTCTCGACCTCCGCCCACCCTAGGGAGGACGGACCGGTGTCCGCGTCGGTCGAACGACGCAGGACGGGAGGATCATCCCGACGACGGGTCGCGCAGCACACTCCCGAGCTGGTGGCGTCCGCTGATCCCGAGCTTCGGGTAGGCGTGGTGCAGGTGGGACCCGACGGTGCGTGGCGAGAGGAACAGCCGCTCGGCGATCTCCCGGTTGCGCAGCCCGGAGGCTGCGAGCCGCACGATCTCGCGCTGCTGCGGGGTCAGCTCGGTGAGCGGGTCCTCGCCCGCCGCGGCGTCGCGCTGGTCCGCGGCGCCGGCCGCCCGCAGCTCGCTCCGCACCCGCTCGGCCGGGCCGGCCGCCCCGAGCGTGTCGAACGCCTCGAGCGCGGCCTCCAGCATCTCGCGGGCCTCCGAGGGCCGTCGCCGCCGACGCAGCCACTCGCCGTAGTGCAGCCGGACGCTCGCCCGCTCGACCGGCCAGTCCTGGCCCGTGGGGTCCGCGAGCGCGAGCCGGAAGTGGTGCTCGCTGTGCGCCTCGTCGCCGACGAGGGCGTCCGCGTGGTGCAGGAGCAGGCGCAGGTGGGCCGAGGGGCGCGAACCGAGCGTGGCCCGCACCCGGTCGACGACGCGGGCGACGTCCCGCCGCTCCTCGGGCCCGATGCCACCAGCTGCGGCGGCGAGCAGGGCGACGGCGCGGGGGGACAGGCCCGGGTGCAGCGGCGTGCCGTCCGGAGCGAACAGGGCGCGGAGGTGCCGGTGGGCCCGGTTCCGGTCGCCCGCCACCAGCGCGGCGTGGGCCGCCGCGGAGTGCAGCCGCAGCTGCAGGAACAGGTTGTCGGCGAGGTCGACGCGCCGGCGGGCCGCGGCCACGACGGCGTGGGCGGTGTCGGGATCGCCGCGCAGCGCCGCCAGCACCGCACGGGGCGCGGCCAGCTCGACGGCCACCCGGTCCATGCCGCGCTCGTCGGCCACCGGGGTCCAGCGGGCGATCACCGCGTCTGCCTCGCTCCAGCGGCCGTGCTCGACGAGCAGCGCGGCCAGGATCGGCACCCCGAACGCGGCCGGGCCCTCGTGGTGCATCCGGTCGTGCGCCCGGGCAAACAGGTCGACCGCGCGCCGCACGTCGTCGGCCCGGTCCGCGAGGAACCCCAGGTTCTGCAGGTCGTCCGCGGTCGCCCCGGCCCCGGCCCGTCCCTCGGCGAGCAGGCGGTCGAGCTGCTCGGCGGCCTCCCCGCGGTCGTACACGGTGGCCCGCAGCCACATCAGGTCGGCGGGCGAGTCGGCCTCGGCGAGCACCCGGCGGGCCGCGTCGGTCACCTCCGGGCGGGCCAGGACGGCGTCGGCGAGCGCACGGTGCTCGGGGACCCCGGAGAAGTCGGCGGCCAGGCGCACGAACGCGCCGAGCAGGGCGGTCCCCGCGGGGGTGGTCCGACCGATGGCCGGGACCACCTCCTGCAGCCGTCGGACGGCCTCGCGCTGGCGGGCGTGCAGCATGAGCGCCGCCGCGGCGAGCAGCGTCGTGTACACCCGCACCGTCGGGTCGTCGGTCTCCTCGCGGACGGTCGCGTGCTCCTCGGCCACCGCGTCGGCGTCGCCCGCCGCGTACGACGCCTGGAGGGCCCGGTGCCGGCGGTCGAGCCGGTCGCGCGGCTCCGGCGAGCAGTCCGCGGCCCGGCGCCAGGCGCGGGCCGCCGCCCGGGGGTCGCCACGGGACTCCGCGCGGACGGCGGACGCGGTGAGCGCCAGCGCGACGGTCTCGTCCGGCGCGAGGGAGGCGCGGGCCCGCTGCCAGGCGGCGAGGTCGGGGTCGAGGCCCGCGTCGGCGAGGGCGAGGCGGGCGGCGCGGCGCTCGGCGGCCGGGGCCGTCGCTGCGGCGGCCGCGCGGGCCAGGGGGTGCCGGAAGGAGACGACGCCGTCCTCGAGGAGGACGAGCCCCGCCCGCTCGGCGGGTCCCCACGGCCCCAGGTCGTCCGGGTCGGTCCCGGCGGCGACGTGCACGGTGGCGACGGGTTCCCCCTCGGCCACGGCCGCGTGCGTGAGCAGCCGCCGCGTGGTCCCGGACAGCTCGCGGATCGCGGCGCCGAACACGGCGTCGACGCGCCGCGACATCTCCGCGGGCCGCGCGCTGCCTGCGTCCGCGAACTCCTCCAGCGCGAGCGGATTGCCCCGACCCGCCGTCAGGACCTCGCGCCGGACGCCGTCGGCCAGCCCGGCGGCGCGACGGTCGACCACCGCCGCGGCGTCGGCTTCCGCGAGCGGTCCGAGGGACAGTGTCGGGAGGGAGGCGTCCCCGGGGAGGGGACGGACGTCGCCGCGTCCGGCCAGCACGAGCCCGATGCGGTCGACCCCGCTCAGCCGACGCGTCACGAACACGATGGCCCGCAGCGACTCCTGGTCCAGCCGGTCGGCGTCGTCCACGACGAGCAGCACCGGGTCCCGGCGGGCCGCCCGGCGCAGCAGCATCAGCGCTCCGAGGTGCAGCGCCCCGGTCGGGACCTCCGCGGCGCCCTCCAGCAGCGCGGCCGTGACGGCCGCCCGCGGGTGGGTCGGCAGCTCGTCGACGAGGTCGAGGACCGGGGACAGCAGCTGGCCGAGCGCGGCGAACGGGAGGTCGGCCTCCGCCCGGCAGCCGTCGGCGGCGAGGACGCGGACCCCGCGTTCCGCTGCGCGTCCGGCCGCGTGCGTGAGCAGGGCGGTCTTGCCGATCCCGGCCTCACCCACCACGACGACGGCGGGGCGACCGGCGACCGCAGGTCGGGTGGTGGTCGCGACGACCGTGTCGACGAGGGCGTCGAGCACCGCCAGCTCGGCGTCCCGACCGAGGAGCATCACCGGCGGCACGGGAGGAGGAGGGCCGCTCATCGGTGCTCCTCTCGTCGCCGCGCCACAGTAGTCGCGACGTCGGCCGCCGCCATCCGTCGTCGGGAGGCCGGGTCGGGGCCCGCCGTACGTCATCGCACCCCGGCCATCGGTCGGTCGACCGCTTCCGCACCGGGGAGATGGTTGCGTGGGTGAACGACCGCTAGCGTGCTCGGAGCGGGAACGGGACCGGAGGCGGCGTGACGGCAGGGGACGACCGGGGTGTGGTGCTCGACCCGGCGTGCGCGCGGCTGCTGCGCGGCCTCGCCGGCCCGCCACCGCTGCACTCGCTCGGGACCCAGGACGGCCGGCAGGCGCTGCGCGAGCTGCAGGACGACCGGCTCGAGGGACCCGGGGTCGAGGTCGAGCTGCACACCGCGCCGGTGGGCCCCGACGGGCTCGTCGCGTTCCGGGTCGTCCGCCCCGCCGGGCTGCCGGGGCCGCTGCCGACGGTGCTCCACCTGCACGGCGGGCGCTGGGTGACCGGTGACGCCGACACCCACGGCCACCTCATTCGCGCGCTCGCGGTGGGCGCCCGGGCGACCATCGTGGTCCCCGAGTTCACGCTGGTCCCCGAGGCGCGCTACCCGGTGGCGGTCGAGGAGGCGTACGCGACGCTGCTGTGGGTGGTCGAGCACGCGGCCGACCTCGGGCTCGACCCGGCCCGGGTGGCGGTGTCCGGGGACTGCACCGGGGCCACGACCGCCACCGTGCTCGCGATGCTCGTCCAGCGCCGCGGCGGACCCCGCCTGGCCGCCCAGCTGCTCTACTACCCGTGGGCGGACCCCGACTGCGACTCGGCGTCCCACCACGAGTTCGCCGACGTGCCCGTCCTCTCCCGGACCGCCGCCCGCTGGTACTGGGCGCAGTACCCGGGCTCGCCGCGGGACCTGGGCGACGCCGGGTTCGCCCCGGCCCGCGCGCGCCGCGAGGACCTCGTGGGGCTCCCGCCGACGCTGCTGGTGACCGCCGAGGTGGACGTGGTCCGCGACGAGGCCGAGGCCTACGGGCGGGCCCTGCGCGAGGCCGGCGTGGACGTGCTCGCCGTCCGCTACCTCGGGGTGATCCACGACTTCGTGACGCTGCGCCCGCTCCGGGACGTCCCCGCCGCCCGGGCCGCCCGCCGCGAGGGCGCCGCCTTCCTCGCGGACGCCCTCGCCGCCTGACCCCTGCACTTGCGTCGAGCGACCGATGCGGCGGGCGCCCGCCCGACGGGAGGGTCGGGGTCCACCCCCGGGAGAAGGAAGCCGACATGCCCTACCTGACGACGTCCGACGGCACCGAGATCTACTACACCGACCAGGGCTCGGGCCGGCCCGTCCTGCTGAGCCACGGCTGGCCCCTGTCGTCGGACGCCTGGTCGGTCGAGGTGAAGCTGCTCGCCGACCACGGCTACCGCACGATCGCGCACGACCGTCGCGGCCACGGGCGCTCGTCGAAGACGTACACCGGCAACGACATGGACACCTACGCCCGCGACGTCGCCGAGCTCGTCGAGGCGCTCGACCTGCGCGACCTCGTCCTCATCGGCCACTCCACCGGGGGCGGCGAGATGGTGCGCTACGCCGCACAGCACGGCGGCGACCGCGTCTCGAAGGTCATCACGGCCGGGGCCGTCCCGCCGGTGATGGTCAAGAAGGACTCCAACCCCGAGGGCCTGCCAATCGAGGTCTTCGACGGCATCCGGGCGGGCGTCCTGGCCGACGCGTCGCAGTTCTGGATCGACCTCGCCGAGTCCTTCTTCGGTGCCAACCGGGAGGGCAGCGCCGTCTCCGAGGGCGCCAAGCGTGACTTCTGGCGGCAGGGGATGAACGTCAACCTCGCCGCCGCGTACGACTGCATCAAGGCCTTCTCGGAGACCGACTTCACCGAGGACCTGAAGGCGCTGCGGGTGCCGATGATGATCGCCCACGGCGACGACGACCAGATCGTGCCGATCGACGACGCCGCGCGGAGGACGATCGAGCTCGTGGCGGACGGGACGCTCAAGGTCTACCCGGGGGCGCCGCACGGCATCTACGGCGAGTACCGGGCCGCGCTCGACCAGGACATCCTGGACTTCATCAAGCAGTAGACACACCGGCGCCCGTGGGGACTCCCCCACGGGCGCCGACGTATGTCCAGTGCGGGATGTTGCGCAGGTTCTGCCGGGCCATCTCGACGAGGCCGCCGACCCCGCCGGAGAGCACCGTCCTCCCGACGGCCAGGGCGAAGCCGCGGGCCTCGGCCGGCGTCACGTGCGTGGGCACCTCGAGGGCGTCCGCCGTGGTCACGACGTGCAGCAGCGCCGGCCCGTCGTGGGCGAACACGTCCCGGGCGGCCTCGCGCAGGTCACCGGGCTCGGTGACCCGGCGGGCGTGGACGCCCATCGCCGCGGCGATCGCGGCGAAGTCGACGTGGTCGTGGTCGGTCCCGAACGGCGGGTCGCCCGCGACGAGCATCTCCAGGCGGACCATGCCCAGGCTCGAGTTGTCGAACACGACGACCTTGATCGGCAGCGCGTGGGTCCGCACGGTCAGCAGCTCCCCGAGCAGCATCGCGAGCCCGCCGTCGCCCGAGAACGACACCACCTGCCGTCCGGGATGCGAGACCTGCGCCCCGACCGCGAGCGGCAGGGCGTCGGCCATCGACCCGTGCACGAACGACCCGAGGATCCGGCGGCGCCCGTTCGGGGTGATGTAGCGGGCCGCCCAGGTGCAGCACATCCCGGTGTCGACGGTGAAGACCGCGTCGTCGGCCGCGACCTCGTCGACGATCCCCTGGACGAGCGGGGTGCGCGGGACGTGATGTGGGAGGCGAGCGCGAGGACCGGTGCCCCCGAGCGGTGGGCGTCCATCACCCCCTGGAGCAGGTGGGTGTTGCCCGGCCCGCAGCTCCCCGCGCACACCGCGAGCCGGCCGGTCAGCTGGGCCTCGGCGGAGGCGGCGAACGCGGCCGCCTCCTCGTGCCGGACGTGCACCCAGTCGATCCCCCCGCGGTCGGCGCCGCCGCGGCGCCGGATCGACTCGGTCAACGCGTTCAGGCTGTCGCCCACGAGGCCGTAGATGCGGTGCACCCCGGCGTCGATCAGGGCCTCGACGAGGTCGTCGGCCGCGGTGTGGCTCACGTCGACGGCCCGTCAGCGCTCGGTGGCCCGGACCGCCTCGCGCACGACGTCGGCGGCCTCCTTGGGGTGGGAGAGCATCACCAGGTGCGAGGAGTCGAGCTCGGTGACGGTCGCGCCGGCGCGCTCGTAGCCGAACCGCTCGACGTCGGGATTGATCGTCCGGTCGGAGGTCGAGACGATGCCCCAGGACGGCTTCGCCTTCCAGGCCGCGGCCGAGGCCGGCTCGCCGAACGCGGCGGCGGCCAGGGGACGCTGGGCGACGGCGAGCACCCGGGTGGTCTCCGGGTCGACGTCGGCGGCGAAGACGTCGTGGACCTTCGCGGGGTCGACGGACACGTCGACCCCGGTCCCGCCGTCGGGCAGGGGGTACTCGGTCTGCACCAGCGCGGTCGCGAGGTCCGAGTCGGGGAAGCGGCCCTGCAGCTCACCGAGGCTCTCGCCCTCCTCGAGGGCGTAGCCGGCGAGGTAGACGAGGGCGCGGACGTTGTCCTCGGCCCCGGCGACGGTGATGACGGCGCCGCCGTAGGAGTGGCCGACGAGCACCACGTCGCCCGGGATCTGCCGCACGACGGAGGCGATGTAGGCCGCGTCGCCGTTGAGCGAGCGGTTGGGTACCGCCGGCGCGACGACGGGGAGGCCGGAGTCGAGCAGCTCCGGGATCAGCGCGCGGAAGCTCGAGGCGTCGGCGAAGGCGCCGTGGACGAGGACGACGGTGGGCGGGTTCGACATGGCGTGCTCCTCGGGTGGGGTCCGACCACCCTGCGAGCCACCGCGCCCGGCCGGTATCGGTCGGGCGACCGTTATCGGGCCTCCCCGGCGTCGGCGAGCAGCTCGCGGCGGTGGGTCACGCCGAGCTTGCGGAACGCCCGGTGCAGGTGGGTGCTGACGGTGCGCGGGGAGATGAGCAGGTGGTCGGCGATCCCGCGGTTCGACAGGCCGCGACCGGCGAGGACCACCACCTGGCGCTCCTGGGCGGTCAGGGCGCCGGCCGCCCCCGGCCGGCGGGGACGCCCGGCGGCGTCCAACTCGCGGTCGACCACGGCGTCCCACCGGGTCGGGCCGAGGGCGTCGAACAGCTCCCGCGCGTGGGCGAGCAGGCGCCGCGCGTCCCGGACCCGGCGGGCGCGGCGCAGCCGGATGCCGTGCGTGAGGGCGAGCCGGGCCCGCAGGAACGGACTGGCGAGCGGCGCGGTGTGCAGGGCCCGCTCCACGGCCGCGTCGGCCCCGGCGTCGTCCGCGAGCAGGGCGTGGGCGTAGGCGAGCTGGTCGGCCAGGTAGGGCGATCCCGTCGTCGCGACGAGGTCCTCGAGGGCCGTGAGCCCGGGCGCGAGCTCGTCGAGCCGGTCGCTGCGCAGACACGCCTCCGCCCGGTCGGCGAAGCTCCACCAGGCGACGTGGCTCCCGACGTCGAACAGCTCCCCCAGCGCGTCGGCGGCCTCGCCGGCCCGGCCCCTTGGGAGGTCGGAGGCGGCCCGGGCCACCGCGAACATGGCGCGGTGGAAGGGGGTCAGGCTCCCTGCCGGCAGCTCGGCGAGGACGCGGTGGAGCCGCGGGTGCGGGTCCCCGGGCTCCGGCCGGACGCCGTCGAGCCACGCAAGGACGATCACCGGGCCGAGCGCCCAGAAGTACTGGTGGGTCTCGCGGGCGAGCGCCTCCGCCCGCAGCGCCGTGGTCTCCGCCTCGGCGAGACGTCCGAGGAGCAGGTGGCACCAGGCCAGCGAGACGAGTGCCTGGGCCGCCGCACCACGACGGCCCTGGGCGAGCAGCGCCTCCGCGACGGCGGGCAGCTCGGCGGCCCCGAGTTCGTGGTCGAAGGCGCGGGTCGCGGCGGTGACGAGGACCCGACGGGTCTCCGGCTCGAGGTCGTCCCGGGCGAGGGCCCGGACGGCGGCCGCGACGACGACGCCGGCGTTGCGGGGCTCCTGCGAGAACGTCTGCAGCCCCATCGGCTCGTCGGGGTGCTCAGCGAAGATCGTCCGGGCGGCCGCGAGGACCGTGGCGCGGACGGTCGGTGACGAGGAGTAGGACAACCGGTGCAGCACCCGCAGGACCGGGGCCGCACGACCGTGCTCCGCAGCGCGCCGCACGTTCGCGACGAAGTCGGTCAGGCGCTCGTCCGACCAGCCCTCCGGCGCCCAGTCGTCCTGGTGCAGCAGCAGGTGCAGGACCTCGGTCCACCCGTCGTCGTCGACGGAGACCTTCGCCAGCAGCCGGTCCCCGGCGTCCCGGTCGCCCACCTCGACGGCGAGCTCGGCCGCACGGATCGCCCGCCGGGAGGCCGCGGCCGGGTCCTCGGCGCGGTCGACGGCCCGCTCCAGCAGGACCAGCGCGACCTGCGGCGCACCCCGGGCGACGGCCGCCCCGGCGACGGTCTCGAGTTCATCCGCCACCTGCTCGTCCGCGGCCACCACCTCGGAGCGGTGCCACGCCCGACGCTCCGGGTCGTGCGCGAGGACGTGGGCGAGCGCCGTGTGCGCGGCCCGCAGCGCGGGGGCCCCGGCCTGCGCCAGCACGGCCGAGCGGATGAGCGGGTGCCGGAAGCGGACCACGTCGCCCTCGACGTCGAGGATGCCGAGCGCGACCGCGGGGTGCAGGTCGTCGAGCCCGGGTGCGGCTCCGAGCACCTCCGCCCCGGCCCGCAGCGCCTCGGTCACCGACCCGCCGGTGTTCGCGGCGATCAGCAGCACCAGCGACGCCGGGATCGGCGGCAGCACCGCCACCTGGCGGGCGAAGGCCCGCTCCAGACGGCGGGTCAGCGGGGCCGACGGGCGGCCCGGTGCCACGGCCGGGTCCGGCGGACCCTGCTCGATCGCGGCGGGGAGCTCCACGAGCGCCAGCGGGTTGCCCTCCGCGAGCTCCAGGGCGCGGGCCCGGACACCCGGGCCGAGTCCGGGGTGGACCCGGTCGAGCAGGGCCTCCGCGGTCGGGACCGACAGGGCGTCGAGCACGAGCTCGTCGACGTCCTCGAACGTCGCGCCCGTCCCGGCCCGCACCGCGAGCGCGAGGTCGAAGCCCGCCGTCGGGGTCCGGCGGGCGAGGAAGTGCACCGCGGCGAGCGAGTCGGGATCGAGCCACTGGGCGTCGTCGACGACGACCACCGGGCCGCCCGCGGCCGGCGCGTCGAGCAGGGCGAAGGCGGCCAACGAGACGAGGAAGGCGGTGCGGGAGGCGTCGAGCCCGGCTTCGGGCCCCATCCCGAAGGCCGCGAGCACCGCGGTGCGCTGCGGTCCGGGCAGCGCGTCGACCCCGTCGAGGACGCCGGCGAGCAGGTGGTGCAGCGCCGCGTACGGCAGCGCGGTCTCGGACTCCGAGCCGGTGACCCGCAGGACCGGCCGGCCGCGGTCGCCCGCCCGCCGGGCCACGCGCTCGAGGACGGCCGTCTTGCCGATCCCGGGCTCGCCCACGAGGACCACCGCGGATCCACCGCCCCCGACCAGGGCGTCCAGGCGACCGAGCACGTCCGCGCGCCCGAGCAGCTCGCCCGTCGGTGCCACCGCCGCCCCACCCCTCCCCGGCCCGTCGGTCAGGGTAGTGCGGTCAGCGCGCGGCGACGGCCTCCTCGGCGGATCCGTCGGCCCGCTGCGGGTCGGCGTGCGGGTGGTTCACGAAGAGCACCGCCACGACGTTGGCCGCGAGGTCGACGACGATGCTGTCGGTCGCCAGCATGATGCCGAGGGCGACCGCGCCGAGGGCGAGCTCGTGGGGCGGCCGCTCGGGCAGTCCGGCCAGGTTGCGCAGCGCCCGGACGAGCACCGGGTACCGCGCGACGTCCTCCCGCTCCGCCACGGCGCCGACCCGGCGACCCAGGGCGCGACCGGCCTCCCGTGCCTGCCCGGCGCCCGCGACGACGGTCCGGGCGACGGGGTCGAGCAGCGGGATCATGGGGTCAGGCTCCACCGGGTGGCCGCGCGGCGGCATCGGTCATCCGACCGATACCCGGGCGGCCGGGTCCGGGGCAGCATCGCCGGCCGTGACGGTTCCCCGCTGGGACGGCGCCCTGCTCCGCGGGCCGGTCCACGGTCCCCTGCCGGTCCTGCTGCTCGTGATGACCGCGGCCACGGGGCTCGTCGACGCGGTCAGCGTCCTGGGGCTGGGCCGGGTGTTCGTCGCGAACATGACCGGGAACGTCGTGTTCCTCGGCTTCGCGGTCGCCGGCGCCCCCGGGTTCGCGCTGGCCGCCTCGCTCGCGGCTCTCGCGGGCTTCCTGGTCGGGGCGCTCGCCGGCGGGGTGCTGGTCGGCCGACGGGGGCATCGCCGTGGGCACCTCCTGCGCGACACCGCGCTCGTCGAGGGCGTCCTGATGGTGCTCGCGGTCGGACTGCTGGTCGGGGTCACGGGCACGCCGGGCAGTGCGCTCGCCTCGGCCGTCGCCGCGCTCCTCGCGGTCGCCCTCGGCCTGCAGAACGCCGTGGTGCGGCGGCTCGCGGTGCCCGACCTGACCACCACCGTCCTGACGATGACCCTCACCGGGATCGCGGCCGACGTGCGCGCGGCGGGGCGCCCCGTCGTCACCCGCCGCGTGCTCGCCGTCCTGACGATGTTCCTCGGCGCCCTGGTCGGGGCCCTGCTGGTCGGGCGGACCACCCTCGCGTGGGCGCTCGTACCGGCTCCGGTCCTGCTCGTCGTCGTGGTGGCCGTGCTCCAGGTCGCCGTGCGGCGCCCGGCCCCGTGGCAGGCGCCGCCGGCGTGAGGTGCGTCAGCTCGTGACGATGTCGCCGGTGGTCACGGTGCCGCTCACCGTGCGACCGCCGATCTGCACGGTGACCTGGTCCCGGCCGCCGGCGCGGTCCGTGACGGTCAGCGTGAACGGCACCTGCTAGCCCGCGGCGTTGACGGCGGTGCCGGTGACGGTGCCGCCGTTCGCCGTCCTCTGCACCGCCGTGATCGTCCGC
This sequence comes from Actinomycetospora corticicola, assembly GCF_013409505.1. Taxonomy (NCBI): domain Bacteria; kingdom Bacillati; phylum Actinomycetota; class Actinomycetes; order Pseudonocardiales; family Pseudonocardiaceae; genus Actinomycetospora; species Actinomycetospora corticicola. Next base: position 4,979,965 of record NZ_JACCBN010000001.1, on the reverse strand, counting down.
GAGCTCGCCGTCGTCTCGGCGCCGTTCCCAGAGAGCGCGAACCGCCCGGACGCCTGCCCGGCCGCGGTCGCCCGCGCGTCCACCGAGAGCGAGTACCGCTTCCCGTCGGTCGCGGTCAGCGTGCCCGCCCCGCGCACGGCGACCGCGACGGCGGCCGGGACGGTGTAGGAGATCGTCACCGAGGGCGGAGCCGTGCTCAGACCGACCGTGCCGCCGGTCGGCACGAGGGAGGACCCGCCACCGCCACCGCCCCCGGACCCCGAGCGGAACGCGTACTCGCCACCGCCACCGCCACCGCCGAAGAGGCCTGCGCCGCCGCCACCGCCACCGCCGTTGATGGTCCTGTGGCCGTCACCGCCCGCACCGGCCGTACCGGGCTCTCCGCCGCTGGAGTAGTCGACGCCGCCGGCGCCGCCCGCCGACGACGTGGCTGCGCCACCTCCGTTCGGCAGCTGCCCCCGGTACGACATTCTTCCTGCTGCACCCGCGTCCCCGCCGTCACCCGTACCGGGATCGGGGTTGTCCGAACCCCCTCCTCCGCCCCCGGCGGCGACGAGGAGACGGGAGCTCAGGCTGTCCGCGGCCGAGCGCGACACCGACCGCACGTCGGACGCCCCGCCACCGCCCCCGCCGTAGATGTTTGCGCCGGAACCCCCGCCGTTGAAGCCCCCGGCCGTCGCGTCCCTGGCTGTCCCCGACGGGCTCTGACCCGGCCCGCCGACCTGGACGTAGAGCGTCGAGCCCGGTGTCAGACCGGAGATCACCCCCGCTGCCGAGGCACCCCGACCGCCCATGCCTCCGGCATTGCTCTCCAGGCCCTGGAAGCCGTCGCCGCCCGCGCCTCCGACGGCCGTGACCCGGACCGAGGTCACACCCGTCGGGACCGTGAACGTCTGCTCGCCCCCGGTGGAGGCGTACGAGCACGTCACCGTCTGCCCGGCCTGCGTGCACCCGTCCGGCAGGACCGTCGGTGCGGCGAGTGCCATTCCCGCACCGGCCACCGTCAACGACGCCGCCAGAGCCACGGACAGCAACGACCTACGACCCACGACCACTCCCAGAACTCCGAACGGGCCAACGGCCACAGCAAGCCACACCCGCCGTCGGGAAGACCTAGGGAAAACACCCAGGGTCCGCCGAGGGACCGCTCCGCTGCGCCGGAGCGCCGAGGAGCAGGATCGACGGCGTTCACCTGCGAGCGCCGAGAGGACCACCATGACCGGGATCGAGCTACCCGACAGCCCCGACGACCTGCCCGCCGACGACCGGGACTCCGTGGACGACACCTCCCACGAGCAGCTCCAGGAGGCGGACCTGCTCGACGGGGACGCCCCGGAGCGCGATCCCGAGGACCCGCTCGACGCCGGGTGGATCCCGAACGAGCGCACGCGCGGCGTCGACGCCTGGGGCGTCACGCAGCGCGAGGAGGAGGACGGGGAGCCGCTCGACGGCCGCCTCCGGCGCGAGATCCCCGAGGACCCCGACGACCTCGGGTCCGACGGGCTGGGCGACGCGAGCGACACCGACGGCGAGCTCTACGACGACGAGGTCGGGAACGCCCGGTCCGGACGGCTGGTGCTGCGCGACGAGGGCGACGAGGGCTACGCCGACGACGTGGGCGTCGACGGCGCGGGCGCCAGTGCCGAGGAGGCCGCGATGCACGTGGTCGGTCAGGACGAGGGCTGAGTCTTCCTTTCTGACAGGGCGTCCTGTCAGGATGGCGGCATGGCCACCCGCACCTTCCAGGGCGCGAGCGCCGAGGAGCGTGCGGCCGAGCGCCGCGGGCGCCTGCTCGACGCCGCCCTGGACGTGGTGGGCGAGCGCGGGGTCGCCGACTTCACGATGACGGCGGTGTGCCGCGCGGCCGGGCTGACCGAGCGCTACTTCTACGAGTCGTTCGCCCGGCGGGAGGACCTGCTCGCCGCCCTGTTCGAGGCCACCTCGGACACCGCGCTCCGGCTGGCCGAGCAGGCGGCCGCGGCGGTCCCGGTGCCCGATCTCGAAAATCGCGCACGGGCCGCGGTCCGCGCGACGGTGACGCTGTTGGCCCGCGACGCCCGGTCGGCCCGGCTCTACCGCGAGGCGGTCGGGCACCCGGTCCTCGCCGCCCGTCGTCAGGACACCGTGGCCGCCTTCGCGGCGTTCCTCGCCCGCCTGATCGTCGAGGCGCGACCACACCTGTCGCCCGACGACCTCGACGTCACGACGGTGCTGCTCACCGCCGGCATCGTCGACGCCGTCGGTTTCTGGCTGGACGGCCGCCTCGCCGTCGACGCCGAGCACCTCGTCACGCGCTGCGCCCACCTCGTGGTGGCCGCCGCCGACTTCCCGGAGGAACGATGACGGCACCGCTGGCCCACCGGATCCAGAGCGGCCTGGCCGCAGCCACGAGCCGGGTGCCGTCCGCGACGGCACCGCTCGCACCGCCCCCACCGGGGAGCGGCCTGGAGGCGGTCCCCGGTGACTTCGGCACGCCCGTCGTCGGGAGGTCCCTGGAGTTCGCCGCGGACATGCTGGGCTTCGGGCGGCAGCGGTACGAGCAGTTCGGGCCCGTGTCCTGGACCGGGGCCTTCGGACGCCGGATGGTGTCGGTGCTCGGGCCGGACGCGCTCGGCCAGGTGCTCGTCAACAAGGACAAGTACTTCGGCAACGCCGACGGCTGGGGCTTCTTCATCGGCCCCTTCTTCCGCCGGGGTGTGATGCTTCTCGACTTCGAGGAGCACCGCACCCACCGGCGCATCCTGCAGGAGGCGTTCACCCGCGACCGGCTCGGCGAGTACCTCGAGGTGATGAACCCGCGCATCCGGCGCAGCCTCGACGACTGGACCACCGGCGACGGCATCCGTATCTACGACCGCATCAAGCAGATGACCCTCGACATCGGGACCGAGGTGTTCGTCGGCGACGAGCTCGGCCCGCGGGCCGACCGGGTCAACCGGGCCTTCGTCGACACCGTCCACGCGGGGGTCGCGGTCGTCCGGGCGCCGGTGCCGGGCGGCTCCTGGAAGCGGGGGCTCGACGGGCGGAAGGTGCTCGAGGACTACTTCACCGCGCAGATCCCGGCCAAGCGGGCCGGCGACGGTCGGGACATGTTCAGCGTGCTCTGCCGCGCCCGCAGCGACGAGGGCGAGACGTTCTCCGACGACGACGTCGTCAACCACATGATCTTCCTGCTGATGGCCGCGCACGACACGTCGACGATCACGCTGTCGATGATGAGCTACCTGCTCGCGAAGAACCCCCAGTGGCAGGAGAAGCTGCGCGAGGAGTCGTTCGCGCTGGACTCCGACGACCTGACCGGCGCCGAGCTGGACTCCCTGGTCTCGCTGGACCTCGCCATGCGCGAGACGCTGCGGATGTACGCGCCGGTCGGGCAGCTCGCCCGCGTCACCGTTCGCGACGCCGAGCTGCAGGGCTTCCACATCCCTGCCGGCACGCTGATGTCCCTCGGCATCCACGCCTCGCAGCGCATGGAGCCGTGGTGGAACCGGCCGGACGAGTTCGACCCCGACCGCTTCGCCCCGGAGCGCGCCGAGGACAAGTCCCACCGGTTCGCCTGGATCCCGTTCGGCGGCGGGGTCCACAAGTGCATCGGCCTGCACTTCGGCGGCATGGAGGTCAAGGCGATCATGCACGCGATGCTGCGCCGCTTCCGCTGGTCGGTGCCGGACGACTACGTGATGCCGATCGGCCTGACGACGGGTCCGACGCCGGCCGACCACCTGCCGCTGCGCCTCGAGCGGCTGTAACTTCCCCGGACGTGCGCGACGCCGATCTCGTCCACCTCCGCCGCTGTGTCGACCTGGCCCGCGAGGCCCTGGAGGCCGGTGACGAGCCGTTCGGGTCGGTGCTGGCCGGCGCGGACGGGACGGCGCTCGCGGAGGACCGGAACCGGGTGAACACCGGGTCCGACGCGACGCTGCACCCGGAGTTCGCCCTCGCGCGGTGGGCGGCGGAGACGCTGCCGGCGGCGGACCGGCCGGGCGCGACCGTGTACACCTCCGGGGAGCACTGCGCGATGTGCTCGGCCGCGCACGCCTGGGTCGGGCTCGGCCGGATCGTGTACGCGAGCTCGTCGGCGCAGCTCACCGGGTGGCTCGCCGAGTTCGGGGCGGGACCCGGCCCGGTGGCGCCGCTGCGGGTGCAGGACGTCGCGCCCGGCGTCGTGGTGGAGGGGCCGGCACCGGGTCTCGACGAGGAGGTCCGCGAGCTGCACCGCCGTCTCCACGGACGCGGGTGACCCGGGTCGCCGTGTCACGCGGACCACTTCGCGGTGTGGCGCCGGGGGCCGACAGGCATCCTCCGGTGGTCGCCCCAGCGCTGCGGCCGATGACGAGACCCGCGCTGGAGATGGTGGTGATGGCGATGCCGACGACTTCCGTGCCCTGGATGGGCAACCGCGTCGTGATGTGGGACATCGAGGACACCGAGCTGACCGCGCTCGAGTGGCGACGCCCCTACAACGGCGTGACCCGCGGCTTCCGGGTCCTCGGCGCCGAGGAGCTCGCGCTGGTCTGCCAGGCCGTCGAGGAGGCGACCGCGGAGCTCCGCCCGGCGCCGCGGCTCGACGACGTCGCCGGCCGTCCGCTGGACCTCGAGACGTTCCTGGAGGAACTGCTCGAGAGGTGACTCCGTCCCGTGAGTACTAATCCGTGTCCAGGCACGGATTAGTACTCACAGGTCCGCTAGGACACCTCGTAGGTCGGCGTGATCGTGGCGCGGCCGATGGAGTGGAAGAACAGGTTGAAGCCCAGGAACGCCGGGCTCCCGTCCTCCCCCACGCCGAGGTCCTCCACGTCGACGGCGTGGACCACGAAGAAGTACCGGTGCGGCCCGTGCCCGGCGGGCGGGGCGGCGCCGATGAACCGGTGCGCGCCGGCGTCGTTCGCCAGCGTGATCGCACCCTCGGGGAGCAGGCCCTTGTCCGGGTTGCCCGCGTCGGTGGGCAGCGAGGTGGTCGACACCGGGATGCCGGTGACCGCCCAGTGCCAGAACCCGCTGGCCGTCGGGGCGTCCGGGTCGTAGCAGGTGACCGCGAAGCTCTTCGTGCCCTCGGGGAAGCCCGACCACTCGAGCTGCGGCGAGACGTCCTCCCCGCCGGCTCCCATGATGCCGCTGACCAGCGAGTTCGGTACCGGCTGACCGTCGGTGACGTCGGTGGAGGTCACCTGGAAGGTGGCCACCTCGGGCAGGAAGCTGTACGGGTCCGGCGGCTGGGGCGCCACGGGGTCCTCCTCGGTCGGTCGTGGACGGTTCCGAGGCTTCTCTTCCCCGGATGAGCCGTCAGCGCACCTGATCCCCGCCCGCGACCCACATGGCGGCCGCGAGTTCCGGGCCGAGGAGGTGTTCGTCGGTGTCCCCGCCGAGCGAGACGATGAAGGAGCCCCCGAAGGGGTGCCTTCCCCTCATCCGCACCTCGGTGCCGAGCCCGAAGCCCCGCTCCTTGAGGTGGCGCAGGACGGCGGGGTCCTCCTCGTCGACGCGGACGAGGAGACCGGTGGTCCCGGGCTCGAGCAACGACAGGACGCAGGCCTCCTGCTCGACGGTCCGCCCCTCGACGTCCGGGATCGGGTCGCCGTGCGGGTCCACCCGCGGGTGCCCGAGCTTCGCGTCGATCCGGGCGAGGAACGTGTCCGACACGTAGTGCTCGAGGACCTCCGCCTCGTCCTGCACCTCGTCCCAGCCGTAGCCGAGCTCCTGGACCAGGAAGGTCTCGATGAGCCGGTGCCGGCGCAGCATCGACAGCGCGTGCCGACGGCCCGCCTCGGTGAGGGTCAGGCCGGCGTAGGGACGGTGCTCCACGAGCCCCAGGTCGGCGAGCTTGCGGGCCATGCCCGAGACCGACGAGGCCGACAGCCCGAGACGCAGCGCGATCCGCGAGGTCGTCGCCGTCCCCTCGGACTCGACGAGCTTGTAGACGGCCTTGACGTAATCGTCGACCGCCGCCGAGTGCCCGCCGTCCATGCCCGCCACGATATCGCCGCGACGACCCTCCGACCCCGCCGTTGCATTCCGCGCCCGCGCCGGGACCCCGGGCAGGCACACGGGGTAGCGCCGATCAAGGGCCCGCGAGCTCGAACCGCACGATCGAGTACGGCGTGTCGGCGTCACTTGTCGCCGTCCCCCACACGGCGTTGGGTCCTGATCGCCGAGACGGGGGCCGACGGCCGCCCGCGGCAGTCGATCGGGGAGAGAGAGCATGCGAGTCAAGATGGCGGCCGCAGCAGCCATGCTGGCGATCAGCGCGGCCGTGGTGGTCGCGCCCGTGGCCAGCGCGTCCGTACCGACCACGTCCACCGTCGCCGGTCAGGTGACGCCGCCGACCGTCCCGCCCGTGGTCCCGAGCGTCCCGGCCGTGCCCGGCGCTCCTGCCGTTCCGAGCGTCCCGGCCGTGCCCGGTGCTCCGGCGGTGCCGAGCGTTCCTGCCGTACCGGGCGCTCCGGCCGTGCCCGGCGCACCGGCCGTCCCGGGGGCGCCTGCGGCGCCGGGCGTTCCCGGCGCGCCGGCCGCTCCCGCCGTTCCCGGGGTCTGACCACCTCCGGCGGACCGTGCCCGATGGACGCGGTCCGTCGGTGGCGGGCCCGACCAGCGATACGGGTGCCACGCCGCTCGGTCGACCGCAGCAGCCGCCGCCGGACGGGGCCGCACCCGACGAGTGGGTGGCCCCACCGACGCGTCCGGTGACACGGATCGGCCACCGACGTCGATCGGGACCGCGAGCAGCCGTCAGCCGCAGCAGCCGCCGCCGCAGCACCCACCGCCGCCACCGGCGGGGGCGGGCGCCATCGCGGGCCGCTGCGCGGTGCGGGCCTTCCCACCGAGCGCGACGGTGGAGAGCAGCTTGACGGTGTCCGAGTGCCCGCCGGGGCAGTCGACCGGATCGCCCGCCTGCTGCATGGGCCGGTTGACCTCGAAGGTCGACCCGCACTCCCGGCAACGGAACTCGTACAGGGCCATGTCGGGAGGGTAGGCCGCGCCACCCGCCGTCCGGAAGACCGACGACTCACGGCAGGAACACGGGCAGAGTTCCTAATCTGGACACATCACCACCACCCGCGCCGCCCGCGCCCTCGTCGCCGTCCTGGTGCTCCTGCTGCTCGGCGCCGGCGCGCTGTGGTTCGTCGAGAGCCGGGGGTTCACGGCGGCCGACGTCTGGGAGGTCGTCCAGCCCCCGCCGCCGGAGCCGTGCAGCGAGCCCGACCCGACGAGCGACGGGTGTCTCACCCCCACCGCGCTGCGGCTGCACGACGCGGCGGTCGCGCGCCACGCGGACGACCTGCGCGGCATCAGCTGCTGGTCCGAGCACGCGTGGAACCCGTCGAGCGACCATCCCGCGGGCCGGGCGTGTGACCTGTTCCCCACCCGCGCGGGGCGGTTCCCGGTCGGCGACGAGCTCGACGCCGGGTGGGCGATGGCGACCTGGCTGCGGGAGAACGCCGCGGACCTCGGCGTGCGCTACGTCATCTGGCAGGGCCGCATCTGGTACCGCGGGTCCGCCGACCAGGACGGATGGGGGCGGCCGTACACCGGCGGCGGCGTCTACGACCCGACCGACGCGACCGGCGGGCACTTCGACCACGTCCACGTGAGCGTGCGCCGCTGACGACGAGCGTCACGTCCGGGGGCACTCCGGACGATCTCCGTGAGACACTGGGATCGAGCGCGTCGGCACGGATGCCGGGACGCGCACGCCGCCTGGCCCTCGCGAGTCGCGACCACCGCCTGGGCGGACCCTCGACCTCGACGCTAGGTGCTCCTCATCTCTGACATCACCACGTTCACCGGCCTGGGCATCTCGCCCTCGATCGCCGAGCTCCTCGCCCCGCGGGGCATCACCGAGCCCACGCCGATCCAGGCCGCCGCGATCCCCGACGCCCTGGCCGGGCGGGACGTCCTCGGCCGCGGGCGCACCGGGTCGGGCAAGACCCTCGCCTTCGGGCTCCCCGTCCTCGCGAAGCTCGCGCGCTGCGACGCGCCGACGCGGCCGAACCGGCCGCGCGCGCTGATCCTGCTGCCGACCCGCGAGCTCGCCAGCCAGGTCCGCGACGCGCTCGCCCCGCTGTCCGAGGCCCTCGGTCTCGAGCAGACCGTCGTCTACGGCGGGGTCGGGCAGCGGCCGCAGGAGAACGCGCTGCGCCGCGGCGTCGACCTGCTCATCGCGTGCCCCGGCCGCCTCGAGGACCTCATCGGGCAGGGCATCCTCGACCTCGACCGCGTCGAGGTCACGGTGCTCGACGAGGCCGACCACATGTCCGACCTCGGGTTCCTCCCCGCCGTGCGCCGCCTGCTGCGCCGCACCCCGACGAACTCCCAGCGACTGCTGTTCTCGGCCACGCTCGACGGCGAGGTCGACAAGGTCGTCAAGGAGTTCCTCCGGTCCCCGGTCACGCACAGCGTCGACCGCGCCGCGGAGCCCGTGCCGGACATGACCCACCACGTGTTCACCGTGCAGGCGGCGGACCGCGCGCAGATCGTGCAGGAGCTCGCCGGCGGCCTCGGCCGCACGATGTTGTTCACCCGCACCAAGCACGCCGCGCGCAAGCTCTCCCGCAAGCTCGCCGCGTCCGGCATCCCGGCCGCCGAGCTGCACGGCAACCTGGCGCAGAACGCCCGCGACCGGAACCTCGGCTGGTTCCGTGACGGCGACGTCCGCGTCCTCGTCGCCACCGACATCGCGGCCCGCGGCATCCACGTGGACGACGTCGCCCTCGTGGTGCACGTCGACCCGCCCGCCGAGCACAAGGCCTACCTGCACCGCTCCGGGCGCACCGCCCGCGCGGGTTCGGCCGGCGACGTGGTCACCCTCGCCGCGCCCGACCAGCGCTCCGACGTCGCGAAGCTGACCCGTCAGGCCGGGATCAAGCCCCGCACCGCGCAGGTCTCGCCGGGGGCGCGCGAGATCCGCGACCTGGTCGGCGAGCCGGCCCCGCCGGCGACGATGCCGGAGATCGAGGCGCCGCCGCAGCAGGAGCGCTCGTCGTCGGGAGCGCCCACCCGCTCCGGGCGGCCGCGTCGCCGCGGCGGCCGGGGTGGCGCACCGCAGGCCGGCGGCCAGGGCGGCAGCGGGCAGGGCAACCCCGGGGGCGGCCGTCGTCGCGGTGGCCGCGGTGGCGGGCAGGCCCCGGCCGCCTCGTCGTCGGGAACGGGCGGCGGGTCCGGTGCCCCGCGCGGGCGCCGCAGCCGCTGAGTCGCCGACCGCGCTAGCGTCGTCGACCGTGTTCACGGGGTTCGGCGACGCCGCGGTCGACTTCTACGAGGGCCTCGAGGCCGACAACTCGAAGGCCTACTGGCAGGACAACAAGCACCTGTACGACGACCACGTGCGGGCGCCGATGCAGGCCCTGCTGCTGACCCTCGAGCCCGAGTTCGGCGAGGGCCGCATCTTCCGGCCGTACCGGGACGTGCGGTTCTCGAAGGACAAGGTGCCGTACAAGACGCAGTGCGGGGCCACCGCCGGCGGGCACTACGTGCAGGTCTCGGCGGACGGGATCATGGTCGCCGCGGGGTACTACGCGATGGTCCCGGACCAGATCGCGCGGTACCGCGCGGCCGTCGACGACGAACGCCACGGGCCGGAGCTCGAGCAGATCGTCGCCGGTCTGCACGACGACGGGTACGCCCTCGGCGGGGACCGGCTCAAGACGCGGCCCCGGGGCACCGACCCCGACCACCCGCGACTCGATCTGCTGCGCCACCGGTCGCTGTTCGCCCACACCTCGTGGGAGCCGTCCGACGAGCTGCACACGCCGGCCCTCGCGGACCGGGTCGCCGCGGCGTGGCGGCGCATGAGCCCGCTCGCGGACTGGATGCACGCCCACGTCGGTGTCACCCTCGACGACGCCGCCCGGGGGGCCCGCGGCCGCCGTTGAACCGCGGAGGCGGCTGGGTACCAGCGGCGATGAACCCAGCCAGGATGCTCGCCGCAGGGTTGGTCGCCCGCAGCGTCGCCCGAGGGGTGCGTCACCCGCACCCGCCGACCGACCATCCCCCGGCGCCGGTCCGCGGGACGGACGACCCGCCCGGCGGCAACGCCGAGAAGCCCACCGAGATCCCGCCGACCGGATGGTGGCAGATCTTGAAGCGTGCGTTCGCCGAGAGCGGCAAGGACAACGTCAGCATGCTGGCGGGCGGCGTCGCGTTCTTCGGTTTCCTCGCGATCTTCCCGGCGCTGATCGCCCTGGTGTCGCTCTACGGGCTGGTCGCCGACCCCGCGCAGGCGGCGCAGACCCTGGAGAGCGTGACCTCGGCGCTGCCCGAGAGCGCCCGGCCGCTGGTGGCCGACCAGCTGCAGTCGGTGGTCACCTCCTCGACCGGCGGCCTGACGACGGGCCTCGTGATCGCGGCGCTCGCGGCGCTGTTCAGCGCGTCGAGCGGCACCCAGAACCTCATGGCGGCCATCAACATCGCCTACGACGAGACCGAGACGCGCGGCGCCGTGAAGCTGCGGGCGCTCGCCCTCCTGCTGACGCTCGGCGCCGTCGTGTTCGTCATCGTCGCGATCGTGCTCGTCGCCGTCGCGCCGATCGTGCTCGACTCGCTCGGGCCGGTGGGACAACTCGTCGGGCAGGTCGTGCGCTGGGTGCTGCTCGTGCTGTTCATGCTCGTCGCCCTGGCCGTCCTCTTCCGCGTCGCGCCCGACCGCGATTCCCCGCGCTTCGAGTGGGTCACTCCCGGGTCGATCTTCGCGACCGTCGTCTGGGTCGTCGCGAGCGTGCTGTTCAGCGTCTACGTCGACAACTTCGGCAGCTACAACAAGACCTACGGGGCGCTCGCCGGCGTCATCGTGCTCATGCTCTGGCTGTACCTGACCAGCTACATCGTGCTGCTCGGCGCCGAGGTCAACTCCGAGTCGGAGTACCAGACGGCCGCCGACACCACGAAGGGCCCGGCGCAGCCGATGGGCCGCCGCGGAGCGGTGAAGGCGGACGACGCGCTGACGCCGTGAGCGGCGCAACGTCCTGATCTCCGGGGCGCGTCTCGCGGCGGTTCTTTGCGTCCTTCCCGACGACAGGTCGGCGAAGGTTGCGTCGTCGGGTCCCGTCGGATGGCATGTGGGCTCCACCACCACGTCGACGCGCGCCAGGAGTGGCCATGGGCAGCCCGGACACGACCGTCTCCCTCGACGACCGCTACACCGCCACGGGCGGACGCGCGCTGATGACCGGCATCCAGGCGCTCGTGCGGCTGCTGCTCGACCAGCGACGGCTCGACGAGGCGCGCGGGCTCGACACCCGCGTGTTCGTGTCCGGCTACCAGGGCTCGCCGCTGGGCGGTCTCGACTCGGAGATCGGGCGGGCCCGGCGCCACCTCGACCCGCTCGGCGTGGTGTTCACGCCCGGGGTCAACGAGGAGCTGGCCGCCACCGCCGTCGCGGGCACGCAGCTGCTCGACGCGGTGCCCGGTCGACGCCACGACGGGGTGGTCGGGTTCTGGTACGGCAAGAACCCGGGGCTCGACCGCGCGGCCGACGCCATCCGCCACGGCATGCTCTCGGGCACCGCCCGGCTCGGCGGGGCGGTCGCGCTCATCGGCGACGATCCGGCGTGCAAGTCCTCCACGGTGCCCAGCAGCTGCGAGCCGATGGCGGCCAGCCTCTCGATGCCGCTGCTCGCCCCGGGGTCGGTCGCCGAGATCGTGGAGCTCGGCCTGCACGCGGTCGCGCTCTCGCGCGAGACCGGCCTCTGGACCGGCCTGAAGATCATCGCCGACGTGGCCGACGCCTCCGCCACCGTGGACCTGGGCGCCCTCGCGCCCGACGTGCTCGGCGTGCCGCACCCGCCGTCGGGAACCCGCCCGGTCTCGCCGCCGCTGGTCGGGCCCCCGGCCCTCGACGCCGAGCACGACGTGCTCACCCGTCGGCTGGACCTCGCGAAGGCCTACGCCCGCGCGGCCGGGCTCAACCGGGTCGCCTTCACCGCCCGCGAGGCCCGCCTCGGGATCGTGGCCTCCGGGACGAGCTACGCGACGGTGCTGCGCGCCCTCGACGACCTCGGGCTCTCCGAGTCCGACCTGGACGCGCTCGGCGTCCGCCTGGTCCGGCTCGCCATGCCGTTCCCGGTCGACCACGAGGCCCTCGCCGCGATGACGGCGGACCTCGAGGAGGTCCTCGTCGTCGAGGACAAGGTGCCGTTCCTCGAGGGCCACGTCCGGCAGGCGCTCTACGGGACGGTGCCGCCGCCGCGGGTCGTCGGCCGCCGCGACGACCGGAACCGCCCGCTGCTCTCCGCGCGGGCGCAGCTCTCCGCCGAGGACGTCGCCACCGCGATCGCCGGCCGGCTCCGCGCGCTCGGTCACGAGCTCCCCGCCTCCGCGGTCGCCCACCTCGACGCCCTCACGCCGCCCCGGCCGTCCCGGATCGCGCTGAGCACGGCCGACCTGCCGTCGCGCACCCCCTACTTCTGCTCCGGCTGCCCGCACAACACCTCGACGCGGACCGACGACGACACGCTCGTGGGCGTCGGGATCGGCTGCCACGCGATGGTCGCGCTCGACGGCGGGCACCGCGGCCACCAGGTGGGGATGACGCAGATGGGTGGGGAGGGCGCGCAGTGGATCGGGCTCGCCCCGTTCACCGACGACCCCCACCTCGTGCAGAACCTCGGCGACGGCACGTTCCACCACTCCGGCTCGCTCGCGATCCGCGCCGCGATCGCCGCCGGGGTGTCGATGACCTACAAGCTGCTCTACAACGACGCCGTCGCCATGACCGGCGGGCAGCGCGCCGAGGGCCGCCTCGACGTCGCGGCCATCACGCGCGAGCTGGCGATCGAGGGTGTCCGCCGGATCATCGTGACCACCGACGAGCCGGGGAAGTACGGCCGCGGCGACCTCGACCCGATCGCGACCGTCCGCCACCGCGACGCGTTCGCCGACGCCGAGCGCGAGCTCGCGGCCGTCGAGGGCGTCACGGTGCTGATCCACGACGACCGGTGCGCCACCGAGGAGCGCCGCCTGCGCAAGCGCGGCGAGCTCCCGGCGGCCACCGAGCGGGTCGTGATCAACGAGCGCGTGTGCGAGGGCTGCGGCGACTGCGGGGACGTCTCGACCTGCCTGTCGGTGCTCCCCGTCGAGACCGAGTTCGGGCGCAAGACCCGAATCCACCAGGCGTCGTGCAACTCCGACTACTCGTGCCTCAAGGGCGACTGCCCGTCGTTCCTGCTGGTCGAGCCCGGCACCGTGGCGCGCCGCGGGATCCCCGAGCTCCCGGTGCGGTTGGTCGAGCCGACCGCGCGGAGGCAGGGCGACGAGGTCCTGCTCCGCATGCCGGGCATCGGCGGCACCGGCGTCGTCACGATCTCGCAGATCCTGCAGATGGCCGCCCACCTCGACGGCTCGTTCGCCGCCGGGCTCGAGCAGGTCGGGCTCGCCCAGAAGGGCGGGCCGGTCGTCTCCGACGTCCGCATCGCCAAGCACCCGGTGGCCGGCGCGCTGCGCGCCTCCCGCGGCAGCGCCGACGTGATCGTCGGGTTCGACCTGCTCGGAGCGGCCGACCCCGGCACCCTCGGGACGGGACGGTCCGGGCACACGGTCGCCGTCGTGAACACCTCGCTCACGCCGACCGCCGCCATGGTCACCGGTCGGGTCGTCCTGCCCGGGTCCCCCGACGACGCCCTCGACCGGCTGCGCGCGGTGACCGCCGAGGTGCACCACGTCGACGCGCAGCGCCTGTCCGAGGCCCTGTTCGGCGACCACCTGCCGACCAACGTGCTGCTCCTCGGGGCGGCCTGGCAGCACGGCCTCGTGCCGGTGTCCGCCGAGGCGATCGAGGCGGCGGTCCGGCTGAACGGGGCCGCCGTCGAGACCTCGCTCGCCGCCTTCCGCTGGGGCCGGGCCGCGGCGATCGACCACGACGCGGTGCTTGCCGCCGCGATCCCGGCCACGCCCGCCGTCGTCGCGGTGGACGCCCGGTCCGCCGCCCTGGCCGCCGAGGTCGAGGGCCTGGAGTACGTGCTCGCGACCCGCATCGCCGACCTCACCGGCTACCAGGACGCGGCCTACGCCGCGCGCTACGCCGAGGAGGTCCGGCGGGTGACCGCGCTCGCGTCGGAGGCGGTGGGTCCCGACGACGGGTCGCGCCTCGGCGCCGCCTACGCGCGCGGCCTGCACCGGCTCATGGCCTACAAGGACGAGTACGAGGTCGCGCGGCTGCACCTCGACCCGGTCGAGGTCGCCCGCCGGGAGGCCGAGTACGGCGCGGACGCGGACGTCTCGGTGATGCTGCACCCGCCGCTGCTCCGGGCCCTCGGGATGCAGCGCAAGATCCGGCTGCGCGGCCGGACCGCCGACCTCGCGTTCCGCGGTCTGCGGGCCGCCCGACGGCTGCGCCACACCCCGCTCGACGTCTTCGGTCTGGCGCACGTCCGGGCGGAGGAGCGGGCGCTGGTCGGCGAGTACCAGCGGGCGGTCCGGACGGCGGTGGAACGCCTCCCCGCGATGCCGGTGGCGACCGCCCTCGAGATCGCGGGCCTGTCCGACGACGTCCGCGGGTACGAGGAGATCAAGCTCCGGAACGTCGAGCGCTTCCGCGCCCGGCGCGACGAGCTGCTCGGCTGAGCTCGCTCGGTCTGACGGGGAGGCGGCGTGGGAGTGGTCGGGGCGCTCGACGGGTTCCAGCGACGGCACCGCTGGGCCGGGCTCCCGCTCGCGGTGCTCTGGAAGTTCATCGACGACGAGGCCACCTACCTCGCCGCGCTGATCACCTACTACGGCTTCCTCTCGCTGTTCCCGCTGCTGCTGCTCGCGCTCACCGTGCTCGGGTTCGTCCTGCAGGACGACCCGGCCCTCCAGGCCGCCCTGGTCAACTCCGCGCTGCGCAACTTCCCGATCGTCGGCGACCAGATCGGTGAGAACGTGCGCTCGCTGCAGGGCAGCGTGGGCGCGCTCGTCGTCGGGATCGTGGTCAGTCTCTACGGCGGTCTCGGCGTGACCGTGGCCGTGCAGAACGCGTTCGCCCGGATGTGGGTGGTGCCGAAGGCCGAACGGCCGGCGCTGCCCACCGCCTACGGCCGCGGGGCGCTCGCCGTCGTCGTCCTCGCCGCGGCGATCGCGGTCGCGGCGGGGCTGACCGCGCTGGGCGCCGCGCTCGCGGGTCTCCCGACCCCGCTCTACGCGGGCGGGCGGATCCTGGTGACGATCGCCGGGATCGGGGTCAACGCCGCACTCGTGGTGCTCGCGTTCCGGCTGCTCACCCCGCGGGCGCTGACGATGCGTCAGGTGCTGCCGGGGGCGGTGCTCGCCGCCGTCGCCTGGTACGTGCTGCAGACGCTGGGCGCCTACCTCGTGCAGTACCAGCTGCGCGGGATGAGCGCGAGCTACGGGATCTTCGGGATCGTGCTGGGGCTGCTCGCCTGGATCTACCTGAGCGCCGTCGTCGCGATGTTCTGCGCCGAGCTCAACACGGTGCGCGTGCTGCACCTGTACCCCCGGAGCCTGCTCTCCGCGTTCCCGGACGACACCGACACGACGCCCGCGGACGAGCGGGCCTACGCCGCGTACGCCGCCGCCGAGCGGCTCAAGTCGTTCCAGACCATCGACGTCGAGTTCGACCCGACCGCCACCCCGCCGCGGGGGCAGGAGCGCCCCGACCCGCCGTCGTGAACGCGCCGCCCCCCTGGCAGGAAAGCGTCGTTGCTGTCGTCCCGTGGCAGGAAAGCCACGTCGTCGTGAGCGCCCGTCCGGAACGAACGACCCGTTCGTGCAGCTAGAAGCCACGAACGACCCGTTCGTTCCGATCGCAGGGCCTTGCGCGCCTCCGGTACGCTGACGTACCGTCAGATTCCGGTACGAGCACGTACCGAAGATCGAGGAGGCACACACCCATGAGCAGCGTGCGGGACAAGGTCACGGTCGTGACCGGGGCCGGATCCGGGATCGGGCGCCGGCTCGCCCTCGAGCTCGCCCGCCGGGGTGCGCGCCTCGCGATCTCCGACGTCAACGAGACCGGCCTGAACGAGACCGCCGACCTCGCGAAGGCCCTGGGCGCCGAGGTGCACACCGCCCGGCTCGACGTGGCCGACCGGGAGGCCGTCCTCGCGTACGCCGACGCCGTCGAGGAGCACTACGGCGTGGTGCACCAGATCTACAACAACGCCGGCATCGCCTCCTCCGGCACGGTGCTCGACGGCGAGTGGTCGGAGTACGACCACGTGCTGGGCATCAACCTCTTCGGCGTCATCAACGGCACGAAGGCGTTCCTGCCGGCGCTCGTGCGCTCGGGCGACGGGCACGTGGTCAACGTGTCCTCGCTGAACGGGATCATGGCCCAGCCGGGGATGTCCGCCTACTGCACGGCGAAGTTCGGCGTCCGTGGGTTCACCGAGACGCTGCGCGCCGAGATGCTCGCGAGCCGTCAGCCGGTGGGCGTGACCGTGGTGCACCCGGGCGGCGTGAAGACCAACATCGCCACCGCCGCCTTCGAGCGCGGCTCCGCCGCCGGCCGGACCACGGCCGCCGACGAGGCGCGGACGCGCACCTACAACGAGAAGCTGCTGAAGATGCCCGCCGACCAGGCGGCGAAGATCATCGTCGAGGGGGTCGAGAGCGGGAAGCCGCGTGTGCTCGTCGGCAACGACGCGAAGTTCGTCGACCTCTTCGTGCGCCTCGTGCCGCGGTTCTACCCGGCCGCCCTCGTCCGCTTCGGCGGGAAGGTCCTCGGCGGGAGCTGAGCCGCGCCCCTCCCCCGGTGGCAGCGAAGCGTCGTTGCTGTCATCCAGTGGCAGGAAAGCCACATCGTCGCCCAGGCTTGCGACCGTGCGGCCAGCCGTGCACCATCCATGGGGATGGTGCACGGATGACGGGGGGTGCGGGTCGTGGGGGAGGACAAGACCGAGAAGATCACCGTCAACCTCGGGTTGGTGGATCTCGGGCACATCGACCTCCTCGTGCAGGAGGGCTTCTACACGACCCGGACCGACTTCATCCGCACCGCCATCCGCAACCAGCTCAGCGCCAACGGCCCGGCCCTCGACCGCACGGTGGCCCGCCGCACGTTGGTGCTCGGCACCCAGCACTTCTCGCGTGCCGACCTGCAGGCCCTGCACGACCGGGGCGAGCAGATCCACATCCGCGTGCTGGGACTGGCGAGCCTCGCCGAGGACGTCCCACCCGATCTGGCGGTGGCCACCATCGCCTCGGTCGAGGTCCTCGGCGCGTTCCGCGCGAGCCGGGCCGTGAAGGCGGCCCTGGGTCCGCGGATCGTCTGAGCCGTCGGCGGCGTCGGGGCCCTCCCCTCGCCACCCACCGCGTCCGAGGGGACGACACATGACCACACCACGCACACCCGGGGGCGCCGCCAAGCGCCTCGCCGAGACGATGGCGGCCCGCGTGACCCGCGGTCTCTCCGGTCCGATGGCCCACGCCGTCCGCACCGCCGCGACCCAGGGCGGCGGCGGGCAGTCCGCCCGCATGGCGGAGGCGACCCGGCTGACCCGGGCCGGACGGCTCACCGAGGCGATGTCCGTCCTGCAGGGCACGGGGTCCGCCCCCGTCCCGACGATGCCCGGGTCCTTCACCGCGACCCGCGCGGCCGCACCGACCCCGACGTCGGGACGGGTCTCCCGGGGCTCCGTCGACGGACCCGGCGGGTCGCGCTCCTACCGGCTCGTCGTGCCCGAGCGGGTGCAGGACCGGCCGCCGCTGCTCGTGATGCTGCACGGCGGCACGCAGGACGCCGACACCTTCGCGGCCGCGACGGGCATGGACGACCTGGCCGAGCGGGAGGGTTTCCTGGTCGTCTACCCGGAACAGTCCCGGTCGGCGAACGCGATGGGCTACTGGAACTGGTTCGAGCCCGGCTCCCAGGGCCGGGGCGGGGAGGCGGCGCTGATCGCCGCGATCGTCACCGAGGTGTCCGCGGCGCACGGTGTGGACCGCGAGCGGGTGTTCGTCGCCGGCTTCTCCGCGGGCGCGGCGATGGCGGCGGTGATGGGCGCGGCGTACCCCGACCTCGTCGCGGGGGTCGGCATCCACTCCGGCCTGCCCGCCGGGGCCGCGCACGACGTGGGGTCGGCCTTCGGCGCCATGCGCGGCGCGCCCTACCGGGTCGGCGCGACCAGCGTGCCGACCATCGTGGTGCACGGCACGGACGACCCGACCGTCGCCGCCGTCAACGGCACCCGCGCGGTCGAGGCCGCGCTGGCCGACCACCCCGGGTGCGCCCGGACCGAGGAGCGCGGCGGCGGGGGCGACCGCCGCAGCTGGACCCGCGAGCGCTGGACCGACCGTGACGGCGTCGTGCGCGCCGAGCACTGGACGGTGCACGGCAGCGGGCACGCCTGGTCGGGCGGCCGGGCCGGTGGGTCCTACACCGACCCGGCGGGTCCGGACGCGAGCGCGGCCATGTGCGAATTCTTCGCAGGTGAGCACTAAGTGGGCCTATAGCCCCACTCAGTGCTCACCTGCGCGGAGCGCACCTGCCAGGCGCACGAAACCCTCGTCCAGCGGGACCTGCGGCGCATAGCCCAGGTCCCGCTTGGCCGCGGAGATGTCGAACCAGTGATCGGTGGCGAGCTGGCGGGCGAGGAAGCGGGTCATCGGCGGGTCGCCGACCGACACGACCCGCTCCAGGCCCCGCCACACCGTCTCCACCACGGCGCCCGCCGCGACGGCGACCGGCAGCGGGACGGTCGCCGAGATCGGCTCCAGCCCGCCCGCGGTCACGATCCCGTTCACCAGCTCCCGCACCGGTCGCGGGTCGCCGGACGTGATGAAGTACGGCCGCCCGGCGCACGGCGCGCCGGGGGCCAGCCGGTCGGCGGCGTCGAGGTGGGCCTGCGCGGCGTCGTCGACGTAGGTCGTGTCGATGACCGCGGAACCGTCCCCGACCAGCCGCAACCGCCGCGAGCGGGCGCGCTCCAGGATCCGCGGCACGAGCTGCGTGTCGCCCGGACCCCACACGAGGTGCGGGCGGAGCGCGACGGTCGCCAACGACGGGGAGTCCGCCGCCAGCACCAGCCGTTCCGCCTCGGCCTTCGTCTCCGGGTACGGCGAGTCGAAGTGCGTGGCGTACGGCAGCGACTCGTCGCCGCCGCGGATGTCGTCGCCGCCGTGCACCACGCTCGGGGTGCTGGTGAAGACGAACCGGTCGATGCCGGCCGCCCGGCACTCGTCGAGCAGGGTCCGGGTCGCTTCGACGTTGCTGCGCCGGAAGAGTGCCGTCGAGCCGGAGATGCCGGCCCGTGCGGCGACGTGGAAGACCACGTCGACGTCCTCGACGGCGGCGCGGGCGACGGCGGGGTCGGCCAGGTCGCCGCGGATCGTCGCCACCCCGCGGGCCCGCAACGACGGGTAGTCCCCCCGGGCGACGCTCGTGACCTCGTCGCCGCGGGCGAGCAGCGCGTCGACCACGGCGCCGCCGAGGAATCCTCCGCCGCCGGTGACGAGGGCCCTCACCGGAGCTCCCCGTCGGCCCAGCGCCCCAGGGCCTCGCGGTCGATCTTGGAGTTGTGGCGCGGGTCGACCGGCAGTGCGCGGTGCGACAGGAAGACCTCGATCGGCTTGGTCCGCGGGTCGCTCGCCGCGAGGGCCCGGAGCTCGTCGACGAGCTCGTCGGTCCACCGTGAGCCGGCGAACAGCTCGACGACCGCGACCGGGGTGCGGTCGCGCGCAGGTCCGGTCCCGACGAGGGCGGTGCGCCGCACCGCCGGATGGCGGTTCAACACCTCCTCGCACGGCACGCTGTAGAGCGGGCCGTCGACGGTGTGCACCACGTGCGCGACCCGGCCCGCGAACCACAGCCGGCCCGCGTCGTCGAGGGAGGCGAGGTCGCCGGTGCGGTGCGCGAGACGGCCGTCCCACGAGACCTTGGCAGCCGCCGTGGCCTCCGGGCGCTCGGCGTAGGCCGGGCTGACCACGGGTCCCCGGACCACGACCTCCCCGACCTCACCGTGTCCGACCAGCATCGACGGCTCGAGCCGCGTGACCGGCCCGTCGGTCGGGTGCATCAGCGCGACGTCGACGCCGGGCACGGCGCGGCCGACGCAGATCCCGTCGTCGGGCAGTTCGAGCAGTTCGTGGCTGCCGATCGTCGCCACCGGCAGCGCCTCGGTGGCGCCGTAGGGGGTGTGCACCTGCGCGCCGTCCGGCAGCAGCGCGAGCACACGGCGCTGGACGTCCCGCGGCACCGGCGCGCCCGCCGAGATCACCTGGCGCAGCGTCGGCAGGTGGGTGTCGGCGGGGACACCACGGCCGAGCCGGTCGAGGACGGCGGGTGAGCCGAACATGACGGTGGCACCCGTCGTCCGGGCCGCGCTCACGAGCCGCGACGGGACGACCTTCCCCGGCTTCGTCGGGTCCATCCGCGGCACCACCGTCGTCATGCCGAGGGCCGGTCCGAAGAGCGCGAACGGCGGGAAGGTGGCGAGGCTGACGTCGCCGGGGCCGAGCCCGTAGAGGTCGCGCACGAGACGCGCCTGCGCGAGCAGCCCGTCCTCGTGGTGCTCGACGCCCTTGGGCGGGCCGGTGCTGCCGCTGGTGAACAGGATCGCCGCGGGCACGCCGTCCGGCCGCGGGAGCGGCGGGAGGGCCCGGCGTCGGGACCCCGCGCGTTCGAGGCGGCGCAGCGAGTGCGTGCCGGGCACGGGCACCGGGCCGGCCGTCACCGCGATCCGCGCGGACGGGCACCACCGCAGCGCGCGCCGCGCGAGGTGCGCCTTCGCGATCCCGACGAAGGCCTCGGGCGCGGCCTCGCCGAGGCAGGAGCGGACGCGGTCCAGTCCGATGCCCGGGTCCACGACGACGGGGACGGCCCGGACGCGCAGGAGCGCGTAGGCGACGACGAAGAAGTCGGCGGTCGGGGGCACGAGCAGCGCCGTGCGCGTGCCCGGCCCGATCCCGGCGGCGAGCAGGCCCGCCGCGGCGTCCGCGACGCGGCGCTGCAGGGCCCCGAACGTGATGGTCCGCGTGCGACCGAGGGGCGCCGGCAGGACCAGGGCGGGCGCGTCGGACCGGGCGACGGCGTGCTCGGCGAGCATGCCGTCGAGCGTGGGGGTCACCGGCCCGCCGTCAGGAAGGTGCGGACGCGGGGCACGATCCGGTCGGCGGCGTCCTCGAGGACGTAGTGCCCGGCGGCCGGGTAGCGGTGCACCGCGGCGTGCGGCAGGTGCGCCACGAGGTGGCGCAGGATCGTGTCGTCGAAGACCGGGTCCTTCATGCCCCAGTGCACCTGGACCGGGTGCGTGTCGAGCTCGGGCAGCTTCTCCGCGAGGCGGACCAGGACGGGGTGGGCCGGGTCGTCGGGGCCGGTCGGGATGTCCTGGACGAAGGCGTGGACGGCGACGCGGTGCTCCGGCGAGTCGTACGGCGCGAGCAGCCCGCGACGGGCCTCCGCGCCGAGCCAGGGGCGGCCGCTGCCGAGGGCGAGCGCCCCGAGGGAGAACGCGTTGAAGCGCCGGACGAGCACGTCCCCGACGAGGGGCAGGCGCGCGGCCTGCAGCGTCCACGGGATGCGCTTGTCCGCGGGCAGCGGGAACGCGGCGCTGTTGAGGATGACGATCCGGTCGACCCGGTCGAGGTGCTCGGCGGCCCACGACAGGCCGATCGGGCCGCCCCAGTCGTGGACGACGAGGTGCAACGGCTCGTCGAGGTCGAGGTGCTCGACGAACGCGGTGAGGTCGGCGACCCGGCGGGCGAGGGTGTGCGGGTACGCGTCGCGGCCGGGCTTGGCGGAGCGGCCCATGCCGATGTGGTCGGGCGCGATCGCGCGGAACCCGTCGTCGGGAAGGGTGGAGAGCAGCGAGCGGAAGTAGAACGACCAGGTCGGGTTGCCGTGGACGTGCAGCACCGGGGTGCCGGCGCCCTCGTCGACGTAGGCCATCGTGTGGCCGCCGATGTCGACCGTCCTCGACGCGAGGGCGAAGTCGATGGCCGTCACCAGACCACCTCGGCCGCCGCGGCGTTGATCCCGCTGCCGACGCCCATGAGCATCACGCGCGAGCCGTCGGTGACCGTGCCGTCCTCGACCGCCTTCGACAGCACCGTCGGCACCCCGGCCGGCCCGATGTTGCCGAAGCGGGGGAACTGCGAGGGGAAGCGGGCGATGTCGAGGCCGAGCTGGTCGGCGACCGCGCGGGTGTGCACCTTCGAGACCTGGTGCAGGCAGTAGACGTCGTAAGAGTCGGTGTCCCAGTCGAAGGCCGAGACCGCGTCCTTCCAGGCCCGCCCGGCGAGCTCCATGCCGGCGCTGAGCAGCCCGGAGGAGTCGGTGCGCATCTCGTCGGCCTGCCCGACGCAGAGCTCGGAGTTGCCCATCGTGCTGGCCCGGCCGAGGCCGCCGAGGTAGCGGTGCCCCTGCGTGCCGCGGGAGAGCACCATCGCGACCGCGCCGGAACCGACGGTCAGCGTGGCGAACTGCTGGTGGAACATCTTCCGCGTGGCGTCGTCGCCCGCGAGCCGCGCGATCGTCGATTCCATCGCGAATCGACTGGTCTCGCCCGCCACGACGAGTCCGTGGTCGATCTCGCCCGCCTCGATCATCGTCGAGACCACGTTCATGCCGTTGAGGAATCCCAGGCACGCGTTCCCGAGATCGAAGTTGCCCGCCTCCGGCGACAATTCCATCCGGCCGTGCACGATGCTCGCGGTGCTCGGCTCGAGGTGGTCGCGCGAGACCGAGGTGTTGATGAGGACGCCGATGTCGTCACGGCGCACGCCGCTGTCGGCGAGGGCCTTCTCCCCGGCACGGGCGGCCACCTCGCTGGGCATCGTCCCGTCGTCCCACACCCGGCGCTCGGCGATGCCGGACAGCTTCTCGAGCAGGCCGGGCGTGATGCGGAGCTTCGCGAGGGTGCCGGCGAGCCGGTCCTCGAGGTCGGTGGAGGTGACCACGTGCGGCGCATCGACGTGCGCCAGCCCCGTGATCACCACGTCGTCGTAGCGCTGTGCCGCTCTCATGAATCCGAGGGTGCGGGATTCGTCGTGGAGGCGCCATGAGAGGTGTTCGGGACAGTTCGTTCCCCTTACCGCCCGTTCCCGTTACCGTGGATCATAAGCAACGCGCGGTAACAGGAAGATTCGACCGCATTCGTGGTCCGAACGGTGGCCGCCGCTCGGGGAATCGGCAGCGGCGCACCCTACGGCACTACTTCGGAGTACGACGACGGGCGCAATGCGATGTTCTCATCAATCCTCGTCGCCGATCCGTGGCCGGTACGCGTCGGGCATCGGCGCCCCACCGGCCACGAAGTCCTCGTGCTGATCGAGGAGGAGCCGTGCCTCCCGCCCGACGGCCCCTCGGGCACGCGCCAACGGTGGGAGCCAGTGGTGCGCCGAGACGGCGTCTCCGACCTCGATCGCGATCTGGGCCAGGCGGAGCCGGTACCGGTCGGTGCGGTCGTCGCCCGGGGCGTTCAGGGCGCCGTCGAAGTGGACCTCGGCTGCCTCGAAGGCACCTCGCCGGAAGAGGATCTCGCCTCGGATGCCGCGCTTCCAGGCGCTCAGGTCCGGATCTCCGGGTGTCCAGGGCGGCGGCTCGAACCAGTCGAGCTCCCGATCGGCCTGGTCCACCTGGTCGGCGCGGAGCCGGATCTCGGCCAGGTGGAGCTTCGCCTCCTGGAGGCCCGACCGTCGGAGGAGACCGGCAGCCAGGACGTCCTGCCCGCGGCGGATGGCGGAGCGGGCGAGCACGAGGGACGCGCCTCCCACCCCACCCTCGTCGGCCTGGTGCAGGAACGGAACGGCCTGCAGCTCCCGCCCGCCGCGCAGGTGCGCCTGGGCCACCCGCCACGCCCCGAGGGCGGCGAGCTCGCGATCCGGACCGGCTGCCGCCTGCTCCCACCATCCTCGGGCGATCCGCCCGTCAACCAGCCAGACGTCGACGTCGCCGAGCGCGATCAGGGCCCGTTGGTCCGGGAGTGCGGCCTCGAAGACCGGCCGGAGTGCGGCCCGCACCCCCTCGTCGCGGAGCCACGCCGACAGGAGGCCCGCACCGACCGCGACCCCGTTCGCGGCGCCGACGAGGTCCGTCGCGACACGGAGCACGTCGCGGCGCGCGAGGTCCCGTTCGAGGTCTGCTGCCATGCGCTCATGGTGGGCACTCCGGCTGCGACCCGCGACGCATTTCCGCTGCTCAGGCGATCGTGAAGGGCTCTCCGTAGACCGAGAACGACAGCGGCGTCCGCAGCGCGTAGTTCCCGTCGCGCGCGAGCTTCTGCTGCAGGTCGGTGATCCGGGTGACGTCGGTGTGCGCGGGCTCGGAGCGCATCACGACGATCCGCACCGTCCAGAACGCCTGCAGGTACTCGTCGAGGCCGCCGCCCTGCGCGGGGGTCCTCGCCTGCTTCTTCGCCGCCGCGCGGATGCCGCCGAAGCTCTGGCGGTCGGAGCCCGGGCCGTGCACGACCATCGCGTCGTAGTAGACGAACTGGCCGAGCGGCGGCAACCCGTCGGCCTTCGCCGCCGCGACGGCCGGGTCGAAGTAGGCGGAGTCCCGCAGGCGGTCCTGGGCGGCGAGGAACCGTCGGTCGGTCGCCGCCTCCCGCCACGCGCCCTCGAAGGCCTCGCCCAGCCCCTCGTGGGAGGCGCTCCCGTTCACGGCCTCCAGCGCCGGGAGGAAGTCGGCGAGCGGGTTCCCGGGCACGGTCGCGGTGTAGTTCCGGACCAGCGTCAGCATGTCGCCGGTGCCGGACGTGAAGCCGATCAGCCCGCCGGTGTAGCCGCGGCCGTCGCCGATGTCCTCGAGGTAGCCGTACTGCCCCTTCCAGTCCAGCGTCGAGTTCTCGGCGCTCGACACCAGCTGCATCGCGATGTCCTTCAGCGCCGGGTCGTGCAGGTCGGCCGGGGCCGGGGCGGCGGTGCTGGTCGCCGCCCGGGGCGCGGGCGGCGGGACGGCCGGGCCGGCCGCCGGGGAGACGGGCTCGACGACGATCGGCGCGACCGTGGGCGTCGCGGAGCCGCCGCACGCCGTGGCGAGGAGCAGTACCGCCGCGCACGCGGCCACGAGGAGGGTCGGGCGCCTCCGCACCACCGGAACCGCCTCCCCTCCGACGTCAGAAAGGCCGGCCCGGAAGCACTCCGGACCGGCCTCGACCTGCGGAGCCGCCTTCGGGATTCGAACCCGAGACCTACGCATTACGAGTGCGTTGCTCTGGCCGACTGAGCTAAGGCGGCAGCGGGACCGAGTGTAGGGGACCTGCCCGGCGCCCCGGACGGGCGGGGTCGGCGTGGCGAGCTGCTGCCGTCGGACGTCAGCCGTGTGCCACCGCTGACGGCCGGGAACAGGTCGCGGCGCGTGCGGGTTGGTCGTGGCATGTCCGTCACCGGCCTGGTCGTCGTCCTCGCGGTGCTCGCCGTCGCCACCGTCGTCGGCCTCGTCCTGCGCGCGCGGAGCGGCCGCGTCGTCCCGACGACGGGTCGGGTCGCCCCGGGCTGGAACCTCGTCGGGGTCGAGCCGGCGGCCGACGACCGGGTGCTCCTGCTCCAGCTGTCGTCCCCGATCTGCACGCCCTGCCGACAGACCGCGGTCCAGCTCACCGAGCTGAGCGGGACGCGCGACGGCCTGCGCCACGTCGAGGTCGACATCGCCGAGCGGCCCGAGATCGCGCGCACGCTCGACGTCATGCGCACCCCCACCACGGTCGCCTTCGCCCGCGACGGACGCGAGCTGCTGCGGGTGTCCGGCGTGCCCCGTCGTCAGGAACTGCTCGAGGCGCTGGACAGCGAGCTGACCTCCGCCCGATGATCGTCGACGTGCTGACCCGACGCCGCGCCGTGGACCACGGCCGCCTCGCCTCGGACCTCTGTCCGGGCCGCTGACCCCGCGCCCACCCCCCCCCCGACCGAGGAAGCACCCATGCAGCTCGACCCCCGCGGCGTCCGCTTCGCCGCGACCGTCACCACCGTCGTCCTGGCCGTCGTCCTGATCACCGGCAGCGGCCGGCTCGCCCTCGCCCAGGCCGTCGTGTTCGCCCTGCCGGCGCTGTTCGGGATGCGGTTCTCGCCCTACGGCGCCCTGTTCCGGGTCGCGGTGCGCCCGCGGCTGGGGCCGCCCACCGAGACCGAGGACGCCGCGCCGGTCCGGTTCTCGCAGACCGTCGGCCTGGTGTTCACCGTCGTCGCGGCCGCCGGGTACCTGAGCGGGCTGACCGCGCTCGGCGTCGTCGCGACCGCGTTCGCCCTGGCTGCCGCGTTCCTCAACGCCGCGTTCGGGTTCTGCCTCGGCTGCGAGATGTACGGGCTGCTCGCCCGGGCCCGGGGCGCGCGCACCGCCTGACAGCATGCGGGGCGTGGAGCTCCGCGACGTCCGCCCGGCGACGACCACCGACCGGGCATGGGTGACCTGGGCGGTCGGGCAGATCACCGCGGACACCCGCCGGTCCGCGGACACCCACCTGCTGCGGCTGCCGGGCGGGGGCGACGTCCAGCTGTACCTCAAGGACGAGTCGACGCACCCGACCGGCAGCCTCAAGCACCGGCTCGCCCGCAGCCTGTTCCTCTACGCGCTCTGCAACGGCGACATCGGCCTCGACACCACCGTCGTCGAGGCCTCCTCCGGCTCGACCGCCGTCAGCGAGGCGTACTTCGCGCGGCTCGTCGGGCTGCCGTTCGTGGCGGTGATGGCCCGCTCCACCAGCGCCCGCAAGGTCCGGCTGATCGAGCGCGAGGGCGGCACCTGCGCGTTCGTCGACGCCGCCGGCGAGGTCTACGCGGAGGCCCGCCGGATCGCCGACGCGTGCGGCGGCCACTACCTCGACCAGTTCACCCACGCCGAGCGCGCGACCGACTGGCGCGGCAACAACAACATCGCCGAGTCGATCTTCGACCAGCTCGCCGAGGAGCCGCACCCGGTCCCGACCTGGGTCGTCGTCGGCGCCGGCACCGGCGGCACGAGCGCGACGATCGGCCGCTACCTGCGCTACCGCGGCCACGCCACGCGGCTCGCCGTCGTCGACCCGGAGGGCTCGGCCTTCCTGCGCCACTACGCCGGCGAGGAGCCGACCGGGCCCGGCTCGCGGATCGAGGGCATCGGGCGGCCGCGGGTCGAGCCGTCGTTCGTGCCGCGGGTCGTCGACCGGATGCTCGGCGTTCCCGACGGCGGGTCGGTCGCGGCGATGCGGTTCCTCGCCGATCGCTTCGGCATCGACGCCGGGCCGTCCACCGGGACCAACGTGTTCGGCGCCCTGCACCTCGCCGGCGAGATGGTGGAGCGGGGCGAGCAGGGCAGCATCGTCACGCTGCTGTGCGACCGGGCCGACCGGTACCGCGCCACCTTCGGCGACGACGCCTGGCTGGCGGCGCAGGGGATCGACCCGGCGTCGTACGCGGAGTCCGTGGAGGTGGGCTTCGCCCAGGTGAGCAGTAAGGGGGGCTATAGGCCCACTTAGTGCTCACCTGCGCGTCAGCGCACCTCCCGGAGCCGGTCCACGACGTCGCTCGAGGCGCCCGCTCCCCCGACGTCGAGCTGGGTGAGGGTCGCGACGCCGTCGTCGAGCAGGTCGACGTCGTCGTCGGGCCCGTCGGTCGGGACCCGCATCTCCTCGCCGTCGAGCTCCACGACGAGCGGGTCGCGGACCCGGACCTCCTCCGCCGGGCCGCCCGCCGGGTAGTTGACGTTGACGACGACGCCGGGCGCGAACAGGTCCGGGCCGAGCGTCCGCACGAGCTTCGCGACGTAGGCGGCGGTCGCGGCGCAGTCGTCCTCCGACCGGCCGCGGTGCGTCGACGAGGCGATGGCCGGGATACCCGCCCGCGCCGCGGTCACGGCGGCTCCGACGGTGCCCGACTCGACGATGCCGGTCCCGGAGTTGTGCCCGAGGTTGGTCCCGGAGACGACGAGGTCGGGCGGGTCGTCGCGCATGAGGTCCAGCCCGGCGCGCACGGCGTCGACCGGATAGCCGTCGACGGCGTAGACGCCGCGGTCCTTCTCGTCGAGCTCGGTGCGCCCGTCGGACGAGGCGCCCGCTCCGCTGCGATTGCCCGACGGGGCGACCAGCGTGACGTCGTACCCGGCGCCGGACAGCGCGGCGCGCATGGCCGTGATCCCGCCCGCGTCCCACCCGTCGTCGTCGGTGAGGAGGACGCGGAGCTTCGCGGGCGGGGCGGAGGTGGTGGTCGTCGGCGCGGGGGCCTCCCGCGCCTGCAGGGTCGCCGTGGGCGGGGCCGGCGGAGCGACCGGCGTGGCCGCGCACGCCCCGCAGAGCAGGGCGCCGACGACGGCGAGGACGAGACGCGGTGCGATCACGACGGCGGGTGCAGCGCGACGGGGAGGCGGTCGAGGTCGATGCCGAACAGCTCGCGATAGGCGACCAGGGCCTCGTCGTCGGGAAGGTCGTCCTCGGTCCGTTTCCGGTCGGGCGCGGTGACGATCCGGTGCGCGCCCGCCATCGTGACCCGGCCGCCGTCCGCGGTGGGGAGCGAGCAGGTGGGGCCGTGGGTGAACCCGGAGTCCGGGTGGGTGGCGGTCCACCAGCAGGTCGGGCCGAAGTCCTCCCACGACCGTGCCCGGCGCTCGAGCCGGTAGCCGGGCCTGCCGTCGGGACCGACGACCTCGACGTCGCCGTCGGGCTGCGGGTCGATCTGCGTCGACGGTTCGTCGAGGGAGGCCGGCAGCACGAGGAACCCGCCGAAGCCGACGTCGACGAGGAGTCCGTCGACCTGCAGGGCCAGGTGGGCGAGCGGAGCCGTGTCGCCCCGGGGGGTGTGGACGACGCCGCCGAGGAACCGCACGTCGTGCCCCAGCTCGGTGAGCAGCCGGCCGAACGACCCGTTGAGCTCGTAGCAGAACCCGCCCCGCCGACGGCGCACGATCTTCTCGAAGAGGCCCTCCGGCGTGAGGTCGATCGGCTCGCCGAGGTGGATCGACAGGTTCTCGAACGGCACCGACCGGTAGTGCCGGTCGGCGAGCACCGCGACGTCGTCGTCCTCGCGCGCGCCGATGCGCCCGAGGTATGCCCTCACATCCACGCGCCCGGTATACACGGCCCCATGCGCGTCGCCCTCGCTCAGATCCTGGCCACCGACGATCCGAAGGCGAATCTGGAGCTCATCCGCGACCACACGGCGCTGGCCGCGCAGCAGGGCGCGACGGTCGTGGTGTTCCCGGAGGCGACGATGTGCCGCTTCGGGGTGTCGCTCAAGCCGGTCGCCGAGCCCCTCGACGGGCCCTGGGCCACCGAGGTGCGCGCGATCGCCGAGCAGCACGGGGTGCTGGTGGTGGCCGGCATGTTCACCCCGACCGACGACGGGCGGGTGACCAACACGCTGCTCGCGGTCGGACGTGGCGTCGACACCTCCTACGACAAGATCCACCTCTACGACGCGTTCGGGTTCGCCGAGTCGAAGACCGTCGCGCCCGGCTCCTCGCCGGTCGTCGTCGAGGTCGACGGCGAGACCCTCGGCCTCGCGGTCTGCTACGACGTGCGCTTCCCCGAGCTGTTCCGCGCCCTCGCCGACCGGGGCGCCTCGACCGTGCTGCTCCCGGCCTCGTGGGGTGCGGGCGAGGGCAAGATCGAGCAGTGGGAGCTGCTCGTGCGCGCCCGGGCGGTCGACTCCACGACGTTCGTGGTGGCCTGCGACCAGGCCGACCCGCTGGCACGGGGTCTGGACCCGGGGAAGGCGCCGCGCGGAGTGGGCCACTCGCTCGTCGCCGGCCCGACGGGGACGATCGTCGAGTCGCTGGCGGACGACCCGGGCCTGCTCGTCGTGGACGTGGACACCGCGTCGGTGGCGAAGGTCCGCGAGGTGCTGCCGGTGCTCGCGAACCGGCGGATGTAGCGGTGGCGAAGGGAGGCAGCGTCAAGCGGGTGGCCGCCGCGCTGGAGGAACTGGGCCTGGGAGGGCGCTCCCGTGAACTGCCCGACTCGACGCGGACGGCGGCCGAGGCGGGTGCCGCGCTCGGTTGCGAGGTCGGGCAGATCGTGAAGTCGCTGGTCTTCCGGCTGCCCTCGACGGACGCGGCCGTGCTGGTGCTCGCGTCGGGGTCGACGCGGGTGGACGTCGGGAAGCTGTCCGCGGTCCTCGGCGAGCCGGTCGAGCAGGCGTCCGGCACGTTCGTGCGGGAGCGGACGGGGTTCGCGATCGGCGGCGTCGCGCCCGTCGGCCTGGTGGCCCCGGTGCGGACCCTGATCGACCGTGGCGTCCTGGCCTGGGACCGGGTCTGGGCCGCGGCCGGCTCACCCCGGACCGTCTTCGACGCGACGCCGGCCGAGCTGGTGGAGGCCACCGGCGGCACGGTGGTGGACGTCGCGGAGTAGCTCTCCCGGGCCGTTTCGGGCGTTCGGAGGCGACGCCGAGGTTCACAGGGGGCAGGTCCGGGCGCGGTTCGGCCTGCCTGACGTGAACCTCGCGGCAGAAGGGCTGGGCGGGCGGCGGCGCGAGTGGCCCCGTTGACGCATCTGACGACATGAATGGGCCACAGACGCGGGCGGCCCACCCCACCTCGCCCCACCGGCCGTCGTGAGGTGCACATGGGGCAGGTCCGGGCGGTGACTCGGTCGGCGCGCCGCGACTTCAGTGGCAGGGAGCGCAGCGGAGTGCACCTGATGCCACTGAAGTCGTCACCGCTGTGGCGGGAGCTTCCTGACGACGAGCGCGATCGCCTCCTCGGCCCTCGCGCACGGATCAGTGGTCTGGCGGCTCGTCAACCCCGACCACTCGGTCTCGAGTGCCTGGCGCGGACCGAGTCCGGTGGTCACGGTGCACGTGTTGTCGTCCGGCCTGGAGCGCTGCCGGACAGCGGGCATCCCCTCGACCGTCGTCGGTACGAAGATCGGGAGCACACGCGATCGGTAGGTGTCGACGAGCAGGTCGCGGTCGGCGTTGACGGCCATGGCGAGCCGCCCACGTTCCGCGGTCGGCCACGAGCATTCCTGAACATCGACCGACGTTCGTTGGACGCCCGGGCCACGCAGACCGAGCGCCTGCAGTTCGGACCCGGACAGCAGCGTGCAGGGTTGTCCGGCATACGCAGTGACGTCGCGGGGTGCGTCGACGACCGGCGCGCCGTACCGAGCGGACGTCGGTGAGGTCGACGGAGACGGCAGGTCCGGAGCCGGTGTGGAACAACTCGCCAGGAGAGCCATGAGTGCGACGAACCAGACCGCCTCACGGCCGCGCATCGAACCCGCGTCGACTCGCATCTTCTGCGGTCTGGTAGTCACGGAGTTCCGTCTCGATCGCGGTCATCAGCCCCTCGATTCGGCTGATTCCGCCGTCGATCGCGTTCAGGAGACTCCCGGGTCCACCGACGGCGATGGCCTCGAAGACCGTTGCGGCATCACGACTCACCTGGTCGCCGGTGCCCGGGTCGATCTTGCCCAGCTGGACCGCGTCCCGCCTCATCGCGGTGAGTTCCTCGACGGCCTGCTGTAGGTCCCGCAGCACCTGGGGCGCCGCGGCGAGGTCGACGGAGAACGCGTTCCCGACGTCGGCGACCGGCATCGCCTGGCGCGGCATGACCTGGCCGGTGGACAGGACGGTCGGGTCGGAGGCCTGGGGCGGCGGAGCGGGGAAGGGCGGGGCGCCACGGGACGGCTCCGTGTACAGGCCGGGCGGCACCGGGACGCTCACCCGACCCACGCTAATCAGCCGGACCCGTCGTCGGGAACGGAATGGACGAACTCAGCGGAGCAGTCCGGCGACGTCGCCGGCGGCGAGGAGCATCGTCAGGACCGGGACGACGCCCGTGGCGGGGACGCGGAAGGAGCGGCCGTCCTGCTCGACGACGCGGGCTGCGGTCAGGGCGCGCAGGTGGTGGTAGACCTGCCCCGTCGAGGAGAGCTCGGCGGCGTCCTGGAGCTCGGCCGCCGAGGCGGGGCCGGTGAGCAGGCGGCGGACCAGCGCGAGCCGCACCGGGTGGCCGAGCGCGGCGAGGACCTCGGCCGTGGGGGCGGCCGGTAGCCCGAGGGCGGCCGACGGCGAGTAGTCGATGCGCCACGACACCTCGCCGTGGAGCCGGACCGCGCCCTCGTAGGACACGACCCCGGAGTCGTCGACGACCTCCGCGGACGACGACGGAGCGGCGGCCTCCAACGCCGTGACGCGGGCCTCGAGGGCGGCGAGGCGCTCGTCGTCGGTCACGCCGTGATCGTCCCACTCACGCGACGCAGAGCAGGCGGTCGAGCCACCGCGACGACACGAGGGCGTTCAGCGCGAGGCCCTGCTGGCCCGCGACCTGCTCGCCGACCGGCGGGGTCGCGGGGAGGTCGCGGCCGAGCACGACGGCGTAGCCGAGGGAGCCGTCGTTCCGACGCAGGAAGCCCCCGAAGGTGAGGACGTCGACGAAGCTGCCGCTCTTGAACCCCACGGTCCCGACGCCGGGTGTCGGCCCCTGCCAGGTCAGCTCCCGCGCGGCGAGGTCGGCGCCGGGGACGGCCCCGGTCGCGATCGCCCGGTGGACGCCGAGCAGCTGGGCGGGCGTGCCCAGCGCGGTGGTCGCCGACCAGGCGCGCGCGTCGGCGACGAAGCGGGCCGGGTCCTGCTGCGCCGCGGCGGCGATCCGGCGGGCGACCTCGTCGCGGAAGGCCGGGTCGTCGGCGACCCGACGGCCGAGGGGACCGTCGAGGTCCACGACCTGAGCGTGACTCGCCCCCGCCGGCACGAGGTCCGGCATGGCGAGGCGGGCCGCCGCACCGGCGAACCCGGGCAGCTCGACGTCCGTCCAGCCGGTCGAGGCGGCGGCCGCCCGGAGGGCGTCGTCGCCGAGCCGCGCCCGCACCCAGTCGGCCGCGGCGTTGTCGCTCTCCCGGATCATCGCGGTGACCAGCTGGCCGACGGTGTAGTCCGGGCCGGGACCGAGCCGCTGGAGGGCGCTCGGGTGCGCGTTCCCGTCCGTGCCCGGCACGTACCAGCGCTCCCAGTCGGCGCGGGTGACCCGCCCGTCGGCGCGCACCCGTCCGTCGGCCACCGCGGCGGCGTACGCCGTCAGGTGCACGACCTTGACGGCCGAGGCGAGCGGGAGGGGCGTGTCGGGAGCGTGCGAGACGACGTGTCCGCGCCCGTCGTCGACCACGAGCCCGACAGTGTCGGGTCGGATCGCGATGCGCCCGAGCCACCCGTCGGGGGTGGTGAGGTCGGTCGACGTCGGGGCCGTGCAGCCGGCCGGTCGCAGCGGGGTCGACGGCGGGACGGCGGCCGTTCCTCCGGCGCAGCCCACCAGCACCACACCCGCGACCACCGTGATTACGAGAATCCGGAATCTCGACATGCCGACAAGCTAGCAGGCGTCGCGCGATGTTCGCCTCCCCGACGGCGTGGCCGTGAGCGTCGTGGGGCAGGACACCGGCATGGCGTTCACGTGGATCCGCGGCCGGCTCGTGGTGGTCGGCTACTCCCCCGACGGCGACTCGGTGCGGTTCGTGCCCGACGAGATCGCGACCGTGCGGGGGCTGGAGAACGGCCGTCGAGTCCGTCCGAGCGAGCGCGACGGGAGCATCCAGCTGCGCCTCGACGCGATCGACGCCCCGGAGACCCACTACCAGGACCAGGCGCAGCCCCTCGCCGACGAGGCCCGCGCGACGCTGCTCGACGCGGTGGGGTTCCGCGAGGTCCGGTTCGACGACAACGGCACGGTCACCGCGGCGACCCCCGACTCGGTGCCCGCCGCGATCTGCGCCGCGCTCGTCGAGGTCAACGGCCGTCCGGTGACCCTGCTCGTGACCGGGGACGCGGCCCAGGCCCACGCGGACGGCGACGAAATCGACCCGGCCACCGTCGTCGACGCCTCGGTCAACGCGGCGCAGACGACGGGCGGCCGCGCCTACCTCACGCTGTACACCTCGACCCCGGAGCCGGTACGGCGCCGCTTCCTCGAACTCGCCGCCTCGGCGACGGGGCCGGGCAGCGTGTGGGCGGCCGACCGGTCGGGCGGGTTCACGCTGACGAAGCAGGCCGACGTCGGACCGGACGGGCAGTTGATCCTGCCCAAGCTCTTCCGCCGCGCGACCGACTACCTGCGCGCGGACACGTCCGGGACCTTCCTCGAATGGCTCCGCGACCAGGGCGCCGACGACGACCCGGTCGAGGCCGCGGGCCGGCGCACGACCCTGTCCGCGCTGATCACGCAGGACGGCGACCGGGTCTCGCTCACGGTGCCGATCACCGACCTGGTCTTCGTCGAGGACTGAGCGCGACTACCCCGCCCGCAGGGCCGTCACCATCGCCTCGACCGCGATCTGCGGCTTCACGTTCGTCTCCAGCGCCTCACGGCAGGCCAGCACGGCCTCGAGGCGCCGGAGCGCGGACTCGCGCGACCCGTCGCGCGCGGCGTTCTCCACCTCGATCGCGCGGTCGGGGTGCGTGGCGGCGACCTCGGCGCCGAACCCGCGGACGAGCACGTCGCGGTAGTAGCCCGCGAGGTCGATGAGCGCCCGGTCGATCGAGTCGCGCTTCGTGCGGGTCTGCCGCGCCTTCTGCGCCTTCTCGAGCTCCTTCTCCGCCGCCTTCGCCGCACGCTGCGCCGACGCGACCCCCTTGCCGGTGCCGCCCGCGCCCATCGAGACGGCGAGCTCCTCGCGCTCGGCCTCGTCGCGCGCGCCGGTGACGGCGGCGACCTCGGCCTCCGCGGCGGCCAGCATCCCGTCGGCCGCCTCGAACACCTCGGCCGCACTGCGCAGCGCCCGCGGCACGGCCAGCACCTTCTCGCGGCGTTCGCGTGCGTCCTCGTCGCGCGCGAGGCGCCGGGCCCGCCCGATGTGCCCGCCGCTCACGCTCGCCGCCCACGAGGCGGTCTGCGCGTCGATCCCGTCGCGCTCGCGCAGCACCTCGGCGATCGCCGCCGCCTGCGGGGTGCGCAGCCGCAGCGGGCGACAGCGGGACCGGATGGTGACGCTGACGTCATCGGGGTGCTCGCTCGGGGCACAGAGCAGGAACACCGTGCGCTCGTTCGGTTCCTCGACCGCCTTGAGCACCGCGTTGGACGCCTGCTCGGTCATCCGGTCGGCGTCCTCTATGAGGACGACCTGCCAGCGGGCGGTAGTGGGCATCCGCGCGGCCCGCTCGATGACCGCGCGCATCTCCTTGACGCTCAGCGACAGCCCCTCGGTGGCCACCTCGTGGACGTCCGCGTGCGTGCCCGCCAGCACCGTGTGGCAGACCTGGCACGCGTCGCACCCACCGCGCGGGCACTGCAGGGCCGCCGCGAACGCGCGCGCCGCCACCGACCGACCCGACCCGGGCGGCCCGGTGAACAGCCACGCGTGTGTCATCCCGCCGGACTGCCGCGGCCCGTCCTCCGGGTCGTCGAAACTGAACCGCACGTGCGCCGCGTGCTCGGCGGCCGCGCGGAGCTCCGCCACCGCCTCCGGCTGCCCCACGACCTGCGACCACACGCTCACGGGTCCGATGATGCCCCAGCCCCCCGACAGCCTCCGCCTACAGGTGCAGGGCCAGCGCGAACACCGCGATGAGGACCGCGGTCAGCACGATCAACGGCGCACCCAGCCGCACCCCGCCCAGGGGGTGACGGGCCCCGGCCCCGGACGGACCTGCGGGGCGCCGCGCCCCGGCGCGCCACTCCCCGAACTGCGCCCGGAACTCCGCCTCCTCGCGTCGCTCCCGCTGCCAGGCCGACTCCTCGACGTCGGCCGGCCCGGCCGTCGACGGCGCGACGTACTCGGGCGGCAGCACCCGCTCGGTCCGGGGACGCGGGATCGGGCGCGGTGGCGGCACGTCGCGCGCGATCGGGCGCAGCGCCCGCTCGCGGTCGGCGTCCATCCACCGTGCCACCGCGTCGGGCTCGGTCGGGCCCGGGAGCCGCAGGTCGTACGGGGCCGACGCGGCGACCGTCGGGTCGTCCTCCCGTCGGGTCCCGGTCCCGTCCGGCCCGGCGAGGGGGTCCTGGAACCCCTCGGTCCTGCGCTCGTCCATCTCTCGACCATCACACTTTCGGGTGGCATCGGCCAGTACTCCACGGAGCCCGCCGCGCGTGGCGATGTCGGGCAGCGGGCAGGAGACCGGCATGGGACTGAACTACCGCAAGAAGCGTCGGCTGGGCCCGCTCCCGATCTGGCGCAACGTGTCGCGCTCCGAGTCCGGCAAGACCGTGTCGTACTCGGTCAAGCTCGGCCCGTGGACGTGGAACAGCCGCACGAAGAAGAGCACCGTCGACCTCCCGGGCGGCTACTCGTACACGTCGGACTGAGTCACTCGCAGGCGACGCCGTCGCCGTCGCGGTCCAGCTTGGGCGCGTAGCCCGCCTGGCCGCGGTGCAGCGGGGTGACGCCGGCGGCGCGGGCCTCGCTGCAGTTCTTGTACGAGCCGGCGGGCTTCGGCGCCGCGGCCACGGGCCGCGGGGCCGGCTTCGGCGCCTGGGACTGCGGCTTCGGCTTGGGCTGCGGCTTCGGCGACGGATTCCCGACGACGGGCGCGGCGGTCCGGGTGGTGCTGGTGGTCGCGCCCCCGCAGGTGCGGCCGTTGCCGTCCAGGCCACGCAGGCGGGCCTGCACCGCGGGCGACGCGTCGTTGCGCCCCTTCGAGTAGATGGCCGTGTGGTCGGCGCGGACCATCATCTCGGCGAAGTCGCCGCCGGAGTAGGAGACGTAGCGCAGCTGGCGGCCGTAGCGGTCGAGGTCGACGCCGGGCTCGGTGGTGAGCCGCACGGATTGGCCGAGGATCGCGTCCTCGGCGGCCCGCGTGGCCTTCCGTCCGCCGACCGTCGGGGCCTCGCAGGAGTCGATGCCGAGCACCCGCACCTCGGTGCCGCCGTCGACGACGAACGTGTCGCCGTCGATCACGCGGGTGACCATCGCGCCGGTCGTGTCGCCTCCCCCGGCGCCGGCGGCGGTGTCGGCCACCGGCGAGGCGACGCCGGCAGCCCCGCCACCCGACGTCGGGAAGGAGCGGGACGACGTCTCCGGCACACAGCCGGCGAGCAGCAGCACGGCCACGACGGCCCCCACGACGAGCGCGACGATGCGCACGGATCCCCCCGGATTCCCGATCGGCCGAGCGCACCCTGCGCCTGCGACGACCGGGCTATCGAAGGCCTTGACCTCCGCGTTACCCGAGGGGGCGGACGACGGCCAGGGCGTGGTCGACGAGGGCGTCGAGCCGCTGCTCGTCGGGGGCGGCGGCGTCCGGGTGGAAGAGCGCGTGGTCGAGCTCGGGCCCGACGAGGACGAACGCGAGGTCGGCGGCGACGCGGTGCGGGTCGTCGAGGCGCACCAGCCCGCGCCGGGCCAGGTCCTCGAGCCCGGCGCCGACGGCTTGTACCGACGCTGCCGGAGCCCGGCGGTGGTACTCGGCGGCGAGCTCGGGGAAGCGGCCCGCCTCGGCGATCACGAGGCGGCGGACGGCGAGCACCCGGGGGCTCAGCACGGTCGCCGCCCACCGGCGCAGCAGGCCGCGCAGTGCCGGCTCGACCTCGTCCTGGCGCTCGACGGCGCGGAGCGCGGTGGTCAGGTCGGCGCCGAAGGCCTCGGCCATCGCGGTCACCCCGAGGACGACCGCGGCGAACAGGCTGCGCTTGTCGCCGAACTGGTTGTAGACCGTCTGCTTGGAGACGGCGGCGGCCGCCGCGATGCGGTCGGTCCCGGTCGCCTGGAATCCCTCGGCGAGGAACTGCTCGGTGGCCGCCCGGACGATCGCGGCACGCGCGGGCTCGTCACGGCGCCGCCCGGAGGGTCCGGTGCCGTCGATCCGCACGATCAGCTCGTCCACTGGACCGGACGGTACTGCTCTCGGTACCGTCCGGTCCAGCTCGGGTACTGATCAGTCCAGAGAGGCCCCCGCCATGACCACGTCCCGCCCGACCGGCCCCTCCGGCAGCCCGCTCGTGGGCCGGGGCGACGCCGACCGGTACGCCGCCGTGACGCGCTCGCTGCTCGGGTACGGCCTCATCGCCGGCCCGCTCTACGTGGTCTCCGCACTCGTGCAGGGCCTCGTGCGCGACGGGTTCGACCTCGCCCGCCACGACGTCTCGTTGCTCGCGAACGGGCCGGGCGGGTGGGTGCAGATCACGACCTTCGTCGTCTGCGGGCTCATGACGGTCGCGGCCGGCGTGGGCGTGGTCCGGTCCCTGCGGACGCTGCGGACGCGACGTCCGTGGAGCGGGTGGCTCGTCGTGGGCTACGGCGTGGGACTGGTGGGCGCCGGGGTGTTCGTCGCCGACCCGATGAACGGGTTCCCGCCGGGAGCACCCACCGGGACCGCCACGGCCATCACCGTCGGCGGGCTCGGGCACCTGGTGTCCGCCGGACTCGGCTTCCTGTGCCTGATCGTCGCGTGCTTCGCGGTCCCGGCCGCCCGGCCGTGGTTCGGCCGGGTCGTCGGCGTCGTCTTCCTCGTCGCGTTCGCAGGCGTCGCGAGCGGCTCCGCCGCACCCGTCGTCGTGATCGGCTTCTGGGTCGCGGTGGTCCTGGCCTGGGCGTGGCTCGCCGTCACCTGCCTCGACCTGTACCGGCGGACGCCCTTGCTGACGCCCGCCGGGTAGATCAGGTCGTCGGCGACTTCCGCGTGGTCGTCCGCTTGGCGGGCGCCTTCTTCGCGGCCGCCGTCTTCGTCGTGGTCGACTTGGCAGTGGTCGACTTCGCGGCGGTCGACTTCGCGGCGGGCTTCTTCGCGGCGGTCGACTTCGCGGCCGGGGCCTTCTTCGGAGCCGGGCCCTTGGCGCGCTTCTCGGCGAGGAGCTCGGAGGCCCGCTCGTCGGTCAGCGTCTCGACGCTGTCGCCCTTGCGCAGCGAGGCGTTGTAGCCGGTGCCGTCGGTGACGTACGGCCCGAAGCGACCGTCCTTGACCACCATCGGCTCGCCCGAGACCGGGTCCTTGCCCAGCTCCTTGAGCGGCGGCTTCGCCGCGGCACGACCCCGCTGCTTGGGCTGCGCGAAGATCTTCTGCGCCTCCTCCAGCGTCACCGTGAAGAGCTTGTCCTCGCTGTCGAGCGACCGCGAGTCCTTGTCCTTCTTGATGTAGGGCCCGTACCGCCCGTTCTGCGCGGTGATCTCCTCGCCGGTCTCCGGGTCCTTCCCGACGACGCGGGGGAGACTCAGGAGCTTCAGGGCGTCCTCGAGGGTGATCTCGGAGAGCGTCATCGACTTGAACAGCGAGCCGGTGCGGGGCTTCTCCTTCGCGCCCTCGGGAAGCTGCTCGGTGACGTACGGCCCGAAGCGACCCTCCTTCGCGAGGATCTCGTGGCCCGACTCCGGGTCGGTGCCGAGCGAGCGACCCTCCTGCGGCGTCGCGAAGAGCTGCTCGGCCAGGTCGAGGTCGAGCTCGTCGGGCGGGAGGTCGTCGGGGAGGTTGGCGCGCTGGCTCTTCTCCTCGCCGTCGTCGCCGGTGACCATCCGCTCCAGGTAGGGGCCGTAGCGCCCCACCCGGACGACGACGTCGCGGCCCTCGGAGTCGGCGAACATCCGCAGCGAGTTGACCTCGCGCGCGTCGATGCCCTCGAGGTTGTCCCCGACGAGCTTCTTCAGGCCGCCCAGCTGGGTCATGGACGCCTCGACGCCGTCCCCGCCGGAGCCGTTCGGGGAGTCCGCGTCGCCGCCGAAGTAGAAGTGCGACAGCCAGGTCTGGCGCTGCGCGTTGCCCGAGGCGATCGCGTCGAGCTCGTCCTCGAGGGTGGCGGTGAAGTCGTAGTCGACGAGCCGCCCGAAGTGCTTCTCCATCAGCCCGATGACGGCGAACGCGATCCAGCTGGGGACGAGCGCGCTGCCCTTCTTCCAGACGTACCCGCGCTCCTGGATGGTGTTGATGATCGACGCGTACGTCGACGGGCGGCCGATGCCGCGCTCCTCCAGGGTCTTGACCAGGCTCGCCTCGGTGTAGCGGGCGGGCGGGCTGGTCGCGTGCCCGGACGGGTCGAGCTGGTCGGCCGTCAGGGCCTGCTGCTCGGCCAGGCGCGGGAGGCGGGACTCGGCGTCGTCGGCCTGGCCGCCCTCGAGGTCGTCGACCGTCTCGACGTAGGCCCGCAGGAAGCCGGGGAAGGTGATCGTGCGGCCGGACGCGGAGAACGTGCACGCCTCGCCGGTCGCGGCGGTCGCCTCGATCCGCACCGTCATCGTCGTGCCGCGCGCGTCGCGCATCTGGCTCGCGATGGTCCGCTGCCAGATCAGCTCGTAGAGCCGGAACTCGTCGCCGCCGAGCTCGTTCGCGACCTGACCCGGCGTCCGGAAGGAGTCCCCGGCGGGCCGGATGGCCTCGTGGGCCTCCTGGGCGTTCTTCACCTTGCGCGTGTACTGCCGCGGCTGCTCCGCGACGTTCTCGGCGCCGTAGAGGTCGCGCGCCTGGCTGCGCGCGGCGTTGATGGCGGTCTCCGAGAGCGTCGTGGAGTCCGTACGCATGTAGGTGATGTAGCCGTTCTCGTACAGCCGCTGCGCGGTGCGCATCGTCCGCTCGGACGAGAACCGCAGCTTGCGGCCGCCCTCCTGCTGGAGCGTGGAGGTCATGAACGGCGGGTAGGGCTTGCGGGTGTACGGCTTGTCCTCGACCGAGGCGACCGTGTAGGTGCTCGAGCCCAAGGCCTCCGTCAGGCGCCGCGCGGTGGCCTCGTCGAGCCGGTACACCTCGTCGGAGCGCAGCTGTCCGCGGGCGTCGAAGTCGCGTCCGGTGGCCACACGGCGGTCGTCGACCTTGCTCAGCGAGGCCTTGAACGTCGAGGTGTTGCCGGTGCCCTCGGCCTTGTTCGTGTTGAGCACCGCGTCGATGCCCCAGTAGCCGGCGGACACGAACGCCATCCGCTCGCGCTCGCGCTCGACGATCACGCGGGTCGCCACCGACTGGACGCGGCCCGCCGAGAGCTTCGGCATGACCTTCTTCCACAGCACGGGGCTGACCTCGTAGCCGTAGAGGCGGTCGAGGATGCGGCGGGTCTCCTGCGCGTCGACCAGGTCGTGGTCGAGCTCGCGCGGGTTCGCGGCGGCGGCGCGGATGGCCGACTCGGTGATCTCGTGGAAGACCATCCGGCGCACCGGGACCTTCGGCTTGAGCGTCTCGAGCAGGTGCCACGCGATGGCCTCGCCCTCGCGGTCACCGTCCGTCGCGAGGTAGAGCTCGTCGACCTCCTTGAGGGCGTCCTTGAGCTCGGAGACCGTGGACTTCTTGTCCGGCGTCACGACGTAGAGCGGCTCGAAGGAGTTGTCGACGTCGACCCCGAGGCGCGCCCAGCTCTCGCCCTTGTACTTGGCGGGGACGTCGGCGGCACCGCGCGGCAGGTCGCGGATGTGGCCGCGGCTGGACTCGACGATGTAGCTCGAGCCGAGGTAGTCCGCGATCTTGCGGGCCTTGGCGGGCGACTCGACGATCACCAGCCGGCGGTTGCCGTCACCGGCCGGGGTCGCCGTCCCGCCGCCGTTCTTGCGTCCGCCGCCCTTGGCCGCGCTCTTGCGCGGGCTCGACGCGCGGGCGCGCGGGGCCGGGGCGGTCGACTCCTCGGCCGTCGCGGGGTCCGCCGTCGCGGTCGCGCTCCGTGCCGATCCCGATGCCGACTTCCCAGCCGCTGCCTCTCGCGCTGCCATCCAGTCATGCCCCGTCTCGTCGCCTCGCGGTGGACCACTGTCGGGTCCCCCACTGGTCGCCAGTGTGCCTCACGGCGACCCCCGTGC
This sequence comes from Actinomycetospora corticicola, assembly GCF_013409505.1. NCBI lineage: Bacteria > Bacillati > Actinomycetota > Actinomycetes > Pseudonocardiales > Pseudonocardiaceae > Actinomycetospora > Actinomycetospora corticicola. The sequence goes on along the minus strand of NZ_JACCBN010000001.1, from coordinate 4,938,500 downwards.
CATCGAGAACGTCGTCCGCGGCGCGGTCGTTCCCGCCTCACCCATCGATCACTGCTGGTCACGGGCCTGAATCGGGACCGTCAGTCCGGCCACACCCCGTCGTGGAGGTGCCGTGGCCGGTCCCCGACCAGCTCGGCGAGCCTGCGCTGCCGTGCCCGCCCGACGATCTTGACGACGGGTCCGTCGGGGTCCCCGGCGAGGGTGGCGCCGAGGCCCGCCCGTTGACAGGCCGTGAGCAGGGGCTCGTGGGTCGTCGGTGCGAGCGGGTCGAGACCGAGAGTGTAGGCACGGCCCGTCCAGCGTCCGGCGGCCAGGACCCAGAGCCGCAGCCGCGGCCCGTCCAGCTGGAGGGGATCCGGCACGTGCTTCGGGTCGGTGTGCCAGTGCTGGGCGAGCGGCAGCAGATCGGCCCGGAACGCGCTGCGCACCACCGGACGTCCGTCCGCCAGGCGCTCCACCTCGGCGGGCACCCCGCGCCCCCGGAAGGCACAGCACAGGGCGTGCGCGCGCCACTCCGTCATCGGGTCCGCGATCCCGACGACGGGCGGGTCCGGCTCGGGCGCCGGCGGCGGCTCCTCCGTGGCGCCGGGCGGGGGCCCGTCGTGGCGCACCGGGAGGTCGTCGTCGGGGATGTCGTCGACGCCCTCGTCCCAGACCCGTTGCGGCGGCGCAGGACGGGGTGGGGCGGGCGGCTCCGGCGGTGGGGTCGGGGCCGTCTCCTCGACCGGCACCGACCCGTCGTCGGGAAGGCCCTCGTCGTCCTCGGGCGGCTCCTCGGGGACCGGAGGAGCACCGAGGACGATCGTGAGGCGCGCGGCCGTCCCGCGGCCGAACAGGGACATGCCCCCGCCGGCGCAGAGCACCCCCTCGAGGTCGGTGATCGCGCGCGGCAGGGCGTCCGCCGAGTAGAACGACATCTGCCCCACGCGCGCGCACTCTAGAACATGCGTTCGAACCGTGGTCGATCACGCGCCGTGTCGCGTGCTTCGTGCCGGCGCCGCGGGGTTCACGCCACGCAGGTTCCCGGGTCCTCGGGGCTGCCTCACGTCACCCTCGCGGACCGGCGGCAGCCGTCCGGCCCGCGAGATGCACATCAGGCACGTTCCCGGGCCCTCGGTGCTGCCTCACGTCACCCTCGCGGCCGCCACGGGCCCGGACAGCACGAAGGGCGCCGTCCGGTGCGGACGACGCCCTTCGTGGGGTGGGGCTAGGCCGACACGGACGCCGGGGCGTCGGTGTTGGTGTCCGCGATCGACGTCGAGCGGCGCTTCGAGATGAAGATCGCCACCGCGATGCCGACGAGCGCCACGACGGCGATCAGGATCCGGACCGCCGGGTTGGCGTCGGGACCGATCGAGAGCGTGACGACGGCGGGCGCGATCAGCACCGCGACCAGGTTCATGACCTTGAGCAGCGGGTTGATCGACGGGCCGGCGGTGTCCTTGAACGGGTCGCCGACGGTGTCACCGATGATCGTGGCCTCGTGGGCGTCCGATCCCTTGCCACCGTGGTTGCCGTCCTCGACCAGCTTCTTCGCGTTGTCCCAGGCGCCGCCCGAGTTCGCGAGGAAGACCGCCATGAGCGTGCCCGCGGCGATCGCGCCGCCGAGGTAACCCGCGAGCGGACCGACGCCGAGGCCGAAGCCGACGGCGATCGGGGCGAGGATCGCGAGCAGGCCGGGAGTGGCCAGCTCGCGCAGCGAGTCACGGGTGCAGATGTCGACCACGCGGCCGTACTCCGGGCGCTCCGAGCCGTCCATGATGCCGGGACGGGTGGAGAACTGGCGACGGACCTCGTAGACCACGGCGCCCGCGGCGCGGGACACCGCGTTGACCGCGAGACCCGAGAACATGAACACCACGGCCGCACCGAGGATGACGCCGACCAGCAGGTTCGGCGCCGTGACCGCGTTGGTGAACGCCGTGCCGGCGTCCTCCGCCCGGACGTTGACCTCGGTCAGGGCCGACTGGATCGCGTCGTTGTACGAGCCGAACAGCGCCGTGGCGGCGAGGACGGCGGTCGCGATCGCGATGCCCTTGGTGATGGCCTTGGTCGTGTTCCCCACCGCGTCGAGCTCGGTGAGGATGTCGGCGCCGGCACCCTCGACGTCCCCGGACATCTCGGCGATGCCCTGGGCGTTGTCGGAGACCGGACCGAAGGTGTCCATGGCGACGATGACGCCGACCGTGGTGAGCAGGCCGGTACCGGCCAGCGCCACCGCGAACAGCGCGACGAAGACCGAGCCGGACAGCAGGAACGCGCCGTAGACCGCGGCGCCGATGACGATCGCGGTGTAGACGGCCGACTCGAAGCCGACCGAGATGCCGGCGAGGATGACCGTCGCCGCACCGGTGAGCGAGCTCGTCCCGACGTCCTTGACCGGCTGGGTCTCGGTGCCGGTGTAGTAGCCGGTCAGCGCCAGGATGATGATCGCCAGCACGATGCCGATGATCACGGCCGCGGCCGCGATGACCGCCGGGTTGCCGGCCGCGGCCAGGTCGCCGATGCGCTCGACGTTGACCCCGGGCAGGTCGGCGAAGCTCGACGGCAGGTAGACGAACGCCGCCACCGTGCACAGCACGATGGAGATGGCCGCCGAGATGTAGAAGCTGCGGTTGATCGCCTTGAGGGCGTTCTCCCCGTCGCGGGTCCGCGTGATGAACACGCCGATGATCGCGGTGAGGACACCGATCGCCGGGACGATCAGCGGGTAGGTCAGGCCCAGCGAGCCGAAGGCCACCGAGCCGAGGATCAGGGCCGCGACCAGGGTGACGGCATAGGACTCGAAGAGGTCCGCCGCCATGCCGGCGCAGTCACCGACGTTGTCGCCCACGTTGTCGGCGATGGTCGCCGCGTTGCGGGGGTCGTCCTCGGGGATGTTCTGCTCGACCTTGCCGACGAGGTCGGCGCCGACGTCGGCGGCCTTGGTGAAGATGCCGCCGCCGACGCGCATGAACATGGCGAGCAGGGCGGCGCCGAGGCCGAAGCCCTCGAGCACGCGCGGCGCCTCGGCCACGAAGATCAGGACGACGACCGACGCGCCCAGCAGGCCGAGGCCGACGGTGAACATGCCGACGAAGCCGCCGGTGCGGAACGCGATCCGCGCGCCCTTGTCGCGGCCGCCCTGGGTGGTCGAGGCGGCGGCGACGCGGATGTTGGCCTTGGTCGCCAGGTTCATCCCCAGGTAGCCGATGGCCATGGAGAACAGGGCGCCGAAGACGAAGGCGATGGAGCGGCCGATGCGCTCGCCCAGGCTGGTCGCCGGGAGGGCGAACAGGACGAGGAAGACCACGACGATGAAGGGCGCCAGCGTCTTGAACTGGCGGTTGAGGAACGCCTGGGCGCCCTCCTGCACCGCACGACCGATGTCACGCATGTTCTGCGTGCCCTCGTCGGCGGCGAGCACCTGACTACGGAGAACGAAGCCGACGACCAGCGCGATGACGGCGATGACCGCCACCCCGATGACCACCGTGTATTCGCTCGAGGAGAACTCGACTCCCTGAGCGAGGACGGACGCTTGCATCCAGCCTCCCGGTTGGAACGGAACGGATCGACGACGGGAGGCCTGGCGGCGTCCTCGGCGCACAGTGACCGCCACCACGCGTGGAGACGCACGGGACGAACAGGGGGCGAAGTGTATGGGTGTGCTCCGACACCCGCGGCGGCGCGGTTCCCGATCAAGCTGTGACGTGCGCTTCTTTCCCGGGAGCCGGTGACTGTCGGGGACCTGTGATTGTCTCGGGAGCGTGAGTGGTGTGGGGGCCCTGGAGCGAGCGGAGGGCGTTCCCGACGACGACGGGCGGGGCACGGCCCTGCTCCGTCGGGTCCTGGCCGGCACGCCGCAGGGCGAGGCTCCGCTGACCCACGCCGAGGTGGTCCCGGCGCGGGAGGGGCGGCGCGCGCCGTGGCCGGGGTGGGTTCCCGACGACGTCCGTGCCCGGCTCGTCGCGCGCGGCATCCTGGGCCCGTGGGGGCACCAGGCCGAGGCCGCGGAGCACGCGTGGGCGGGCCGGCACGTGGTGGTCTCCACCGGCACGGCGTCCGGCAAGTCGCTGGCCTACCAGCTGCCGGTGGTCGCGGGGCTCACGGCGGACCCCCGCGCGACCGCGCTGTACCTGTCCCCCACCAAGGCGCTGGGCGCCGACCAGCTGCGCGCGGCGCGGGCGCTCGACCCGGGTGGCCCCGACGGCCTGCGGGCCTCGTCCTACGACGGCGACACCCCGTACGCCGAGCGGGACGCGATCCGCCGCACCGCACGGTGGATCTTCACGAACCCCGACATGCTGCACCGCGGGGTCCTGCCCCGGCACGGGCGCTGGACCACGTTCCTGCGCCGTCTGCGGTACGTGGTGATCGACGAGGCGCACGCCTACCGCGGCGTGTTCGGCTCCCACGTCGCGCTGCTGCTGCGGCGGCTGCGCCGGGTCTGCGCCCGCTACGGCGCGAAGCCGGTCTTCGTGCTCGCGTCCGCCACCATGTCGGACCCGGCGACGTCGGCGTCGGCGCTGACCGGGCTCGACGTCGTGGGGGTCACCGACGACGCGTCGCCGCGCGGCGCCCGGGCGGTCGGCCTGTGGGAGCCGCCGCTGCTCCCGGAGATCACCGGCGAGAACGGGGCGCCCGTGCGCCGGTCCGCGGGCGCGGAGACCTCCCGGATCCTCGCCGACCTCGTGGTGGAGGGCGCCCGGTCGCTGGCGTTCGTGCGCTCCCGTCGTGGCGCGGAACTGACGGCGCTCGGGGCCCGGCGGGTGCTCGCGGAGGTCGACCCCGACCTCGCGGGCCGGGTCGCCGCGTACCGGGCGGGCTTCCTGCCCGAGGAGCGGCGGGCGCTCGAGGAGTCCCTGCTCTCCGGCGAGCTCCGCGGCGTGGCCACCACCAACGCCCTCGAGCTCGGCATCGACATCGCCGGGCTCGACGCCGTCGTGGTCGCCGGGTTCCCGGGCACGCGGGCGTCGTTCTGGCAGCAGGCGGGGCGGGCGGGCCGGTCGGGCGACGACGCGCTGGTGCTGCTCGTGGCCCGGGACGATCCGCTGGACACCTTCCTCGTCCACCACCCGGCGGCGCTGCTGGGCGCCCCGCTCGAGCGGTGCGTGCTCGACCCCACGAACCCCTACGTGCTGGCGCCGCACCTGGCCTGCGCGGCCTCGGAGATGCCGTTGACCGCGGCGGACGTCTCCGAGGTGTTCCCGGGCAGCGGGGAGGTGCTGGCCGACCTCGTGGCCGAGGGCCTGCTGCGCCACCGGCGCGGGGGCTGGTTCTGGGCGCTGCCGACCGAGACCCCGCACCACGGCGTCGACATCCGCGGCT